>NZ_JBIWMK010000020.1:1266-2815 GCF_044766605.1 Nocardiopsis sp. NPDC101807 | reverse complement strand
TGTGCGCGAACATCCAATTATCTGCAGCGGACAAGCCCTCGGCCTATTAGTACCGGTCAGCTCCACCCCTCACAGGGCTTCCACACCCGGCCTATCAACCCCGTCGTCTACAGGGAGCCTTACCCTCTCAAAGGAGGCAGGAGACCTCATCTCGAAGCAAGCTTCCCGCTTAGATGCTTTCAGCGGTTATCCCTCCCGAACGTAGCCAACCAGCCATGCCCTTGGCAGGACAACTGGCACACCAGAGGTTCGTCCGTCCCGGTCCTCTCGTACTAGGGACAGCCCTTCTCAAGTCTCCAACGCGCACAGCGGATAGGGACCGAACTGTCTCACGACGTTCTAAACCCAGCTCGCGTGCCGCTTTAATGGGCGAACAGCCCAACCCTTGGGACCAACTCCAGCCCCAGGATGCGACGAGCCGACATCGAGGTGCCAAACCATCCCGTCGATATGGACTCTTGGGGAAGATCAGCCTGTTATCCCCGGGGTACCTTTTAGCCGTTGAGCGACACCGCTTCCACACGCCGGTGCCGGATCACTAGTCCCAGCTTTCGCTCCTGCTCGACACGTCCGTCTCACAGTCAAGCTCCCTTGTGCACTTACACTCAACACCTGATTACCAACCAGGCTGAGGGAACCTTTGGGCGCCTCCGTTACTCTTTGGGAGGCAACCGCCCCAGTTAAACTACCCACCAGACACTGTCCCCGAACCGGATCACGGTCCAAGGTTAGATGCCCGAAACAGTCAGAGTGGTATTTCACCAACGCCTCCACCGCCACTAGCGTGACAGCTTCACCGGCTCCCACCTATCCTACACAAACCATCCCAAACACCAATGTCAAGCTATAGTGAAGGTCCCGGGGTCTTTCCGTCCTGCTGCGCGAAACGAGCATCTTTACTCGTAGTGCAATTTCACCGGGCCCATGGTTGAGACAGTGGGGAAGTCGTTACGCCATTCGTGCAGGTCGGAACTTACCCGACAAGGAATTTCGCTACCTTAGGATGGTTATAGTTACCACCGCCGTTTACTGGCGCTTAGATTCCCAGCTTCGCAGGAGCGAACTCCCACTAACCGGTCCTCTTAACGTTCCAGCACCGGGCAGGCGTCAGTCCGTATACAGCGTCTTACGACTTCGCACGGACCTGTGTTTTTAATAAACAGTCGCTTCCCCCCGCTATCTGCGACCCCACCCAGCTCAGACCGCAAAGGCCATCACCAGACAGGGCTCCCCTTCTCCCGAAGTTACGGGGACAATTTGCCGAGTTCCTTAACCATGGTTCACCCGAACGCCTCGGTATTCTCTACCTGACCACCTGCGTCGGTTTAGGGTACTGGCCACACACGAACTCGCTAGAGGCTTTTCTCGACAGCATGGGATCACTCACTTCACCAAAAACGGCTCGGCATCACGTCTCAGCCTCAACAGGGGGCGGATTTGCCAACCCCCCAGCCTACACGCTTACCCCCGGACAACCACCGCCGGGTAGAGCTACCCTCCTGCGTCACCCCATCACTTACCTACTACAAGCTCGGATCCCAGACCGGAC
>NZ_JBIWMK010000020.1:0-1171 GCF_044766605.1 Nocardiopsis sp. NPDC101807 | reverse complement strand
AGCGTGGTTAGCATCACCTGATTCGATACTGGGCGCTCGTGCACGGGTACGGGAATATCAACCCGTTATCCATCGACTACGCCTGTCGGCCTCGCCTTAGGTCCAGACTCACCCTGGGCGGATTAACCTGCCCCAGGAACCCTTAGTCAATCGGCGGCAACGTTTCTCACGTTGCTTTCGCTACTCATGCCTGCATTCTCACTCGCACACCCTCCACCACACGATCACTCGGCAGCTTCACCGGATGCACGACGCTCCCCTACCACACCAACACAAGGTTGGCATCCACAGCTTCGGCGGTGTGCTTAAGCCCCGCTACATTATCGGCGCAGAACCACTTGACCAGTGAGCTATTACGCACTCTTTAAAGGATGGCTGCTTCTAAGCCAACCTCCTGGTTGTCTCAGCAACTCCACAACCTTTCCCACTTAGCACACGCTTAGGGGCCTTAGCTGATGATCTGGGCTGTTTCCCTCTCGACTACGAAGCTTATCCCCCGCAGTCTCACTGCCACGCTTCACTTAACCGGCATTCGGAGTTTGTCTGACGTCAGTAACCTTGTAGGGCCCATCAGCCAAACAGTAGCTCTACCTCCAGCAAGAAACACGCGACGCTGCACCTAAATGCATTTCGGGGAGAACCAGCTATCACGGAGTTTGATTGGCCTTTCACCCCTACCCACACCTCATCCCCCAGGTTTTCAACCCTGGTGGGTTCGGGCCTCCACGAGGTCTTACCCCCGCTTCACCCTGGACATGGGTAGATCACTCCGCTTCGGGTCCACAGCATGCGACTCAAACGCCCTATTCAGACTCGGTTTCCCTACGGCTACCCCACCCGGGTTAACCTCGCCACACACCATGACTCGCAGGCTCATTCTTCAAAAGGCACGCCATCACCAGCCACAAGGACCAGCTCTGACGGCTTGACAGCACACGGTTTCAGGTACTATTTCACGACCCCTCACCGGGGCACTTTTCACCTTTCCCTCACGGTACTAGTGCACTATCGGTCATCAGGACGTATTTTGGCTTAGCAGGTGGTCCTGCCAGATTCACACGGACTTTCACGGGCTCCGCGCTACTCGGGAGAACACCAACGCCTAGACCCTTCCTTCACCTACGGGACTCTCACCCACTACGGTTCCGCTTCCCAACGGATTCAGCTAAAA
>NZ_JBIWMK010000019.1:0-6174 GCF_044766605.1 Nocardiopsis sp. NPDC101807 | reverse complement strand
TGATGGTACTGCCCTGTGGTGGGGTGGGAGAGTAGGTCGCTGCCACGGTTTTTTGTGGGGAGGGGGTCGCCTTGTTGGGCGGCCCCCTCTTTTTTTGTGTGTTTGTTTGTGCGTTTGTGAAAGAAGTGTTTCCCGAACCCGGTGTTTCCGGAAGCCGGTGTTCCCGGAAGCTGTAGTTCTAGAACCCGTAGTTGTACACCGAGCCGCCGGGGTAGACCGTGCCCACGCCGCTCCGGTAGACGTATCCGCCGTAGGCGGCGCCCTCGTAGAAGGTCCAGCCGCCCAGCGTCCTTCCGTGGAGGGGGACGTACCAGCCGGCCGCGTTGGGGTCGGTGTAGGCCCTCAGCGCGAAGTGGATGTGGGCGCCGGTCGTCGAGCCGCCGGCGCAGAGGCTGTTGCCCTGCCTTCCGAGGTAGTGGCCGACGCCGACGTTGTTACCGGGCAGCCACTGGTAGTCCTCCAGGTGGTAGTAGTCCGTGGAGTAGCCGTTGTCGTGGATCACCCGGGTCCAGCCGGTGCAGAGGCTGTAGGCGTAGCCGCCCCGGGCCGCACGGGCCTGGCCGTTGCCGCCGGCGAAGTCCACCGAGCTGTAGGGGTGGCCGGAGCTGAAGCCGTGCGGTCCGCCGGTCATGACCATCGAGGAGCCGATGGAGAACGGCAGCCCCACCCCGATGTAGGTGGAGGCGGAGACCTCGTCCGGGTTCGTGGAGTCGGCGACGGCCTCGCGTTCCTCCTCGGCCAGCAGGGTCGACGACGAGAGGATCTGCGAGAACTCCTCCGTGCCCTCCAGCCCGACGGTCCACTCCGAGCCCTCGTGGTCCGCGGCGAACAGCCAGGCGTAGGGGCTCTCCTCCGAACCCATGGGCGCGGTCACGATGGCGACACCGAAGGCTGAGCCTTCCGAAGACTCCCGGATGTCGACCCGGACGTCGCGGTCCCGGGCGTCGAGGGCGGAGAGCCCGGTGCCCCGGGCCTCCAGGACGTCGGCGACGACCGCGTCGGCGAGCACGTCCTCGGCCGCCGCTCCGGGCGCTGCCCCGGGCAGGGCCTCGGCGGCGGCGCCGTCCGCGGTCACCTCCACGTTGGGAGCGCTCGCGAGCGCGGTGTCCACGGGCGCCGGCTGGGCCTGGGCCGCACCGGCGGAGACGACCAGGGCGGCCGCGGCGGTCAGGGAGAGGGTGGCCGCACCCAGGAACCGGGTCCGGGAAAGGCGTGCGCGGAAGGAGGGGGAGGTGGGGGGTGTCAACGCTGCTCCTTGGGGGTGGGTGAACGGGGGGTCGACACGGTGCTCCGCGGTCATGGGGTCTCGACCGCATTGCTACCGCAGGGTAACCACGCGAATACCCGCCTGCAAGGGGTGGAAGGCGAAGGAGCGCCGTCCCGGGAGCCCGCCGGGAGGTCGGCGGTGGGCGCATGCCGCAGGGGAAGGGGATGCCGAACGGAACGGGGGCAGGGCGAAGCGACCCGCCCCCGGGGACCCCCCGATTTCCAGTCAACCCTGTTCCGGAGGGCGGGACCAGAGCGGTTTCCCTCCTGTGGAGAACGCGGAACGGCCCCGTTCCCGGGGCCGTTCCGCGTGGAGGCGGGGCGGGCCGCTAGGCGGCCCCGGCCTCCAGCCCGAGCAGGAACTTCTTGCGCTCCAGACCGCCCGCGTACCCGGTGAGGGTCCCGTCGGCCCCGATGACCCGGTGGCAGGGGACGATGATGCTGATCGGGTTGCGACCGTTGGCCATGCCCACGGCGCGGGAGGCGGTCGGCCGCCCCAGCTCCTCGGCGAGTCGCCCGTAACTCGCGGTCTCCCCGTACGGGATGGTCGTCAGCCCGGCCCACACCTTGCGCTGCCACTCGGTCCCGGAGGGGGCCAGCGGCAGGTCGAACTCCCGCAGCTCCCCCGCGAAGTACGCGTCCAGCTGCCGGACCGCCTCGGCGAACGGCGCCGCGTCGGCGATCCACTCCGCCGGGACGCTCGGGGAACTGCCGTCCTTCGCGATCGTGAACAGCGCGCCCAGCGCCTCACCGTCGCCGACGAGGGTCAGCAGCCCCACCGGTGAGTCCATCGTGGTGTACCGGGTCGGCCCCTCCAGCGGGGTCCGGAACTCCACGGTCGGCCCCCGCCGGGGGGCGACCGGTCCGACGTCCGCGAAGAGTGACTCCTGTCCGGGTGTCGCGGCGCCCGGTGCCCGTGTGATGCCCATACCGTTCCCTCTCGTCCTCACGTCCGTCCTCCCTTGCCGACGGCCACCGGACCCCGAGGGCCCAGCGGTTCCAACAACCGGGCGGCGGCCACCGCTTCCCCGCCGTCGCGGGCCTGCGGCCCGACCGCGCGACCGGGCCCGCCCGAGGCCGTCCCGCACCGCCTCCCGCTCACGCGGCGGAACCGGTGCGGCCCGCAGCCCCGACGGCCGCCGGCGCCCCGACCGGGCCGTCCACGGCCCCGCCGTCCGGAACCGCTCCCGCCTCCCGCGCCCGGGCGGCGTCGCCCAGCGACGCCCACAGCAGGTGGGTGGCGTACGAGCGCCACGGGCTCCACCCCAGTGCGTTCCGGGCGGCCGCCGCCGGGGAGGTCCACGCCTCCCCGGCCTCCAGCGCCGCCCGGACGCCCAGGTCGCCGTGCAGGAACACGTCGGGGTCGCCCAGGCCGCGCATCCGCACGTAGCCCGCCGTCCACGGACCGATGCCGCGCAGCCCGACCAGGCGCCGCTCGGCCTCCTCCCGGTCGCAGCCCGGTCCCAGGTCGACACGGCCCGAGGCGACGGCCCCGCTCAGACCCACCAGGGCGGTTCCGCGCGCCACGGGGATGGAGAAACCCGCCGGGTCGGCCCCGGCCAGGACGTCCGGGGCCGGGAACAGGTGGGTCAGGCCGCCGCCCGGAACCTCCAGCCCGTCCGGCAGGGGCTTTCCGAACCTCTGCACCAGTCGGCCCGCCAGCGTGCGCGCGGCCCGTACCGACACCTGCTGTCCGAGCACCGCACGGACCGCCAGCTCCGCCGGGTCCACGTGACCCGGCGAGCGCATGCCCGGATGGGCCGACACGATCGGGCCGAGCAGGGGGTCACCGCCCAGGGCCTCGGCGACCGCGCGCGGATCGGCGTCCAGGTCCAGCAGTCTGCGGCACCGGCGCACCGCGCTGGCCAGGTCGCGGGTCTCGGTCAGCCGCAGCCGGCACAGCACGTGCCCCGGTCCGGAACCCGCCGAGAGCTCCGCGACACCGGTTCCGTGCGGGAGCGGGAGCGTGCGCCGGTACACGCCCTCCCGGTACTCCTCGACCCCGGGGACGGCCCTGTCACCGAGGAACCGCAGCATCGCGGCCAGGTCGATCGGCTCCCGGTAGGGCAGCCGCAACGTGATCGTCCCCGGTTCCGAGGCGCCGGGGGCCCGTGAGCGTCCGACCGAGCGCATCGCGGTGGGGGAGCGGTCGAACACCGCCCGCATCGTCTCGTTGAACTGGCGCACGCTCGCGAACCCGGCCGCGAACGCGACGTCCGTCATCGGCATGTCCGTGGTCTCGACCAGGATCCGTGCGGTCTGGGCGCGCTCGGTACGGGCCAGGGCCAGCGGCCCCGCCCCCACCTCGGCGGACAGCAGCCGGTTGAGCTGGCGTTCGCTGTACCCCACGGCGGAGGCCAGCGCGCCCACGCCGCCGCGGTCCACGGCGCCGTCCTGGATGAGCCGCATCGCGCGGCCGACCACGTCGGCCCGCAGGTTCCACTCCGGCGAGCCCGGGGTCAGGTCGGGGCGGCACCGCTTGCAGGCGCGGAACCCGGATTCCTGGGCCGCCGCCGCGGTGGGGAAGAACCTGGTGTTGACCCGTTTCGGGGTGACGGCGGGGCAACTCGGCCGACAGTAGATCCCGGTGGTGCGCACGGCCGTGTAGAAGACCCCGTCGAAGCGGGAGTCCCTGCTGTGTACTGCGCGGTAGCGCTGGTCGTCGTCCATCACACTGTCCATGGTCACCCATGGGCCGGGGCCGACGCTGGCGGTTTTCGGACATGCACCCCGAGGGGTCAGGAAGCCCTGTCGCCGTCGGTCCCGCCGGGCCGGGCCCCGCCCGGACCGGTGTCCCCGGGGGCCGCGTCGCCCGCCTCCTCCCCGTGGTCGAGGAGGTACTGGACGTAGACGGGGCGCAGAGCCTCCTGGACCCCGGGGTCCGTCTCGGCGGAGAGGGCCTCGTACACGAAGCCGGAGAGCTGGGCGACGCTCGCCTCGCTGGCCCCGTCGTTCCCGGCCGCGGCCTCCGCGGCGGGCACGAGGCCGAGCAGACGCCAGAAGAAGCGCAGGTCCCACCGCTGACGTGCCAGCTCGACGGCGCGGTCCCGCAGGTCCTCTGTGCTGGTTCGGTCGAATTCGGCGGCATCGTCTCCCATGCTCGGAAGATACCCGTCCCCGTGCCCGCCACCCGCGAGTGACCTGCGTTACGCTTCACACGAGTTCATCGTCTCCACCCCGTCCCGGTGGGCCTCCCACAAGGAGGGGCCGGACCGCGGGGAACACGTCGTGAGGGGTAAGCCATGGCCGAGGGTGCGGCAAGGATCGTCGTCGCCAAGCCGGGACTGGACGGGCACGACCGGGGGGTCAAGATCGTCGCCCGCGTCCTGCGCGACGCCGGGGTCGAGGTCATCTACACCGGTCTGCGCCAGACGCCGGAGATGATCGTCGCGGCGGCGCTCCAGGAGGACGCCGACGCCATCGGGCTGTCCGTGCTCTCGGGGGCCCACATGACCATGTTCACCCGGGTGATGGAGCTGCTGAGGGAGAACGACGCCGAGGACATCCGGGTGTTCGGCGGCGGGATCATCCCCGACGCGGACATCGCGGAGCTCGAACGCCTGGGGGTCGCCAAGATCTTCACCCCCGGGGCGCCCACCTCGGAGATCGCCGACTGGGTTCGGGAGAACGTCCGCCCGGCGCACGCGGCCTGACACTCCGGCGGCGCCGGCGGGGAGCGCCGGGCCGGAGGGGCGCTGTCCGCGCCCGGTCCCGCGCGGCGGTCCGCGGCGTGATGTTGGTCGCAGGGCCGGAGCGGCCGGGGCGCGGCCAATGCACCCATGTCGTGTTATTCGCGGTGTCGCTGGTCACACAATTTCCCACGCGGACGCTTCCGCAGTGCGGCATGGACGGCATTTGGGCCGGGACCGACGCGGAGAAGCGGCCCCCGGTGTCCGGCGGCCGGATTTCAGGCGACTAAGCTTTGCGCATGTCGCGGGTGGCGACTCCGCGGCGATCTCGATCTCTGTGAACGGCGGGGCCCCTCGGGGTCCTGCTGCGTGTGACGTGTACCAGTAGGTCACAGCCGATCCGGACGAGGCCACCCCGGTAGACATCCTGAGCCAGCGAGTTACAAGGACGGACCCTCGTGGACCTGTTCGAATACCAGGCGAAGCAACTCTTCGCAGAGTACGGGGTTCCCGTACCCCAGGGGAAGGTGGCGAGCACGGCCGCTGAGGCACGTGCCATCGCTGACGAGTTCGCCGCTGCCGGCAAGCCCCGCGTCGTTGTCAAGGCGCAGGTCAAGACCGGTGGTCGCGGCAAGGCCGGCGGCGTGAAGGTCGCCGAGGGCCCCGAGGACGCCCAGGCCAAGGCCGAGCAGATCCTCGGCATGGACATCAAGGGCCACACGGTCCACCGTGTCCTGGTCGAGGAGGCCTCCGACATCGCGGAGGAGTACTACTTCTCGTTCCTCCTCGACCGCGCCAACCGCGACTTCCTCGCCATCTGCTCCAAAGAGGGCGGCATGGAGATCGAGGAGGTCGCCGAGACCAACCCCGACGCCGTCGCGAAGATCTCGATCGACGCCCTGAAGGGCGCTCCGGCCGACGTCGCCGCGCAGATCGTCAAGGCGGGCAACCTGCCCGAGGCCGCCGCCGCGGGCGCCACCGAGATCATCACCAAGCTCTGGGACGCCTTCGTCGGCAAGGACGCCACCCTCGCGGAGGTGAACCCGCTCATCCTGACCAAGGACGGCCGGGTCGTCGCCCTCGACGGCAAGGTCACCCTGGACGAGAACGCCGAGTTCCGCCAGGACCTGGAGAGCCTGACCTTCGCCGAGGAGGGTGACCCGCTCGAGGTCGCCGCCAAGGCCAAGGGCCTGAACTACGTCAAGCTCGACGGCGAGGTCGGCATCATCGGCAACGGCGCGGGCCTGGTCATGTCCACGCTGGACGTGGTCGCCTACGC
>NZ_JBIWMK010000018.1:0-17923 GCF_044766605.1 Nocardiopsis sp. NPDC101807 | reverse complement strand
CCCGCGGGGGGGGGGGGGGCGCCGCGGGGGGGGGGGGCGCCCCCGCCCCCCCCGCCCCCCCCCCCCCCCCCCGGTTCCCGCGGTCGGGGGAGGCGTGGGACGGGCGCCTCAGGGAACGGCCGGCGCGGGGCGGACCCGGCGCGCCGCATCGGCCAGGGACGCGCCCAGCTCCCCGTCGCGGATCCGGTCCAGCACCGCGTCGCAGACCGGGTGACCGGTCAGCCACACGGCCCGGACGAACCCCTCCGGGCACCGCGCGTACCGCTCCCGGTCCGACTCCGGCAGCGGCCGGCCCGCGTCGAGCCGGATGGCGTAGCGGTCGAGCACGGCCCACACCGCCTGGTGCGACAGGGGGTCGGCGTCCGTCCCTCCGCGCAGCCCCCGCGCCCATCCGCCCAGGACGGGGTGGTGCACGTACAGCTGCAGGACGGGGGAGAGGTCCTCGTCCAGGGCCGACAGGACGTCGGCCACCCGCTGCCTGCGGTGCCAGTCGCCGGGCGCGTCGGAGGCCTCGAACAGGTCGCACACGGCGCTCTCGGTGTCGCGTGCGGCCAGCCACCCCTCCACCAGGCCCTCGGCGTCCACGGGACGCCCCCCGTCCGCGAGCGCGAGCACGTCCTCGGCGTCCATCCCGTCGAGGGGCGGGGCGACCGCGACCTCGGCCCCCGACTGCCGCAGCTGGCGCACCGTGAAGTGGTCGCCGAGCCGGGTCACGTGGAACCGGCCCCCGCCGACGGGGGCCACGGCCCCCAGGGCGGCCAGGGTGTCGAGCACCCGGGCGGCACGGCGCCCGGGGTCCTCGTCGCCGGGGGCTCCCCCGGCGACGAGGACCCCGGCCAGCTGGGCGGGCGTACGGGGCTCACCGTGCGAGAACAGGTCCGCGAGCAGCAGGAACGCCGTCATCCCGGGCCCGCCGACCATGGTGAGCAGGGCGTCCGCCCAGGCGTCGGCGACGGCGCCCGGGGCCCCCTCCGCGAGCGCCCGGGCAGCCCGCCCGGGCAGGACGCGCGTGTACGTCGTGCGCAGCAGGCCGCAGTGGCGGGCGACGGCGAACAGCGACCGCACCTCGGCGGGCGTCCGACCCAGCGCGGCGGCGGCCCCGGTGGTGTCGGGCCGGGTGAGCTCCTCGTCCCCGTCCGGGCGGAGCTCCCTGCCGCCGCCCACCCAGGCGGCGAGGCGGACGGCGTCGGACAGCGGGCGGCACAGGCGCGCGGCCGCGTCCAGCTCCTCCGGGCGCCCGGGCACGACCGGGCGCGGCGGTCCGGGGCTCCCGCCCTCCCCGACGCCGAACCGGTCCAGGAGCGGCAGCACGGCCCGGTCCGCGTCCGCCCCGTCCCCCGGGCCGCGGGCGTCGGAGGACCCGTTCGGGGAGAGGTCGACCGAGGCGATGGCCCGGCGGAGCCTGCGGGGGCTCTCCACGGACAGCAGGTCCCCCGTCTCCACCAGGAAGTCGCACCACGTCAGCCAGGTGTCCCTGAGGCCGGCGGGCGTCCGGTCCCAGTGCCGGACGGTGCGGGCGATGTCGTGCACGTCGGCGGTGGACCAGTCGCCGGGGTCGGGCGCACCGGCGTCCAGGTGCGCGGTCAGGAGGAAGAGCAGGGTGTCGGGGTCCAGGGCGGGGCGGGGGTCGGTGCCCCTGGCCCACTCCAGACACGCGTGCACGGCGGAGTAGATGCGATCAGTCATTGCCCTATCACCCGGAGTGGTGTGAGTCGCCGAAAGGGCCTCAGGCTAACCGTGCCGCGCGCGGTGGTGCGGGAGAACGCCGAAATCGCCCACGGGCGGGCTCGGACGCGGCGGAACGGTGCGCGGGACCGCTCCGCGGGATGCGGTCGGGTCGCGTCCCGGGACGGACGGGCGCCTTCGAGGGCCTGCCCGGGGTCGCCCGTGCGGGCGGTCCGTGCCGGTCCCCCTCCGCGAGGGCGGGGAGGCCCCGGGCCCTCGGGGACGGGCCGCTGCCACGGTACGGGCCGGGAAGGCCCGGGAGGCCGCCCTGTTTTCTTTGTCGGCCCTTCACGTCGGGTGCTGTTTCGGGGGCGTTTTGCCCACAAGGTCCCGTTGTGGCCGCAAGGCGTGTTCCCCTGGAAGTCCGAGTGTCGTTCTGTCGGCGGGAAGGCGCTTTTTCCCCATTGGGGCCTCCGCGGGGGCGGTGTGCTCGTTGCGAGCAAAGGGGTGGGGTAAGAGGCGGTTGGGCGTCCCGGAGCGCGGGGATATTTCGATTCCGAGTGCCGCGAACCCTCCCGGGGCGATTGGCGGAAGAATCGAACACCGCTCCTTGTGTTCGGGTTCTTTCCTCGGCCGGGAGGCGTAATTCGCGCAGTCGTCCCATCCGACCTCCGGTCGTGCGAAATGCGCGAATCAGACAATTGGCTGTATGGGAGGAAAAGTGAAAGAATACCGCATCGAGACCATCGACGACTTCACCGACCTGCTCCAGCGCTGGTATGCGGCGGACCACGAGGGTTTCGCCACCATGTTCGACGCGGCGGTCGAGAACGTGAAGCCTGTCCCGGAGGGGGTCGGGTCCGAGGTTCGGCACGACTGGCGAAACAGTACGATCGACGACCTGTGCGACTTCTTCCGTTCCTGGGACAAATGGGAGCCAGGGGTCGACAGCGGACTCGTCTTCATCGAGAAGTTCAGCTGGCTCAACTACGAGAACGACTACGGCATGGTCTTCGTCACCTCCGGCCCCGGCTGTGAGATGACCGCCCTATTCACCGGGCTCCAAGGGCGTTACATGGACTCCGAGAAATCACTCGGGCTCGTGGAGAAGTGGAAGAGGCAGCTCGGGCCGAGGATGGACGACTATGTCGTGCCGCCGGGCGGATTCAAGAACTTCAACGACTTCTTCGTCCGGAGGGTGAAGGACGGAAAGCGCCCGGTCGACGCACCCGGGGACGACACCGTCGTGGTCGCCCCGGCCGACTGCGTCATCAACATGATCGTGAACGAGCTGACCGAGGAGACCCGGATCCCGGTCAAGACGGTCACCATGAACGTCGGTGAGCTGCTCGGCGGCTCCGCGTACGCCGCCAGGTTCGTCGGGGGCACCGCGGTGTCCTGCATCCTGATGCCCGACGGCTACCACCGGTACCACTCCCCGGTCGCGGGACGGGTCGTGGAGTCCGACTCCGGGATCGGCGGCGTCTACTACGGCATGCGCGACCTCCCCGGACTGCTCAACGGCGGGAACGTGGGCTACGGCCACGACTACAGCATGTTCGAGAGGTTTCGGCGGGGCTACCTCGTCATCGACACGGGGGACGCGGCGCGCGGGCACGTCGGGATGGTGCCCGTCGGCCTCAACTCGATCGCCTCCGTCGAGTTCCGTCCCGAACTCTCCCGCGTCAGGCCGGAGAACCCGGTCCCGATCGCCAAGGGGGAGGAGGTCGGATGCTTCAAGTACGGCGGTTCGCTGAACATCCTCCTGTTCGAGAAGGGCTGCTTCCCCGCGCTCCAGCTGCTCCAGGGCCAGCGCATCGGGCTCCTGGAGGACCCGGGGGAGCCGCGCTCCCTCTTCACCGGACCCGCTGCACGCCGTCCGGGGGCGTTCCGCTCCGACCTCCCCCCGCACGGGCGCCGGGCCGTCCCCTGACCGCCGGGAGGAAGGCCCCGGCGGCCCCGCGCGCCGTCGGGCTGGCCCCTCCGGCCCGCCGCCGCGCAGGGTCGGGGCACGCGGTGCGACCGCCGGCGCCCCGACCCGGCGTGCGCGGCTACCCGCCGGACGCGATGAGGGTGAGGCGGTGCGCCTCGGTGGGGTCGGGGCACTCCCAACGGCGGACCAGCCGTTCGACCGCGGCGGCCGGGACGGGGGACCCCCTGCGGTCCAGGCGTGCCCGCAGCACCCCCGGCGGGGCCTCCACGGACACGATTTCCACACGGGCCCGGTAGTCGGCGGCCAGGCCGACGCACTGGTCGCGCAGCTGGCGGGAGACGTTGGTGGCGTTCCACACGAACGGGCGACCCGCGCGCAGGTGCTCGCGGGCCCGCTCCTGCGCGGCGGCGGCCACCGGCCGCTGGTCGGCGGTCGGGCGCACGCCCAGTTCGGTGCGTAGCGCGTCCAGGCTCACGACCGGTGTGTCCGGGAGGTGGCGCGCGATCCAGGTGTCCTTGCCCGACCCGGGCAGCCCGGACATGACGGTCACCGGTGACCGGGTGTCGTCGTGGGCCGCGTAGTCCGGATCGCGGTCGGGCTTGCGGAAGAACCAGAACCGCGCGTGGTCGGAGGGGAACTCGCGGGGCCGGTCCAGGCAGCGCTGCTCGGCGCAGTACTCGCCGTACAGGCCGACGCTGTCCAGGACCTCGGCGGTGTCGCCGCAGTGCCGGCCGAGGATGTCCGCCGTGGCCAGCAGCACCAGGTCGTCGTTGCGTGCGAGCAGGCTCACCCGGAAGGCGATGCGGCGCAGGTCGGGGCGTTCGAGCGCCCAGAACGGCACCTGGTGGTGGCGCACCAGCGCCGCCAC
This sequence comes from Nocardiopsis sp. NPDC101807, assembly GCF_044766605.1. NCBI lineage: Bacteria > Bacillati > Actinomycetota > Actinomycetes > Streptosporangiales > Nocardiopsidaceae > Nocardiopsis > Nocardiopsis sp. NPDC101807. Next base: position 13,457 of record NZ_JBIWMK010000018.1, on the reverse strand, counting down.
GTGCTCGCGCCACCGGACCGCGGCGAGGCGGTCGGCCTCCGTGGCCCGGCCCGACCTGCCCGTACCGTCCGGGCCCGCCTCCCACAGCAGGCGGCGCACCATCAGGTCGCCGCGCCGCGAGTGCCCGTGCGCCGTCACCCGGCCGTCCCCGTCCCGGCGCGTGCAGTAGGGCTTGGCGACGTCGTGCAGCAGGACCGCGGCGAACAGCCGCACCCTCTCCGACGCGGGCCTGGCCCGCCAGCCGGGCAGCCCGGACAGGGCCTCGCAGGCCATCCGGGTGTGCACCTCCACGTCGCCCTCGGCGTGGTGCACCGGGTCCTGCTCCACCCCCGCCAGGTCGCGCACCCACGGGAACGCCTCCCTGACCCGGTCCCAGTCCAGCTCCCAGTACGGGGGAGCCGGGCACAGCTCAGCGAAGACCCGCACGGAGCACCTCCGGGTCGGCGAGGCCGTTCGCGATCACCGGCCGGTCCAGCCAGTGCGAGCCCGAGTCCAGGACGGCGGCCGTGAACCCGGGGCGCACCCACTTGTACCGGTCGACCGTGCGCCCGTCCTCCTCGACCTTGACGTACAGGCCCTCCATCAGGTCGGATCCGTCCCCCTCCGCCAGCGCCCGCTCCGGGTCGGCGCCGCCCGCCACCGCCGCCCGGGCCAGGGCCCCGCGCCAGCCGGCCGTCCGACAGGTGGAGGCCCCCACCAGGGAGACCAGGTCCTCCAGGCGGTCCAGGGGGCCGGAGCGCAGCACGGGCACCGACACCACGGGGGTCCCCTCCAGGAGCTCCCTGCGGCGCGGGGTGGACAGGAACGCGTCCTCGCGGGTGTCCAGCACGTCGAACTCGCAGAAGTAGTGGGGGAGGGCGTCGTAGAAGACCGTGTGCCTGGCGTACATCCACTCGCCGTAGAGCACGTACCGCTCGCCGAGCCGAGGCCACAGCAGGGGGGCGACGGCGGCGGCCCACGCCTTGAACGGGGCGAACTGCCGCTCGCGGGGCCCGCCCGTCAGGTAGTGGCCACGGCTCTGCAGGAGGAGCGCGCCCCCGGGGCCGAAGCTGATGCCGGCGTTGGCGCCGTCGAGCTTCTCCTCCACGACCAGGTGCCGGCCGGCCAGCTCCCCGAAGGGCACGGCGGTCAGGTCGTGGTCGCCCGCCTGGAGGCGGGAGCCGCGGATGTGCCGGGTCCGGGGGTACTTGCGCATGGGTGCGGTTCTACACGCCGGCGCCGCGGCCCCGCCACCCGTTTTCCCCGACCCGCACCGCGATCACGCCGCGGGTCCGCGGTGCGAACGCGTACGGGAGGCCGCGGCCCGCCGTCCCGGGCACGGGGCCGCGCCGCGGGCGCCGCCGGGGCCGACCGGTCCGGCGCCTCAGCCGCGGGCGAGGGCGCGCAGTTCCTCCAGGCCGGAGGCACGGGACTCGGGGGCGTCGGCGTCCACCCTTCCCCCCTGGGGGTCGTCGACCCTCCCGGCGCAGGACCGGAGCGCCTCCAGCGCGGTCAGCCCCTCACCGCGCAGGCGCACGTGCTCCATCGTCCACCAGCCGCGGGCGGCGTTGCCCGCCGTGTCGGGCGGCAGGAGGGGCTGGAAGTCACCGGCCTCCTCGGTCTCGGAGGCCCACAGGTACCCGATGAGGCGGCCGTCCCGGTGCACGGGGAGGTACAGCACGGGGCCCGCGGTGGTCGGGACGTAGGAGCGGCCGACCAGCACCGGGGCCAGCGCCTCGTCGCTCCACCGGTCGAACGCCCCCCGCCCCGCGCCCGGCGCACGGGCCGGGCCCCCGGCGCCGTCGGCCCCGCGGGACGGGTCGGGGCCGGCCGCGCTCGGGTCCGTGCCGTATCCGTTTTCGGGGGAGCGCCCACCGTCCATGGCCGTCCTCACTTCCTCTCGTTGTCAGCGGTCACTGCGGTACCGGGTGTCCTGCCCGGATCAGGCGGGAGGAAGTCCGTCCAGGTGGTCGGCGTGCTCGGGCACGCTCCCCGGCGGGACCGCCCCGGCCCGGTCGTCCTGCGGGGCCCCGGTCCAGTGTGTCAGCGCGCCGAGGGCGTCCAGCCCCTGGGCCCGTGCCAGGATCAGGCGGCGCACCCAGGCTCCCTTGGCGTTCAGCCCCGCCGGGCCGGGTACGGGCAGGAACCCCGCGGCGGCCCCGTCCCGCGAAGCCCAGAGGCGGCCCAGCGGACTCCCGTCCCCCCGCAGTACCGGGACGTGCAGCACCGGCCCGTCGGTATCGGCGGCGAACCGGGGCTCGGCGCCCGCGAAGTCCGGGCGGAACGCGTCCCGGGCGGCCTGTTCCTCGTCGGTCATCACTCCTCCTCCGTCACGGTCTCGGGGGTGAACGGCAGCACGGTGACCCGCAGGGTCCACTGCCCGGTGTCGGCGTCCTGGAGCGCGTCGTCGATCCGGAAGCGTGTTCCGCGCGGCAGGAGGAGCTCCCGCTCGGTCCGGTGCACGCTGCCGTCGCCGATCCACAGGGCGGGGTGCCCCGCGGGCACGGACAGGTGGAACTGGTAGGCGGCGGTCTGGTTCACGGTCTCGACCCCCAGCGATCCCGAGAGGAACCCCCGTTCGACGAACTCCGTGCCGATCAGGTCCGTGGGGTCGTGGAAGGGCCGCCCCGGCGGGGCCATGAAGCCCACGCTGAACACCGAGCGCCGGACCTCGACCGTTTCCGGGATCGGCTCCGTCGCCCGGTCGAGCAGGTCCATCCCCTCGCGCAGGAGGCCCCAGGTCTTCTCGGCGTTCTCCCGGGTCGGGGTGTGCCCGCCGAACCACTTCTCGACCCACGCGCCGAAGAACCGGTGCCCGCTGAGTCGCAGGACCTCGGTCTCGGGGCTGGAGTGCCGGGAGAAGTCGTTGTAGAACTGCGCGTTCTTCGTGTAGGCCCGGGCGGAGTCCTGCTGCTCCGTGGCCAGGGACGGGAACCGGTCGCCGAGGACGAGCTTCCCGTACCCCGCGCCCTCGTCGTCGGTGGCGAAGCGGCGGACGCCGTCGGGGTCGACGTGTCCGGGGCGGTCGTCGGGCAGGTCCGGCCCAGCGGCCTGCGTCCCGCTCCCCGGGGGACCGGCGGAGTCCTCCGCGGTGGTCCCCGGGGGGACCGCGGCGTCGGCGCCGGAGTCCAACCCCAGGAGCGCGGTCAGGAAGGCTTCGGCGCCACCGCTGAATCCCGTTTCCTCGGGGCCGGTCACGGTGGTGTCCGTCTCGGTCAGCACGGTGAGCACCTGGACGTCCGCGGCGTCCCCTGCCCGCTGCTCCGGTGACGGAGCGGTCTCCGGCCGCGGTGGGACCACCACCTCGGCCTCGATGTGGAACCCCGGCAGCCCGAGCGATCCGCCCCATCCCGCGCGGGTGATCCGGTAGGTGGCGCGCCGGGCGAGGACGACCTCGCGCTCCTCCGGGTAGTCGCTCCTGTCACCGACCCACAGGCCGCGGCTGCCCGCGGGCACGGTCAGGTGGATGACGTGCGCGGATTCGGCCTGGTGGTGCGCGGCCAGCTTGTTGCCCAGGGACATGGACATGAAACCGGGCTCGGTCTGGACGGTGCCCACCAGGGAGTAGGGGTCCATGTCCCGGAATCCGTCGAGGAAGGAGACCTCGGACAGGCCGCGGACCATCTCGACCGTCTCGGGCAGGGGGCGGTCGACGGCGACGTCGAGGCGCTCCATGAACGCCGTCACATCGGCCGCGGTGGGGAACACGTTCCCGTTGGACCGCGCCATGACACCGGCTCCGCCCGCGTGCCCGTACCAGCCCGCCAGTTCCGCCTCCGGGTCCGGCGCGTCGAGGATGTACCTGACGAAACCCGCGGTGTGTTCGGGCACCCGGTCCTGCGCCAGGAGTTCCCGAAGGCGCTCGACCGTGGGCCAGGACAGGTCGTTCAGCTCGTACAGGCTCCAGCCGCGGGCCTCCATCGGGTCCGTGCCGGTCTGGAGGCGGGTCGAATTCCGCACGTCGTCCAGGTTCTCCTGGATCTGCTCGGCCGAGAGGTTGGCACGGACGACCACGTTGAGCCATCCGTCCGCCGTGTACCCGCGCACGTCGTCGCGCTGCCGGTCGTGGAGGGTGTCGAAGGCGTGCGGGTTGTTCGCCGGATCGTGGAGCCAGCGGCCGTAGGCGTCGGCCTCCTCCACGGAGCGGAACCGCCGCACGCCACTGTCGTCGACGTACCCCCTGCCGTCGTCGGCGGGACCGGTGCCGGCCGGGGGGTCGGTGGCGGAGGCGTCCGCGGAGGCGTCCGGGGCGGCCGCGTGTCCCGTCTCCTCGACGGGGGCGGGCGTGTCCTGCCCGGCCCCGCCGACGGTCGCGGGAGGGGCTTTCTCCACGGCCGGAGGCCGGGCCCCGGACGCGGTGCCGTCCTGTTCCGGCAGGACGGCCTCGGCGGACAGCAGAAGCAGGCCGTGAGCGGTCGTCTCCGCGCCGGTGACGCGATAGGACATTCCCCGGGGCAGGACGATCTCGTGGTTCGACGGCCGCGGGCCCTCCGCGCCCAGCCAGAGCCCGTGCGCGCCCTCGGGCAGGGTCAGCCGGACGGTCACCGCAGGGTGCCCCAGGCCCACCGGTTCCGGGTTCACGGAGACCGTGGTGTACCCCGGGCTGCTCTGGACCGTGCCCACCAGGCCGGAGGGGGTCCTCTCGTCGTACCCCTCGGGGAACCGGAGGTCGCGGGTGTGGTTCAGGACCCACGTCGTCTCGACCGCCTCCGGGAGCGGGCGCCCCACCGCTTCGTCGTAGGTTCCGAGCAGTTCCCGCACACCCGCGGCGGAGGGGTAGGTCCCCCCGTTGGCCGCCGCCAGCGCCCCGGCCATACCGCTCCTGCGGTACAGACCGGCCAGCCGTTCCTCGGGATGCTCCAGCGTGAGGACCGTCCGTAGGAAGCGCGTGGTCGGGGTCTCCCCCTCGGCGGCGTCCACGATCTCCCGCAGCCGGTCCAGGGTGGGCCAGGTGAGGTCGTTGGCCTCGTAGACCTCCCAGCCGCTGCTGCCGTGGGGGTCCACGACCGAGGGCCGCCCGGTACGGCTCATCGAGCGCAGCCGGTCGAGTTGCGTCCGCAGGTCGCCCGGGGGCACCAGCGCCAGGTCCGCGAGCCACGGGGTGTCCGAGAACGCCGCGGCGACGCGGCGTGCCTCCGCGGGGAGGGTGTCCGGCCCCGGCATGCCGTGTTCCGCGCGCGCGGCCCGGTACGCGTACCAGTCGGCCTCCGCGGGCGTCCGGAACCGCCGGACACCGGACGCGTCCACCCGTCCGTCCGAGAGCGGGTCGGCGAAGGCATCCGGGAGCAGGAGCACCTCCGCGGAGAGCACGGTCACGATCCCGCCCGTGTTCGTGTCGAACGTTTCCCGGACACCGGTGATCCGGTAGGTGGAACCGCGGGCGAGGGTGAGTTCGCGCTGTTCGGGGTCGTGGCTGCGGGAGCCGATCCAGAGGCCGTGCGCGTCCCGGGGGACGTTGAGCCGCAGGAGGTAGCGGAAGGGGGCGGCATCGGTCTTGAAGGCCCGGTCGCCCAGGGTGGTGGACATGTACCCGGGCTCGGTGTGGACCGTGCCCTCGAGGTCGTCGGCGTCGTACCTGCCGGCCGCGCGCAGCAGGTGGTCGACGGAGTGCATGCCCCGGGAGACGACCAGGCCTTCGGGCAGGGGGCGGCCGGTGGCGTCGTCGAGGAGGCGGAAGAGTTCCAGGACGCGGTCCACGTCGGGGTAGGTCCCGCCGTTGTGGCGGGCGATGACCCCGGCGTACCCGGCGTTGTGGAACCAGTGGCGCAGCTCCGCGGCGGGGTCGCGGGCGGTGAGGACGTAGTCGACGAGTCCGGTGGTGCGCGGGGGGAGGCCGTCCGGGTTCGCCCGGATCTCGCGCAGCCGGTCGAGGGTGGGCCAGGTGAGGTTGTTGGCCTCGTACAGGTCCCAGCCGTGGGCGGTCGCCACGGTCTCCGCCCGCCCGGCCTCCCGTTGGGCCTCGGCCCGTATCAGTGCCAGCTGGCGCTCCACACCGGTCGGGGACAGGGGTCGGATACGTGCCAGCCGGGTGATCCAGGCGGATCTGGTGTAGGCGTCGACCATCCCGCGCTGGTCGGGGGCGAGGGTGTCGAAGGCGTGGGGGTTGTTGGCCGGGTCGTGGAGCCACCGGTCGTAGGCGTCCAGCTCCTCCAGGGCGCGGAAGCGCCGGTAGCCGTCGTCGCCGACCTGCCCGCGGCCGTCGCCCGCCGGAAGGCGCGACTCCTCGTCGACGAGCGTGGAGGTCTCCGAGTCGCCGTCCCCGACCTCCGCTGACGGCTCTCGCGCCGACGTGTCCGCGGTGACCGGCTCGGCGTCGATCTCCATCCCGTCGTCGGTGATCCGGATGTCGGTGACGCGGTAGCCGAAGTCCCGGGGCAGGACCAGCGCGTACGGGTCGCCCGTCGCGCCCCGGCCGCCGATCCACAGGCCCCGGGCGTCTTCGGGGAGGACCATGCGGACGACCGCCACGGTGTCGCGCGGCGCGGTGGTGAAGGGCGAGTCGCCCAGGGAGGCGGTGGTGTACCCCCGCTCGCGCTGGTCCCTGCCCACGATGGCGGACAGGTCGTCCCAGTCGTATCCGTCGAGTCCGGGCAGGTCCCGGTCGACGTCCAGCACGAAGGACACCGCGATCGGGCCGGGCAGGGGCCGGTCCACGGCCGTGTCCATGTCCCGGATGAGCTCCAGGGCCCTGTCCCCGGTGGGGTAGACGCCGCCGTTGGCCCGGGCGACCTCCCCCGCGTCGTCCGCGTTCTCGTACCAGTGGTCCAGCCGCAGCCGCGGATCGGAGGAACGGAAGACGTCCGCCGCGACCGCCCCGAACGCCGGGGAGCGGCCTCCCTCGGCGTACAGTTCGCGCACCCGGCCGAGCGAGGGCCACGACAGGCCGTTCGCGTCGTAGAGCGCCCACCCGTTGGGGGTGTCGGGGTCGGCGGCGTTCCCGAGGCCGATCCTGCTCCAGTAGTCGAGCCTGTCCTGGACGGCCGCCGGGTCGGAGGTCCCGAGCCGGGCGAGGTTGCTGAGCCACGGGAACGCGGTGTGCGCGCTGATGAGGGCGCGCAGCTCCGGCGGGAGAGCGCCGAAGGTGTGCGGTTCACCGTCTCGGGCCTCCAACCGCTCCGCGTAGGCGTCCAACTCCTCCCGGGTGCGGAACCCGCGGACCTCCCCGCCGCCCGTCTCGGGGGCCGCGGCCGCGGTACCGCCGTCGCTCGTGCGATCGGGCAGGACCCGGTCGGTGCGCACGGCCGAGGCCGTCGGCGCGTCGTCGTCGTCGGAGTCGTAGCGGTCGAGGAGGGGCCGGTCGTCGTACGCGTCGTCGTCGGAGTCGTCGCGGTCCAGGGACGGCCCGCCGTCGTCGGCGCTCTCGTGCCCGGAGTCCTCCAGTCCCAGGAGCGCGGCCAGTCCGGCCTCCTCCTCCGCGCCGGAGCCGGGTTCGTCGGGGCCCGTGACGGTGCCGTCCGTGTCGGTCCGCACGGTGAACACGTGCAGGTCCGCGGACCCCTCGACCTGCGGCGGGGCCGGGTCGGTGACCGGCTGCGGCGGCACGATCACCTCGGCCTCGAAGTACAGGCCCTCCAGCCCGTGGGAGCCCCCCCAACCGGCCCGGGTGATTCGGTAGGTCGTACCCGGGGGGAGGATCAGCTCGCGCTCCTGGGGGTACCTGCTCTCCGAACCGATCCACATGCCCCGGGAGCCGTGGGGGAGGACCAGGCGCACCGCGTGCGCGTACGCGGCCGTGACCCCGGCGAGCTCGTTCCCCAGCGATGTGGACAGGAACCCGCGCTCGGTGTGGACGGTCCCCACGAGGGAGTAGGGGTCCTTGCCGTCGAAGCCTTCGAGGTGGTCCAGCTCCTCCAGGCCGCGGATCACCTCGATCCCCTCGGGGAGGGGCCTGTCGATGGCCTCCGTCAGGGTCCGGAGGTGCTCGAGCGCGAGCTCCGGGGTCGGGAACACGTCGCCGCTCGACCTGGCGATCTCCCCGGCCTCACCGGCGTGCACGTGCCAGTGGTCGAGTTCGTGCTGCGGGTCCTGCGCGTCCAGGATGTACCGGACGAAGCCCTCGGCCCTCTCCGGAACGCGCCCCTGGTCCAGGAGTTCCCGCAGCCGGTCCAGGGTCGGCCACGCGAGGCCGTTCATCTCGTACAGTTCCCAGCCGCGTGAGCCCATGGGGTTGGTCTCGAACGCCGCGACGGTGTCCTGGCGCATCAGGTCCAGCGTGATCGCCACCTGGTCCGCGCTCATGGAATTGCGGGCCACGGTGTTGAGCCAGCCCTCGATCGTGTAGCCGACGATCCGGTCCCGGTGCACGGGGTCCAGGGCGTTGAAGGCGTGCGGGTTGTTGGCCGGGTCGTGGAGCCACAGGTCGTAGGCGTCGAGTTCCTCCTTGGTGCGGAACCTCCGGATCCCGGTCGCGTCGACGTACCCCCGTCCGTCGCCGGGCACGTCCCCGGTGCTGGGCGTGTCCGGCCCGGCGGCGGCGTTCGTCGTCCCGTCGACCGCGGCCCCGGCTGAGGCGGGCGGCGCACTCACGGCCGCGGGCGCGGCGGTGTCGTCCGCCGGCACGTGGACCCGCGCGGTGAACACGGGTCGGCCGCCGGACGTGTCCACGGAGTCGATCCGGAACCCGGTCCCCGGCGGGAGGACGATCTCCTGGTTCTGGGGCCGGGGGCCCGCGCCGCCCAGCCAGAGGCCGTGAGCCCCCGACGGCAGGACGAGGCGGACGACCGCGGCCGCCCCTTCGCCCGGGCCGGCCGCCCGCGGGTTGAGCGCGACCGCGGTGTACCCCTGGGTGACCTGCTCGGTCCCGACCAGCGCGGAGGGGTCGCGCGGGTCGAATCCGTGCCACTGCTCCCGCACCGCCGTGGGGTCCGGGTGCCAGGTGCTCTCGACCGTGTCGGGCAGCGGTCGGCGGACGGCGTCCTCGTAGGAGGCCAGCATGTCCAGCAGCCTCTCGGGCGAGGGGTAGGCGCCCCCGTTCGCGCGGGCCAGGACCCCGGCGGCCCCTGCCGCGTTGTACAGCCCGCCCAGCCTGCGGGCCGCCTCCTGGGGACCGTGCTTGAGGAGGTCGGTGATGAATTGCGCCCGCGCGGGGTTGTGTACCCGCTCCGCGGGCAGGAGCTGGAGCAGCCGGGCGGGGGAGGGCCAGGTGAGGCCGTTCGCCTCGTACAGCTCCCACCCGAGGACCCGCTGCCGCTCCGCGGGGGTGGAGGCCGAGGTGACACGGCTCGCCGCGCGTAGGGAGTCCAGCAGCTGCCGGGCGCCGTCCGGGTCCGCCAGGGTGAGGTCGACCCCGGGCGCGAGCGCGCTGAGGGCGCGGACGAGGTCGTGCCGTGCCCGGGGGAGCGCGTTGACGGCGTGCGGGTTGTGCGCCGGGTCGTGGAGGCGGTGGCCGTACCAGTGGGCCTCCTCCGCGTTCCAGAACCTGCGGACGCCGTCCTCACCCGTGCTCCCCTCCGAGAAGAGGTCGGGCACCGCCCGTGGCAGGGGGATCACGGTCGCGGTGACCACGGTCTGCGGCCCGCCGGATTCGGGGTCGATCCTGTCCTGGACACCGGTGATGCGGTACGTGGTGCCGCGGCCGAGGGTGAGCTCCATCTGCTCCGGGTCGTGGCTGCGTGTACCGATCCAGAGGCCACGGCTCCCCTGGGGAACGTCCAGGCGCAGCAGGAAGGGGAATCCGTCCACGTCCGTCTTGAACGGGGAGTCGCCCAGGGTGGTGGACATGTAGCCGGGCTCGGTGTGGACGGTGCCCACCAGCCCCCGGGGGTCCGTGCCCCCGGTCGTGCGCAGGAGGTGGTCGATCGACTGCATGCCGCGGGACACGGCCATGCCCTCGGGCAGCGGGCGGTCGACCGCGCCGTCCAGCAGGCCGAACAGCCGCCTGGTCGCGGAGGCGTCGGGGTAGACGCCCCCGTTGAGCCGGGCGATGACCCCTGCGTATCCGGCGTTGTGGAACCAGTGGTCGAGTTCGGCACGGGGGTCGGGGGCGTCGAGGACGTACCGGATGAGCCCCCGGGTCCGCGGGGGCAACGGCTGCGGGGAGGCCGCGATCTGGCGCAGCCGTTCCACGGACGGCCAGGACAGTCCGTTGGCCTCGTACAGGTCCCAGCCGTGGGCCGTCTGCGCCGTGTCGGGGTCGGCCGCCTCGGACCGGGACTGCGAGCGCCACTCCATCAGCTGTCGCGAGACGGTCTGGGGCAGGAAGGGCCGGATGCGGGCGACACGGGTGATCCAGGCGGATCTGGTGTAGGCGTCGACCATCCCGCGCTGGTCGGGGGTGAGGGTGTCGAAGGCGTGGGGGTTGTTCGCCGGGTCCTGGAGCCACCGGTCCTGCCCGTCGGCCTCCCTCGGCGAGTCGAAGCGGCGGATGCCGTTCTCGTCGAGGGTGCCCCGGCCGTCCGTGTCCGTGTCCGTGTCCGAGGCGTCCGATTCCGCGTCGTCGCCGGTGTCGTCGCCCTCGTGGTCCGTGTCGTCGCGGACGGCAGCGGCCTCCTCCGGGGGCGCGGCCACCGGTCGCGGTTCCGCGGGCAGGGCCACGGCGGTGATCTCCACGATCCCGTCCGACTCCACGACGCCGGTGACGCGGTAGCCGGTGCCGCGGGGGAGGAGGAGCGTGTACGGGTCGGAGGTGTCCGCCCTGTCGCCGATCCACAGGCCGCGCCCGCCCTCCGGCACGCTCAGGCGGACCAGGACCGTACTGTCGCCGTCGTCTCCCGTGTCCGGTGAGCGGTCCAGGGAGGTGCGCAGGTACCCCGCCTCCCGCTGCTCGGTGCCGACCAGCGACGAGGGGTCGCCCTCGACGTACCCGTCGAGCCCCTGGAGGCCCTCGTCCCCGCTCAGCGCGAAGGTCACCTCCACGGGGCCGGGAAGCGGGCGGTCGGTCGCGGCGTCCAGGGTACGCAGGGTGTTCAGGACCTCGTCGGCCGTCGGGTAGGCGCCGCCACCGGCCTTGGCCAGGGCTCCGGCCTCGTCCGCGTTGTCGTACCAGTGGCGCAGCCGCCGGCCGGGGTCGGGCGCCTTGAAGATGTCGTCGACGAGCCGGTTGAAGGTGTGGGTGGACCCGCCGTCGGAGTGGATCTCCCGGATCTCGGTGAGCGTCGGCCACCGGTTCCCGTTCTTCTCGTAGAGCGGCCAGCCGTTGAGGTCGTCACCGCTGGCGTTGTCGCCCGCGTCGTACGTCAGGTCGTCCAGCCTGTTCTGGACGGAGGCGGTGTCGAGAGACGGGGTCCAGGTGAGGGACGAGAGCCAGCCCGTGGCCGCCTGCGCCACGACGGCCTCGCGCTGGTCCCGGGGCAGCGCGTCGAAGGTGTGCGGGTTGGCGCCCGGGTCGTCGAGCTCCGCGGCGCGGGCGGCCGGGTCCTCCAGCCCGAGGAGGCCGGCCGTCCCGTCTTCCTGATCGCGCGTCCACCCGGGTTCGGGGAGGTGTCCGCCCTCCTCGGCCGGGTCCTGGTCCGTCGTCTCCATCAGGAACACGGTGATCTCGTCGTCCGTGTTCGTCTCGGGCGCCGATCGGGCCGGAACCGGCTGCGGGGACGGTTCGCCCCCCGTGTCCCCGGTCGGCGCTCCGCTCTGGACGGGCGGGGTCTGCGTGTTGAGGGCGCTGTGGAACGTGTCCAGGAGCGGGGCGGCCTCGGGACGCTCCCCCGGTTCCTGCTCCATCCGGTCGCTCAGGGGCGCGCCGCTGGTGGGACGGGGCGGCGGTGGCGGCGTGCCGGTCGAGGCGGGGGGTGCCTCGAAGGCGTCGGGGCTGTAGGCGGGGTCGTCGTTGTGTGTTGTTGTCCGGTGCGGTGTCGGTGGTTCGCCGGGTGGTGTTTGCGGGGTCGGTGTGTCTTGGTCGTTGTCGACCAGGGCGGTGTTGACGGTTTTCACCGTGTCGGGTGCGTCGTAGGGGGAGGGGTCCCGGTCGGCGGGGTCCTGCATCGCGTAGCGGACGTAGTCCGTCGTGAGGCGCCCGCCCGCCTGCCAGAGCCGGGCGCGGACCGGGTCGTGGCGGTCCCGCAGGTGGCGGCCGATGCCGCGGGCCAGGACCCCGGCGTCGCGGACGCGTTCGGCGGGCAGGGCATCGCCGCTCAGAGGGACGCGCCTGTTGGAGGGGTCGGAGACGGTGTAGACCAGCGCCTGCGCCAGCTCACGCGCCTCGCGTACCGAGCGGTTCTGGGGGTCCGGTCCCTGGCCCGGTCCCAGCAGCCTCCAGAACTCGGCTCCCAGTGCCCGTGCCCGGGGGATGTCCTTGTCGGCCAGGGCCCGGGTGAGTTCGGGCAGGCGGTCCAGGACCGCGGCGGCGCGGGCGTCGGCCTCGGGGTCGGTGGCGGGGGTGGTGCGTGGGTGTGCGGGGGCGGGGGAGTCGTTGTCCGCCGTGTGCTCGCCTTGGGCGGAGGGCGGGGTCAAAGGTGCGTCGGTGTGGGTGTTGTGGGTGGGGGTCGGTGTGTCCTGGGTGGTGTGGGGTGGGGTGGTCTCGGCGGTGGGCGGGGCGGTGGTGTCCGGTGCCGGTGTCCCGTTGTTCTTGGTGGGCGGGGTCGCGGTGGTTCGGTGGTCGGTCGTGGTCGGGGGTTCCACGGTGGTGGGCGGGGGCGGGCCGTCGTGTTCGGCCCCGGCCTGTCCGTGGGGGAGCGGTTGCGGGCGGGGACGCGGTGTCTGCTGGTCCTGGGGGACACCGTCCGTGGTCGGGGGCGGGGCTGTTCGGGGCTTCTGGTCTTCTCCGTCGAGGGCGCCCTCGCGACTCTCCTCACCGTCTGCGGAGCGGTCGCCGCTCTGTTCGCCCGACCGTTCGTCTCCGTCGCCGGATCGGTCCCCCTCGTCGTTCCGGGAGCGGTCGTCGTCGCGGGAGGTGCCCTCGTCGCGGTTCCCGGGCTGTTTGCTGCCGCGTTCGGACGGGCTGGGCCCGGTGGTCTCCGTGTCCTCGGTCGGTCCGCTCTCGGTGGCGGGCGTGGGGGATTCGGTCGAGGAGGTCCGCTGCTCCGGGGCGTGCTCGTCGGTGGAGGTCGTCCGCTGTTCGTCCGTCGCGTTCTGGTCTTGCTGGTCGACGGGGTCGCCGGTGGTGGAGGTCTCCGGGACGGTGGGTGCGCTTTCGGTCGAGGTGCGCACAACGTCGCCGTCGCGGGGTGATCGGTCGGTGGAGGGGTCGGGGGTGCGGGTGTCGTTGGTGCGCTGGGGAGAGCGTTCGGCGGGTGTGGAGCGCTGGTTGTTGTCGGTGGTCGTGTTCTGCGGTGCGGTCGTGGGGGGAGGGGCTGCCTGGCCCGTCGGGGGCGCCACGGCGACGGGCGCGGGTGTGTGCTGCTGTTCCGGTTCGGGGGTGGAGCGGTCGGCCGGGTTCGTGCCGTTGCCGGTGTGGGGTGTGTTCCCGGGGGGCGGTACGGTCTGCTCGGTACCGGTGGGAACGTTCGCCGCCGGGTTGTCGGGGACGATGGCGTTGAGGAAGTTGACGGTCAGGGGGCCGTCGTTCATTCCGGGGTGGAAGAGGTCGTCGCCCAGGCCGGGGTGTT
>NZ_JBIWMK010000017.1:0-31625 GCF_044766605.1 Nocardiopsis sp. NPDC101807 | reverse complement strand
GGGGGCGGGGGTGCCGGCCTTCTTCCCGGCCTTGCGGGCGGCGCGGCGGGCCTGGGCGGCCTTCATCTGCTCGGGATAGCGCTCAGCGGCGTCGTTCCACTGGGTCTCCCAGACGGTGCCGATGTAGTTGCGCAGCGCCCGGTGCCCGGGGTGGCGCACCTTCGGATTCTTCGCCCGCGCCTTCTCGATCTGCGCGCGCTTGTAGCTGGTCGCGGCCTTGATGGTCCCGGCCGGATCGCGGCAGATCACCGCGATCGTGGCCATGATGATGAACAGCTCCACGGGTTAAGCCCCCAGTCCGATGAGGTTGTTGAGCAGGACGGCTCCGGCCTGGGAGACCATGCCGGTGGCCTGGTCGCCGTACAGGCCCAGGGCGCCGCCGGACACGGCCGCCAGCGTCGGCAGCACCAGCGCGGCCGACAGGGCGAACCCGTCCGGGACGCCGTCGAGCAGGTCGCCGATCGCGCCGATCAGGTAGAACAGGGCGGCGACGCCGATGAAGGCGGCGGGGATGCCGACCAGGGCGAACGCGCCGGTCAGCAGGGCTCCCGCCCACTGGCCGACGAAGCACAGGGCCGCGGCCGATCCGGCCATCAGGCCGAACAGGAACGTCACCCACTTGGTGAACTTGCGGAACTTCTTGTGTCGGCGGACGGCGAACATCATGGCCAGCGCTCCGGCCATGACCACGACCATCGTGGAACCGAAGATGAAGCTGAGCACAGGACTCTCCTTTCGAGGTTGAGGGGGTGTCAGCGGATGACGATGACGACGGCGGCCACGAACAGGACCGCGACCGCCTGGCGGGCCGCGGACCGGTTGACGTACACCAGCAGCAGCAGCCCGGCGATGAGCACGGCCGAGACCCACATCCGGGTCTGCTCCGCGACCCGCCAGGGCCCGGAGGCCGGCAGGTGCTCGCCCGCGCGGACCCTGGCGATCTCCTCGGCCAGCGTCGGCGGAGGCGTGCCCCAGATGTCCGGGGGGCGCAGGTTCGCCCACCAGGGCCCCCGGTCGTCGTCCTCGAACTCCTCGTGCTCCTGGTCCTCGACGTCGACGTCGTCGGCCGGGAGCGGGTCGGGCTCGGGGGCCGGGGTGGGAGCGGGCTCCCGGGGCTCAGCGGGCGGGGCGGCGGGAGGGGCCGGTCGGGGAACCGCCGGAGGCGGCGCCGGGGTCGACGTCGGTGTCGACTCCGGCTCGGTGTCAGCGGGCCGCCGGGCCGGGACCGCCCACAGGGACGGCGCGGCCTCGGGGCTGCGGAGTGGAGCCCTCGACGGGGGCTCGCGGTCAGGCAGGGCACCCATCGGTCGCCCCTCCCATCAGGTGGTGAATGTGGTGGTCAGGCGGCCAGGCGCACGTCAGCGGCGGCGCATCCGGTGCCCGGGGGGCAGGTGCGTCCGAGCGACGTGGGCAGGCAGTACTCGTGCAGGAGTCCGCACGAGGTGCAGGTGCAGCGGGCCAGGTAGGCGCGTGCGAGCGCCCTCTCGCGGGCCGGGGTCATCGGACGGACCGGCCGGGCGAGGTGGACGTAGTAGAGCCAGGCGACGCGGTATCCGTCGCGGGCGCCGCCGCAGCGGGACCGGGAGGCCCAGGCGAGCTGGGCGACCGGGTCCTGGCCGCCGGGGCGGAGCCCCAGGGTCCGCAGCTGGTAGCGGGTCGCCAGGCCCTTCGGGGCCAGGTGCTTCGGGTAGGTCGGGATGCCCCAGCGGGCCCCCTCGGGATCGAAGAAGCGGCTGGACACCGGACCTCCTGGTCGTGGTCGTGGGTGGGGCCGCCGCCCGGGTGTGGGCGGCGGCCCGTGGATGAGGTGGCCGGCCCCTTCGGCGGGGCGCGAGCTGGCGGTCGACGCGGGATACGGGTCTCCTTCCGGTGAGGGGTGTGCGGTGGGCAGGCGGGCGTCGTCGGCGTCCGACTCGTCCGGGAACTCCCGGCGGCATCGGTCGTCTCATCGCGCCCGCGCCGGAGTGGTGGACAGGCCCACCCGGAGAACGGCCGGGTGGGTCTGCTCACCCGCCGGGGCGGGGAGGCCCCCAGAGGGGGCGGTCGGGGAGGCGCAGGGGGCACCCGCAGGTCAGGGCGGGTGCCCCCGTGTCTCACTGGGTGGAGTACAGGGCGCTCATGTCGTGGGTGCCGGACATGTCGTCGCGGTACCGGCGGACGGTGCGCGGGTCGACGTCCAGCTCACGGGCAGCGCCCTTGACCGTGGAGGCGTCACCGTGCTCGGCGATGTAGGCCAGCAGCCGCTGCGGCACCGGCAGGTCCACCTCCACAGGGGAGGCACCCAGGGGGGCATCGGGGGAGGCGGTAGGGGAGGCGTGGGGAGGCACCCGCAGGTCAGCGGGGGAGGCACCCCCCGCGTGGGCCTGCGCCTGCGGTGCGAACCCGAACCCCGACCCCGTGGTCCCGCTCACGGGCGGGAGACCGAACCCGGACGGGTCGTCGGGCACGACGTGCTGGCCGCCGGGGGTGATCTCCCGGACGGTGTACAGCGGCTTCGCCAGGTGGATCCGGTTCTGCAGTTCGGCCCGGCGCACCTCGATGTCGGCGGATGCCTCGTCCACCGTCATCTGCTGCTCGGCCCGGCGCCGGATGTCGGCCAGGGCCCGCTGCTGGTCGGCGTGGGCGCGGGCGGCGTCCAGCTCCAGCTCGGCGTCGGTCTTGGCCGTCACGAACGCCGCGGTCCGGCGCAGCTCGGCCAGCTCGGCCTCCTGGGCCTCGGTCAAGGTGGTGGACCGGGCCGCCTGGCGGGCCTGCTCGGCCTCCTGGGCGCGGCGGGCGTCCTCGGCCTTCTGACGCTCGGCCTCAGCGGCGGCGCGGGCGGCGGCGGCCTCGACGGCCAGTCGGGCCCGGGTCTGCTCCGCGCGAGCGGAGGTCAGGTGGTGCCATCCGGCCTTGGCCGCCAGCGGGAGCACCGCGAGCAGGACCATGGGCCAGGAGGTCACCACACCGTGCACGACCAGGACCACGGAGGCCCCGACGGCCAGCGCCCACCCGGTGCGGGTCAGCGCCTTGGACACGCGGCCGGTCGTGGACGCCTGCTGCCACTCGATGGCCAGCAGCCACAGCCACACGGCCTCGACGCCGACACCGGCGCCGATGCCGACCGCGTGGGGGGCGGCGTGCCCCTCCTCCCCGAAGCCCCGGGCCAGGTCCCACACCGACCACACGGTGAAGACTGCGGACGCGGCGGTGACGATCGAGGCGATGACGCGGGTGAGATCGATCCCGCCCGAGGGCGGGGCCGCAGGGACGACGTTCTCCTCCTGGTCGTGCTCGGGCTCCACGACCGCGGCGGCCGGGGCGGGTTCCGCGACCGGCGGCGCAGGTGCCGGCGGTGGCGTCGGGGTCGGAGCGGCGGCGGCCGCCAGCTCCTCGGTCTCGGTCTTCCAGGGCCAGCGCACGGCGGCGCTCCTTTCGGGTAGAAACAACGCGAGGCACCTGCCGTCTGTGACGCGGCAGGTGCCTCGCTGTGTGGGGTGAATGGGCTGGTCAGGTCGGCCAGAGCATCAGCGCGATGGTCAGGGCGACCAGAACGAACATGGACAGGATCAGCAGGTGGACGGGCCGCATGGGACTCGCTTTCAGAAGTAGGTCTGGATGAACATGAAGATGACGAAGGCCGCCGTGGCGGGGGCCAGGCAGAACAGGGTGAACGCGTAGAAGGTCTGCACTTCGGGGTCTCCTCGTCAGCGGCGGGCGCGGGTGAGCGGGCGGTCGGAGGTCATCAGGGTCCGGCCGCCGGTCGCGCGGACCAGGAGCACGGACACGGCCACGGTCACCGAGGCGGCGAGGGCACCGAGGAGAATCCCGATCACGCGGCCTCCCCGAACTCGTCGCGGGCGTCGTCCAGGGCGTCGCGCACCAGCGCGTACACGGCGGTCCAGGCGTGCATCAGGGCGGCGCCCGCCAGGAGGCACAGCCACACGGGCGGGTCCGAGGCGACCCAGACGACCACGACGGCGACCATGGCCACCGCAGCGACCGCCACGTCCTCGACCACCATGCGGCGGGGAGCGCCGGCGGCGACCCGGGCCATCCGGGCGAGCAGCTCGCCCAGGGTGAGGGTCCTCATGCGGCGATCCCCCGTATCCCGTGGTCGTCGGCGGCGGGCCAGTAGCCGTCGACCTCGACGGGCACCAGGGCCAGCAGCGGCGCGGCCGGGGCGGGCGGGTCGAGCTGGGTGTCGTCGACCAGGACGGCGTCCAGGAGGAGCGCGGCCTCGTCGGGGTCGTCCCAGCCGTCCGCGAGGTCGGCGGCGACGTCCCAGGAGGGGTGCTCCCACGGGTCGACGGCGACCTGTTCGGCGGCGTCGGGGTCCCAGAAGCGGGGGGAGTGCGCCCGGATGGCGAGCAGGTCCTCTAGGTCGTCGAGCGGGTCCCGGTAGGTAGTCTCGTCGTCGTGCATCTGCGTTCCTCCTGTTGAGAGTGGTGCGGTGATGTGCAGAGCCCCGCCGGGCGGCTACCCGGCGGGGCTCACGTTGTGCAGGGGGCGCTCAGACGGCGGCGGCCACGCGGGCGACCTGGGCCGGGGAGGCGTCCACGGCCAGGACGTGCGGGACGCTGACCAGCCCGGCGTGGCCGATCACGGTCCACCCGCCGGTCTCGTGCCAGCCCAGGGCGTGGCCGTCGGGGAGGGTGACGATCCCGGCCGGGCCGGGGTCGACGGTGTCCAGGTACCAGGACAGGGCCAGGGAGGCGTCGGAGATCTCGATCTCGTCGGCGAGGTCGTCCTCGGCGGCGTTCTTCGGGTCGGTCCAGGCCCAGTAGTCCTGGGCGTCGGGGATCGCACGCCAGACGGACTCGATGTAGTCCTCGTGGTCGGTGGTGGTCGCGGGCATCGGCGGCTCCTCACGGTGGTGTGGACCTGGTGGTCCCCCCGGTCCACCCCCAGGACGGTGGGGGTGGGCCAGAGGGGCCGACAGGGGTGTTCAGCCGCGGTCGGCCAGGGTGTCCAGGCGGGACTGCCACTGGCCGGTGATCTGGTCGGCCTCGGCCTGGATGTCGGCCCGGCGGTGTCCGGCGCGCAGGTAGGCCATGTCCTTGTCCAGCAGGCGCAGGGCGGACGGGCGCGCCTTCTCGACCTGGGCGCGGAGGTTCTTGAGGGTGGTCAGGTCAACGGCCACGAGGGCTCCTTCGCAGGTGGGGCGGGTTACAGGGGGTGCGGTGCTCGACCCACAGGGCCAGCACCGGCACCGCGACGAGGACGGCCAGGACCGCGACGGCGGCCGCGGCCAGGGCCTGGGTCTCCTCGGGGGTGGTCATCCGGCGATCCCGGCCCACAGAAGGCCGGCACCGACCAGGACGGCGGCGCCGATCAGCAGATCGACCGCGAGGCGGATCCGGCGGAACTTGCTGGCGGTGACGGCCGCGAGGGCCAGGGCGCGCTCGCGCTCCCCCTCGGGGGTCCACCCGGTCGGGTCGGCGAGCAGCGCCGCGAACGGGGCGGTGCGGCTGATGCGGGGGCGGACCCCCAGGAGCATCACGACCAGGGCGGCCACGAGGGCGGCGGCCCCGGCGCGGATGACCCACACCGCGGGGTCGTCGCCGTCCAACTGGGGGGCGAGCAGCGCCAGGGAGGCGCCGGAGAGACCGGCGAGCAGGCCCGCTTTGGTGTCGACGCGGGCCAGCTCGGAGCGCATCTCGGCGATGTACTCGCTGATCGGGACCTTCGGGTCCTCGGGGGTGGTCATGCCGGAACCGCCGCGGCGGCCCGGCGGACTTCGGCGGCGGTCGGCAGGGCCCGGTCCATGGCCTCCAGCACCGGAGCCGGAAGCGTCCCCCAGGGGCGCGTGGAGCTGTAGCCGGTCCCCCTGAGCGCGTGTCGGCGGCTCTCGGTCTCGGCGCGGTCCGCAGAGCCGGGGGCCGCTCGCCAGACGCGGCCGCACTCGCACGCCATGTGGGCCCGGCTGGGGCGGTCGGTGTGCCAGACCAGCTCGCGGACCTCCTCGGTGCAGGCCGTGTCCTGGCACCCCCACCCCGGAACGCGGTGCCAGCGTGTGACCCGCATCCCCTCCATCAGGTCCCCGGCATCGCTGTCCCCGCGGTCTCCGGCGCCCATCATCAGGGCGTAGACACGGGCGAGCATCCCGGCCTCGTGCGCGGCCGCGAGGGTGCGGTCGCGCCGTTCGGTGAGTTCGTCGATCTGGGCCAGGGCCCGGGAGTGCTCGGCCAGGACGCGGTCGCGGTCGTCGGCGTCCAGGAGCTTCTCGCGCAGGAGGTCGGGGATGACCGCGTCCTCGCGGGCGTACTCGATGTCCTCGCAGGCGGCGGTGATCTCGTCCAGGCGGTGCTCGGCGGCCCGCAGGTCGTCGGTCAGGTCCTCGACCTTGGCGTCCCGGTTCTCGACCCGGACGGCCAGGGTCTCGGCGCGTGCGGTCTGGCGGAGCGCGGCGTCGGCCAGGCCCTCGACCTCGTGCCGGCACCGGCGGTGCGTCAGGCGGATCATGCGGTTCCTTCCGGGGTCGTGCAGACCATGCAGTGGGTGTCGGAGTCGTCGTTCCAGGTCTGGCAGGCGCCGCAGCGCCAGGTCGCGACAGTGGCGGCGATGCGCAGCAGGTACGTCATCGGCGTTCCTCTCTCGTGGGTGGACCCTGTGGTCCCCGCCGCGGCCCCGCTCCCCCGGGCGGGGGTCGGGGCCGGACAGGCAGCACAGGGGCTCAAAGGGCGGTGGCGAACCGGGTGAGGTCGGCGGCGGTGGCTTCGCGCAGCCAGTCCAGTCGCGCCTGGGCGCGCTTGGCTTCCAGGTAGCGGATCGCCTCGACGTTCGTGGGGCGCCCGCTGATGCGGAGCCACCCGGGTTCGTGGGGCTCGACCTCGTAGCCCCACGACCGCATGAGGTCGGCCAGTGCGGCGACGCGGCCCCCGCCGCGCATGAGCCACGCGGCGGGGCGTTCCCCGTCGGGGCCGTCCGGCTTGCCCTCGGGCCAGTCGCCGAGGAGGTCCGCGGCGACGGCCTGCATGTAGTTGACGGCGTTCCAGGTCAGGGTCGGCATCGGCCGTTCCTCTCGTCGTGTTCAGTGCGTGGTGCCGGCCCCTTGGTGGAGGGCCGGGACCCTGCGGTCCCCGCCCGGCCCCGCTTCCCCGTGGTGGGGAGGTGGGGTCGGACGGGCACCCGCAGGGGGCGCAGTGGCGCAGTCATAGGCGAGGCACCCTCACAGCGGCCCGTAGGCGTGATCGGTCCGTCCGCTTTGACCCCCTCCGGTACTGGCAGAGGGCTGAACTGCGACTTGTCACTGTGAAGTTCTCAAAGCTCCTGCGCTCCGGGCTTCCACGCGGTGGGCAGGGATCACCCCTGCTCACCGGAGTCCACTCCCGGGCCGAGGGGGCTTGCGCGCCCCTCGTTCTGTCATTACTGTAATTACAATACTGACAGTACGCAAGAGCTAGCATGACTGTTGTTACAAATACGAGGAGAGGAGGTGCCGTGAACAGGGAAAACCCGCTCTGGGAAGCCGTCTACGAGGACCTGCGTCAGCGGATCCTTCGGGGTGTCGACACCCCCGGCGCGCCCGGTGCGCTGAGTCCAGGGGCCACCGTGCCTACCGAGGCGGAGCTGTGCGAGCAGCACGAGGTCAGCAGGCCGGTTGTCCGACAGGCGCTCGGGCGTCTACAGCAGGACGGCCTGATCAGCCGCGGCCAAGGGCGGCGGGGACGCCGCGTTCGAGATCCGCGCCCTATCGCGTGGAGGTTGCACGAGTTCGAGCGGGGAGGGCGCCGGGATACCGGCTTCGCCGACGACTGGGCCGCTGGAATCACCGAACAGGGGCGCTCTCCGCGGCAGACAGTGGTCGCGTCTGTGGAGGCCGCCGGCACCGATGTCGCGGCGTGCCTGGAGGTCGAGCCCGGCACGATGGTGGTGCATCGGGCACGGGTTCGGTACGTGGATGACGTGCCGTACCAGTTGTCGAACAGCTACTTCCCGGAGCTATTGGCGAGGGGGACGTTGCTGATGGAGCAGCGTGACGTCGCGGTTCCGGGGGGCATCCTGCGGAGCATCGGCCATCCGCAGGTCTCGGTTCGGGACACGATTCTGATTCGGATGCCGACTCCGTCCGAGGCGGCTGACCTCGACATCGCCACCGGAGTCCCCGTTGGTGAGCACCGCCGCACCGGCTACGGCGAGGACGGCACTCCGGTGCGCCACATGATCACCGTTTTCCCCGGCGACCGCCACTATCTCGTCTACGACTTGGACCTCACATGAGCACCCTGCGCATACGCACCGCCACCGAAGCCGACCTCGACGCGGTCGTTGGGCTCCGCATTGCCGCGGAGGACCGCCTACACGCCGCTGGCATCGACCAGTGGCACAACAGAGCGCGGGGTATCCGCAACTTGCAGGAGGGCATCCGGGACGGCGTGACCAGCGTGGTGACCGACCCGGCCGGGGCCGTCGTCGCCACGGTGACGCTCGCAGGGCCGGACCCGGACTGGTGGCACGAGGACGACGCCCCGGAGAGCGCCCTGTACCTGTACAAGCTGATGATCAACGACAGCTGGCGGGGCACCGGTCTCGGAGACGAGATCCTGGACTGGGCCTGCCGACACGCTGCGGCGGAGGGGAAGTCCTCGGTGCGCCTGGACTGCTGGCGCACGAACACGGCGCTGCAGGAGTACTACAAGGCTCGCGGCTTCCGACACCTCCGCACCGAGACTGCTCCCGGCCGTGGCAGCGGGGCGTTGTTCGAGCGGGAGGTGGACGTGTCGACCGCCACAACCGAACACCTGTACCCATGACGCGCTACTCGACCACCTTGTCGAACCGGACATGTAGGCTCAGCTTCACCAAGATCGATCCCCAGACATGACGAAGGCCCGGGGGCCTAAGCCCGGGCCTAAGTCGAAGTCGTGAGCTGGCTGTCCTAGCACGACAGCAAGCGATGCTCACCCCACATAGATGCGTGCACCACTGTAGCCGAATTAAGGCAAAAGTGGTTCGTGGGGCTACCCGAACTGGGTAACGAGCACCGCTAACGCGTGCTTGGGCTGCCTGGAAAGCAGACCCAATGACCACCGTGGACGACCACGTCCCGTACCCCGTTGTCCTCCGCGCCCCCGACGTGGACTGGATCAAGTTCGACGCCGAACTCGCGCGTGACGGCTCCGTCGAACCCGTCGTCAAGGCCCTCTACGCCGCCCTCGCGAGCTTCGCCGACCAGACCAGCCGCGACACCGACGAGAACCCCGACGACGACGACATCCCGACCCGCAAGCGCCTCGCCGCGTGCATCGGCAAGTCCGTCGACACCGTCGACCGCGGCGTGAAGAAGCTCGAAGAGTACGGACTCCTGGAAGTCGAGCGCCGCAAGGACCCCGCCAACCCGCGCAGCAACATCCCGAGCGTCTACAGACTCCTGGACCGGGAGCGCTGGGACGAGCGCGCCGGCGAGCGGGCCGCGAAGCGACGGGCCGAACGTGCGGCCAAGCGCGCCGAAGCTGCCGAAAAGGCCGCTGCAAAGTCTGAAACCGCAGATCAGGACACCTGCGAGTGCGAACAGGGGGGGGTGGCCGCACCCATGCGGCCAGGGTGGCCGCACCGATGCGGCCAGGGTGGCCGCACCCATGCGGCTACCTGGCCGCACCCATGCGGCGGTACCTCTTCTAGTCAAGAGAAGTCTTCTTCCTCAGGTAGCGCGGGAGTCACACCGTCTCCACGGGTTCCGGCGGATGAGGAGGACGACACCTCTTCCACCAACACCAAGGGCCGCCAGCCGGGTGCGGTGGACCTGGTGCGTGAGATGACCGACGCCACCGAGGACGAAGCCGCCGCCGTCCTGGAACGGGTCAAGGCCGACTACAAGGCACACCACGGGCGCTCGGTGCGCTCGGTGCGCCGCTACGTCTCCGGATTCGACATCGAGGACCTGACCCCCCACCTGGACGCGGTACGCGCTCAGCGTGCATCTGAGGCCCGAGCAGAGGCCAATGAGACGGCTGGGGTCGACACCCGTTGCCACACCCACCACGAGCCCATGCCGTGCGCCGCGTGCCGGTTCGCCCCGAAGCCGGTCCTGGTCAGCCTGCTCAAGAAGTACGGGGCCGCCCGCCGACCCGACATCGCCCAGCGCCTGGACGAACTCGTCGGCGCCCGCTGACCCAGCTCGACCCCGTTCACGAAGACGGGGCCGGACGCTGCCTGCAAGCTCCGCGTCCGGCCCCTACCACCTGTAGAGATGGAGATCCCAGACTATGTCCGACCGCACCCCGCCCCACGACATCCAGGCCGAACAAAGCGTTCTCGGCGGGCTCATGCTCGCGCCGAACGCCGTCGAACAGGCCACCCTCCTGGCCGACGTCCAGCGCATCCTCGTGGGCACTCCCGACTTCTACAAGCCCGCCCACCAGATGATCTACGACGCCCTCAAGGCCCTGGGGGCGCGCGGCGAACCCCTGGACGCCATCAGCGTCCGCGACGAGCTGACCCGGCGCGGTGACCTCGGACGGGTCGGCGGAGACCTCTACCTGCACACCTGCGTCGATGCCATCCCCCACTTCGCCAACACCGGCCACTACGCCAAGATCGTCGCCGACCGCGCCGTCCTGCGCCGCCTGGTCGAGGTCGGCACCCGCATCGCCCAGTTCGGCTACGAAGGCATCGGGGAGGTCGACGAGCTGGTCGACCACGCCCGCGCCGCCGTGACGGAGATGGTCACCTCCAGCGCCGACCACCACGGCGACCTGGAGCACATCCTCGACCCGGACGCCTGGGAAGCGCTGATCGACGAGATGCAGCGCGGCAGCGAAGCCAACGAGAACCGCGTCCCCACCGGGTTCGCCGACCTCGACGCCCTGCTGGGCGGCGGCTTCGAGCCCGGACAGCTCATCGTCGTGGGCGCCCGCCCCGCTCTGGGCAAGTCCACGGTCGCCCTGGACTTCTCCCGCGGGGCGGTGAAGGCCGGCCACCACGCCGCGTTCTTCGGACTGGAGATGACCAACAAGGAGCTGCGCCTGCGCTGGCTGTCGGCGGAGTCCAAGGTGCCCCTGCACTCCATCCGGGCCGGGGGCGACATGCTCGACGACGAGATGTGGACCCGCATCGCCACGGTCAAGGCCCAGCGCGAGACCGAGGGCCACCACCTGTGGGTCGCGGACAAGTGCACGACCGTGGCCCAGATCCGCGCGAACTGCCGCCGCTACCAGGCCCGCACCGGCCGCCTGGACATGGTGGTCGTGGACTACCTCCAGCTCATCCCCTCCGGAGCCGATGCCGAGTCCCGGCAGGTCGCCGTCTCCGAGGCTTCCCGGGCGCTCAAGCTCATGGCCAAGGAACTCGGTGTGGTCGTGGTGATGCTCTCCCAGCTCAACCGCAACCCGGAGCAGCGCCAGGACAAGAAGCCGCACCTGTCCGACCTTCGCGAAAGCGGCGCCGTCGAACAGGATGCCGACGTCGTGATCCTGCTCTACCGAGAGGACGTGCACGACAAGGAGACGGTGCGGGCGGGGGAGGCGGACCTGATCGTTGCCAAGCACCGCAACGGCCCCACGGCGGACGTGACCGTGGCCTTCCAGGGTCACTACAGCCGGTTCGTCGACATGGCACCCGCATAGACCCCGACGAACCGCGGCCCCGCACCCGTACACGGCGCGGGGCCGTTCCCGTTTCCGCACCGCGCTGGCGCCGCGCCTGCTTGAGTGGTTCACCGATCCCGCCGACACGGAAGCAGGACCATGTCCTCCAACCACACAGTCAGTTTCCGCACCAAATCAGGCACCGAGCTGGAACGCGTCGTGTTCTCCTTCGCGGTCGCCTTCTCCGACTCCGACGTCCGGGACCGGCCCCTCCGGGAAGGACGCGGGTTCAGCGTCGAGCTGCCCGCCGTGCTCGACCTCCTCGACGCCGTGGCCGCCGGCCAGGAGAAGGCCACCGACGTTCGGAGCATGCTGCTGGACGCGGTCGACAAGATCTACGACTCGGCCAGCTGCTACGAATACGAAACCCACGAGGACAAGCTGGCCTGGTGCAAACGCGACGGCGGATGCCGGACCTGCGAGCGGTCGCGCCGCCGGTTCGCCCGCCACCTGGAGACCATGGCCGAACGGTGGCGACGGTGGACACTCCACGACGAGTTCCCCTTCGCCGTCGGCAACTCCAAGGGGCTGCACACGGTCGGCTGCAGTGTTGTCCGACGACACATGCCGGACGGCTTCATCACCCATGAGCCCGGCGACGAGGAAGCGCTCCGCGCGTTCGCCCATGCCGACGACGACCACGACCTCACGTTCGCGGAATCGGGGTGGGCCTCCGGGGACATCCCCTTCCGCCTCATGTCAGCTGAGGAAACCCGCGCGTGGATGGCCGAGAACACCGGCCCCAAGGGCGGCCGTCACTACAAACGATGCCGGGTGTGTGCCCCGACTCCGTGAACCCGCAAGACCCCCGAGTACTGGAGAAGCCCCATGGCAGAAGACCTCGTCAAGCAGCACGTCATCACCCTCCTGGGCCGACGCCGCGAACTCCAAGAAGCCATCGAGAAGCGCGTCAGCGAGCACGAGGCCGCCGGCGGGCGGGTCGTCGACGGCGGCCAGGTCGACCACGACACATGGGAGGTCACCGACTACCGGACGGGCGAGACCCTCGCTGAAGGGAGCAACGGACTCAACGGGTTCCTGGAACTCCTGGGATCGCACCAGGCCGAGTCATGGGCGCTGATCGACCCGCTCACCGATGACCTGTACGACGACGACCTCCACGTGACCGAGGGCCTCCCGGAATCTCTGTGCGACGCTCTCGACGATTGGATCGGCAGCCGGTCCACCTCCAACGAGGATGTTGCCGAGTTCGTCGGTTGGCCGGTGGAGCGGGTTCTTGAAGCCCGACGGGACTGAAAGGTCGACCGGTCGACCCCTCCCTACGCGCGCGCACGCGCGAGGCGTCACGGGCTCCTGTGTGACGGAAAGCGGGTCGCCTCCTGTCCCGCGCGCGTGGGGAGGACGCGGGGAAGCACGGTGACGGCGGAAGCGCGGGAGTGGCCGGCGCTCTAGCGAATCCCAGCGAAAACCGACATCCGAGCCCTCCCCTACGCGCGCGAGGAAGCCCCGTTCCACCGGGGACACACCACGGCCGAGGACACGAGCACCTGACGAAAACCAGCGAAGACCTAACACTCCGGTGATAAGACTCTCGCGCGTGCGCGCGCCCGTTAGGCGACCATGGGCCCATGGCCACCGATCCGAACCCCGGCGTCCCCGCCCCCGAGGAAGCCGTCGTCCTCCGCTCCACCCTGGGCGCCCTCCTGCGCAAGCTGCGCACCGAGGCCAGGGTGTCCACCCGCACCCTCGCAGCCCGTTCCGCGGTCGCCCGGTCCACGATCACCCGCCTCGAAGCAGGGCAGCGCCGGCCCCGCCCCGCGATCCTGGCGGCCCTGGCCTACGGCCTCGACCCCGACCGGGCCCCGGAGCTCGCGGAGCGCCTGGGCGAAGCCGCGGGCCCGTCTCTGCGCCCCGACACCGAGGGCGGGCAGCGCAAGGCCGCCCGACGGCGCCGGGCCCGGGAGAAGGCGGTGGAACGGCGGGTCGACGAGATCCACCGGCGGGCCGGGGCCCTGCTGCTGCGGTCCAATCGGCTGACACAGGCCACGCTGCGGCTCCTGCACCCGCATGCCGACTTCGAGGCCATCGACCTCGCCGGGCGACTCCACCAGGAGGCTCTTCTCCTTCAGGAGGAAGGGCTGCGTCTGGACGACATCGCGTGCTCTCCGCGTCATCCGCTGGCTGATCCGCCGTCGGTGTGATCTACATGGTCAAGGCGACTTCTCCGGTTCGGCCGGGTGCCGTACTCACGTCATGCCGTACCTACGGCACCAGGGGGAGGGGGCGTCCGGATCGCGGTCGAGGACCTCGACGTCGGGCGCGTAGGTGACACCATCTGGACGGCGCAGAATTTTCCGAACTGTTCCTGTTTCCGCAGGTGGGGGTCAGGTTGTTCGGAGAGGGAGATGTCGGCGGCTTGCCGGGCTCGACCGAGGGGTCTGGCCAGCGGACACCACGCCGGGTCACGGAGGGCGTGTCCAGCCGCGTGTCCAGTGCGGGGTCTAGCGCCGGGTCTACCGTGGGGTCTAGTGCCGGGTCCAGCGCGGGGTCAACCCCTGATCCGGCGTTCACCCTCCGTCGCCGACCGCGCGTTCCACACCGCCGAGACGTCGTCAAAACTCCCCAACTGTTCCCGTCGTCGCAGGTCGGGGCTCCACCGTCGTCCCTCACGCCCTGGACGTCGACGTCCCCCAGGGGGAGGGGGCGTCAGGATCTTCCGGCCCCGGGGCGCCGTTGAGCGGGCGGGTAGACCGCCATGTCCGCCGACGAGATCATCGGAAAATATCGGCCCGGCCGGGGTGGTCGACCACCACGTCGACCGGTGGTCGAACTGGTCGACGTCGCATGTTCCACCCGAATCTCGCGAGGACCGGCGGGGAGGTCGCGTTCGTCCTCCACCCCGGATCCGGCCTACTCGTCGGGGAGGGCCAGTTGCCCCGGCACCTGCCGCTGCTCCTGGCGGCCCCGCCGCGAACACCGGCGGCACGACACCGGCCCGGCGGCCGCCGTCAACCGGAGCGGGTCCACGGCCGCGTGACAGGCCACCGCCGGAACAGCGACACCGGCCCACATGTGCGTGGTCAGCTCGTGCACCACGGTCCCGCGTCCGATCCGCACACCCGAAGCGCCGGCTAACTCCTCGCGGCGGCGGCGCAGGGTGGCGGCCAGGTGCTCGACCTCCGGGTCGCGGGGCTGCTCGCTCATCTGTTCAGGATGCCCCGGCGGCGGTTCGGCCACCACTGGGTCCGGGAATCCCCAGACCCGTACCGGCCGGGAGCACCAGCACTCTCCCGGTCCGGCCGGGGTGGGGGAGGGGGAGTCCACCCCCACCCCCGGTGTTGGCCTGCGTCGACGTCGCCGGGTGGACGAGTTCGTCCAGGTCCTCCCCGATCTAGTCCACCCGGTGACGTGTGTCCGGCATGGCGTATTTACGGCATGCCTTGGGGGTCGACGTGGGTGAGGAGGATGCCGCCCGTGTAGTTGTCCACGGACACCATGGGGTACCCGGCGGCCGTGGTCCACGCGGGGGTGCGGGTCCGGGTGCGCAGCGGCTCCTCGTCCCGGGCGCCGGGCCACGCGAGCACGGGCGTGCCCACCGGGTAGGCCGCGTTCCAGGCGTCGGCGGGCGGCCCGGGGAGGGGGCACCGGCCGGCGTGGGTGACGGACCGCACCCAGCCCGTGTCGCCGTACAGGTGGTGGCGGCCGGGCGGGGTGGTGGTGCGGACGATCAGGTCGCCGGGGCGGATCTGGGTGGCGCATTCCTGCCGGTCGCAGGGGCGTGCTTTTCGGGCGCGGTGGGTGGTGGCCATCATCGGACGGGCCGTCCCTTCGTGGTGTCTGTGCAGGTCATGGGGCGACGTAGGTACGTCATGCCGTAGGTACGTCATGGGTGGCCGCATAGAGCCGGACCCTCAGCCGGTCGGCGAGGACGGTGACGCGGGCGGCGGCCGCGGTTCCCGGGGCCGCGCCGGCGGCGGCGTCCAGGACCGCGAGGACGTCGCGTGCTTCCTCGACGGTGAGGAGCGGCGGGGTGCTGCCCGGCGCGAGGAGGTGCTCGACGACGTCGACCTGGGCGGGCGGCTCCGGGACGGCCTCGCGGATCCGGTGGCGGGCGGCGTGGAGGCCGCTGTCCCCCAGGCCGCCCCGCTGGCGGGCCATCAGCCCTCCCGGCCGGGGCCATGGAGGTCGGACAGGCCGTCGTCCCACTGTTCCCGTTCCCGGGTGAGCAGGGTGAGCACATCCACGGCGTCGGCGGATGTTGGCCACCCCCACCCGTTCAGCTCGGGCGCCGTCTCCCAGAGCATTTCGTCGCTGTCCGCCGAGTCCCATGCCCACGTCCAGTCCGGGGCGAGGTCGGGGTCGGTGTGCACCTCGCCCTTCAGGGTCAGCAGCCACGGCCCCTCGTCGGGGTGGGCGAAGTACAAGGCGTGCACGCGGACCTCGACCACACCCTCGGTGCCGTCCTCGGGGTTGGGGTGCTCGTGCCAGTCGGCGTCGACCCCGTGCCCGAGCAGCTCTTCCAGGCGGGTGAGCCATGCGGCCAGGCCGCCGCGGTACTGCTGGTGGGGCATCTCGGACCACATGGTCGGGGTCCACGGGGTGACGGGGTTGTGGGTGGGGTCGTTGAAGTTCTCGCGGGTCAGCACGGTCATTCTGATCTCCTCAGTGGTCATCGGCGTAGGTGACGTGGATACGTCATGCCGTAGGTACGTCGTCGTTCGCCGGGTACAGCGTGTTCGCGGCGGTCGCGGAGAGGATCTCCAGGGCGCGGGTGATCCGCAGGACCTCGACGGGGTCGGTGACGGTCCGGCCGCCCACCCGCAGCACCGGCGGCTCATCGGAAGCGCCGCCCCATGTCACGTCCAGGGTGGTGTGCTTGCCGTCGTCCTCGTCGTAGACCCGCAGGCTCGCATAGTCGACCTGGACCGCTTCCAGGCTGGCGTCGGTGATCGCGGCGGTGGCCACGGCCCCCACCGAGCCCAGCATGTTCGCGTGCACCTCGCGGGCGTAGTCGGCGGCGCGGTCCAGGCGGGCCACCGCGTCGTCGGTGTCCTCGGGGCCGGTGGGGGCGAGCAGGCGGCGCAGCCCGATGGCGGCCTGCTCCACCGCCGTCACGGCCGGGTCGACGTCCGCGCGGGCGGCGTGCGGGCCCGCGAGGGCGTCCAGCTCGTCCAACGCGGGCCGGAAGGAGGTCGCCGCCGGGCGGGTGTCGGCGCCGGTGCGCTTGCGCTCGACCAGGTCCAGGTGCCGCCAGCGCTCCCACGCGGACTGGCGGGTCATGCCGACCGCCGCTCCGATCCGCTCCCAGGGCACCCCGCGCACGCGGAGCGTCTGGACCTCGGCGTCGACGGCGGCCGCGGTTCCGCTGCGACGGGCGGCCAGGGTGTGCAGGCGCAGTTCCGGGACGTCGATGAGGACGTGCTCCTCCCACGCACAGGAGAGCCACTCCTCGACCTGGGAGGGTTCGGTGCCGTTGGGGGAGGGGTGGTCGGCGCGGTCGTAGCTGCGCATGCTCGTCCAGGTGCCGCACTCGCATCCGGCCTGCCAGCCGGTGACGCGCTCGGCGATCTCGCGGCTCCACGTCGAGGTTGCGGTGCCGTCGTCCAGGAGCATCTGGACGTAGCCGGTGTGTTCGGTGACAGGGGCGTAGTCGGTTTCCAGGGTCCAGGCCACGATCGGCCCTCCTTGCTTGTCAGGGTTTCCTGACAGCAAGTATGTCAGGTGATCCTGACGTTGTTCGACGAATTGGAGGACGGGACCCAGATTTTTCTGTCCTTGCAGGTCAGCATGGCGACGTATCTACGGCATGACGTACCTACGTCACCGATCCGGGGTCCTGTCGGTCCTCGCGGGGCACGTACCGGTACAGCTGCCCGCGCAACGGCTCGACCTCGGCGGCGTCGACCTCCGCCGTCTCCCAGCGCCACCGGGCCGGGGCGCCGGCCTCCCGCTCGACCCAGGTGATCCGGGCCCGCAGACCCCGCCGGGGCGTGCCCACCCACGCCACGAGCACCGCGTACCGGCCCCGCACGCGCACGAGCGGGGCCGGGTGCGGAACCGGCGGGGCGGCCATCAGAGGCCGACCTTGCGGATGGGGTTGTCGCGCCAGGCGTCGGCGGGCCGGATGTAGGAGTCGATCGCCGTCGAGGACTCCGACCACCTCCCCTGGCGGGCGATCCACGCCCGGGGAGCTCCGGCGGCGGCCGCGGCGGTGGCCGGGCCCGCGCGCAGGGAGTGCGCGGTGACGCCCTCGATGCCGACGGCCTCCGCGAGGCGCTTGACGACGAGGTTGATCCCGGCGCCGGACATGCGTCCTGTTCCGCGTCCGGCCGCGTCGGCGGTTCCGGCCAGGCGCCCGTGGCGGTCGACGGAGCGCAGCAGCGGCCCGGCGGTGACCCCGGCCTTGGCCAGGGCGGCGAGGTAGGCGGCCACGGTGCGCACCGGGCAGGTGGACAGGTGCGTGCCGTAGGGCACGGCCACGGTCGTCCCGGCGGAGTCCTTGTCCGTCTTCGAGGTCGCGACGAACACCTCCAGCCCGTCCGGGACCTGGCGCAGGTCGGTGGTGTTCAGCGCGGCCAGCTCGGAGCGGCGGGCCATCATCGCGTAGCCCAGCAGCAGGAGCGTGCGGTCGCGGAGTCCGACGAGTCCTTCCCCGGCCGCGTCGACCATCCGGCGCAGCTCCTCGACGGAGAGCGCCGGCGCCCGCCGCGTCCGGCCTCCGGCGGCGGCCCACTCGCGGCGGTAGGAGCGCAGCACCAGCCGGGCCGCCTTCGTCGAGACCGCGTGCCCGGCGGCGGCGTGGCGGGAGGCGATCGACCCCAGCGCCCGGTCCACGGTGGCGGGGGCGGCCCCGGCGGCGGCGAGGTGGTCGGTGTAGGAGGCGAGGGTCTCGGCGGTGGCCGGGAGCGGGGTCCGCGAGGTCTGCGTGCACCAGGCGGTGAACGCGCGCCAGTCGCGGGCGTAGCCGGTGCGGGTCGAGGCCGCCCAGCCGTCGGCGACCCGGGCCGCGGCGGAGGGGGTCAGCTCCGTCTCGTCGGGGAGGGCGACCTCCTGGCGGCCGCCGTCGAACGCGGCCTCATCGAGGAGGACGACCTCCGCGTCGGCCGGGCTACCGCTAAATCCTGTAGCAATCCTCCTCGGCCCCCCGTCGCCGTGGTCGTCGGCGTCGGGGAACGGGATCAGCTCGGTGGTCACAGGGGCTCCCGGGGGTGTGAGGGGTGGGGTCAATGTCCGAATTCTGGGTTTCGACAAGTCAGCTTATCGAAAGTCAGACGGCCAAAGAGAGGGGCCCGCCGGAGAACGGGCCCCCGGCGCCGGAGGGCCATTGCCCCTTTCCGGCTTACCTTGTCCGCCCCCTGGTGCCCGGCGGTGACGTACCTACGTCATGCCGTAGGTACGTCACCGACCAGCGACAGGAACATCGGAACAGGATCCGGCGGTAAGGGCTACTGGGGCCGCTTCGCCCCGCACGCCCAGCAGTAGGGGGCGCCCCGGCCGTTCCATTCCTTGCACCGCGCGCACGTGTACCGCAGGAGGGGGTCTACGAGGCGGCGGATCCAGCTACCGTGACGGCCATGGCTACCCAGCACGAGCTCTCCCAGCGTCATCCGGACGTCGTCATCACCAGCGTGCCACCCGGTGCCCACGGCAACGGGGCGATCTGGCGAATCTCCCCGGTGGGCTCGACGGCGCCGACCATGTGGGCGTACACCGACGACCAGGCCGACCGCTACGCCCGCGTCGTGGCCCGCATCGCCACCTGACCCGAACTGCGGAGCACCGCACTTTTCGACGCGGGGGCCGGCCACTTCCTCCCCGGGCGGTCGACCGACCCGAAAGTGCGGTCCTCCGCACTTTTCCGGCCGGGGCGTCGGTGGCCACCACCGGAAGGGCTGCGGCGTGGTGCTGACCTGCCATAACGCAAAAGTGCGGAGGACCGCAGTCCCCCGCACTCGCGCTGCCGTATCTACGGCATGACGTACCTACGGCACCTCGGAGCGGGCCTCCCGGATCCGGTCGAGCACCCGGTCGTACAGCGCCGCGTCGTCGTCCAGCTCCGCGAGCAGCGCCAGCCACACCGCCCGGCGCGGCACCTCCGCCACGTCCAGGTCCTCCGCGAGGCGGTTCGCGATCCGGCGCAGCCGACGGTGGTCGGCGGGGTCCAGGTCGACCGTGGTGCGGAACTTCTCGGTGCGCTCCGCCGTGCGCCCGATCTTCGACGGGGCTTTCACCGGATCGGCTCCGGCGCCCGCGGCTGTCGTGCGGCGGCTGGTGGCGGTCTTGGCGAACCGGCCCGCGCTCGACGTCGACCTGGCGGCGCTCACGCGGCCACCTCGATCCCGGCACGGGTCAGGTACTCGTCGGCCAACAGCGCGACAGGATCACCTGGCGACACCTCCGGCGGGGCCCCGTAGGCCAGCGCGTAGGCCTCCCGGCGCGGGATCTGGGTGTCGAGCACGTTCCACCCCGACGCCTCCAGACCCTCCCGGGCGTCCCGGCCGGACCGGGCTCCGGCGACGACGCGGTTGAGGAGCACCGCGACCCGGGCGGGCTCGCGGCGGACTTCGGCCACTTCCTCCAGGAGGTCACCGATCGCAGAGGTGCGGTCGATCTCGATCGTGCTGGGTGCGACGGGGATGGTGATCTCGTCCACGTAGCGGAGTACGCCCCGCACGATCGCGCCGTGGTCTTCGGCCTGGGGCAGGTCCACGATCACGATGGTGTCGGGGTTCGCGTAGTCGGCCAGGCGGCGGCCGGCGTCCTTGGTGGGCAACCCGATGAGCTTGAACGCGAACCCGTCGACCTCATCGGACCAGGCAAGCGCGGATTGGGCGGGGTCGGCGTCGACCAGGAGCACGTCGTGCCCAAGGGCGTGGAACCGGGAGGCCAGCAGCACGCTGTTCGTCGTTTTGCCGACGCCGGGCTTGGTGTTCGCCAGAGCGATGGAGAGTCTCATACGGCGACGGTACGGCATGACGTACTGCCGTACCTACGGCACCTCGGCGGCGTCGTCCTTGCTGGTACGGGGTGGGTCGGTGGTGGCCACGATCAGCGCGGGCAGGAAGAAGAAGGCGGCCACGACCGCGTGTCCCACTTGGCCGGCCACCTCCAGTCCTCGCAGCCCTGCGGCCTCGTACCCGGCGCCAGCGAGCAGCACGAGCATGAACACGCATATCGCGGTCAGTGGCCACAGTCGGAGGGCCGTGGACCGTAGGGACCAACGCCACCAGACGGTGATGGCGATGAGCAGCGGGTAGCCGATTCCGAGCGTGAGCCCCAGGGACGGGATGACCGTCCAGGAGGAGAACCCGATCGCGGCCACGGTGAAGAGCACCGCGCCCCCGATGGTGACCCGACCCATGCTGTACTCGTGCGTCGTGGTCACGCCGGGATCCACCCCTGGAAGGTCCACACCTCGCGGGTGGCCTCGCTGTCGGGGGCGTAGTGGGCGCGCGGGTCCACACCCATCCACGGCGGCAGGTTCCCGGCGTCCAGGTGGGAGGAGTCCGGGATCAGGAGGTAGGCGCCCACGTCGTCGAGCGGGCCCTCGTGGACGTCGGCGCGGGGGTAGGTGAGGGTCTGGCCGTCCCAGTAGGCGGGGCCGCCTACGAGCCGCACGGTGACGTCGGTCGAGGAGGAGGGGGTGGTGTTCGTCGTCATGGCCCCATCCTGGCGGCCGCGGCCGACGATCGCAGGGAAAGTCCGATCCCGGCCACCACGGACACGCCTGCGCCACGGGATTGGCCCGCGCGGGGTTCTGGCGCGGACGGACCCTGCCCCGGCGCTCGGGGTGCGCGCCAGGTCCCCGCGTGGAACCGGGGGTCCCGGGGGCGGGCCCCCGGGTACTGCCAGGCGTCCGCCGAGTACCCCATGGCGGCGCGACACGCCGAACACACCGGATCGTAGATACCTGGGTGCTTTCCCCACGCTCTTCCACATCAGTGACGCCGGTCCCGGTGCTCGCTCAGCCCGTCGTAGAACCGGCTCCTCGCTGTGCGCACCTGCTCGACGCCGCGCATCACCCGGTCGATCTCGGACGGCGTCAGGTGCCCCTGCGCGATCGCGGCCGCGGTCTGGGTCAGCAGGCGCTGGATCTCGCGTGGGCGCGGCAGGGAGGTGGTCGGCAACGGAGTCAGGTCCGGCTCCTGCCAGGGGTCCGGCGACGCGTAGTTGTCCCGGCCGGGCACGAGTCGGGTGCGGGTGACGGTCTCCTGGACGAGTTCGCGGACGGGTTCGTCGGCGCGGCGCGCGGTGCCGGCCTCGCGGTCACGCTCCTGGCGGCGGAGCGCGGTGCGAACCTCGTAGGCGCGCTGGCGGTGGGCGGGGGAGCAGTACTTGCGCTTCCCTCCGCGTCCGTGCTTTTGGGTGGTGATCTCGGTGCCGCACCACTCACAGGTGCGCATGAGGATCCGGCGGCTGGCTGTGACGACGGTGGGGGGTTCACCGGGCAGAGGGTCCATGGGCGGACCCTACCGTTCACCATCACTGATGATCAGGATGAGCGTAGGTATCTCTGGCGGCCGCCAGAGATACAAAGGCTCACCCGAATCATCAGTGACGTGGAACAGATGGTGCCTCGGTTTGATTGGCGTAGTGCCTCGGTGTGCTTCATCAGTGACGTGGGTCGGAATGGTGCCTCGGTGCATGGCTCCTGGATGGGTGGCATTGGGTCTAGTGCCATGGAGTGGTGAATTCCGATGCCTGTCCTCGGTGAGGGTGTGGGTGCGAGTCGGTAGATGCCGGTGGATACCGGATGGCGACATGAGCGACCAGGAGCACGAGCAGACCGCCGCGCGGGAAGCGCCGGCACCCCGAGGGCGGGGCGGTTCGGCGGCCGCGATCCGGGGGTGCTGTCTCGGCCCCGCCCGGCCGGGCCCGCGCACTGGGGAGGAACTGGCGCCGCGCGCGTCGAGGAGCCGGTCGACGTCGCCGGAGGACCGCTCCCCGGGCGGCTGCCGTCCACCGATTGACCCGCCCCCTGGAACGCAAAAAAGCCCCGCCCGGGAGACCGGGCGGGGCTGGTGTCAGGGGTGGATCTGGTCGGCCAGGTTGAGCAGGCGCCGTACCTCGGGGGCGTCGGGGACTACGGCGGCGGCCCGGCTCACCGAGGACCGCAGTGCCTGGGAGATCACGTCCAGGTCCCGGACCGGGGGGAGCATCCGGCGGGCCAGGCCGTGCAGGTGGTCGGGGTCCTGCCAGTCGGGGCGTGCCCGGTCGGCCAACTCCTGGGCCTGCTGGCACAGCCGCTCGACGAGTTCCGCCTCGTTCGTGATGGCGGCCGGGTTGATCTTGCCGAGCCGGTTGATCGCATGGGCGCGGTCGGCCTCCTCGAGGTCGGGGTCGGCCAGCAGGCGGGCGTGGGTGCGGGCCATCTCGGCCTGGCGGCTCAGGGGGCGGAGCTGGCGCGCGAGCTCCGCCAGCAGGTCGAGGGTGCGCTGTCCCTCCGTGGTCAGGGCCAGGGTGGGGTCGGTGCGCAGCGCGTCAAGGGCGGGGCTCAGCGCCCGGCGCAGGCCGGGGTCGGAGCTGCCGTCGAGTGCGCGCTGGAGGAGCTGGTGGGCGCGGCGCACCTCGGGGTGCTCGCGCACCGTCTGGGCCCGGGAGGTCGTAGTGGTCGTGCTCATGTGGTGAGTCTCCTGGAAGCCAAGGGCCCGCGTCCTCGGAAGCAGGACGCGGGCCCGTAGAACGTGGTGTTGTACGGGGCAGGTCAGGTGCGTGCGGTGGCGTGGTCGGCTTCCTCGCGCGTCCACCCCGCCCTCGGTGCCAGGTACTCCACCCGGGACACCGACCGGCGGGCGGTTCGCCACTCCCGGGCGTGGTGGACGTCGTCGCAGTCGTGTTCGTAGAGCCACAGGTGGTGGTCGTCCACCTCGGCGACGCGGCCGGTGACCGTGGCCTCGTCGGTTTCCACGGTGACCTTCTCGCCGATCATGAGGTCGTCCAGGCTGATCACGGGGTCCTCCGGGTGGTGGTCCAGGCGTAGCGGTCGTCCTCGGGCTCGACCGCGGCGCGCCGCAGCCCGGCCCCGGTCAGGTGCCGACGTCCCCGGTCGGTCTCGGCCTCGGGGCGCAGGCCCTGGAGGTAGAGCGCCTGGGCCCACGCGGGGTCGGCAAGGACCTGGTCGACGGTGATGCGGTGCTTCGCGGTCATCGGGAGATCACCTCCCGGTCGAGGTGGAGGTCCACGAGGCCGACCTCGACCCCGCGCTCCCGCAGGAGCCTGCCCAGCTCCCGGGCCGTTGAGGGTGCTCGGTGGCGGCCGCCGGCGCACCCGACCGCCACGTGCACCGGCGCCGTGACCGGTCCGGCCGCGTAGGCGGCGACGACCTTGACCAGGGCGTCGACCAGCTCGCGGATGCCGGGGGTGGCGAGCACGTGCGCGCGCACCGCGGGGTCGTCGGCGGTCAGGCCCCTCAGGGCGGGGCTCACGTGCGGGTCGCGGAAGTGCACCCGTAGGTCGACGACGACGTGCGCGGCCAGGGAGTCGGCGGAGAGCCCCTCGCGTTCGAGGTGGGCGAATCCGAAGCTGGTGATCAGCACGCGGCTCACTTGCGGTCTCCGATCTGCGCCAGGGCGGCGGCCAACAGGGGGCGGTGTGCGGCGTACAGGCCGCCGTGCGGCGCCAGCTCGCGGGCCAGGTCCTCGATCGTGGTCAGCGGCCACCAGGCCGCGTCCTCGGCGTCGTCGGCGGCCGCGGCCGGGACGACGTCGGGGATCCGGTAGAGCGCGACGGTGGAGCACACCCACGCCCAGTCCGTGTTGCGCCAGTCCTCGACGTAGGTGCGCATCAGGATCTGCGGGGCCGTTCCCCGCAGGTCCACGCCGGTCTCCTCGCGCAGCTCGCGGACCAGGGCGGCTGGGGCGGTCTCGCCCGGGTCGACCATGCCGCCGGAGATGGCCCACTGGTGGATGTCGTCGCGGCGGATGAGGAGCAGCTGGGGGGCGTGGTCGGGGCCGGCCACCACGATCGGGTCGGCCGCGCTGTTCTCCCCCCAGCCCTTGAGGTTCCTGCCGATCCGGCCGGTGCGGCCCATGGGGTTGAGCGGCACCCCCTCGCTGACCTCGAAGGGCACGACGGCGCGCTCCTGGCGCTCGGCCCAGTCGGTGACCTCCTGCGGGGTGTGGCAGCGGTCGGCGACCCAGTCGGGCAGGACGGGGGCGCGCAGCGTGGAGGGGGTGGGGTCGACCGGGTCGTAGTCGGGCCAGGGGGCGGTCCACGGCCGGAGCGCGGCGGGAACGGGGACGCCGGGGTGGTCGACGTGGACGCGGCGGGAGGTGGTGTTCGTCGTGGTCATACTGGGTGTGCTCCTTCTGGGAGTGAGTGCGGCCCGCCCCGGTGTCTTTGGCCAGATCAGGGGCGGGCCGTCGTCGTGTGGACCGGAGGGTCCCCCCGCCCACCAGGACCTCGACGGGGTCCTGGTGGGCAGAGGCAGCGTCCGGGGTCCCGGGGGTCAGGCAGTGCCGTCGATCTCAACTCGCAGGGTGTCCACCTCGACCGCACCGGGCCGCGCGAACCGGCGCGGCTCAGCCAGAGGTACGCGCGCGAGTTCACCACTCTGGGTGGACACCCTGATGTGAGTGATCGT
This sequence comes from Nocardiopsis sp. NPDC101807, assembly GCF_044766605.1. Taxonomy (NCBI): domain Bacteria; kingdom Bacillati; phylum Actinomycetota; class Actinomycetes; order Streptosporangiales; family Nocardiopsidaceae; genus Nocardiopsis; species Nocardiopsis sp. NPDC101807. Next base: position 6,515 of record NZ_JBIWMK010000017.1, on the reverse strand, counting down.
CCGGGGGCGGCCGCGGCCGTGCGGAGCCACGAGAAGCGAAAGCCGATGCCCGGGCCGCATCGTCAGGACCGTGACTTCCTGGCCGTCGCGGCGTTCAGCGACCGCATCCGCCACCGCGTTGAGGCCGTAGGACGCGAGCTGTCCGTCCGCGTCCAGGGCCTCCAGATGGATTTTCGTAGGGGCGGGGGCGGCCAGGTGCCCGTGGCCGGGGCACAGGATCCGCTCCCCGTTCGCGCGGGTCCACGGGGTGCCGTCGTCGTCGGCGAGGAGATCGGGGTCGACCAGGTCGAGGTCGGGCGACCGGACCAGCACCGGCTGGTCGTCGCCGTCCAGGAGGACGCGGACGCAGCCCGGGGCGTCGCACTGGATCCCGTACCAGGTGGTGGATCGGAACATCGTGGACTCCCCTCTCAGGCTGCGGCGGCGACGCTGGCGGTGGGCTGGCGGACGGGCATGAGGATCTGCCGCCCCGGGTCCCCGTCCCGCACGGGCGTGACCAGGACCGGCCGGGTGGGGCTGGTCAGGTGCAGCACGACCCGCTCGGACCGGGCGCCGGTCAGCGTCTGCGCGAGCATCTGCGGGTTCATGGCGAAGGTCCATCCGACCTCTCCGGCGATGTCGGCGGCGACTTCCTCCGCGCCGTCGTCGCCGTCGTCTCCGGCGCGCACCACCAGGCCGCCGTCGACCAAGGTCAAGGAGATAGGGGAGTTCCGTCCGGCGAACAGCGACACGCGGCCGAGCGCGGCGTCCAGGTCGGCGACCTCGACCTCCACGTCCACCACGGCGCCCTTGGCCGCCTGGGCCAGGTGGCTCTCCACCGGGATGTAGTCGAAGGACAGCAGCCGCACGGACATCGACCGGACCCCGTCGTCCAGGTGGCACACCCAGGTGCCGCTGTCGGTGCCGTGGGCCAGCGTCACGGTGCCGGTCATGGCGCGGGCGGCCTGGGCGAGCGTGACGGCCGGGATCAGCAGCTCGGAGTCCTGCTCCTGCTCTGCGGCGGCCAGGGTCGGCTCCCAGGGGACGATCTGCTGGGCGAGCCGGTACCGGTCGGTCGCGCTGAGGACGATCCCGCCCTTGCCCAGGACGGCGTGGACCCCGGTGAGCACGGCCAGGGTGTCGTCGGTGGAGGCGGCCGGGGCGACCTGGTCGACGGCGACGGCCAGGAGCTGGGCCTCGACCTGCCCCGCCGGGGCGGGCGCGGTCGGCGAGTTCGGGTAGTCCTCGGCGGGCATGGTGCGCACCGTGCACTTCGTGGGCCCGCACTCGACGGCCACCTTGTCGGGATCGATGGTGAGGACGACCGTTCGGGAGGCGGGCAGGCGGGAGAGCAGCGCGGCCAGGAGCCGTCCGGGCACGACCACGGTGCCGGCGCCCTGGACGTCGGCCTCGACGACGGCGTGGGTCCACACCTCGTAGTCGGTGCCGGTGAGGCGGACCTGGTCGGTGTCGAGGTCGAGGCGGATCCCGGCCAGGATCGGGATGGAGGGGCGGGTGGGCAGCATTTTCGCGACCCATCCGAGCTGTGTGGCGAGTACTCCGGCGGTGGCGGCGATGCGCATGGTCATGGTCGTGGTCCTCTCGGCTGGTGCTGCGGTAGGAAGGAGAGGAGGCACCCGCCGGATATGGAACGGCGGGTGCCTCACTGTTGGGTCGGGCGGGTGGCGGCGCGGCGGTCAGCAGGCGTTGTTGTTGTGCGGCCACCAGGCGGCCGGGTCGGAGGGGTCGTACCAGCGCCCGCAGCGGCCGCACTCGACGTCGGCGAGCACGGTGGTCAGGCGGGTCCAGCGGCGGATGAGGAAGCGCATAGGATCGAGACCTCTCTGATTTCGCGATCGAGAGAGACGGCCCCACCCCGCTGACAGGCATCGGGTGGGGCCGTCGTCGTGTGTGGACCGGGTGGTCCCCCCGCCCGCCGGCCCCCTCCGCGGGGGAGGGTCCGGTGGGCAGAGCCATCACCCGGCGAAGGTCACTGTGGGTGGTCGCCATCGGGATTCACAGAAGATCTGCGAACCCGGGCGCGGGGGCCTGAGCCGTTCACAGCCCACGAGAACCACCCCAAAAACTGACAGATGGACACGGAACGGGTCTGTGAACGGATATTCACAGACCCGTTCGCAGATCACCGAGCGTGTATCTCAGAGGCCGGTGACCTCGATCCGGCGGGACTCGGAGCCGCGGCGGTAGACCCCCAGGCCCGGTCGGGGTGAGTCGCCCTCGCGGACGGCGTGGCCCAGCTCCCGGGCGGTCAGCGCGGCGGCGACCCCGCCCAGGCGCAGGATCAGGGCCTGGTCCTCGGTGAGGTGGGAGCACAGGGTGGCCTCACCGCCGAACGTCGCCAGCTCCGGGGTGTAGAGCCGGGCGGCGACCGACACGTGCAGCTGGGCGGAGCGGCGCAGCAGGTCCACCCACCGGGCGGGGGCCACCGCCAGGGAGACGGGGCCCTCGACCAGGACCACCAGCGGGTCGCGGTCCTCGGTGTCCAGGAGGGTGTCGAACCACCCGTTCAGCGCCTCCCAGTCGCCGATGACCGTCGTCGGGGACACGGGCAGGGACGACCAGCCCCGCAGGCTCTTGCCGGTGACGTCGACCAGGACGGTGGAGACCCCCTCGGTGTGGGCGCCCGCGGCGATGCGGGCCAGGGCGGTGGTGCCCCCGGCGGCGGTTCCTCCGAGGACGAGTCCGTGCTCGGGGCGGCCGGCGGCGTCGGCCAGCCGCCAGGAAACCGGGGTGCCGTCGGGGGCGGCGCCCAGGGGCACGTCCAGGGCGCGGGAGGCGGTCGCGGTGGTGGTGCTCATGCTCAGTTCCTCACTGTGGGTGTTCACTGGTGGGGATTCGCAGACGCTCTGCGAATCCGGGTGCGGGGGGCGTGGCGCGTTCGCAGCCCCCAGAGAATCGGTCGAAAGGCTGACAAACCAACACAGAACGGGCCTGTGAATGTGGGATTCACAGACCCGTTCACAGCTCACCGAGCGTGATCAGATGAGCTTCCAGGGGGCCTTGCGGGACCGGTCGGCCTTGGCGATGACCCCCTCCGCGGAGAGGGACTTCAGGGCGGAGTCGATGGTCCCCCGGGTGCAGCCCTCGCGGCCGTCGAGCGCCTTCTGGAGAGCGCCCGTGGTCGTGGGCCCCTCCTTCTCCAGCACCTCGAGGACGCCCTCGGCGGCGTGGGACCGCACCGCAGGCTGCTCGGTCTTGGCGGCCGCCGCCTTGCGGGCCTCGGCGATGTCCACCACCACCTGGCGGGGCAGGGTCGGCGGAACCGGGCGACCGGCCTCGGAGGCGGCGGCGCGGTCGGCGGCCGCCGCTCCCGCCCTCGCGGCCCCGCCCGGCAGACCGGCGTGGCCACGGATCTCAGCCAGCATCGAGCGGACCTTGTCCTTGCGGCGGGCGGCCTGGGTGTGCCGCTGGGAGAACAGCCCCCGCGAACCCGCGTCCAGGGCGGCTTCGGACTCGGCGTCCAGGCCCCCCACGGCCTTGGCCTTGGCGGCGGCCATGATGGCGTCGGTCTCGTCCTCGGGCGCCCACGCCCCCCGGAAGGGGATCGGGCGACCCAAGAGGCTGAACGCGAGGCCCTTGTTGCGCTGGTGCTTGGCGGGGTCGGGCAGGTCACCGGGGTTGACGGTCATGGCCATCTCCCGCTTGAAGATGCTCGACTGGGTCGCACCGAGCTTCATCGACACCGAGTTGGTGGCGGTCATGTTGCCGCGCAGCACGTCGTCCTGCATGAACCGCTCCAGGCCGAACCCCTGACTGGCGCCGACCAGGCCGCCGCCCACGGCGCGGATCTCGCTGCTGATGCGGTTGAGGCGACCCTTGCCCGCGGCCTCGATCTGCGCCCCGGCCTCGTGGAACTCGTCGATGATCACGAGCACCCCCGGGTACTCGGGGGTGGCCACGAAGTTCGCGGTGTCGTTGAGTTCGTTGATCAGGCCGCGGACCTCCATCATCCGCACGACCCCGTCGATCAGCGCCGAACGGGACGCGCTGTCGGCGTCGATCGTCCAGTGCGCGTACTTCGCGATCCTGGGGGAGGGGCCCTTGCGGGGCTTGGCGTAGATGACGTAGGTGCACCCGGACTCCAGCGCCCCGATGACCAGCGTCTCCAGGATGGTGGTCTTCCCGGCGCCGGTCTTTCCGGCCACGAACCCGCCCCAGGCGGACTCGCCGTCGTAGAGCATCCACCGGGTCTCGCCCTGGCCGTCGATGTAGCGGCCCAGGCGCACGAACAGCTTCTTGCCCTCGCGCACGACCCGGGGCCGGCCGTCGTCCAGCGGCACCGGGCGGGCGGAGACGGCCTGGGAGACGACCCGCAGCCGCAGCACCGAGGCGTCGGGCTCCTGGCCGTCCTCGGGGTCGATGTCCTCGACCGCGATCGCGGACGGTGTCAGCTTCAGCGCGGTCGCGATCCTGCCCTTGGCGGCCTCGACGGTGGCCTTCTCCTGCGATCCGGGCATCAGGTGCAGGATCGCGGTGGCCCCGTAGTCGGTGGCCTTGATCTCGGTCAGCGTGGATCCGGGCAGCGGCCCGGAGTTGCGGGCGACCCAGGCGGGCCAGCGCTCGGTGAGGCGGCGCACGAGTTCGGCCGGGTCGACGTCCGCCCCGCTGCTCACCGGGGCGGTTCCGACGGACTTGCGGCGGGCCTTGGGGTTGAGCACGGTGGTGTTGTGGCGGTGCCACTGCCAGTACCGGGAGGCGGTCGTGGTGAACGCGGCCAGGGAGGCCAGGGCCAGGGCGGCGGCGGTGTCGGGGGTCCATCCCACGGCCAGGCCGACCGCGTGCGCGGCCACAGCGCCGGCGGCGCCCACGTTGGCGGCCAAGCGGGTGTGGCCGGGCTCCAGCGCGGCCCAGTGGGCGGCGTGCGGGTGCCGCTTGACGCCCCGCTTCGAGCGCAGCCACGCCGGGAGCGCGTTGGCGGTGGCCACCGTCCCGGCGGCGACCACGCCCAGGGAGCCCGGCCCGCCCAGGTCGTTGGCGTGCACGATGGCCTCCTGCAGGCCGATCGCCCCGGCGGCCGGGAGGCCCCAGTACCAGGGGGTGAGCACGTGCCGGTACAGGTCCCGCATCCCGCCGCGGGGCGGGTGCGCCAGGTACTGCCAGGCTTTGCCGGGGATACCCTCCGAGGTCCACCGCACGCGCTTGGCACGGCGCTCCTCCGCCTCCTTGGCGGCCTCCAGCACCTCCAGCGCGTTCTGCAGCTCGCTCACGCTCGGGGTGCGGCGCGCGGCCAGCCTCGTGGTCTTCTGGGCCATGGTCGTGTCCTTCCTGGGGTCGCGGGGACCGGGGTGGGGTGCCTGCCTCGTCAGCGCCGGGGCGGCACCCCCGACGGACGCCGCCCGCCCCAGGAGCCCCGGGGCGGGCGGCGTTTCGGCTGCTCAGTGGCGGTCAGTCGCCGTGGAAGTACTCCTTGGACTTGGCGGCCTCCCCGCCCGTGTTGTCGTAGGCGGCCTGGACGGGCTCGGACGTGGCCTGCACCTGCGCGATCGCGTCCCGGGCCGACCCGAGCGCCTGGCGGGCCGCGTCCAGACCGGCCCGGACCGCCTGGATCGTGGCCGGGCCGTTCCCGACGCGCTCGGCCTGGGAGATGAGCAGCTCCAGGTGCGGGATGACCTGGGTCTCGGTGTACTCGGCCTCCTGGCGCATCATCGCGATGTCGGAGGCGTAGGAGCCGCCGTCGGAGGAGCCGACGTACCCGCCCCCGCTGTCGTCGCTGCCCTCGGTCGCCTCACCGGAGGAGCCGGTGTCCTCCGCGACCGCCCCTTCCCCTGGTCCCTCGCTGTCGACGGTGGGCTTGGGGTCGGGCTTTCGGATCTCCTCCAGCCGGGGCTCGGTGACCATCGCGGGCGCGGTCGAGGGGGTCGTCTCCGGCGACGGCGCGGGTGCGGTGGTGGGTTCGGTGGTCTCAGCCATGGCGTGTTCCTTTCAGCAGGTGGGAGGGGGTCAGCGGCGCTCGTAGTAGTCGCCGTCACCGGCGTCCGGCGAGGAGGCGCGGGCCTCGGCGACCGGCATGTTCGCGTCCTCCAACGCGGTGGCGGCGGCGCGGATCATCGCGGCGGCGTGCGCGGAGGCGGACCGGGAGGCGTCGACCGCCCCGACCGTGCCCGCACCGACCCCGGCTGAGGTCATCCCGGCGGAGAGCCGTTCCTTGGCGGTGCAGGTGCGGTCCTGGTAGGAGGCGTGCTCGCGCAGCGCCGCCAGGTGCGACCGCAGAGAGGTGGCGTCACCGAGGTTCAGCGACATGATCGGATTCCCTTCGTCGGGGACCGGGCCCATCTCGGGCACGGTGTCATCGGCCGCGCGGCGGCGGCGTGCTTCGTCCAGGTCGACCACCCCGGCGGGCACCGGAGCCGGTGCGGGCTTCGGGGCGGCAGGCTTGGGTCCGGCCTTCGGGGCGGCGCTCTTCGGGGTGGCCTTCGGGGAGGGGGCGGGGGTGCCGGCCTTCTTCCCGGCCTTGCGGGCGGCGCGGCGGGCCTGGGCGGCCTTCATCTGCTCGGGATAGCGCTCAGCGGCGTCGT
>NZ_JBIWMK010000016.1:0-34505 GCF_044766605.1 Nocardiopsis sp. NPDC101807 | reverse complement strand
AACACCCCGGCCTGGGCGACGACCTCTTCCACCCCGGAATGAACGACGGCCCCCTGACCGTCAACTTCCTCAACGCCATCGTCCCCGACAACCCGATGGCGTTCCCTCCCCCCGGAGCCGAACAGACCACACCGGAACCGCAGGCGCAGAACCCCGGCACCGAACACGGGGAGCGCACCACGTCCCAGGAGCGGAGCGACCCGGAACAGCACACACCCGCGCCCGTCGCCGTGGCGCCCCCGACGGGCCAGGCAGCCCCTCCGCCCGCGAACACACCGCAGAACACGACCACCGACAACAACCAGCGCTCCACACCCGCCGAACGCTCCCCCCAGCGCACCAACGACACCCGCACCCCCGACCCCTCCACCGACCGGTCACCCCGCGACGGCAACACCCCCCACGTCACCACCGAGGGCGCACCGACCGCCCCGGAGACCTCCACCACCGTCGACCCCGTCGACCAGCACGACCAGCACGACCAGCACGCGACGGACAAGCAGCGGACGACCTCCACCGACGAGCGCGTCCCGGAGCAGCGGTCCTCCTCGAGCGAATCCCCGACGCCCGCCACCGAGAGCGGACCGACCCGGGACACGGAGGCCACCGGGCCCAGCCCGTCCGAACGCGGCAGCGAACAGCCCGGGAACCGCGACGAGGGCACCTCCCGCGACGACGACCGCTCCCGGAACGACGAGGGGGACCGATCCGGCGACGGAGACGAGCGGTCGGGCGAACAGAGCGGCGACCGCTCCGCAGACACCGAGGACACCGGACACACCCCCTCCGACCGCGACGGCGAACAGTCCGACGAGCGCGATGAGGGATCCTCCGGGAACGACGACCGATCCCAGGACCGCGACGAAGACCAGCCCGGTGACGGCAGGAACCGCTCCGGCGACGGCGAACGATCGGGCGAGAAGAGCGGCGACCGCTCCGGAGCCGTCGACGATCTCTACCCGGTGGGGGCGGAGCGGTCGGTGCGGTTCACCCCTCCCGATGACGCTGACGACGCCTCCGCGAGCTCGCCTGCCGTGTCCTCCGCCGGTCCTGGCGCGGATCGGTCGGCGACCGGTCCCGCGCGGACTCCGGATCCGGATGTCGCCGGTGCTCCGGTGTCCGGGGCGCCGGTCAACCATCGGCCGGGGGAACCGGCGCCGGTGCGGAATGACCTGCCCGGCTCTGACCGGTGGGGTCCGGAGTCGCAGCCGCAGGTGCGCAAGGTCTCGAGCCTTTTCGCGCAGAACCTGAAGCTGCCGGAGGGTGCGCCGCCGTTGACGGTGGAGGTGAACACCAACCATGGTCCGATGCGTGCTGAGGTGCGGATCGACAATCTCTTCTTCGAGTCCACGACGAGGAAGATCGATGGTGCGGGTGAGGGGGATCCGTCCTCGGTTCGTGATGTGAAGCTGCGGATCCGTGCTCTTCTTCAACAGGGCGTGGACATGCGGGCTCAGGTCTATGCGTCGATGGCGTTGAAGCGGCAGGTCGAGGAGGTGTTCAACGACAAGTTCGTGCTGCCGCGCGGTGGACAGCAGCTGAAGGTGAGCTTCGATCTGGTGAGCCCCAGTTCTGAGGGGGCGCACGCCACGCTGGTCTGGTCTCCGGTGCCGCCTGCGGCTGATGGTGTGCCGCCGGATCTGGGGACGGATGGTGATGGCCGGGGCGTTGGTGAGGTACTGCGTCGGTTGGGGATGCTGGACGGGGACCCGGCACGGGGTGAGGACCGCCCGTATGTGGCGCGGCGGACGCTGGAGCGGATCGAGACGATGGTGGAGCCGCGTCCGGCACGCCGCTGGTCCGACCCTCGGAGTGCTGAACCCGCGCGGGTGCACACCGGCCTGGCGGACCCGTCCGCGTGGGAGGCCGCGCGGGCGACGGCGCCGGTCCACCAGGTGGGCAGATCCGTGGACGCCGACTTCGCCGAACCCATGGCCGACTCCCGCGCGGCCCGGCCGCTGGACCTCGGCCCCGACGGTGACCCGGTGGGCCTCGACGATGACGGCAACCCCGTCGACCTCGACGCCAACGGTGACCCGGTCGACCCGGCGACGGTGCTGGACAACCCCGACGCCCGGCCCGGCGCCCCGGAGCGGTTCGTCAAGGCGGAGATGGACCCCCTGTGGGCCACCCGCAGGTTCGAGTGGGCGCGAATCCCGATTCCGGAGGAACACCGCACGGAGGGGGGCCCGACCCATGTCCTGGAGCTCACCTTCCGCCCTCGGATCCGCCGCGACGAGGACACTCTGACGCCAGAGCGGTACGAGGCGTACGTGCGCGCGTACGAGGCCAAGCTGGACGCCATGTGGAACCGGCAATTCCGGGTCCGCGGGGACGGGACCGTGGTGGGTGCGGACGGCACCCGGATGCACAAACTCGGTGACGACCTGTTCAACACCCTCTTCGGGGAAAAGAGCGTCCCGGACCCGGACGACATGAAGGTGGCCGATTCCGCATCGGGTGCCGAGCCGCCCTCGCCCGGGAGCGGGGACCAGCTGCACGTCCGCCTCCTCTTGGCAGACGACTCCACCCCCGCTGCCCAGGTCCATCATGAGATCGACCTGTACTCCCACCCCCAGCGGGGGGGCAAGAGCATGGGCACCAGTAACTGGAACGCGGCGTTCCCGGTGGAATCGGGTGTCCATGAAACCGCGCACCTGCTGGGGCTGCTCGATGAGTACTTCCAGCCGGGAACGGTTTTCCGGGGGAGCAGGGACGCCGATGCGGTGCGTCCGAGCGACGATGACCACGGCTACGGCCTCATGGGCAACGCATGGACGAAGCGCGGCGCCGACGGGCAGTTGTACGCACGCCGCGACCCCGTCGTCCTGAGCGGTTACCTCGACACGATCGCCTCGGTCGTGGAGCACGGCACGTCCGACTACACGCCGCCGCCACGGGCCGCCGAACTGTCCGACGAGGTGAAGTCGGACATCATCCAGATCCTCGCGCCCGGTCTGGACGCGTCAGACCCGCGGCGGGCCGCCGTCTTCGACCGGTTCGCCCTGGCCACGGACCAACTGATCCGGGGGTGGGACGGTGAGCGGATCGCGGACCAGCTCGTCTCTCCCGAGGACGCCTCGGCGCGGGGCACCGACTCCGGCGCCGACACCCGCGCGGCCCGAGCCCGTGCCGCCTTCGACGCCCAGGTCGACCGCTGGCGGGCCGACGGTCGGCTGGCGCGGGCGCTGGATCTCGTCGACCGGAGCGGGGTGCGCGTGCCCGCCTCCGCCATGACCGATGCGCTGCCCGACCACGTTCGGGGCGAGCTCCACGACGTGCTGACCGAGTCCGATGAGCCGGCCTACGTCGACACGCTGGCCGTCTTCGCCGCCGGGCGCGACCACGCCGCGGGCCGCGGGCCGATCGACGACATTCCCGCCGTTCAGGGACGCCCTCCCATCACCGCCGGGGACGTACGGACGCAGATCGACCAGTGGCGTTCCAACGGCGATCTGGTCGAAGCGCTCGGTGTGCTCGCCGACAACGGCCTGGAGGTGACGGGCGACGAGTGGATCGGAGCCCTGCCCGACGACGCGCTGCGAGATGTCGCCCACCACTTGCTCTCCGGGCTGCAACCGGTCTCCGCGGACCCGGGCCTGGATCGGGCGGGGCTGGAGCGTGTGGCCCTGGATGTGTTCGGCGTCGGGTTCGACCAGATGGTGCACCGCTCACCGGCGCGGGACCTCACCGTCACCGTTCCGGACGGCCGACAGGTCCCGGTGTCCGCGATGGAGGTGTACAACCAGCTCAAGGCGTGGCGGAAGCAGGGGGCGCTGGCCGATGCGCTGCGCGTTCTGCGTGGCTCCGGCGTCCCCGTTCCCGACGATGTCCTCGCCCGGGCTTCCGGTAGGCGGACGGTTCCGGTGGGGGCGGGGCGGTCGGTGCGGTTCACCCCTCCCGATGACGCTGACGACGCCTCCGTGAGCTCGCCTGCCGTGTCCTCCGCCGGTCCTGGCGCGGATCGGTCGGCGACCGGTCCCGCGCGGACTCCGGATCCGGATGTCGCCGGTGCTCCGGTGTCCGGGGCGCCGGTCAACCATCGGCCGGGGGAACCGGCGCCGGTGCGGGACGACCTGCCGGGCTCTGACCGGTCGGGGCAGGAGTCGCAGCCGCCTGCTCCGCCCGGAAAGGGCCGGGACGGCCACGACATCGAGGCCTTCCCCATGACCGAGAGCGCAGGCCGGACGGGGGACCCCTCTCCGCAGGCCGCGTCGGACAGGGTGGCCGAGGCCGTCCGCCTCGGTGAGCTGGCCTCGGCGAGCATCAAGGACGCCATCAGCGGCTACCAGCGCGCCCAGGACCTGGTCGCCCAGACCCGCGAGGCCGAGAGCCAGGGCCGTCCCGACGCCGCCGACCTGCGCGCCCAGGCCTACGAGGCACAGCGCGAGGCCAACGACGCCTACCGCGCCTACGACTTCTTCGCCCAGATGCAGGCCGACCTGCTGCGCCCCGACGGCCCGACCACCGTCATGGCCGTCCTGGAGACCACCGGCGGGTCGAGCCGCGACCCCGGACCCGTCCCCCTCGGCGGAACCAGCAGGGACGTACCCCTCGGCCCCCTCGGCGCCGACTCCCCCCTCACGCGCGACGGCGGCCCGGCCGACGACCGGAACACCACCGGGACCGACGGCGACCGGGACCCGAACCGGAGCACCCGGGAGGGCCCGCCTCCTCCCCCGCCCCTCACCTACGGCGGCGACTTCGTTCCGGACCGCAGCGGCCAGAGCTACGACCTGGGCTACCTGAGCACGTCCACCCTCCTCGGACCGCACATGCTCTTCACCGAGCACCTGCCCGGGTTCGTCCACGACGTCCTGGCCGGCACCCCGGGCATGCCCGCCCCCGCACGTCAGGGGATCGTGGACGGTGTGGTCGACATCCTCACCAGGGAGGGGCCGCGCCCCTTCCTGCGCGAGGGCGGGCGCACCGTCAGCACCACCCACGACGGGCAGACGTGGAGCGCCGACATCGACCTGCGCCCCGAGGACGGCGAGTTCTACCACGTCGGCACCGAGAACCTGAGCGGCGGCGGGGACTCCAGGTTCCTGAGGCTCCACGACGCCGGGCCCGGGGTGGACTCCAGCGACGGCGGGTCACGCGGCGCGGGCAAGACCGTCGGCACCAAGTTCACAATGAGCCCCTTGTACGTAGCGAGCGCAGGCGGCAACGACATCGGGCCGATCGCGGCCATCGGCGGGCGCGGCGGCATGAAGGTCCGGGGCACCTCCGGGTCGGCCTCGACCGGTGCCAACTCCGCCAGCGGGATCGAACTGCTCGGCGCCCCGAACCTCTACGTCGGCGACCTGCACATGAAGGCCTCCGTCACCGGCCCCGGCCTCACCTCCCCCCGTGTCCAGGAGGGGACCGCGTACAACGGGCTGACCATGAACCTGCCCGGGGAGGTGGTCTCCTCCGACGCGCCCCGGCACATCGAGCCCGACAACGGGCCGGCGGACGCGAACGGAAACCGTCCACCGGTGAACCGACCGCTCATCGGCACCGGCCACCCGCTGGAGATCACCCGCTTCTCCCCGGTCCCCCCCGCGTCCGATGGCGGAACCAGCGGTGACACGGACGGGAACACCGGCGGAGACGGTGGGACCGACCGCAGCGGTGACGGCGACCGCGACGACGGCACCACCACGAAGGACGGCGGCGGCCGTCCGGGGAAGGGCACCCTCGGCACCTGGCTCGCCGACCACTTCCTGGGGACCCCTCCCAAGGGCGGACGGGGCGGCGGCCGCGCCCCCTCCCGGCAGGAACGGCGTGACAACCAGTACCGCGAGGCCATCGAGTCCACCTTCGACAACGACCGGGTGCTGCAGTACCTGCCGCAGATGGTCAACAGTTCCGCGCACATCCGGATCGAGATCCCCGGAAGCCGTCCGCGCATCATGCAGATGTGGTCGGTCTCGACCGAGTACGACCGCAAGGACTTCGCCCCCGGCCTGGCCGACTTCGTGCACAGCAACACCGCGGTCAAGAGCGACTCCTCCAGCGTGAAGCACTCCACCGTGGCCTCCGGCTCGATCGGCGGCGGCTTCGGCATCTGGATCGACCTGCCCAACGGCAGGAGCATCCGGATCGACGTGCCCTTCGTGGAGTACTCGGCGACGTTCGAGAAGAGCACCGGGACCACCCTGAACACCTCGGGGACCAGCAGCCACGTCGTGCACGCCCCCTCCGGCCACGCGGCCTACGACGTCAAGCGCGACTTCTACGTCCGCGTCCAGGGCGAGCCGGACACCCACCGCTTCGAGGCCGACACCGTCGAGATGCTCACGGTCGAGGACGCCCGCCTGCTCAACGGCGAACCGTCCAAGGCCCCGACCTCGGCCGACGGACCGGCCGCGCCGCCACGGCCCCCGTTCCCGAACCTCGCGGTGGACCACCCCACGGACCTGAGCGGGGCCACCGTACGCGGGTTCGGCCACGCTCCCCCGGCCCCTCCGGCGGACACCACCGCGACGACGGGAACCACAGGCGACACCGACGCCACGGACACGGCGGACACCACCGGGAACGACGACGCCGACGGTGACACGCAGGCGCCCCCCTCACCGCAGCGCCCGTTCTACGACGACCTGGCGTACAACGTGCTCAAGGGCATCGCCGAGAAGCGCCCCGGCATGGTCATCCCGGACCTGGCGCGGACCAACAAGGACTACGCCGTCCGCCCCAGCCGCATGGACCCCGAAGGACCGCTCCGCAGCTTCCGCGAGCGCTGGGGTCTGCGCCGCAACGTGGACGTGGCCCGGGACAACACGCTCAAGGTCATCAAGGCGCTCTCCGAGTCCGGCCTCAAGAGCGGCGCGTCCGACCTGCCCGGCGACGGCATCCCGGTGCGCCTCAAGGAATCCGCCGTGATCGACCCGACGATGCTCCGGCGGGACAAGGGGTCCCGTCCCGACGCCGTGACCGTGCGCGTCTACGGCGACTTCGACCGCCTGGTGCACCAGTTCGACACGACCGCCAGCGGCGGCGCCCGGTTCGCGGGCTCGGCCGGCATCACGACCACGAAGGGGTCGAGCGTCAACCACTCGCTCGGCCTCAACGTGGGCGCGAGCGTGCGCACCGACGAAGGCGCCGACGCGCGCGGCGTCCCCCGGGTCCTGGGAAACCCCTCGGGTTCGCTGAACACCTCCCTGAGCACGGGCAAGGGCTCCAGCCAGGGCCTCTCCCACAGTTCCGAGGAGACGGTCCTGTTCAGCGGGGACTCCGACGTGTGGACGTCCCGCACCCGCTTCACCGCACGGCTGTTCGAGCACGACGACATCGGCATGGCGCGCGACGACCGGCCCCAGCGCGAACACGGCATCCCGCTCCTGGGGACGGGGATGGACGCCGAGACCGTCCTCCTCACGCCCAAGATGCCCCCGATGGCCCCGGACACCGTGTCCGACCCGGCGGGCACGACCCGCGACGGCGACACCGCCACCTCCTCCGACGGGCAGGAGACGCGGAACACCCCCGCGACCGCCACGGACACCCGGGGGGAGGACTCCACGCGGACGGACACCTCCGGGGACACGGACACCGACACGGCCGACGGCCGGCAGCCGCTCACGCCCGAGCAGGCACGGGACATGATCCGCCGGAACTTCGTCCCGCAGACCGCCCCCGGCGGCACGCCGGAGGGTGGCCGGGGCGGCCGGTGGACCGTCATCCGGGACGGGGCCGTGCACACCTGGGGACGCCTGTTCGGCGAGGGCGCCCAGGTCGTCACCCCTCCCCAGAACACCACCGCTCCCCCCACGGGCACCGTGACGACCACCGTCGCCGACGGGAACCGGGCGGTGGTCCTCTCCCCGCCGCCTCCCCCCGGCAACACCGGGGGAACCAACGACAACCAGGCCGTCCTCCTCTCCCCGCCGCCCCCCGACGGCGCCACCACGGGAACGACGCAGCAGCCCGTCGCGACGAGCGGGGACGGCGCCCCGGCCAACGGGCCCCGGCAGGGCCCGCCGACCCTGAACCAGACCCGCGCCGAGGCGATCCGCCGCATCGGCGGCACCTTCGAGCGCGTCAACACCCACTTCGACACCGGCAGCCGGGGCATGCGCGGGCTGCTGGAGGAGACCTTCCGGACCTTCTCCGAGCCCCGCGGCGGCCTCTACGACGGATTCCGGCTCAAACTCGACTCCTTCCTCTCCCAGTCGTCCGGAGGCGGCCGACAGTTCGAGAACCACCTGTCGGCCGAGGAACTCGCCACGAGCAAGAGCGCCACCACGCCGTCGGGGTCCCGCATCCGCCAGGAGATGAGCGGCGGTTTCCGGTCACCGCACGACGTCCGCGCCACCGTCGCCACCAAGGTCGAGATCGACACCGTCACCGACTTCCGCCCCGTCGACGCCCAGATGCGGTGGAACGGCGGCACCGAGGTGTCCGTGTCCACCAACTCCTCCCTGACCGGCAGCGTCGGGCTCAAGTTCGGGGGGAGCGGGGGCCGCAACCCCAACCCGCACCCCTCCGACGACTCCCTGCCCACCGAGGCCGTCCGGCCGATCCCGCTGGTCGGCCCCTCCCTCTCCCGCACGTTCTTCTCCCGGGGCACGTCGAACACCCGGTCGACCTCGTTCACGTCGTCGGTGCTGTTCATCCCGAACATCACCAAGGCGTACGCCTTCCGCGCCTCCGGCAAGCTCACGCAGGCGATCGAGTTCGCGAAGAACTGGAGCATCGGACCGCCCCTGAGCTGGAACACCCGGTTCCACGGGTGGACCGTCCCCGTCCAGGACCTGCTCTCGGGCTACGTGCACTCCCGCGACGCGCAGCAGGCCGACCTGGTGATGGACAAGGCGACCCGCGACGGCGACAGGGTGGACCTGAGCCCGCAGCCCAACCCGAAGAAGCCCGACAACGCCCGGGTGCGCCCCGGGTTCGAGGGCAGCGGCAGGCAGGTCCAGCCCGCCGAACCCGACGCCGCCATCCAGAACCTGGTGAACGACCTCGCCTCGAACGGGCTGGAGCTGACGAGCGGCGGCCGGGAGCTCCTTCTGCAGAAACTGACCACGCACCTGGGCCAGAACCCCGACTCCACCGTCCCTGTGCCGGTCAAGGTCCGCGCCCTGGGACCGGAGCCCGGCCCGGACTCGGGGGTGCGACCCATGCGCTCGGCCACCCCGGGCAAGGTCTACGTGAACCTGACCAGGGACCCGAACCGCACCGACGTCTCGTACGTCGGCCAGTCCGGCTACTACATCGAGTCGCACACGTGGAAGGCGACCGACGCGCACTCGCAGAACCGGGGGACCGGCACGACGGTGGGCGCGGACGGCGTGCTCCTGCAGCCCCTCCCCTACGCCCAGGACGACCAGGGGTCGGAGGGGCAGCCGGACCACCGTCCGCTGTTCGCCTCCCCCGCCGGAGCGGTGTCCTCGTCCTCGCGCGACGGGCGCTCCTCCGGGGAGTCCCAGGACGACGCCCACACCGTCGAACTGCACATGGACACCCCGTACGCGAAGGTCCGCGCGGACACGACCCTGACGCTCACCCTCGAACTGGGCGAGCCCAAGGGCGGGGAGAACGGCAACCGCCCGCGCACGACCTACACGGGTACCGCGGACAGCGGGCGCGTCGAGACGATGTACCCGTTCGCGTACATGACCTTCGACCCCCCGGCGACGACCACCACGACCACCGGCACGGAGGGGGGCACGCAGGAAACCGGCGCCGACACCCTGTCGCCGCCGCCCGCCCCGGCCGTCACGACGTCCACGGACGGCACCGGTTCCACGGAGATCGCGCCG
This sequence comes from Nocardiopsis sp. NPDC101807, assembly GCF_044766605.1. NCBI lineage: Bacteria > Bacillati > Actinomycetota > Actinomycetes > Streptosporangiales > Nocardiopsidaceae > Nocardiopsis > Nocardiopsis sp. NPDC101807. The sequence continues at coordinate 24,753 of NZ_JBIWMK010000016.1, read as the reverse complement.
GCCGACCGGGAGGCCCCTGCAGCCCCGGAGGACGGCGACACCACCGGCGACCGGACGCGGACCGACACGACCGGGAACGACCGGGCCACCGCCGACGGCGACACCACGCAGCGGACCCCGGCCCCCGTCTACGCGTCCGTGGCCGACGCGTTGCGCACGTGGACCGGCGACGCCGGCCCCCGGCCGGGCAACGACACCGCCATCACCAAGCCCGCCATGGTGCAGGACGGCGGACAGGCGCTGCGCGACAGGGCCAACGTCGTCATCGCGCAGACCCTCGGCTGGAAGCCGCCCCCCGCCACCCTCGAGGACGGGCAGCCCACCCGGGCCACAGCCGACGCGGCCCGCGCCTACCTCGCGGACGCCTACGGCCAGGACCCGGTGTACAACGAGATCGACCACAGCCTCAGCGAGAGCGCCGTCAAGGCGGTGTACCCGTCGGCCTCGCACAACGCCGACGGGGTGGAGTTCACGGACATCGGCCGCACCGAGTGGGGCGCCAAGGTCGTGCCGAGCAGCCGCGGGGCGAAGATCCTGGACGCGCTGCCGGGCAGCCAGCTCAGCGACTCCCGCGTCCACCCCCGGTCGAACAGCGCCGGCGACTCCCACGGCGGGGGCCGGGGCCGGGGCGGGGAGTTCCGCCCCGCCGGGCTGAGCACCGCGGCGGAGGGCATCCCCTACGACGGGCACGAGGGCACCTACACCGGCGCGCCGGGTGTGAACACCGGCTCGTCCCACGGGGCGGAATCGGGCTCCAACCAGGCCGTCAAGGGCTACCAGGAGTCCGACCAGCTCCGCCAGGGGCCCGTCTACCTCATCGAGTACGACGCCACCTGGGCGTTCGGCGCGGGCAGCAAGCTCAAGGCGCCCGCCGCGTTCCACCCGAAGGACCCGAGCCTCGCGTCGACCCCGTTCTACTCCCGGCCCACCCGCTGGGGCGTGGACGACGTCACGGTCAGGATGGCCGGCTGGTACTCGGAGTCCGACGCGATCGCGATGGGCTTCCTCACGCCGGACCAGGCGAAGGACATGGCCCCCGTCATGGACCGGCTCAACAAGGCTCGGGAGGAGTTCAGCGAGGCGGAGGCCGCCTACGCCGACACCCGGGCCCCGCTGGAGGGCCTGGCCGAGGGGTACGCCGCCGCCCCGGGCGACCGGAGCGCCGAGGACGCCTACAACGCGCAGGAGGAGAAGTACCAACAGGCGCTGTCCGATTTCGACGATCAGATCGACGCCCTGATCGAGACCGTGAACAACACGCGCACCGTCCTGGGGGAGACCGGCCAGGGGACGGACGGCGGGACCGCTCCCCCCGTGCGCACGGTGGGCGGCGACAGCGGCGAAGGGACGACCCGCGCACCGGCCCCCGCCGACAACACCACGAACACCGGCACCACCGAGAACACCGGGAACACGACAACCACGACCACCGGGGACACCGGTGTCACGACCACGGCCACCGACGGACCGCAGCCGACCGTCACCGTGACCCCTCCGGCCCCGGAGCCCACGGTCCCGCGCGAGGGCCTGGCCGACCGGTTCCTGTCGGAGCTGAACCTTCGCGCCCCGGAGCCCGGCACCCCCCGGCCGGACCCCGACGGCTTCCCGGACCCCGGGGACGTCCGGGGGGCCGAGACGGACACCGTGGAGGCACGGGTCGAGCGCGCCTCCGACACCGTGGACAGCGCGGTCCAGGAGGCCCGTGACGCACGCGATGCGGCGAACGACCTCTCCGACGCCCTGGACCGCGGCACGACCGACCTCCGGAACGGCATCCGCCTCCTCACGGGCTCCGGCGGCGACGCGCCCGCCGCCGGAACCGGAGGACGCGCCCCCGCGCCCGCGGCCGGCGGCGCCCCCGCGCCGGGGGCGGTACGGCAGGCACAGGACGCGCAGCAGGCGGCGGACACCGCGCACGACGACGCCACCGCCGCCGGCAACGACATCACCGCCACCCGGAACAACGCCACCCGGACGATGCCCGAGCCCGATCGCGGCGCCTTCGTCGAACGGGTCAGGACGGCCACCTCCGAGGCGGAGGACGCGGACACCGCCGCGACCGAGGTCCACGAGACCGCCGACGGGCACGAGGACACCGTCGCCGCGCTCCAGGACGACCTCGACGCGACCCCGCCGCGGTACCGGGCGCTCAGCACCGCCGTGGAGGGCCTGTCCGGGCAGGACCGGTCCGCCGACGGGGGCCGGGCCGCCCAGGACGCGCGCGACCGGGCCCACAGCCTGATCTCCGAGCTGGAGGGGATCGCCGATCGCGCCGACACCGCACGGGAGGAGGCCGAGGGCACCGCGACGGAGGCCGCCACCGCGCAGGCGGACGCCGACGCCGCGAAGGCCGCGGCCGACCGGATGGCCGCGGACGCCGAGACCCTGCGGACCTGGGCCGAGGGGATCGGCAACGAGGCCTCGGCCCACCGGGACAGCGCCGACCGGGCCGCCCAGGACGCGCGCGACGCCGGGGAGGCGGCTCGAGGGGCGGCCGACGCGGCAAGGGACGCCCGAGCGGCGGCGGACGCGGCCAGGGCCAGGGCCGACGAGGTGCGGGCGGACGCCGCGGACGCGGCCGGGGGCGCCGCCCGGGCCGAGGCCCACGCCCTCACCGCACGCACCGCGGCGGACCTCGCGGCCCAGGCCGCCGCGAACGCCTCCCGCCCCTCCCCCGGAGGGCGGACGGCGCCGGGCACGACCGACCCGACCGTCGGCGAGGGATCGAGCAGCACCGACACCCGGGGAGCCGCGGACTCGCGGGCGGACGCTGCGCGCCAGGCCGCGGAGGACGCGCGGACCAGGGCCCAGGAGGCCCGGCGGACCGCCCGTGAGGCGAGCGCGCTGGCGCAGCGGGCAGCGGAGAACGCGGGACAGCTGGCCCAGCAGGCCGACCGCCTGCGCGCCCGGGCGGACGACGCCGCACAGGCGGCCGCCGATGCGGCCACGCGGGCCGAGGAGGCGCTGGAGACCGCCCAGGAGGTCCGGGACACCGCCGACGCGACCGTGGAGGCCGCCGACCGCGCCGACGCCACCGCCCGTCGCGCGCACCAGGAAGCACAGAAGGCCGCCCAGAAGGCGGAGGCCGCCTCCGAGCGCGCCGCCGAGGCCGCGGAGACCGCCCGGGAGGCCCGGGACGACGCCGGGAACATCGCCGACAGCGCCCGAAGGCGCATCACGAGCGTCCGGAACCTCCTGGAGAGGATCCCGGCGGCCGGGGCTCCGGGGAGGACCTCCTCCGAGGGCGACGGCGACCGCTCCGACGGCGGCGACCGGAGCGGCAGCAGCGACGGTCGGTCCGGTGACAGGCGCGGCACCGGCTCCGGGGGCGGGGGCAGGGGCCGCGGAACGGGCGGGGACGGCGCAGGCTCCTCGCGCGGAAAGGGCCGGGGCGGCCACGACATCATCGCCTTCCCCATGACCGAGAGCACTGGCCGGACGGGGGACCCCTCCCCGCAGGCCGCGTCGGACAGGATGGCCGAGGCCATCCGCCTCGGGAAACTGGCCTCGGCCGGTATCAGGGACGCGATCAGCGGCTACCAGCGTGCCCAGGACCTGGTCGCCCAGACCAGGGAGGCCGAGAGCCAGGGCCGCCCCGACGCCGCCGACCTGCGCGCCCAGGCCTACGAGGCCCAGCGCCAGGCCAACGACGCCTACCGCGCCTACGACTTCTTCGCCCAGATGCAGGCCGACCTGCTGCGCCCCCAGGGCCCGACCACCGTCATGGCCGTCCTGGAGACCACCGGCGGGTCGAGCCGCGACCCCGGACCCGTCCCCCTCGACGGGGACGACGGGGACATCAGGCTCGTCCCCCTCGACACCGACTCCCCCGTCCACCAGGAAGAGACCCCTCCGGAGGGCGCACCGCCGGAGGGATCCCCGCCGCAGCAGCCCTCGGCCCCCACCTACACCGGTGCCTTCGCCCCGGAACGTGACAAGGCGTTCGACCTGGGCTACCTGACCACGTCCAACCTCCTCGGTCCGAACATGCTCTTCGCCGAGCACCTGCACGGGTTCGTCGACGACGTCCTGGCCGGCACGCCTGACATGCCCGCCGCCGCACGGCGGGCGATCCTGGACGGCGTGGCCGCCATCCTCACGAAGGAGGGGCCGCGCCCCTTCCTGCGCGAGGGCGGGCACACCGTCAGCACCACCCACGACGGGCAGACGTGGAGCGCCGACATCGACCTGCGCTCCCTCGACGGCGATTTCTACCACTTCAAGACCGAGTCCCTGAGCGGCGGGGACTCCACGCACCTGAGGCTCCACAGCGCCGGACCCGGGGTGTCCTCCAGCGAGGCCGGTTCCCAGGACGGGGGCGGGACCGTCGGCGCGAAGTTCATGGGAAGCCCCATCTACCTGGCCAACGTCAGCGGCAGCGACGCGGGGCCGATCTTCTCCATCGGCACACGCGGCGGCTTCCAGCTCCGGAGCACCGGCGGATCGGCCGCGACCAGCGCCAATTCCGGTACCGGCATCGAACTGCTCGGCACCCCGAACGTCTACGTCAGCGACCTGCGCATGAAGGCGTCCGTCACCGGGCCCGGCCTCACCGCGCCGCGCGTGCGGGAGGGGACCGCGTACGACGGGCTGATCATGAACCTGCCGGGCGAGGCGGTCTCCTCCGACGGCCCCCGGCAGATCACGCCCGACAACGGAACGCCGGATGCGAACGGGCACCACAAGCCGGTGAACCGCCCGTTCATCGGTGCCGGCCACCCGCTGGAGATCACCCGCTTCTCCCCGCTCACACCGGCCTCCGACAGCGGAACCGGTGGGACCACCACCTCCGGCGACCGCGGTGACAGCACCGGCACCGCGACGACGGGAGGCGGCGGCCGACAGCGGCAGAACAGCCTCGGCGCCTGGCTGGCCGACCACCTCCTCCCCCGGCCCAAGGGGAACCGGGGCAACGGCCACGCCCCCTCCAGCAAGGAGAAGAGGAACGACGATCACCGCGCACAGATCGAGGCCGTCTTCTCCAACGACCAGGTGCAGCAGTACCTGCCGCAGATAGCCAACGGTTCCGCGCACATCCGGATCGACATCCCCGGGAGCCCTTCCCGGCGCATGCAGATGTGGTCGGTGTCGACCCGGTACGACCGCAAGGACTTCTCGCCCGGTCTGGTCGACTTCGTGCACAGCAACACCAAGGTCAAGAGCACCTCCTCCAACGTCCAGCACTCCAACACGGTGTCCGGTTCGATCGGCACCGGTTTCGGCATCTGGATCGAACTGCCGGACGGCAAGAGCATCCGGCTCGAAGCTCCCGCCGTGGAGTACTCGGTGGCGCTCAAGAAGAGCACGGGGATCGTCCAGAACACCTCGGCGACGGTCAGCGATATCGTGCGCGACCCCGCCGGCCACGCGGCCTACGACGTGAAACGCGACTTCTACGTCCACATCGAGGGCGAGCCGCAGCCGCACCGCTTCGAGGGCGACTCCGTCGAACTGCTCACCGTCGAGGACGCCCGCCTGCTCAACGGCGAACTCCCCAAGGCCCAGCCCTCGACCAGGCCCCGGCCCCCGTTCCCGCACCTCGACGTGGACCACCCCACGAACCTGTTCGGGACCACCGTGCTCGGGTTCGGCCAGGCCTCCCCACCCGCTCCGGCGGACAACGCCGGAACCACGGACACGACGGACACCACCGGGAACGACGGCACCGACGGCACCACCAAGACGTTCGACTCACCGGAGAGCTCGTTCTACGACGCCATGGCGCACGAAGTGCTCAAGGCCATCGCCGACAAGCACCCCGGAATGGTCATCCCGGATCTGACGCGGACCACGAAGAACTACGCCCTCCGCCCCAAAAACATGGAGTCCGACGCGGACCGCACCTACCGCGAGCGCTGGCTGGGAAAGCGCGACGTGAACGTGGCGAAGGCGAACACCGACAAGGTCTGGGCCGCGCTCTCCGAGTCCAGTCTCAAGAGCAGCAAGTTCGACCTGCCCCACGACGGCATCCCGGTCCGCCTCGAGGAAACCGCCGTGATCGACTTGAAAACGGTCCGCGCGGACAGGGGCCTGCGCCCCGGCCACGTGACCCTGCGCATCTACGGCGAATACGGAAAATTTGAACACCAGTTCGAGACTTCCCGCAGTGGCGGTGTCCGGATCGGGGGCTCGTCCGGCACCACCGTCACGAAGGGGACGAACCTCAGCCACTCGGTGACCGTGACCGTCGGCGGCAGCGTGCGCGACGACGCCAACGGCGACGCACGCGGCGTCCCCGGGACGCTGGGGAACCCGATGGTCTCGCTGTTCACCTCCCTGGGCTTCGGCAGGGAATTCGCCCAGGGCGTCTCCCGCAGCATCGAGGACACGGTCCTGTTCACCGGGGACTCCGACGTGTGGACGTCCCGCACCCGCTTCACCGCACGGCTGTTCGAGAACGACGACCTCGGAATGACCGGCGACGACAAGTCCCAGCACGAACACGGGACAGCGCTCCTGGAGAAGGGGATGGACACGCAGATGGTCCTCCTCACCCCCAAGACGTCCCCGCCGGCCTCGGACCCCACACGGACGGACACCGGCACGGACCCCGGTTGGCGAAAACTCCCGACCGAGGAGGTGAAGAAGGCAGTCACCCTGAGGCACACCGCGCCTCCTGCGGGCACCACCGCTGTCACGGGCACCGACCAGCCCGCCGCCCTCACCCCGCCGCCTCCCCCCGGCGGCGCCACGAACACCGCCACCGGCACGACGCCGGATACCGCTCCCCCCGGAGGCCAGCGGGACGGGAACGACTCCCCGAACGACCGGCCGCAGAACCCGCCGCCGACCCTGGGACAGCTCCGCGCCCAGGCGCTCCCCCACGCCGGTGCCGTCTACGGGCACATCAGCACCCATGTCAGCACCGGGGACCGGACTTCCGGGGTGCTGGATCAGCTGTACCGGGCCCTCCACGACAACGGATTCGCGCGCAAGGGCGTGTCCTTCCTCTCCCGGGCGCCCGGGAACGGTCAGCGGATCGAGCAGTCCCTGTCGTCAGAGGTGCTCGCCGCGGACAGGAGCACGTTCAGCCAGTCCGGCTCCCGGTCCCGCTACGAGATGAGCAGCCGCCTCTGGTCACCGCACAAAGTCCGGATGACCGACATCGTCAGGGTCGACCTCAACGACGTCAACGGCTTCCGCTCCGTCGAAGCCCAGATGCGGTACGGCGCCGGGAGCGAGTCGTTCCTGTCCGCCACCTCCTCCCGGACAGCGGACCTCGGAATCAAGTTCGGCGGGAGCGGGACCCGCAACCCGAACCCGCCCGGCTCCGACGACTCCCTGCCGAACGAGGCCGTCAAACCGATCCCGGTGTTCGGAACCTCCTTCTCCCGATCGTTCTTCTCCCACAGCACCTCGCACGCCCAGTCGACCACGTTCTCGTCGTCGGTGCTGTTCATCCCGGACAACACCAAGGCGTACGTCTTCCACTCCTCCGGCGACCTCACCCTCCTCACCGAGTTCCAGAAGAACTGGAGCATCGGCCCGACCCTGGACTGGAAGACCACGTTCGAGGGATGGACCCGCTCGGACACGGATCTGGCCCAGGGCTTCGTGCACTCCCGCGACGCCCAAGAAGAAGAGATGGTCCGGGACCGGGCGACCCGCGACGGCGACAGAGTGGACCTGAGCACCCACGACAACCCGGAGAAGCCCGCGAACGCGCGGGTGCGCCCGGGGTTCGAGAACAACGGCAGGCAGACCCACCACGCCGACCCCGGGGCCGCCATCCAGGCGCTGGTGAACGACCTCGCCTCGAACGGGCTGGAACTGACGCTCGGCGACGGCCGGGAGGCCCTGCTGAAGCAGCTGACCACGCACCTGTCCCACAACCCGGACCCCCGCGCCCCGCTGCCGGTCAAGGTCCGCTCGCTGGGGCCCGAGCCCACTCCGGACTCGAAACCGCGGTTCCAGCGTCCGAGCTCCACGGGGCAGCTCTACGTGAAACTGGTCAGGGACCCGGACAGCACCGAGATCTCGCACGTCGACTACGCCGGCTACTACATCGAGTCGCACACGGTGAAGGCGGCCGACGCGCACTCGCAGAGCGACGAGACCAAGAGGACGGTGAGCTCCGACGGCGCACTGCTGATACCTCCGCCCTTCCCCCAGGACGACCTGGGGCCGACCGAACAACCGGGGCACCGCGCCCTGTTCACCACCCCTGCCGGGGAGGTCTCCGCCTCCAGTAACGACGGGCGCTCCTCCGGACAGTCCCAGGACGACTCCCGCACCGTCGAACTGCACCTGAAAACCCCGTACGCGAAGGTCAGCACGAACACGACCCTCGAACTCGAACTCCGGTTCGGCAAACCCCAGGGCGGGGAGAACGGCAACGAGCCGAAATCGACCTACGAGGTCAGCGCTGTCAGCGGGCGGGTCGACACGCTGTACCCGCTCTCGTACATGACCTTCGACCCCCCGGCGACGAACACCCCGGAAGGCGGCACGCAGGAGACCGGAGCCGACACGCTGTCGCCTCCGCCGGCCCCCGCCGTCACCACGTCCACGGACGGCACCGGCTCCACGGGGACCGCTCCCGCCGACCGGAACACGGCTCCGGCCCCGGAAAGCGGCGACACCACAAGCACCACAAGCAACCACACGGGAAGCGGCCCGACTCGGCGGACCGTGGCCCTCAACTTCGCCTCCCTGGTCGACGCGCTGCGCACGCTGACCCCTGACGCGGGCCCGCTTCCCGGCAACGGCTCCGCCCTCGCACTGACGACCATGGTGCAGGACTACGGACAGGGGCTGCGCGACCTGGCCAACATCGTCATCGCGCAGTCCGTCGACTGGAAGCCGCCCGAGGGGCAGTCGGTCGAGGCCACGGCGAACGCGGCGCGGGCCCACCTCGCCCGCCTCTACGACCTGGACCCGGTCTACAACGAGATCGACGCCAGCCTCAGCGACGAGGCCATCAAGGCGATGGACCCGTCGTCGCTCAACCCCGACGGGGTGAGTTTCAAGGACATCGAACTCCCCGGGGCGATCGGCAGGACCCTGCAGGGCAACCACACCCAGTGGGGCGTCAAGTCCCTGCCGAGCAGCCACGGAGCGAAGTTCCTGGACGTGCGACCGGACGGCCAGCTCAGCGACTCCCATGCCCGGCCCCGGACGAACACCTCCGGCGAGTCCCACGGCGGGGGCCAGGGCTTCGGGGGCGGGTTCCGCCCCGCCGGGATCACCACCGAGAGCCCCGCCTACGACCGCCACGAGGGCATCCACACCGGTTCGGCGGCCGTGAACGCCGGCCCGTCCCATGGGGCCCAGTCGAGCTCCGACCAGGCCGTCAAGGGCTACCAGGAGTCCGACCAGCTCCGCCAGGGTCCCTTCTACCTCGTGGAGCACGACGTCACCTGGGCGGTCGCCGCGGGCAGCAAGCTCGCGGCGCCCGCCGCCTTCCACCAGAACGACCCGAGCCTCGCGCCGACCCCGCTCCACCGCCGGCCCACCCGCTGGATCATGGACCAGACCACGATCCGGATGGCCAAGTGGTACTCGGAGGCCGACGCGATCGCGATGGGCTTCCTCACGCCGGACCAGGCCAAGGACCTGGCCCCCGCCAAGGACAGCATCCGCAAGGCGCAGGAGGAGTTCAGCAAGGCGGAGGCCGAGTACGCCGACACCCGGGCCCCGCTGGAGGGCCTGGCCGAGAGGTACGCCGACAAGCCGGACAACGAGAGCGCCCGGACGGCCTACGAAGACCAGGAGGAAAATTACAAAGACGCCCTGAAAGCCTTCAACGAGAAGACCAAAGCCCTGGTCGAGACCCTGAACGACACGCGCGCCGTCCTGGGGAGCACCGGGCCGGGGAGCGCTGGCGGCACCGTTCCCCCCGAGCGTACGTCGGGCGGTGACACGAGCGGGGGGACGACGACCCCCGCACCGGCCCCCGTCAACAGCACCTCGACCACCGGCACGAACAGCGGCAACACCGATGGCGCCGCCACGACCACCAGCGCACCCCAGCAGACCACCACCGGGGCCCCGCCTCCGGACCCGGCGCCCGCGCCCACGGGACCGAGCCATGCTCTGGCCGACCGCTTCAGGGATGAACTGAACCTCGTCGCCGCGGAGCCCGACACCCCCGTCCAGGACACGGACACCGTGGACGCGCGGGTCCAGCGCGCCTCCGACGCGGCGGACACCGCGGTCCAGGCGGCCCGGGACGCACGCGAGGCCGCGAACGACCTCTCCACCGCCCTGGAGCACGGCACGACCGGGCTGGGGAACGGCACCCGCCTCCTCACTGGCTCCGACGGCGGAGCACCCGCCGCCGGGACCGACGGCACCGCCTCACCGGGGGCCGAACGGCAGGCACGTGACGCACGGACGGCGGCGGACACCGCGCACGACAACGCCACCGCCGCCGGCAACGACATCACCACCACCCGCAACAACGCCACCCGGACGATGCCCGAGCCCGATCGCGGCGCCTTCGTCGAGAGGGTCAGGACGGCCACCTCCGAGGCGGAGGACGCGGACACCGCCGCGACCGACGTCCACGAGACCGCCGACGGGCACGAGGACACCGTCGCCGCGCTCCAGGACGACCTCGACGCGACCCCACCGCGGTACCGGGCGCTCAGCACCGCCGTGGAGGGCCTGTCCGGGCAGGACCGGTCCGCCGACGGGGGCCGGGCCGCCCAGGACGCCCGGGACAGGGCCGCGCGGGAGGCGCGCGAGGAGGCCGACAGCCTGGTCTCCGAGCTGGAGGGGATCGCCGATCGCGCCGACACCGCCCAGGAGGCGGCGGAGAAGGCACGGACCGACGCAGACGCGGCGAAGGCGAAAGCCGACACCGCGAAGGCGAAAGCCGACCAGGTGGCCGCGGACGCCGAAGCCCTGCGGACCTGGGCCGAAGGGCTCCACACCAGCGCGTCCACCCACCGGGACAGCGCTGACCGGGCCGCCCAGGACGCGCAGAAGGCCGGGGAGGTGGCCCGCCGCGCTGCTGGTGCGGCCGAGAAGGCCCGGGAGGCCGCGGACGAGGCCGCCGAGGTGAGCACCCGCGCGAAGGACGCCACCGATAAGGCCGAGCAGGCCGATGACCACGCCCGCGCGGCCCGCGCCGCCGCGGACCGCGCGGTCCGGGCCGCGGTGAACACTCCCCAGCCCTCCCCCGGCGGGCAGACGGCATCGGACGGTACCGACGCCCGAGGGACGACGGACACCCGGCAGGACACCGCTCGCCGGGCCGCGGAGGACGCACGGGAGCGGGCCCGGCAGGCCCGGCAGACCACACGCGACGCGGTGCGGACCACGGCCAGGACCACCGAGGACGCGGAGCAGCTGGTCCAGCAGGCAAAGGCCCTGCGCACCAGGGCGGAGACCACCGGGCGGGAGGCCGCCGATGCGGCCACGCGGGCCGAGGAAGCGCTGGAGACCGCCCAGGAGGTCCGGGACACCGCCGACGCGACGGTGGAGGCCGCCGACCGCGCCGTCGCAGACGCCCGTCGCGCGCACCAGGAAGCGCAGGAGGCCGCCCAGAAGGCGAAGGCCGCCTCCGAGCGCGCCGCCGAGGCCGCGGAGACCGCCCGGGAGGCCCGGGACGATGCCGGGAACATCGCCGACAGGGCCCGAAGGCGCATCACGAGCGTCCGGAACCTCCTGGAGAGGATCCCGGCGGCCGGGGCACCGGGGAGGACCTCCTCCGAGGGCGACGGCGGCGACCGGAGCGGCAGCAGCGACGACCGCCGGCCGGGCGACAGGGACGGCTCCGGGGGCGGGGGCAGGGGCCCCGGAACGGGCGGGGACGGCCGGGGAGGCCGGGGCGGCCACGACATCATCGCCTTCCCCATGACCGAGGTCCCGAACCGACCGGGGAACCCCTCCCCGCAGGCCGCGTCGGACAGGATGGCCGACGCCGTCCGCCTCGGTGAGCTGGCCTCGGCGAGCATCAAGGACGCGATCAGCGGCTACCAGCGCGCCCAGGACCTGGTCGCCCAGACCAGGGAGGCCGAGAGCCAGGGCCGTCCCGACGCCGCCGACCTGCGCGCCCAGGCCTTCGAGGCCCAGCGCCAGGCCAACGACGCCTACCGCGCCTACGACTTCTTCGCCCAGATGCAGGCCGACCTGCTGCGCCCCGACCAGCCGGTCACCGTCATGGCCGTCCTGGAGACCACCGGCGAGTCGAGCCGCGACCCCGGCCCCGTCCCCCTCGGCGGGGACGACGGGGACATCAGGCTCGTCCCCCTCGACACCGACTCCCCCCTCACACGCGACGGCGGCCCGGCCGACGACCGGAACACCACCGGGACCGACGGCGACCGGGACCCGAACCGGAGCACCCGGGAGGAGGCACCGCCGTCACCGCCGGAAGGCGGACCGCGGCGCCTCACCTATTCCAGCGACTTCATTCCGGACCGGGAGGGCCAGGCCTACGACCTGGGCTACCTGACCACGTCCACCCTCCTCGGGCCGGACATGCTCTTCACCGAGCACCTGCACGGGTTCGTCGACGACGTCCTGGCCGGCACGCCTGACATGCCCGCCGCCGCACGGCGGGCGATCCTGGACGGCGTGGCCGCCATCCTCGACAGGGACGGGCCCCGCCCCTTCCTGCGCGAGGGCGGGCACACCGTCAGCACCACCCACGACGGGCAGACGTGGAGCGCCGACATCGACCTGCGCCCCGAGGACGGCGAGTTCTACCGCTTCGACATGCGGACCCTGAGCGGCGGCGAGGACTCCAGGCGGCTGAGGCTCCACGGCGCCGGACCCGGGGTGGACTCCAGCGAGAGCGGGTCACACGGCCGGGGCAAGACCGTCGGTGCCAAGGTGTCGGTGAACCCCTTGTACGTCGGCAGCATCGGCGGCAACGACGCGGGGCCGATCCTCTCCGGCGGCGGGCGCGGCGGCAAGAAGGTCCGGGGCACCTCCGGGACCGCCGCGACCAGCGCCAACGCCGACACCGGCATCGAACTGCTCGGCCCCCTGACCCCCTACGTCGCCGACCTGCACATGCGGGCGTCCGTCACCGGGCCCGGCCTCACCGCACCGCGCGTCCAAGAGGGGACCTCGCACAACGGGCTGAGCATGAACCTGCCCGGGGAGGTGGTCTCCTCCGACGCGCCCCGGCACATCGAGCCCAAGAACGGGCCGGCGGACGCGAACGGGAACCGTCCACCGGTGAACCGGCCGTTCATCGGCGCCGGCCACCCGCTCGAGATCACCCGCTTCTCGCCGGCATCGGACGGCGGAACCGAGCGGAACACCGCGTCCGGTGACGGAGGGACCGACCGCAGCGACAGCACCACCGCAGCCGCGACGGGCGGCGGCCGGAAGGACACCCTCGGCACCTGGCTCGCCGACCACCTCCTGGGCCCCCGCCCCAAGGGGGGCCGGGGCGGCGGCCGCACCCCGTCCAAGAAGGAGCAGAGCGACGACCAGAACCGCGCATGGATCGAGTCCACCTTCGACAACGACCGTGTGCTGCAGTACCTGCCGCAGATCTCCAACGGGTCCTCGCAGATCCGGATCGTCTTCCCCACCGGCTCTTCCCGCCCTCCCCGCACCATGGAGATGTGGTCGGTCTCGACCGAGTACGACCGCAAGGACTTCGCCCCCGGCCTGGCCGACTTCGTCCACGGCAACACCCTCGTCAAGAGCGACTCCTCCACCGTGAAGAGCTCCACCGTGGCCTCCGGCTCGATCGGCGGCGGCTTCGGCATCTGGCTGGAGCTGCCCAACGGCAAGAGCATCCGGCTCGACGTGCCCTTCGTGGAGTACTCGGCCACGTTCGAGAGGAGCACGAGCACCACCCTGAGCACCTCGGGGACCAGCAGCCACGTCGTGCACGCCCCCGCCGGCCACGCGGCCTACGACGTCAAGCGCGACTTCTACGTCCGCCTCGACGGCGAGGAGGCGCACCGCTTCGAGGCCGACACCGTCGAGATGCTCACGGTCGAGGACGCCCGCCTGCTCAACGGCGAACTCCCCAAGACCCCGACCTCGGCCGACGGGCCGACCGCGCCGCCACGGCCCCCGTTCCCGAACCTCGTGGCGAAGGGCCCCACGGACAAGCTCACGGACCTGAGCGGGGCCACCGTGCTCGGGTTCGGCCAAGCTTCCCCGGTCGCCCCGGAGAGCCGCGGCGAAGCGACGGACGCCACCGACACGACCGGCACCACCGCGGACACGGGGACCGCGGACACGACAAGCACCACCGGGGACGACGGCGCGGACGCCGGCCCCCCGAAGCCCGACGCACCGCAGCGCTCGTTCTACGACGAACTGGCGTACAACGTGCTCAAGGGCATCGCCGAGAAGCACCCCGGCATGGTCATCCCGGACCTGGGGAGGACCAGGAAGAACTACGCCGTCCGCCCCAGCCACATGGCGCCGGACGCGGTCCGCAGCTTCCGCGAGCGCTGGGGTCTGCGCCGCAACGCGGACGTGGCACGCGAGAACACGCTCAAGGTCATCAAGGCGCTCTCCGAGTCCGGCCTCAAGAGCGGTGCGTCCGCCCTGCCCGGCGACGGCATCCCGGTCCGCCTCCAGGAAACCGCCGTGATCGACCTGACCACGCTCATCAAGGACAGGGGCCTGCGCCCCGACTTCGTGACCTTGCGCGTCTACGGCGAGTTCGATCCCCTGGTGCACCAGTTCGACACGACCTCCAGCGGCGGTGGCCGGTTCGGGGGGTCGGCCGGCATCACCACCACGAAGGGGTCGAGCCTCAACCACTCGATCAGCACCACCGTGGGCGGCAGTGTGCGCACCGACGAAGGCGCCGACGCGCGCGGCGTCCCCCGGGTGCTGGGGAACCCGGCGGTCGCTCTGCTCACCTCTTGGGGCGCCGGCAAGGAAACCGTTCAGAGCCTCTCCCACGGCTCCGAGGAGACGGTCCTGTTCAACGGGGACTCCGACGTGTGGACGTCCCGCACCCGCTTCACCGCGCGGCTGTTCGAGCACGACGACATCGGCATGGCGCGCGACGACCGGCCCCAGCGCGAACACGGCGCCCCTCTCCTGGGGGACGGGTTGGACACCCACACGGTCCTCCTCACGCCGAAGGTGCCCCCGACGGCCTCGGACTCCCCGGCCACCGTGTCCGAACCGGCGGGCACGACCCGCGACGGCGAGTCCGCTCCCGACGACGGGAGCGGGGGGCGGGAGGGACGCACCCCCGAGACCGCCGCCGACACCCGGGGAGAGGACTCCACGCGGACGGACGCCTCCGGGGACACGGAGGCCGACACGGCCGACGGCCGGCAGCCGCTCACGTACGACGAGTCGCGGCGCATGCTCCGCGGGGACTTCGTCCCGCGGCCCACCCCCGGCGGCACGCCGGGCGGTGACCGGGGCGGCCGCTGGACCGTCATCCGGGACGGGGCCGTCCACACCTGGGAGCGCCTGTTCGGCGGAGGCTCCGAGACAGTCACCCCTATCCCGAACACCACCGCGCCCCCCGCGGACACAGTGACGACCACCGGCACCGTGACGACCACCGGCACGGACGGAAACCAGACGGTGGTCCTCTCCCCACCGCCTCCCCCCGCCAACACCACCGACACCACCGACACCACCGGAACGGCACCGAACACCACCGCGCCCCCCGCGGACACGGTGACGATCACCGGCGCCGTGACGGCCACCGGTACCGACGGCAACCGGACGGTGGTCCTCTCCCCACCGCCTCCCCCCGGCAACACCACCGACACCACCGGAACGGCACCGAACACCACCGCGCCCGGAGGCGAGCGGGACGGGGACGCCACCCCGGACAGCGGGCCCCAGCAGGGCCCTCTGCCCCTGAACCAGACCCGCGCCCGGGCGATCCGCCGCATCGGCGGCACCGTCGAGCGCGTCAACACCCACTTCGACACCGGCAGCCGGGGCATGCGCGGGCTGCTGGAGGAGACGTTCCGGACCTTCTCCGAAACGCGCAGCGGCCTCCACGACGGATACCGGCGCAAGCTCGAGTCGTTCCTCTCCCGGGCGTCCGGGAACGGTCTGCGGTTCGAGAACCACTCGTCGGCGGAGGAACTCGCCGCGAGCAAGAGTGCGGCGACGTCCTGGGGCTCCCGGATGCGCCTGGAGATGAGCGGCGGTCTCTGGTCACCGCACGACATCCGCGCCACCATCGCCACCAAGGTCGAGGCCGACGAGGTCACCGACATGCGCCCCGTCGAAGCCCAGATGCGGTGGGGCGGCAGCAGCGAGACGACCCTGTCCACCACCACCTCCCTGACCCGCAGCGTCGGGCTCAGGTTCGGAGGCAGCGGGGGCCGCAACCCGAACCCGCACCCCTCCGACGACTCCCTTCCCAACGAGGCCGAGCGACCGATCCCGCTGGTCGGCCCCTCCCACACCCGCACGTTCTTCTCCCGGAGCACGTCGAACACCCGGGCGACCTCGTTCACGTCGTCGGTGCTGTTCATCCCGAACGACACCAAGGCGTACGCCTTCCGCGCCTCCGGCAAGCTCACGCAGGCGATCGAGTTCCTGAAGAACTGGAGCATCGGACCGACCCTGACGTGGAAAACCCTGTACCTCGGGTGGACCGCTCCCGTCAAGGACCTGCTCGCCGGCTATGTGCACTCCCGCGACGCCCATCAGGACAAGCTGGTGCAGGACCAGGCGGTCCGCGACGGCGACAAGGTGCACCTGGGCGCACAGCCCAACCCGAAGAAGCCCGACAACGCCCGGGTGCGCCCCGGGTTCGAGGACAACGGCAGGCAGCTCCATCCCGCCGACCCCGGGGCCGCCCTCCAGAACCTGGTGGACAGCCTCGCCTCGAACGGGCTGGAGCTGACGAAGCAGTCACGCGAGAACCTGCTGCAGAAACTGACCACGCACCTGGGCCAGAACCCCGACTCCACCGTCCCGGTGCCGGTGGAGGTCCACGCGCTGGGGTCGGAGTCCGGGCCGGACTCGAAGCCGCGGGCGCAGCACTGGAGCACCGAGGCGAAAGTCTTCGTGAACCTGACCAGGGACCCGGAACCGGCCGAGGTCTCGTACCCCGGCCAGTCCGGCTACTACATCGAGTCGCACAAATGGACGCAGACCCGGGCGGGTTCGCAGACCAGGGGGACCGGGAACTCGTCGAGCCTGGACGGCGTGCTGTTGCAGCCCACCTCCTACCCCCAGGACGAACAGGGGCCGGAGGGGCAGCCGGGCCACCGCCCGCTGTTCGCCTCCCCCGCCGGAGCGGTGTCCTCCTCCACGAACGACAGCCGCACCTCCGGGGAGTCCCGGGACGACACCCGGACCATCGAGCTGCACCTGGACACCCCGTTCGCGAAGGTCCGCGCGAACACGACCATGACCCTCACCCTCGAACTCGGCTCGCCCAAGGGAGGGCTGAACGGCAACCCCTCGCGCGCGGTCTACACGGGCGAGGCGGACAGCGGACAGGTCGACACGCTGTACGCGTTCGCGTACATGGACTTCGACCCCCCGGCGGAGACCACCACGACCACCGTCACGGAGGGGGACACGCGGGGAACCGGCGCCGACCTGCTGTCGCCGCCGCCCGCCCCCGCCGTCACCACGTCCACGGACGGCACCGGCTCCACGGGCACCGACCGGGACACCCCGCCGTCCCCGGAGGGCGGCGACACCACCGGCGACCGGACGTCAACCGACACCACCGGGGACGACCGGGCCACCTCCGCTCCTTCTAACAACGGCGCGACGCAGCTGCCCGAGGTTCCCAAGAACGCGTCCGCGCCCGACCTGCTGCGCGCCTGGGCCGAGAACGCGGGCCCCAGGCCCGGCCACGACTCCGCCCTCGCACTGCCGGCCATGGTGGAGAAGGACGGCCAGGCCCTGCGCGACCAGGCCAATATCGTCTTCGCACGGTCCCTGGGCTGGAAGCCGTCCGCCGACACCCCCGCCGAGGGGCGGCCCACCGGCTCCGAGGCGACGACGGAGCGCACCAGCGCCGAGGCGAAAGCGGCGCGTGCCTACCTCGCCGCCGAGTACGGCCAGGACCCGGTGTACAACGACATCGACCACAGCTTCAGCAAGGGGGCCATCAAGGCGGTGGTCCTGTCGGCCTCACGCGAGCAGGAGGGGGTGCAGTTCGCGGACCTCAAACGCACCCAGTGGGGCGCCAAGGCCCTGGCGAGCACCCGCGGGGCGAAGATCCTGGACGCGCTGCCGGGCGGTCAGCTCAGCGACTCCCGCACCCGGTCCCGGACCCACAGCACCGGCACCTCCCACAGCGGGAGCCGGGGCCGCGGGGCGGAGATGCGGCCCTCCGCGCTGAGCACCGAGGTCGACGGCATCCGCTACGAGGGGCACGAGGGCAACTACACCGGTACGGCCGGACTGAACACCAGTTCGTCCAACGGGTCCGGAAGCGGCTCCAACCAGGCGGTCAAGGGCTACCAGGAGTCCGACCAGCTCCGCCAGGGGCCCGTCTACCTCATCGAGCACGACACCACGTGGGCGTTCGCCGCGGGCAGCAAGCTCGAGACACCCGCCGCCTTCCACTCGGAGGACCCCAGTCTTCTGTCGACCTCGTCCCTCTCCCGGCCCACCCGCTGGGCCATGGGCCAAGTCACGATCCGGACGGCCGAGTGGTACTCGGAGTCCGACGCGATCGCGATGGGCTTCCTCACGCCGGAGCAGGCGAAGGACACGGCCCCCGTCATGGAGCAGCTGGCCAAGACCCGGAAGGAGTTCGGGGAGGCGGAGACCGCGTACGCCGACACCCGGGCCCCGCTGGAGGGCCTGGCCGAGAGGTACGCCGACAAGCCGGGCGACAAGAGGGCCGAGGACGCCTACAACGCGCAGGAGGGTGACTACACCAAGGCCCTGGGCGCCTTCAACAAGCAGATCGACGCCCTGGGAGAGGCCACGAACACCGTGCGCACCGCTCTCGGGGGCGTCGGGCAGGGGACGGACGGCGGGACCGCTCCCCCCGTGCGCACGGTGGGCGGCGACAACAGCGGAGGGACGACCCGCACACCGGCCCCCGCCGACACCACCACGAACACCGGCACCACCGAGAACCCCGGGAACACGACAACCACGACCACCGGGGACACCGGTGTCACTTCCGGAACCACCACGAGCACCGGCGACACCGGTGCAGTCACCACGACCACCGGCGGGCCCCTGCCGAGCATCATCGTGACCTCTCCGGCCCCGGAGCCCTCACCCGCGGAACTCACCACCACAGAGCCCGCGCCCGCGGAACCGCGGCAGAACCTGGTCGACCACTTCCGGGCGGCGTTGAACCTCGAAGTTCCGAAGGCCGACCCCCCCGTCCGGGACACCGGGGACGGACCGGGGCAGAACACGGACGCCATCGACGCGCGGGTCGAACGCGCCTCCGACGCGGCGGACACCGCGGTCCAGGCGGCCCGGGACGCACGCGTTGCCGCGAACGGCCTCTCCACGACCCTGGACCTCAGCAGGGCCGACCTACAGGAAGGAAACCGCCTCCTCGAAGGCTCCGGCGGCGGAACGCCCACCGCCGGAACCGGCGCCCCCGCCCCGGGTGCGGTACGGCAGGCACAGGGCGCACAGCAGGCGGCGGACACCGCGCACGACAACGCGACGACCGCCGACAGGGACATCACCACCGCCCGGAACAACGCCACCGCGACGGCGCCCGTACTCGATCAGCGGACCCTCCTCGGCCAGCTCCGCACGGCCGTCTCCGAGGTGGAGGGAACGGTCACGTCCGCGGACGACGCCCAGCGCACCGCGGAGCGGCACGCGCAGACCGTCACCGGGCTCGGGGACGACCTCGACGGGGCCCGGACACGGCACCAGGAGCTCAGCACCGCCGTGGAGGGCCTGTCCGGGCAGGACCGGTCCGCCGGCGGGGGCCTGACCGCCCAGGACGCACGCGTCCGGGCCGACGACCTCGTCTCCGAGCTGGAGGGGATCGCCGGTCGCGCCGACACCGCGAGGGCGGAGGCGGAGACGTCGCGAGCCGAGGCCGAGACGGCGCAGGCGAACGCGGACGCCGCGAAGACCAAGGCCGACCGGATGGCCGAGGACGCCAAGAAACTGCAGGAGTGGTCCGAGGCCCTCGACAAGAGCGTGTCCGGCCACCGGGACGACGCGAACCGGGCCGCCGAGGCCGCGCGGAACGCCAGGACGGCGGCACGGGGCGCCGCCGACGCCGCCGAGGAGGCCCGCAAGGCCGCGGACGCGGCGAAGGCCAAGGCCGACCAGGTGCGGGAAGAGGCCGCGAACGCCGCCAAGGCCGAGAACGACGCCCGTGCGGCCCGCACCACCGCGGACCGCGCGGTCCAGGCGGCGGCGAACGCCCCCCGCCCCTCCCCCGGGACGCAGACGGCGGCGACCGGCGCCGACCGCCGGGAGACGACCGGCACCCCTGAGAACACCGCTCTCCGGGACGCGGAGAACGCGCGGGAACGGGCGCAGGAGGCCCAGCAGATCGCCCGCGAGGTGGCGAGGACCGCGGCCAAGGCCTCCGAGGACGCGGCGAAGGCGGACCAGGAGGCCGACAACCTGCGCGAGAGGGCCGACGCCGCCGCGCAGGACGCCCGCAAGGCCGCCGCACGCGCGAAGGACGCGCAGAAGATCGCCGAGAGGGCCCGGGACTCCGCGGGGAAGATCGTGACGATCGCCCGCGCAGCCGCCACCGACGCCGGTCAGGCGCACAAGGACGCGCAGGAGGCCGCCAAGAAGGCGGAGACCGCGGCCGAGCGTGCCGCGGAAGCCGCGAAGACCGACCGGAAGGCCCGCGACGACGCCGAGGAACTCGCCGACAAGGCTCGGAAGGACGCCGCCGACGTAAGGGAGCTGCGGAAGCGGATCCCGGCGGACGCGGAACCGGAGAGGACGTCGTCCGGGAACGACCGGAGTCAGGACGGCGACGAGGGCGGGAGCCGGAACAGGGACGGTTCGGGCAGCAGCGGCGACCGGGGCGACGACAGCCGCTCCGGCGAGCGCGACACCGGCGCCGGGCACGAGGGCGACAGCCGGCGCGGGGGCGAGGACGGGAGCCGCGGAACGGACGGGGACGGCGAACGCTCCTCGCGCGGGGAGGGCCGGGACGGACGCGACACCCACGACAGCGGCGACCCGGCCCAGCGCGACACCGGCTCGGACACCGATTCGGACACCGACTCGCTCCCGGACCTGACCTCCGACTCGGACTCGGACTCGGACTCGGACGACAGCGACGACGGCATGTCCCCGGACGACGACTTCTACGGCCCCGCGCCGGCGGTGCGCACGCAGGAGCCGGTCCTTGCCGATCCCGACGACCCGTGGAACGGCAACCCCCCGACCGGGCCCGATCTCGGCGCGCTCATCGCCGCGGACAAGAAGAAGGACGACAAGCCCTCGACGGTCGAGGACGTCATCGCCGACCTCACCTACCGCTACCGGCCCGAGGACATCGGACACCACACCGCCCAGGACGCCCGGATCCAGGTCTTCATGGCCGGCCGCCACCGGAGCCGCCACGACCACCGCACGCAGACCGACCCCTCCGAGCAGTACACGGACACCGACGGCCACGAAGCCGCCCCGGGCCCGGCCTACCCCGCCGGAACCCAGGTCTCCCAGTACCCGGCCCCGATCCAGTACACCCAGGACTTCACCGGGAGCCACGACGCCTCCGCTGCGTCCTACGACCAGCAGTCCGCCGCTTCGACCGAGGAGGTCGCGCAGGATCAGGAGGGGGACCAGGACGGGCGGATGGAAACGCTCATGATGTGGAACGGGACCTTCGCCGGTATCGAGGACCTCGCCGCCACCACCGGATCCGATGTGGTGCACCAGGAGGGACTCGTCGAAGACGGCTCCGACGGCAGTACCACGCTCATGCGCTTCGAGAACGGCGTGCAGGCGGTCTACAAGGACACCGAGGGGGCCACCTTCGCCCGTGAGCGCGCCGACGCCGAACAGCTCGCCTCGCTGGTGGGCCGCGCCATCGGCGCCAACGTTCCCGGAGTCCTGCGCGTCGGCGAGTACGAGCTGTTCATGCACTTCATGAACGGCGCATCCGGGTTCACCCACTTGGACAACCCGCGGTCCCCGCTCCTGAACACGCGGGACGGACACGTGCTGGGCCTGCTGGACCTGCTGATCGCCAACGGCGACCGCAATCCGGGCAACTGGCTGGACCAGGGCAACGGGCACGTGGCGGGCATCGACCACGGCAAGGCCTGGTTCAAGTACGAGTTCACGCCGGAGGACCCCACCGACCTGGAGGGGCTGGCCTACACCAACGGCATGCGGCCCTTCTACGACTTCGAGGCCAATGCGTGGATCGCCAACCCGCTGACCCGTGCCGACATCCGGTTCCTGCGGACCCGGCTCGCCGGGCTCCACGGCGAGTTCGTCCGCCTGGGCCGGTCCGACTGGTTCGACGAGATGATGGAGCGCTTCGACATGCTGGCCGACAACGCGCGAGGGACCGCCGGCCTCTTCTCAGGGGGCGGCCGGTGACCCGTGTGCTCTATGTCCAGGACCGCCGCACGCAGCGGACACGGCCGTTTCTGACGCTGCACGACGACGGCACCCTCACCGGCCACGACCCCGCGACGGCCGACGCGATCCCACGCCTGCGCGCCACGCGCGGCTGGTCCGGCGAGCAGATATTCGACGACTGCGCCGCGCAGTCCAACGCCTACGTCCGCTACTTCGAGGAACCGGCGTGACCGAGGCCGGCCCTTCCCTCAGCGTGTGACGCCCCGGTGCGCCTCGGGGAAACCGCCGTGATCGGCCCGACGGCGGTCCGCGAGGACGGGGCCCGCGCACGCCCCGCCCATGCCCCCGGGAGCGGCGGACAGCACCCCCGTGCCCCGTCCCCGAGAAGTGCACGACGGGATCTCCCCTTCCTTTCCCGTCCGAGACCGCAGAGAATTCGGATATCCCAGAACAGGGAATTCCCCCGCCTCCCGCACCCAGTACGCCCGGACTCGACCGCTCGGTGACGCGAAGGCGTATCGCGCGAATCCCGGAAGCGAATTCTCCATAAACAGGAACTGAACTCCTGCCTGTCGGCACGCGGCCGACACCAGGACACCTCAGTACGCGACATCCCTTCCCGAGCCGCCCCCAGAATCGGGGCGACCCCCTCACGGGTGCGACGACCGGCATCGACCGGCGCGGACCACCGACGCTCCCACCTGGCCTCCGCCCCCACCACGAGCGAGGACGCGCCGCGAGGGAAACAGGAAAAGAATAACCGGTCGGATCCAGGAAAACCGTTGCGAAAATGCTCGGCGCGACACCCCGGTGGAACATGTTCCAGATAACCTCCACCGCCTTCAGCGCACGCCTGTGACCTCCCGAAATCAACCGGAGAAATCTCAACAAGGGTTCCGGACCGGATAATGGACCACCGATTTACGCGACTTCTCCGGTGCTAGTTTCGTGCCCGCGCAGCGGTACCAGGGGGTAGAGGGAGGGATCGCGTATGCCGTTGGACCACACCATGTCCGACTCCTCACGCAAAGCGATCGAGGTCCTCACCGGCATCCAGGTCCCCAAAGCAGGCATCGCCAACCTCGGCCGCGCCTCGGAGATCTACACCGCCCTGGACCAACGCCTGGCCGTCCTGGAAGACCTGTTCGACCTCAGCCGCAAACACGCCCGCCGCCACTTCGACGGCAACACCGCCGACCGCTACGAACGCTCCCTGGACCAGTTCACCCGCGGCGAGAACAACTACGTCGGCTCGGCCCGCGACAACTCCAACGTCATGTCCGCCGAACTCTTCAAGGCCCGCGCCAACGTCGAGTACATGCACATGATGGTCATCGGCCAGTTCGTCCAGCTCCTGGCCGAGATCGCCTGGGCCATCGCCATGGCCAAGTTCACCTTCGGCGCCTCCCTCAAATGGATCCCCGTCTTCAAGGCCATCCGCAGCCTGGCCATGCGCCGCATCCTGACCTGGCTGCTCATCACCGTGCCCGGCCACCAGATCATCAGCCAGATCTTCGCCAGCATGGACAGCATCATCCAACGCATCCAGATCGGCAGGGGGACCCGCCACCACCACGACAACAAACTCACCGAGAGCGCCCACAAGGGCGCCGTCATCGAGGGCGCGCTCTCCGCGGTCTTCTCCGCCGGCATGGACGGACTGTTCAGCAAGCACCTGTCCGACCTGTTCAGCAAAGGCCTCACCGACCTCAACCTTCTGCCCGACCCGCCCCCGCTGATCAAAACCGGCCCCGACGGACCACCCCCGGCCGGACCCCCCACCGGCCCCCCGGTCCGCGAGACCCCCGACGGGCCCCCACCCGGGCCGCCCTCGGGTCCGCCCGACGGACCGCCTGCGGGGCCGGTCAGGGACGACCCGCCGCCGCTCAACCGCGACACCGACACCCCGCCACCCCCCGGAGGGGGTGGGCCCGACGGTCCCCCCACCAGGCCCAAGGACGACCCGCCCGCCAACGGGCCGGTCAAGGACGACCCGCCAACAGCACCGGTCAAGGACGACCCCACACCCACACCCGCGCCCAAGGACACCCCGGGGACCACACCCGCGCCCAAGGACACCCCGCCCCCGTCCCCGTCGCTCAACAAGGACCTGGCCGAGGTGTTCGGCCGCCACAACGACGAGTTCCTCACCCCCTACAACCCCGCCAGCCCCATGGGCGCCGGAGCCTTCGACAACGCGACCAAGGCCGCCGCCGCACGCAACGACTTCGCCGAGGTGTTCGCCCGCAACTTCGGCGACCACCTCGGCGAGGCGGCCGCACGCGATCTGGGCCGCGACTACGCCACCACCCTGGCCCGCCACTGGAACGACCCCGACCTGGGCCGACACCTGCGCGACACCATCGGCGACCGCCT
>NZ_JBIWMK010000015.1:0-76301 GCF_044766605.1 Nocardiopsis sp. NPDC101807 | reverse complement strand
CTGCCCGAAACAGTCACGAACGACCTCGGCGACCTGGTTGATCTGCAAAACCCCAGTTCAGAGCTATCGGTAGCGGTCAGCAGCTGGCAGTAGAAAGCCACTTCCGGCAGTAGTCCGCTCCAGATCCACTCCAGATGGAGCGGGTCTGACTCCAGAACTGAAGAAGCCCCCGTCCGGTGCTGCAAACACCGTCCGAGGGCTACCCGATCACCTGATCTGAGCAGGAGTCGAGCTGTGAACAGCATATCCTTCGACGTCCCCGACGTCTCCCCCGCGCTTGAGGCCATGCGCCTCGCGCTGTCTTCCCTCTCCCCCGTCGAGGTGTGCGCGCTGGTCGCTCTCGCCATCGCCCTCGCGGTCACCCTCGCGACCTTCCGCCGCCAGCCGCTCACCCTGAACGAGCGCGCCGCCGCCGAGGCCGGCCTGACCGTCGAGGAGGTCCGGCGATGAGGTTCCACTACGTGCTCACCCTCCAGTTGCGCGGCTACGACCCGGTCACCTACAAGGGCACCTGCGTTCCCCGGCCAGGGACCACCTCCTCTGATCTCCTCGACTTCGTCACCCGCGAGTTCCTGAAGGCCATGGGCCGCCCGGGAGAGCAGCAGTACTCGGTTCTCTACTGGTTCGTGGGCCCGGACGAGCTTGTGCCTGCTGCGGCAGATGGCGGTGCCCGGTGACCTTCATCGACTTCATTCTCGCGAACCCTCTCGGGGCGGCCCTCGGCGTCCTCGTGGCGGTCTCCATCGCCGCGATCCTCTACGCGGCCATCGCCGCTGACTCCGAAGGAAGGTCCCGATGACCACCGCCGCTTCCCGCTTCGCCGCTGTCACCGCGGCCATGGAGGTCGCCCACCACGTCGGCGACTACATGCTTCAGACCGACACCCAGGCCGCCCGCAAGGGAGCCCGTGGTGACCGCCTGGGGGAGTGCACCGAGGCCGAGTCGTGGACGGCGCTCGCCGGACACGTCGCCTCGTACCACGTGGCTCAGGTCGGTGTCCTGCTGTTCGTCGACCGGGCGTTGGGGCTGAAGCTCCACCCGGGCCGTGTCACTGCGGGTGTCGCCATCTCCGTGGTCACGCACGCGGTGATCGACCGCCGGTGGCCCGTCCGTGAGTGGATGGACCGCGCCGGCGCGAAGAAGTTCCGCGAGCACGGCGGGGCCGCGCACGTCGACCAAGCCATGCACAGGGTCAGCCTGTTCGCTGCGGCGCTCGTCATCTCCAGTCGCTGACCGTGCTCTCCCTCTGCCGTCCGGCATGTCCGGGCGGCTCGGGGACCAGCACGACCACACGAAGGAGCTCTCATGAAGCAGTGCGATGGAAACTCGGTCGGCGTCGTCCTCCGCGACGACCAGGGCCGCATCCTGATGATCACCCGCAACCTCGCCCCCAGCGGCATCGCCCCGATCGCGGGTCACGTCTGCGACGAGATCCCGACCCTCACCCACCTCGGTGCGGCGATCGTGGAGACCCAGGAGGAAGTCGGGCTGACGGTGTGGCCGGAGGATCTGACGCTGGTGTACGCCCGCAGCATCCCGAACCGGTGCCGCCGCATCCCCGCCGCGTCGCTGAGCCACGAGTGGATGGTGTTCGGCGCGACCCGGTGGACGGGCGAACTGTCCCCGTCCGAGCGCGAGACGCGCGGCGCCCGCTGGTACGAGCTTGACGAGATCCAGGCCCTGGCGGAGCGCACCGTCGCCTACGCGCACGGGGACGTCACCGAGGCGGACTGGCAGGCCGAGCCGGGTCTGGAGCCGGTGTGGGTGGACATCTTCGAGACCATCCCCCGCCGAGTCGGCCTCTTCGCGGACATGACGGACACCATCGTCAAGCTCCCGTACTCGGACATCGCCGCTGTTCAGAAGCTCTACACCGTCGCGCCCGCCTAGGAGGGGTCATGTTCCAAGGATGCCTCGGCCGGATCGTCACCTGGATCGTCATCATCGCCGTCGGCCTGTGGGTACTCCGCTACCCCGAATCCCTGGCGGGCCTGTTCGGAGTAGGGCTCGATCTCGCCAGCGGCGGCGGAGATTCCTTCGGCCGTTTCATGACCGCGATGGTCGCCGAGCTCGACGGCCTCATCTGATCGCCAGAAATCCCTGCACAGAAAGGCTTCACCATGGCCACCATCTTCAAGCACACCAACTTCGTCGACCAGACCATCGAGATCGACGACGACCCCGGGCTGCGGGTCACTACCTCGTCCTGCGAGCCGGTGACCGCGGACGTGTACCTGCCCGAGTCCGACGAGCCTCACGCGGTTCTGGGCCTTCTGCACGCGATCCTCGTCGCCTCTGGCATGGCCGGCGACTACGAGATCACGGTACGGCCCGGCTCCGAGTTCGGCGACGCCGAAGAGCTCGCCGCGGGGATCGCCCGGGTGAAGACGCGCGCGACTGCTTGACACGACGGAGGCCCGCCCAGAACGACCAAGGACCGGGCGGGCCACGTCTCCCCGCATCTGCAAGACGAGAGGAGGACTCTCCCATGATGACACGCCACCCGGAGGGCCCCATGCGCATCCTCGCGCTCCTCGTCTACACCTGCACCGCCGCATGGGTCACCTGGATCCACCGGGACACCCCCTGGGCGGTCATCCACATCACCGGAGCGATCGCGGGCCTGTGCGCCACGGGGCTCGCGGTCAGCTACGCGGGGGCTCTCGGTGAGATCACCCCCGACGACGCACCTGACGAAGCTGAGGACTACATGAGGGAGGGCTGGGATGACTGAGGTCCCGGAAACCACGGAGGAGCAGGCCTCCCCCGCGCCGGCGCCTGCTGTCGAGGCTCCTGCGGAGAAGACCCCGAAGGAGACCAAGGAGAAGAAGGAGTCGGGCTTCCCTGTCGGCCAGGCCGCCGTGGGTGGCCTGGGTGCGGTGACGCTCGGCTCCTACGCGCTCGCGTCCGTCGTCGGCCCCGTGGGGTGGCTGGCTGCTCCGGCCGCTGCTGGTGTCGCTGGCGTGGGGTACGTGGCGTACCGCCACAGCAAGAAGCGCGGGAAGCGAGGCGGTCGACGCCGCTCGGAGCGTCGCCCCCGCACGATCCGCCGAGCCCCGGGCGGGAGGCTCCGGATGGGGTCGCCGAGCCTGCCCGGTGGGCGTGGGCGTGCATCTGCCCCGTTGGCTGCACGTGCGGGAGGTGTGGGCGCTCCGGGCCGCGGTAGGTCGGGTGGGCTCGGTGGGGCGTCGGCGCTCAAGGGCGCCGGGCCGAAGTCGGGCGCGTCGGGCCGCAGCGTCTCGCCTCGTGGGGCTGCTCCTCGTGGCGGCTCTACCCCGCGCGGCGGCGGCCTGTTCGGTCGCCGCTCCCCCGGCGGCACCACGTCCTCGAAGCGCAAGACCACACCCCCGGCCGGCGGCACCCGGGGCAAGGGCACGTCGCCGCGCACCTCTGGAGGCGGCATGTCGAAGACCAGGTGGGGCGGCAGCTCGGGTCCCACCGCTAAGCCCGCTGGTCGACTCAAGCGCGCCGGTCGCGCCGCAGGCGCCTGGGCGGACCGTAAGACCGGACAGAAGGCGTCCAGCGCGTTCAAGGCGGCGCGCAAGGAGCGCGGCTTCCGTGCCCGCTCCAAGGCCGCCAGCAAGGCCGTCCGCAAGAAGGGCGGAGGCAAGCTCACCTCCGGGATCGTCGGCGTCATTGTCGCCGCGTGGGCCGGGCTCGCCTCCCTCTTCGGGAAGGGCAGCAAGACCAAGAAGGGCGGCAAGCCCACCGCCGAGAAGGACACCCCGGCTGCCCGGTACGCCCGTGATGGCTACAAGCTCGGCCCCGAGGTGCCCGGAGCGCCCGGATCCTTCTACGCCGACCCGGCCGACACCCGGCCCGGCTACGTCGACCCCAGGGGGGGCGCCGCATGGCCCGGCTACACCACCACCGAGTACGACGCCAACGTCGACCCCCGGTCGTGGGACGAGCGCGTGGCCGCTGGCGATGTGCCCGGGTTCAGTCCCAAGACCACCAAGACCAGCAGCACACCCACAGGAGGAACCACCATGGCTGGACTGCCCGCTGCCGCCATCGCCAACGACATGGCTGGCGCCATGACCCGCTACGAGCCCGCTGACGCCTACCAGGTGCTGCGGGACGCCCGTCAGTGGCCGGACGTCTTCCTTCAGACCGGACACGCCGTGAAGGCCTACGCGGATGGGCTGGAGACCGCGCGTTTCCCGCTGAATCCGGCGATTGTCGCGAAGATCCGCGAGGTGTACGAGGCGCTCGGGTCCGTGTACGACCTCGCCGAGGAGATCGAGCCGCTGATGCGCAAGGCGCACGCCGCCGACATCGCCCGCCAGGAAGGCCGGCGCGGCGACGAGTCCAAGTGGAACGTCTAACCCCCGCCTGATCTGGAAGGAGACCCCGATGGCCACCTGGTCACTCGCCACCGACAGCGTCGGAGGCAACGCCATCACCGCAGCTGTCGGTGTGGCCGCTACCACCGCAGCCATGGACGCGCTCGGCCTGCACCCCATCGCCGGAGTGGGCATCGCCGCTGTCGGGGCCCTCTCCTCCCTCGTGACCGGCGGCATGGCCCCACCGGAACGCGTCGCCGCGACGCTGGGCAGGTGGGCTGGCGTTGGCGGGTGGATGACGTGGGCGCTCGCCGGCGACCCGTGGTCGGCGCTCGGTATCGGGGCGCTCGTGGGCGGGTCCGTGCTCGGAGCCAGCATGGGCCCGTGGCTGCGACGGCGCTCCGCCGTGCCCGCTGGGGCGCGAGCGGGGGGCCTGGTGCTCGGGTCTACCGCGAAGGAGAACGCGGAGTGGCAGCAGCGGATCATCGATCGTGGAGGCCAGTCGTTCCACGGGATCGTCGTGGAGGCCGTCACGAAGTGGGAGAACGGCGGCGGGGTGGACGTGCGGGTGTGCCTGCCCAAGGCCGGTGCCACCGTCGACCAGCTCCGCTACCTCGCCCCCGGTCTGGCCGCTGACGCGAATCTCCCGCACGGCTGCTCAATCGAAGTCATCGAGCCGGAGGGCGAAGGTCAGCGCACCGTCATCCTGCGGGTCCCCACCCAGGTCATGACGTCCCTCGACGAAGGCCACCCGCTGTGGGAGGAACAGCGCAGCATCCTCGATGGGGTGCCGATCGGCGCCCACCCCAACGGCGACACCGCCGAAGGGCCGATGCGCGAGGAGTCGTGGCTGGTCGTCGGGAAGAAGGGCGCGGGCAAGACCACCCTGCTGTGGGGCATCACCGCGACCGTCGGCATGTGCTCCGACGCCCTGGTGTGGCACATCGACCTGAACGGGGGCGGCATGACACAGCCATGGGTAGACATGTGGCTGGACGGGCGGGTGCAGCGCTGCCCGATCGACTGGGCTGCCCCGAACGTCGACGAGGCGATCCGCATGGTGACCGCCGCGGTGAAGATCGCGAAGCACCGCAAGATCGCGTACCGGAAGCGGAAGAAGGAGCACAACACGAACTTGCTTCCCGTGGGCGCTGACCTGCCGGAGATTGTGATCATCCTCGACGAGGGGGCGGAGGCCATGGCCGCTGCGGGCAAGGGTCAGGTGGTGGAGCTCGCGACGAAGCTGGAGGAGATCCAGCGGATCGCGAGGAACGAGGCCGTGAACCTGGTTCTGTCCGTGCTGCGTGGGACCGGAGACCTGGTCCCGGCCGCCATGTCCACCCAGACTGGCGTGGGGATCTGCATGAAGGTCCGCCAGCAGAAGGAGATCGCCGCCGTCTTCGAGTCCGCGTGGGAACTCAAGCTCAAGCCCGAGCACCTGACGGCGAAGGGCTCCGGGTGGATCAGCGTCGACGGCGCTTTGCCTGTGCGCTACCAGGGGTGGAACATTTTGCCTGACGACATGGAGAAGGCCGCCCTGCGGATCGCTCAGGTGCGTCCGGATCTGGATGAGGCGTCCGCGAGCGTGGCCGGCGACGACTACGCCACCAGGTACGAGCGGATGCGGGGCCTGTTCACCGAGGACGCGGAGATCGTCGAGGACGAGCCCGCGCCGGCCGCGGCGGCGTCCGGGACGTGGACGTCTGGGTGGGGTTCGTTCGGCAACACCGCCTCCGCGCCGGAGCCCGCCGGTCCTGCTCTGGTCGCTGGCGACGACGGTATCGAGGACGCGGAGATCGTGGAGGACACCCCGATCGACGACATCCTCGTGGGTGCGCTGCGGGTGATGGCGGACGCCGGGTCGGACCGGGCGACCCGCTCTCAGCTCGCGGACCGGCTCACGGGCGGCGACGAAGACCTGTTGCGCAAGCGGATGACGGCTGCGGGGGCGTGCCCGGTGCACTCGCTGAAGGTCGACGGGCGGGACGCGCGGGGCTGGTATCGGCGTGACATCGAGGCCGCGTTGAGCGTGACAGCGGCGTGACACCTGCCGTCACATCCGTGACGGTGTCACTGGTCGTCACCCTCTGACCTGCGGTGACACCGTGACACCGCCGTCACAGGGTGGGGGTCTCGGGGGTTCTGGAGGCCCGGGGAGGGGGTGTGGGGGCGTGACGTCACGAGCGTCACGCCCTTCCTTTCTTCTTCCGGGCGGGGTGGCGCTGACGCCACGCGTCGAGGTCTTCGGGGTCCCACAGCGAGGTTCGTCCGACCTTCGTGGGGGCGGGGAAGTCGGGGTCGCGGTAGGCGAGGTTGTAGAGGACTTGGCGGCTGATGCCGAGCCTTTCGGCGGCTTCGTCGCTGGTCAGGTACTTGGAGAGGTCCATGGTCTGAGAATAACAGGCTAGGTTAGTTGACTTCATGTAGCATAGGTTATGTGATCTAACATAAGCGTGGCTCGCCCCGGTGTCTTGGCGGACGAGGGCGAGCCACTTACCTCACAGAGAGGCACCACCATCATGGCAGCTAGCACGATCCCCCAGTCCGACGACGTCGCCCTCGCGGAGATCCGCGACCTGTCCTACCGGATCGGCGGTGGACTGCCGGGCCGCAATCAGCTCATGAAGGAGTTCGGGTGGGGGGCGGCCCGGTCCAGTCGCCTGCTCGGTCTGTACAAGGAGCAGTCCGGTCCGGTCGAGGCGGACTACCCCGGTCCGCCGGACCGGGCCGAGGACAGCGCTCCCCAGTCCGGTCCGGAGTGGAGCGAGGCGGACCAGTCCCCCAGTCCGACGCCTGCCCCCCGGCCCGGTCCGCAGTCCTCCCCGGACCGCTCCTCTGGTCCGGCCCGTCAGCCGCAGTCTGAGGAGCGGTCCGGTCCGGCTGGTGGGGGGCAGTCCGCCCCGGTCCGGTCCGAGGGTGGCCCGGTCGAGGACGCGCCCGCGCCCGAGCAGTCCGCTGCTGCTCCGGTCCGCCAGTCTGCGCAGGCCAACCCCCAGACCAGTCCGGCCCCGGTCCGCCCTGCCAGTCCCCCGGTCCGGTCTGCTGCGTCTGTCCCTGAGGCTCCGGTCCAGCCCGGTCCGGCCCTTCCCCAGTCCGATGGCGGTCCGGTCCCCCAGTCCGGTCCGGCAGTGGAACCCGCCCCGGTCCGACAGTCCACGGTGGACCGTGACACGGACCAGTCCGACGGTCCGACGGTCCGGGAGGAGGCGGACCAGTCCGGAGACCGGCCTGCCGGGCCGGACCGGCCCCCCTATGGACTGATCGTCGCGACCCTCGCAATCAGTCTGTCGGCGTTCACGGCGGTCTGGGGTGGGTGGGTCGGGCTGGGCCGCATGGTCGGCTTCGGTCCGGTCAACCTGCTTCCGGGGATCGGGGATGGACTGATCGTGGACCTCGCGATCACCCTGCCGATCGGCATCGAGGCGTATGCGGCGGCGGCCCTGTGGGTCGCGGTCGGTGGACTGGTCCACGGAAAGGGGCGGTGGTTCGCCGGGGTGTCTGCGGCCACAGCTCTTGGTCTGGGCGCGTTCGGGCAGGCGGTCTACCACCTTCTGGAAGCGCAGGGGAAGCACACGGCCCCGGACTGGGTGGTGGTGTTCGTGTCAGTGCTGCCGGTGGTGGTGCTGGGTGCGGCTGGTGTGCTGCTGCACCTGGTAATGGAGGGGCGTAAGCACCGCTGAGTCGTTCGGCTTCTCTGCTGCCCGTTTCGGCGGGCGGCGGGGTGGCCGGGCGACAGGCCTGGACGTCCCCCTTGGAGGTGCAACATGACCGCGCACATCACCACCTTCGGCGTTCTTCACGGCGATGAGCCGGACGCCTCGTGCCCGATCCGCGTCGACCTGACGACCGCGCTCCGCAATCCTGCAGACGACCCCGCCATGATCGAGATGACCGGTCTCGATGTCCGCGTCCGCGACCACGTGATGAACACGCCGGGCGCCGTTGAGATCCGCGACCAGGCGCTCATGGACATCAAGGAGGCTCTCGGCGACGGTGAAGTCCAGGTGCTCGTGTACTGCCGTGGCGGCCGGCACCGTTCGGTGGCCATGGGCGAGGAGCTCTATGACGCCCTCGCCGCCCGGGGTGTGGATGTCCGGGTCGTGCACCGAGACGTTGAGAAGGCGGTCGTCCGATGAGCTGCGTGTTCTGCGACATCGTCTGCGGGAAAGCTCCGGCGCACGTTGTGCGGGAGTGGTCTGACGCGGTCGCGTTTGTCCCGCTGAACCCGTGCTCCGATGACCACACGCTGGTCGTCCCCCGAGTGCACGTCGCTGACTTCGCCACCGACCCCGAGGTGTCCGCGGCGGCCATGAAGCGGGCCGCTGAGCTTGCCTCACCCGGCCAGCACGTCTCGGTGAACATCGGCCCCGGCGCCGGCCAGACCGTGTTCCATCTCCACGTTCACGTGTGGTCGTGCACGGGCTCGGATATGCCGTGGGAGCCGAAGTAACGCTCCGTCCGAGAGGTAGCCAAGGTGCTACTTCCTCTCCCCTCCTCCCCCTTGGAGCCCCTCATGATGGGTACCTCGCATGCCGCCACGGGCGTGCTCGCCGGCGGCATGACCGGCTTCCTCCTCTCCGACAATCTGGGCCACGCGCTGGTGTGCGCAGCGATCGGCGCCGGCGCCGCGCTCCTCCCTGACCTGGACACCCCTGGCAGCACGGCGGGCCGGTCTTTGGGGGCGGTGACAGAGCTCGTGTCGGGTCACATCCGTCAGGCGTCGCGGGAGGTGTACCGGCGCACCGCAACCGAGGTTGAACGGCGCCGCCCGCAGGATGGCGGGCACCGGTTCCTCACTCACACCGTGCCGGCGTGCCTGGCGTTCGGGGTGGTGGCGTTGGTGCTCGCCCTCATCCCCCTCGGTGCGGGCCTGGTCGTGTTCGCGATGTCCGCGCTCGGCCTCGGCGCTGTGCTCCGCGAGTGGAAGTTCCTCGGCACCCGGAAGAAGCGCCAGCTGGCCGCGGTCATCACGGCCGTCGTGTTCGGGGTGGGGACGATGATGGTGCCCGGGTGGGGGCCTGCGTGGTGGCTCGTCGGCCTGACCGTGTTCGTCGGGTCACTGACACACGTGCTCGGAGACTGGCTGACTCGGTCGGGTGTGCCGTTGGCGTGGCCGCTGGTGGTGAACGGCAAGAGGTGGTGGATGTTCCGCTCGCCGGTCGCGTTCCACACGGGCAAGAGCCCGGTCGAGGTCGGCATCAAGTGGGGGTCGGTGGTCGCGTTCCCGATCCTGGTGGTGTTGGGGACCCCGGCGCCTCCCCCAATGTGACCGCACACCTCGGCCCCTGCTCCGGTGGGGGCCTTTTGTGTCTCAGCCCACACCGCGAGCGTTCACATCTGAACAGGGCCTACGGCCGACGCGACCGAGCATGGGGTTACCCGAGCGAGGAGCCACCGTGATCGATCCGACCGTATTCGCCGCAACGTTCGCGGCCCTGTACGCCGGGCACCAGGTGGGCGACCACTGGATGCAGACCTCGTGTCAGGCCGCGGAGAAGGGCGGCGCGGGGTGGTCTGGTCGCGCCGCGTGCGCCCGCCACGTCACCACCCTCACCGCCGTCAAAGTCGTGTGCCTGGCCCCGGTGGTGGTGCTGTCCGGGATGGACCTGCACCCGGTGGCGCTCACCGCCGGCCTGGGCGTGGACACGGTCTCGCACTACTGGGCCGACCGAAGAACGACGCTGGCTCGGCTGGCGAGGCTGTTGGGGCGGTCCGAGTTTTACCGGCTCGGCGCTCCCCGAGCCGGGCGCGACGACAACCCGTGCCTCGGCAACGGGTCGTATGCCCTTGATCAATCGTGGCATATCGGGTGGGGGTTCGTGGCCTCCCTGATCATCGCGTCCGGGGCGACCGTGTGACCGGCACCACTTCTCAGAGTCCGGAATCGGACGGTACACGTCGCCGTTGGCCTCCACCATGGGCCCATGGACCTGATGGAGATGACCACGTTCCTGCATCGCCGACTGGACGAGATGGAGCGGCAGGTGTGGCGCGATCTCATCTCGGAGTACCCCGGCACCTTCAACCGCGCCGACCAGGAGTGCCGGCGGTGGCTTCAGGGCCGGGCGCTGGGGGTGGAGGTTTTTGGCGACATCAAGTTGTGGCGCCACATTGTGGATGCCTGCTACATGGCTGGGGATGATTCCGAGGACGTCCGTGCGGTGGCGGCGAAGTGGGCGGACCACCCGGACTACGATCCGGCGTGGGCGTAGGCCTCCGTCTCGTCAGGTGGCCCGCAGGAACGCGGACCACTCGGTACCGGGGAAGGACAGGTGCCCCAGGTCGCGGTTCTGGGTGTCGCGGACGGCGGCGCCGTCGGGAAGGTCGGCGACCTCGACGCACGCGCTCTGGCTGCCGCTGTAGCTGCTCTTGCGGAACGCCACCTCAACACAGTTCTGCACCGTGCTATGGGTCGACTTGAAGAACACGAGTTCGCTCATCCCCGTGGTGTACCCGCTGACGTGGTGGTGCTGGTGGCCGGAAGCGGACAGGCCTGCCCGCCGTGACTCAACTCCACCTACTCCAGGAGGAACCTGGCCAGGTCCAGGGGCTCCATCGCCCGGTAGGAAAACTCGCCGGCTTCATCCACGTGGACGTGCTCGGGCCATCCCTGGCTCTCGAACCGGTCGAACAGGTCGAGGCCTCCGCGTGCGACGACGAGCGGTAGGGCGCCGTCGAGGATGGTGATCATGTGGACCTGCTGGCATTCGCAGGCGACGCAGAACGCCAGGTCGGTTCCAGTCTGGGCGAGGGTGTTGAGCGCGGCGGGGTAGTGAACGGTGTGGCCCGCGGCGCAAGCGGTGAGGGTGGAGGGCTGTTCCATGCGGGGACGCTAGCAGGCCGCTGGTCGGGGCGGAGGCAGTATCCGAGTTCGACCTCCGGATACCGTGCCCTCATGCTGATCCGTCGTGCCCTGCCTGAGGACGGCCCGGACCTCGCTGCCCTGGTCGCCGCCGCGGCGCCGTCGTTCGGCGCGAAGGGGCACTCGAAGGGTGTCACCCTGGTCGCCGTTGACGCCGGCGCGGTCGTGGGCTGGATTGAGGGCGTTCTCGACGGGGCCTACACGGGCCCTGGTTCCCCTGTGCCGCCTCCGCACGGGTACGTGATGTCTCTGGTGGTGGACGCCGGGTGGAGGCGGCAGGGGGTCGGTACAGGGCTGCTGGACGCGTTCGTGGGGACGGCGCGCACTGCTGGCCTCGCGTGGGTGTTTCTGTTCCCGGACGAGGACGAGAACGTGGAGGGGCGCGTCGCCTTCTTCGAGCACGCCGGGTTCGAGGCGGTCGACGACCCCGACGAACGGTGGCCCGCGATGGGGAGGTGGGCTCAGTCCTTCCGCTGAGCTTCAAGGGCAGCCCGCGCCTCTTCCCGGTGGCGGATGATCGTAGCCTCGATCTCATCGACCGAGGGGCCTCCGGGGGTGTGAGCTCGCAGTGCCGCTTCGCGAGGCGGAAGGCTGTCGCGTTCCCTGCGTGCGGCAGCGAGGATTCGTCCAGCGGCGCGGATTCGGTCTTCAGGTATCAAGTTCACTCCTGTTGGTTAAAACGCCAGGTAGTCCAGGGCGAAGCCGAGGAAGAACAGCGGGACGGCGATGGTGCGGAGCCAGCGCTCAAACTTCTGGTTGGCCAGCATCCGCCCGAACTTGACGACGAGCTTCATGGAAAAGATGGGAATGCGATCCATTGCCCACCAAATGAGCGGCATGAACGCCGCCATGGTCAGCCAGAGCACCCATGGAGGATAGTTCTCCAGGAGCCATTCACCAGGGCGAACAGTCTCCGTGAGCACGAGCACACCAATCGGGAACAGCAAGACGACAGCTACCACTAGGTAACCGGATTTCCCAACCCTGTTTCCCCAGGCGACCAGCCGCTCGGATCCGATGATGTCGAGCACGATCGTGGTGCCCGCGAGGAACGCGAGGAGCTTTCCTGTGCGCGCTGCCCAGAGCACGGACATGCCGTGGATGCTGTGTTCGGTGAGCTGTTGCCCGGACCACCAGAGGGCCCAGGCTTCGGTGATGGTGAGGTCCACGCGGGGAGCGTAGGGCTATAGGGGCGGCGGTGAAGGTGAGTGGCCGGAAGCGGCCATGGGGTGCCCTGTCAGTTCTCCGGCGGGCGCTCGCCGAACTCGCGTCCGCCCATCAGCTCCCAAAGCCCCTCCCGGGCCGGGCGCATGTATCTCGTCTTCGGTATCGGTTCTCCGCGGAGGTATGCGCCAAGGCACCGTTGGGCTTCAGCGGTCGTTGCGTACATGAGAATCTTGCCCCTGGGCGCGCCGGTGACTTCCGACAACCAGGGTTCGTTGCCGAATCCCGAGGAGCAGATGGCATCGAGGTCCTTGCGTAGATCCTCTTCAGGTAGCTGCAACAGGGCTAGTTGGATCTTGCCCAGGCTCTCGCTGAGTTCAGCGTTCCATGAACGAACTTCTGGGGTCCACGCTTCGACTGCGCTGGGAGTTCCGCCTTCGTGTTCGGGCCGGTCGCTGGCAAGGTCGCGGATGGCCTGCAGTTCGGTGAGGATGGCGTGTGCGGCTTGGTGGCCCATCTCGGTTCGGCGTTCGTCGGCGGCGTGCTTGGCTTGTCGTTTCTGCTGGTAGACCACGCCCAGGAAGGTGGCCAGGCCGCCAATGAGTGCTCCGCTGAGTGCTCCTCCTGCGCCGATGAGGCCGACTGCGATTTCGGGGGTCACGTGTTCTCCGAACTCGAAAGGATTCCTTTGGGGTTCCCGCCTCGCCGACCGCCGACGCGGCAGGGGCTCACTCCGCGTTCTCCAGCTCCGCCCACGCGCTGTCGCGATCCTCCCGGTAGCGGGCGGCGCTGTGGCGGACGCTGTCGAGCTTCGCCATGAGCCGGGCGCGGTCGTCTGTCCACGCCGCGATGATTGCCGCAGGGTCGCCGTGGTGGGCTTCGACGACGGTCTGCGGGTCGATGCCGGTCTCCTGTCGGGCTTCCTCGGCGAAGCGGATCAGCGGGTCCTTCATGTGTCCTCCGTGAACTATCAACTGGGGGTTGATGGTTGGGGTGTCCTGGTGTCGGACGCCCCGAGGGTCAGGCGGTCTCTTCGACCAGGCTGTAGCCAGTCCAGTGGCGCTTGCCATCGGTGTGGAGTTTTCGCAGTCGGACCCATCGGACATTAGACCCGTCCAGGTTCTCCACGAGAGCGCTCGGTCCGAGGGCGTACCCCCAGTCCGGGCGGATGACCCGGATGGTGTCGTCGGCGCGGCGGTTCGACCGGTAGATCTGGCCGGTTCGTATGTGGACGGTCATGCCGTTCCTCTTGGTCGTGGTGCGTCTTGCGTGGGTGTGGGGCGCCGGCACACGGCCGATGCCCCGAGGGTCAGGCTCGGCCCGTGTACTCCAGCCACTCCTCCGCGACCACCCGCGAGTTCACCTCGCTGAACCACAGCAGATGCTCCTCCACACGGCTCAGCATGCTCACCATGTCGCGGCGCTCCTCCTCGGATGCGGCCTCGTACTCGCGTCGCAGCCTGATCGCTTCGTTGCGGGTGGCGGTGTACTCCGGGGTGTAGGTGCGGCGCAGCTCGTAGGCGGCGGTCTCTTGCGGGGGCATGCACACGTCGATGACTGAGTCTGGTTCAGGGGTGAGGCTGACGCCGGGGGCTTCGTGGAGGTGGGTGACGGTGTATCGGCCGTTGCGGATGTCGATGGATGGCACGGTGGCTCCGTCGAAGGGGCCGCCGCGTAGTGGGATCTGTCGCATGGTGTTCCTCCTGCTCTGATTGTGACCTGCCGGGCTGGGCCCGCCCGACGCGCGGACGGGCCCCGGGGGGTTCAGATCCGGCGGCGCGCCTTCGGCACGTGGTCCGGCGGGCAGTACCCACCGAGCACGCTCCACTCGTGGCAGAGGGTGGACCCGTCGGCGGCGATCCAGTGGCCGCGCTTGTCGGGGTGAGGCCAGATCTTGTGTCGGCACTCCGCGCACTCGCGGGGTTCGCCCGTGGCGCGGGCAGCGGTCTGTTCGGCGAGGGTCATGGGGGCCTCCTGCGCTCATGATCGCTGATGGGCCCGCCGGAGGTCACCCGACGGGCCCGTTGGTCAGCCGCGCGGCCAGCAGGTGTCACAAACCAACTTCGGGCGCTCATGGCCGCAGGGGCACAGAACGCACTGTTCGAGAGTGCAGCCACTCTCTCCATGCTCGAACCGCGCCGACCGAGCCGCCAGATATGCCGTTGTCTCAGCCCATGAGAGCGCCGTCGGGCCGGTAACACCATCGAAGGATTCCAGCTCCTTCCACCGCAGGGGCCGGTAGATCCATTCCGTCGGCGCTCCCACGTCCCTGAACACGGTGTGCAGACCCGAACCGTTGGCGTCGAGGATGGTCATCCAGTGCAGCCAGCCGCACAGGAGGCCGGTGTTGTTTGGATCGGGGATGTTGCCTAGGAGCAGGATCCTGTTGTGCCCCGGAATCTCGGCTGGCCAGGTTTCGTCGATGACGTCGCATGGACGCCGCGCGTCGCCGTAGACGACGGGAAGGCCGTCCATCGCGGTGGCCGCGCGAAGGCGCTCCATGTCTTTTGAGGTGGGGGCACCTTTCACTTCGACCCACACCTGCTGGCCCGGGAGCCAGAAGTCAGGGAGGTACTGGTCTCCGTTGCCGAGGATGTATCCCTCTGGTTCGTACAGCCACTTGACGTTGAGGTGGTCGAAAAACACGGCCCAGCGAGCCTCCAGGCGAGACCGGAAGCGGGTGTTGGCGTAAGTGGTCTCAATGGGGGCGATAGGGGTGGTCATGCTGCTCCTGTCGTCATTGTTGCTGCTGATGATGGCGTCTCGCGCGTCGGATCGCTTGCGATTCGACCCAAGCGAGCGAAGCGAGCGCGGAGTTGATACATGGTCTGGAACTGGTCTGGTTGGTGGTCTGGTGGGCGGCACTGACTGCCGCCACTTCTGGCAATCAGTGCCGCTATTACCGGCAATCAGTGCCGGTACTTCTGGCAACCATTGCCGGTACCGGCAATCAGTGCCGCTACCAGTCGTCGTCGCGCGCCTTGCGGAACAGCTCGAACCTCTCAACGAGCGGCATCGCGTCCAGGCCCGCCGACCCGCCGTTGGCCTGCCGCTCGGACCAGAGTCGGTAGCAGGAGTCGGCGTCGCGCCCGTTGGCTCCACGGGGCTCGGGGCAGAAGAGGAACTTCTCGAACTTCGCGGAAGCCCTGCCGCCCTTGAGTACGCAGTTGCCCACGGGGTTGAACTCCCCGCCGCAGTACTGGCAGGTGAAGGGTCCCCGGTTCGGTCCGAGGATGGGGTAGCCCTTCCAGTTCTCGGGGATGTGGAGCTGGTAGACGTCGGACTCGCCCTTGTAGGAGGACCCCTTGTGGACGCGTTCGGCCATCTTGGCGTCGCGTAGGACGGCCCAGGCATTGCGGACGCTGCGGTCCCCGAGGGAGGTCTCACGCATGAGGGCGTTGTTGCCGGGGCGGCAGTTCGCGCCCGTGTCGAAGTCGGCGTACTCAGCGGCCACGAGGGCGACCGCTTTGACGCTGGTCTCGAAGAGGAGGACTCGGACAAGGGAGCGCCATCGGAAGACGAACGGGATGGGCTTGCCCTTGGAGTCGACGGTGTCGCCGGGGTTGATCATCGCGCGCCTCCCTTGGGGAGGTACACGGCTGTGACTCGCGAGTCACTGACCCGGTTCGTGTATCCGGGTATGCTGTAGCTAAGCTTCATGCCTAGCCGCCCTTCCTGGTGAAGACAGGTGAGGTGGTCAGAGCCCGTATCGACGTTGGCGCGTCGTGCGGGCTCGCTCTTTTTGGTTATATCCCCAGTCTACTGGGGTTTTGCGTCATTCGCCCGACTCGGGATCGTCGTCCGGGCGGGCTCGCTTTGTGACTCCACTCGCCGTTGAATCGGCGGGCTTCCTGCGGCACCTAAGCGGTGTCGTAGAGGGCCAGCCCAGCCCTGAGAACGTTGGTTGCTCCGACGACGTCAGCGTGTGCGGTGAACGCGCATCTTACGCAACGGAACTCCTCTTGGCGGATACGGTTC
This sequence comes from Nocardiopsis sp. NPDC101807, assembly GCF_044766605.1. NCBI lineage: Bacteria > Bacillati > Actinomycetota > Actinomycetes > Streptosporangiales > Nocardiopsidaceae > Nocardiopsis > Nocardiopsis sp. NPDC101807. Next base: position 60,011 of record NZ_JBIWMK010000015.1, on the reverse strand, counting down.
TCCTTGGCTACGTGCTCGCACTGTGGGCACGTGCGTGAGGTGTTGCGGGGGTTCACCGGGATCACAATGCGACCGGCGCTTTCAGCCTTGAACGCGAGGATTCCGAGGAACACCCCCCAACCCACATCCGAGATCGAACGGTTGAGCCCCGCCTTGGCTCGGGCGCCGTTGAGTAGGAACGAGCCTTGCTGTTCAGGATTCGGTCGGGGGTCGGGGGACTTGACCATGTTCGCTATCTCAAGCTTCTCGTGCGCGATCAGGTCATAGTCCCGAACGAGGGACAGCGCCGTCTTGTGCGCGTAATCGAGGCGCTGACGGGCTACCCGGCGGTACAGCCTAGAGACCTTAGAGGCAGCGTTCCGGTGCCTCTTTGTGCGGCTCTTGGCCTTGCATCGCGAGAAGGCGTCTAACTCGCGCTGAGCTTGCGCCAGCTCCTCGGCAGCGGACTTGCCGTAGCGAGGGTTGGGAACATGTTTGCCGTCACTGGTGGTCAAGTACGACGCGACACCCATGTCGATCCCTACGACGGCGCCCGTCGCGGGCACGGTCTTGGTGGGCACCTGGTCGCAGACCAGAATGAGGTACCAGCGACCGCCCTCCCGCTTGACCGATACCGTCTTGACCCGACCAGTGACCTTGCGGTGCTGGTGGACCCGGACATGTCCGATGCCCTGCAAGCGGACACGAGGGTCAGCAAGGCGCGATGCACTGTCCCAACGGCACCCGTTGCCATCCTGAGGAAACTCAACGGTGTTGAACCGCGCCCGAGGGCGGAAGCGTGGGTAGCCGGGCTTCTTCCCCTCCTTGAGGCGACGGAAGAACGCAGCGAAGGCCTTATCCAGCCTGCGCAGCGTCGCCTGCTGCGAGTTGAACGACCAACGCCCCTGCCCCTCAGGATCGGCTTGGCGGATCTCCTTGAGCTGAGCAGACTGGCCGCCGTATTTGATGCGCGTCTTGGAGGGGTGGCGGTAGGCGTCCCGGCGTTCCTGCAAGGCGGCGTTGTACAACGCACAGTGGTCGGCCAGCATCGCCGAGAGCGCTATCTGCTGGCGGCGCGTTGGGCGCATCAGGAACTTGAACGAGCGGATCATCGGTCGCGCTTGCGCTCGGTCCGCAGGGCCTCAGTGAGGAGCACGCACGCAGCGGCGTTGATTGAGATGCCCATACGTTCGGCATGAGCTTCGACCTTCCGCTTCAGATCCGAAGGAACGCGGAGGTTCAACGACTCTCTACTCTCACCCTTGGCCATGTCACAATGCTACCACTTTGCTACCACCTTTGTGCCCCCATCTTACCTTGTGTGCACGTGCATCACAGCGGCGAAAGCCCCCGACGGGCGGGGGCTCCGAGCACGTCAGCGCGTCACTTCTTCCGGTTCCACGACGCCGACGCACGCTCCTTCTCCCACGCTTCGATCGTGGCTTCCTTCCATAGCGGCGACTGGCCGACACGCTCGTCGGGCGGGGGCATGTCTTCCCTGTGCAGGTAGCGGCGCACGGTTGCGGGCTTCACGTCGAGGCGCTCTGCGACGCCGGCGATCGTCAGGTATCCGGGGATCATCCTCCAAGGCTAGCTTGTCTACACGCAGTGGACAATTCCTGGGAGTGTCGCATACGATGGATGTCTACAGCCCGTAGACAAAGGAGCCCCCGATGACCCCGCAGGACGTTGCCAGCCGCGTCAACTACGTCAACAACCTCCGAGGGGACGACGAAGTTGCCCACTCCGCGGAAGACGACCTGTATGCCGACGTGCTTCAGGCCATCGCGGACGGAGCCGACAGCCCCGCAGAGCTCGCCCGGGTCGCGCTCGGAACGAAGTCCATCAACTTCAACCGCCGGTGCGCCTGACCCCCGCACGCAAGAGGCCGCCCCTGCTCGAATCAGGGGCGGCCCGGAACAACACTACGGAGAAGATCACCGTGGACAAGCCCTGGATGGTCCGCCCCGACAACGGCAGCCCTCGCTACCCCTGGATCTGGTTCTGCAAGAACCGCATCAAGCTGGGCCTAGTCGACCGCGCCTGCTCCAAGTGGGGACTCGCATCGACGGAGGATGACGCGCACGCGAGCGCCCTGGGCCACGCCCGTGAGGTGCACGACTACGACTCAGCTCCCGCCTGACCCCGCACGCAGGAGGCCGCCCCTGCTCGAATCAGGGGCGGCCCGGGAACACCATACCGAGGAGACACCGTGGACCTGACCACCTTCAACCGCCGGGCCGAACTCCCCTTCGAGCACCAAGGCCGCACCATTCACGCCGTCCGGTTCAGCGGACGCACCCTCGACCACGGCGATGACGCCCCCGTCACCTGCCCGGCGTGCGTGGCCGCCCTGTCCTCCGAGGAGTCGTGATGGTCGTCTACGACCGCGATGGAGAGGCGTGGGAGGAGATCACCCTCCTCCAAAACGCCGAGACCGGACGGACACTCACCCGCGAAGAGGTCGAGGACTTCTTCGGGCCACTCACCAACGAGGAGAAGTGATGGACCTGCGCTCCACCTTCCCCTCCCGAGTTCAGCTCACTCAGCACGGGGCCTTCCGTGTTCTGGACGGCGACGTGCACGCCGCTCGCCTCGACCTCGCGCACCGGACCGTGCTCACGGCGTGCGGGTTCAGCGCGGACATCGACGGGGACATCCCGCCTGCGTCCAGCGACGACGTGCCCGTGACGTGCGAGAAGTGCAAGAAGAAGGGAGAGCCGTGATGGGGATGCGCGAGGAGATCGCGGAGGCAATCGTCGAAGCGCAGATGTGCGCCGACACCGGGCAGCCGCTCAGTGCCGCCCGGTACGCCGACGCCGCGATGGGTGCGTTCGAGGCCCGCCTGGCCGAGCTCGAAGTGAAAGCCCGGAAGGACTACAGCGACGACCCCTGGGACCACGGATACCTGCGAGCCATCAAGGACATGAGAGGGGAGCAGTGATGGACCCGCTCGACACCATGACCGTGACCGACTGGCGGCGCGTCTACGACCGGCAACAGGCCCGCACCACCCGACTCCTGGGCGACCTCGCTGTGGCCCGACGCCGTGAAGCTGAGCTCGTGGACCGGCTGCGACGCCGCGACGAGGAGAACCGGCAGCTCAGCGAGCAAGCCGACCTGTGGGAAGGGCGGGACCGGGAACGGCTGGACGCCGCCGCCCGCCTCCGGGAGCTGGAGGAGGAGAACAAGAAGCTGCGGGGGGAGGTTCGCCACTGGCGCACTGAGTTCACCGACGCCAAGCGGGTCATGGACCGACGCGGTGAGTACGTGAAGAAGCTCAAGGACGACCTCTCGCACGCGACCGTGTTCATCTTCGGCGACGGCCTGGAGAGCTTCGCGGAAGTCACCCGTGATGGCTCGTGGACCGTCCGGTCCTGGGAGCCAACCGAACGCCACGAGGATCAGTCGGCCGCCCTGTCCCGCGCCCGCGAGATCGCCGGGGAGGAGGCGTGATCATCACCCTGTGCGGCAGCGTGTCCCACCCCGAGCTCCTCGTGTGTGCCGACCGTGCGCTCACCCTCGCCAGCCACGCCGTTCTCGCGCCGCTCCCCATGGGCCGGGACGCCACCCCCGAGGAGATGGCGGAGCTCACCGACACCCACCACCGCATGAGCGACCTGGTGGCGGTCGTAAGGAAGCCCGACGGGAGCATCGGGCACGCGGTCAGCAGCGAGATTGCCTACGCGGAAAGCGTGGGCATCAAAGTCGAGTACTGGGAGGGGCAGTGAGAGTCCGCCAGCATTTCGACCCGACCGTCCACGAAACCCAACCCGACCGCGACGACTGGACCGAGTGTTACAGGATCCTCATCATCGACTGGGGTGCGCTGTCCGCGGCCTTCCTCCCTGACGACACCCCCGTGGACTGCGGGTACTGCCTGCGGGAGATGAGGCTCCGGGAGCGGCTGCGAGCACGGAAGAAGTAACCCGGGCCCTGCCTCGCGAGGGGTCACGCCCACCACCGAAGGAGTACACGAAGTGAGCACCGCGCCCTGTGACAGCACAGCCTGGACCGACCTCCCCCACACTGCAACCGAGCCCCGACGGTGTCACGAACCTCGTGGACACGCCGGATGGCACACTGACGGCACCATGGCGTGGAACGACGCTGGTCAGGCCGGACCAGTCTGAACCCCCACAAGCCGGGCCCTGCCTCACGGCGGGGCCCGTCCGCATGCGGGGCGTCTCAGGTGCGTGGCAGGATCGGGGAACCCCAACAGCAGGAGAGTCCCATGGACGTCGCATCAGCCCCCACCATCACCGACTGGATCGGGGCGATCTCCGGGATCGTCGCAGCAGTCGGCGGCGCCGGCACCCTCATCATCGCGATCGTCCTCATCAGCAAGCAGCACACCTCGCTGACCAAGACCATCGACCTCGCAGAGAAGCAGTCTGAGGTCCTCGATGCAACCATGCACAGCCTCGCCGACGAGGCCCAGCACCGCAGTGACGACCGCCAGTTGTTGATCGAAGAGCTCGAAGAGCGCCGCAAGGATCAAGCCCGCCAGATTCGTCTCCTGCCGTTCCGTGGATGGATGGATCCGGACGACGCACAGCTCGTGTCCAACCTCCTCGCGCGTTCTGGCGCACGGGTTCACACCGAGCACATCCGGTTTGCTGTCACCAACCTCAGCAACGACCGCATTCGGGACGTGAAGGTAGCGGTGGACAACGGCAGTTGGCCACGGTGCCACGTAGCGAACTTCGAGCGGACCGCGGGCGTGGACAGCATTCCCGTGCTTCCGCCCAGCGAGTCAGCACGGTTCTATTGGACAGTCGAGTCATCTCCCTTGGAGGTCTACGTGGAGTTCACCGACGCGAACGGGGCCCGCTGGCGGCTGCACCACCGCGACGGCCTGTCCGAGCTGACCGGGAAGGAGTGACGGCCCGCTAAGGTGCCGGTGTGACTACCCAGTGGACCATCCACGGCGAGAAGCTCGTGGACGAGAACAGGCACATCAGGCTCAGCACCGTCGACATCACTCTCCCCGACGGGGTGTCCTTCACCCAGTACGTCGTCAAGATGCCTCCAGCGGCGATGACGTTGGTCATCAGCGAGGACCGCGAGGTTCTGCTGATGCGCAGGCACCGGTTCATCATCGACCAGTGGGTGTGGGAGCTGCCCGGCGGCTACGTCAACACCGCCGAGGACACCGCGTTGGCGGCGGCACGCGAGGTCGAGGAAGAGACCGGGTGGCGCCCCAAGACGATGGAGCACCTGGTGACGTTCCAGCCCGCCATCGGGTCCGTGGACCAACCGCAGATCATCTACCTCGCCCGCGGCGCCGACGCCACCGACACCGTCCCGGACATCAACGAGGCGCAGGAGATCCGGTGGATCCCGCTCGACGACGCGGTGGACATGATCGCCCGCGGGGAGATCGTCGGAGCGTCCACCGTCGTCGCCGTGTACCGGGCGCTCAGCCTGACGTGAGGGCCCGTGCCCGCTCGCGGAACACCAGTACCTCTGGTCGAGTCGCGTGCGGGCGCAGCCGGTGGTCCAGTCTCCGCAGGTACGACAGGGCGCGCTTGGACTGGAGTCCCTCCACAAGGCCCAGGGCGATGTCCCCGACCCGGACCGCTTCCTCGGGGTCGCCGGGCGCGTGCGCGGTGGCGAGCATCAGCAGGTTGAACACCCTGCCGCGCACATACCCCTCGTTCATCTCCAGCGACCGCTCCGCGTACACCGCAGTCTGTGCATCCGACCCGAGGGCGAGGAAGCAGTGCGCGATCTTCGCGGACAGGTACGCGCCGTCGAAGAACGCCAGCCAGTCCGGCGGCGCCGGATCATCCTTCTCGAACGCCCTCTCCCCCGCCCTGAGCGCCCCCGACGTCGCCCGCGCGTCCGACAGCCCGGCGTGCCCGTGCGCCTCGATCAGGTGGCACTCCGCGACCAGCGCCGGATGCCCTGACCGGGCCGCCGCGGACTGTGCGGCCCGTGCGAGATCGACCGCTTCGCCGGCGCGCCCGATGTAGGTGGCCTGGTGGCCCATGGCGGCGAGGATCTCCGCGCACAGCCCGTGGTCTCCGGCGGTCTGCGCCATGCGCAGGGCTTGGACGAGGTAGCGCTGGGCGAGGCCGTGGTCTTCGCAGTCGTAGGCCATCCACCCCACGGCCTTGGTGAGCTCGGCGGCGGCGGAGAACAGTTCGCGGCCGATCTCGCTGGTGTAGGTGCCGCGCAGTAAAGGGGCGACGTTCGAGTCGAGGTACTGGACGACCGTGGTGCGGATCCTGCCGCCACCGACCCGGTTGTCGAGGTCGTAGAACGCGCGGGTCATCTGCTTGATTGCGTCGATCTCCGGGCGCCCCACGCGCATCCGGCCGCGGTGTGTAGGCTCCACGCCGGGCGGGTGGGTGAGCCACCTCGTGGCCGCGCTCGGGTAGGCCGCCGGCGAGTACCCGGAGCCGAGTGTGCGGCGCCGTTCCACGTCGGCGCGGTAGAGCTGCCCCGCGGTGTGGATCCCGGCTGTCCATGCCAGCGGGAACTCCAGCGTGCGGTCGTCGTCGGCAGGCAGGCCACAGTCCGAGGGTGAGACCGGGCGGCCCAGGGCTTCGGCGAGGACGTCCGCGATGAGTGCCGGGGTGGGCTGTTGGGGGCGTTCTCCGTCGAGCCAGCGGCGCACGCTGTTGTGGTCGTAGGCGAGGCTGAGTCCTTGCTGGTCGCCGCGGGCGACCACGCGCCGGGCGAGGCCCTTTGCGGGCATCCCGGCTTCGTCCAGGAGCTCGGAGAGCTGGGTGTTGGGCTGCTTGGGGGTGCGCGGCACGGCTCCTCCGGGGGTTGGTGATGGCAGTGTGCCACGAGCAGGGTGTGCCTACGTTGTTCCTGGTCAAACGCACTCCCGGTGTGCACTCCCCCACCCCTTGTGCACGCCTGGTCCCAGGTGTCGCGCCTTCACCACCAGCGCTTTTGCGGCGGATGGTGGTCACATGACGCACTCGGAGATGGCCGCGTTACTGGGTGAGGCGGCGGACGCGATGGACAGGGACGGCGCGGAGCTTGCTCGGCTCAAGCGCATGTACGGCGACGTCTACCGCCTGTGGCGCACCCCCCGGTACTGGATGGGATCCGCGCTCGTCGACGACGTCGAGCCGACACTGATGGAGGAGAGCGCAGCGGCTCTGGAGAAGAGGCTGCGCTCCCCCGGTGTGCGCGTCGGCGGCCCCTACAAGGCGGACGCGCTGTGAGCTACCCCTGCACGAACGTGCCGCGGCGGGGAACTACGTACACCACCTCCCTCTCGGCTAGGTGCCGCACAGCGCGCCGGACCGTGTTGCGTGCCACCCCGAACTCCTGCTCCACCTGCTTCTCGGAGGGGATCGCACGTCCTACCTTCCAGTCCCCTCGTCGGATGCGAGCCTCTAGAATCGCGGCGAGCTGCTGGTAGACGGGCACGGGGCCCTCGTGGTCAAGCTCATCGTCCGGACCAAGATCAAATTCCATGGCGGCACCGTAGGTCTAGGTGTACGTGCCGCCTCGTAGAGGTACGTCTAGGTACGTACCTAACCCAGGGGGTACCAGTGAACAGCCTCACCGTCACGGAGCGGGCCCTGCTCGACCTTGTCGACGCCGCGGAAGCCGCCGGCCTGGACGCCGTCATCGAGATTCCCGACCACTCCGCACCGCGGTCGGTGGACCTTCGGGTGGTGCGCGCCGGCGCCGTGGTCGCGGCCATGCGGGTGCGGGTCGAGGGGCGGGAGTTCCGCTACGAGATCCCCGCCCGTCCGGGCGGCCAGCACGTCCTCGCGCTCCGCACGCGCCACCTCGGCCCGGTCGACCGCCCTGTTCGCGCTGAGGACCTGGCGGTGCTCGACCACTGGTGGGCGCGCATCCCGGGGACGGGGCGGCTGCCTGTGCCCGCTCCCCCGCGCCGGGCGGAGGACACCCCGAAGTGGATGCGGCCTCCCGTGTCCGCGTCCTGAGTTTCCCGCGCACCGACCTTCCCTTGCTGTCGGGTGCGCGGGACCACACGTCGCCTCGACCGTCGAGGGGCGGGGCGACACGTTCGGCCAGATGCCGGACACGGGGGGCGCCGAGGCAAGCAGTGAGGGCGGCGCCCCCACCACGTACCACGAGAGGGACCCGTGACCTGTGACAAGTGCGGCAGGAAGGTCGCCGGGTCGGGCTTCGCAGGATCGGTCGCCGGGGCTTTCTGCTCCGATGCGTGCCGGTCCGACGCCGAGATCGAGGTGGCCGCGCTGCTCCTCGGCGCCGAGATGGACCGCAAGGAGAAGCGCAAGTAGACCTCCGCGCGAGCCCCGAGGGGCATAGCGCGCGGTGGCCCCGGGGTGGCTCCCCGGGGAGGGCCCGCGGGGAAGAGAAGTAGCGGGCCCGGCCCCCGCCCACCTTACGGCGGGCGGGGGTTTCACATGTCGGGAATGGACCGTGCCCCGGTGGTCCGTTCCCCGCCGCTACCATCCCCCCATGGACCTGCACTATCGGTGGCACCGCATCCTCGGACGCCTGTGGTGGCACGCCCACGCCCCCTTCGAGTGGCCCCTTCGTCTACCCCGTCTCTACGACCGGGTCATGTACGGGCTCGGGCTGCCCCTCGGGTGGCCCCGGGCGCGGCGCGGCGACGGTCTCTACAACCTCCTGGAACCCGTTTTCGGGCGGGCGAGCGGGTGGTGTGTGGACCGTGCCCTGCGGCACTACCATCGTGCGACCCAGATCGCAGACCTCGAAGGCTGATAGGCCCCCGCCCACTGAGCCCAGCGGGCGGGGGTTTTCCAGGACCTACTCAGCCTCCTCCGCCAGCGGCAGCCGACGCGGACGGGCAGGAGTCTGCCCCTCCAAGGCCCGCCAAGCCGAAGCCCACCGCTGGAAATCAGCGGACGTGCCCTCCAATGAGACAACGAAGGCGTTGAGCAGTGCAAACGTCGGTAGCTTGTCCGACTTGAGGGCCTCACAGAAACGAGACGACGATCGGACGCCCACGCGATTCGCCATCACCCGGTACGACGGCGACCCCGCCCACCGCCGGTACTTGCCCATCAGGTCGATGAACTCAGGAACGCTCTTCGCTTCGAGCGGGTCCGGCTTCATTCCCGCGCCGGGCAGGTCGTCGGGAACTTCGGGAGTGAACTTTGATGACACAAATTCCCTTTCCTGGGGAGACCAGACACGCGCTTCCTTGTCCGCGCCAATCGGGCCCTGCACGAGGATGACGGGGACTTCACCCCACAGGTTGCCGTCGGCGTCGACGCGGATGCTCCGGGGCTCCACGTCGGACTTGACGATGTACCGGGGTCCTGAGGCGTCGCCGGTCACTTCGCCTCCCGAGGACTCACCCGGGACGCGATGTCGGCTGCGACGCCCAGGGCCACGGCGGCGAGCAGTACGGATGTCGCGAGGTCGTGCCCCTGGCGGTGGAGGGCGAGCGCGATTCCCACGACGATGATCATGATGAGGATTCGACCCGTCAGGGAATCCAAAGAGAGATGAGCGGTCACCACGGACCTTTCACAAGAAGGATTCTTAGTCGGCTGGATGGCCACAAGGCCCTTTTATGCGCAGACCGCACCTAGACGTTGGAGACGTCGCGGTCGGGCAGGGACGTGACTTGGAGTGCCGATGCGAGGAAATTACCTCATCCTGAGCGCGGTTCCCACTGGGATGTTGGAGAAATGCGCTGGCCTGGGGTGTCCTGGGGTGTAAGTGATGGATCTGCGCACTGTCCTTGTTTGGGTCCTGCTGAGTTCTATACTGTTCGGTAGCGTTCGATCAAGTTCGGTTGGGCGTTATTCTTGTTCGATAGCTTTGGAATTCCGCACGGCGGGTACACAAGCGGATGAGCTCAACGACTTCCGTAGTATCATTTACGGTCGTGCGGTAATTACTAACAGCGGTCACCGCATTATGGGGGATTCGGCTGGATGACGGCCGTCCGGGACTGGAGACCTCGGGCGACCGGTGACGTGCCCCTCGAAACAGGGCCGCCCCCAAGGGGGCGGCCCTAACTCGTTCCGGCTGGATCTGGGCGGCGCCCGGCTCGGGTGGCGGGATCCAGGACCCGTGGGCGCCAACCCTGGGACCGAGGGTGGCATCAGCTGGCCTGACTCAACGTCAGCGGGGCGCACCCTGCCCGGCTTCGCGGGCAGGAGTTTTCGCCCGCCAGAGCTCCCTCCAACAAAAAATACACCCATGGCTAGACAGAACAACTAGGCATGGGTATATTTAGAGGTGTCAGCAGGAACCAACGCCCCGAGGAGCCACCGATGATCCGCATCGACAGCGCCACCCGCGATCACAACGAGCTCCTCGACCCCAGCCACTGGGTCTCCTGCAACTGGGGCGGCGACGAGATGCGCGACTGCAAGGGCTGCGAAGACTGCCAAGAAGACGACTACCTGCGCGGCGAAGCCCACTGGCGGTGCTACGGCGAGCGCCAGGTCGAGGACAGCCGCTACGGCATCAGCGTCATGGCCGACGAGGAGGACCTCGTCGAGTACCTGGCCACCGTCGGCCCCGACATGGACAACTGCGTCCTGGTCGAAGTCGAGGGCGATTACTCCGACGAGGACGGTCACGACGCCCACCTCGGTGAGCTGCTCATCCTCCCCGCCAAGATCGTGTCGGTCCGCCCCGTCACCGACGAGTTCATCGCCGCCGTCTTCGCCAAGCACGACGAGATCCACGGAGCCTGACATGACCAAGCCCAACGCCGAAGACTTCATCGACTGGGACAGCATCCGCGCCCTCGGGCCCGCCGAAGCACTCAAAGTGCTCGCTCAACTGGCCGACCTCAAGAACAACCCCTTCGCCGCTGAGCGCGCCCGCATCGTCGGACAGGCCGTCGAGGAGGAAGCCCGGCGCCACAAGCCCGGCGCGCAAGCCCGCGCCGCAAAGACCCTGGATATGAAACCCGCCCGCCTCGGGCAGCTCTACCACGAGTACAAGGAGAAGCACATGACCTACACCAACCCCGACGGGTACGTCGCAGCTGTCGCCACCGCGTCCGACGTGGTCGCCGGCGAGTACACCGACGTGACCGTCGCCGAGCGGGAGGTGATCGCCATGGACGTCGACGACGATGGCAACGAGATCCCCATCCTGGGCATGAGCGACCGTCTGGTCATGGGGCCGATCGAGACCACCGCGAAGGTCGGCGCGGACATGGGGGACATCGAGGCCGCCGCCGAGGCCATCCTCGAAGCCAACGGGTGGCGCCGCACCGGACCGTGGGAGGTCGCCGACAACGCCCTGTACGCCGCCGTTGAGCGCGCTTGATGCTCGTGGGCTCACCAAGGGGCCAGGGGGCGTGAACCAGGCATGAAGAACAGGCAAGGCCGAACGGCTCTCTACCGGCTCTACAACGCCGAAGGCCAGCTCTTGTACATCGGGGCGAGCTGCGATCTGCGCGCCCGGTTCAGCCAGCACGCATCCACCAAGGACTGGTGGGATCAGGTGGCCAAGTGGGATTCCAAGTGGCTTCCGAGTCGCGAAGAGGCCCTCGCGGCAGAACGCGACGCGATCATGCACGAGCGTCCCCGCTTCAACAAGAAGATCATTTTCGTGCCAAGAAGAGAGCCTTCGCGGGTGCGGGTTCTCAAGGGGAAGGTGGCGAACAAGGCGTGGGAGATCGGCCGCGCAGTGGAGTCAGGGTTGCGCCGTTCCGGTCGTACCTCCGAAGAAGCTAAAGCCGAAGCCCTCCGATGGGTACGCGAATACAAGCTGGCATCCGGACTGCCCTTCGTCGACCTTGGCGAAGCATCCCAGGGCAATGCCCCTGATCGGGAACTGCTTGAAAAGGCTCTGAAGTTCCGTGGAGCTCGAAGGCTGCTGGAGGAAGTCTCCAGCGAGTTTCGTATCGAGTAGCCAACCCACCCATAGTGGACAGCGGTCCCGCCCAGGGCAAGTGGGCGGGACCGCTCTTTCAACGTAGGAGGACTGATGGAGTACGGCGACCCGGACGGCCACGGCGTCTACGGACAGCTCGCCAAGGGCGATGACGGCGGTCTCGTCTGCCACGAGTGCGGCCAAGAGCGCCAGTTCCTCGGACGCCATGTCCGCGAGCACGGCATGAGCGCTGACCAGTACCGGGAGCGGCACGGGCTCGGTAGGTCGACGCCGCTGGTCTCCCCCGGCCTTCAGCGCACCTTCAGTGAGAAGGCATCCGAGCGGGTGGACTCCCCAGAGTGGAAGCGCTTCGAGGCCGCACGGGACGTCCGCAAGGCTCGGGAAGAGTCCCTGAAGGCGTCGCGGGAGCCGCTGCGGGCGCAAGCGCTGGAGACTCGCCGGAAGACGGCGTTGGCCGCTTCCCGGTCGCGTCCGGACCGGGTGTGCGAGGTGCCCGGTTGTGGTCGCAAGCACGTCACGCGCGGGTGGTGCCGAACTCACCTTGAGCGGTGGAAGCGACACGGGGACGTGCAGGCGGACATCCCGGTCAGGCCGCGCAGGGGCGGTCCGGGGTCGGCCTGAGCGGGTACACCACCTGCATGGATGACGCTCCCCTGACCCCGGACGACCAGACGTGGCTCGCGCAGCTCCTTGCCGAGGTCGGACCCGAGGGCGCCTACGAGATCGCCGAGGCATTGGGCCTGGACCCGGACGACCTCTGATGCCCCCGCCCACTCACCGCACCCCACCGATGGTCCGCGCCACTGTGGCCGGCGTGCGGCTGTACGCGTACCTGCTGGAGTGGGTTGGTACGGACACGGCGCGTGTGGGGTGGGCTGAGCAGTACCAGGTGCGGCCTGGGGTCAGCGAGCCGTACCAGTGGCGGTGGTGCGTCGACGACGTGCCACGGGGCGACGTGGAGCAGCTGGCCGGCCAGTCGTATGTGGCGGTGCCGCGGGGATGACGGAAGCCCGCCCCGGGGAAGTGGGGCGGGCTTCGGTGTGGGTCAGACGGCCCACGCGGGGTCGTAGTCGGGGTGGTCGACGTAGGGTGCGGCGAGTGCCCTCAAGGTAGGGCATGGGTCGCTGCTGTGCGCGCAGTCGCCCATCCCGGCGTCCTGGTGCAGAGCGAGGACGGCCCGCTTCGCCGCGACCTCGCGCAGCACCCGGGCGGGGTCATGGCGGGCGATGTGGTCCGTCAGGCCGCGACTCCCCCGCTGCCGGAACAGTTCCCCGCCCAGCTCATAGAAGGTGTCGTCGTCCGGGGGTTCGGGGTGCGGGGCGACGATGCCCCACGACCTGTCAGCTATCGCAGTCCACTTCGCGTCGTCGTCGGGTCCGGCTTCGATGCCGATACTGAGCCAGGTGTCGTAACCGGAGGCATCGGCAGCCGCCTTCGCCGCCCGCTCTTCCTCGTCCAGGCGCGCGTTGACGAACTCCACGATGGTCACTTGTGCCCTCCGGGCTTGCGCTTGGGGACGCCCATGTCACGGGCGATCTTGTTGACCGTGGCCTGGCTGAACGGTGCACGCTTCTGCACCTCGGCCGTGGGGTTCTCGGGGTTCTCCAGCGCGCGGGCGATGGCGACCTTGATGTTGTTGTTGGCGGCCTCGTAGGCGGCAGCGGCCCAGCTCAGGTCGTCTAGGTCGTTGCCCTCGGGGCGCTCTGGGAGGGGCTTGAAGTCGCGGTCCGGGGTCTCCATGTCTGGATTCTATCAGTGGGTTCTAAGATTAGGATCTAAGACTTGTTGCTATACATAGAATCTATCTATAGAGTGGAGACATCAGCACGACGGAGTACAGGAGCCCTGATGACGATGACCGCCGACATCTCCCGCAACGAACAGCGTGTCACCGCCGTCGCTGAGGCCTACGGGTGGCACGTCGAGAAGCGCGACTGGGTCACCGGGGTCACCACCTACCGCAAGCACGGGCGCGGCTACGTCAGCGTCTACTTCGCCTCCAACGGGCGTGTGGTCAGCATCCGCACCGCCCGCAAGTACTTCGCCCGCCCGTCCGCCGCCCGCGCCATCGAGTACCTGACCGCCTGACCCCACTGGCCTTGAAGGAGTCCCCATGAAGCGCCGCCCCACCATCGCCGAAGCCCGCGTCAAGAAGGAGATGCGCCGCCTCCAGCGCCGCGCCAACGTCGCCGAGCGGGCCGTGGCCCATAACGCTCACAGGGCCGGACTGAAGACCATCGCGAGCCACCTGCGAGCGCTCGGAGTCGACGACGCGACCGCGGCCGGGATGGCGGCGACGCTGCGGAAGAAGCTCAGCGGCGGCATCAAGGGGTTCGTCCGGAAGGACGGGATCCGCCGCTCCTGCACCCGGTACACCCTCGGGCAGGTCATGGGCGGGCTCGTCGACTACAAGCCCCGCAAGGACACGTACAAGGCCGCCCGCGCCGAACTGCTCGCACTCGCCGCCTAACCCGAACACCAACAAGGAGAACCCATGGACGCCATCGCTCTCGCCGCCATCGGAACCACCTACACCGACATGCGCGGCACCACCTGGCACACCGACCTGTCCGACGACGGCGACCTGGTGCTGACCGCCGCCGGGAACCCGACCCGGCGCACCTACGAGGACGTCGATGACGCGTGGGGGCCGTTGGTCCGGTCAAGCTTCACCGCTGTGGAGCTGACCACGATCGCGGAGGCGCTGGCGGGCGGTCCGGCGGCTGTGATGCGCGACCGCCTGGTGGTGCTCGCCCTGCGGGCCCGCGAGGTCGAAAGCCTGCTGCCCAAGCCCGCTGACGCCTAGGAGGCCCACATGACGCTCATCGAGGACCGCTACTACGTCCAGGAGGAGGTGCCCGACGTGGAGACGACGTGCGTGGTGGAGGTGAACAGGCTGGGCTACGACGCGGAGTGCGGGGCGCTGTGCGACGACGGGCCGATCTGCAACGGGCACATGCTCGACGTCGACTCGGGGGTCATCTCCTACGAGGCGTACCGGCGGTACCTGAAGCACGCCCAGATGTGAGACGGCCCGGCAGGAGCACCACCTCCCGCCGGGCCTCGAAACCTCAACCGGTTGGGAAGAAGGATTCTTAATGCTGAACACTATCGCCGCTCCCCCACGTCTGGGGCGGCCGGATGTGAACGCCACCCTGGACGAGATCCTCGGGGAGGCGGGTTGGCTGACCACGGAGCAGCTCGGGCGGCGGCTCGAAGCGGACGGCATCGTCGGGTGGAAGGACTCGGTCCGGTGGCACCCGGTGGGCCTGTGGGTGGTCGGGGCGCTTCAGGCGAGGGGCGTCCCGGCGGTCTCGTACTCGTGGGTCGCCTCGTTCCTCGTGACCGGTCCGGGGCGGGTCGTCATCGGGGAAGCGCGCATCAGCGAGAGCCACACCCTGTACGGGTTGGAGTGCGAGATCAACGACGGCGGGTGGGGAGAGCTCATCAGGCAGGGAGAGGGAGACGAGCGGTGAGCTGAGCTGGGGCGGGACAGGTAGGTTGCGCACAACCAATCAGTTCCGCTAGACTTTGTCATGGTTGGACGAATGTCCCCAAGACTTCAGGCCCCGGAGGCGAAAGCTCCCGGGGCCTTTCTCGTGCCCGGACCTTCTCTTCCGGCTGCACCCACGAACCGTCCGGCCGGGCACACACGCTTCGCGCTTCCGCGCATGGCCCGCGACCGGACACACATGTCCCGGCCGCTCACCACAGGGGGTAGGCGAGCGGCCGGGCGACTACTTCTCCGCAGGCTTGGACTTCGGCTTCGGCGGAATCTGGATAGCCACACCCACCGCCAAGAACAGCCCAGCCGTGATCCACGCCGGACCCAAAGCACCCTGGAAAAGGATCATCGCAACACCGCCAGCGGCGACAGCCACACCAGCCGTGATCGCGATCTGCACATTCGATACCAAGGCACACCTCCGGTAGGGGGACGTCGGAGCGGGCGACGCGGGACACCAGTGTGCACCAGGGCGAGACGACACGGCAGGAGGTGAGCGGATTGTGCCTCGTGGACACCCGGTTGACCCCGCCACACGCGCGCGCATCAAGGACCTCCACGGCCAAGACCTCGCCCGTAACGCGATCGCCCGTGAGCTCGGCATCAGCGGGTACACGGTCACGAAGGTCTGCAAGGAAGAGGGGCTGAGCTTCGACCGGGAAGCCACGAAGGCTGCGACCGAGGCGAAGGTCGTTGACAACCGGGCGCGCAGGCAGGCTGCGATCGCTCGCTTCTACGACCAGACCGACAAGGTGTTCGACCGTCTCGACCGCACGAGCCACCAGCTCAAAGAGGTGTCCGCGGGGAAGTTGGTCGAGTACGAGTCCGAGGACCTCCCGGCGCAGGATCTACGGGCGCTGATCCAGGCGGCGAACGCGGCGATCACCAGTGCCGTGAAGCTCGAACAGGTCGACGTCGACGACCGCGACCTTCCTACCGTCGACGCGTGGCTGAAGACCATGCTCGGCGAACAGTAGGGGGTGGGCGTGGGCGCCAAACCCCTCGCCGGGAAAGCCCTCACGGCGGTCCGGGCGTCGACCGCGTCCATCAACGCCTACGAGGGCACCGTTCGTTCCGGGAAGACCGTCGGAGAGATCGTCGCGTGGATCAAGTACGCGCGCACCGGTCCGGCCGGCACGCTTCTGATGGTCGGGAAGACACAGCGGACCATCAAGCAGAACGTCATCGACCCGCTGATCGAGATCCTCGGTACGAAGCGGTGCCGGTACGTGGCCGGCGCGGGCATTCTGCATCTGCTCGGGCGGATGATCTACGTGGTCGGCGCGAACGACGAGTCGTCGGTGACGAAGATTCAGGGCCTCACTCTCGCGGGCGCCCTGGTCGATGAGGCGTCGACGATGCCGCAGACGTTCTTCGAGATGCTGTACTCGCGGCTGTCCATCGAGGGCGCGCAACTGTTCCTGACGTCGAACCCGGCCGGCCCGCAGCATTGGCTGAAGGTCGACTGGTTGGATCGAGCGAAGCTGTGGATCGACCGTGAAGGCCGCGAGCACCACAACGACGATGAGGACGCCCTCGACCTGGTGCGGATCTCCTTCAAGCTGGAGGACAACCCGTACCTGCCTGCGGACTACGTGGAGCGCACCAAGAAGTCGTATCGGGGTCTCTTTTATCGCAGGTACATCCTCGGCGAATGGGTAGCTGCTGAGGGCGCGATCTTCGACGTCTGGGATCCCGACAGGCACGTGGTCGCGTGGGATGACCTGCCCGACATGGAACGCCTTCTGTGCTTGGGCGTCGACCACGGCACGACCAACCCGACGAGCGCGGTCCTGCTCGGCATCGGCACGGATGGCCGTCTGTACTTCGTGGACGAGTTCCGGCACGACCCGAAGCGTGACGCTGTGCGGCTCACCGACGCGGAGATGTCGCAGAAGCTGATCGCGTGGATCAACACTCCGCACCACCCGCGGCAACGTCACCTGCGCCCTGAATATGTGGCGGTGGACCCTGCCGCGGCGGGATTCCGTCTCCAGATGCACCGTGACGGTGTGACGTCGACGCCCGCGCACAACGAGGTCATCCACGGGCTGTCGCTGATCACGTCCCTGCTGGGCAACGACCAGCTGCTGGTATCCGACCGGTGTAAGGGCTGGATCACTGAAGCGCCCGGGTACGCGTGGGACCCGAAGGCCACGGAGCAGGGCGAGGACAAGCCGCTCAAGGTCGCCGACCACTCATGCGACGCCGGCCGATATTCCGTCGCTACCTCCGAAGCCCTGTGGCGCCCGTATCTGATCGACCCCTTGGAGTTGGCAGCATGACCGAACCCACCGCGCCCGAAACCGTCAAGCAGCCCACGTTCGAGGAGGCGACCAAGCTCGCCGCTGCGACTCTTGCTGAGGCGCGTGCGTGCGCTGGTCTTCAGTCTGCTCCGCAGCTCGTGGCGGTCGCGGATTCGTACCTGATCCTCGCGCAGATCCTCGACCGGCGAGAGCGGGGGCTTGAGTGAGCGGCTACGAGATCGACGGTCCCACGTGGCAGGCGTACATCTGGAAGCGCCTCGCCGTGTCCCTGTTCGAGCAGGTCGAATCCCTCACTGGGGCGGCTGAGGTCAGCGTGTCCCTCGATCCGTCCTTGCCGTGGCCCGATGTCGTGCTGAGCACCTTCCCGACGTCCGCGAAGCTCTCCCGCGAGTAGCTGTGCGTGACTGTGGTTGCCGTGATTCCCGGGCCGAGACCCAAAGCCCTCCCGTTTTCGACTACCTAACGTGATGGGGGTGGATTGTGCCGCTTCCTGACCGGAACATCCCGTGGCCGCCGAAGGAAACCGACGACGCCCGCGCCCTCATGGACGTGCACGGCGCCTGGTACTCCGGAGACCCGGACGAGCTGGTGCGCGTGTACGGCGGGAACCGCGGCTACCCGGACGTGAAGATCCGCTCCTCTCAGTACCGCGGTGGGCTCGTGGGTGCCGCGGCGAGGTTCTGGTGGGGTGCTCCTCCGTCGGATAGTGACCAGCCGACCCGTCTCCACGTCCCGATCGCGTCGGACATCGCCAGCGTGAACGCGGACCTTCTCTACGCCGAGCCGCCGACCCTGTCGGTGGAGGGCGACCCCACGCAGAAGCGGCTGGCGACGATCTTCCAGGACGGGATGCACGCCGCGCTACTGGAGGGCGGGGAGCTGTGCTCGCCCTACGGTGGCGTGTACCAGAGGGTGTCGTGGTCTCCCGGGGTCGATCACCCGTACTGGGAGCCGATCATCCCCGACTGTGTCGCCCCTGAGTGGGCTGGGCAGCGCCTTCGCGCCGCGACCTTGTGGCGGGTCGTGGAGGACCGCGACGGGCACATCTACCGGCACCTGGAGCGGCACGAGCCCGGCCGGATCTACCACGGCCTGTACATGGGCACCGAGGACAGGCTCGGGCGTCCGCTGCCGCTTGGGGACCACCCGGAGACGGAGTGGCTGTCCGGGCTCGTCGACGCTGACAGCGGCATCACCACCGGGGCGACCGGCCTGGCGATCGAGTACTTCCCGAACATGCGCCCGAACCGCACCATGCGCGGGAGCCCGTTGGGACGGTCGGACTTTCAGGGCATCGAGCAGCTCATGGACGCCTTGGACGAGGCGTACTCGTCGTGGATGCGTGACCTGCGGCTCGCGAAGGCCCGCCTGATCACACCCGACTCCTTCCTCCAGAACTTGGGGCGCGGCCAGGGGCAGCTGTTCGACCCCGAACGGGAGATCTACAAGCCCGTGTCCGGCCTGCTTCAGCAGCAGGGGCAGGGCATCGGGGATCTTCTCCAGCTCATCCAACCGGACATCCGGGTGGTCGAGCACGCGCAGACCACGCAGGCGCTCGCCGAACAGGTCGTGCGCGGGGCCGGGTTCAGCGCGCAGACCTTTGGTGAAGGGCCCGCTGACGTCGCGGTCACCGCCACGGAGGTGCAGCACCGGGAGCGGCGGACCTACGCCACCCGGGACCGCAAGGTCGGCTACCAGTCGCCTCCGCTGCGCCGCCTGGCGTTCACCACGCTGGAGATCGACCGGCACGTCTTCAAGAGCAGCATCCGACCCGCGCCCGTCACGGTCACCTTCCCCGACGGAGTGCAGGACGCCCCGAAGGCCACCGCGGAGACCGTGAAGCTCCTGCGGGACGCGCGCATGCTCTCCGACGAGGTGGGGGTGCGCATGGTCCACCCGGACTGGGGTCCGAAGCAGGTCGCCGAGGAAGTCGAACGGCTGGCTGCTGAGAACCCTGTCGTGGACCCGTTCGTCGCTGCTGGGGTCGTCAGCAGGCAGAGACTCGACGGCGATGTACCTAGTAGTCCTTCGGGCGGTGGTCCTCTCGTAGCTTCCTAGCTTGATCGGCAAGGATTTCCAGTTGCGTCACAGCATCGTGGAAGTTGTGCTCATCGTGGTACATCACTCCTCGACGCAGCCGAAGGTCGATCTCGTAGGTGTGCTTCTCCACGATGTCATCAGGGCCCGTGGCACTCACGGTGACCGTGAACATGTCCACGTCGAAGTTCTTCAAGGTTGTTGCCACCCCGAAGAACATCACGATCTTGCCCCCGGGCGGAAGCATCGGAATCCCATGCGTGAACGGGCGCGCATCCGCGATCGGGTAGGGCGCGTCATCGGCGTCCATTCGACGGATCGGTGGGTCCCAAGCGAACTGCACATCTCGCGCCACCGAGGGGCCGATGTTCTCGATGACGAGGTTGTAAATCTTCCGGATGCTGTCCGAGGGTCGGATGTCCACGATGACGTAGGGCTGGCGAGCTTCGTAGCGTGCGCGCTCTTCGGCTTCGAGCGCTTGCTGCGATAGCTGAACTTGCTCTTCGGCGTACCGGGCTGACTCCTTGGCTGCCGTGGCGGAGATCCGGGCATCGCCTGCTTGCTCCCATGCCGCTCCTTTCTGACTGAACGCGTAGTAAGCGCTCAGGCCAGCGGCTATCACTGCGAGCACCGAAATGATCAGTGCGGCTATGTCCATGTGGCATCCCATCGTGTTCGTTAACCGTTCCAGGAACTGTAGGCCGCCTTCGCGCGCCAGACGCGGATTGCGGCCAATCGTTAGGACCCGTGCGTCACGCACGACTCACCCCATCCCGCTGAGGCCACCCGGGCGGTGGCCTCTTCCTTTTGGAGACCACGTGACCGAGCAGCAGGGCCAGGCGCCCACCGCCGCCGACACCAGTACCACCACGCCTGCAGGCGACGGAACCGTCGCGAGCACGGACACCACGACCACAGCCCATCAGGTGGACGTGACCGCCAGCGAGGCCGTCCCCGAACAGAAGGCCGCCGTCACCCCCGAGAGTGTCCCGGCTGATAAGCCCGCCGCTCCGGAGCCCAAGCCCGCCGAGAAGCCCGCCGACGGTGACGAGCTCGAGTCCCTCTCCCCCGCTGACCTCGCGAAGATGGTCCGCGACCTCCGCAAGGAGAACGCCTCCGACCGGACCGCCGCGAAGACCAAGGCAGCGCAGGACGCACAGGACGACCTCGTGCAGCGGCTCGGCCGCGCGATGGGCCTGATCAAGGACAACTCCGAGGCCAAGCCGCCGACCGCTGGGGAGCTGACTGCTCAGCTCACCGCCGCGCAGAAGGCCGCTGCGGACCGTGACGCCGAGCTCCGCGCGCTGCGCGTCGAGACCGCCGCCGCGAAGGCCGCTCGCGCCCACGGTGCCGACGTGGACGCGCTTCTCGACTCCCGATCTTTCGCCGACAAGCTCGGCGAACTGAACCCCTCCGACGGCGGCTTCCCAGCGGCGCTGGACGCCCTCGTGAAGACCACCGTGAAGGACAACCCGAAGTACAAGGCCATGGGCCCGGCGCCCGCGGCCTCCAGCGGCGATTTCTCCGGCGGGTCCGGGGACAAGCCACCGACCCGCAACGACATCGACGACTTCCGCAAGGCCCGCAGGGCCCGTAGCGGACTCGCTTGACACTAGGAGAAACCGGCCATGGCCAACGCTTTTCTGACCCCTGACGTCATCGCTCAGGCCGCCCTGGCGACCCTGTACGAGACGACTGTGATGGCGAACCTCGTCCACCGCGACTACAGCCCGGAGTTCGTCCCGAAGGTCGGCGGGAAGGTCACCATCCGCAAGCCCGCTGTGTTCGAGGCCACCGAGTTCAACCAGGCTTCCGGCATCACCATCCAGGACGCCAACGAGGACGAGGTCCTCGTGGAGCTCAACCACTTCGCGGACGTGTCCTTCGCCGTGACCAGCCGGGACCGGACCCTGGACATCGAGGACTTCTCGATGCAGCTCCTCGACCCGGCCCTGGAGGCGATCTCCCAGAAGATCGACCGGGACCTTCTGACCCTGCGCGACGACGTCACCCAGGAAGTGGGCGTGGTCGCGGGCGACGTCATGCACGCGTGGTCTGACCCGCGCACTCTGATCGACGCCGGCCGCGTCCTGGACGAGGCGAATGTGCCCGAGCGGGACCGCCGCGCTGTCGTCGGCCCGCTGATGGCCGCGAACTGGGTTTCGGACCCCCTCTTCCACGAGGCCGACAAGCGCGGCACCACGGAGGGTCTGATCGAGGCGGGGATCGGCCGCAAGTTCGGGTTCGACACCTACAAGACCCAGAACATCAAGCGCCCCACCCCGGGTGCCGGTGTGTCGACCACCGAGGTCGGCGTGGGCTTCCACCGGACCGCGTTCGCGCTGGTCACCCGCCCTCTGGAGCTTCCGGCTGGTGCGCAGAACGCCGCGATCGCCTCGTACAAGGGCTTCGGTATCCGGGTGGTGTTCGACTACGACATCACCCGCAAGCGGGACATCGTGTCCCTGGACTGCCTGTACGGCACGAAGACTCTGGATGCTGCCCGCGCGACCCTGATCAAGGGTGCCGACGGCTCTTAGGGGGGCGACTGATGTTCACGTACAAGAACGCGAACACGGGCGACGAGGTGTCCTACCCGGAGCGGTCGCTGCGGCTGGACAACCTCCCGAACTGGGAGCTGACGTCCGAGCCCGACGCATCGTCCGAGCCCGTCAGCTCGAAGGGCAAGGCCGATCAGGCATCGGAGAAGCCCAAGTCGGGCGACGACAAGGCCACGTGGGTCGCGTACATCGCCGCGACCACGGGCCGGTCCGAGGCGGAGGCTGCGGATCTCACCAAGGCCGAACTCATCGCTCTCGCCGAGTAGGAGGTGTCCCGCATGCCCGTGTACGCCACCCCGCAGGAACTCGCGGCATGGCTGGAGGTCGACGAACCCCCGGCCGGCGCGTCGCAGGCCTTGCGGGACGCCTCTCTTGCCATCGACGGTTTGCTGATCGGTGCCGTGTATGAGACGGACGCCGACGGCAGGCCCACGGAGCAGCACGTGATCGACGCCCTGAGGGACGCGACGTGCGCGCAGGCCGCCTTCAAGCCCAAGGGATCGAACACGCCAGCGCCGGAAGGCGGGAAGCTCGCGTCGGTGAAGGTCGACAAGGTGTCCAAGACCTACGCGACCTCGCCGACCACGGGCGCTGTCGTGGAGGACGTCTACTCGGCGCAGGCCGTGTCCCTCCTCCGCATCGAGGGCCTGATCCCCGCGCATCCCCGGGTGGTGTGACGTGGCCCTGCCGATCATCACCGACGAGGTGTACGTGCTGCGCCCTCCGATCGTGGAGGACGCACACGGGAACAGGTCGAGGTCCACGAAGGACTGGGCCGCTGCCACACGCACAGGCCCGCATGAGGCAAGCGTCCAACCCGACTCGGCCACGCTCGGGGCATCACTGGCCACCAAGGAGGAACGCAGGGGTGGCAGAGAGCAGACCAGCAAGTCCGTCGTGGTGTTCCTTCAGCCCGGGACGGACGTGGTCGCGACCGACGGCATCGAGATCGACGGGGTGTTGTGGCAGGTCAACGGGAATCCGTTCACTCTCCCCGACGTCGGC
The DNA here is from genome assembly GCF_044766605.1 of Nocardiopsis sp. NPDC101807. Classification (NCBI taxonomy): domain Bacteria; kingdom Bacillati; phylum Actinomycetota; class Actinomycetes; order Streptosporangiales; family Nocardiopsidaceae; genus Nocardiopsis; species Nocardiopsis sp. NPDC101807. Next base: position 36,858 of record NZ_JBIWMK010000015.1, on the reverse strand, counting down.
GGCATCGGCCACATGATCCTCAAGGCCGACTGGGTGAAGGGGTGACATGGCTGCCCGCGTCAAGATCAACACCGCCGTGATCAAGACCTTCGGCTCTCTGCCCGCTGTCGACCGCGACATCCGCCGCCGCGCCTACCGGGTGCAGGCCATGGCCCAAGGGCGCGGACCGATCGACACAGGCGAGTACGTGCGCTCGATCGGCGTCGGCCGCATCCCGGGGGCGCGCGCTGGATGGCGCGTCGAGGCCACGGCACGGCACTCGTGGTTCGTGGAGCGCGGCACTCGTCCGCACGAGATCAGACCCCGGGTGAAGCGTGCCTTGTTCTGGCCTGGTGCTGCTCACCCTGTTGGCCGTGTCTGGCATCCGGGCACAGCGGCCACCCACAATCTCGCCGAAGCGTTGGAGCTCGCAGCGCGCGGCGACACACACGTCTAGGAGCACAGATGCCGTTCGTGAAGTTCAGCTACCCGGTCGGCGGTCACCCCGTCGGCGAACCCATCCACCTGTCCGAGGAGAAGGCTGCGGCGCACATCCGCGACGGTGTGGCCGTGGCCTGCGCCCCGCCCGAGGTGAAGGCCCCTGTGAAGACCGAGGTGCGCGGAGAGCCCGGCCCCGAGTCCGTGTCGTTCGACGCCAAGACCCCGCGCAAGCCCGTCGCGAAGAAGTCCAGTGAGTGACCCGCGCGTAGCTGAGGTCATCCGTGTCGAGCGGCACGGCGACAAGCTCACCATCACCATCGACGGCGTCCCGCTGCCCTTCGAGGTGGACCCCGCCGGCGTCCAACAGGTCATCGGCGTTGGCGCGCACCCGGGGCTGATGCTCACCATCCCCGCCCGCCGGGTGGTCACGGACGACAGCCTGGATGAGCGCCACTCCCCCGCGAAGCAGGCGGCCATCAGGGCGAAGCTCGACGCGCTCGCCCCGCCCGGCTCGTAGGAGGTGTCGTGGCCCCGCTGGTGATCTTTCCCGACGCCCAGCTCGTCGCCACGACGTACCTGCGGGCCGCTCTTGGCGACATCGTCCAGAGCGTCAGCTCCGAACCACCCGGCCCGGATGACTTCGTGACGCCGCTGCTCGTGATCACCGCGCTCAGGCCGCCGGCCATGCCGAACCGGTGGGCGCTCAGTGCCTCTCGGCTGTTCTTCACCGTGATTGCTGACGACCAGCCCACCGCAAATCACGTCGCCGCCATCGTCAACGGGCATGTGCGCGCCATGGCCGGGGCGACCGTCGAGATCCTCGGCGGCACCGCCACCGTGTCCACCGTCCGCAACGTGTCAGCGCCCGAGGCCGGCGACGACTCCAACCAGGACCAGCGCGACGCCGCGTTCAGCGGCGAACTCCTGCTGCGTCCCCTACGCACACCCTGACCTGCGACCCGCCCGACCCCGTGCAAACGCGCGGGGTCTTTGCCGTGCCCTGAGCGGGCGCACTGAAGGAGATGACCCATGGCCGACAACCCGGACGCTTTGCGGGTAGCGATCGACGGCGGCATGGCCGTCATCGCCCCCCTCGGCACTGTCGCCCCCGTCGGACTCGCCCCCTGGGGCACCGGCTGGCGTCGACTCGGACTGATCGCTGACAGTGGCGTCACCGAGTCGAGCGAGCAGGAGCGCACCGAACGCCGCCCGTGGGGGTACCGGTCGCCGGTCCGCACGGACATCACCACGATCAGCCACACGGTGGCCTTCACGTGCTGGGAGACGAACCCTTTCACGCTGGCGCTGCACAGCTCACAGCCGCTCAGCGGGTTCTCTGAGCTGGAAGGCGGCGTCGTCCACCAGTCCATCGACCGGCCGAGCGGGCAGCAGCTGTACATGTTGGGCGTCGACGAATTCGACGGGCCCAACCACATCCGCACCGTCATCCCGCGCGCGGAGGTCACCCAGCCCGGCGAGGTCGTCAAGTCCGCCGAGGAGGTGCGCGGCTATCCGCTGACCTGGACCGCCTACGAGCTCAGCTCCGGCCACATCTTCGACAGGTACATCAAGGCCGACGGGATGTTCGTCCCGATGCAGACCCTCGAAGTCACCGGGACCGCGACCGTCACCGTGGGAGCGACCACGCCCCTCGTGGCCACCGCCACCGGCTACCAGGCCGACGACGAGGGCGCCGTGGTCACCTCCACCGCCACGTGGGAGACGTCCGCGCCGACCATCGCGACCGTCGCCGCTGGCGTCGTCACCGGGGTGTCCGCCGGGACTGCTGAGATCACCGCGTCCATCGGCGGCGCGGTCGGCACCCTGACCGTCACCGTCACCACTCCCTAGAAGCTGCCGCCCGGGTGTTCTCGCAGGTCCACCCGGGCGGCTCCACACCTGACCTGCGAGACCTGCGAGGAGACCCATGCCTGCCAAGAAGCCCTCCAACCTCGACGGCTACGACGTCGTCGACGTCGCCGGCCTCGACTACTCCACCGGACAGAAGAACGAAGCCCTCAACAAGAAGTTCGCGTTCAAGGTCGGCGACACCTTCTACAAGGTGAAGCCCATGGCGACGTGGTCCTTCCGCACCGAGGACGCCTTCCAGCGCTCCGACTTCCGCACCTGGGCCATCGGCGCCCTGGAAGACAAGGCCCAGTTCGAGCAGCTCCTCGACGAGCCGTCCGAGCAGTGGGTGCGGATCGTGCAGCACATCATCCGTGAGAGCCGGGTGAGCCAGGGGGAAGACGACAGCTCCTCCGAGTCCTAGAGGAGCACGCCGAAGAGGTGGAGCTCGACCTCCTCGACCGCGGGCACGACCTCCTCGACTTCTACCGGGGCCGGATCAGCTTCCGCCGCATGTACCTCCTTGTCGTCCGAGACGTCGCCAGGATGCCGCGGCTGCGCACCGCACTGGCGGGGCTCGATCCGTGGCAGCCGATCTTCGGTGAGCTGGAGTACGCGGTGGCGACGTGCGCTGACCTCCTCCAGGTGGTGCAGCGCACCGTCCACACCGCGCACGGCATGAAGCCGAAGCTCAAGACGATGCAGCCGTACCCGCGTCCGGGTGAGAAGCCGCGGAAGCCTCCCGGCCCACCGAAGCTCTCTCAGCAGCAGCGCGCCTACCTGGAGCAGTTCGCCCCACCAGCCGAATAGAGGGGGTGGGCGATGCCCAGCGCCGGGTCAGTGCACGTCGACGTCCTCCCAGACACACGCCGGTTCGGCCCGCAACTGCGTACCCAGCTCCGCCAGATCGCCGCGTCCACCCGCCCCGACATTGCGGTGCGGGTGCGCGTCGACACGGGCGCGGCCATGACGCGACTGCGGGCCCTGCGGACTCTCGCGGACGAGCTCGACGGTCGCCTCGTGCGGATGGGCACCGCCACGTCCGGGGAGACCACCGGGGCGTCCACCCCGCTGGCTGGGGTGGGCGGCGACCGCACCAGCACCGTCCGCGTGAACACCACCCAAGCGACCACCGCGCTCCGCGGCGTGTCCGCGCAGGTGTCCGCCCTCAACGGCAAGACCGCGCGGGTCAAGGTCGAAGTCGACCCGAAGTCCGCCGCACGCACCCGCAGGCAGCTCCAGAACTTCTCCGACATCAGCCCCGCCGCCGCAACGGCAGCATCCGTCCTCGTGCCCCCGGCGGCTCCGCTCGCCGGCGCGGCCGTGGGTGGCGCCGCCGGGCTCCTCCCCGGCCTCGGAGCGGGGATCATGGGTGCGGGTGCTTTCGCCACCGCTGCGGTGCCCGCGATCATGCAGGTCGCGGACGTCATGGCGTTGCAGCGGGAAGCCGCGACGGGCAGCGAGGAAGCAACTGCTGCTTACGAGGCTGCGCTGATCGACCTGTCCCCGCACGCCCGCACGCTCGCCGACGACCTTGGCGAGCTCGGGACCGAATTCCGCGAGTGGCAGGAGAGCCTTCAGGTCGCGACGCTGCCCGTGGTGTCGCGCGGCGTCGGCCTGCTCACCGACAACCTCGGCCAGCTAACCCCGATTGTGATCGGTGCATCCAGGGGCTTCGACAGTCTCCTCGAATCCGCCGAAGCGGGCCTCGCTGGCCCGCACTGGACCCGGTTCACCAGCTTCGCTGCCCGTCAGGCTGAGCCGACCATCGGCAGTCTCGGTCGGACCATCGGCAGCCTCACCATGGGCATCACCGGGCTGATGGTCAGCTTCGAGCCGCTGTGGGACACCATGTCCGCAGGGCTGGAGCGCAGCGCTGCGTCCTTCGCGACGTGGGCGAACGACAGCAGCAACTTCACCGGGTTCATCGAGTGGACCATCGAGAACGGGCCCATGCTCATGGGCGTCCTCGGGGACATCAGCGGCGCCGCCATCGACCTCGGTGTCGCCATCAGCCCCCTCGGCCTGATCTACGCGCAGGGCATCGGCCTGCTCGCACAGGGCATCTCGTGGCTGACGGAGACGTCCCCCGGCCTGCTTCGGCTCGCCGTCGCCGCCGTCACCGCGCGCATGGCGTTGCAACTGCTCTCCCGTATCAACCAAGGGCTCATCGTCCCGCTCAGGGAACTCCCCGGCCGCGTACAGGAGTTCACGGCCGGGCTGCGCGGCATGGACACCACCGCGACCACCGCCGCGGCCAGCGGCGGACGCCTTCGGGGTGCCCTCAGTGGAGTCGTTGGTGCCCTCGGAGGACCCTGGGGTGTCGCCATCGGGCTCGGTATCACCGCCCTCGGCGCTTTCATCATGCAGAAGCAGCAGGCCAGGCAGAAGGTCGACGAGTACACCGCCGCCCTCCGAGCGGACACAGGCGCGATCGGCGAGAACACCCGTGCCACGGCTGTCGCCGCGATCGAGAAGGCCGGACTCCTCCAGGAGGCCGAGCGTCTCGGCTACGCCGTCCAGGACGTCACCGACGCGGTCCTCGGCGAGGGCGACGCCTTCCGCGAGATCAACGCGGACATCGACGACCGCATCGCCAAGTACGACGAGATGTATGACCAGGGCGAGATCTCCCAGCAGCAGTGGGCCGGACACGTCACTGAACTGATGAACCTCAAGGACTCCCTCGCCGAAGAGGGCGGGGCGGTCGACGAATCCACGGAGGCGTACCGACGTCACCAGGAGGCGATGGGGGGCAGCCAGGAGGCGCAGCTCGGTGTGAACGGCGCCCTTGCCGAGGGCGCGGCGAACGCCCGCGATCTGAAGACCGCCCTGGACGAGCTGACCATGGGCGCGGTGTCCGCGATCGAGGCGGAGGCGGGCTTCCAGGCGGCCATCGACCGAGCCACCGAGTCCGTGGCGGTCAACGGTCAGACCTTGGACGTCAACACCGAACAGGGCCGCGCGAACCGTGACGCTCTCTCCGCGATCCGCGACACCCTGATCACGAAGACGGACGCCACCTGGACAGACACCGGGGCGATGGGCGCCACCATCAGCGAGCACCGGAGGGGCAGGGAGGAGTTCATCGCGGTCGCCCGCCAGATGGGCCTCACCGCCGACGAAGCTGAAGATCTCGCGGACGAGTACCTCGGCATCCCCGCTGAGGTGGAGACGTCGATCATCGCCCGCGCCACGGGCACATGGTCGGTGCCGAACGCCTCGGACGTGTCGCCTCGCGGCGGCGCCCCGGCGTTCTACTCGACCGGTGGCGCGGTCCACGGACCAGGCACGAAGACGTCCGACAGCATCGACGCCCGCCTCAGTGACGGCGAGTTCGTGCAGCGAGCGCGCGCGGTCGACAAGTACGGCGTGGGCTTCATGAGCGCGCTGAACGAAGGCCGCATCAACCGCGAGGACCTCCCCGGTTTCGCCCGCGGCGGCTACGTCACCCGCACCTCCAAGGGGGTCGGGGAAGACGCTGCGGCGCAGATCAACGACCACCGTGAGGACGTGCGCGTCGAGATCCAGCGCATGTACATGGACCTCGTCAACGGGGTCGGCGCGACCATGGCGGAGCAGCTCCGCAGGGCCGCATCGGAGGGGGGTGGCGGAGCGGCTGGTCGTGCCCTGTCGCAGCGTGGCGTGCCGTACAGCTGGGGTGGTGGTGGTCCGGGCGGACCCAGCCGTGGCTTCGGCCGTGGCGCGAACACCGTCGGTTTCGACTGCTCCAGCTTGATGCAGTACGCGTGGGCGCCGTGGGTGAACCTGCCCAGGGTCACGTACAGCCAGATCAACAGCGGGCAGTCCGTGTCCAGGTCGCAAGCCATGCGCGGCGACCTCATGTTCCCGCACCGCGGCCACGTCACCATGTACCTCGGCGGCAACCAGATGGTCCACGCGCCCCGCACCGGGGACGTCGTGCGGACCGCGCCGGCGTACTCCAACCCCATCGCGATCCGACGTCCGACCCGTCGCGCCCGCGGCGGACCGGTCGACTCCGGCCAGTGGTCATGGGTCGGCGAAGAAGGCCCGGAGCTGGTCCGCTTCTCCAGCCCCGGCCAGGTGTACTCCGCTGAGCAGTCGCAGCGGATCGCCGCTGACGCAAGACCGCAGGCAGCGGGGGGCGGCTCGGCCGCGCCCCTCGTGGGCAGCCAGTCCTTCCACCTGCACTCGGCCGACGACGGCATCCGTGAGCTGGCCGACACCATGACCCACGAGATCCGGGTCATCAGCAAGGGAGGTCGGTACGCCGATGGCTGACCTCGAAGAACGGCAGTACGAGCTGGATGGGGTCGTCTTCGGCGACCTCACCTCCGTCCAGTCCGACGACATCACCATCGGCGACCCGGGGATGCGGCTGGGAGACCAGCCCACCCCGGGCACCGACGGCGAACAGGCAGGCATCGACTACAAGGACGGGCGGACGATCACCCTCGACCTGTGGACGGACACCACCACCGCCGCAGACTCCCGGTCGGCGTGGGCGCAGCTCGCCACCGTGTGGGACGCGAGCACGACCAGGGCGACACCGAGGGCTGTGGTCCCGCTGCGGATGCGGCTGCCCGGGTCTCCGACGATGATCGCCTACGGGAGGCCGAGGCGGCTCACACCGTCCTCTCAGAGGCAACGCCAGGACGGAATCGTCGACCTGACGGCCACCTTCCAGACCTTCGACAGCGCCTTCTACGCCGATGGCCTGGACGGGGCAGGTAGCTCTATCACCCTCACCCTTGTCGCCGCGGCAGGTTCGGGCATCACGTGGCCTGTGACGTGGCCGATCACCTGGGGTGCGCAGGGGGCCCGGCAGGACGCCGTAGTCAACCTCGGCAACAAGCCCTCGTGGCCCGTGATCACCATCCGCGGGCCGGTCGCCCAACCCTCGATCGAGCTCGTCGGGACGGGGCGGGCGCTCCGCCTCGACACCACCCTTGCCGCGGACCGCAGCATCACCATCGACACCCGCCCGTGGGCGCAGACCATCCTCCGAGACGACGGAGCCTCATTCGCCGGCGTGGCCCGCGGCGCCGCCCTGTCGGACTTCAGATTGCCCGTCGGCCAGACCGTCCTCGCGTACCGCGGCACGGACCTTTCCGGCCAGTCCACGTGCACCATCCAGTGGCGCGACGCCTACGAGACCCCCTAGGAGACCGGCATGGCTTTGGAGATGGACTCCTGGGCGGTAGAGGGCGCACAGTCGTCTTCGCGAATCGCCCGCCTTCAGCTCCAGTCGGGGACGGCTTCCCGCAACGGGGTGGTGGACAGCAGCCACCTTCAGATCCTTCCGCTGACCGTGCCCGGCACGAGCGTCCGGGCGACCTCCGGCGGGGCCACGATCCTCGGCGCGGAGGCGGCTTTCCAGGGCAGCTACTTCGCTTTCAACGTTGGCGACCAGGAAATCCCGATCAGCCCAACCGGGTCCGGTGGAGGACGCTCCGACCTGGTGGTCCTCCGCGTCGAGGACCCGAACATCTCCGGGACCCCGTGGACGCATGACGTCACCGTCGACCCGGTCTACTACTTCCGTGTCATCGAGGGTGTCGACCCCACCACCACCGACGTCCCACCAGGAACCACCGGGGTCGCGCTCGCCCGCATCGACATCCCCGCGAACACCGCGACGATCACGTCCGGCATGATCACCGACGTCCGCACCATGGCGAACCCCCGACGGCAGCGCGAACTGCGGGTGCAGCGCGGCCAGGGCCTGGAGGACGGGCGAGACGACCACGCCGACTACTCCGTCGACTACGAACGCTGGCCACAGCACGACTGGACTGTGGAAATCCCCGAGTGGGCGACACAAGTGCAGGTCGTCGCGAACTGGTTCAGCGTCCTCTACCCCGCACCCAACGGCACGGGTGGCACCTACGACGCCCGCGGGCTCGTCCGGGTGGGCCTGGTGGGGTCAGGTGGCAATGTCCTGAACACCCCGTCCACGGCCTACAACGTCAATCCGATCACCTCGACCAACGGGTACCGGGTGAACATCGGCCTGACCTCGCAGGTAAACATCCCTACGGCGATGCGCGGCATGACCTGTGATCTGCGCATGTATGCGAAGTCGGACGCGGACCGCATCGTCCACCTCATCGCTGACGGATGGGCAAACTTCTCCGTAGACCTGGAGTTCAGGGAAAACGCCGCTCCGCGGGCTGAACTGTAGGGGGTCTCGTGCTCCCCTTGCAGGAACCCCTCCCTCCGGCGTCGGCCTGGAGGTACTACGCCTTCAACGTCCTCACGGGCGAGTGGCTTCACCGCGAACTCCCCTTGGCGGACGTCCGCTTGACGACGACCCTGTCCGGCCCCGGGCGGATGACCGCCACGATCGACCCCGAGTACCAAGCGCTGAAGACGCCGAGTGACGGCCTGGTCCTGGAACTCTGGCAGACCATGATCGTCGCCGAGGCCAGCGGGCAGCTGCGCGGCGGCGGGATCCTCACGGGCATCACCGCGACCGGGCCGAAGCTCACCCTGGACATGACCGGGGTGTCTGGGTGGCTGGAGGGTCAGCCGCTCCGCAACAACCTCACCTTCGGCGGGAAAGAGGCGGGAACCAGCGGAAACGGCGTCGATCCCCTTGATGTCGTCCGTGCTCTGTGGGGGTGGCTGCAAGGCCAGCCCGACGGCGACCTCGGTGTCACCCTCGACGCGACCACCACCCCGTACCGTCTCGGCGAGTGGCACAACACCCGCGCCTTGAAGGAGGACGGCAGCCTCGGCCCTGCGAAGGAAGTCGCCGCGACGCCGGTCCCGATCGACCGCATCTGGAACCCGGGCAAGGACAAGAAGCCCGTCGGCGCAACCGGGAAGACGGTCTACTGGGAGTACAAGCTCCCGTGGTGGGACGACATCGAGATCGGGCAGCGCGTCACGACCCTCGCGACGCAGACCCCTTTCGACTGGCTGGAGTCCCTCCGGTGGGCCGACAGCGACCGTGAGCACGTGGTCCGCCACATCCACTTCGGCTACCCGCGCCTCGGCAAACGCCTCACCCGCGAGGTCTTCATCGAGGGCGCGAACGTGTCCGAGCTCGTGGCCGTGCGCCGCGACGGCGACGACTACGCAAACTCAATCACCGTGTACGGGTCCGGCGAGGGCAGCAAGCAGCTCCGCTCCACCGTCAGCAAGCGCGACGGGCGACTCCTCCGAGGGAAGTCCGTCGACCGGCCCGACCTCACCACCGTCGCTGAGTGCAAGGCGGCCGCAGAAGAAGAACTCCGCCGCTGGTCGCAGGTCGTCGACATCCTCGGCTTCACCGTGAGGGACCACCCCAATGCGGCCATCGGGTCCTTCGCCGTGGGCGACGACGTCCTCGTGCAGACCCGCGCCGGGTGGATGCCGACCCGCCTGTGGGTGCGCATCACCGCACTCGACATCGCGCCGGAGACGGGCGAGGTCACCGTGACGTGCCGCCGCAGCGACCGCTGCGACTACCCCGGAGGTGCCTGACGTGGATGCCGAGACTCGACGCGCCATCGCTGAGTACGCCCGGGAAGTCGCGAAGCTTCGCTCCGAGGTGACGACTCTCCAGCGCGGACAGCGCGCCGGCCAGCTCGCGAACAGCAGCCTCGAAGAGGGCCAGACGATCGAGGCCCGCGACGAGACCGGCACGCTCCGCGGGCGTTGGGGCTGGGTGGACGGCGCCGTGGGCCTCGTGACGGAGGGCGGCGACCCCGTCAGTGCGCCGACCGCCCCGGCGGTCACCCCGTCGCTCGGCGGCCTCCGTGTCACGTGGGACGGCCTGCTGGCCGGCGACCCCGCGATCCCCGTGGACTTCGACCACATGGCCGTGCACGTCTCGACCTCCAGCGGCTTCACCCCGTCCGCCGCGACCTACGTCGGGTCCATCCGCCGCGCCGGCGAGGGCGGCATGCTCCCCGTCGTGCCGCTCCCCTACGTGCCGCACTACGTAGTCCTCATCCCCGTGACCACCGGGGGCGTGCAAGGAGAGGCGTCGGCTGAGGTGTCCGCGACGCCGTTGCAGACCTCCGGGATCGACCTCGAAGCCGACTCGATCGAAGCGGTGCACATCAAGGCGGGGGCCGTGACTGCGGACAAGCTCGAAGCGCTCCTGGTCCTCGCGACCACCATCATCGGGGGGGTCCCCGGCGGGGCGCGCGTGGAGATCGACCAGGACGGGCTCCGCGGCTACAACACCGGCAACGAACTCGTCTTCGCCGTGGACAGTACGGGCAACGCGGTCTTCTCCGGCGACATTGTCGCGTCCGAGATCTCCGGCAGCCGCTTCTCCCTCACGTCTTCCTCCGGCGCGACCGGCGTCATCGAGGACGTCAGCGGCGTCGTCCGAACCCAGGTCGTCTCCCCCGCAGGTGCGCGAGCACAGCTCGCCTCGACCTCAGGGCAGGCAGAATTCTCCGTGTGGGGGGACGCCGGGTCGTCGACCACGCCGGCGGGCGGCATGCTGGCGACCCCCGGGTCGTGCCAGGTCAACCTCCTCTCCAATGTCACGGACACCGTGACGAGCCCGCTTCTAACCCTGGTCGCCCTGCCCACCGAGGCCCGGGTGCAGGCCCGGGGCGGCACCGGGTCAGACATGCGCATCACCGCACAGGACGCCTGGGCGGGCGTGAGCGCCACCCCGGAGCCGTCTGCCGTCGGACAGCCGCCCGCGATCCCGGGCACCATCTACGCCTTCCGTCGCTCAGGCACGGACGCGCCCACGCTCAGCCTCCAGTCCCCTGTGTCGGCGTCGGGATCGGGCGCGGACCGCCGATCGATCATCCACGTGGAGGGCGCGAACACCGCTCGGCCCAGCACGGTCATCAACCACGCCGCCCGCATCCACTACCTTCAGGGCGAGCTGGTCAGCGGATCCACGGACACCACCACGGACGGCAGCGTCCAACTCGCCGACACACACAGCATCTACGCGGCCCGACACGCACCCGTGCGCGGCGAACTCCTCGGATCGCTGACGTCGTTCTCCACAGGCAGCAGCTTCTACGACTTCCCGTCTGGGACTTTCGCGCCCTTCACCTTCAAGACCGGCTGGTCGGGGCGCATCAAGGTCGAGATCATGATGTGCGGCCTCAACAACGCCTCGGATGCCTCATCGATCGCACTGGGCTTCCGCCTCTCCGGTGGGTCCACCGTTGCCGGAAGCCTCAAACGCGCCGCCTACGTGCGCAGCGCCGGGGCCGGGTTCGGGTCCAGCCAGTCCGCGTATTTCTCGGACACGCTCAACCTCACCGCAAACGCCGACTACACCCTCACACCCCTGTACCGCATCACCAGCGGCACCGTCGCGTACTTCGACACCGCACTCGCAAACCACATCCTCATCACCCCACTCATGTAGGAGAGCCCATGTCAGAACCCACCCCCGAGCAGCCAACCCCCGACCCGGTCGAGCCGCCACCCCTCACCCCCATCCCCGTCGACCCCTCCGACCCGAACCCGCCGGCGGACCTGGACCCCGAGGACCTCGCGCCTCCCGGCGAGGGTGACGACTACAGCGACGAACCGCCGCCCCCGCCGCTTCAGCCCGGAGAGTAGGAGGCCTCTTGGACGCCCTGTCCGCTTTAGCGCCCTTCCTTCAGCTCGGAGCGGGCGGGCTCCTGTCCCTCGGCATCGTCATGATCTTCACCGGGAGGCTGATGCCCGCCTGGACGGTGGACAAGCTGCTGGCCGCACGGGACGAGCGCATATCCGAGCTGAAGGCGGTACTCACCTCTGAGCAGGACCGGAACTGCCGCCAGGCCGACCAGATCACGGCACTCCTCGAATCCGGGCGCACCACCGCGCACGCCCTGGAGGAGATCCGAAAGGTCGCCGCCGACCAAGGACCGGGGGGAGTCTCATGAAGGGGTGGCTCGACAGGATCGTCCGCACCTTCTCGCCGCCCCCGGTCACCTCCGAGGAAATCCACGAACTCGCCGAACGCACAGAGCGCGGTGTGCAGCAGGCCCGCGACCGCGACGACGAGATCCGGGATGTCACGTCACGACTTCGCCGACAGCGTGAACAGAACCACTTCGGACCCTTGATCTGGTCCGCGCTTCAGGGGGAGCCCGATGTATGAGGCAGGAACCGTGATGGCAACCCTGGCGGCCCTGCTCATGTGGGTGTTCGCTCTCGATTACAGCCGTGTCCGCTGGTGGGGCAACCCGGGTGGCCGTCTGGTCATGACCACGCTCGTGTCCCTCGCGCTAGTGCTGACGCTGGTCGCTGCGAGGAACTGGTTCGGGGAGTTCCCCGGGCACGCGCTCGCCCGCCTTGCCGTCTTCACTGCCGCGTTCGTCGCGATCGGGTGGGCGTGGCTGCTGCACCGCAGGGTCCGCCGGGCGAAGCACCGCGCCCCGCGCTAAGCCCGATTTCTCCACATACGCCCCGGCATGCCCGGGGCTTTCCCATGCCAGGAGGCACACGTGACCTCACCCGAGGAAGAGCCCACCGAAGCGTGGGACTCCGTCGAGGAGCGCACCGCCCACGAACGACAGGCCCACCTCACCGAGGCGATCCTCCACCAGACGGGCGCACCCGACGTGGCCACGCTCGTCCAGCCCACCAAGGAGGACGAGTGAGCGCACAGGCGATGATCACCCTCGCCCGGTCGCAGGTCGGATACCGCGAGACCGGCAACAACGACACCAAGTACAACCGCTGGCTCGGCCGCATCCCCGGTTACCCGCACGACGGCTACGGCTACCCGTGGTGCCACGCGTTCCTGTCGTGGCTGCTCGCCCAGACCGGCAACGCCGGCGCAGGGCCGCGCACCGCCGGATGCGAGGTCGGAGTCGGATGGTTCCGCACCCGCGGCCGCTATCACAACACCCCGAAGGTCGGGGACTTCGTCTACTACGGCGCGGGCGGCGGAACCCATGTGGAACTCGTCATCGGCGTGTCCTCATCGTCGATCACCACCATCGGCGGCAACACGTCAGGGGCGCTGAACGGCGCCTACTACAACGGCAATGGCGTCTACCTCAAGAGCGTGTCCCGGTCGTCGACGCGTATCCACGGCTACGGCCGACCCGACTACACCGCCACCGGAACCGGGAGCGGCAACACCACGTGGGAGGACCAGTTGATCGGCCTGAAGAAGGGCGACAAGGGCGAAGCCGTCAAGGCCATCCAGGAGATGGTCGCGCACGCCGGGTTCCGTAAGGCACTCGGCTCGGATGGCGTGGACGGCGACTACGGCAGCAGCACCGCCGAGGGGGTACGCCTCGCGCGCGCCTATGTCGGCTCGAAGGCAGAGAAGGGCTACGGGGACAAGATCACCGGCATCGCCATGGGCCAGCTCATCAGCGCGGTCGCGAAGCGGCAGGCGGAGGAGGCCAAGGGCGGTTCGGCGGCAGTCCCGAAGAACCTCACGGTGGACTCCGTGACCACCAAGCGATTGGTGGTGAACGGATGAGCAACGGCTGGTCCTGGCTGTAACCCACCACCCACAAGAGAGGCCCCATGAAGCCCCTGACCCTGTTCGGCCGTGAGCCGGTCGAGATCCTGTCCATCGTGCAGGCCGCGCTCCTCGTCGGCGTCGCCCTGTCCGTACCCCACCTGACCGAAGCCGCCGTACCGCTGATCGTCGCCTGCCTCGGTGCGGTGTTCGGCGCGGTCCAGGCCGTCATGGTTCGACCCGTCACCCCGGCGGCTTTCACTGCTGTCGTGACCACGGTCGCGCCCCTGCTCGGCTACTACGGGCTCGACCTGGACGCGACCCTGGTGGCGTCCATCAACGCCCTGATCGTGGCGCTGCTCGCGCACCCGACACGGCAGCAGGTGTCCCCGGTGGTCCGCCCCGACGTCGCCGTCTGAGGAACGCAACAACGCCCCCTCCCGTTCGGGAGGGGGCGATTCGTCGTCAGATGTCCTGGATGGTCTTGTAGTCCGGGTGGGTGTCGTAGGCAGCAGCAAGCAGGCGGATGGCCTGAACTAGTCCGGCAGCCCGTTCGCCGTCGGCAGCCCAGGAGGCTTCGACTACCTCACGCTTAGCTGCGATCTCGCGGAGAACCTTGCGCGGCTCGTGGTGGACCATGTGCTGCATCCGGGGGTCGAACACTCCGATGCCAATGTTGAAGTGCTCGTTGGGGAACCCGAAGTCGAACTCACCGTTCTCCTCATCGAAGGACCAGGGCGAGGCCCCGTATCCGTGTTCTCCGAGTGCTTCGAGCGCGAGGGTCTCTTCTTCCTTGAGGCGAGCCGCAAGGAATTCTTCCAGGGTCACGTTCGTGGCCTTCCTGATGGGGGCTTGGCCCGGAATGGGCCGCATTGAAACCCTATGACCCACCCCCCGCATGTTCAACATAATTGCAGGTCAGAGTGCATTCTCGGCCTCTACGCCGTCGCCCGCTCCTTGCAGTTGAGGACGTCCATGATCTCCCCGAGCCGGTACTTCGCCGGCTTCGACCCGGGCACGGCGTGGATCTTCCCCTCCGCCGCCATCTTCCGCACGGCCCGATCGCTGACCTGCCTGCCGAGCGCCCTGCTGGCCATCGCCGCCTCCGCTGCGGTCACCAGCCGCTCCGGCGCCGCCTTCACGGCTTCCTTGACCGCTGCGTCCCGTCGCGCTTCGGGGTCCTCAATCTCGCCCGTGCACCCTTCCGCCCGGCACCACGCCCAATCGGCCCCCGCGAGCCCGTACACCTTCCCCGCGCACTTCGGGCACTCCCCCGCGTAGATGCGCTCGGCCGGCCGGTCCACGCACCTGCGCACTTCCCGCACCGTGTACCGGATCTGTTGCACGCACTCGTCGCCCCACTCCGCGGATCGGATGATGACGCCCTGTCCGTGGAGCCACTGAGCCATCGCGGGAATGGTGTCCGCTGGCGGGGTTCCCCCGCACTGGCCGAGGATGACCCGGCACCAGGTGGACAGCATCGAGTGCAGGTAGCGGCGAACGTCGGACGCGGCCTCGTTGATGAGGAGCGGGATCTCGTCGCCCCCGCCGCGCCCGCCTCCACCGCCTCCGAACCGCGACTGCTTCGCGATCGCGATGTCGAGGTCGACGTCCAGGCCGTGCAGGTCCCCGGTCGCCCACAGGGCGCGCAGGTCCGCCATCATCCCGCCTACGCACGGTGAGCACACCACACCCGAGTCCATCTCGGACTGGCACAGGCGGCAGGACAGGTGGTACGTCATGGAATCTCCCCGTGCGTCGTACTATGTGACCACGGGGAAGAGCGATCTTCTCAGCAGTGGGAGAGGGCCTGCCATCGGGGGATGCGGGCCCTTTCCTTATGTCCGGGGTATGACCCTGCACCGGCACGAAGGGTGAGTGGGCGGAAGGCCCTGGAAGCCGTCCCATAGCCGCCGCGGAACGCCGGGTCCTCTGGGGTTGGCGAACTTCTCGCCGGATGGCACGCGCTTCCCGTTGAGCGCGCCGCACACGGCGCACGCTCGCCCATCCCGCCGGGTGACCCATTCGAGGTCGAGCCCCAGCCATCGGGCATAGGAGTACGTCGCGCTCGACGCCGCTTGGTGGATCTTGGTGATGGCGAGGATGCGCATCCGCCGCCGGAACCGGGCCAGCTCCACGCTCGCTGGCGACGGCGTGACGGGCGCGGTCGTCGTCTCGGGAGGCTCCCCCGCGATGGCGGCATCGATCCTGCGGGCCACGTCCTCCACGACGGCCCTGACGTCCGCCTCAGCCGACGTGGGAAGCGGCTCGACCACGAGCTGACGCATCCGTGCCCGCCTGCCCGCCGCGCCCTGCAACGCGATCTGAGCGCCCACCGTGAACCCCCGCTGCGCCGCACTGCTGACCGCGTTCGTGAGCGCCGCAAGGACAGCAAGGACCGTCGCACCACTGAGCCCCGCCGCGACCGCAGCGGTGATGATCGCCTGGATCTCCTCGTCGGCCTGCGCCTCTGCGGCATCGAGCTGCTCGGCGGGGGTGGTCTGCGTCGGCGTGGTCATCGCAGCCCCTCCCCCACTCGGGAGCCGCACGTCTCGCACCAGTGGAACGCCGGAACGACGAACCCGATGAGCCGAACGGGCCTCAGGTCCTCGTGTGCGCACGTCGCCGGGTCCGCCAGCTGCGGGACGTTCTCCTGGTCCGCGCGTTCCTGCTCTGTCTCGGGGCGAACGCGGAGGATGTGATCGGTCAGTGTCGTCCGCGCCCGGTCGGCCGCCGCCTGTGCTTCCTCGCGGGTGGGCTCGGTGAGTAGCGGACGCCATCCGCCCGGGTGCCTCGCATAGTCGATCTCAACGACGTGCACGGTCGCCTCCTTTTCGGCTTGGGGGATGGTACCCCTGTCCTGCCTGCTCTCATGACGAATCGTCGTCCCGGTCCGCCCACGCGGCAGCCTCGGCTTCGTGATACTCCACATCAAGCTCAGTGGCCTTGCGGTCGATGCTCCCGAGTCGCTTGTAAAGGGCGGGGGCGTCTGGCAGGGGAACGCCTTGAAAGGCGGCTCGCACGACTTCGGAGAGGCGAGCCAGAAGCCCCTGGTGAATGGTCTCGGCGGGCAGGTTCTCCTGCAACATGTAGTGCTTGAAGGTCGGACTGTGCAGGCGCTCGTGCCACTGAATGGCACGCAGGCACTCAGCCTCTACATCTCTGATCAGCCTCTTCCGACGCTTTCCGTGGCCGCGCGGGATTGTGTCGAGGAGGTGTCGCAAGTCTGTGAAGTGGTGCAGGTGATCGTGATCGAACGGCTTCGCCTGCTCTTCAGATAGCAGCCTGAGGATTTTGTCGTAGTGCGCTTGGCGCTCGCGATCGACCTGGAGATTGTTTGTGCGGTTCGCTTGCAAGGCGCCGCCGATCCAGGCGAGAACGGAGCCAGCGACCAGCAGGGCGGGGTCTTTGAGGGCGCGGAGGATGTCGATCAGGGGGGCGAGGATGTCCATGCTTCATCTTCTCTCGGGCGGGGCGGGGACGGTCCGCCCCTTCGTCACTTCGTCTCTTCCATGACTTTCACCGCGACCTCCGCCAGCCGCTCAGCGTCGTCCCGCAGCGCCGCGTAGTCCCCGGTGAGCGACCATCCTTCGGGGGTGACGTCATGGAGGCGGCACAGCTCAGCGTGCAGGGCGACAGTGAGACGGGTCAGGGTGTCCATCAGGTCTCCTTTCCTTGGTGCGGGCGGGGGCGCTACGCTCTCCCGCGAAGCTCTCTGTGAGTTTTCAATCAGCGCGGCGGCGGGCTTGCCACTTAGGGTCCTACGGGACCTGGCCCGCCGCTTGTGCTTTGCCGACAGTCGGGGCAAAGGTCCCGACCGCGCTTGGCTTTGCTGGTGGGTGCCCGCCACCCGTCCTTCCGGGCGAGATGGCGGGCGTCCGATGCGGTGCGCGGGGTGAGCCGGGAACGATGGTCCGTGCCGCAGGAAGCGCACACGACCACGTACACAAGGCCCACCCCGTCTAAGCCACGCAGAGCGGTCATCGCTAGAACGGCGGGTCCGCGACGGTCGCAGGGGAAGCGCCCTGCCCCCACGGGTCGGCCTGCTGCTGCCCACCGGAGAACCCGCCGGGCTGCTGGGGCTGGCCACCGCCGAACCCGCCGCCGCCCTGCTGTCCGCCTCCCTGTCGCTGCGCCTTCGTCACCTTCGCCGTAGCCGACCGCAACGCCGGGCCGACCTCCTCGACATCCACTTCGAACACGGTCCGCTTCTCGCCCTGCTGCGTCTCATACGACCGCTGCTTCAACCGGCCCTGCACGATCACGCGCATGCCCCGCGTCAGGCTTTCCGCCACGTTCTCCGCGTACTGCCGCCACACAGTGCAGGTGAGGAACATGGACTCGCCGTCCACGAACTCGCCCTTCTGCTTGTCGAACGTGCGCGGGGTCGACGCGACACGGAAGTTGGCGACCGCCGCACCGGACGGCGTGAAACGCAGCTCGGGATCGTCCACGAGGTTGCCCACGAGGGTGATCTGGGTTTCTCCGGCCATTAGGACTCCTTGGGGTTGTTGGCGAAGCTGGCTTTCCGGCACTGCGGACGGTCGAGGTGATAGCGAGGCCCCGAGCCGGATGACTGTCCCGGCTGCGGGACCGGGCCGATCCACTGTCCAGTGATCAGGTCGCCGCAGTACGTGCACCAATGGCGGGGCGCTTCCGGGTCGATGGGTTTGTCGGGGTGATCGACGAGAGCCGGATGCCACCCAGTGCGGTAGGCGTCGAGGACGGCGCGACGGACGATGTCGACGACGTCCAGTGGCGCGTCGGTGTGGGTGAACACGAGCTCGGCGGCGAGGTCTGCGCATTCGGCGATGGTCCGGTCTCCCATCACGCCTCCTCGTCGAGTTCGTTGAGCCGCTGCGCGCACTCCCAGGTGTCGCACATGTCCAGCTCGACGCCGTGCGGGCACGGTGCGGCGGCGAGGACCTGCGCTGCGATGTGCGGCCACACGCGGCGGATGGTCTGCTCCAGCTGCCACCGCTGGAACTCCACGGCGACCGAGTTCGGCTGCTTCTCGGGCGGGGCGACGATCGCGGCCATCACAGCAGCGACCTGAGCGTCAGTCGGGGTCATCGGGGGTCCTCTCCAAGCAGAGCGCGGGCGGTCTTCAGGGCGGCACACACCTCGCGTTCGCACTCGCGGGCGTCGTGCTCGGCGGCGTGCTGCTCCAGCCAGTCCGCGACGGCAAGAGCCACCCCCGGGTGCCACAGGGCGATGTGATCGGCGATGGCGGGCGGGCTCGTCGGGCTGGTGTGCGTGGACGCGACGGCGTAGGGCACTCCGATGTTGCCGATGGACTGCGGATAGGGGCTCTGGTCGCGGTTGAGGACGTACCAGGGGCCCCGACAGTCGCCGAGGGCAAGCGCGGTCTCGCGCACCTTCGTGGCGGCTTCCCGCAGGAGATTGGCGTCGGACATCAGGACTCCTCCCCCGCCAGCGGGCTGTCGCTCTCGATCCGCTTCATCGCCGCCAGAACGTCGTGCAGCGCGGTCGCGTACTCGGAATCGAACGGCAGGTCCTCAACGCGCTCTCGGCCGAGCAGGCGCGGGATCTCGGCCTTGAGGCAGTCCCACGCATCGGCCCCAGGAGCCTCATCGCAAAGGCGGAGATTGGTGGCGCGGAGCTCGTCGCGTTCCTTCTCTGCTTTCAGGCGGGCGGTATGAGGGGTGAGCCTCCCAACCCGCTGCACGACCACCGCGAACCGCTCGCTGGTCTTGTTGTCGCGGATCTCGTACTCGACGTAGCTCTCGGCGCTGGCCTCTTCGAGAGACGCACGGGCGGACTCGACGAAAACGTTGGCGAAGGACTCCGGCGGCAGGAGTTCGAAGGTGGCGACGCCGCCCACGATGTTGAGGCTCTTGAGGCGGATCTGGTCGTCGGTGTCGGACATGTCCCCTCCCGGGGCTGTAGTGAGCGTCAGACGCTCAGGAATCTTGAGTCTTACTCGGGGTGCCGACAGTCCCGTAAGGCCGTCAGCGTGCGAATGGAGGGCGTGTGGGATGATCGGGGCGTGCCCCGCCAGATACCAGCTGGCGGGGCGCACCTATGCGGCCGGAAGCATCAACTGCGTCGGCGCCGACGCGACAGTCATCAGCCGTTCGCCGATCCACTCCGTGTACGCCGGCGGAATCGCCTCAGACATCTCGCCGAGGGTCATCCAGTCGATGCCGAGGGCCTGCGACGCCGCGGCACGGTGTCCGCCCTCCCATACGTCGCGGGTTCCGCGGCCGCCGGAGGAGGAACCCCTGTTGCGTGCGTGCCCGCCGTACACGCCGATCACGGGGCCGCCGGAGTGCCGGCACGGCGGCTGGTCGAGAGTGAGGCCGCCGCCGGTCTCGAACAGGCGATGCCTTTGCAGCTCGCACCCCTGGGCGCCGAGGCCGAACATCGTGCCGCACAGGGTGATCGGGCTGCGCATGTGCTCCGCGGCGCCCTCGACGTTCTCCAGCACCCACGGCAGACCCGTCGCCTCCAGCAGATCCCGCGTCGGCTCGATCAGCCGCGGGGCCCCCTTCGCGCCGGGCGCGTGGCGCATCGCCGAATACCCCTGGCAGGGCGGCGACGCGTGCACGGCGTGGAAGTTGTTAGCGATCCAGTTCGGGTCGAGGTCGAGCACGTCGGCCTCGATCACGGGGTGGGGGTTGCGCTTGTGCCGCACGACGTCCACGCCGGTCACGTCCCACCCGGCCCGGTGGTAGCCCATGCCCGCGCCGCCGGCGCAGCAGTAAAGGTCCAAGATCTTCATCAGGCGCTCTTCTCCAGGTCGAGTGCGGGCGACGCCAACAGGGACAGTTGGATCGGAATTGAAGCCGCGGCCATCAGCCGCTCTCCCACCCATCGGGCGTAGGCCGGCGGGATGCACTCGCGGATACCGTCGCGGTTCATCCACGGCACCCCCATGTCGGTGCGCACCTGCTCGACGCCGGAGAAGTTCCCGACGGCGTGGTAGAAGTCGCCGGGCTGGAGAGCGCGGCCCATCTTCACTGTCGGCGTCGCGTGCGGGGCATGGTCGGGCTGCTCCAACACCAGGCCCCCGCCCGCTTCGAACAACCTGTGCCTGTACGTCCGCAAGCCGAACGCCGCACCGCATAAGGTCACCGGGTCGCGCAGCTCCCCGCGGGCTTCCGCGACGTTCTCGATCACCCACGGCCGCCCCGTCGCCTCCAGCGCCTCACGGGTCGGACCGATCAGGTCCGGGTGCTCGCGGCCCTGGATGCGCTGCGCCAGGCTGTACGCCTGACACGGCGGGGAAGCGTGGATCGCGTCGAACTCCGCGCCGTGCTCACGGATGAACTCGACCGCGTCGCCCTGCACGAACCGCCCGGGGAACCGGGCCTCGTACCGCGGCTGCGGGGCCAGGTCTACACCGGTCACCTCGAACCCGACGGCCTCGTAGCCGGCGGACGCGCCGCCCTGGCAGCAGTAGACGTCAAGGAGTCGCATCGCCCTCACCCCTGCGCCATGTCGGTGAAGCGCGAGTAGTGGAGCTGCGCCGACAGCGTCACGACCGCCGTCGGGCCGGAGCGGTTCTTCGCGAGGTACAGATCCACCTCGCCAGCGCGCTCGTGCCCGTCCGCCTTGTCCTTCACGTCGTAGTCGGGCAGGTGCACCATCGCGACCAGGTCCGAGGACTGCTCCAACTCGCCCGAGTCGCGCAGGTCCGACACCCGCGGAATCGCGTCGGGGCGCTGCCCCACCGCCCTGTTCACCTGGCAGAGCATGACCACGGGGATCTTGAACTCCATCGCCACAAGCTTCAACCCGCGCGCGTAGTTGCTGACCTCGGTGTACCGGGACTCGTTCTTCCCCGTCGAGGACATCAGCCCGACGTGGTCGACGACCAGGAGCCGCGGCTTGTGGCCCTTGCGCTCCATCGCCTGCAACCGCTGGCGGACCATGTTCAGCGTGCACTGCGCCGGCGCAGCCACCCAGATCGGCGCCGCGTTGATAGCTGGCCTGACCTTCGCGATGCGCTCCCAGTCCTCGTTGGTGAGGTCGTGGTCGGTGATGCGCTTCCCCGGAACCTTCGCCTCCGCGGCGTAGATGCGCTCCCGGATCTGATCCGCGGGCATCTCCAGCGAGATGTACAGGGTCGGCATCTTGTGGCGGATCCCCGCGTGCCGGGCGATGTCCAGGCCCACCACCGACTTGCCGCCACCGGTCCGTCCGGCGACGCAGATCAGCTGGCCCGGCTTGAACCCGCCACCGATCCGCTCGCCGAGATCGGCGTAGGGGGCGGGCACCATGTTCTCCGTCGACAGCGGCTTCTCCAGCGCGTCGATGAACTCGGCGTCATCCCCGAGCCGGTGCGTGTCCGGCTCCCCCGTCGCACCCGCGGCGGTAGCGGACCGCAGGGCCTCGTCGGCGACCTCCGCGAGGACGGTCGGCTCCCCCTCGCCCTCCCAACCGATCTGAGCGATCCGCGTCCCCGCCTCGATCAGGCGCCTCTGGAACGCCAGGTCCGCGACCTGCTTGGCGTACCAGGTGGCGTTCTGCACCGTCGGGACCTTGTCCACGAGCTCGTACAGGTACGGTGCGCCGCCAACCGCGGTGGCCTGCTTGCGCTTCACCAGCTCCCGGTGCACCGCCACCGGCTCGATGGGCAGACCCAGGTCCGCCATGCCCATGACGGTCTCCAGGATGACCTGGTGCGCGGGCCGGTACAGGTCCATCGGGGTGATCAGGTCCCCCAGGTCCCGCAGGACCCGCGAGTCGAGGATGGCCGCGCCCAGGACGATCTGCTCGGCGCCCACGTCGTGCGGCGGAGTGCTGTCGTCCTGAGGAATACGGGGGGTGATGTCATGAACCGTCATCAGGCGGCTTCTCCCTTGGTGAGTTGTTCAGCGAGGTCCCAGCGGACCTCGGGGCCGTGTGCGGCGAGGAGGCGGCGGGGCACCTCGTCGTCGCCGGCGCGGATGTCGCTCAGGCACGCGGAGCACGCCAGGGGCATGGAGTGCTCCGAGCACTCGGCAGCGGTGCGGCGGGAAGCCATGGAACCGGGGGTGTCGCCGCGCTTTGCGCGCTCGTCGGCGATGGCGTCGGTGAGCCGCCAGGCGGTGATGGCCTTGCCGGTGCGGCCGATCGCGTCGACGGCCCAAGCCGCGATGTCGCGGTCGGTGCCGTTGGTCAGGGTGGTCTCGACGATCTTGCGGACGGCCACGTTGGTCTGGCTGGATCCGACGCCGTACTTCTTGAAGTAGCCGTCAGTGATCTTGCGGGCTTCGATCTGGGCCGGCGTCGGGGGCTTGGACGCCTTCTTCGGCTTGGGCTTCGCGGCGACATCGAAGAGAGTCTCGGGGGCGCCTGCTTCCGCTTCGGCGGAAGTAGTAGGAGGGGTAGGAGGGGTAGGGGTCACCTGAGAAGTGACCCATTCCGCATCTGTCAGGTGACCCATTCCGTCGGATGGGTCACCTGAGAAGTGACCCATTCCTTCGGTCCGATCACTACCTAGGTCCGAATGGGTCATCTGAGGAGTGACCCATTCTTCGGTCCTCTTGCACTGACCCCACAGGCCGTCGTGATCGCGGAGCGGACACAGGTGCGGGATCCGGTAGCGGGCCGTCTGGCCGGGATGGCCGCGGACTTCCCGACCGCCCTCGACCGCGTACTCCAGGGCGCTCTTCTTCATGAGCTTGCCGATGGTGTTCTTCCACGCGGCTGGGGACTTGTCGCCAGCGCGGTGGAGGATGTACGGCGCGTGGATGCTGCCGAACGTCTCTCGGGTCTTGTCGTTGGCGTTCTCGGCGATGACGAGCAGGTCGCTGCGCTCGCCGGACGTCAGCCCGAAGTCGCTCCAGTGGTCGTAGATCTCGACCATCAGGCGCACCCCCATGGCTCCCCCGGTTGGTAGTGGTTGTTCAGGCTCGGGCGCGCTTGTTCAGGTACGGCTTGTTCTCCTGGAGAAGGCGGGTCTCCAGCGCATACGCCGCGGCCCTGTCTGTGCAGGCGTAGGCAAGCCACTTCGTGAACCTCTTGCCCCCGCGGTAGTGACTCTCGAGGCGAGCACCGAGGTTGTGGGTGCTGCCCACGTAGCAGGGAGCGTTTTTGATGTCGTAGAGGACGTAGACGACGCTCACGCCGGACTTTGGGCGACGGTCCGTGTCGGCGTCGAAGGGGTAGTTCCCTCGCCAGTTACCGTCCTCATCAGGGGTGTAAAGGTGAGCTCGATGGAACCCCTTGAGATGTCCGGAGAGGCGATTGGGAGGGAACTCGGGGAATGCCTTTTTCCATCGGCTGGAGTAGCCCTGAAGGGCACTCTTTCGAAAGGAGTCCCAGAAATCACAAAGGTCGGCGAGGCTGAGCTTCCCAGCGTTAAAATCCGCGGCCACTCGGTGGAGGACTTGGTTTTCAGCCTCAAGTTGTGCGGCGGCCAAGCGGTCACGCTTGTCTGCGAGAAGCTTGATGTGGTCGAGTGTGGCCGTGTAGGGGGCCAGGGGTTCGTTCATTTCTCCGTGCTTCCTTGGCGGTGTTATGTCAGCTGGTCGGGACTCTGAGTTCGCAGTATCGTCTCGCTCTCCACGCCCCGTATCCGGGCGGCCGGCGGAGTTGCTCTTCGTCGATGAGGTCGTCCACGAGGTGGTGGGCCTGTGAGCGGAGGAGCTCCAGGGCCTCGACGACTTCCTTCGCGCTCCCGCCGCGCTCGGCGATGGCGTCGGCCATGACGGTGGCGAGGGTGCGGAGCGCGGTGTCGTGGGCGACCGTGGCGACGCCGAGGGGGCTCATCTGGCGTCCTGCCGCGGCAGGAAGTAGTCAATGTCGGTGCGGAACATCGCGCCGGCGTGGTGGGCGGCCTGGAGGATGTACTCCTGCTCGTGCCCCTTGGCGAGGGCCTCACGGATGGCGGTCGCGGCCTTGTTGTTGTCGTTCGTGGTGGGCGGCCCGGTGTAGATGTCGTGGCACTCCTCCCAGGCGTTCTCCCAGAGGTTGAAGGCCTCCTCGAACCGGCCGTTGTGCTCGGTTCGGTCCTGGGCGGCGAGGGTGTACATCCGCCCGGTGGTGACCCCTGCGGGGTCGAGGACGTGCCCGTTGTCGAGGACGTACTGGGCGATGATCGCGACCGCGGCGTCAGGCCCCGAGCTGGCGGCGGCTTCAGCGGCGGCGATGATCGTGTTGGTGGTCTCGGTGGCTTCGTTCTTGGCCGTGCCGAGGAGCCGGATGAGGTCGTCTCGGCTGCATCCGGGGTAGTCCAGCCTGACCTCCTGCTCTGCTGCGGGGGTGCTGAAGGCCTCGTAGAGGTAGTCGGGGTCAAGGTCGGGGTCGGGCTCCTGCTGGTAGCAGTAGTCGCAGGTGCAGGAGTGGCCCCTGTACGTGTTGACCTGGTCGTCGAAGTCCCGTGCGGGCTCCCCGCTGGCGACGTTTCCGCAGTCAGGGCGTTCTTTCTGAATGGCGGCGCGGACGGTGCGGGTCATGTCCTCGATGAGGGTGAGGCTGTGTTCGACGAAGTCGGGGTGCTCTTTGAGGTGGCCTCGGACTTCGAGGTCGGACCAGTGGGTGATGGTGTTCTGTGCGGCGATGGTGAGGCGGTCCATCTGCTGGCTGATCTGGTCTTCGTGACTCATGCGCCCTCCTGAGGGGGTTCGGTCTGGTCTGCTCTGGTGCCCGTCCGCGCCTTGCACGCGGTGTCCGGCTGCTCGCTGGTGCTGCTGCGGGTCCGGTCGGGCTGAGGGGTTAGGGGGTGGTGACTGCCTCCACCACGTAGGCCGCACACGCCTTGCAGGTCGGAATGCTTTCGGTGGCGACCTCGCCGCTGTCGATCCACGCGTCGCAGTGCGCCCATCCGGGGGCGGACCCGAGGATGTAGTGGGTGTCATTGGTGCCGGTCGGGCGGATGGTGGTGATCACGGTGTCTCCTAGGCGTCGTTGTCGGCGGTGAGGGGCGTGCGGGCGGGCTCTTCGGGGAGCAGCGGGAGGGCGCGGATCGCGGCTCCGATGTAGTCCGACGTATCCGCTACGCCGTGCCCCTCGGACCAGGCGTCGCTGACCTCGGCGGCCCGCTCGCGCATGGACCGGGCGCCCTTCTGCTCAGCCCTGTGCACGACGAGACGCTGGAGCTCCTCGGTACTGATCACCCGGTGCCCGGTGTTTCCGGCGGCGGCGAGGATCGCGCGGGCCAAAGCGACAGCGTCGGGGCCGATTGGGGTGGGAGCCTGCGCGTCGCTCAGCGTCCGCCCGAGGTGATCCAGCAAGCCGATGGTCATGCGGGACTCGTAGACGGCGATCTCAGTGCCGCACCCTCCAGAGAGGTCAAACTTGCGGTGGCGGAACAGGGGATTCACGCGTGTCTCCTTGGTGTGGTTTGCTGGGGGTGGGACCGGGGCGAATCGAGCGCCCCGGTCCCGTCGTGTCAGGGGTCAAGCGCGCCGACAGGCGGCCTTGTACGCGGGGTCCTCGGTGATGCGGAGGACGTCGATCGAGGCCCCGCATTCGGGGTCGTTGTCCATGGCCCACTCGGCGATTGCGTACATGCAGTCGGGAGTGAGCGGGTGGTCCTGGCCGTGGAGGACGCAGTCGTAGCTCTTTGGGGGGAAGCACCTCTTCCCCTGGCATCGCGGGCCGGGGTGGGTACTGCCGTTGGGGTGTCGGTAGAGGTGTGCGGTGGTGCTCATTGCGCCTCCTAGGCGTCTTCGTGGTCGATCTCGCGGTCATACGGGTTCGTGGAGTCGCCCATCAGGACCCCTGCGTGGCGAGCAGACGGGACGCCCCGTGACACCGCCCGCAGTACTCCTCGCGAACCCCGGTGGACGGGTCGGTGTACCCGGATGACCACTCATGGCCGGCCTGCTCGCACTCACGGACAGCGGTGCAGCCAGCACAGAGGGCGGTCTCGCCGTCGAAGGTCCACCCCCACTCGCGGGTGAGCTTCTCGACGGCCTCTTCCTCGCTGCTGAAGTGCGGCGTGTACTCGTCGAAGGGCTCACAGTCGGAGGTGGAGCACTCGGCGGTGAAGCAGACGTGACGGCGGATCACACGAGCCTCCTAGAGGCGACAGGGTGAAGGTTGACAGTGTTTTCACGCGCCTTGCGGGTGGCTCCCAGCAACTTCAGCGCGGCCTTCGCGCGGAGCCGGTCCATGCCGACCCGCCCCCGCAGCAGCGGGTGTTCCATCAGCCCTCCCACGACTGGAGTCGGTAGCCGCGGCGGAGCGGCAGTCCGTTGGGCTGGAAGTCGCTCTCGTGCAGGTGGGAGTCGTGCACACGCTGACTGCGCGGGTCGGCGCTGGCGAGGGTGCTGCCCTGCGGCGCGAGGATTGCGAACCGCCCGCCCTCGACCGCTTCGAGGGTGTAACGGGCTCCGGTGGGAACGTGGATGTAGGTGGCGCCTACGCGCGGGGTCATGGTCAGGCTCCGATCAGGCGGGCGTGGGTAGCGGACTGGGCGTGGATGGCGTCGAGTTCGGCCGCGATCTCGGCGAGGTGGCGGTGGGCACGGCGGATCCCGGCGCGCGCCTTGGCCTCGGTGGGGTAGGTGTTCGTGGCGGGGGCGAAGCCGTTCCCCCAGCTAATCGGGGTCCCGGCGGGGGTGCCGTTGGCGAGGTAGGCGCGGTAGATGGTGCGGATGCCGGTGGGCTGCCCGGTGTCCCAGTCGGTGTCGGTGACCGTGACGGTGTCGTAGTGGCCGACGACGGGGCTGGTGGCGGCGCGGGTGGCGCGGACGGGGGTCACGCGGTTCTCCTTTGTTCGGCTGGGCTGGCGCCCTGCTGATGGCTCGACTATAGCCATACTATGGCCATGACGCTACCCATATGAGAGACTCCTTTATGTCCACGCGGGGAGACGCTCCGTGTGACCCGAGCAGAAGGAGTGCCGGCCATGGCCGCCAACAAGCCCCGCCGGTTCGTCGCCACCGATGAGCTGTGGGAGAAGTTCGAGCTGGCAGTGAAGAAGAGCCCCGACCCCGAAGCGGACCGGTCGAAGGTGCTCCGGACGTTCGTGCGCTGGTACGTCGGGGAGCCCGGAGCGGAGCTGCCGAAGCGCCCCGCCGACGCGTAGCCGACCGCGTCCGCATCAGCCCGCCGCTGTGCGGGCTTTTCGGCGTGCCTCATGGCCACTGCCCGTCGGTGGGCGCGTGGCGGACGAGGTGGGCGGCGCGATCCTGACCTTCGCCGTCGAGCATGATCGCGAGCTCGCGGGCGAACGTCTTGCGGACCTGCTGGTCGTGCTCGGCGTCGGGATCGTGCTGGCTGGTGGTCGCGGGGGCTGTGAACGGGTCGTAGGAGTGGGTCACGCCGCCACCCGCTCTTCCATGAGAGCCTTTGCCGCCGCCCACCCGGCCGAGGTCAGCTCCCACACCTGAATCGGCTTGCCGTGCGTGGACTCCGCGGTGGACGGGACGGTGATCGGGTGGCCCTGGACGGTGGCCTTGCGGACGAGCGCGCCGTGCTTGGGCGTGGGGAGCTGCCGGATGATGAGGCCGACGGCGCCCTGGGCGACCTCGGGCAGGTAGTCGCGGAAGTCGTTCGCGGACACCCGGCCGTTCTGGAGGTGTGCGGTGACGAGCACGGCCTGGCGGATGAGGGCGGCGTCCCAGTCGGTGACGGCGTTGGCGAGGTTGTTGAGGTAGCAGAGAGCTGCGGAGTTCATGTCCCCTCCTTGGGGTGGGGCCCGCCGTGTCCATGGCGATCCGAGGGCACGGCGGGCAGTCTGGGTCAGGCGGCGCGGTCGGATTCGAGCCGCCGGCGCCACACGCGGGCAGCAGCGGAGATCAGCGGCGTGCGGTCACCCTCCGCCTTGTAGGCGCTGGCGCAGCGGCGCAGCTCGTCGTCGTCCATCGCGGCGACGCGGCGGGACAGCTCCACCTGGAGGTCCGCTTCGGGGAGGTCGATCAGGTCGTCGTCCCATGCGAGCGGCGGCAGATGCCCCTGCGCAGCGGCCCACCGACGCGTCTTGTCAGCCACCCACCCCTCAGGGCGAACCATCGACACGTCGTCATACAGGGCGACGACCCGCCGGTAGAACCCGACCGTGACCGTGTCGTCAGCAAGGAGCTGCCGAAACCGGAACACGGTCGACCCCATGCGGCGCGCCTGTTCCGCCAGCGAATACCCGAGAGCGCACATCGCCCATACCCTGCGGCGGGCTCCCGCGCCATCGATCCGGGCACGCTCCCCGAGCATGTCCAGGGTCGGGCGGACTGCGAGAAGAGCGTCGGCGGACTCGCGGCGCATCCTCTTGGTGGGCGACTGCCCCTCGGCGGGGCGCCCGTACACGAGGACGTGAACCGTGGGGTAGATCGGCACGAGGTTCTTGATGGGAACACCTTCAGCGATCAGCCACAGGACGTGTTCGCGAGCCGGAGCGGCGTCCACGTAGGGCTCCCAGCGCCCGTAGGCGATCTGGCGCTTGCGGTTCATCTCGTAGGCGTTCCAGTGGCGGCGGCACTCGTCGTGGCCACAGCCGGACTTGTAGCAGTAGAGGAGGGATCCCATCACGCGGCCCTCTTCCCTGCGGTCTTCGCGGCGCGCTGGCGACGCCGGCGGATGATCACGCGTTCCTTGGCGGTGTAGCCCGCCTGCACGCCGTGCTGCTTGCCTTCTGTGGGGATGAGCGCCTTCTCCAGGCACGTCTTCCACGTGTTGAGCGGGCACTGGTCGCACACCTTCTTGGCGCGCTCCTCGCGCAGGTCGGCTTCAGTGTCGGTTTCGCCGTCGACTCCGTAGAACAGCTCCAGCGGAAGCCCGGCGCACGCGGCCTCGGACTGCCACGCCCATGGGGTGGCGTCCGCGACGAGCGACGTGCCCTTGGGTGCGCTGCGGATGTGCTTCACCGGGCCACCTCCAGCTCCGGCCACGCCACCTTGTCCAGCGCGTCACGGTGGGTCTTCGGCATATCCGCGATCGGGTGACCGAGGTAGTCCGCTCCCATCGCAGCGAGCACCAGAGCATCCGCTTCGTCGTTGCCGCTGACCTCCCACTCAGAGAACCGACGGGCGACAGCGAGCATGGTTTCGTCCTTGCTCGCGTTGCCCTTGCCGGTCGCGTACTTCTTCAAGGTCTGCGTGGTGACCGCGACCCACGGGACATCAGCAGCGTCGATGGCCTCCATAACCAGGTGCCACAGGCCCGCGCGGGTGAGGTGCTGCCCGGTCTGGCTGCTGATGGCGAGCTGCTCAACAACGACGAGGTTGGCGCTCCGGGCCGCCGAGAGAACCGATGCGCGGATGGCGCGGAGCCGATCGAACGTGGTGGGGTACTGGTCGGGCTTGGTCTTGATGCGGTCTGTCCATCCCAGGGATGAGGCGAGGCCGGTGCTGGTGAGGCTGAGGTCGAGTCCGATGACTCGGGGCTTGTGGTCCATGTGCTTCTCCTTCGGGGGTGGGCGGCCCCGCGCCCCCGCGACGGGGCCGCCCTAGGGGGATGGTCAGAGGGAGTCGAGCGCGGCGCGGACCTGGTCAGCGCCGTGGATCTTCGCGAGGTGTGCGACGGTCTCCGGCAGGTCGGGCGCGTCCTTGGGGATGGTGCCGCCGCGCCGGACAATCTCCCGAGCCATCGCGAGATGCCAGGTGATGGCGTTCTGGTACGAGTTCCAGTTGAATTCGGCTGCGGCGTCGGCTTCCGTCAGCTCCGACTTCAGCCGCTCGATCTCCTCGACCAGCTCTTCGGGGGTCTCGTACACAGCAACCCCTTCGAGTGCGGTCTCAGCGGCAGCGATCGCCCCGGGGGTAACCTCTTCGCCGCCGTGCATGTCGGCGTAGAACTCGGTCATCGGTCGTCTCCGATCGGGTGCAGGGCGGTGATGTGCGAGCCGGGGTGGCGGGGAAGCCACTCGTGGGCGCCGCCGAACGTGCTGTACCTGGTGCCGTGGTCGGCGCGGTCGTGTTCGCAGAACCCACACGGGCCATCGGTGCGCACGATGGGCTTCGGGGCGGGGGCGGCGGGCACCAGCTGGATCGGGCGCTGGCGGAGCAGAGTCACCATCGACTGCGGCGAAGGCCTCATGACTGGGCCTCGTACTCAGCGAGCGTCTCGGCGTCCTCGGCGGCGTCCGTGGGCACGTACCACGGGTCGTCCTTCGGCAGCTCCGTGCGCGGCTCACCCTCAGGCTGCGGCTGTTCCTCCCCCGGGGCGGCATCCGGCGCGAGCTCCCGGATGGTCACCGGACGAACCTGCATTGCCCCGTCGGCCTGCCCGTAGCCGTCCAGCTCCTCGCTGGCGTAGGGCATCGCGTGCAGGACATCGGACGCGATCAGACGGCAGATGTTGCCGGTGGAGCGTGCCTCCAACATGGTCTGCGGCTGCTTCTTCCACTGCGGGTTCCGCTCCGTCACACCGAGCAGACGAGCCCGCTCGAACGTCCACTCCACTTCCTGCCAGTCCTCGTCGCCCTTGCGGCGGCCCCGCATCACGCACTTCTCCGAGGTCGACTCGATGAGCTGCACCTGGTGGCCGTGCGACTGGACCAGGCCGCGCATGGCGTGGGCGCGAAGTCCGGGGGTTCCCTGGATGACGTCGATCGAGCGGAGCGCCGCCATGGGAGGCAGTCCGAGTTCGTTGCCCGCGAGAATTGCGGCGGTGATATTCCCAGCGTTGCCCTTCATCGACTGCGGGACGAAGCTGGTGTTCGCGAGCTTCGTGGCGATCTGGTACGCCCGGTCGGCTGCCATCGCCCACTGCACGAGGGCGTCACCCTCGAAGGACTGCTGCGTGGTGGCGACGTCGGTGCTCTGCTGCTGGTGGATGTCGATCGTCATGCCATGAACTCCTCGTCGTGCGCTCGCTCGGCCCACACGGGGAGCGAAAGAACTTCAATGTCGTCGGAGAATCCGGGCCACACACCGGTCTCCTTGCAGCGCGCGTAGGTCTTCAGCGCGGCGTCGTTGCGCTCCTTGCCGATCCGGCGGGCCTCGTGGTCGAGCTCCACGACCGTCACGAGGTACGGGGGCGTCTTCGCGACGAACACGAACACGAAGCTCGTGTCCCGGTCGCCGATCTTCAGCTCCCGGCACGCCCGCCGGTAGAAGTCGTCCTGCTGGTGCAGCCCGTACTCGTGGATCGACTTCTGGAGATCGGCGGGGGCCACCGACCGGGCAGACTTCAGGTCAGCGACGATCAGCCGCTTCCCCTTCGTCGGAGTCGGCAGCCAGTCCAGGCGGGCCCGGCAGACCACGCCCGAGGCGGGGTCCTTCCAGAACATCGACTGCTCGGCTTTGCCCGTGCCCGGCTTGAAGACGTGCCCGGCGATCGGGTGCGCCTTCACTGCTTCCGCCATGTCCTGGACCTGCTGGTACTCCTTCGGGAGCAGCGGCGTCTTGCCTTCCGCGTAGACGGCGTCACGGGCTTCGCGGGCGGCCTTCGTCTTGAAGTCCGTGACCTCGACGACCTCGACTCCGGATCCGACGCCGAGCACGAGCTCGTGGGCGGCGCGGCCGAGGTCGAACGCCTTCTTGTGCGGCTGGGGATGCGTCTGCTCGTACCGGAACAGTGCGGGGCAGCTGGGGGCGAGCAACTTCCGGGCGCCGCTGGAGGACAGCGAACCGCCGGGCACGGGGTCGCGGTGATAAAGAGCCTCGGGGAGGCCGTCGTACACGCCGGGGCGGGTGATCGCGGAGAGCGTCCGCTCCTCGGTGGCGGTCACTGGTCGGCCTCCTCGGGAAGCTCGTCCTCGTCGACCTCCGACACGGGGACCACGTACAGGCGCGGCTCGCACGAGTAGTCGGACGCGGCAGTGATGGCGTCAGCGATCCGTCGGGCGGTCGCAGCCTCGTCGTCGGTCAGGTCCAGGACGACGCGGGTGGTCTCGTCGCACCCTTTGGCACGGAACAGGTAGGCGGTCACCACTGCACCTCCTCGTCGTCGATCGGGAACGGGTGGTCGGCGCGGTACGTGTCGCGGTCGGGCAGAGCAGCGGCGCGCTCCCCCTCGGTCCACACCGGCACCGGGTCGTGCAGCGTGTCCAGGTCCAGCAGCCCGTCTTCGGCGTCCGCGAGAATCGCGTCCACGAGCTCCTGAGGAAGCCCGTCCACGTCCTCCGGGACCATGTCGCCAGCAGCGGCGGCTTCGAGGTCGCGGAGGTCAGCGGTCGCTTTCGACCGGGCGAGGACGAGGGAGAACCCGGCGTCGTCGAACAGTTCGGTCAACTCGCTGAGCGCCCCCGTGCCGTCGATCCCGGCCTCGTAAGCGGCCTCCAGCGCGGACAGGTTGCGGCGGTGGGCTTCGAGGAAGTCCCGGAAACCCATCTGATCAAGGCTCATGTCAGCGCTCACGGCGCACCTCGCATCCCTTGTCGTGCGCGACCGCGTGCTCCGTGGTCTGCTGCGGGTCGATGTACGGGCCGAACCAACGGCCACAACGGATGTGAGTGAAACCGAGGCCGTCGTCGTCCATCCGCCACACACGGGCGGACTGGGCGGGGATCAGGGTTGAGTGGTAGGCCGTCTCTCGGTGCTCACGCACCCGACGGCGAGCCTCAGCGGCAGCGAACTCGGCGGTCATGCCGCCACCCCCCGCGTCCACTTGCCAGCGGCGATCACGAACTCGACCTCGGCGGCCGGGCGCGGCGCCGGCACGTCGTACTCAGCCCACGCAGCCTTCTTCTCCAGCTCCCGGCGCACCTCATCCAGGGCGACCGTGAGGGTGTCCAGGTCCGCGAGGAGGTCGGCGGTGTCACCGGTCATGTGCAGGGTCGTGATGTGCAGGCCGGCCGCGAGCTCGATGTGGGCCCCGGTGTCGGTGACGCTGAGGTCCGACGCGTACATGCGGGGTGGGAGGTGGGTGTCGGTGCGGGTAATGTGTCCCATGGCACTTCTCCTTTTCGTTGAGGTTCAGGTGCCTTCGCCCTCGCCGGGGTCGCTTCCTGGCGGGGGCATCTTCATGTGGTCAGGCCCCAGCGCGATTGCGCCTGGTGGGCCCACGCGGGGTCTTCGGCTTCAGCTCCGTCACATTCGACGGAGCGACCGGCCGCGGCCTGCGCCGCGCCTTCGGCTCGTCGGCGTGGAACGCGATGATCTGCTCCACCTGCGCCTCCGTGAACCGGATGTAACGGGGGCCGAGGCGGGTGCAGGGGATCTCTCCGGACTGGCACTTGCGCTGGATCCAGCGGGCCTTGATGCCGAGCCGGTCGGCGACTTCCTGTCGTGTGAGCAGCCGGTCCGTCATGCCGCGTCCCCTTCTTCGAGCAGGTCTTCATCGGAGGCGTCGAGTGCTTCCTTGATCAGGTCGTAGACCTCTCCGGAGCACTGCCAGCGCCCGGTCTCGATGCCGTAGATGTGCCAGCGGCTGCATTCGGCCTGCTCAGCGAGCGCGGCGACCGACATGCGGGCTGCCTCACGGAGGCTGCGGAGCTTGGCTCCGTCGACTGTCTGACTGAGCATGGCTTCAAAGTACATGTACTTTGGAGCGTTTTGGAGACCTACTGATCAGTAACATTGGATTACTTGGGACCACATGCACGTGCAGAAGCCACCCGATAGCAAGCTGTAGCCACCAAGGGGTAGGCAAGGCTCCCCTCAAAATGGCAGTATCACGGGGTCAACCTTGGAGTGCATTGGAGAACTTTGTAGTGTGGACACTATGACTGACCAGCGCAAACAACTAGGCACACTTATCGACGACCACATCCTCGTCTCCGGGAAGGAGTATCGGACGGTCGCAGCCGAAGCCGGGGTCAGCGTCGAAACCCTTGGGAAAGCCCGTCGGGGCGAGAAGATCAACGCCCGCAGTCTCCGCAAGATCGAGGCCGCCCTCGGATGGGCGCCCGGCGCGAGCGACCACATTCTCGCGGGCACCACGCCGCCGGCCGCCACAGATCCAGGCCCCCTCCTCGTGCCGCGCGGAGGGCGCCCGCCCATAGAGGACACCGACCCGGAACTTCGCCTTGAGGGCAAGGCGCCGCTTCGTGACGGAGAGCTTCTAGAGGCGTGGGTGCGGGACGACGACAAGTGGCACTACCACTACGCCACGGCCGACCTTGATCTTCGGACCGCTTTTGAGGCGGGCCTGTCTCTTGAGGACGCGGTGCGCAAGCTCCGAGCCATGGCGGCGATCCACCGATCCGACATGTGAACCCCCCAGGCTGGGAGAACGTCTTACGACCAGCGGCACACGGGACCCCGTGGGTGCCGCTTTCAGCATGCCCCTATACCACCACTTCGGGCGTTTTGCCTGCTCAGGGTAGGTAAAATCTATCTTGGGACAACGGCCGCGACTTTACCTTTTGCCCTCCTGTCCCATACCGTGCATTCACAGCCAAAGGCCACCGAGCCGCAGCCGATGGCACAAGCAGCTCCGCTTCTTCCCCCGGGGCCCTTCTCGACAACGACGTGAGGATGGTCCGGATGTACAGCCCCGACGACCCCCTAATCCCCTTCCAGGTCCAGGTCGCCAACCTGGGCGACAGTGCCCTGACCTCGCTCGCTGAGACCGCCGATGGCCTCACCTGGTCCATCCAGGACGGTGCCCCCGTCTCCCTGACCGCAGTCGAGGCCGTCCACGAACTGCCCGACCTGCCCCTGCTCACCCTCTGTATCGCCTTCGGTATCTACGCACCCCTGGACGCGATCCGAAGTGATCCTGCGGGGCTCCTAGGGGAGCTCGCGAAAATGCTCGCGACCCCCGAGATCATCCCGGAGTGTCTCCGGGGACCTGCCCGGCATAGGGCATAGAACAGCCCCGGCCACTCGGCCGGGGCTTCTTCGTGTCAGCCCTCCCACGCGTCACTCCAGCAGGGCATCATGGAACCCTGACCCCCGAGGAGACACACGTGGCCTACGCCGAGAAGCTGGTGAAGAGCTGGCGTGCGTGCTGGAAAAACGCCGCCGGGAAGCAAGAGAAGCAGTCCGGCTTCCCCACCAAGAAGAAGGCACTCGACTACGCCAAAGAGCAGGAAGTCGAAGCGACCCGTCGCGGAGCCGCCCGTGAGGACGCTTCCCAGCTTCTCGTCCGCGACTGGGCCACAGAGTGGTACGAGGGCCTCGACCTGGAGCTGAATACGCTCCTCGGCTACCAGAGCATCCTGACGAACCACATCCTCCCCCGGTGGGGGGAGACGCGGATGCGGGAACTCGCGAACGCTGATACGCAGATCAGGGTCTGGGCGAAGTCCCTGCACGACGCCGGGTACACCTACCGGACCGCCACGGGAATCATCAGCCTCCTCGGCACCCTGTGCTCTGACGCGGTCGACGCCGGCCTCATGCACCGCAACCCCGCCGTCACCCGCAGGGGCCGCGGCAAGTACACCTCACGTCGGGAAGCCACCACCCGCCCGGCGACGATCATCAACCCGTTCACGGCGCTGCTGCTCGCTGAGCGGGCGGCCGTGCTCACGGGGCGAGACGACGAGTTCATCCTCCTGACGAGCATGTACTACACGGGCATGCGCATCAGCGAAGCCATGGCTGTTGAGCTGGGGTCCGTCAGTGGTAAATACCGACTCCAGAAGCAGCTCTCCCGTGGACGCAAGACGAAGACCTTCTACAACAAGGGTCCGAAGTTCGATTCCAAGCGGACCATCGACCTCCCGGACTTCCTTCTGGGGCTATGGCGAATCCAGGCCCGAC
Source organism: Nocardiopsis sp. NPDC101807 (assembly GCF_044766605.1). Classification (NCBI taxonomy): domain Bacteria; kingdom Bacillati; phylum Actinomycetota; class Actinomycetes; order Streptosporangiales; family Nocardiopsidaceae; genus Nocardiopsis; species Nocardiopsis sp. NPDC101807. Next base: position 736 of record NZ_JBIWMK010000015.1, on the reverse strand, counting down.
AGGTGGTCCACCACGAGGTGCCCGCCGGTGCCCGCTGGTGCCCGTGCGGGGATGAGGTGCCCGCGGACGAGCGGCACGCGCCCGGCGTCCACCTGTTCGCCGGCGACGTGTGGCACCACTGGGACCAGACAGCGTTCCGGTATCGGCTGCTCTATCCGGCGGCTTGGGGGCGCTTCTATCCGGGAATGACCGGTGAGAGGCCCGTCTACCAGGCGCCTGCGGAGAATGGCGGCGTCCCGGGGCCGTTCGACTGGGACAGCTCCCGGGTTGGCGAGGAGCGCGCTGAGGCTGCGGTGGCGTGCTGGGCGCCCATCGCCCCGGACCTGACTCCGCACGGGCTCAGGCACTCCCACAAGACGCTCATGGAGGAGCTGGGGACTCCGAAGCCGCTGATGGATGAGCGGATGGGCCATAAGGACCACACCGTGTCGGGGAGGTATTCGCACCCCACCGAGGTGATGCGTGAGCATCTCAAGGAGGCGCTCACGGGCTCGTGGGAGTCCGCCCTTGAGCAGCGGCGTGCCATGGGCGTGGAGTCGCCCGTGGCGGTCGTTCGGGAGCTTCTGAAGCCGTCTTCGCGACTCCACTCCAGATCCACTCCAGATGCAAAGCCTCGACTCCAGACCGCTGGTCGGGGTAGAGTGGCCTAAAGCCCTGGTTCTACTGGGGTTTTGCTGGATCAGCTAGGCAGCGAGCGTGACGAGTTGGACGGGTTTCTGTAACTGCCCGAAACAGT
>NZ_JBIWMK010000014.1:0-111906 GCF_044766605.1 Nocardiopsis sp. NPDC101807 | reverse complement strand
GCGACGCCGACCAGGAACGGGTTGACGTCGACGACCACCCGCACGGTCCCGCCCGGGTCCCCGGAACGGGTGTGCTTGCGGGCGTTCGACACCAGCGCTTCGGCCACCAGGAAGACCGGTTTCCTCGCCCGGCGGGGGACCACGGTGGGCACCCAGGCGGCCAGGGCGGTGCAGCCGCGCTCGTGGCCCAGGAGGATGCCGTGCCGGTGGGGCTCGCAGAACCCGATCCGGTGCGGGTACGGCACAGCGGGTTCAATGTCTGCACTGCCCAGATCCGTGTCGGGCCTCACCGGCCCGCCTCCACGATCCGCTCACGCAGTTCCTCGGCTGTGGCCGCGGACAGCCGGGTCGGGGCACCCTCGGTGTCGACGCGGCGGGCACACCAGTCCCTGTTGGTCCGTTGCGCGCTCAGCGCTCGCCAGATGGTCCACTCGCCCGCGAACTCCCCCTGGAGAGCATCCATCCTTTGGGAATCCGGGTCGGGAGCGGACTCGGGCCAGGAAACGTACATGCACCGAAGCCGCTCGCACTCAGTGCCATCTGTCGCGACGGGGGACGGCGAAGCCCCCGATGAGGTGTCCATGCGTCCACGATCACGATTCCGGTGCCCACTGGTGTTCCAACGAGAAACATTCCACGCTTGACACCGGGACCGCTCATCCCATTCGTGTCAGCAGCCCGCGGAGCCTCTCCGGCACATCCCGATGGGAGTCGGCCAGACAGCGGGCGGTCGCACGCGCCATCGGGTGGTACCGGACCATCTGGGGGGCGTCCTTCTCAGCTGTGAGAAGCCGTTCGAGGGCCTGCCTCCGATCTCCCAGCTCCATTCGTACCCGCGCCATGTCGATGCCGTGGTGAGCCCGCCGTTCCGGTGCCAGTGACACCAGCATCGCCTTGCTGATCCGCGCGTCCCTCCTGGTGGCGTCGTCGTAGTCCCGCAGCTCAGCGGAGATCGCCGCCCCGTGGATCACCAGATTCCCTGGGTTGAAGTCCGTCCCGTGTTCGTCCAGTGAAGGCCGCCCGGCACGCTCGCTGACCTCCTCCGCCTGCCCGAAGTGCTCCCACGCCGACGAAGCGTCCCCGTTCCGCGCCGACACGATCGCCGCCCTCAGGTGGAGCGACCCCAGGACCTCCACCGCGTCCGCACGGGATAGGTCCACCTGGGCCATGGAGCGCCGCAACAGCTTGACGGCGGGCGCCCATGCAGCCACAGCCATCATCAGCAGTGCCCGACGATGGGTGACCATCAACGGAAGGTGTGGGTCCTGGGAACGCAGCGCTGAGACGGCAGACCTCTCCTGGACCATGGAGGCGAGATCGGTGAAACCGAGGCGACGGGTGAGGGAGGCCGTGATGGAGTGGGCGGTGTGCAGCATCCGCCAAGCGCTCGGCTCGTCTTCCTCGTAGGCGTGCCACATGAGCTCTGCCAGCAGGGCGGGGAGGCGGGCTCCGAGCTTCGCGTGCTGGGAGGCGTGCCGTAGCCGCTGCGCGGTCGCCAGTTCGGCGGCGAGTGCCGCGATCGGACGCGGAGGTCCATCCAGATCGGGAGCGACATCGGTGACTGTAAGGACTCGCCGGATTTCGGACAGGGGTGCGTACACCGCCCGGTCGGGCTCGGTCTCCTCTTGGAAGGGCTGCCCGTACAGGCGCGCGGGGTCCACTCCGAGGGCAGCGGACATAGCGGCCACGAACGCACCTGTCGGGGCTTTGTGACCGGCTTCGACCTGCGCGATGAGGGAGCGGGAGTAGTTACTGCGACCTGCGAGTCCATGCTGGGTCAGCCCGCGCAGCTTCCTTGCACGCGCGACCCGTCGGCCGATGGTGTCCGGGGCATCCTGGCTCACGTTCGCCCTGCCCTTCCTGTTGCGATGCTGGCTCCAGGGTACGGCGGGGCTTTTTGCATGTCAGGTGTGCGACAGGTTCGTGACCGCCCCGCCTTGGACCTCCTTCCCCCTTCTCCCACACCACACCGGACCCCGCCGAAGCAGTCGTGGGGGTCCGGTTTCGTGTTCAGCGGGTTCAGGCTGCCCCGGCGGTCGGGTGCATCACCAGGGCCGAAGGCCCCACCCTCCTACCGGCCGCCCAGGTGTTCCGCCCACGCCTCAGCGGCCACCAGCATCGCTTTCAACCACTCCTCCTCCGGCCTCATCTCGACCATCCACTCGTGCAGGCGAACGTTGGCACGGGCGAACGCCCTCGCGCTCTCCGGCGAAGACGCCTTCCACGCCTCCAATTGCCCCACCCACCCCTCGGCGGACTCCGGGGAGTGGTGGGCGGAAACGAGTTGGACAGCCAGGTCCGTGGGCATGATGATCGGCGCCCCGTGCGTGGGCCACGCCCAGTCCAGGAGCCACGTCCCACCCTCGGAGAGGAGGAAGTTGTGTCCGTGAACGTCGGTGTAGGTCAACGCGTCCCCGCGCAGAAGGGCCTTCTCCTCCTCGGTGGCGAACCGGTCCCACCGGGTCTCCTCCCACCCCCGGGCCACAGCGGGCAGGGGGATCTCCGACACCCTGTTCAGGGCCTCCACGACCCGGCCAAGGTCGGGTGAGCCCGGCCGGAAGTCGGCCGGCCTGCCCTCGATGGCGTCGAAGCCCATCACGAACCAGTGCTCGTCCTCGGCCTGCCATCGCATCGTCGGGGTGACGTCCCGGACGAACGGGTTGACGGTCGCTTCCCGGTGGGCGGAGTCCAGGCGCCCGCCGGGCCGGTTCGGGACCCCTTTGACGAAGAACTCGCCCTGCTCGCTGCTGATGATGGCTGTGGTGCTCCAGCTGTAACTTTTACCAGCGGGGCGGACCCGGCTGATGTCCCCGGTGTGGGGGCGGATGAGGTCCATGAACGGGACCGTGGTGTCCTCAGTAGCGGGGGTCGCACACGCTTCCGGGGCTTCCGGGGGAGCACCAGTGGTCTGGTTCGCAGGTGATGATGGTGTGTTCGTCATCGTCGTCCGGTCCCTTGGCTTCTTGGATGGCGGTCCTGGCGTTGCTCATGTCCGGGCCGGTCAGGACGGGCAGGGCCGGTGCTGTTCCCGGGGAGGTTTTCCGTGGACCCGAGAAAGGGCAGAGCCGGACTCCGGACGCCCCGGGCGTGCCTGCCCCAGTGGCCCGGGAGGTCCGTGGTGGATCGGACACGACAGTGGGCCTCGCGGCTCGGGTGGCAGAACCCGCACCACGGTAGCCACGCCACAGCTGGGACGGCAGGGAAACAACGAAAGGAGCCGACGCCCACGGGGGCGTCGGCTCCTCGGGTTCCGCCTGGACCGCCGGTCCTCAGGAGGCTGCGCGGTTGAACTGCAGCCCCCCGGAGGCGCCCGGGTCTCCCCCGCCGAAGAGGATCGCGTCGACGACCTGCTGCGCGTAGGCGACGTACGGAAGACCGTCGAGGTCGTGGGCGGCGGCGGGCGCGGCGGACGCCCCCAGGACGACCGTGCTCAGGGCGAGGGCGGCGAAGGTCCGGCGCATGGGACTCCTCAGTAGTGCAGTGATCGGTTCCGACACTCGCGTTGATCCCCTGCCCAGGAGCACAGCAACCCTGTGACCTGCGAAGAAGAAAACCGCGGCGTCTCCCCTCCCCCGGATCGGGGTCGGCCGGCGTCTCCCCTCCCCCGGCGCGGGGCGTGACTGTCCGCATCCGGCCATGGACCGAATCCATGACATTCGTCAATGTCGCCCCCGTACGTCCGGTTCGTACCGTGGTGCCTCCGAAGCACACGACCCCGTTCCCCCGGAACGAGACCGAAAGCGGAGGCCACCCCTGTGCGCCGAGCACGCACGATCCCCTTGGCCGCGAGCGTCCTGACGGCCGCCCTGACCACCTCACTCGCGGCGGCGTCACCCGCCGCGGCCGATCCCGCCGCCCCCGCCCCCGCAGCCCCCGCCCTCGCGCGGTTCTACGACCAGGACGTCGCGTGGGCCCCCTGCACCGAGGCCGAACTCCCCGGCCTGGAGTGCGCCGACATCGAGGTCCCCCTCGACTACGCGGACCCCGATGGCACGCGCATCACCGTGGCCGTCAGCCGCGGGACCGCCTCCGACGCCGAACGGCGGCGCGGCATCCTCCTCACCAACCCCGGAGGCCCCGGAGGCCACGGGCGCGCCGTCCCCCTCTCCCTCGCGGACAACCCCGGAGCCGGCTGGGCCCTCGGGGACACGCGCGCGGCCGAGGTGTACGACATCATCGGCATGGACCCCCGCGGCACCGGCGCGTCCTCGCCCCGCATGAACTGCGGAGCGGACCCGCTGCCCTTCCTCACCCGCCCGACCGACGCCGAGTTCTCCGCCCTGACCAGGGCCGCGATCGACTACCAGCGCACCTGCGAGCGCACCCAGGGCGACCTGCTGCCGCACATGAGCACCGCGAACACCGCCCGGGACATGGACGTCATCCGCGCCGCGCTGGGCGAGGAGAAGCTCAACTACCTGGGCGGCTCCTACGGCACGTACCTGGGCGCGGTGTACGGCACCCTCTTCCCCGAGCGGATGGACCGCAGCGTCCTGGACTCCGCCACCCGCCCCGAAGGCGTGTCGCGCGACGCCCTCATGGGCCAGGCCCCGGCCTACAGCGCCAACATGGACCGGTACACGGCCTGGCTCGCCGAGCACGACGACCTGTACGGCTTCGGTACCACCGCGGACGACGTGCGCGAGACGCTCGACGCCACCTCCGCGCGGCTCCGGGAGGAGCCGCTCGGCGAGGACTCCCCCATGCCGGGGTACGAGAACAACTACTTCGACATGGACATCGGCTTCCACGCGCGACTCCAGGCCTCGTGGGACGCGTTCGCCTCGTTCCAGTGGTTCCTCGTCAACGACGAGCCGCTGCCCGAGGGGTACGAGTCCCTGAGCATCGCCTACAGCACCGTGGCGGGCGACATCGTCACCCCGGACCTCCAGACCGCGGTCCTGTGCGAGACGGAGTGGCCCACCCGGCTCGGCGTGTACCGGGAGGACACCCGCGTGTACCGGGAGGAGCACCCCTACGGGAGCGGCGCGTGGTGGGCCTCCCCCCAACCGTGCGGGTTCAGCACCCTCGACCGGCCCGAGCCCGCGGTCGACGCCGAGCGCGACGGCTACCCGCAGGGCCTGGTCATCGCCGGTGAGCTGGACGCCAACACCCCCTACGAGGACGGTGTGGCCATGGCCGAACGCCTGGACAACCCGCTGGTCACGGTGGCCGGGGACGGCGGGCACGGCTTCTACCACTCCTTCGGCCTGCCGTGCGTGAGGGACGCCGTGGACGCCTACCTGGTGGACGGCGAGGCCCCGGCCGACGTCACCTGCCAGGGCCTGCCGCCCGCGGAGCCCGCCCCCGCGGCCGAGACCGCCGAGGCGTTCGCGCAGGAACCGGCCGAACCCGCCGCCCCGCTGCTCCTGCCCGCCACGGGCGGCGCCGGGGTCTGACCGGGACCGGTCCCGGGGGCGGCCGGCGACCTCCCCCGGAGCACGCGAACGGCCCGCACCGTGCGGTGCGGGCCGTTCGTCATGCGGTGCGGACCGGGACCGGTAGGGCCGGGTCCCGTGCTCGTCGTGCGCCTGCCGGAGGCATGTCCGGGGCCGTGGACGAGGTCCGCCGGGAAGGATCCTGTGCTTGTCGCGGGGTTCGTCGCAGTTGCCCGCGACAAGGACAGGAGCCGGGTCGTGCCGCCGGACCGGAGCGCTGTCCGGTCCCGGCGCTAGTAGCCGGCGCCCTCGAGGGTGCCCTCGACCTGTCCGGCCATGTCGTAGGCCAGGCAGAGGACCTCGCGGTCGCCCAGGTTCCAGCCCTCCTCGACGGGGTACAGCGGCGTGTAGTCGATGCCGGACTCCGCCCACGCCATGCCGACCCAGGCGTCGAAGGCGTCGCGGCAGATGGTGTCGGCGGCCTCCTGGACGGCGGTGTCGCCCGGGTACTCGCCCGACTCCGCGATGTCCTCCACGTGGTAGACCTCGTAGTCGTGGGGCTCGGCGCAGTCGATGATGGGAACCTCGGAGATCTGGTCGTCCGTGTTCTGCGTCATCTCGTTCAGGCAGTCGCCCAGACCGACGTTGAAGACGTCCGTGTCGGAGGCGCCGGCGGGCTCCTCGGACTCCACCGGCTCCGGGGCGGGGGTCTCGGGCGTCTCGCTGGTCTCGACCGGTTCGGGGGAGACCTCGGTCCCGCCGGTGAGGGCGGGGGGCAGCAGGGGAAGCTGGCCACATGCGGAGAGGGACAGCGAGGCGCCGACGGCCAGGATCCCGATAGTGATGCGGCCGAGCAGCGGGCGGCGCGTTGCGGACATGAGTAGTACTCCACCAGTTCGAGGGTTGCTTGCTGCCGACGTGGGGGAGGGTCGGCGACATGTATCAAGATGCACGTCACACGGAGAAGGTTTCAGCCCAAGACGGGGCGAATCAGAATTTTTAGATTCTCCGGTCGCGACGTGCTCTCCATCGCCGCAGGTGAACGGCGGCACGGGACGGCGCGGGCTGGAGCAGGGCCCGTCACCGGAAGGCGTGCGGTACGCGGGGATCTAGCGGTTGGCGCCGGAGAGGGTGCCGGTGACCATCTCACCGTCGGTGAACAGGTAGCAGGCGACCTCGCGGTCGTCCAGCTGGTTCCAGCTCTCCTCGGTCGGGTAGAGCGCGCCGGCGTAGATCTCGGACTCGTCGTAGGAGACGCCGACGAAGTCGGTGAAGTTGTCGCCGTAGCAGATCTCCTCCGTGGAGGCGTCGACCGACTCCGTGCCCGGGAAGTCGCCCTCGGGCAGGTCCTCGGTGTAGTAGACCTCGGCGTCGTGCTCCTCGGTGCACTCGACCAGGGGGATGTCGCTGACCTCGCCCGTGGCGAAGGCCGCGTTCATCTCGGACTCGACGAAGCAGTCGCCGACGCTGATGTCGAAGACGTTGCCGCCGCCGATGAGGGAGGTGATGGCGCCGCAGCCGCTGAGGGCGAGGGCGGAGCCGATGGCGAGCGCGGACAGGCCCGTGGCGCGCAGGACGGGGGAAACAGACATGGGGATTCTCCGGGGTTGGTGCAAGGGGTTCTTGCCTCTCCGAGAGAGGCGGCAGAAACGCAACATTTCCCCACCAGGGGGTTTATGTCAATCTCATTAGAGAGGTCACCTCATGAGACCGAACGGTCACGTTGTGCACCGCCTGAGCTGCGATGCCGTGACCCGAGGGGGATTTCGGGCACAGAATGCAGGAGACCATCCGGCTACGACAGTTCGAGGTGCCGCACATCACCGCCGGTCGCCGCCGGAGTCGGCGGACCGTCCCCCGAAAGGGACGCCGTTCCGCTCGGGACTCCAAGGGGACAGAATGCGTCAGCGCGAATTCGGGGAGTAGGGAAAGGAGGGAGCGGAAGGGCACTCGCGAATCTCGCGAATGCGGTCCCGGGAAAGCACGAAGGCCCCGATCGGAATCGATCGGGGCCTCGGATCGTGTGCGTCATCAGGGACTTGAACCCCGAACCCGCTGATTAAGAGTCAGCTGCTCTGCCAATTGAGCTAATGACGCCCGCCGCTCCCGGGTGTCGGACCGTGGCCCGTACCCCCTGGCGACGTCGTTAACTCTAGCAGGACCGCGGGGTGGTCGCGAACCGGTTCCGGAGCGACCGGCGGGCCCGCCCCGTGCCGCCAGAGCCCGACAGAGGTCCTAGGAGAAGGCCAGGACCAGCGCGACGACCACCGCGATCGCCAGGACCACGCCGACGCCCGCCAGCACCAGCGGCAGGATCGGGCGGCGCGCGGGCTCCTCGGGCTCCGGGTTCTCGTCGACGAAGCGGCGGAAGTGCTGGGTGTTGCCCGCCGGGTCCAGGTTGGGATCATTGTTCTGTGTCATGGGGTTGACACTAGCGACTCGTGCGACCGCAGCGGACCCCCGTAGACAAATCCGACCGATTTCACCACCGGTGCTTGGTTTTCCGTTCGCGCCGCGTCTCCGGGACGCCACGCTCCGCCCACCTCCCGGCCAACCGCAGGGCGGATGGTCCTCATCCGGGTGAAAGCCGAACGTAAGACGCCTGTCCCACACTTGTGCCGGGCGGGTCCGCTCCGACCGGTACTTCCCCGCGGCCGTGGCGTCCCGTCCCGGGCCCGGTACGCAGCACGGCGGCCATCCGGGCCGTGGGAGTGACGCCGCGTGCCGGGTCCGCCTCCTCCAGGCTCCGCACCAGCTCCGAGCCGGACGCGTGCGGGTTGGTGTCGAACCAGGCCACGGCCATCCGCAGCGGCAGCGGCAGGTATCCCGACAGGTGGGCGAGGCGCCGCAGCACCGTCTCCCTGCACCGGTCCGCGCCGATCTGCGAGCGGAGCAGTTCGACGGCGGCCCCCGGCGGCAGCGCCCCCACCGGGAGCGCGCGGAGCCCGTCGCGCACCAGCAGGTCGGTCAGCCAGTTCCGGCTGGTGACCACCGCGGCGCAACCGGCGCCGCCGGGCAGCAGGGGCCGCACCTGGCGGCTGGTGGCCGCGTTGTCCAGGATCAGCAGGACGCGTCTGCGCGCCAGGAGCGTGCGGACGCGGGCCGCGGCGTCCTCGGTGTCCAGGGCGCCGGCGCCGTGCCACTCCGAGGACAGGGAGCGCACCAGCCGGCGCAGGACCTCGGCCGGGTCGCGCGGGGAGCCGTCGCCGTCGCGCAGGTTGACGTACAGCTGGCCGTCCGGGAAGTGCGGCGCCGCCGCGTGCGCCCAGCGCAGGGCCAGGGCGCTGCTCCCCGCCCCGGCCGGGCCGCGCACGAGCACGCTGCCGGGGGCTCCCCCGCGCGGGTCGACGAGACGGTCGAGTTCGGCCAGTGCCCCGTCGCGCCCCACCAGGACGGCGGGTGCGGCGGGCAGCTCCGAGGGCGTGACGGAGCCGGGCACCCTGGCGGGGGGCCGGACCGGGTCGGGGGCCGGTTCCGCGTCCCGGACGCACCGGCCCGCGGGTCCCCCCGGTTCCGCGTCCGCGCCGGCGCAGGCCCCGGCGCCCCCGGCGGGCGTCCCCTCGCCGCGGACCAGGGCCCGCTGGCGCGGGATGCGCGCGAGCGGGTCGCGGTGCGCGTCGTGCCCCGGGGGCCGCGCGGTCCCGTGCTCCGACGGGGGGTCCAGGTCCCCGCGCAGGATGCCGTGGAAGGTCTCCTGGAGCTCGCGTCCCGGGTCGGCGCCGAGGCGCTCGACCAGGGCGTCGCGGGTGCGCGCGTACACGCGCAGGGCCTCGCTGGGACGGCCGCTGCGGTAGAGGGCGATCATCTGGACGCGGATGAGGGGCTCGCGCTCGGGATGGTCGGTGGCGATCGGCCGGATCTGGTCGGCCACCCGCTCGTGGTCACCGCGCGCCAGGGCCCCGCCGAAGCCCTCCTCCGCGGCGCGCAGCAGCTCCTCGGTGAGGGGCGGCACGTCGCGGGAGTGCAGGACCGGGCTGGCCACGTCGGCCAGGACGGGGCCGCGCCACAGGCCCAGGGCACGGATGAGGAGTTCGGTGCGGGACTCGCGGTCGCCCCGCGCCGCGGCGTCGGCGGCGCTCCCGACCAGTGCCCGGAAGCGCAGGAGGTCGGACTGCTCCTCCGCGAGGTCGATGCGGTAGCCGCCGTTCCCGCCGCGGATGAGCGGCGTGCCGCAGTGGTGCTCGAACAGGGCGCGGGCACGGGCGACGTGGACCTGGAGGGCGCTGCGGTTGGCCTGGGTGGGCGGGGCGCCCCAGATCCGCTCGACGAGGTGGGCGGTGGGGACGGTGCTCCCCGCGTTGAGGAGGAGCGAGGCGAGCAGGGCGCGGCGCTTGTCCCCGCGCAGGTTCAGCGGCACGCCCCCGACCTCGACGCCGAACTGCCCCAGCAGCCCCACGTGGAGCCCGCCGGCCCCGCGGTCGACCGGCCGTGCGCCGGCCGTCGCACCGCTCCCGGCGGCCGATCCGGACCGCCGTCCTTCCGGGTCGCTCGGCGACACGGCACCATCCCCCCTGGCGGGTTGCGCGCGTGACGGATGAGCCGCGACGCCCCCGCCCCCAGGGTGCCGCCTGAGCTGGGATCCCGCAATCGGAGGGTGGATACTTGCTGCCGCGACCGTCCCTTGAAATCCTTGATTCTCCCGCTTTTTCCCTCCACCGCGTTGACTCTGCACCACGACCGAAAGAAACTTTCCTCCATGGCGCAAATTCCGAAGCCTTCGGGCGACCGACCGGAGACCGGGGCGCTCTCCGCCTCGCCCGTCCCCACGACGGTGCTCCGCATACGGTCGCTCCTGCCCTCCCTCGCGCCCGCCGAGCGCCGGGTCGCCCAGCGCGTCATCGACGACCCCGAGAGGGCCGCGGCCTCCTCCATCACCCAGCTCGCCAAGGACTGCGCGACCTCCGAGGCCACGGTGATCCGGTTCTGCCGCACCATCGACTTCAGCGGCTACCGGGAGCTGCGCCTGGCGCTGGCCACGGAGGCCGGGCAGGCCCGCGGCGCCCGCTCCGGCTCCCCCGAGCTGTCCAGCGACATCAACCCCGACGACACGCTCGTCACGGTGGTCCAGAAGATCGCCTACACCGACGCACGCGCCGTCGAGGAGACCGGGGCGGCCCTGGACGTGGACGTCCTGCGCACGGTCATCGACACGATGGCGGGCGCGCGGCGCATCGACGTGTACGGGGTGGGGGCGAGCGCGTTCGTCGGGGCCGACCTCCAGCAGAAGCTGCACCGGATCGGGATGACCTCGTTCGCGTGGTCCGACGCGCACGTCATGCTCACCAGCGCCGCCCTCCTCGACGAGCGGGACGTCGCCATCGGCATCTCCCACTCCGGTTCGACCATCGACACGGTCCAGGCGCTGACCGAGGCGGGCAGGCGCGGGGCGCGGACCGTCGCCATCACCAACTTCCCCCGGTCCGCGATCGGGTTCGCCGACCACGTGCTGACCACGGCGGCGCGGGAGACCACGTTCCGGTCCGGGGCGACGGCGAGCAGGCTCGCCCAGCTGACCGTCGTGGACTGCCTGTTCGTGGGCCTGGCCCAGAGCCGCTACACCGACAGCCGCACAGCGTTGGAGACCACCTTCGAGGCTGTGCGGGGCCTGCGGATCAACGACGACCGCAGACGCCGCCGCGGGGACTCCCCCGGCGGCAGGAGCACCGACGGAAACGACGACTGACCGGCACGCGTCGGCCCCGCCGCCCGGTTTCCCCGGCGGTGGGCCGGGCGCGGCCCTACGGAAAGGAACGGCACGGGTGCGGACCGAACAGGAGAGCGCGGTACACGGCGGCGGGGAAGACGTCCCCCGGCCCCCCGGCGACCCGGAGGGCGGTGGGGCCGTGATCGTGCGCGCTCCCACCGAGGAGCGCAACTCCGGCACGTACGACATCGACCTGCTCCCGGCGCTCGACATCCTGCGGCAGATCAACGCCGAGGACACCACGGTCCCCGCGGCCGTGGGCGCGGTCCTGCCCGAGCTGGCGCGGGCCGTGGAGCTGGGGGTGGCCGCCCTGGAGAGCGGGGCGGCCATCCACTACTTCGGCGCGGGCACCTCGGGGCGGATCGCCGCGCAGGACGCCGCCGAGCTGCCGCCGACGTACGGCGTGCCGGCCGAGTGGGTGGTGGCGCACCACGCGGGCGGCGGCGAGGCGCTGTCGCGGGCCGTGGAGGGGATCGAGGACGACTGGGAGTCGGGCCGGATCGACGCCGCGGGCGTGTCCGAGGGCTCCCTCGTGGTGGGGCTGGCCGCGAGCGGCCGCACCCCGTACGTGGGGGGAGCCCTGGAGGCGGCCCGCGAGAGGGGGGCGTCGACGGTGCTGATCAGCGCGAACCCCGGGGCGTCGCTCGCCTCGTCCGCGGACGTGCACGTGGGCGTCTCCACGGGCGCGGAGGTGATCGCCGGGTCCACGCGCATGAAGGCGGGCACGGCGCAGAAGCTGGCCCTGAACGCGTTCTCCACCGCGGTGATGGTGCGCATGGGCCGGACGTTCTCGAACCTGATGGTGGGCGTGGACGCCACCAACGGCAAGCTGCGGGGCCGGGTGGTGACCATCCTGACGCAGGCCACCGGCCTGGGCGAGGAGGCGTGCGCGGAGGCCCTCAACGCGGCCGGCGGCGACACCCGGGTGGCGCTCGTGTCCCTCCTGGCCGACGTCGACGCGGCCGGTGCCGCGCGGGCCCTGGGCTCGTCGAAGGGGCGGGTGCGCGACGCCCTCGGGAAGCTGGGGGCGCCGGGCCCCGCCACCCCGGAGTAGGCCGGGAGCGACTCGCGGCCGCCCCCGCGGGGCGGCCGCGGGCCCGGGGACCGGGGTCGTGGCCCGGGGACCGGGGAGCGGGTCCGGGGGCCCACGACCACGGGAACGGTGCCTTGGGGCCGCAGGCACGAGGCCGGGGTCTGGACCGGGACCGGTGTCCCGAAGGCCGGTGTCCTGAAGGCCGGTGTCCCGGAGGCCGGCGTCCCGGACGCGGGGCGGGTCCGGTCACCGCGGCCCGCCGGCCGTCCACAGGCCCCGGGAACGTCTGGCGGCCGGGACGTCCCACGCCCTACCGTGGAAATCGGGGGGTCCCCCGGCCCCTCCGCGCAGCGCTGCCCGGCCGCTAACCGCGTTCGAGGGCGGTGCCGATGAGCCCGATCGGCGGGGAGCCGAGGTCGAGCAGCGCCCGGTGGAACCTGGGCAGGTCGAACCCCTCCCCCCACTGCTCGCGGGCGCGCTCGCGCAGCGCGAGGATCTCCAGCTTGCCCCAGGTGTAGCGGCCGTAGGTGGGGTCGAAGGTCGCCCGGCGGGCCTCGGAGAGGGCCGCGGGCCCCTGGAGGGGGGTGTCCTCGGCGAAGCGGGCGGCAGCCTCCTCCACCGTCAGGCCGCCGGTGTGCATGCCGATGGCCACCGACAGGCGGGTGACGCGGATCAGCGCCTCCACCCACACGCCGACCTCGTAGTGGTCCGCGGTCCACGCGGGGTCCCCCAGGCGTTCGGCGGCGTACTCGCCGAAGCCCTCCTCCAGGCACATCTCCTCGGCGTAGTGCGCCCACCCCTCGGCGAAGGTCATCGAGTGCAGGGTGCGGCGCACCTGGCCGGGGGCCCTGCGCAGCGCGCGGCCGTGGGAGAAGTGGCCCGGCGCCACCTCGTGCACGCTCACGGCGGGCAGGGTGGTGTGGCTGAACATCTCCAGCCACTCGCCCGCCTCCTCCTCGCTCCACGCCTCGTCCGGCGGGGTGATGAAGTAGAAGGAGGGGCTGTCGGCCTCCCACGGGCCCGGCCACGCCATCATCGCGGTCGCCCAGCGCTGCGAGGGCGGGGAGACGTCCACGCGGCACTCGCCGTCGTTCCACGGGGCCAGCCCGCGCTCGGCGGTGAACTCGACGGCGAGCGCGGTCCAGCGGCGGGCGGCGTCCAGGACCCCGTCGGCGGCCGGGTACTGCCGGGTGAGCTCGCGGGCGAACTCCATGGGGTCGCGGCCCGGGGCCATCCGGCCGGTGGCCCGGGCCAGGGCCGCCCTCAGGCGGTCTCGCTCGGCGTCGGCGCGGGAGGCGAGATCGGCGAGGTCCACCTCGACCGCCTCACCGGTGCCCATCAGTCGGCTCAGGGCGTCCGCGCCGAGCCGGGCGCTCTCCGGCCCCTCCCGGACGGCTCGCTCCATGTGGTCGACGAGGCGGGCGTGTGCCGCGAGGGCGGGTTCGAGGACGTCGGCGGGGATGTCGTCGGGGAGGCCGTCGGCCACGCCCCTCACCGCGGCCAGGAGCGCGTCGGCGAGGGGGGCGGGGACCCTGTCCAGGGAGGCGACGGCGTTGTCGACCACGCGCGGCCACTGGGCCAGGTGGGTGATGCGCGCGGCGTCGCGCTCCGCCTGGGGCGCGTACTCGCGGTCGTAGCCCGAGACGTCGAGCTCGCCCAGGTGGTGGAGGGGGTTGGAACGGTGCAGCTGGAGTTCGCCCAGCTCGTAGCGGAGACCCTGCTCGAACGCGGCCAGGTGGGCCTCGTCGTGGGCGTCGGCGACGGGGTCGCCGCCGAGCCGGGACAGCGCGTCCCGGACCCCGTCGGGCGACGTGTCGGCGACCCTGCCGTCGTACTCGTGCATCCCGGAGCCCTCGCGCATGCTCCCGGGCATGAGGTCGGCGAGGGCGCGCAGTCGCGGGGACAGGTCGGCGTGGTGCGGCTGTGAGGACATGCGGCGACTCTAACGGGGTGTCCGGGCGGCGCACAGCCGGGTTTTCCGCCCGGCACGATTCGCCCGCGAGGTCGCCCCGCCCGTCCCACCCTCCGCCGGAACTCTCCGGCCGTTCCGGGCGTCTTCTCAGGCGTGACGACCTCAGATCCCGCCGCGTCCGGCGCCTCCGCACCCGACGACGCCGAGCGGGAGCCCTCCGCCCCCGGGCACGCCGCCCCGGCCCCCGACGGCTCCCCCGGCGACGGCGCCTCCGTACCGGGGGCCGGCGACACCGGCCGGAAGACCCGTCCCGAACGGCGCCGGCGCCCCCTGCGGCGCCTGGCCCTGCTGGCCGTGTGCGCCGTGGTGGCGGGCTTCCTGCCGTTCGTGTGGCAGGTCGCGAGCACCTCCGGCGACCGCCACACCGCCGAGGGGGTGCCCGAGCGACCGGTCGCGCTGGTGCTGGGCGCGGGGGTGCGCCCCGACGGCCTGCCGTCCCTGCTGCTGGCCCGCCGCCTCGACACCGCCGCCGAGCTCTACTTCGCCGGGAAGGTGGAGGCCGTGCTGGTGAGCGGCGACAACAGCGTCGACCACTACAACGAGACCGACACGATGAGCGACTACCTGGTGGCCGCCGGGGTTCCGGAGAACCGGATCGCGGGCGACTACGCCGGGTTCTCCACCTGGGACTCGTGCGTGCGCGCGCGGGAGGTGTTCGGGGTGGAGGAGGCCACGGTGGTCACCCAGGACTTCCACCTGCCGCGCGCGGTGCGGCTCTGCCGGGACGCGGGGATCGATGCGGTCGGGGTGGCCGACTCCAGCCTGGAGGAGCGCAGGTTCGCCACCGTGTACGGGTGGGTCCGCGAGGTGCCCGCCGCGGTCGCCGCGCTGGGCACGGCGGTGTTCCGCCCCGACCCGACCTTCCTCGGGGGCTACGAGACCGCCGTGGACGACGCCCTGGCCGCCGACGCGGAATGACGCCCGGGGCCGCGCCGGTGGCCGGGGCGGCCCCCGGGCGGCGGCGCCGGCGTGGGTGGTGCGGGGCGTCGGGGGCCTTCCGGTCCGGTGGTGGACGTCGCAGTCCGCACCGGTACCGGAGGCCCTCCTCGCGTGTGTCGGGCGGGGCGGGTGTCACCGACCTCCGTGGTCGGTACGCCCGGGGCGTGTTCCGTGGACGCCGTCCGTCGCGAGCGGCGCATCCGGTGCGTTCATCGCAAGGCCGACGAAGGAGTCAGGGCGGGGTCCTGTCGACAGAGAAGAACGCCGCGAAGGGCGTACCGGGGCGACGCGCAGCAGGACGAGTGTCCGCGGAACACGCCCTAGCGTCCTCCGCCGAAGAGGCGTCCGAACAGGCCGCCCTGGGCGGGGGCCTGGGGAGCGGGGGCCGGGGCCTGTGGCGCCTCTTCCTCCTCCGGCTCCTCCTCGTGTTCCACCCCCACCAGGGCGCAGAACTCCTCGGCGTCCTCCGGCAGCGCCCAGGCGGCCAGCGTCGCGGTGAACTCCCCGTCCTCCCACGCGGAGGCGGGCAGCTCGGCGATCGCCCACAGCACCTTGAGGGTCTCCTCGTCGTACTCGGCCCGGGCGTGCTCCTCGGCCGTGTGCCCCTTGCTGCGGGGGCCCAGGACGATCTCCAGGCCGACGCCGGTCACCAGGGCGCGCGAGTCGGCCTCCTCCTTGATCAGGCCGGGCAGCATGTCCAGGCGCAGCCGCCGCGCGCGGCCCCCGGCGCGGCCCAGCGCCAGGAAGCCCAGGACCTGCGGCGAGCGCCCGCCGCAGTGCGGCCACGACTCGTTGAACAGGCCCGCGTAGCCCATCGAGGTCCCGCCGCCGCGGCCGATGCGGCGCAGCGCCTCGCGGGGGGTGTCCTCCCCGTGGATGAGCACGAGCGCCACCGACGCGGCGAAGGAGTTGTAGAGGTTCCCGCCCGCCATCTGGTGGGTGAGGGCCACGGTCGTGTCGATGTCGGCGGCGTCGGCCACCAGGCCCAGGGCGAACAGCTCGGCGGGCAGCGGTTCGCCGCTGTCCAGCCCCCCGCTCATGACCTCCCGCAGGCTCGTGGGCGCCTGCGGGGCGGGGCGCAGGTCCTTGGCGAGCAGGACCTGGGAGGCTCCGGTGATCTCGGAGGCGATCCGCTCGGAGTCGTCGGTGAGGAAGGCGAGCAGGTAGCTGACCCACTCCCCCGCACGGTCCAGGCCCCCGCGGTTGAGGCCGCCCTTGAGGAGGGTGACCAGGTCGGGGACGCGGGCGAGGACGGCCTCGTAGGTGTCCAGCTCGGCCTGGAGGATCGCGGCGCCGTTCGGCTGCTCCATGACGGCGAGCCGGTTGCGCATGCGGAGGTGGTGCTGTTCGTCCGGGGCCTCCTCGGCCCAGGCGCGGTACTGCTCCCGCACCTTCTCCACGTCGTTGGACGTCGCCCACGCCACCTCGTCGCGCCACTGGCCGAGGTCGCGGACCTCGGGGAGGCGGTCCTCCGGGTGGCCGGCGACCAGTTCGAGGAGCAGGCTCAGGGGACGCCAGCGGTCGGTGGGCGGGGTGCCCTCGGCGCAGGCGGTGTCGACCAGGAAGTCGACAACCCTGGGCGCGGCGACGTGCCCGGGCGCGGGGAAGTGGACGAGGTCGTGGAGGTCCGAGAGGGCGCTGTCGCTCCCGGCGAGCTCGGCGAGCAGGCCGGGGACGCGCTCGCCGCCCTCGGGGAGGAGCGCCGTCCAGTCCACGCTCTCCGCGCCGTCGTGTGGGTCGTTGTCCGTGGTCGCGTTCATGGGCCCGATTATCCCGGCTCAGCCGGATCGCGCGAATCGGCGGCGGCGTCGACCTTCTCACGCCCCCGCGGGGAACTCCGGCCCTCCTCCGGGTCGAGGGGGCCGTACCCTTCCCGCGCCCCGGCGGGGGACCCCCGCCGGGGCGCGGTCACGCCTGCGGGTGGGGTGTGAGTGCGTGTCCGGTCACGGCGGGTGCGGGCCGCCGGTGCCCGGGACTGCGGGTCCGGTCACGCCTGCGTGTGCGCGGGCGCGGGGCGCAGCACCGCGTCGCGCAGGGCCTTGACGGCTGCGCCGACCTCACGGGCGTAGCCGATGAGGGTGGAGCGGCGGCGGGCGCCGAGGCTGGGGTCACCGACCCCGACGGCGTCGATCCCCGCGGCGCGGGCGAGGGCGACCGTGCGGGGCAGGTGGAAGGACTGGGTGACCATGGTGGCCGCGCGGACGCCGTGCAGGTCGCGCACCCGGACGCAGGTGTCCCAGGTGCGGTAGCCGTACCGGTCGGCCTCGATCCGGTCGGCGGGCACGCCGTGGCCGACGAGGTAGGCGGTCATCGTGTCGGTCTCGTGTCCGGAGACCTCGCGGTTGTCCCCGGAGACGATGATCCGCCCGACCCTGCCGTCCTCGTAGAGGCGGACGGCCAGGTCCAGGCGGCGGGCGAGCAGGGGCGAGGGGCCGTCCTTCCACGCCGCGGCGCCCAGGACGACGGCGACGGGCCGGTGCGGGACGGCGCCGGGGTCCTTGCGGCGTCCGGCGCTGGCCAGGTAGGTCCAGGCGTAGGGGGCCAGTGCCAGGGCGCACGCGCCCGCTCCGACCCCTGCGATCCACCAGCCCACGCGTGCCGCCTCTCCGGTTGTCGGCGCGCCCCGCGGCGTGCCGGACCCATCATGGCGTACGGCCGGTCACGGCCGGACGGGGAGTCGCCCGGACGGGACCGGGGGACGCAGGTACGGCCGGCGCGGAGGACGGCCCGGGCGCGGGTACGGCCAGGCGCACGGGGACGGCCGGGGCCGGGACGCGGGTACGGCCGGGGCGCGGAGGACGGGGCCTCGGGGAGCCGCGGTGACGACCTGTACGGGGGCCGCCGGGCAGGGCGGCGGGGATGGCGGGGGCGGCGGGCCGGGCTCGTCGGCCCGCCCGTGGGAACGCCGGGTCAGGCCCCTCGGCCGCCCCAGGAGAAGGGGCGCTTGTAGCGGACGCGGAGGCCCCCGCCCTGGCACCCGCCGGTGACGACGAAGTGCGGTGCGCCCTGCTTGCGCATGGAGTCGACGTCGGAGCGCAGCGTGCCGAACCAGGAGGAGTCGCAGTCGACCGAGGCGGTGGCGCCCTCGGGGAGGATCAGGTCGGCGCTGCCCCACGAGGTGTCGACGTAGACCTCGGTGACGGGACTCGTGAGGACGGCCTCGCGGAAGTCGAGCCGGGTGGAGCCGTACTTGTTGTACACCTCGATCCGGTGGGGGACCTCCCATCCGCCCTTGCGGACGATGGAGCTCCCTCCGGCCCTGAGGACCATGGGGTCGCCCTGGGGCTGGGCGACCACCCCCGGGACCGTGCCGGGGACCGAGGGCAGCGGGGCCGCCGCACCGCCGGGGGAGGGCAGGTCGGAGGTGAGCGGCTCGAGGTCGGCGTAGGTCTTGGCCGCGTAGGTGGCGTTGAGCCGTTCGTCCAGCTCGTCGAGGGTGATCCGGCCCTCCGCGGCGGCTTCGCGCAGGACCTCGGAGACCTGGTCGCGCTCAGCGTCGGATATGCGCATCCGGCTCATGTCGTTGGGGGCCACTGTGCTCGTCCCGGTCCTTTCCGCTCTTTTGTCACCACCACGGTAGAGCATGGGGTGTGACGGTCGCGGAGCCGAGCGGCGCCGGGGTCGCGGGGTCGGCGAAGGTTGGCCGTGCCACCCGCTTTGGAGAGGGCGGGGACTGGGTACCGCTTCTCTAGAGCGGTCCGGGAACCAGAGCGGTTGAGGACTCTGCCGGGGTAGGACGGACCCCGGCAGAGTCCTGAACCACACGTGGTTTCCGCCCCCCGTGCGCTCTACGATCTCGCGCGGGGCGCCGTCTGCACAGAGCGTGTCCGAAACCGGCCACAACGTGTACCCCTCCCGCCGGAGCGGGCCCGCTCCCGCGTCGGTCCCACGTTCCTCCCTCCCGCCGGGTTTCGGTCATACCCTTCCCTGACGACAGTTCTTCCTCACTGTCCCCACAGATCCCACTCCGAGCTGGCAGTCTCACCCTCTGTTCCTTATTTTCGGTCAGGTACATAAACCTACTTTCGGACACCAGCCCTTCACACAGAACCGCAGGTCACGGAGCCCGCGCCGGGACCCCGCGAAAAAACCCACCCGGAAGCTCGAACGTGCTTGCGCAAAACGCCTTCTGAACAGGGCATACGTGGGACCCGAAAACTCCTCCCAACTCGGCGGCGATCGACCCCGGAGCGGCGTTTGCCCAAATTCGCCGCCGAGCATGTTTCAAGTGAACGCGACGGTCGCCCGACCGGCTTCCCCTCGCGCGACACCATCCGCTCCGACCTCCTCAGCACCGCAGACACCACTTGGTCGAAGACCGGAGGAATCCACGACGTGTCCGCCCTTGCGATCGCCCCGACGTTTCTCAGCGACTTCACCCGCCTCACGCCCGACGTCCAGCTCGACACCCTGGCCGTGATGCGCGCCTGCCAGGCCGGGGACGACCCCGACCTGGAGGCCGTCGCCGGCGCCGCCGACCCGCGCGTGCGGGTCGTCAGCATCGCCCCCGACTGGACCGGCGTCGTCGTTCCCGACCCCGACGGGGAGGGACGCGGCGAGCCCGGAGAGGACCGCCCCACGGACGGTACGCACTACCGGCTCATCACCGTGCGCCCGCGCGACGAGGCGCTCCGCTTCGCCCGCGGCCTGCGGCCCGAGGTCCTGGCGTCCCCCGGGGCCGAGGCCGTCGACCCCACGCCCGCCGGTCCGCCCGAACTCGCCGACGCCCTCGCCGCGCCGTTCGACCAGTGGCAGATCACCCTCCACCCCGACCAGCACCGGATCACCGAGGCCCGCTTCAAGGGGTCGGCCCAGATCACCGGGGGCCCGGGGACGGGCAAGACCGTGATCGCCCTGCACCGCGCCGCCCACCTGGCCGAGCGCGACGCCGCCGCCCATCCCGGGGACCCCCGCGAGTCGGTGCTCCTGACCACCTACAACCGGGCCCTGGCCCTGTCCCTCTCCGAACGCCTCGACCAGCTGCTGCCCGACCCCGGCGTGCGCGCGCGGGTGCGGGTGGCGACCATCGACAGCCTCGCCCGGTCGGTCGTGCAGTCGCACAGCAGTGTCGCGCCGCGCATGGTCGGCCGGGACGAACTGGCCCAGCGGTGGCGGGCGGTGGCGCTGGCCGACGGGCTGCCCTTCTCCGGCCGCTTCCTGGTGGACGAGTGGGAGCAGGTCATCCTCGCCAAGGGACTGGAGCTGCTGCCGCAGTACATCCGCTGCGAGCGCAGCGGCCGGGTGCAGCACCTGGCCCCGGAGCACCGCCGCCAGGTGTGGGAGACCGTGCGGCGCTACGTCGGCGCCATGCGGGTGGAGGGGCTGTGGTCCTACCCGCAGCTCGCGGCCGAGGCCGCCCGCGTCCTGGGCCGTGGAGCGCCGCTGTTCCGGCACGTGGTGGTGGACGAGGCCCAGGACCTGCACCCGAGCCAGTGGCGGATGCTGCGCGCGGCGGTCCCGGAGGGCCCGGACGACCTGTTCGTCGTCGGCGACCCGCACCAGCGGGTGTCCGACAACCGGGTGTCGCTGGCCTCGCTCGGCATCAACGTGCGCGGGCGCGGCCACCGGCTCCGGACGAGCTACCGCATCACCCAGGAGATCCTGGACTGGAGCATGCCGGTCCTGGGCCGCCGTGCGGCGCTGGGCATGGACGACAACGCCGACACCCTGGCCGGGTACCGGTCCCTGCTGCGCGGGCCCGCGCCGGTGGTGCGCGGCTGCGACGGCCGCGCCGAGGAGCTCGCCGCCCTGGGCGACCGGGTGCGGGCGTGGCTGGCGGCCGGGGTCGGGCCGGACGAGATCGCGGTGGCGGGGCGCAACCACTGGGTGGTGCGCGGCGTCGCCAAGGAGCTGGAGGCCAGGGGGATCCCGACCGCGCCGCTGGAGGACGGCGGCGACGCCGCGGCGGTGCGCGTGGGGACGATGCACCGGCTCAAGGGACAGGAGTTCCGCTGCGTGGCCCTGGTCGGGGTCAGCGACCACCTCCTGCCGCCCAAGGCCGCGATCGAGGCGGCCGACGGCGACCAGGTGGCGCTGGAGCAGGCGTTCCAGCAGGAGCGGACGCTGCTGTTCGTGGCCTCCACACGGGCCCGCGACGCGCTGTACGTCTCCCACGTGGGCCGGGCCAGCCGCCTGATCACCGACAACTGGTAGCCCGCGGTACCGGCGGGGCGTCGCCGTCGGCGGCGCCCCGCGCCCGTGCGCGCCCGACCGGGCGCGAGCGCTTCGGACCGCTCCGCGCCCTGGGCGGCCCGCGCCCGTGCCCGCCGCTCCCGCCGGAGCGGGCGGGGGCCGTCCAGGCCGGGACGGCGCTGACCCCGCCCGGGGGGCCGGTGGGGGCACTGTCCCGCGCGGCGCCTCCGGGGGCGTTCCGGTCCCGGAACCGGCCCCCGTCAGCCGCCTCCGCCGTACTGCCCGTTGAGGTTCGGGATGGTCATGCTGTCGGTGGCGGCCATGGGGTTGTCCACCTCCACGTCGGTGACGATCATGAACGGCAGCAGCAGCGGGGGCGGGAAGTCCGGCGTGAAGGTCAGCGGGATCCCCAGGAGCCGCACGTGCATGCGCGTGATGTGCAGGCGCACGTCACCGGTCAGGTTCATGGCGGGCAGGCCCAGGCTCATGCGGGTCCCCCCGTCCTCGAACCACAGCTCGCCGTCGTCCACGTCGGCCTGGCGCATGCTGAGCATGATGTAGCGCTTCGGACCGTCGGCGGTGGGGCACTCGACGACGCCGTCGTAGCGCGCCCCCCTCATGGTGAGCGTGTCGGCGGTCAGGCCGGACGTGCGGACCGAGCCCTGGAAGCAGTCGTAGTCCTCGTCGACGGGGACCTCGGGGAGTTCGCCCTCGTCCCGTGCCGCCCGGCAGGCCTCCACGGCCTCCAGGAACTCCTCCTCCGACCCCGCCAGCGCGGACTCCCCGGAGAGCAGTTCGCAGGCCGCCGGGTCGGCACCGGACCCCTCCTCCGGCTCCTCCTCGGGCTCCTCGTCCTCGCCGGGCTCCTGGGGCTCCCCGTCCTCGCCGGGGTTCTCGCCCGGGTCCGCGGGGTCGCCGGACGGCCCGGCGGAGGGTTCCTCCGAGGGCTCCTCCGAGGGGTCGTCCCCGGGCTGCTCCTCCCCGCCGCCCGGCGGGGTGAACCAGTCCCAGGGCCAGCCCAGGGTGGGCGCGGGGGCGCCGGCCAGCACCACCGCCGCGGCCAGCGGCAGGGCCAGGGCGGCGAGCGGCCCGGTCCTCGTGCGCGGGTCGGCGACGCCGTCCTCCCCCGAGGGGCCGGCCGCGTCCCGGGGGACGCCGTCGCCCCCGGCGGGCGCGTCCGCGGCGGGCGGGCGGTCGCCACCGGCGCCGTCGCCCTCCCGGGTGGAACCGGTCCCCGGGCCGCCCTCGGCGGACGCGGGACCGGAGGCGTCGCCCTCGGCGGACAAGGGACTGGAGGCGTCGATATCCGCGGACCCGGGACCCGAGGCGTCGGCCGCCCCGGCCCGGCGGCGCCTGCGGGAACGGCGGCGAACGCTGGGGGCCCACGCGAACACGAGGGAACCGCCGACGATGCCGAGCAGCATCCCGATGACGAACCCGCCGAAGTTGGAGGTCACGAAGGAGACCAGGGCGAGAGCGAGCCCGACCAGGCCGAAGAAGACGTGCTGGGCCGGCTGGAGCCAGCTCAGCGCTCCCAGGGTGATCAGCAGCGCCGCGATGAGGGCGCCGGACACCCCGGCGATACCCGCGTAGACGATCAGGTCGATCGGGAGGATCAGGCTCTGCGCGGCCGGCGCCAGCAGCAGCTCGACCCCGGCGGCGACGAGGAGGACGCCGCCCCAGAACGGGCGGCTGCGCCGCCAGTCCCGGAAGCGTTCCCGTCCCGTCCGGAGGAGGGTGGGTGCGTGGGTCATGGCATCAGAAGCACTCGTGGGCGCCGGGCCTGATCGCCAGGCTCAGGCCGGACAGGCGCAGTGAGCCGGACGTGACGGCCCACGTGGTCATCTCCATGTCGGAGACGGTGATGGTGTCGGCCTGGAGGCCGAAGCCGCCCGCGGGGCCCTGGCCGTTGTCGGCCCTGTCCAGCGTGCTGGCGTCGCGGCCGATCTCGATGGCGCCGAACTCGGCGTTGCCCTGGAGCTGCTCGATGTCGATGACGAGGTTGGTGCCCTCGACGGGCGTGGTCTCACCGGCGTTGATGACGAGGGTGGCCTCGCCGATCGGCAGGTCCCAGAGGGAGGACATGCACAGGTTCGTCAGTTCGGCCGTCTCGACCGAGGAGAGCCCGACCGGCCGGGCGGAGCCGTCCACCGAGGTGGCGACGTCGCCGAACTGGGTGAACCCGTTTCCGGCGAGCTGGTCGGCGGACATCTTGAAGCTGTCACCGGAGACCGCGAAGGACGCGGCGAGGAGGCCCTGGGTGGTCATGCCCCCCAGGACCGCGGCGGCGGCGAGACCGGGGACCACGACGAGCGCGAACCTGCGCCACAGGGTGCCGCCACCGGATTCGTGCTGCTCAGGCGCGTCCCGAGGCGCCTCCGGCGCCTCGTCGGAAGCCTTGGGCATGAGTACCTCCAGTGTTCCGCCGCCGGGGGCGGCGAGGGGGAGCGAAACTTGCGCCGGAGCACGCCACGCGTGTTACATGGAACACACCCTACTCGGCGGTAGTGACGAACATTACAATATCGAATGTCACATTTCTAGATGGCACATTCAATGTTGCGGACTCGTATCCGGCGCACTACGAGGCCCGCGACTGACCCGAAGAGAGATCAGCCGTGCCCCCAGAGCGCAGAGCAGAACCGTCCGCCGCCGCCCCCGAGGAGGACCCCCGCTTCGACTACGACGTCATCGTCGTGGGGTCCGGGTTCGGCGGCTCCGTCAGCGCCCTCCGCCTCACCGAGAAGGGCTACCGCGTCGGGATCCTCGAAGCGGGCCGACGCTTCACGCCCGAGACGCTCCCGGCCTCGTCCTGGGACCTGAAGAACTTCCTGTGGGCCCCGCAGGCCGGCCTGTACGGCATCCAGCGCATCCACCTGCTGCGCGACGTGATGATCCTCGCCGGGGCCGGGGTGGGCGGAGGCTCCCTCAACTACGCCAACACCCTCTACCACCCCATGGACCCGTTCTTCGAGGACCCCCAGTGGGGGCACATCACCGACTGGAAGACGGAGCTCGCCCCGTTCTACGACCAGGCCCGCCGCATGCTCGGCGTGCGCACCAACCCCACCGTCACCCCCTCCGACGTGCACCTGAAGGCGGTCGCGGAGGACATGGGCGTCGGCCACACCTTCCGCCTCACCCCCGTGGGCGTGTGCTTCGGCGACGGGGAGGACGGCGACGGCTCCGAGGCGGCCCCCGGAGGGTCCGTGGGCGACCCCTACTTCGGCGGCGCGGGCCCCGAGCGCCGGGCCTGCACCGAGTGCGGCGAGTGCATGACCGGCTGCCGCCACGGGGCCAAGAACACACTGACCGAGAACTACCTGTACTTCGCGGAGCGCGGCGGCGCCGACGTCCACCCCCTGACCACCGTCGAGCGCGTCCGCGAACTGCCCGGCGGCGGCCTCGCCCTCGACACCCTCCGGACCGACGCGCCCCGGCGGCGGGAGAACGCCCGCACGTTCACCGCGCGCGGGGTCGTGGTGGCCGCGGGCACCTACAACACCCAGACCCTCCTGCACCGGATGCGCGACTCGGGGCTCCTGCCCCGCCTGTCCGCCAGGCTCGGCACCCTCACCCGCACCAACTCCGAGGCGCTCGTGGGAGCCATGAGCAAGCAGGTGCCGCCCCCGGAGGACCTGACGCACGGCGTGGCCATCACGTCCTCCATCCACCCCGACGAGAACACGCACATCGAGCCGGTCCGCTACGGCAAGGGCTCCAACGCGATGGGGCTGCTCACCGCCATGCAGGTGCCCGGCGGCGGGCGGATCCCGCGCTGGCTGCGGTTCCTGGGGCTGGCGGCGCGCCACCCGTACGTGTTCGCCCGCAGCTTCTCCAACCGCCGCTGGTCGGAGCGGGTGATCATCGGCCTGGTGATGCAGTCGCTGGACAACTCGCTGACCACCTCGGTCCGCAGGGGGGTGTTCGGCGGCCGCAAGAGGCTCACCTCCCGGCAGGGGCACGGCGAGCCCAACCCGACGTGGATCCCCAAGGGCCAGGAGGCGGCGACCCGGCTCGCCGAGCGCATCGACGGATTCCCCGGCGGCACCTGGGGCGACGTGTTCGACATCCCGATGACCGCGCACTTCCTGGGCGGCTGTCCGATCGGGGACAGCCCGGAGAGCGGTGTGATCGACCCCTACCACCGGCTGTACGGGCACCCGGACATCCACGTGGTGGACGGGTCGGCGGTCACCGCGAACCTGGGCGTGAACCCGTCCCTGACGATCACCGCGCAGGCGGAGCGGGCGATGTCGATGTGGCCGAACAAGGGCGACGAGGACCCCCGGCCGGAGCAGGGCGCCGGCTACCGCAGGGTCCGGCCGGTCCTCCCGCGGTCCCCGGCCGTCCCCGCCGGGGCGTTCGCCGAGCTGAGGTTCGGCACGACGCTGCCCCTGACGGTGGTGGACGCCTCCTCCCCCGCCGGCGAAGAGGTCGAGGCGAAGGTCGAGGCCGTGGCCGCGGAGGTCGCGGAGACGGTGGAGGCGGCCGGGGGCTCCGGGGACGGCGAGCGGGGATGAGCGCCGGCGCGGGTCCGGACCCCCCGGTCCGGACCCGCGCCGGCCGCCCCGCGTGGGCGGCCCGGCGTGGGCGGCCCTGCGTGGGCGGCCCGGCGTGGGCGGCCCTGCATGGGCGGCCCGGCGTGGGCGGCCCTGCATGGGCGGCCCGGCGTGGGCGGCCCTGCGTGGGCGGCCCGGCGCCCACACGGGGTCCGGTGCGGGCGCCGGGCCCGCCGGAGGCGTGGAGGGGGCCTCCCCGGAGGCTCTTCGGGGGGCGGGGGTGTGTCAGGGGGAGGGGGCGAGGGTGTCCCAGGGGTGGCGGGGGCCGGGGAGGGGTCGGGACGGACCGTCAGGAGGGGCCCGTCAGGCCCTCCGCCCGCGGACGGCCCCCCTGCTCCCGCTCCAGGTGCTCCATCGCCAGGGCGAAGTGCTCGCCCATGACGGTGGTGAGGTTCTCCGCCATCGCCTGGGCGAGGACCGCGTCCACGGCCTGCTGCGCGAGCGGGCGCACGCGCCGGATGAGTTCGGCCATCTCGGCGGTCTCCTCGCTGCGGACGACCGTGCCGGGGGCGTGTTCGGCGATGATGTGCTCGGAGACGAGGCGGACCATGTGCTCGGCGACGCCGCCGACCTTGTCGCGCAGGTTCTCGGCGATGTCCAGGACCGATCCCACGCTCATGCCGAGCTTGACGAGCTCGGCGCCCGCGTGCAGCAGCCGGGGGCTGGGGACCCTGAAGCGCAGGCCGTCGCGTTCGAGGACACGCAGGTCGAGGGCGCGCTTTATGGTCTTGGGCGTCACGCCCTTGCCGAAGAGGTCCCGGAGTTCCCCCAGCGTGACGTAGTCGGCTATCTCGTCGCTCCAGGCGTCCCCTATGGCCGACTCGAAGCCGAGGATGTCGGAGAGGTCGCCGCCGCGCTCCCAGACCCGGAACATCTCACCGATGTTGGCGAACGTGTAGCCCCGCCGCAGCAGCTGGCCGATGAGCCGCAGGCGTGCCAGGTGGGCCTCGGAGTAGATGCCCACGCGGCCCTCCCTGCGGGGAGGAGCGAGCAGACCTCGGTCCTGGTACACCCGGACGTTGCGGACGGTCGTGTCGGCAAGCCGGGCGAGTTCGTCAATGCGGTATTCGGCCATGGGTCCAGCCTAGAGACCCTCCCGAAGGTTACCCGTCAGTAAAACCGCGCCCCCGGGCCATTGCACCATGACAACGACCATTGTAACGTTTCCGAAACGGGGGTGAGGGGCGTCACACGCCCGCCCGTCGCGACGCCCCCGCCGCCCCCGGCGGGGCCCCGCCCCGCGCTCCTTCGAGGAGGGACCACGTGTCCGGACACACCGCGAAGACACCCCGGCCCACCGACCGGGAGGACATCGCCGAGCGCCTGCTGCGCGGATCGGCGAAGGCCTCCTTCGACCCGCTCGTCGAGATCGACTGGGACGCCCCCGTCGAGGACCTCTGGGGGATGCGCCCCGAACGGGTCTCCCTCTACGGCACCCACCTGTGGGACCGGCTGACCGACGCCGAGCGCCGCAGGCTCAGCCGCCTGGAGATGGCCAGCACCATGGCCACCGGCATCTGGTTCGAGACGATCCTGATGCAGATGCTCGTCCGCCACGCCTACCACAACGACCCCACCACCAACCACGTCCAGTACGCCTACACCGAGATCGCCGACGAGTGCCGCCACACCGTCATGTTCGCCAAGGCGGTCGGGAAGCTGGGCTCCCGCGCCTACCGCCTCGACCCCGCCGCGCACTTCCTCGGCCGGGTCTTCAAGACCCTCGCGCACGGCCCGCTGATCTTCGGCGGGGCGCTGTTCGTCGAGGAGATCCTCGACCAGCTCCAGCGGGAGATGATCCGCGACGAGGAGATCGAGCCCGTGGTCCGCGCCACCTCCCGCATCCACGTGATCGAGGAGGCCCGGCACATCCGCTACGCCCGCGAGGAGTTCCACCGGGACTGGGCCGCCCGCGGCCCCCTCGACCGGGCCTACAGCCGCGTCGTCCTCGGACTGGTGGCCTACTACTCCGCCACCCGCCTGGTGCACGGGAAGGTCTACGCGCAGCTCGGCCTGGACCCCCGGGAGGCCGCGCGGACGGCCCGGCGCAACCCCCGCTTCACCGACAGCAAGACCCACCTGGCGCGCAAGGCCGTGAGGACGCTCGGCTCCGCCGGGGCGATCTCCGGCCCCGGCGCGCACTTCTGGCGCAGGGCGGGGCTGCTCGGGCGCTGACGGCGTCCGCCACCTCCCCCTCCCCCTCCCCCTCCCGCCCCCGGCGCCCCCGCACCGCCGCGGCCGGGACCGGCGGCCGACCGGCGTCCGCGGCCTCGGAGCCGCGGGCACCGGCGGGCACCGGCGGGCACCGGCGGGCACCGGCGGGCACCGGCGGGCACCGGCGGGCACCGGCGGGCACCGGCGGGCACCGGCGACGCCGAACCTACCCGCGAGTAAATTTCCAACCTGAACCCATTGCATTGTGACAATGCTCGTTGTAACGTTCCGGCAATGACTGTGGAGGAGATCACATGACGCCCCCCTCGCCACGCCACCTGCGCCGGCTGCCCGGCCGGAACGCCGTCGTCACCGGCGCCTCGGGAGCCTTCGGCAGCGCCACCGTGGCCGTCCTCCGCCACCTGGGCGTGAACGTCGTCGGCATCGACCGCAAGCCCTCCCCCGGCGTCATCGGCTGCGACGTCACCGACGACGGGCAGGTGCGGGACGGCGTCGCGGAGGCCGTCGATCACCTCGGCGGACGCCTGGACCTGCTCGTCCACTACGCGGGCGTCGGCCCCTCCGTGGACATCGGCCACGCCCCCGACTCCCACGCCCACCAGGCGCTGGAGGTCAACCTCCTGGGCACCTGGCGGGTGACCGCGGCCGCGATGCCCTCCCTGCTCGAGAGCAGGGGGCGGATCATCGTCACGTCGTCGCTGCTGGCCAACCTCCAGCTCCCGCTGGCGGGCGCCTACACGGTCTCCAAGCGCGCGGTCGCCGCCTACGCCGACTGCCTCCGCGCCGAGTACGGGACCCACGTCGGCGTGACGACCGTGTTCCCCGGCTACGTCGACACCCCCATCCACGACAGCTCCCGGGCCACCGGCGCCTCCCTGGACGGCCTCGTCCCCGCCGAGCGGACGCAGGACACGGTGATGGCCGTCGTCCGGGCGGCCGCCGCCCGGCGCGCACCACGCGACGTGGCCTCCACGGCCCTGGGCACCGCCGCCCTGCACCTGACCAG
The DNA here is from genome assembly GCF_044766605.1 of Nocardiopsis sp. NPDC101807. Lineage (NCBI taxonomy): Bacteria > Bacillati > Actinomycetota > Actinomycetes > Streptosporangiales > Nocardiopsidaceae > Nocardiopsis > Nocardiopsis sp. NPDC101807. Next base: position 83,005 of record NZ_JBIWMK010000014.1, on the reverse strand, counting down.
GCACTTCCCCGGCGCCACCGAGCGGATCGTCTCGCTCCAGCTCGGACTGCTGCTCGCGGACGGCGCCTTCGACGGGGCGGAGATCGCCCGGGGCCTCCACGCACGCCACGGCGGCCCCGCCACCCAGAACGCGTCCTGAGGAGGGACAAGATGACCGCGGAGACCACGGCCAAGCCCCGGCTCACCGACCGGGAGGACATCGCCAAGCGCCTGCTGCGCGGATCGGCGAAGGCCTCCTTCGACCCGCTCGTCGAGATCGACTGGGACGCCCCCGTCGACCCCGGCATGTGGGCCATCCGCCCCGAGCGGATCTCCCTCTACGGGACGTACCTGTGGGACCGGCTCTCCGACGCCGAGCGCAAGGAGCTCTCCCGCCTGGAGGTCGCCAGCGTCGCGACCATCGGCATCTGGTTCGAGACGATCCTGATGCAGATGCTCGTCCGCCACGCCTACCACAACGACCCCACCACCAACCACGTCCAGTACGCCTACACCGAGATCGCCGACGAGTGCCGCCACACCGTCATGTTCGCCAAGATGGTGCAGAAGCTCGGCTGGGAGGCGCACCGGCTGGACCCGGTCACCTACCACCTGGGCCGCGTCTTCAAGGCCATCGCGCACGGCCCGCTGATCTTCGCGGGGGCGCTGTTCGTCGAGGAGGTCCTCGACCAGCTCCAGCGCGAGGCCGTGCCGGACGAGCAGATCCTCCCCCTGGTGCGCTCGGTCGCGCGCATCCACGTGGTGGAGGAGGCGCGGCACATGCGCTACGCCCGCGAGGAGTTCCAGCGCGACTGGGTCACCCGCGGCCCCCTCAACCGGGCCTACAGCCGCATCGTCCTCGGACTGGTGACCTACTACTCCGCCACCCGGCTGATCAACCCCAAGGTGTACGCGCAGGTCGGGCTCGACCCGAAGGAGGCCTACGAGGTCGCCCGGAAGAACCCGCACTGGATCGGCACCAAGACCTGGGCCGCGCGCAAGGTGGTCGGCACCCTGGGCACCGCCGGGGCGATCACCGGACTGGGACGGTACTTCTGGCGCAAGGCCGGGCTCCTCGGCTGACGCGCCCCGAGGCCGCCGGCACGGCCCGCAACCCGCGGGCAACCCTCCGCCGGACCCTCCCCGCCGCCGGACCGCCGCGCACCGCGGCCGGTCCCCGGCCCCGCAGACCCGCCGCCGGAGGACGAAACGCGCCACGTCCTCCGGCGGTGGCCCCGACCCCCCGGGGGCGAAACGCGCCACGTCCCCGGGGACCGCACCTCCCGGGGGCGAACGCGCCTCGCCTCCGGGCGGCGACTCCCCCGGGGGCGTACGCGCCACGCCCCCGGGGGCCCATCCCCGCCTCGGGCTGCGCCGCCCCGGGCCGGTTCGCACGAAGGGACCAGAACGTGACCGAAACACCCCCGCACTTCCGGGTGGCCGTCATCGGGTCGGGATTCGCCGGCCTCGGCATGGCCGTCCGGCTCAAGCAGGCCGGTCTGGACGACTTCGTGGTCCTGGAGCGCGCCGACGACGTCGGCGGCACCTGGCGCGACAACGACTACCCGGGCGCCGCCTGCGACGTCCCCTCCCACCTGTACTCGTTCTCGTTCGCGCCCAACCCGCACTGGAGCCGCACGTTCTCCCCCCAGCCCGAGATCTGGGAGTACATGAAGCGGGTGGCCGGGGAGCACGGCGTGGACCGGCACGTGCGCCACGGCAGCGACGTGAGGTCCGCGCGCTGGGAGCCCGACGGCAACCGCTGGCGGATCACGACCGACAGCGGCACGGTGACCGCCCAGTTCCTGGTGAGCGGGGCCGGTCCCCTCGCCGACCCGTCCTACCCCGACATCAAGGGCCTGGACTCCTTCGAGGGCAAGCTGTTCCACTCCGCGGAGTGGGACCACGGACACGACCTCACCGGCCGGAGGGTCGCGGTGATCGGCACCGGGGCGTCGGCCATCCAGTTCGTCCCGCGGATCCAGCCCGAGGTCGGCGCCCTGACCCTGTTCCAGCGGACCGCCCCGTGGGTGATGTTCCGGCACGACCGCGACATCACCGGGATCGAGAGCTGGCTGTACCGGACCTTCCCGATCACCCAGCAGATCGCGCGCAAGAGCATCTACTGGGGGCGGGAGACCTACATCCTCGGCTTCGCCAAGAACCCGAGGCTGCTCACCGTCGTGGAGCGGCTCGGCAGGGCCAACATCGCCCGCAGCGTCAAGGACCCCGCGCTGCGGGCCAAGCTCACCCCGGACTTCCGGGCGGGCTGCAAGCGCATCCTGATGTCCAACGACTACTACCCGGCGCTGGCCAGGCCCAACGTCGACGTGGTGACCGACGGCATCACGGAGATCCGCCCCCACGCGGTCGTCACCCGGGACGCGTCGGGCCGGGAGACCGAGCACGAGGTCGACACCGTCATCCTCGGCACCGGCTTCCACGTCACCGACCCGCCGATCGCCCAGCGCATCCTCGACGCGCGGGGCCGCTCCCTGGCCGAGCACTGGGGCTCCGACGTGCGGGCGTTCCGGGGCACCACGGTCGCCGGCTTCCCGAACGCCTTCGTGCTGGCCGGGCCGAACACCGGGCTGGGGCACACCTCCCAGGTGTTCATGATCGAGGCGCAGATCCGGTACACGATGGAGGCGCTCAAGTACCTCTGCAAGCACGGGCTCGACCGGTTGGACGTGCGCCCGGAGGCGCAGAGGGCCTACAACGACAGGGTGGACGAGTCCATGGAGGGCACCGTGTGGGTGTCCGGCGGCTGCGACAGCTGGTACCTGAACGAGGAGGGGCGCAACACGACGCTGTGGCCCACCTTCACGTGGGACTTCGCGCTGCGCACCCGCTGGTTCGACCCGCACAACTACGACCTGAGGGTGGACCGCACGCGCGGCGCCCGCCGCCCCGCCGTCGCGGCCGGGGGGCGGGCGGTCGGCGGACCGAGAAGGAGGAGGGCCGATGAGCGGGTTCGGTGACGACGAGGAGGAGTACCGGGGCACGGTCACGGTCGTGCTGCCCGGTCCGGCCGGCGGGGAGGACGGCGCCGCCGTCGAGGTGGACGCCCACCTCGCGGGCAACTTCTCCCCCCTGACCGGCGACTACCGGTGGCGGGGCCGCCTGGCCGCGAGCCCCGAGGTGACCTCGGCCTTCCGGGAAGGCGCACGCACCGTCGTGGTCCGCACGCCGGACGGGTTCGAGGGCACCGGCGACCTCGGCGAACCCAACCTGTGGGGAGGCCACCCGGTCAACGGGGCGGGCTCCCCTCCCTTCGCCGTCCCCCGGATCGACGTCGACGAGCTCGACGCCTGATCCCCCGAACGTCCCCCCGGGCCACGCGCCGACCCGGGGGGACTCCCCCGCGGCGCGACCGCCGCCCCGTCCCCGCCCCGGGGCGGCGCCCCCGAGGCACCCCTTGAGCGAGAGGCAACCCCGATGGCCATCCGACACGTGGGCCGCGCCCGCGAACTCCAGGTCCGCTCCGCCGACGGCACACTGCTGCACGCCGAGGTCCGCGGCCCCGAGGACGGGCCGACCCTGGTCCTCGCCCACTGCTGGGCGACGTCGCTGGCCTCGTGGGGGCCGGTGGTGCGCGAGCTGGACCCGAACCTGCGCGTGGTGCTCTACGACCAGCGCGGACACGGGCGCTCGCAGACGCCCCTGACACGCGCCGGGTACAGCACGGACAAGCTGGCCGACGACCTGTGCGCCGTGCTGGAGGCGACCGTTCCCGAGGGGCGCCGGGCCGTGGTCGCCGGTCACAGCATGGGCGGGATGACGATCATGGCCGCCGGGGGCCGCCGGGTGTTCCGGGACAGGGCGGGGGCCGTGCTGCTCACCAACACCGGGTGCACCCAGCTGCCGAAGCGCTCCACCGCCATCCCGCTGCCCGGACCGCTGGGCGCCCTGGGCGCGAGGGCGTTCCTCCAGGCGCCGCTCCCCCTGGGGCCGGCCAACGCGGTGAGCGCACGGGCGCTGAAGTTCCTGGTGATGGGCAAGGAGGCGGATCCGCGCATGGTCAGGCTGTGCGCGAGGCTGGTGCACGCGTGCGGCGGCGTGCCGCGCGGCCGGTGGGGCGGGGTGATGAGCGGGCTGGAGCTGGACGACACGGCGCGGCGGATCTCGGCGCCGACCGTCGTGGTGGCGGGCACGCAGGACAAGCTGACCCCTCCGTGGCACGCGCACCACATCGGCGGGCTGCTCCCGAACTGCGAGGAGGTGCGGGAGGTCCCCGGCTCCGGCCACATGGGCCCGCTGGAGAACCCCCGCGTCCTGTCCGACCTGCTGGAGAAGCTCGCCGTCGACCACCTGCGGGCGGAACTCGCCGCCTGAGGCAGGTCGTCCGGACCGGTTCCCTCCGAGCGTCACCGGAGGTGCCGACGCGCCTGCGCGGCGAACCGGGGCGTCCCCGCCCGCTCCGGCAGGGCGAGGACCCCGGGGACCGTCGTCGGCTCCCTCCGGTAGGAGGCGGCCTGCGCCTCCAGTACGTCGAGCGTCAGGCCCGGATGGAGGTCGAGCTGGTCCAGCAGGAACTCGTCGGGGTGCAGGGCGACCAGGTCGTACGGCTTCAGCGCGGGTTCGGGGAAGTCACGGAGGTTGAAGGTGACGACGGCCTCGGCGTTGGCACGCACAGCGGCGGCGAGGACGTGCCTGTCCTTCGGGTCGTTCTCCATCCCGGCGACGAGCGTCTCGTAGCCGCGCACCATCGCGTCGGGAAAGGCGCGGTTCATCTGGTCGATCCTGCGGTCCACCCTCTCCGGAGCGATACCGCGCAGAACCAGGTTCCGGCCGAGCTCCTCGAGGACGTCGGCCGACCACAGGGGGCGGTAGGCCCCGGCCACGGCGAGCCGGAGAAGGGTGTCGCAGAGGTAGGCGGGATAGAGCACACAGGTGTCGACGAAGGCGGGAAAGGCCATGGCTGACCGCTGTCACCTGGTGTTCTGGGGGGTCGGGGTCACATCGTAGAGCCCGGCGTCCTCGGCGTCCGCCGCCATCTCATCCAGGACCCGTTCGCGTTCCCTCCGGGTGGCCTCCTGGTACTCCAGCACATCGCGGAGCAGGACCCGGCGGTGGCGCCCCCTCATGCTGTGGGGGATCTCCCCGTCCTCGAGCAGGCGCACGAGGGTCGGCCGCGAGACGCCGAGCAGCTCGGCGGCCTCCTGCGTGGTCAGCATCGTGTTGTGGGGGGCGATGGAGATCGCGAGGCCCTGGGACAGAGCCGACACGACGTCGCGCAGGACTCCGTAGAGCTCGTCCGGGATCTCCAGCTCGGAGCGGTCGGGCCCGACCAGGCGCGCACGGGAGGCGGTCCCCGGCTCCGCCAGTCCCCTGGCGAACCGCACCAGCTCGGAGCGGTCGTTCGGCGGAAGGAGCGTCCGCTCGCGCAGTGTGCTCGTCATACGACCACACTACCCGTAATCGAAAAAAACGAAAGCCCTGCGGGCGGAACTCGCCGCCTGAGGCACGGCCGCCCCTGCCCGCGGGCCGAGCGTCACCGGAGGCGCCGACGCGCCTGCGCGGCGAACCGGGGCGTCCCCGCCCGCTCCGACAGGGCGGGGACCCCGGGGACCGCCGGGGGAGGCGCGGGCCCCGGCCGGGCGGGTCAGAGGTCGCGGGGCAGGGCCGGGACCACGTGCTCCGACACCTCCGAGTGCACCTGGTGCAGCCGGGTCTGCACGGCCCGCCGCAGCTTGGCCAGGCACTCGACGAGGGTGATGTCGTCCCCCACCAGACCGCCCTTGGCCACGATCGGGGTCCCGTCCAGCGGCCCTCCGCTGAGGTGCCCGTGCACCGCGAGGGGCACGACCTCGCCGCCGACGTCGAAGGCGTGCACGTCCAGCTCGTCCAGCAGGCTCGCGACCAGGTCCCCCCCGGTCAGGTAGAGGCCGCTGGGCAGGGCGTGGGCGCCCGTGGTGTCGGCCACGTCGTTGACGACGTCGGCGACCAGGCGGGCGATCCGGCCGGGCAGTTCGGCCCGCGCCTGGGCGGGCATCGCCCGCACCCGTTCGGCCGGGGTGACCAGCCTCAGCACGCACAGCTCGGGGAACCCCGAGGACGTCAGCTGGTCGGTCAGCTCCGCGGCGACCTCGTCCTCGTGCCCGCTCCCGGGGTCGGCGAGGGCCACCGCGTCCACGTCCACGAAGCGCACCGCTCCCGTGCGCGCCACCGTGGCCAGCTGCCGCCGGGTCAGGTCGGTGGTGCTGCCGACCACGCCGAGCAGCGGTCCGCGCGACCCCGCCTGGCCGCGCAGCCGCAGCGCGTACGCCAGCAGGGCGCCGGTCGGCCCGGGGTCGACGGACACCCACACGACCCCGTCCCGCTGGTGGGCCTCGGCGGCGGCCTCCGCGATGTCGGTGAGGTGCTGCTCGGTACTCGCGTCGCAGACCACGACGGGCTCGTCACCGGCCAGGAGCTCCGAGGTCAGCATCGCGTGGGTGACCTGCCGGACCGGGACGTGCCGCACGGGGAGGTCGCACTGGGCGGCGAGGATGTCCGCGACGACGCTGGTCGTCATGGGGAAGAGGGGGTCCACCGCCAGCTCCGTGCGTTCCAGCGGCAGCCCGTGGAGCAGTTGCAGGCCGTCCTCGGTGATCCGGCCGGACGCCGGGAAGGCGGGGCTGAACAGCACCCGCACCCGCGTCCCCGCGGGCACCCGCTCGCGGACCGCGTCGTAGGCGGCCTCCAGTTCGGCGCCGATGTTGCCGCGCAGCGTGGAATCGGTGCGCTTGACCACCAGACCCACCGGCCACACGGCTTCGACGACGTCGGTGACCAGGTCCGCGGCCTGGTCGGCGGGGACGTGCCGGCTGTCGAGGTTGGCCACGACCACGTCGTAGTCCCCGGCGACCTGGCTCACGTGCTCGGGGGTCACCGTGGCCACGCGCATCCCGGTCCGGGCGAACCTGGCACCGGTGGCGTTCGCGCCGGTGAGGTCGTCTGCGACCACGAGGACCTGGGCCACGACACGTCTCCTTCGGTCTTCGGGGCGAAACCCTGGGGCAACCTCCCCCCAACATAGGGCCACGGGGAGGGGCCGCAGGCCCGTGACGCCGCCGGGGGACCCGGCCCGCCGTCCGCGCCCCCGGGGCGCGGTCCGGGGGAGGAAGGCGCGTCCCCTCCCCCGCGCCGGGTCCCGTCCTCCCGGCGCGGGCGCGGCCGGCGGCCGCGTCCGCGGGGCCCGCCCTAGAGGTCGACGACCGCGCGGGTGCGGGCGCTGCGCCTCGCCGCCTCGATGACCTCCAGGCCGTGGACGACCTCGTGCAGGTCCACCGGCAGGGGCTCCCCCTCGCCGACCGCGTCGCGCACGCCCGCGTAGAACTCCGGGTAGGCCCCGCGCGCCGACGGCACGCGGCGGGTGTCCCCGTCCACCCCGAGCACGCCCCACCGCTCCTCGGGGACCACGCCCCAGTCGGGGGCGTCGGGCCGCTCCCCCGCCGCCAGCCGGGCCTCCTGCCCGTCCATGCCGTGGCTGGTGAAGGCCCCGTGGTCGCCCAGCACCCGAAAGCGCGGTCCGCCCTGGCCGGTGAGCGCGCCCATCCACAGGTGGGAGCGCGTGCCCCGGACGTGTTCGAGCGCGAGGAACACGTCGTCGTCGGCTCTGACCCCCTCACGGAGGGCGTCGACCTCGGCGTAGACGGAGCCGACCGGGCCGAACAGGTTGACCGCCTGGTCGATGAGGTGCGGTCCCAGGTCGTAGAGCAGGCCCGCCCCGGCCTCCACCCCGCCGGCCTCCCGCCAGGTCCCCTTCGGCCGGGGCCGCCAGCGCTCGAACCGCGACTCGAACCGGTGCACCCGGCCCAGGGCCCCGTCCTCGATCAGGTTCCACAGGGTGAGGAAGTCGGCGTCCCACCGGCGGTTCTGGTAGACGGTGAGCACCCGGTCGAGCTTGTCCGCCAGGTCGGTGAGCTCCCGCGCCTGCCGCGCGGTGAGCGCGAAGGGCTTGTCGACCACGACGGCCATCCCGGCCTCCAGCGCCGCCCGGGCGAGGGGCGCGTGGGTGTCGTTGGGCGTGGTGACGACGGCGATCTCGTACCGGTCGGCGTCGGCCCACAGGTCGGCGACGGCGGAGTAGACGGTGACCCCCGGGTACCGCGCCTCGACGGCGCTCCGGCGGCCCGGGTCGCCGGTGACGACGGCGGACAGCCGCAGCCCCGGGACCGCGTCGACGAGGGGCGCGTGGAAGACCTCCCCGCCCTTGCCGTAGCCGATGAGGGCGACGTGCAGCTCGGGCCCGTCGTGCCCTGGGGCGCCGTTCCCCGGCGTTCCCCGGTCCGGTCCATGGGGTGCGTCAGCCATGTCCCCAATCTAGGGCCTCGCCCGACGGAAAACCGGTTTGCCCCCTCCGAACAGCACGTTTCGCCATTGTTACGAAAGTCTTTGCAAAATATGTAGACATTTGCAGAGAAGGGGGCTTGCATCTCTTCCAGGTATGCCATGGGTCACACGACCCCCACGGGGGCGGAGCCCGGCCGGCGACGCCCCCGACAGATGACCAAGGGAGAACCACCCCCATGCCGAGACCAGACTCCAGGGTCCGCCGCCACCTGTCCGCGGCGGCCGCGGCCGGAACCGTCCTCCTCGTCGCCTCCGGGTGCGGATTCCTCAGCGGCGAGGGCGGCGGCGGGACGGTCGACACCTCCGACCTCGACTGCTCCCCCTACGAGCAGTGGGCCGACACCGGGGGCACCGTCGACGTCTACGCCTCCATCCGGGACATGGAGGGCGACCTCCTGGAGGAGTCCTGGGCCGAGTTCGCCGCCTGCACCGGGATCACCGTCCAGTACGAGGGCAGCGGGGAGTTCGAGGCCCAGCTGCCCATCCGCCTCGACGGCGGCAACGCCCCCGACCTGGCCTTCATCCCCCAGCCCGGCCTGCTCCAGCGAGCCGCCGCCGACGGCCACGCCGTCCCGGTCGCCGACGGCGTCCGCGAGAACGTCGAGGCCGGCTGGAGCGAGGACTGGCAGGGCTACGCCACCGTCGACGGCGACCTCTACGGCTCCCCCCTGGGCGCCAACATGAAGTCGATGGTCTGGTACTCGCCGACGTACTTCGCCGACAACGGCCACGAGGTCCCCGAGACGTGGGACGAGATGATCGAGCTCAGCGACACCATCGCCGAGTCCGGCACCAAGCCGTGGTGCGTGGGCTTCGAGTCCGGCGACGCCACCGGCTGGCCCGGCACCGACTGGATCGAGAACGCGCTCCTGCGCACCTCGGGAACCGACGCCTACCACGACTGGATCGCCCACGACATCCCCTTCGACGCGCCCGAGGTCGAGGAGGCCTTCGACCTGGCCGACGGGATCATCCGCAACGAGGACTACGTCAACGGCACCTTCGGCGGCGTGGACAGCATCGCCGTCACGTCCTTCCAGGAGGCCGGCCTCCCGCTGCTCGACGGCGGCTGCGCCATGTACCTGATGGGCTCGTTCTACGGCGCCCAGTTCGAGGACGACGTCGAGGTCGGTGAGGACGCCGACGTCTACGGGTTCGTCCTGCCCCCCATGGAGGCCGGCGCAGAGGTGCCCATCATGGGCGGCGGCGAGTTCGTCGTGGCCTTCGACGACCGGCCCGAGGTCGTGGCCATGCACGAGTACCTGTCCTCCGGCGCCTTCGCGAACAGCCGCGCCTCCCTGGGCTCGTGGGTCTCCGCCCACCAGGACCTGGACCCGGCCAACCTGGCCGACCCCACGGACCAGTTCACCGCCGAGGTCCTCAACGACCCCGACACCGTCTTCCACTTCGACGCCAGCGACGCCATGCCCTCGTCCGTCGGTACCAACGTGTTCTGGACCGGCATCATCGACTGGATCACCGGCAGCTCCACCGGAGACGTCCTGGAGACCGTCGAGTCCGCCTGGCCGTAACCCCCTCCCCCACCCCCGCACGGGGTCCGGCCCGGTCCCGCCGGACCCCGTCACCCCTCCTGGTACCGACAAGGGGTCTCCATGGAGTACTCGTTCCTGTCCGAGCTTCCCAAGATCGTGTGGATGCTCATCGGGATCGCCTCCTTCCTGGCCGTCATCGGGCTCCTGCTCGTCCTCGTGGACGTGCCCCGGACCCGACGCGACCGCTGGCAGGCGTTCCTCTTCCTCGCGCCGGCGCTGATCCTCCTCGTCGGAGGACTGGTCTACCCGGCGCTGCGCACCACCGTGCTGTCCTTCCACGACCGCTCCGGGGAGGAGTTCGTGGGCCTGGCCAACTACGTGTGGATGTTCCAGCGCCCGGAGATCCTCCTCGTCCTGCGCAACACCCTCCTGTGGGTGGTGTTCGCCCCCGTCCTGGCCACCGCCATCGGCCTGCTCTACGCGGTGCTCATCGACCGCTCCCGGTTCGAGTCGGTCGCCAAGTCCCTCGTGTTCATGCCGATGGCGATCTCGTTCGTCGGCGCGAGCATCATCTGGCGGTTCGTCTTCGCCTACCGGCCCGCCGACCAGGAGCAGTACGGCCTGTTCAACCAGATCGTCGTGTGGCTGGGCGGCGAGCCGCGGTTGTGGCTGCTCGAACAGCCCCTCAACACCTTCCTGCTGATCCTGGTCCTGATCTGGGTCCAGGCCGGGTTCGCGATGGTCGTGCTGTCCGCGGCCATCAAGGCCATCCCCTCCGAGACGGTCGAGGCCGCGCGCATCGACGGCGCGGGCGCGTGGCAGCTGTTCACCCGGATCACCCTGCCCTCGGTGTGGCCGACCGTGCTGGTCGTGCTCGTCACCATCACCGTGCAGACCCTGAAGGTCTTCGACATCGTCCGCACCATGACCGGCGGCAACTACGGCACCAGCGTGATCGCGAACGAGATGTACAGCCAGGCCTTCCAACAGGGACAGACCGGCCAGGGGTCCGCGCTCGCGGTGTTCCTCTTCGTCCTGGTCGTCCCGCTGGTGGTGCTGCAGATCCGCCGCACCCGCAAGGCGAGGGAGCTCTCATGACCCCGACGAAGAACCCCCCGCGCCCGGGCGGCGCGACGGGCACCGGAGCGGGGCGCGGCCCCCGGGGCGGGCGGGGGCCCCGGCCCGCCGGCGCCGCGGCCCGGGTGCGCCGCAGGCTCAGCGGCTCGGCCGCGGGCCTCGCCGCGCTCGTGATCGCGGTGGTGTGGACGCTGCCCACGGCGGGCCTGCTCATCTCCTCGTTCCGCCCGGCCGAGCAGATCCGCACGACCGGGTGGTGGACGTTCCTCTCCTCCCCCGACGTGACCCTGGACAACTACCGCGACGTGCTGTTCGGCTCCGCGAACGACGGACGGCTCGCCAGCCACCTGGTGAACTCGTTCGTCATCACCCTCCCCTCCACGGTGTTCGTGCTGGGCGTGGCCGCGCTCGCCGCGTACGCGCTGGCGTGGATCGACTTCCGCGGCCGGGACTGGCTCTTCCTGGGCATCTTCGCCCTGCAGATCGTCCCGCTGCAGATGTCGCTGGTGCCGATGCTGCGGTTCTTCTCGCAGGGGGTCTCGGTCGGCGGCGTCCAGGTGCTGCCCGCGTGGGAGCTGACCGGGGCGATGGCGTTCACGAACGTGTGGGTGGCGCACGCGGTCTTCGGGCTGCCGCTGGGCGTGTTCCTGCTGCACAACTTCATCTCGCAGCTGCCGAAGTCGCTGTTCGAGGCGGCCAGGGTGGACGGTGCGGGCCACGGCCGGATCTTCCTGCGGATCGTGCTCCCGCTCATCACCCCGGCCCTGGTCTCGCTGGGGATCTTCCAGTTCCTGTGGGTGTGGAACGACCTGCTGGTGGCCCTGATCTTCACCGGCGGGGACACGGCGACCGCGCCGCTGACCGTCCGGCTCGCGGAGCTGGCCGGAACGCGCGGGGAGGCCTGGCACCGGCTCACCGCGGGCGCCTTCGTGTCGATGGTCGTGCCGCTGACCGTGTTCTTCCTGCTCCAGCGCTACTTCGTGCGCGGACTGCTCGCGGGGAGCGTCAAGGGCTGACGCGCGCCGGGCACCGTCCGCAGGGGCGGTGCCCGCCGGCCCGCGGCTCCCCGGGCCCCGGCCCTCAGCCGCCCCGCAGGGCGGCCCGGGCCGTCTCCAGGGTCGTCGTCCGGTAGGCGGCGCCGAACAGGCACACGTGCACGAGCAGCGGGTGCAGCTGGTGCAGGGCGACGCGGGAGCGCCACCCGTCGGCCAGGGGCGCCACCTCGTTGTAGGCGTCCCTCACCCGTTCCAGGTGGGGCAGGCCGAACAGCGCGAGCATGGCGAGGTCGGCCTCCCGGTGCCCCCCGTGGGCCGCCGGGTCGATGAGCACCGCGTCCCGGGCCCGCCACAGCACGTTGCCGTTCCACAGGTCTCCGTGGATGCGGGAGGGCGGCTCGGGGTCGCCCGCCAGGTCCGCGACCGAGTCCACGACCTTCTCCACGGTGCGGCCGTCCCCGGGGGTGAGTCCGCCCTGGTCCAGGGCCTGGCGCAGGTAGGGGCGGAGCCGCTGCTCGGCGTAGAAGCGCGGCCAGTCGTAGGAGGGGGTGTTGTCCAGGGGGAGGGGGCCCACGAAGCCCGGCCAGTCGGCCCCGAAGTGGTCGGCGCCGGTGAGGTGGGTGCCCGCGAGACCGCGGCCCAGGCGCTCGGCCGCGCCGGCGGTGGGCTCGCACTGCTCGACCCACGGGAGGACGAGCAGGCGGTCGTCCCAGGCCATGACCTCGATGGCGGGCGAGCCGAAGGCGCGCCCCAGCCAGTCGAGTCCGCGCGCCTCGGCGACGAGCACACCGCTTCCCGGGGCCCCGCGCACCAGGGACTTGACGAAGAGGCGGGTGCCGTCGGTGAGCTCGGCGAAGGAGATCTCCCAGTCGTGGCTGCTGCCCGCCCGGGCGGCGCGCCCGACCTCCCTGCCGAGCAGGGTGGTCAGGCGTTCGGCCATGGTGCCGTGGACGGGGTCCCGGCGGCGGCCCTCCCGGGGCCCCTCGCCGTCGTCCCCGCCGAAGGCACACATGATCGGTTCCCCCTCCACCCGCGCTACCCCCGCAGCCGGGTGACGAGCTCGCTCGTGAGGCCCTTGGCCGCGGCCTCCACCATGTTGAGGACGGCGGTGAAACCGTCGTCGCCGCCATAGTAGGGGTCGGGCACCTCCGGGTTGGGGCCGCCGCCGGGCGCGAAGGACCGGTAGAGGCGCAGCCGCGACATGTCGAAGCCGTGCTCGTCGCCGTGCTCCTCGACGAAGCGTCTGACCTCGTCGAGGTTGTCCAGGTCCATGACCAGGACCAGGTCGCGTGTGGCCAGGTCGGACGGGTCGAACTGGCGGGCGGTGTGGTTGGTCAGGTAGCCGTGCACGCGCAGCGTGGACGCGGCGCGCGGGTCCATGTCCCCGCCCACGTGCCAGTGGCCCGTGCCGGAGCTGTCGACCTCGACGAGGTCTCCCAGCCCGGCGCGTTCGAGGTCGGCGGTGAGGACCTTCTCCGCCATGGGCGACCGGCAGATGTTGCCCAGGCACACCACACTGACACGGTAGGGACCAGCGGGATCACGGGGTTCCGGCAAGCTCATGCCCCAACCGTAACGAAAAACGGGTGCGCTCACCCGCTCCCCCTCCAGCGCGTCCGCTCCGTCCCCCGGTGTCACCCCTTGGGCAGGCGCACCACGGTGACGAAGAAGTCGTCGATCTGGCGGACCACCTTGATGAACTGGTCGAAGTCCACCGGCTTGGGCACGTAGGCGTTGGCGTGCAGGCGGTAGCTCCGCAGCACGTCCTCCTCCGCCTCGGAGGTGGTGAGCACCACGACGGGGATGTGCGCGAGGTCCTCGTCGTTCTTGACCTCCTCCAGCACCTCCCTGCCGTCCTTGCGGGGGAGGTTGAGGTCGAGGAGGATCAGGTGCGGACGGGGCGCGTCGGCGAACTCCCCCTCACGGCGGAGGAACCGGAGGGCCTCGACGCCGTCGGAGACCACGTGCAGGCGGTTGCCCAGCTTGTGTTCCTCGAACGCCTCCTTGGTCATCAGGACGTCCCCTGGATCGTCCTCGACCAGCAGCACCTCGATGGGATGCACCAACATGACCTCGCTCAAACTTCCAGACCCCTGACTCAGGGCCCCACCCCGTGGTCGGGGGGAACCGTACCGCCACCGGCGGCGGGCCGGTCGGATCGCCCGTCCCCGGACCTGTCGTCCGCGTCCGTGCTCTCCGCTCCGGTGTCGCCGTCGCCCGTGGGCTGTCGTGCGGCCGTCGGCACCGAGGCCTCGGGGGTGTCGGCCTCGGCGTCCTCGGTGCCCTCGTCTCCGATATCGCCGGGAACGCCTCCGGCGGTTCCCGTCTCCAGGGCCGCCGTGTCGTCCTCGTGTTCGGAATCCGCGGGCAAGGACCAGCATATGCGGGTTCCGGTCTGCCCGGAGTCGCCTTCGCCGGAGGTTTCGGCCCCCTCGGGGGTCTCGGAGCCGGTGTCGAGCCAGATCCTGCCCCCGTGGAACTCCACGATCTTCTTGCACATGGCCAGGCCGATGCCGGTGCCGGTGTACTTCTCCCTCGTATGCAACCGCTGGAAGATCACGAAGATGCGCTCGGCGTACTGCGGTTCGATCCCGATCCCGTTGTCGGCACAGCAGAACACCCACTCGTCGCCCTGGCGCTCCACCCCGAGGTGGACCCGCGGGTCCTCGTCGCCGCGGAACTTGACCGCGTTGCCCACCAGGTTGAAGAACACCTGCGTGAGCAGGGTGCGGTCGCCCTGCACGGTCGGCATCGGATCCCAGGTGACCTCGGCGCCCACCTCCTCCAGGCGGGTGGACAGGCTGCTCAGGGCGTCGTCCAGGGCGGCGTCCAGGTTGACCGAGGCGAAGTTCTTGGTCCGCCCGACCCGGGAGAACGCCAGCAGGTCGTTGATGAGGGTCTGCATGCGCTTGGCGCCCTCGACGGCGAAGTCGATGTAGGAGTCGGCCCGTTCGTCGAGCTGCCCCTGGTAGCGGCGCTGGAGCAGCTGGCAGAAGCTCGCCACCTTGCGCAGCGGCTCCTGGAGGTCGTGGGAGGCGACGTAGGCGAACTGCTCCAGCTCCAGGTTGGAGCGGCGCAGCTCCTCGGTCTGGTGCTCCAGCAGCGTGGACTGCTCCTGGAGCTTGCGCCGGGCGGACGCCACCTCGTCCAGGTCCTGGACGATGCGCTCGCGCATGGAGTCGACGTCCCGGCCCAGCCGGACGATCTCCGGCGGCCCGTGCAGGGAGATGCGGTGGGCGTAGTAGCCCTCCGAGACCTGGCGCATGTGCCCGGCCAGCTCCTCCAGGGGACGCAGCACCCACTGCTGCAGCATCACCCACAGGAACACCGACAGGAACACCACGACGAGCCCCACCAGCACGAGGAGGGCGACGACCTGCTGGGTGGCCAGGGTCAGCCCCTCCCGCGCCTGGTCGATCTCGCTCTGGAGCTGCTGGGTCGTGGCGTCGGCGATCCGGGACAGGTCCAGGAACAGCATGCGGCCGCGCTGGAGGTCCTCCCGGGAGATCTCCTGGCCGTTGCTGACCTGCTCCAGCGCGGGCTCGGCGAACTCGTCGGTCCACAGCCGACCCGCGGCGAGCAGGTCCTCGACGTTGGACGCGACCTCCGGGTTCTCCTCGGCCAGCTCGGAGAGGGCCGCCTGGTTCTCCGCCAGCGTCAGCTGGGAGGCGATGTAGGGCTCCAGGAAGTCCCGGTCCCGCGTGAGGATGTAGCCGCGCAGGGCGTGGTCCTGGCTCAGGTAGGACGAGTGGGTCTGGTCGACGGAGCTGACCGCCGGGGTCAGGGAGTCGACCTGGAGGGCGAGGTTGTCGCGGGCGTTGAGGGCGGCCAGGGTGATGACGGACACGGCCACGACCAGGACGACGGCGACGACCGTCAGGAGGCTGGTGACCCGGCGGCGCAGGCTCCACGACTCGTGGGCCGGGCGCGAGCGCTCCCGGTCGGCCCCGTTGACGAACTGGCCGCCGCCGATCGAGACGCCTCCGGGCAGACCGGGGCCGGGGTCCGTCCCGGGTCCCTCCGTCGTGTCGGTGTCCATGGCCGTTCCCTCCCGGGTCGGGCTCACTCCAACTCTCCGTGGGTGATGAGCAGCATCGCCACGTCGTCCTGGAGCGGGCCGCCGTTGCTGCGTTCCGCCTCGTCCACCAGGTGTTCCGGCAGGCGGGCCAGTGAGACGCCCTGGTCCAGGACGCCGGTGACCATCCGGCGCAGGCCCGCGACCTCCAGGCGCTCGGGCGGGCCGCCGTCGTAGGCGTCCACGAGGCCGTCGGTGTAGAAGAGCACGCTCGCCCCGACGGGCAGGACGACCTCGTCCGTGGCCGTCTCCTCCACCGGGAACACGCCCAGCGGGGGCTGCGGGGTGACCCGCGTCTCCTCGACCGCGCCGTCCCGGACGATCATCGGCGGCGGGTGTCCCAGGACGCGGAGCCTGACCCGGTCGTCGCCGGTGTCCAGGCTCGCCATGCACAGCGTCGCGTACATCTCCTCCTGGGCGCGTTCGCTGACCAGGATGGCCTCCAGGTTGGGCAGCACCCTGGCCTCGTCGACCCCGCCCATGATGAGGGCGCGCCACGCGATGCGCAGGCTGACCCCGAGGGCGGCCTCGTCGGGGCCGTGCCCGCTCACGTCGCCGATGACGACGTGGGTGGTGCCGTCCTTCTCGACCGCGTCGTAGAAGTCCCCGCCGACCAGGGCGCGCTTGCGGCCGGGCCGGTAGTAGGCGCGGTGGCTGAGCGGCGAGCGCTGGAGCAGGACCTGGGGCAGCAGACCGCGTTCGAGGCGCATGTTCTCCCGGGCGCGGATGCGCGCCTCGCGGAGCTGCCGTGCGCCCTCGTCGGCCCGGCGGCGCTCCAGGGAGTAGCGGAGGCTGCGGCCGAGCAGGGAGCCGTCGACCTGCCCCTTGACGAGGTAGTCCTGGGCTCCGGCCGCGACCGCGGCGACGCCCTCGTGTTCGTCGTCCAGCCCGGTGAAGACCACGACGGCGGCGGCCGGCGCGCCCTCCAGGATCTCGCGGAGGAGTTCCAGGCCGTGGGCGTCGGGCAGGTTCAGGTCGAGCAGGACGCAGCCGCGGAAGCCCTCCAGGTGCTCACGCGCGTCCGCCAGGGTGGAGACCCAGGTGATGCGGGTGTTCAGGGCTGTGTCGGCGAGCAGTTCCTCGGCGAGGAAGGCGTCGCCGGCGTCGTCTTCGACAAGCAGGACGTCAAGCGATTCGACGGTGGCCTCCACCCGGTCGTTGAGGACGGCGTCGTCACCCAGGGAGGCGCCGCCGTGGGGGGCGGCGCCGTTGGCGGGAGCGGCCTGTGCCGCCCCCTCACCGATCACCGTCCGGGGATCGTGCCCTGTTCTCCTGGTATCCACTCATCGCCTCTGGTCTGCCGGTCCGCGGGGGCCTGCCCCGCCCGGCGCGCCGAGGGATCCCTCGGTGCTTCCCGGCGGTTCGGACCACACGACACACAAACGATAATCGCCCCGGCGACCTGTTGACCAGCAGGCGTAACGAGACACATCCGACGCCGACGGCCGGAACCGCCCCCGGAGCGGCCTCCCGGAGGGCCGCGCCCCGGGTCCCGGGCGCTCGGTGCGACGCCGCCCCGACCACCGTGCAGAACCGGCATATGCGCATGCAAGGGCACGTGCAGGACGTGACCGCGCCACACCGGACCCCCGTGTCGCGCGGCGGGCGGGAGAGGGGGCGGGGCGAACCCGGGGGCACGAGGGGCGCGGGGCCGGATTTTTTCACGACAGACCGTCATATCCGTCTTGACAGCCCCTCCCACCTAAATGACATGATGTCATAAAGTTTCCGACACGGAAGGCGGACAGCGCAGATGAGCGCAACGGCCGAGGCCCCCCCGACGGCCGCACCCGGCTCGCCCGAGCTGTTCTCCGAACGGCTCAAGGCCGCGACGTGGGGCGACCACCGGGCCGCCGAGGACCACGGGTTCACCCGGGCCCTCCTGGACGGCACCCTCCCCCTGGCCGGCTACACCGAGATGGTCGCCCAGCACTACTTCGCCTACGCCGCGCTGGAGGAGGTCGGCCGGAGACTGGCGGACGACCCCGTCGCCGGAAGGTTCCACTACCCCGAGCTCGAACGGCTCCCCGCGCTCGTCCGCGACCTGGAGCACCTGCTCGGCGCCGACTGGCGCGAACGGATCTCGCCGGGTCCGGCCACCCGCACCTACGCGGCGCGGATCGAGCAGATGGCCGACCACCCCGAGGGGTTCGTCGCCCACCACTACACGCGCTACATGGGCGACGTGTCCGGCGGGCAGTTCATCCGCCGCGCCGCCGCCGGGGCCTACGGCCTGTCCGACGGGGCGGGCGTCGCCTTCTACGTCTTCGACGCGCTCGGCAGCCTTCCCCGGTTCCGGGCCGGGTACCGCGAGCGCCTCGACTCCCTCGACCTGGACGAGGCGGCCGCCGCGCGCCTCGTGGCCGAGACCCGGCTCGCCTACCAGCTCAACACCGAGGTGTTCGCCGACCTGGGCCGCGTCCACGCCCCGACCGCCTGAGGGACCGCCCACCGCCGCCCCCGGACTCCCGGCCATCCCGGTCCGGCCACCGGACATGCCACCATAGGGGGATGCCCAAGATCACGGCACCGACCATCGCCGCCCACCGTGCCCGCACACGGGAGCGCATCATGGAGGCCGTCGACCACCTGATCCGGAGCCAGGGGATCGACCGCGTCTCCATGACCGACGTCGCCAACTCCGCCGGCATCACGCGCACCGCCCTGTACAACTACTTCCCGGACAAGCCCGCCCTGCTCCTCGCCTTCACCGAGCAGGTCAACAGCGCGTTCGTGGAGCGGTACAGGCGCGAGCTCCCCTCGGGCGTGTCCGCGGCCCGGAGGCTGTCGGCGTTCGTCCGCCTCCAGCTGGAGGGCATCATGGCGCACCCGCACCCGCCCGCCGCCGAACTCGGCGCCAGCCTCGGCCCCGACGCCTACCAGGCGCTCGCCGACCACGTCGCCCCCATGCACCGCCTGCTGACCGAGATCCTGGAGGAGGGGACGTCCGCCGGCGAGTTCGAGCCCCTGCCCGCGGAGCCCGTCGCACGCCTCACCCTGTCGATGGTCGGCTCCCAGCGCCTCCCGCTCGTGAGCGGCGAGATCGATCTGGACGAGACCCACGCCCTCGTCACCCGGTTCGTCCTCCGCGCCCTCGGGGTGGAGCCCGAAACCATCGACACCGTCCTCCCGAAACCCTCCCCCGCAGCCACGCAGAGCGAGATCCTGTAAGCACTGAGTCATAAGGGCTGGTCCGTAAGAGGACCCTGGACAGGGTGCGGTCGAAACAGACTCGCCACGGCATCTCGGCATCGGTAAGAATCGGTCACCCGCCCGCCCCTCGCGGGCGGGCGGCCCTCCGACCGAGAGCGAGGCCCCGACGTGTCACTCGTCCTGCTCGCCGTCGGCACCGTCCTGGTGTCGATCGCGCTCTTCAACAAGCTGCCCCACTACGTGCCCGGACGGCTCCCGGCCCCCGGGGCCGGCCGCACCGCCGCCGAGGGGCCCGTGGCCACCGCGCGCCGCACGGGGACCGCTCCACGCGTCCGCCTGGAGTCGGCCCGCCTCACCGAGCAGGGCAAGGCACTGCTGGCCACGCTCGGGGGCAGCGCCCTGATCGTGGCCTTCTTCCTCACCCTGTCCGGCCTCTGAGCGCCGCCCGGGCCACCCCGGCCCGGCGGGCGATCGCGGAACCCGTCGCCCGGCTGCCCGCCATCCGCACCAGCAGGCCCCCCGCGGCGGTGGCGGCGATGCCGCCCGTGACGGCCGCCGCCGTGGCCAGACGCTCCCGGAAGCGGGTGTCGCGCTGGGCGGCCAGCTCCGCGATCGCCCGGTCGGTGGCCCCGAAGGCCCCGCCGCAGAGCAGGGCGTCCAGCTCGCGGGGCCTCCACGTCGCCCGCCACGGGCTCAGCGGCGCCAGGCCGCCCGGCGCCGAGGCCGTGCGGGGCTTCCAGCGGACCGGCTCGACCACGCCCCACGGTCCCCGCACCGGCGCCGCCTCCGGCACGGCCAGGGTCCGGGGCGCGGGACCGTTGTAGCGCAGCTCCCCCGGGGCGTTGGCGATCATCTCGACCAGGAGCTTGGCGCAGGCGCGGGCGTCGCCCAGCGCCGTGTGCTGGCCGGTCGGCCAGTCACCGCTGAGCCGGAAGGACGCCTTGGGCAGCGAGTACCGGTCGAGGTCGATCTGGGAGCGCAGCGCGCGGAGCGTGCACAGCCCGGACTGCCCCGTCGGCAGCCCCGCGGGCACCAGCTCCGAGCCGAGGAAGCGCAGCTCGAAGTCGAGGTTGTGGCTGACCACGACCGCCCCCGAGAGCAGCTCCGCCAGCCGGGGCACGACCTGGGCGATGACGGGGGCGCCGACGGTGTCCCCCTCGCCGATCCCGTGGAACTCCCGGCCGCCCACCTCCGCGCGCGGGTCCACGAGGGTGCTGAACTCCTCGACGAGCTTGCCGTCGCCCCGGACGCGCACGACCGCGATCTCCACGATGCGCGCGCCCTCGCGCGGTTCGAGGCCCGTCGTCTCCATGTCGAGTACCGCGTACTCCAGGTCCGCCGCCCGCATTCCGACCCTGCGCCGGGTCAGCGCGCCCATCCGCAGCGTTCCCATCGTGTGCCCCACTCCTTCGTCGCGCCGTGCCACAGGCCGTTTCTCCTGGTGCGTACCGGCATCGACCTTACTCCCCGCGTCCGACAGCGAACCCCCAGCACGCGTCGCCCGGGCCGACCGTGTCCGGGGACACGGCCGGCTCCAGGGCGGAATCCCCGCCCGGCGCCCCGCCGACCGGCGGCGGGACCCGGGCCGCCGGGGCCCGGCCGTACCGGGGCGGGCCACCTGGACACACGGAAGAAAGGGAGGTTATGTAACGTTCTTACGCGTGTCCGCCCGCCGGAGGACACCCCACGAACACCGGACCTCATCGTCGAGGAGAGCCCGCATGCCCCAGAGCCCGCTGCCCGAGTACGTCCCCCTGGCGGAGGTCGTCCGGTCCGGTATGCGCGAGAGCGTCCACTACGGCGCGGTCGTCGGGCTGACGGCGTCCGGCGCCATCGCCTACGCCCGCGGCCCGGTGCACCAGCCCATGTTCCCGCGCTCCTCCGCCAAGCCCTTCCAGGCCCTGGCGTCGCTGCGCGCGGGCGCACCCCTCGCCGGCCCCTCCCTCGCCATCGCGGCCGGCAGCCACGGCGGCGAGGACTTCCACGCGGACGAGGCCAGGAGCATCCTCGCGGCCGCGGGCCTGACCCCCGACGCCCTCGGCTGCCCGCCCGCGGTCCCGGGCGGCTCCGGGGCACGCACCGCGTTCGTCCGCGCCGGGCGCGAACCCGAGCGCCTGCTCATGAACTGCTCGGGCAAGCACGCCGCCATGCTGGCCGCGTGCGTCGCCCGCGGGTGGAGCACCGGCGACTACCTCGACCCGGACCACCCCCTCCAGGTGCTCGTCCGCGAGACCACGGAGGAGGTGTGCGGCGAGGAGGTCGCGCACACCGCCGTGGACGGCTGCGGCGCGCCCCAGCTCGCCGTGACCCTGGCCGGGCTGGCCCGCGGCCTGTGGCGGATGCGCACCGCGCCCGGGGACGGCCGCGAGCGGGCCGTCCTGGACGCGATGAGCGCTCACCCCGAGTACGTGTCGGGCCCCGGCCGCGTGGACACCGACCTGATGACCCGGATGCCGGGCCTGGTCTCCAAGATCGGTGCCGACGGCGTCCTGGTGCTCTGCGCGGCCACGGGCGAGACCGTCGCGGTCAAGATCAGCGACGGGGACGCAGAGGAGCGGGCGCGTACCCTGGTCGCACTCGACGCGCTGCGGACCCTCGGTGTGGACGTCTCCCCCGTCCAGGACCGGCTGCGCGTGGACGTCCACGGCGGTGGCGCCCCCGTCGGCGAGGTCCGCCCACTCTGACGTCCCCCTCCCCGGGAGGGGCCACCGAAAGGCACAGCACCGTGCGGGACACCCTGAACGAGATAGTCGTCGTCGGCGCCGGGATGGCGGGGCTGCACGCGGCCGAGGCGCTGCGCGCGCAAGGGTTCGAGGGGCGGCTGACGCTCCTCGGCGAGGAGGCGCACCGCCCCTACTCGCGCCCGCCCCTGTCCAAGGAGGTGCTGACCGGCGTCGGCATGGACCCCTCCGGTGGGGGCCCCGGGTGGCTGGCGGGCCACCGCGCCCTGCGCCTGCGCGACGACGCGGCCGTCGACGCCCTCGACCTGGACCTGCGCACGGGCACCCGCGCGGTCGCCCTGGACCCCGCGGCCCGCGAGGTGACCGTCTCCGGTCCGGGCGGCGCCGCGGGGACCGTGCGCTACGACGGCCTGGTCATCGCCACGGGGGCGCGGGCCCGGCGCCCGGACACCGACCTGGCCGGGGTCCACGTGCTGCGCACCCTCGACGACGCCGAGGCGGTGCGCGCGGCGTTCGTCCCCGGGGGCCGCCTCGTGGTGGTCGGCGCGGGCTTCGTCGGCGCGGAGGTCACCGCGAGCGCCCGCGCCGCGGGCATGGACGTGACCCTGGTGGAGGCGGCGGCGACGCCGCTGACCCGCGTGGTGGACCCGCGGATCGGCGGGCTCCTCACCGAGCTGCACCGGGAGAACGGGGTCGACGTGCGCCTCGGCGTCGGCGTGGCCGGGTTCGAGGGGGACGGCCGGGTGGAGAGGGTCCGGCTGGCCGACGGCAGCGCCGTGGAGGCGTCGCTGGTGGTCGCCGGGATCGGCGTGCACCTGAACACCGAGTGGCTGCGCGGGTCGGGGGTGGAGCTGCTCGCCGACGGGGCGGTCGCGTGCGACCGGTACTCGCAGACGGCGGTGCCGGGCGTGTACGCGGTCGGCGACCTCGCGAACTGGCCGCACCCCCGCTACGGCGGCCGGATCCGGCTGGAGCACTGGACCAACGCGGGCGAGCAGGGCGAGGCCGCGGCCCGCAACCTGCTCGCCGGGGAGGGGCGCACGCCCTTCACCCCCGTGCCCTACTTCTGGTCGGACCAATACAAGATGAAGCTCCAGCTGCTGGGGCAGGGAGCACCGGCCGATCAGGTCGCCTTCGTGCACGGTTCACCGGAGGACCGAAAGTTCGTGGCCTTCCTCGGCCGGGGCGGCGTGCTCACCGGCGTGCTGGGGCTGCGGTCCACGCCCCGGACGATGCGCTACCGCGGCCTGCTGGAGAAGCCGACGACGTGGGACGAGGCCCTGGCCGCGGCGGGGGTCACTCCGGCACGGTGACGGCCCGCTCGGGGCACGACCGCTCGGCCCGGCGGACGCCCTCGTGGGACCCGGCCGCGGACTCCTCCGTCAGCAGGTACAGGAAGTCGTCGTCGCGGACCTCGAACACCTCCGGCGCCGCGCCCATGCACAGGGCGCTGCTCTCGCACCGGTCGTCGTCGATCTCGACCCGCATGCTCGTGTGCTCCTCGCGTGGCCGGTCCCGGGACCCGAGCCCGAGCCGCCCCCGGACACCCGCCCCGCCGCGCGGCGCGTCCGGCACGCCCCTCGCGGCGTTCTCCTCCGTCGGCGGGACCCCGCCCCGGCCCCTCCTCCGGCCTTGCGGATGCGCCGCTCGCGACGGGCGCATCCACGGAACACGCCCCGGTCCGCCTCCCCGGCCGGGGAGGGCCCGTCGCCCCAGGGGCCGAGGCGATCCGCCCATACAGCCCCATACAGAACTTGAGGGCACGGGTCGGGCATTCGGTGAACCGTGGACGCCCTCCGGCTGTCCCACTGTCACGACAGCACGGGCCGTCCGGGCCGTCGCGGGGAGGGGTGGCATGCCGAGCGAACACACGGCCGGCGGGGGCGTGCGGGGTCCCGGCGGAGGGTCCGTGCCCGGACCCTCCGCCGGGGCCTCGCGCGAGCCCGGGGACGCGTCCGGGGCGGACGGTCGGCCCGGGTACACGGCCCACCCGCACCCGGCGTATCCGCCGCACGACCCGTACCCCGCCCGGAACCGGCAGAGCTACGCGCAGCTGTACCAGCAGGACTTCTGGGGGGCGAGGCCCCGGATCCCCCTGCCCGAGGCGCCCGTGTGGCTCCCCCTCGCCCTGCTCGGCGTGGGCGTGGTGGCGGCCTTCCTGGCGACGCTCGACCGCCCGGGGCTCGGCATCGTGATCACGGGAGCGGTCGCGGGCCTGACCGCCCTGACCGCCCTCGCGGCGCGTCCCCCCGTCCCGGACGGCGCCCCCGGCGGGGAGCCGGACGGGCGCGCCTCCGGGGCGCCCCCGGAGGCGGACGTCCCCGCCGCACAGGAGCCGGGCGGGTCGCGGGGGCCCGGGACCGGCGGGGAGGGCGGGACCCCCCGCTCCGGGGAGTCGCGCCCCGACGCCTCCGGCGCGGGGGACGTCGAAGCCGTGCATGACGGCTCCGGGGACGCGGGGACGGGGGCTTCCGGAGGACCGGATCCGGAGCACGCACAGACGCACGCCACAGCCGTCGCGGCGGGGACGGCCGGCACCGCACAGGAGACCGGGGACGCCCGGGAGGACGCGGACGCCCGAGAGGACGGCGCCGCGCAAGGGACCGGAGACACCCGGGAGACCGGGAACGCGCAGGCACCGGAGGACGCCGACGCCCAGGAGGACGGCTCCGCCCTCGCGGCGGGGACGGCCGACACCGCACAGGAGACCGAGGACTCCCGGGAGGACGAAGCGGAGGAGCGCGCGGCCGCCGCGCCGTCCGGACCCGCCCCGTCCCCCACCGGAACGCCGGACGCCCCGGCGCCGGCCCCCGACGCCTCCGGCCCCCGCCCCGACCGCCACGCCCGCGCCTGGTCGGCGGTCTACGGCGTGATCGCCGCCGCCCTGCTCCTCACGGCGGCCCTGCGCGACGCGGGCTGGGTGCTGTTCTGGACGCTCACCTCGTCCTTCTTCTTCGCCTCGCTCGCGTTCTCCGCACGCAACCCCTCCTCGCGCGAGGGCGCGGCCGGGGTCGTCAGCGGCTCGCTCGGCCTGTTCCGCAACCTGCCCTCCACCCCCCGGTTCCTGATGGGCCCCCTGCGCAGCGGCCGCGGGCGGCGCCTGGCCGGACCCGTCCTGCTCACCACGCTCGTCACCGGCGTGCTCCTGCTCGTCTTCGGCCTGCTGTTCTCCTTCGCCGACGCGGTCTTCGCGAGCTACGCGGCGCGGTTGTTCGAGGGGGCGTTCTCGGGGAACACGTTCTACGACGGGTTCTCCCGGCTGTTCGCGACGCTGGCGACCGTGCTGTTCACCGGGTCCGCCGTCCTGGCCGCCAGGCGCCGCCGCGCCCCGGCGGGGAACGCCCCCGCCCGCTCCACCGGGGCCGGGCCCGCGTCCCCCTCGCTGCCCGTCTGGGTGTGGACCATCCCGCTCGGCGCGCTGGTCGCCCTGTTCACCGCGTTCCTCGGGGTGCAGGCCGTCGCCATGTTCGGCGGCGACGACCACGTCCAGCGGGTCGCCGGGGTCACCTACGCCGAGTACGCGCGCCAGGGCTTCTTCCAGCTGGTGGTCGTCAGCCTGCTGGTGCTGTGCGTCATCGCGGTCGCCGTGTACGTCCTGCCGTCCCGGCCCGCGGCCACCCGGACACTGCGCAACGCCCTGCTCGGGCTCCTGTGCGTGCTCACCCTGGTCATCCTCGCCTCGGCCATGATGCGGCTCCAGCTCTACATCGACACCTTCGGCCTGACACGGCTGCGGATCAGCGCGGAGGCGTGGATCCTGTGGAGCGCCGGGGTGTTCGGACTGGTGATCGCGGCCGGGGTGCTCAACACCCTGGGCCGCGGGGCCGCCTGGCTGCCCCGGGGCACCGCGGCCCTGGCCGGCGTCGCCCTGGCGGTGTTCGCCTACGGCAACCCCGACCTGCGCATCGCGGAGAGCCACCACGACCTGGAGCTGGCGCGGGTCGACACGTGGTACCTGCGGGAACTGTCCGCCGACGCCCTGCCCGCCCTGGCGGAGCTGGAGGGCGGCGACCGCGGGTGCGCCCTGGCCGGGATCGCGCACCGCCTGGACGACGGGGACGAGGGCCTCGCCTCGTGGAACCTGTCGCGGCACCGGGGCCGCGCGCAGCTCGCGCTGACCGGCCCCGCCGACGACGTCCCGGCCCAGGAGGGCCCCTGCCGGGCCCGCTACTGAGCGCGGCCCCGGAGCGGGATCCCGCGGGGCGGGGACCCCGACCCGGGACCCCGGTTCACGGAACCGGCCGCCCGGGGCCCCGTGACGGGCGCCCCGGGCCCCGGGCTCACTCTCCGGCGAAGCGGTCGGTCGCCTCGATGAGGCGGTCGAGGATGCCCGGCTCGCTGAAGGCGTGACCGGCGTCGTCCACGATGTGGAACTCCGCTTCGGGCCACGCCTTGTGCAGGTCGTAGGCGGTGCGCACCGGCGTGCACACGTCGTACCGGCCCTGCACGATCACGCCGGGGATGTGCCGGATCGCCCCGGCGCCGTCCACGAGCTGGTTCGGCTCCAGGAACCCCTTGTTGACGAAGTAGTGGTTCTCGATACGGGCGAACGCCAGCGCGTACTCCTCGTCCGCGTGGTGCTCCCGCAGGGACGGGTCGGGCAGCAGCGTCACCGTGGACCCCTCCCACACGCTCCACGCGCGGGCCGCCTCCAGCCGGACCTCCCGGTCGGGGGAGGCGAGGCGCCGCGCGTAGGCGGCGACGAGGTCGTCGCGCTCCTCCTCCGGAACGGGCGCCAGGTAGGACTCCCACAGGTCCGGGAAGAGGTTCGAGGCGCCCTCCTGGTAGAACCAGCGCAGCTCCTCGTCCCGGAGCGTGAAGATGCCGCGGACGACGAGCTCGCTGACGCGCTCCGGGTGCTTCTGCGCGTAGGCCAGTGCCAGGCAGCTCCCCCAGGAGCCGCCGAAGACCTGCCAGCTCTGCGCGCCGATCATCTCGCGCAGGCGCTCCATGTCCTCCACCAGCGCCCAGGTGGTGTTGGTGGACAGGTCGGTGTCCATCTGGCCCGCGTGCGGCGTGGAGCGGCCGCAGTTGCGCTGGTCGAACAGCAGGATCCGGTACCGCGCCGGGTCGAACAGCCTCCGGTGGTCGGGGACGCAGCCGCCGCCGGGCCCGCCGTGCAGGAACACCACGGGCTTGCCCGCGGGGTTGCCGCACAGCTCCCAGTAGACGCGGTGTCCGTCGCCGACGTCGAGCATGCCCGAGTCGTACGGCTCGATGGGCGGGTACAGAGTGCGCAAGGCGTGAGCCCCTTCCTGGATGTGGCCTCCCCGCCGGGGTCCGGCGGGAGCTGAGGATGGTGTGCGGGGCGCGCCGGGATCCCCGGCCGCGCCCGCGGGCGGACCGCGGCGGGGCCCGCCGGGGCGGCCCGCCCGCCGCCGTCCCGGTCCCGTTCGGCCCCGGGGCGCCGGAACGCGGTCAGAGCCGGTCGAGGAGCTGCGCCTTCTTCGCGCTGAACTCCTCGTCGGTGAGCAGCCCCTCGGAGTGGAGGCGCCCGAGTTCGCGGATCGTGGCGAAGACCGCCTCGCCTCCGCCGCCGTCGTCGGCCCGGGCGCCGGGGCCCAGGGCCGCGGGGCCCTCCCCCGGTGCGTCCGCGGCCCCGATGTGGGCGTTGAGGGTGGCCGCCATCAGCAGCGTCTCCTCACTGCCCTTCGTCCCGTGCGAGGCCAGGGTGAAGAAGTCGTTCGCGAGCTCGGTCGCCCCCGGGAGGGTGACGCCGCGCAGCACGATCCGCAGGTGGCCCTCGGTGACGTCCACGGGGGGCCGCCACTCGGCCGCCAGGACCTCGGACAGCCGGTAGTCGCGGGACTTCTCCTTCTCCTTGGCCGTGCTGGCCAGCCAGCCGTCCCACTGCAGGCGCACCCGGGCGCCGTCGAAGGACGCCGAGCCCTCCGCGGTGCGGACCTGGAGAGGGGGCCTTCCGACCAGCCCCAGGGCGACCTCCCGGGGGTCGAGCTCCCCGGCGAGGGTCTCCCTGGCGTAGCGGGCCGAGGAGGCGACCTGCTCGGAGAGGTACTCGGCGACGAGCTCCGTGTCGTGGGGGCCGGTGAGCAGCAGCGGGGTGGAGGGGTCCCGTCCGGGGAGCCCCAGGGCCGCGTACGGGTCGGCGCCGTCCGCGAGCCCGAGGCGCAGGCGCCACCCGTGCTTGCGGTCGCCCCGGTCGAAATCCACCTCGTGGACGGCCGCCAGCGGTACCGTGCAGCTCCCCAGGGACTTGAGCAGCGTGGGGACCCTGCGGCCGGACTCGAAACGGATGCGGACCGTCTCGTCGTCGATCCGCCAGGTTCCGTGGTGTCCGCGCAGTTCCTCCATGTCCACACATCCTAGAGCCAGCCGGGGGACCCGCAGGGGAGGCGTCGGGGGCGCGCATCCCGGGTAGGACCAGCGGGGCACACCCGTCCCACCGCCCTCTCCGGGCGGAGTCCGCGGACAGTGCGGCCGGCGCCCTGTCCCCGAACCGGAGGTCGCCAGACATGTCGAGAGAGATGGCCGCCGAGGGCGCCGCGGAGTTCCGTGCGGCGCGGGACCTGCTCCTGTCGCACCGCACGGACCAGGAGGCCGCCCACCGCGAGTTCACCTGGCCGAGGCCGGACGTGTTCAACTGGGCGCTGGACTACTTCGACGAGGTCGCCGAGCGGCGTCCGGACCGGACCGCCCTGTGGATCGTGGAGGACGACGGCAGCGAGGCCAAGTACACCTACCGCCACCTGTCGGAGCGCTCGAACCAGGTGGCGAACTGGCTGCTCGGCCAGGGCGTCCGCGGCGGCGACCGGATCATGGTGATGCTCGGCAACCAGGTGGAGCTGTGGGAGACCACCCTGGCGGCGGTCAAGCTCGGGGCGGTCGTCACCCCGACGGCCACCGCCCTGTCCGAGGGCGACCTGGTGGACAGGCTGGAGCGGGGAGAGATCGCGCACGTGGTGTGCTCGGTCGCCGAGACGGCCAAGTTCGCCGAGCTCAGGGGCCACTGGACGCGGATCTGCGTGGGGTACATGGAGGGGTGGCTGAGCTACGCCGACTCCGAGCACGCCGCCCTGGAGTTCCACCCCCCTCACCGCTCCGGCCCGGACGACCCGCTCCTGCTGTACTTCACGTCCGGGACGACGTCGCGGCCCAAGCTGGTCACCCACACGCAGCGGTCCTATCCCGTGGGCCACCTGTCCACCATGTACTGGCTGGGCGTCCGCCCCGGCGACATCCACCTCAACGTGTCCTCCCCCGGATGGGGCAAGCACGCCTACAGCAGCGTGTTCGGGCCGTGGAACGCCGAGGCGACGGTCCTGGTCCTCAACCAGGAGCGGTTCGACCCCCGGCGGCTGCTCGACGAGGTGGTGCGCTGCGGCGTGGACACCCTGTGCGCGCCGCCCACGGTGTGGCGGATGCTCGTCCAGGCCGACCCGTCCGGGTGGAAGGTGGGGCTGCGCGAGGTCCTGTCCGCCGGCGAACCGCTCAACCCCGAGGTGGTCGACCGGGTGCGGGAGGCGTGGGGGCTGACCGTCCGCGACGGGTTCGGCCAGACCGAGACGACGCTGGTCATCGGCAACGGGCCGGGCCAGGAGGTCCTCCCCGGGTCGATGGGGCGGCCCATGCCCGGCTACGACGTCGTGCTGGCCGACCCGGTCACCGACGAGCCGTCCGACACCGGGCAGATCTGCGTGGACATGGCCCGGAGCCCCGTCGGGGTCATGAAGGGTTACGACGACGACCCCGGCCTCACCCGGGAACTGACCCGCCGGGGGCTCTATCGCACCGGCGACATCGCGAGCCGGGATTCGACCGGGCACATTACCTATATCGGCCGGATCGACGATGTTTTCAAGGCCTCGGATTACCGCATCTCACCCTTTGAACTCGAAAGCGTCCTGATCGAGCACGAATACGTGGCCGAGGCCGCGGTGGTGCCCTCACCGGATCCGCTGCGCCTGTCGGTCGCCAAGGCGTACGTGACCCCGGCCGAGGGGGTGCCGCCCGACGCGGCCACGGCGCGGGCCATCCTGCTCCACGCCCGTGCGCGGCTGTCGCCGTACAAGAGGGTCCGCCGCCTGGAGTTCGCCGAGCTGCCCAAGACCGTGTCCGGTAAGATCCGCCGGGTGCAGCTGCGCGCGGCGGAGTCCGAGCGCGGCGCGGTCGTCGACGGCACCCGCAATCCGCACGAGTTCTGGGAGGAGGACCTCCCGGGCCTGAAGGACTGAGCCCCCGGGCCGGGCCGGCGGTCCCGGCCGCCATTGCCGCGTCTTTCCACGGAAATGGCGTCCCACATCACGAGACAGTCGATATCCCCCTCGGCGGGTGTGGCGTTTCCCATCCCGTGTTCCGCGTCGGTGTTCCGGATCGGCACCTCCCCGCACGCACGGCCGCGCTAGTGTTTTCGTGGCGACAGCGTGACAGCAGTGCGATACACGGACAGACGGGACCAAGGGGAACTACACGATGCCGAGCACCAACGACACACGGGTGGCGAGCTACAAGCCGCTCATCGCCCCCCAGGACCTGCTCGCAGAACTCCCGCTGGGCCCGGACCGCAGCGCCCTGGTCGAGGAGTCCCGCGCCGAGGTCAAGCGCGTCCTGGACGGTGAGGACGACCGGCTCCTGGTCGTCGTCGGCCCCTGCTCGGTGCACGACCCCGAGTCCGCCCTGGACTACGCCCGGCGGCTGGCCGAGCTGGTGCCCTCCCTGCGCGACGACCTGTGCGTGGTGATGCGCGTGTACTTCGAGAAGCCGCGCACCACCGTCGGCTGGAAGGGCCTCATCAACGACCCGCACCTGGACGACACCTACGACGTCCACCACGGCCTGCGCACCGCCCGCAAGCTGCTCCTCGACATCAACTCCCTCGGCCTGCCCGCCGGGACCGAGTTCCTCGACCCCATCACCCCGCAGTACATCGCCGACGTCGTCTCCTGGGGGGCCATCGGCGCCCGCACCACGGAGAGCCAGGTGCACCGCCAGCTCAGCAGCGGTCTGAGCACCCCCGTGGGCTTCAAGAACGGCACGGACGGCGACGTGCAGGTCGCGGTGGACGCGGTCGGCGCGGCCTCCGCCTCGCACACCTTCTTCGGCGTCGACCCGGCCGGGGCCGGGTCGGTCGTCGTCACGGAGGGGAACCCGGACTGCCACGTGATCCTGCGCGGCGGCCGCAGCGGGCCCAACTTCGACGCGGCGCCGGTCGGGGCCGCCCTCGACGTCATCGAGAACGCGGGCCTGCCCCGGCGCCTCATGATCGACGCCAGCCACGCCAACAGCGGCAAGGACCACAAGCGCCAGCCGGGCGTGGCCTCCGCGATCGCGGCCCAGGTCGCCGCCGGCCAGAAGGGCGTCATCGGCGTCATGCTGGAGAGCTTCATCGTCGAGGGCGCCCAGAAGCTCGGCGACCCCGCCGACCTGACCTACGGCCAGTCCATCACCGACAAGTGCATGGGGTGGGAGACCACCGGCGAGGTGCTGAACCAGCTCGCCGAGGCCGTGCGCAAGCGCCGCGAGAACGCCGCCTGACGTACCCGGGCGCCCCGTCCCGGGGCGCCCGGCCCCGCGTGGCCCCGTACCCCGCCCTCGGAACGGCGCGCCCCCGACCCCGCCCGCTCCGCGGGCCCCGCCGCCCCGTCGGCCTCTGCCCGGCCCGGGCGGGAACGGCCCGGACCGTCGCGGGGCCGCGCCGGCTCCCGCCGCCCGGACGCCCGGCCCGCCGGACACACGGCGCCCCGCGGGGACGCGCGGCGCCCGCCCGGGTCAGCCCCCGGCGCCGCCCGGCAGCGCGCCCAGCTCCACCAGCAGCTCCCGGGCCAGGGGCTCCCTCAGCTCCGCGTTCGCGTCGTCGTCCATCTCGATGCGCAGGGCGAACGTGTACAGGTCCTCGCCGCGCTCCACCCAGCCGACCCACCAGCCGGGGGCCGGGTCGACGTCCACCGCCCAGCCGCTCTTGGCGAAGAGCGTGTGGCCGTCACCCTCCTCCACGAGGGCGATCTCGCGCAGCGCCTCCTGGTGGGCCGCGTCCACCGGCAGCTCCGAACGGGCCAGCGAGGCCAGGAACTCGGTCTGCTCCACGGCGGAGATCTCCAGCGGACCGTCCAGCCAGAACCGGTCCTCCACGCCCTCGCCGCCGACGTCCCGGTTCCCGTAGTCGAAGCGGTCCACCCAGACCGCCATCCGCTCGTGCCCCACCCTGCGGGCCAGCTCCTGGTAGACGGGGAAGTTCGAGGCGGGGAACGCCTCCCTGAGGGACATGTCCCGTTCCCACGCCTCGACGGGCTGCGGCCCGCCGCCGTGGGGCAGCACCTCGTCCAGGCCCGACACCGCGCCCGTCTCCAGGCCGATCAGGGTGTTGGCCAGCTTGAACGTGGACGCGGGCACCGCGCGCTCGTAGGCCGCCTCCGCCCCGACGAGGGTCGACTCCCTGGCACGGGTGTCGTGGAGCACGAACGTGCCCTCCACCCCGGCCTCGGCGAACACCGACTCCAGGTCCTCGCGCTCCACCGCGGCGACGTCGCCCCGCCGCTCCTGCGCGCTCGCCTCCAGCCGGCCCTCGGACGGCGGCTCCGGCCCGTCACCGCCGCCCCGCGCGCACCCGCTGCCGGCGGTCAGCCCGAGGACGCACGCCGCGGCCAGCACCGCCGTGCCGTGCACGGCCGCCGGCCGCCGCACCCCCCGGCGCCCCGCCCGCGCCCGTCCGCCCGTCCCCCGGTTCCCGTCCCCGTCGGCTCGCACCCGTCATCCCTCCCACGCAGGAAGTCCGTCCCCGGCTCACGCTAACCCCCGGAGCCCCCCTCCGCGACGGATTCGGCCCGACTCCCCCGGTGGGCGGCGGGGGACCCGCACCGCGTCCCCGCCCCGGACCGGGCACCTTCGGGGGCCGTGCGCGCCCGCTGCTAGTCTGAACGTGTTGCTGACCCCGTACGGGAGAGTGCCCGCGTAGCCATCTCGGGCCGCCGAAGGAGCAATCCCTCCCCACGACAACCTCTCAGGCACAGCGGACCGTACGGGCGAGACCACTCTGGAAAGCAGGGACCAGCGTCCCTCGCCGAAGGTGCAAGCCACGCCGAGCGCGCGGCGAAGCTCTCAGGCACAGATGACAGAGGGGGAGGATGGCAACGCCTCTGCACGACACGACGCCCATCCTCTCGGGAGTGCCCATGTCCGATCCCGCATCAGCGCCGCGCGCCACCGCGCTCCGCGAGGTCCACGAGAAGGCCGGCGCCACGCTGGTCGACTTCGCCGGATGGCTCATGCCGCTGCGCTACGGCAGCGAGACCGCCGAGCACAAGGCGGTCCGCGAGGCCGCCGGGCTCTTCGACCTCTCCCACATGGGCGAGATCCGCCTCACCGGCCCGCAGGCCGCCCACGCCCTCGACTTCGCCCTGGTCGGCCACCTGTCCCGGGTCGGGGTCGGCCGCGCCCGCTACACCATGATCACCGACGCCGGGGGCGGCGTCCTGGACGACCTCATCGTCTACCGGCTGGGCGAGGAGGAGTACCTCGTCGTGGCCAACGCCGCCAACGTGCCCGTGGTCGCCGCCGCGCTGGCCGAACGCGCGGAGGGCTTCGACGTCGAGGTGGCGGACGAGTCCGCCGACCACGCCCTGATCGCGATCCAGGGGCCGCGCGCGGTCGAGATCCTCGCGCCGCTCACCGACGCGGACCTGGACGGCATCCGCTACTACGCCGGGTACGAGCACACCGTCGCCGGTCAGCCCGTCCTGCTCGCGCGCACCGGGTACACCGGCGAGGACGGCTTCGAGATCTTCGTCCGGCCCGCCGGGAAGGCCCCCCTGGTCTGGGACGCCCTGATGGCCGAGGGCGAACGGCACGGGCTCGTCCCGGCCGGGCTGTCGGCCCGCGACACCCTCCGCATGGAGGCCGGGATGCCTCTGTACGGGCAGGAGCTCACCGCGGAGCTCACCCCCTTCGACGCCGGGCTGGGCCGCGTGGTGAAGTTCGAGAAGGAGGGCGACTTCGTGGGCCGTGCCGCCTTGGAGGAGGCCTCCCGCACCGCCCGCCCCCGCCGCCTCATCGGCCTCGTCGCGCGCGGGCGCCGCCCGCTGCGCAAGGGCCAGGACGTCCTCCGCGACGGCGAGACCGTCGGAACCCTCACCAGCGGCGCGCCCTCCCCCACCCTGGGCCGCCCCATCGCCATGGCCTACGTGGACGGCGACCTCGACACCTCGACCGGCGCGTTCACCGTGGACGTGCGCGGGAGGGGCGAGGACGTCGACGTGGTCGAGCTGCCGTTCTACAAGCGGCAGCCGTAACAGCAGGGGCCTTCACACCCCGAAGGCCCGCGCGCCCCGCGCGGCCGGACCCCCGAACCGGGGGCCGGCGCGCACGGGGCGCGACCGGGCGTAGGCCGGGCCGGGCAGCACAGGTGCACGGCAGGAAAATGGAACACCTCCAAGGAGAGTTGAAGTGAGCGTTCCCACGGAGCTGGGTTACACGGCCAAACACGAGTGGGTCGCGGTCGAGGACGGGATCGCCACCGTCGGGATCACCTCGTTCGCCGCCGAGGCCCTGGGCGACATCGTCTTCGTCGAGCTGCCCGAGGTCGGCGGCGAGGTGACCGCCGGTGAGCCGAGCGGCGAGGTGGAGTCCACCAAGTCCGTCAGCGACGTCTACTCGCCGGTCAGCGGCGAGGTCGTCGAGGTCAACGAGTCCCTCGCGGACGCGCCCGAGACGATCAACACCGCGCCCTTCGAGGGCGGCTGGCTGTTCAGGGCCCGGCTCACCGAGGAGCCCTCCGGGCTGCTCTCCGCCGAGGAGTACACGAAGCTGACCGAAGGCGAGGAGTAGGCCCCCGATGGCTACTGACAACACGCTCAACCAGACACTGGGCGAACTGGACCCCGAGGTGTCGGCCGCGGTCGACGCGGAGCTGGCCCGCCAGCGCGACACCCTGGAGATGATCGCCTCGGAGAACTTCGCCCCGCAGGCGGTGATCGAGGCGCAGGGCACCGTCCTGACCAACAAGTACGCGGAGGGCTACCCCGGCCGCCGCTACTACGGCGGGTGCGAGCACGTCGACGTCGTCGAGCAGCTCGCGATCGACCGCGCCAAGGCGCTGTTCGGCGCCGAGCACGCGAACGTGCAGCCGCACTCGGGCGCGCAGGCCAACACGGCCGTGTACTTCGCGCTGCTCAAGCCGGGCGACACCATCCTGGGCCTGGACCTGGCCCACGGCGGCCACCTCACCCACGGCATGCGGATCAACTACTCCGGCAAGATCCTCAACGCGGTCGCCTACCACGTGCGCGACGAGGACGGCACCGTCGACTACGACGAGGTCCAGGCGCTCGCCAAGGAGCACCAGCCGAAGATGATCGTCGCCGGCTGGTCGGCGTACCCGCGCCAGCTGGACTTCGCCCGCTTCCGGGAGATCGCGGACTCCGTCGGCGCCCTGCTGATGGTGGACATGGCGCACTTCGCCGGCCTGGTCGCCGCCGGGCTGCACCCCAACCCGGTGCCGTTCGCCGACGTGGTCACCACCACCACGCACAAGACGCTGGGCGGGCCGCGCGGCGGCATGATCCTCGCCAAGGCGGAGTACGGCAAGAAGATCAACTCCGCGGTGTTCCCCGGCATGCAGGGCGGGCCGCTGGAGCACGTGATCGCCGCCAAGGCGGTCTCGTTCAAGGTCGCCGCGGGCGAGGAGTTCGCCGAGCGCCAGCGCCGCACCGTCAGCGGTGCGCGCCTGCTCGCCGAGCGCCTCACCCGGCCGGACATGGCCGAGGCCGGCGTCAAGGTCGCCTCCGGGGGCACGGACGTGCACCTGGTCCTGGTGGACCTGGTGGACTCCCGGCTCAACGGCCAGGAGGCCGAGGACCGCCTGCACGACATCGGGATCACGGTCAACCGCAACGCGGTGCCCAACGACCCGCGTCCGCCGATGGTCACCTCCGGTCTGCGGATCGGCACCCCGGCCCTGGCCACCCGCGGGTTCGGCGACGAGGACTTCGCCGAGGTCGCCGACGTCATCGCCGAGGCGCTCAAGCCGGAGTTCGACGCCGACGCCCTGCACGGCAGGGTCCGGGCCCTGACCGCCAAGTACCCGCTCTACCCCAACCTGTAGGGCCTCCGCCGTGCGGGGCCCCGGGCCCCGCACGGCACCCCTGCTCCCCGGGCCCTGTACTCAACGAGGAGGACAGCCATGGCCATCAGCGTGTTCGACCTGTTCAAGATCGGCATCGGGCCGTCCAGCTCGCACACGGTCGGCCCGATGAAGGCGGCCCGCACGTTCGCCACCGGGCTGCGCGAGGCGGGCACGGCCGACCGGACCGTCCGCGTCAGGGCCGAGCTGTACGGATCCCTGGCGCTCACCGGCAAGGGGCACGGCAGCGACACCGCCGTGGTGCTGGGGCTGATGGGTCACACCCCCGAGCACGTGGACGTGGACGCGGTCCCCCGGCTCGTCGGGGGGGTCCGGGAGGAGCGGGCCCTGGACCTGGGCGGCCCGGACGGGCCCCGGGTGGCCTTCGACCCGGCCGTGGACGTCGACTTCCGCCGCCGGGAGAGCCTGCCCGACCATCCGAACGGGATGCGGTTCGCGGCCCTGGACGCCGACGGGGGCGAACTGGCCTCCAAGGTGTACTACTCGGTGGGCGGCGGCTTCGTCGTGGACGAGCGCGCCGCCGGAGCCGACCGGATCACGCCCGACGTCACCGTCGTCCCGCACCCGTTCGACAGCGCCGAGGAGCTGCTGGCGATCTGCGCGGAGACGGGGAAGTCGATCAGCGCGGTGATGCTCGACAACGAGCAGGCGTTCGGGCGCACCCCCGAGCAGATCCGCGAGGAGCTCCTGGTCCTCTGGACCGCGATGCGCCAGTGCGTGCGCCGGGGCGTGATGACCGAGGGCAGCCTCCCCGGCGGTCTGAGGGTGCCGCGCCGGGCGCACCGCCTCTACCGGCAGCTGGGCGGGAACTGCGACGAGTCCGGCCTTCTGGCGCCGACCGGGGTGGACCCCGACCCGATGCGCGGCAGCGACTGGATCACCCTGTACGCCCTGGCCGTCAACGAGGAGAACGCGGCGGGCGGCCGTGTGGTGACCGCGCCGACCAACGGCGCCGCCGGCATCGTCCCGGCCGTGCTCCACTACTACCTGCACTTCAGCCCGGGGGCCGGCGACGAGGGCGTGGTGCGCTTCCTGCTCACGGCCGCCGCGATCGGCATCCTGTTCAAGCAGAACGCGTCGATCTCGGGCGCGGAGGTCGGCTGCCAGGGCGAGGTGGGCTCGGCCTCCTCGATGGCCGCCGCCGGCCTGGCGGAGGTCCTGGGCGGCACCCCGGCCCAGGTGGAGAACGCCGCCGAGATCGCCATGGAGCACAACCTGGGGCTGACCTGCGACCCGATCGGCGGCCTCGTGCAGGTGCCGTGCATCGAGCGCAACGCCCTCGCCTCCGTGAAGGCGATCAGCGCGACCCGCATGGCGCTGCGCGGCGACGGCAGCCACTTCGTGTCGCTGGACAAGGTCATCCGCACCATGCGCGACACCGGCCGCGACATGATGGACAAGTACAAGGAGACCTCGCGCGGCGGCCTCGCCGTCAACGTCATCGAGTGCTGAGGCTCCGGCCGCCCGCGCTCCCGGCGTCCCCGGCGGTCGGGGACGCCGGCCGGGCCGCGCCGGAGCGCGGCCCGGGACGGGTCACTTCGAGGCGCCGGCCTCGGCGTCGGCGTCGGGCGCCGCGACGGCGGCGGCCACCCTCTCGGGGTCCGGCGCCTTCGTGAGGAGGCTGACGACGACCAGGGCGACCAGGGCCGCGGGCAGCGCCGCGATGACCCCGTTCAGGCCGGCCGGGGTCCCGGCCAGCTGCCAGCCGATGGTGGTGGCCGCGCCCACGACGAGGGCGGCGACGGCTCCGGCGGTGGTCGCGCGCTTCCAGAACAGCACCGACAGGACCACCGGGGTGATCGCCGCGCCGTAGACGGTGTACGAGTACATCTGGAGTTCGAGCACGGTCGGGAAGTACAGGCTCAGGGCCAGGCCGGCGAGCGCGATGCCCAGGACCGCCAGCCTCTGGAGCACCAGCTTGCGGCGCTGGCTCGCCCGGTCACCGGCGAACCGTGCGTACAGGTCGTAGGCGACGTTGGAGGCCCCGGACAGCATGTACGAGGAGCCCGTCGTGATGACGAAGGCGACCGCGCCGGCCAGGATCAGGCCGCCCAGGACGGCGGGCAGGTAGCCCTCGGAGGCCAGGGCGAGAACCGCCATGTCGCCGTTGATGCCGGGCATGAGGACGGCGGCGGCCGTGGCGAGCAGGACGACGGGGATGAAGACGAAGAAGCTGCCCACCAGCATGCCCAGGGTGGACGACCTGGCGTCGCGCTCGTCCTTGGCGGCGGCGAGGCGCTGGTACATGTTCTGGTCGGCCAGGAGCAGCAGGAACAGCGGGAGGAAGTAGCCGAGCAGCTGGAGCCAGGTCAGCCCGCCGCTGAAGGTCCGCGCCTGCTCCGGAAGCCCGTCCCAGTAGGCGCCGGGACCGCCGACCGCGGCGAACACCAGGGGCAGCGCCATGCACAGGCCGAGGACGATGAGGATGGCGGACACGAAGTCGGTGTAGGCGACCGAGAACAGGCCGCCGCTGATCGTCAGCAGGGTCACGACGACGGCGATGAGCACGGTCCCCTGGGTGGCGGACAGCGGGGTGACCAGGCTGACGACGTACCCGCCGCCGACGAACTGCGAGGCGGTCAGGCCCAGGAAGGCGATGGTGGTGACCACCGCCGCGACGGTGCGGACCCCGATCCCGAAGCGCACCTCCAGCAGTTCGGGGATGGTGTGCCTGGACGCCCTCCGGATGCGGCGGGCCGCCAGGAGCAGGACGAGGATGCCCAGCGGGGTGCCCGCGAAGAAGACGAGTCCGGCCGTCGGCCCGTAGGTGTACGCGAAGTTGGCGCCGCCGATGATCGTGCCGGACCCGACCCAGGTGACCAGCATGGTGGCGATCATGACCGGGCGGGGGAGGCTGCGTCCGGCGAAGAGGAAGTCGTCGCCGCCGCCGACCCTGCCGGAGCGCACGAAGTAGAGGGCGATCCCCAGCATGGCCAGGATGTACACGGCG
This sequence comes from Nocardiopsis sp. NPDC101807, assembly GCF_044766605.1. Taxonomy (NCBI): domain Bacteria; kingdom Bacillati; phylum Actinomycetota; class Actinomycetes; order Streptosporangiales; family Nocardiopsidaceae; genus Nocardiopsis; species Nocardiopsis sp. NPDC101807. The sequence goes on along the minus strand of NZ_JBIWMK010000014.1, from coordinate 44,173 downwards.
AGGATCACGAGATGGGTCGTCTGCATTGGCCACCTGCGAGGTTCGGTTCAGGGGATGGGCACGGGGGGCGACCACCGGCGGTGATCCGTCCGCCATGAAAGCAGTCGCGCCAGTGAAGTGCAACACTTATTGCAAAGAACGTGATCCTGATCACGCCACCTGCGCGTCACCCCGTAGCCGCAGGTCATCCACCCGGCCGTCGCTCAGAAGAGCTCCGACTCCTCCCACAGGCGCTCCGTGTCGCGCACGGCGCGCAGCACCCCGTCCCCGCCGATCCGCGCCAGCTCGGCCAGCACCGCGTGGATCACCGACATCGCCGGGACCAGCGACGGGAACATGCCCACGCCCTCGCTCGGGACGAGCAGCAGGTGCGCGGCGCCCTCCGCCAGCGGGGAGTCCCTGCGGTCGGTGATGACCGCGACCGGCACGGACCGCCGCCCGGCGACCCTCACCGCGGCGCGCAGCGCGGTGGGCAGGCGCCACAGGTCGCACGCCACCAGCAGGTCCTCCGGCCCCATCCGCGCCAGGGCGTTGACCAGCGCCGTCCCCCCGACGTCGAACCGCTCCACGTCGTAGCCCATGATCCCGGCGGCGTGCGCCAGTTGCAGGCCGGGCGCCGCGAAGGTCCCCGAGCCCACCACCCTGGTCCTGCGTGCGGTGTGGATGGAGGCGGCGAGCGCGCGCACCCTGCCGGGTTCGAGCGTGCGCTCCAGGGTCCGCAGCCCCTCGCGGTCGGCGCGGACCGCCGCCCGGACCGGGTCGGCGTCGGACCCGGCGTGCTCGGCCAGCACCTCCCCCGCGCTGAGGGAGGCCAGGTAACGGGAGCGCAGTTCGACGCGGAGCGCCGGCCAGCCGCTGAACCCGAGGGCCTGCGCGGCACGGACCACCGTGGCGACGTTGACCCCGGCGCGCTCGGCCAGTTCCGCGGTGCTCGCGTAGGACGCGAACCTCGGCTGGTCCCGCAGCACCCTGACCACGCGCTCGGCCGCGCGGCCCAGTCGCCCGTCGCCGAGCGCGGCCTCGATCCAGTCCGCCATCACCCCTCCGTCCCGGGCGCGGCCGGAACACCCCCGGCCACGCGTCCACCAAGCGATACCACCCCCTGGCCGTTCGCGCGCCTTTGATGCAACATATATTGCAGATGCGTGGCCCACACGCCGAGCCGTTCCATCGGAGGTACACATGACCCGCCAGTCCCAGCCGCCGCTCCTCTTCACCGGGGCGGGCCTCCTCGACCCGGAGGCGGGCACCAGGACGCCGGACTCCTGGCTGCTCGTGGAGGACGGGCTCATCGCGGGCAGCGGCCAGGGCCCCGCACCCGAGACGGGAGGGGCCGTCGAGGTCGTCGACCTGGGCGGAGCCACCCTCATGCCGGGCCTCATCGACGGCCACATCCACGCGACCGCCTTCAGCGCCGACCTCGGCGCGGCCATGGACCACTCGCCCTCCTACGTCGCCAGCTACGCCGCCACGTCCCTCAACGCCATGCTCAAGCGCGGCTTCACCACCGTCCGCGACGTCGCCGGGGGCGACTGGGGCCTGGCCCTCGCGGTCGAGGAGGGGCTGGTCGACGGCCCCCGGCTGATGTTCGGCGGCAAGGCCCTCTCCCAGACGGGCGGACACGGCGACTTCCGCGGCCCCGGCCGCCAGGGCAACGACACCCACGCCTGCTGCCCCGGAGCCGGCGTGGTCTGCGACGGCCCCGACGAGTTTCGCCGGGCCGCGCGCGAACAGCTCCGCACCGGCGCGCACCACCTCAAGATCATGCTGTCGGGCGGGGTCGCCTCCCCGACCGACCGCATCGACTCCACCCAGTCCTCCGAGGCCGAGATCCGCGCCGTGGTGGAGGAGGCCGAGGCCGCCAACCGCTACGTCACCGGCCACGCCTACACCGCCCGCGCCGTCAACCGGGGCCTGCGCCTGGGCGTGCGCTGCATCGAGCACGGCAACCTCATCGACCGGAGCAGCGTCGAGCTGTTCCTGGAGCACGACGCCTTCCTGGTGCCCACGCTCGTGACCTACGAGGAACTGTCCCTCCAGGGCGCCGCCTACGGCCTGCCCGCCGCGAGCCAGGAGAAGGTCGACACCGTCCTCACCCGCGGCATGGACGCGCTGAGCATGGCGCACGAGGCGGGGGTGAACCTGGTCTTCGGCAGCGACCTGCTCGGCGGGATGCAGGACCGCCAGAGCCGGGAGTTCGCCATCCGCGGCCGGGTCCAGCCCGCCGCCGACGTCCTGCGCTCGGCCACCGTCAACGCGGCCCGGCTCCTCGGCCTGGAGGGCGTCGTCGGCACCCTGCGCGACGGCGCCCGTGCCGACCTGCTGGTCGTGGACGGCGACCCCCTCGCCGACATCGGGGTGCTCGCGGACCCCGAGCGCAACGTGCGCACCGTCCTGCGCGACGGCCGCGTGCGGCACGAGCGCGGCGACGCCCTGTCGTAGCGCGGCGCCCGGCCGGGCCCGCGTCCGCCGGGGCGCCCCGCCGCGCCGACCGCGCTCCGAGGGCCGGTCCCGGGCCGGCCCTCGCTCCCCGCCCTGTGGGGGACGGCCCCCGCGAGCGCTCGCGGCGGTCGGCGCGAGCGCCGAGCCGACCGGAAGCACCCACGGAACACGCCCCGGCGCGGCGGGCGGAGAGACCCCGACCCCGGCCCGCCGCCGGGGGCCCGTGCCCGTGGCGCGCCCGGGCGTCGGAACCGTCCCCCGGGACGGGGCCGCCGGTGTCGCAGCCCCGGAGCCACGAGAGCAGCGGTTCCGGTCGTCCCACCGGGCCGGGAGCGCGGTGCGGGGAGCGCTGTGCGGGGAGCACCGTGCCGGGAGCGTCGTTCGGGGAGGGCCCGCACGGGCCCTCCCGCTCAGGCGAGGCCGCGCCGGGGGTTCTTGGCCGGAGCGGTCATCGACATCCGCACGACGGCGGGCACCCTCTCCAGGTCGAGCGAGCTGCGCAGGTTCGCCAGGGCGTCCGAGCGCACCCGCTGCCACACCCCCCTGACGTCGGCGTCGTCGTCCAGGATGAGCGCCAGCCTCAGGTGCGGCGCGTCGGAGGACTCCGTCAGCCGCGCACGTGCGCGGCGCACACCGGGGTAGTCCGCGACCTCCTGCTCCAGCGCTCCGCGGGCCACGCTCTCGGACATCTCCACCCGGCCGTCGTGGCCCTTGTCCAGGACCAGGCGCCCCACGGTGTCGTTGAGCCCCTGGACCATCAGCCAGCGCAGCGCCAGGAACCCCGCCGCGAACGCCACCGCGACCGCCGCGTACGGCACCCACGGCCGGTCGAGGAAGTCGGCCGCCGGCGCGCTGAGCAGGGGGCTCTCCGCGAGGGGCGCGCCGAACAGCCCGCGTCCCGCGGCGAGCGCCGCCAGTCCCGCGGCGAGCGGGACCGCGCCCACGACCGCCAGGCCCCACCGGTTCCCCCGGGCCGACCTCCGGGCCCTGTCTCGCACCACGGTCACACCTCCGCGTACCTGACGTGGGTGGCGATCCGCATGCTGCGCAGCGGCGCCAGCTCCTCCAACCGCCGCTCCACGGCCGCGGTCACCTCCGCGGGCAGCCCGGCGGCCTCCCGCATACCGGTGCGCACGTGCACCCGGAGCCTGTTGCCCCGGACGGCGACGTTCACGGCGTCGACACCGCTGACCTCGTGCGCCGCAGCGGCCACCGCACGGCGCAGCGCGGGCCTGGTGAGCCCCACCACCAGTGCGGGGTCGTCGGTGCGCAGCGCGGTCCAGTGCCCGCGTCCGGGCGTCAGGGCGGCCACGATCAGCGCCAGGCCGATCAGCGCCAGGACGGCCGAGGCGATCTGCACCGAGGGCGCCGACCAGGTGGTGGCCCCGGCGTATCCGGTGGCCGCGCCCACCGGGATGAGCCGCAGGGGGCTCCCGGCGAGCGCGGAGATCACCTCGGCGGCGGCGACGACGGCCACGACGAGGATCACGAGCCCCGTGATCACCGCGGGCCACGACCTCCTCGGCCGGAAGGTATGGACCGCCACCCGCTTCGCCCGACGGTCGACGCCCTGGTCCGGGCGGCCGAGCACCTCTTCCACGGTGGTCATGTCAGCGCACCAGCTCCGCGATCTCGATGTCGATGTGGTGGACTTGCTTGCCGGTGATCCGCTCGACGCGTTCCTTGACGTGTCCGCGGACACGGGCGGCGACCTCCCGCGCCGAGCGCGGGTAGCGCACGGTGATCCGCAGCCGCAGGAGGACCACGTCACCGCTCACCTTCGCCCGTGCGGCCCTCGACCTGGCCGCGCGGGCCCCCTGGACCTCGCGGACGGCCCGGGCCGCGACCTTCTCGACCACTCCGGGCTCGATGACGGTGCGGCCCGCGGGTCCGTGTTCGCGCTCGTGCCGCCCGTGGCCCGGCCCGCCGGGCGGGTGCTCCCTCTGCCTGGGGACCGTATCGGTCCGCACTCCGGCCACGACCGCTCCTTCCCTCCGGGGCGTGTGTGTCGGCGGCGCCCTCGGACGCCCGAGGGGCCCGCCTCAGGCCGACCGCCGCGAGAACACCTCACCGAGGTCGATCTCGCCCTCCATCGCCCGGCCCGCGACGAACCCGACGAGGCCCAGAACCAGGACCAGCGCGAAGGCCGCGAATCCGCCGAAGGCGGCGGCGAGACCCAGTACCGTCCCGTAGGACAGGCCGACGATGGGCCACATGGCTTCCCCCTCTTGTCCAGCACCTGTTGCTTCCACGTTCAGAGCCCCGTCCGTCTGCCGTCGCCGAGGCCGGCGACCACGTCCTCCACCGAGATGTGGACGGTGCGGCCGCCGGCCAGCGGGGCCAGGCCCCGGCGCAGCTCGGCTGCGATCTCCGGCAGCGGTCTCCCGAAGCGGACCACGACGCCCACCTCGACCCCGTCCGCGCGCACCGCGACGCCGTGCACGCGTCCGCCGGGCACGGGGGTGGCCAGCGTTCCGAACCCTCCGGACGACAGCTCCACCACGTCCGGGAAGCGGGCGGCCTCCTCGGCCACGCGTCGGGCCACCTCGCCCGGGTCCCCACCGCCGGCCGCCACTACCGGACCCGGGGCCCGGAGTCGTCGGAGTCGTCGTCCTGGTCGTCGTCGGGCAGGTGGATGTCGTCCACCCTGATGTTGATCTCGGTGACCTCCAGGCCGGTCATGCGCTCCACCGCCGTGGCGACGTTGCGCCGCACGGAGGCCGCGAGGTCCTGGATGGCGGCCCCGTACTCGACGACCAGGTCGATGTCGACGGCGGCCTGGTGCTCGCCCACCTCGACCGAGACCCCGCGCGAGACGGAGCCCCGGTCGGTCCCGCCGCCGGTCACGGCGTCCCTCACGGCGCCGACGGCGCGCGCCGTCCCGCCGCCCATCGCGTGGACGCCGCCGATCTCACGCGCGGCCATCCCGGCGATCTTCGCGACCACCCCGTCCGCGATCTGGGTGCGGCCTCCCCCGTCGCCGGAGGAGTCCCCCCTGCCCGCCTCGCGGGCGCCCGGCACCTTCGCTTCGGTCCTGATGTCCGACACTGGTCCCCCCTGCGCAGTGTGCAGAAACCCCGTGGTCACAGAGGCCGTCAGCGCTTGAAGACGTTCTTGGCCTTCTCGCTCGCGTCCTTGGCCTTGTCCTTGGCCTGGTCGGCCTTGTCCTTGGCGTCGGCCTTGGCCTGGTCCGCCTTGCCCTCGGCCTCCTTGCCGCGGTCCCCCGCGGCCTTGCCGTAGGCCTCCTTGGCCTTGCCGGCGGCGTCGTCGACGTGCTTGCCCATGTTTTCTGCCCCCTCCTCCGAGCGCATTGCCCTCGGAGTTTTCGGACCGAAACCCGGTATCTACGCCATGGGATGGCCAGATGAGTTCCGAACTAAACACACCATATACACACTGTACGTAGTGGCCAAGATACCTTGAGTAACGAATCGCTGGTCAGAAGAGGAGATAGTCTTTCCCATCCCGCCTCACGCGGGCATGGCGCACCCCAGCATCACGGGAAAACACCAGGGGCGCCCCTGAAGGCGCCCCTGGTCCGAAAAGCGGTCCCGCCCGGCGATCCGCCGGGAGGCCCGTGCCCCCGGTGTCAGCCGAAGACGACCGTCTTCTCCCCGTTGAGGAGGACCCGGCGCTGCGCGTGCCAGTTGACCGCGCGCGCCAGCGCCACCGACTCCAGGTCCCGGCCGATCGCGGTGAGCTGTTCCGGGCTGTGCGTGTGGTCCACCCGGGACACCTCCTGCTCGATGATGGGCCCCTCGTCGAGGTCGGCGGTGACGTAGTGGGCCGTCGCGCCGATCAGCTTGACCCCGCGCATGTGGGCCTGGTGGTAGGGGCGCGCACCCTTGAAACTCGGCAGGAAGGAGTGGTGGATGTTGATGATCCGGCCGGACATCTTGGTGCACAGCTGCTCGGAGAGCACCTGCATGTAGCGGGCCAGGACGACCAGGTCGACGTCGTAGGAGTCCACCAGCTCCAGGAGCCGCGTCTCCTGCTCCGACTTGTTCGCGGCGGTCACCGGCAGGTGGTGGAAGTCCACGCCGTAGGAGTCCGCGAGGAACCCCAGGTCCGGGTGGTTGGACACCACGGCGGCGATGTCGACGTCCAGGAGCCCGCTGCGCTGGCGGTAGAGGAGGTCGTTGAGGCAGTGGCCGAACTTGGACACCATGACGATCATGCGGGGGCGCACGTCGCGGGGGCTGAGCGTCCACTCGACGAACGCGTCGCCCGAACCGGACCCGAAGTCCCCCGCCAGCGCCGCGAACGCCCCGCGCAGCACGTCCTCGCCGACCGCCCCGTCGCCGCCCCGCTCCGCCACGAACTGCATGCGCAGGAAGAAGCGGCCCGTGTAGTGGTCGCCGTACTGCTGACTCTCGGTGATGTTGCAACCGTGGTCGGACAGCAGGTTGGCCACTGCCGCGACGATGCCCCTGCTGTCGGGACACGAAAGGGTCAGGACGTACTCGCGCTCACTCATGGGAAAGAACCATTTCTGGGGTCGGACCGGCTGATCGGCCGTGACGCTCCAGGATATCGACCCGGGCCGCCCGGCGGGGCGGATACGGGACGTCGTCCCGGCCACAAGGTTCACCGAACCGTTCATTGCCGGGAATATGAAACACATTCATGTTCTGGCATCCTCGGACGCATGACAAGCCTGCGTGAGAAGTACGAGGCCGCGACGCGCGAACTCCGGGCCCCCTTCGCCATGGTCGACCTGGCCGCCTTCCGCGCCAACGCGGCCGACCTCACCCGCCGGGCCCACGGCAAGCCCGTCCGGATCGCCAGCAAGTCCGTGCGCAGCCGTGCCCTGCTCCGCACCGCCCTCGCCCTCCCCGGCTACGCGGGGATCATGGCCTTCACCCTCCCCGAGGCGCTCTGGCTGGCCGAGGGCGACTCCGAGGGCCCCCTGGACGACGACATCCTCGTGGCCTACCCCACCGTCGACCGGGAGGCCCTCACCCGGCTCGCGGGGGACCCCGCCGCCGCCCGGGCCATCACGGTCATGGTCGACGACACCGCCCACCTGGACATGATCAGCGCCGCCGTGGCCGACGCCACCGCCTCCGGCACGCGCGGAGCCGGGGCCCCGCCCGTCCGCGTCTGCCTGGACATCGACACCAGCTGGCAGCCCCTCGGCTCCCGCGCCCGCATCGGCGCCTTCCGCTCCCCCGTACGCACACCCGAGCAGGCGGCGGCGCTCGCCCGTGCCGTCGTCGGGCGGCCCGGGCTGGAGCTGGCCGGGATCATGGCCTACGAGGGCCAGATCGCCGGGGTGGGCGACGCCCCGCCCGGGCGCCCCCTGTACGCGCGCGTCCTGCGCGCCGTCCAGCGAAGATCGGCGATCGAGCTCGCACGACGCCGGGCCGCCGTCGTGCGGGCCGTGGGCGCCGTCGCCGATCTGCGCTTCGTCAACGGCGGCGGCACCGGCAGCCTCCACACCACCGGCCGGGAGAAGGCCGTCACCGAGCTCGCGGCGGGATCCGGCCTCTTCCACCCGCGCCTGTTCGACCACTACCGGGCCTTCCGGGGCCGCCCCGCCGCCCTCTTCGCGCTCCCCGTCGTACGCCGCCCCGCCCCGGGCGTGGTGACCGCCCTCGGGGGCGGCTACCCCGCCTCCGGTCCGGTCGACCCCCACCGGGCACCCACCCCCCACCTCCCCGAGGGACTGTCCTACACCGCCAACGAGGGCGCGGGAGAGGTGCAGACCCCCCTCGTCGGCGCCGCCGCCGACGGCCTCGCCGTCGGCGACCGCGTGTGGATGCGCCACGCCAAGGCGGGCGAGCTCTGCGAGCGCTTCGACACGCTGCACCTGATCGACTCCGACACCGGCGAGTACGTCGGCGCCGTCCCCACCTACCGGGGCGAGGGCCGAACCTTCCTCTGAGCCGGACGGTCCGCGTGCCCCCGCCGAGGACCGCCCCGGCCCGCCGGGCCGCAGACGCAGCGACACCGGACCTCCCGCACGACGAGGGGCCCGTGCGCCGAGCGCACGGGCCCCTCTCACCCGGTCCGCTACTTGCGGCGGCGGACCGCCCAGGCCACCACGCCCACGGCGATGACCGCGCCCACGCCGACCGCGAGGATCAGTGCCTCCGGGGGCAGCCGGCGGCGCGACTGGTAGGTGGTCACGACCTCGTCATCGCCCTTGATGACGATGCTGCCCTCCTCGGGGGCCACGAGGTGGCTCTCCACACGCACCGCGCCTCCGCCGACCACGAGGGCGCGCGCCTCGTCGACGATCCGTGCGCCGCGTTCGCGGGCCCTCCCGATCTGTCTACGGGCGATGTTGGCAGGCCGGGCCTGCTCGCTCAGCTCGTCCAGGGTCTCCGCCAGCCGCCGCTGTTCGCGGGTGATCTCGGCCTGGATCTCAGCCGGGGTCTGGCGCGGTTCGGTGTCGCGTCCCGTCATGGGGCTCCGCCTCTCTCCACTGGCGCAGGGTCGTCTGAGAGCCCGAGTCCGAGTCCGAGCCGGAGTCCCGGCTCTCCTCCGCGCCGTCGGACGGACCGGAGAATCTCAGCGCGCCGTCGATTCCGTCGACCACGCGGAAGAAGTCCCGCGTGGACAACCACAGTTTATAGATGATGGCTATCTCGAAGGCGAGAAGCAAAACGCCCGCGGCGGCGGTGATCCAGCCGATCAGCGACGGGGCGCCGAGGACCGCGACCGCCAGGGGAGCCACCACGAACACCGCCAGCTGGAACTCGATGCCGCCCACCAGGTGCGTCCTGATGCGCCTGGCGTTGAGCGCCGACCAGAAGCGCTGGTACCAGGGGAAGCGGGAGCGGAACTCCTGGTGGAGGTCCACCTTGGGCAGCGTCAGGTCCGGCTGCTTGCCCGCCGTGCGGTGGTTGCGCGCCTCCCGCTCGTTCTGGCTGTGCAGTATCTGCTCCAGGACGCCGATGCCGTGGCGGAGCACCGCCTGCTCGCCGCCGTCGCTCATCGTCCGTCCGCCGCCGCCGGTGGCCGAGGCCGTGTCGTCGTCCTCCGGCTCCAGCATCGACAGGGTCGCGCGGGCCCTCTCCAGGGCGGCCGCCAGGTGCGAGCGCATCTCCCTGCGCACCTTGTAGACCTGCAGGGCGTTGAGGTACCGGAGCATGTCCAGGAAGACGACGGCCAGGGCCAGCCACACGAACCACACCGGGTTGGAGTCGGGGACGACCTCCTCGGACACGACGTACTGCCCGCCCATGAGGGCGACCGCGCACACCAGCACCCGGAACCGGTCGGACACGTAGTCCATCCACGAACCGAACAGGGACTCCGAACCGGTGAGCCGGGCCAGTTTGCCGTCCACGCAGTCCACGAGGAAGCACAGGATGTACAGGACCGCGCCCAGGGCCAGGAACTGCCGGTAGCCCAGGGCGAAGCAGACCGCCGCGCCGAGCCCCAGGAAGAGCGCGACCACCGTCAGCTGGTTGGGCGTGATCGACGTCCGGTTGGCGACCAGGCGGACGAGCCGGACCGCGACCGGGTCCACGAGGGAGACCGTCAGCCAGGAGTCGCGCTCCTTGAGCGTGCGCTCCCTGACCTCGTCGAGTGTGAATCCAGGCATCGTCGCCAATACTCCCCAACACGAAGCGGATGTGTTCCGGCCCGGAGGCCGTGCCGACCACCACCGGAGGGGCGTGGCGCCCGGGTGCGCGAAGGGCGTCACCAGCGGGTCGACCGAAAGCACGAGTGCGGTCAACAATAGGTGATCGAACCGCTGGTCACCCCCAAAGCGGATGAACCGAACCGGAATCGCAACCGAAGCCGGTAAACCCAGCCTGGCACAGGTGAAGAAGCGCCGCTCCCCGGGGCACCCCCGGCGCTCGCTACGGTAGGAGCAGTGAGCGGGCGGGGCCCCACCGCCCCGCCGACGAGCAGATGGGAACACCACGTGAGCGACCCGATCCGCCTGGCGCCCGGCGACCAGGCCCCCGACTTCACCCTCGACGACGCCGACGGCAAGCCCGTCACCCTCAGCGAGGTGCTGGCCTCCACCGGGCAGCGCGTCGTCCTGTACTTCTACCCGGCGGCGATGACCCCCGGGTGCACCACACAGGCCTGCGACTTCCGCGACAACCTCCGCGAGTTCGGCTCGGCCGGCCTCACCGTCCTGGGCGTCTCCCCCGACACGACCGACAAGCTGGCCGCGTTCCGGGAGAAGGAGGGCCTGACGTTCACCCTCCTCGGCGACCCCGGCAAGGAGACCCTGCGCGCCTACGGCGCCTTCGGGGAGAAGAAGAACTACGGCCGCACGGTCCAGGGCGTCATCCGCTCCACCGTCGTCGTCGGCGCCGACGGCAAGGTGGAGAAGGCCTTCTACAACGTGAAGGCCACCGGGCACGTCGACCGCCTCAAGAAGGAACTCGGCGTCTGACCCGCAGGACCCCGGCGGCCCGGCCGGGCCGGGCCCGCGGGGCCTGGCGGCCGGGTCCGCCCGCGTCCCCGGTACAGTTGTCCCGACGGGGCCGTAGTCCAACCGGCAGGAGACGACAGCTTTAGGTGCTGTACAGTGCGGGTTCGAATCCCGCCGGCCCTACGAGACGGTGTGCGCCGGTCGGTGGGCTCCGCCCACCCTCCGCGCGACACCCCGGGGAACGCCCCGCACCGCAGGCGGTGCGCGCCGGCCGACGGCTCCGGCCACCCTCCCCGCACCGCGGTCCCGCGTGACGGGGGCGTCGGGCCGCGACGGCCGCTCCCGCGCCCGGCCCGCTAGCGGCCGAGCAGGGCCCAGAGCACGACGGCCAGCAGCAGCACCACGCCGAGGGCGACGCCGGCGAACACCGGCAGCATGCTCTTCTCCGCGTGCCGGCCCGAACTCGTCAGCCCCAGCGTGTCCGTGGACTCGCGGATCGACGTCATGATCGAGTTCATCGCCTCGGGGCTGTTGCGCAGCCGCTCGTTGATGGACTCCGCCAGGACGTGGGCGCCCGCCTTGAAGTGCTCACGGGCCGACTCCCGGTCCTGTTCGTCCCCGCCCCGGCCCTCCCCGCCGCCCTCTCCGGGGCGCGGCTCGGCCGGACGGGCCCCGGAGGCGGCCGTCTCCACGCTGGTCTCGGGCGCCCACGGGGCCAGGGCCGCGATCCGCAGCATCTTGGTGGCGTTCTCCGCGGTCAGCCGCTCGCCGGGCTCGACGCGGAGCAGGCCGGCGAGCACCGGCGCGAGCGGGCCCGCGCTCGCGGCCTCCGCCGGCTCGTCCAGCTGCTCCTGGCGCAGGATCTTGATGTAGCCCTTGCGGTCGTAGGGAGGGTGGCCCTCCACCGCCGCGTACAGGGTGGCGCCCAGGGACCACAGGTCCGACTCCGGCCCGACCGGTCCGGCCTTGGCCCTCTCCGGCGGGATGTAGGCGGGCGAGCCGATGATGCGGCCCGACGCGCTCAGCGCCGACTCGCCGTTCCAGGCGGCCAGCCCGAAGTCGGTCAGCACCACGCGCCCCGCCTGGCTGATCATCACGTTCTCGGGCTTGACGTCGCGGTGGACGATCCCCTCGGTGTGCGCGACCTTGAGGGCGTCGATCAGCTGGAGCCCGATCTCCGCCACCCGCTGGTAGGGCAGCGGGCCGCCCACCTGGATGAGCTCCTCCAGGGTGGAGGCCTCGACCAGCTCCATGACGATCCACGGCCGGTCGTCCTCGTCCACGACGTCCAGGACGGTGACCAGGCTCGGGTGGGTGAGGCGCCCGGCGACCCGGGCCTCACGCGTGGTGCGCTGGAGGAGGGACTCGCGCTCGGAGCGGCTCAGATCGGCCGGGAGTCTCAGCTCCTTGACGGCGACCTCGCGGTCGATGACCAGGTCGACGGCGCGCCACACGGTGCCGACACCGCCCCTGGCGATCTCCGACACCAGCTGGTAGCGCCCTTTGAGCAGGCGCCCCTCAGGACCGGAGTCGCCCATACCGGCTACCTCCGGACCTTCGGAAGAGCGCGACGCCCGGGGCCGCTGAGTGTGAGGGTTGTCTAGGGAGGACACGGTTATCCACGGGTCCATTCACCGGCCATGGTGGCCTCCTGCGGAGCATTGCGGTCGCTGTCACCATGTAGGTGCACGGATCACTCGTTATACCAGCAGGACGCCGAGTCCACGCTGGTAGTTGCCATAACACTGGCACATAGGTTCGCTTTCGTTATGTCCGACGAAAAGCTGCACATGCCATGACCTGCCTCTCCTTTGCCCGTCCTCGCCCCGGCCGTGGGGAGGGCGTGCGGGCGCGACACGCCCGCACGCCCCGGGTCAGGTCCAGAGGGACTCCGGGTCGCGGACCTCGACGGGGCCGATCCCGGTGTCGGTGAGCGGCTGCCGGAGGCGCTCCGCGTCGCCGACCACCACGACGACGGCCTCCTCCGGGTGCAGGTACTCGGTGGCGGCCGAGTCCAGGCTCTCCTTGGTCAGCCGCTCGTAGCCGGCCCGGTTGCGGTCCACGTGGTCGTCCGGCAGGTCGTGGACGACCATGTCGACCAGGGCCCCCGCGAGGGAGCGCGCCGTGGAGTAGCTGACGGGCAGGCCCACCGTGTTGGACTCGCGCACCGCGGTGAGCTCCTCCTCCGTGACGCCCGACTCGCGGAGCTCGGCGACCTGCTCCAGCGACGAGGTGACGGAGTGGGCGGTGGTGTCCGCCTCCACCTGGGTGGACATGAAGAACACGCCGCTGTCGCGCCGCAGGTCGAACCGGGATCCGGCGCCGTAGGTGTAACCGAGGCGTTCGCGCAGCTCCATGTTGAGCCTGGACGTGAACATGCCGCCCAGCACCTCGCTGATGCCCTCGGCCCTGGGCAGGTCGACCTGCGAGCGGGACGGCGCGCGGTGCGCGATGACCAGGGCCGACTGGACGGAGCCGGGGCGGTCGACGATCAGGACGCGGGGCAGCTCGCCGGGCGGCGGCGCCGGGACGGAGGACTCGCGCTCCGGGACGGAGGCGGCGTCGCCGAACACCGTCTTGCCCAGCTCCTCCAGGTCGATCCCGTCGAGGTCGCCGACGACCACGAGGGTCCCGGCGACGGAGGCGATGGACTCGGCGTGGAAGGACGCCACGGTCTCCGGGGTGATGTCGGCCAGCCGGACCGGGCCTCCCCCGAGCGGGGTGGCGTAGCGGCCGGTGAACAGCTGCCCGCCGAGGCTGCGCATGGCCAGGGTCCCGGCCGTGGCGGCCTCCAGCCAGAACCGCTCCAGCAGCTGCTCGCGGCGGCGGACGATGTCGTCCGGGTTCAGGGCGGGGCGCCGGACCGCGTCCGCGAACAGGCGGACGGCCTCGTTGACGCGGTTGGCGGGGGCGTCCAGGCCGGTGATGAATCCGTCCCAGTTGACGCGGGACGTCCACTCGGCGCCGTGGCGCTCCAGGGCGGGCGCCAGGGAGCTGTTGCCGTCGGGGCCGTCCTCCAGCACCTCGCTCGTGAGCACGTTGACGCCCATGGCGTCCAGCGGCTCCACGGCGCCCCCGTGGGGGTGCACGAGGCGGAGGGAGACCAGTTGCTGGCCGGGCACGTCGACGGCGACGACGGTGCCGCCCCCGACGGTGACCCGTTGGGGCTTCGGGAAGGAGTAGGACGCTACGGCACCGAGTGGCGGGCGGGTCTGCGGCATGCTCTGCGGCTCTTTCTGCGGCTTGCGGTGACAGGGCCAGGGGTGGCGGCGCGCCCTAGGAGGCGCCGGCGGCGTTCGCCTCGGCGTCCGCCTGGAGGGTCTCGGCCTCCGAGGACTCCTCGGGGTCGAAGCGGACGACGAGCAGGTTCTCGTCGACCAGCAGGCGCTCGGCGGCGGCCCGCACCTCCTCCGCGGTGATGTCGTCCCAGCGCCGGGGCCAGGTGTAGGCGAGCTCCGGGTCGTCGAACAGCTGCGTGCAGCTGCTGATGCTGTCGGCCAGCCCGGCGGGGCTGGAGATGGACTGGAGGTGGTCGCGCTCCATGACGGCGCGGGCGCGCTCCAGCTCCTCCTCGGTCACGCCGGAGGCCAGCTTCGCGATCTCCTCGCGCACGGCCTCCTCCAGCACGTCGCCGGCGACGCCCTCGCGGGCGAGCATGTTGACCAGCAGGAGGCTGTCGGTGTAGCGGAAGGGCAGGATGTCGGCGGCGGCGCCGCCGTCGTCGGCGGCGATGGGGCGGTCCACCACGAGCGAGCGGTAGAGGCGGCTGCCCTGCCCCTGGCCGAGGACGGCCGAGGCCAGGTGCACGACGTCGAACTCCCGCTCGCCGTACGGGGGGACGCGGTACCCGATGAACACCCCGGCGGCGGGCACCGTCTCGGTGACGGCGTCGCGCACCGGCCCGCCCAGGGGCGCTCCGAGGGAGGCGTCGGGCGCCTCGGGGACGAAGTCCCGGGCGGGGATCGACCCGAAGTACTTCTCGACGCGGGCCAGGACGTCCTCGGGGTCGAGGTCGCTGACGACGGTGAGCACGCAGTTGTCCGGCCCGTAGTGGGCCTTGTGGAACGACTTGACGTAGTCGAGGTCGGCGGCGTCCAGGTCGGCCATGGAGCCGATGGTCGGGTGGTGGTACGGGTGGCCCTCGGGGTAGGCCAGGCGCAGGATGCGCTCCAGGGCGGTGCCGTAGGGCTGGTTGTCGTAGCGCTGGCGGCGCTCGTTCTTGACGACGTCGCGCTGGTTGTCCAGGACCTCCTGGGTCATGCCGTCGCGCAGCGTCTCCAGGCGGTCCGCCTCCAGCCACAGCACCCGGTCCAGGGCGTGCTCGGGGACCGTCTCGTAGTAGTTCGTGCGGTCGCTCGACGTGGAGGCGTTGATGTCGCCGCCGAGCCGCTCGACCTCCTCGAAGTGCTCGCCCTTGGCCACGTTGCCGCTGCCCTGGAACATGAGGTGCTCGAAGAGGTGCGCGAAGCCGGTGCGCCCGGGGACCTCGTGCCGGGACCCCACGCCGTACCACAGGTTGACCGCGGTGACCTGGCCGGTGGAGGCCGCCGCCGTCACCAGGCGCAATCCGTTGTCGAGCGTGTACTGACCAACCCGTCCCGCCGCTCCGATGGTGGTCACCAGTGCTGCACCCCGCTTCGCGCTGTCGCCTGAACTGCCGTCGTCCGCGCGGCCGTGCGCCGCCCCGGACGTCCTCTGCCGTGACGAGTACGACCCTATGGCCTAACGGGACCCGGGGGACACTGGAACGGCGCAACCGGTGGCCGAATCCGGGACGGATGCGACAGGTGTCAGCTCCGGTACTCGGTGGTGTCCATGGAGGCGGCCATCTGGTCGTAGACGGCGGAGTGCTGGGAGTCGGCGGACCAGACGTACAGGAGGACGTCGCTCGTCGGCAGGAACCACATGCGCACCTCGAAGGTGTCGTCGTTGGCGCAGGTGACGTCCCAGACGGAGTGGTGCGACTTGAGGGTGTCGGCGTGTTCGGTGAAGTCGGAGACCCGCAGCTCGGCGTCCTTGATCCCGATGTCGCCGGAGGCCGCGGTGTTGAGGCTGCGGCAGCGGTCGGTGTTGTCCGCCCAGCCGTCCGCCTTGCTGTGGGCCCCGCCCCTGGAGGGCCACTCCTGCGGGTGGTTCTCCGCCGCGTGCGCGGTCAGCTGCACCGACCCGTAGGCGCAGGCGGCCTGGCCGGGAGGGCTCACGCACAGCGTGCCGCCCTGGTTCTGGACGTCCCAGCCGTCGGGGACGTCGATGGTGATGCCCTCGACCGTCTGGGGGGTGAAGCCCTCGGGGCCGGGCGGGTCGACCGCCGGGACCATGCCGCTCTCGCCGCGCTCCAGCTCGACCGCGGCGCCGGCCTCCTCCCCGCCGCCCGAGCACGCGCCCAGTAGCAGCAGTGCGGAGGCCGCGACGGCCGTCCCCGCCCCGGCGCGCACGCCTCGCGCCCGATGCCGTCGCCCGTGGATGCCCGCCATGCGTCGTCCCTCTCCCGCGTCCCGTGGTCAGAACCCAGTCGACCATAGCGTCCCCGGCACACGGCGCGAACCGGAGGAACCCGGCACGTTCGCGGCGACCGCGGCGCTGCCGGGGCGGGCGAGGGGGGCGCTGGACAGCGGCCACTACGCTGGGGCCATGGTGGACCTCGCGAAGATCACAGAACCCTTGTCCCTCGCCCGGTTCGGGCCGCGCCCCCAGGGGCCGCTGGTCCTGGAGCTGGACCTGACGGAAGGGGTGGCCGACGAGGCCCCGGGGGACCCGATCAGCCAGATCGTGAACCGGCGCCGGCAGCACTACCTGGACATCGTCGAGGGTATCCGCCGCGGTGCGCGCGACCCGGGGGTGGCCGCGCTCCTGGTCCGCGTGGACGCCCGGTCGCTGGGGTTCGCGAAGGTCCAGGAGCTGCGCGACTGCGTCGCCGACTTCCGCGCCGCGGGCAAGACCGCCGTGGCCTGGGCCGACTCCTTCGGGGAGACGGGCGAGGGCAACCTCCCGTACTACCTCTCCTGCGCGTTCTCCCGCGTGGTCATGGCCCCCACCGGGGTGCTCGGGCTGACCGGCCTGATGATGCGCGTGACGTTCCTCAAGGGCGCCCTGGACAAGCTGGACGTGTCCTACGAGGTCGGCAGGCGCCACGAGTACAAGAACGCGCTGAACAGCGTCACCGAGACCGGCTTCACGGAGGCCCAGAGGGAGGCGTCCGGCCGCATCGTCTCGTCGCTGGGCGACCAGCTGGTGGAGGCGGTGTCCGAGGCGCGCGGCCTGCCCGAGGAGAAGGTGCGCGAACTGGTCTCGCGCGGTCCGTTCATGCCCAAGGAGGCCCTGGACGCCGGCCTGGTCGACGGCCTGGCCTACCGGGACGAGGTGTACGCCGACCTCCTCGGCGAGGTCCGGTCGGAGGCGGACGGGGCCGGGGACGGCTCCGGGCCGGAGCCCTCGCTCCAGTTCGTCACCCGCTACCACCGCAAGCACACCCCGGCGCCCCGTCCCCGCGTGGCGGGCGGACCGGGGTACATCGCGCTGATCTCCGCGTCCGGGGCCATCAGCCTGGGGCGGACCCGGCGGTCCCCGCTGGGCGGCGGCACCGTCATGGGTTCGGACACCGTGACGGCGGCGTTCCGGGCCGCCCGCAAGGACCCGCAGGTCAAGGCGGTCGTGTTCCGGGTGGACAGCCAGGGAGGGTCGCCGACCGCCTCCGACGCGATCCGCCGCGAGTCCGAGCTGACCAGCCGGGCGGGCATCCCGGTGGTGTCGGCGATGGGCGACATCGCCGGTTCGGGCGGCTACTACGTGACCCTGGGCTCCGACGCGGTCGTCGCGCAGCCCGGCACCCTCACCGGGTCCATCGGCGTGATCACCGGCAAGCCGGTCCTGGGCGCGCTGCTGGAGCGGTTCGGCGTGACCAGCGACTCCGTGAGCACCGGGGAGCACGCGGGCATGTTCGACACCCGCGAGCCGTTCACCGAGTCCGAGTGGGAGCGGGTGAACGCGCTCCTCGACGAGATCTACGAGGACTTCACCGGCAAGGTCGCCGAGGCGCGGAAGATGACCCGCGAGCAGGTCCACGAGGTCGCCCGGGGACGGGTGTGGACCGGTCGCGACGCCAAGGAGCGGGGCCTGGTGGACGAGCTGGGCGGCCTGGAGACGGCCGTGCGCCTGGCCCGGGAGAAGGCGGGCGCCGGCCCCCTGCCCCTGCGCGCCTTCCCGCGCGCGCACCCGCTGGACCGGATCCGCCAGCACGACTCCAGCGAGGACATGGCGGCCTCGCAGCCGCAGACGGTGCTCGGCGCGTGGGGCCCGCTCCAGCACGCGGCCGTGGCGATGGGGCTGCCCGCGGCCGGTCCGCTGACGATGCCCGACGTCTGGGACATCCGTTGACCGGTCCGTTCCTGGACGCCATGGCGCTGCTGCCCGCCGGGGTCACCGTGGTGACCGTCGCCGACGGCCGGGACGACGTGGGCGCGACCGTCACCGCGTTCGGCTCGGTGTCGGCCGACCCGCCGATCGTGTGGGTGTCCGTGGGCGCGGAGGGCTACATGGCCGAGGTCATCGGGGCCGCCGGGGCGTTCGCCGTGAACGTGCTCGGCGCCGGCCAGCGGGTGGTGGCGGGCCGCTTCTCGGCCGAGGGGCGTCCCAGCGCCAGACTCCTGGTGACGGACCAGCCCCACCACAGGGGCGGGCACACGCGCGCCATCGTCCTGGACGACGCGCTGGCCGCCCTGGAGTGCACGGTGCGGCAGCGCCTGGAGGTGGGCGACCACGTGGTCTACCTCGCCGACGTGGTGGGCCTGGCCGGTGTGCGGGGCGAGGGCCCGGCCCTGGTGCGCCGCTCCGGCCGCTACCACGCCCTGGACTGACCGCGGGGGCCGTGCCGGGTCCGGAGAGGGCTCCGGTCCCGGCACGGCGCTCACTCACGGGCGATGAGCTCCCGGAAGTGGGCGCGCAGGTGCTCCGGCGAGGGTTCCAGCCCTGTGATCAGGCCGAACGCGTCACTGGCCTGGAAGACGGCCATGCCTCCGCCGCTCAGGGTGCGGCATCCGCGCGCCTGCGCCGCGCGCAGCAGCTCGGTGCGGAGGGGCCGGTAGACGACGTCGGCGACCCACAGGGACGGGCGCAGCAGAGCGGGGTCCAACGGGATCCCGGGGTGGTGCGCCATGCCCGTGGGGGTCGCGTGCACCAGGCCGTCGGCCCCGGCCAGGGCGGCTCCGAGCCCGTCCGTCCCCTCGGGACGGCAGACCGCCCCGGGGAACCGCTCCGCCAGACGGGCGGCGAGAGCCCCGGCGCTCGTCCCGTCGACGTCGACGACGGCGAGCTCCCGCACACCGGACACCAGCAGGGCGTAGGCCACGGCCGCTCCCGCGCCGCCGGCCCCCAGCACCACGACCCTGTCCCCGGGCGCGTCCGGCAGCTCGTGCCGGAGCGACCGCGCGAACCCGGACCAGTCGGTGTTGTGCCCCACCGCTCCCCCGGCTCCGAACACGACGGTGTTGACGGCCCCCAGGGCCTCCGCCTCGGGGGAGAGCCCGTCCAGGGCCGGCAGCACGAGCCGCTTGCACGGGTGGGTGATGTTCAGCCCGTCGAAGCCGAGCCTGGACGCCGCCTCCACCAGGTAGCCGACCGAGCCGGGCTCCATGCCGAGCCTGTCGATGTCGATCGTCCGGTAGACGAGGCGGCGGCCCAGCCTCGCGGCCTCCCTCTCGTGCATGGGGGGCGTGAGCGAGGGGCCGATCCCCGCGCCGATGAGCCCCGCGAGGAAGGACCGCCCCGGGGCGCCGTGCGCGCCGCTCACCGGTCGCGCTCCGCCCGCTGCGCGGCCATGCGCACGGTGCCGTTGGCGGCCCCGTACCCCTGGTAGCCGCCGACGCGCTGGACCACCTCGAAGAACAGCCGCCCGTCCACGGTCGGCGTGTAGAAGTGCAGGAACTCGCCCTCCTCCGACCTGTCGTGGAGGATGCCGCCCTCGCGCATGCGCTCCCTGGTGTCGGGGCGCAGGTCGGTCCGGCAGGCGAGGTCGTCGTAGTAGTTGTCCGGGATGGCCAGGGGCGCGACCCCCGCCTCGCGCAGGGAGCGCGCGACGGCGAAGACGTCGTCGCAGCCCAGCGCGACGTGCTGGGCGCCTCCCCCTGTGTCCGCGTGCTCGCCGCCCAGGACGGACACGTGCAGGGCGACGCGCAGGGCGGACGACGGGTCGGTGAGGGCCCGGCTGCGCACGAGGCCGTCGGGGGCGGCCATCTCGACGCTCGTGTCCGGGCGCAGGCCGAGCAGTGCGCGGTAGAACAGGGACGCCTCGTCGAAGTGGTCGAAGGGCTGGAGGAGCCCCACGTGGTCGATGCCGGTCAGCCGTGCTCCGCCCCCCTCCCGGTAGCCGTCGACGGGCGGGGCCGAGAAGTCCTCCAGCCACGGCTCGCCGTCGCCCGGACCGTCCCCGCAGAAGAAGACAGCGGTCCCGTCGGGCGCGGCGACCGCGCTGAGCTCGGACTCCGCCGGGTCGCGGCGGCGCGGCAGGGGCGGGGCCAGGAGCCGCTCCGCACGGCGCATCGCGCCGGCGGGGTCGGGGACGGAGACGCCCAGGGCGGTCACGGAGGCGTCGCCGCTCCAGGTGTGCCCGAGCCGGGGGTCGCTGGAGTTGAGCAGGACGCGCGCGTCGCCGTTGCTCCACAGCTGCACCGGTTTGGAGCGGTGGTCCCGGGTGTGGGCGAAGCCGAGCGCGCCGAGCAGCACGCGCACGCGCTCCGCCGACGACGGCTCGGCCGCCACCTCCACGAACGCGAACCCGGACGGGCGGACCGGGTCGGGCAGCCGGCGCAGCCGCACGGCCCCGCGCGCGCCCTCCCCCTCCGCCGCGGCGGGCTCCTCCCCCGCGGACCGGCTCAGCCCGTCCTCCAGCAGCGCCAGGGACCGGAGGGCGTCCGCGGCCGTGCGCCGCGCGTCCGAGGCCCTGAACACGTCGTTGAAGACCTCCAGGGACAGCGGGCCCGTGTAGCCCGCGGCCAGCACGTGGCCGGTGAAGGAGGTGAGGTCGAACCCTCCCTGGCCGGGGAAGCAGCGGTAGTGGCGGCTCCACCGGAGCACGTCCATGGCCATGCGCGGCGCGTCCGCGAGCTGGAGGAAAAAGATCTTCTCCCCCGGGATGTCGCGGATCCCGGACGGGTCGCCGTCACGGGAGAGGATGTGGAAGCTGTCCAGGCAGACGCCGAGGGACGGGTGGTCCGCCTCCCGGACGAGGCGCCAGGCGTGTTCGTGGTCGTCGACCCGGGTCCCCCAGGCCAGTGCCTCGTAGGCCACGCGCACCCCGTACTCCGACGCCGTCTCGGCGAGCCGTCTCAGCTGGGCCGCGGCCCGGGCGTCGTCGTCCAGGGCCGCCGCCGTGGCGTTGGAGCACACGAGCACCGTGTCCGCGCCGAGTTCGACCATGAGGGCGAACTTGTCCCGGGCACGGCGCAGATTGCGCCGGAACCGGTCGTCGTCCACCCCCTCGATGTCGCGCATCGGCTGGTAGAGGTCGATGCCCAGGCCGAGCGAGGCAGCGAGCGCCCGTATCCGCCGGGGCCTCAGCGGCGACGCTATGAGGTCGTTCTCGAAGATCTCGACGCCGTCGAACCCGGCCCCGGCCGCCGCCCGGAGCTTCTCCTCGAGGGTGCCGCTCAACGACACCGTGGCGATGGAACGCCGCATGTCCGTCTCCCCCTGTCCTTCCGTGTTCGGTCCGGTCCGCGGCCGTCTACGACCCGGAGTGCAAGGACTCGTACAGGGCCCGCTGCCCCTCGTCGAGGTTCTCCGCGAAGTAGTCCCTGGACCTGGTGCGGAAGGCCTCCACGTCGACGTCGTCCACGACCTCCATGGCGCCGTCGGCGGCCCACCGGTCGAGGATCTCGGCCTCCGACTCCTCGATGCAGGCGCGGTTCTCCTCCCGGACCGTGCTGACCGCCTCCTGGAGCGCCTCCTGCTGGCGTTCGTCCATCTGTTCCCAGCTCTGGCCGGAGACGACGATGAGCTGCGACCCGATCTGGTGGCTCGTGAGGCTGATGTGGCTCTGGACCTCGTCGAAGCTGTCGGCGGAGATCGTGGGGATCGGGTTCTCCTGGCCGTCGACGGTCCCCTGTTGGAGGGCGAGGTAGACCTCCTCGAAGGCGACGGTGGTGGGGGTGGCGCCCATCGCCTCGGCGTTGGCCAGGTAGATCGGGGCGTCGGGGAACCGCATGCGCAGGCCGTCGAGGTCGCCGGGGGTGCGGATGGGCCGGTTCGCGGTGAAGTGCCGGTCGCCGAAGTACCAGACGTCGAGGATCCTGGCGCCGGTCGCGGCCTCGAAGTCCTCCTTCAGCCGGTCGGACTCCTCGGAGTCGAAGTAGTCGAACATCTGGTCGGCGTCGTCGAACGCGTAGGCCGCGTCGAGCACCCCGATCGGCTCGTACGCCGAGCCGAGCGCGGCGGAGCCCTGGACGTCCATGTCGATGTCGCCCGACATCACCGAGGTGAAGGTCTCGGTGTTGTTGCCGAGCTGGCTGTTGGGAAAGGTCTCGACCGTCACTCCGACGCCGGCGTCCGCGACGCGCTCGGCGACCAGGTCGATCCCGCACCGGGTGTGGGGGTGCTCCGCGGTGTAGCTGTTGGCGAAGGAGAGGGTGATCTCGCCGTCGGCGGCCCCGTCGGCGCCGCAGCCCGCGAGGGCGAGGACGGCGACGGGGACCAGGGCGGTCCAGCGGTGGGGGGTGCGCATGCGGTGCTCCCTGGGGGTCGTGCCGCCGTACGGCGGCGGTGGTGGCGGTGTGTCGGGGCCGCGCCCCGGGTCGCGGGGGCGCGGAGGGGTGCGCCCCGGGGCGGCGCGGCTCAGAGGCCGAGGTACCGGGGCAGGAAGAGCACGAGGTCCGGCACGAAGGTGAGCAGGGCCAGGATGAGCAGCAGGGGCACGAGGAAGGGCGCCGTGCCGCGGAACACCTCGTGCATGGGGCTGCGCGTGGCCGAGCCGAGCACGAAGAGGACGCCTCCGATCGGGGGCGTGAGCAGCCCGATCATGAGGTTGACGATGACGATGACGCCGAAGTGGACGGGGTCGACCCCGAACTGCGTCGCGATGGGCAGCAGGACGGGCACGGTGATCATCAGGGCGGCGACGGGCTCCAGGACCGTGCCGAGGAGGATGAGCACGAGGTTCACCAGCACCAGGAACACGATCGGGCTGTCGGTGAGCCCCAGCAGGAACGACGCGATGTCCTGCGGTACGCGTTCGCGGGCCAGGATCCAGCCGAGCAGGCCGGACGCGGCCAGGACGATCGCGATCGACGCGGCGGTCGTCGCGGTCTCCACCAGGATCCGCCACAGGGTGCGCGGGTTCAGCTCGCGGTAGAGGAGGCCGAGCGCGAGCACGTAGGCGGCGCCGACCGCCGCGGCCTCGGTGGGGGTGAAGAGCCCGCTCAGGATGCCGCCGAGCAGGATGAGGGGTGCGCCCAGCGGGCCGAGGACGCGGACGACCGCGGTGCGGACCTCTCCGGCGGTCGCCCGCTCGCCGGCCAGGTGCGGCTGCTTGCGCGCCCACAGGTGGACGGCGAGGGCGAGCCCCGCGGCCACGAGGAACGCCGGGACCACCGCCGCGGCGAACAGGGCGGCGGTGGAGACCGCGGCGACGGAGGCGTAGACGATCGCGGGGATGCTGGGCGGCATGATCGGGCTGATCAGGCTGGAGGAGGCGGTGAGCCCGAGGGCGAAGCGCTTGGGGTAGCCGCGGTCGGTCATCGCCGGGACGAGCATCTTGCCCATGCCTGCGACGTCGGCCAGGGCGGTACCGCTCACCCACGAGAAGCCGACGCTGACACCGATGTTGACGTAGCCCAGGCTTCCCCGGAGGCGCCCCAGCAGGACCTGGGCGAAGCCGAAGATGCGGTCCGCGATGCCGGTGTGGTTGGCGGCGACGCCCACCAGGATGAACAGGGGGATGGCCAGCAGGGGGAAGCTGTTGATCTCCTGCGTCGCGGTGCGCAGGCTCAGGCCGGCGGACTGGCCGGTCAGGAGCATGTACGCCAGGGACGGCCCGAGGATGGCGAAGGCGATCGGCACGCGCAGGGCCAGCAGGACGACGATCCCCAGGATGACGAGGCCGGCGCTCATCGGGTGGGCTCCTCGTGGTCGGTCGGTGCGGGGGGAGGGGTGCCCGGCGCGGGCGGCCCCGGGACGAGGACCGCGTTGGCCAGGGCGCGCAGCGCGGCCAGGGCGAGCCCGGCCATCGGGATCACGTAGGTCCAGGCCATCGGGATGCCCATCACCGGGGTGGTCTGCGGTCCGCCCGCGAACACGAGGTCGGCCGCGGCCGCGACGAGCAGGCCGCACGTCGCCGCGACGACGAGGTTGGCGAAGATCCACACGGCGCGCATCGCACGGCCCCGGGCGACGAAGTCGACGAGCTTGAGGGTGATGTGCTCGTCGCGGCCGACGAGGTGCCCGACCAGGGAGAAGGCGAGCCAGACCAGGCCGAACCGGGCGAGCTCCCCCACCCAGACCCAGCTCTCACCGGGGACGTAGCGCTGGCCGGCCTGCACGAGCATCAGGACGAGGACCATGGCCAGGAGCAGCGCGCCGAGGGCGAGTTCCGCGGTCTCCAGCCATCGGACGGGCGCCGGGCGCGAGCCCGGGGGCCCGTCTCCGGACGTACTGGGGGGATGGGTCATCCCGGGCTCCACTCAACAAACGGGGGGTTGCATACGCCCTGTTCAGAGACGTGCTCCTGGGGGCCGTACGTCGTGGTTGTGAACTCTAGGTTTCGGTCGTCGCGCGTGGCAAGCGATTGCCAAAAGTTGCCGCCCGGCGTAGAAAGTCCCCATGAGCCCGGTCAGGAGAAGCACGGTCTACGACGTGGCACGGGAGGCGGGCGTGGCCGCGTCCACGGTGTCACGCGCCTTCAGCGATCCGCGGCGGGTCAACCAGGTCACCCGCGAACACGTCCTCGACGTCGCCGAGCGCCTGGGCTACCGGCCCAACCCGTTGGCGAGCGCCCTCCAGTCCGGCCGCACGGCCACGATCGCGCTCCTGGTCCCCGACATCGCCAACCCGCACTTCTTCGGCACGATACGGGGCGCCGAGGGCCGGGCCAGCGCCTCGGGGATCACCTTCATCCTGGGCTACACCGAGGAGTCCGCGCACAACGAGCGCGAGCAGATCCTGCGGCTGGACCGCTCGGTGGACGGCTTCGTCCTCGCCTCCAGCAGGATGAGCGACGCGACCACGGTCGAACTGGCCCGGGAGCACAACATGGCCCTGGTCAACCGCCAGGTCGAGGGGCTGCCCAGTGCGATCGTCGACAACGGCGGCGGCAGCCGGCAGATCATCGACCACCTCGCCTCACTCGGGCACCGGTCGGTGGTGTACCTCAGCGGGCCCGAGCAGTCGTGGCAGGCGAAGGAGCGGTGGAGGGGGCTGGGCACGGCGGCGGGGCGGTGCGGCATGGCGGCGACGCGCCTGGGCCCCTTCTCGCCCCGCGTGGCGGGCGGCGCCGCGGCGGCGGACGCCGCGCTGGTGTCGGGGGCGACGGCGTTCGTCGCCCACAACGACCTGTTGGCGATCGGCATGCTGCGCCGCCTGGCCGAGCGCGGGATCCGCGTGCCGCGGGACCGCAGCGTCGTGGGGTACGACGACATCTTCGGCGCGGACTTCTGCGTGCCCGCGCTGACCACGCTCGCGGGCCCCCACGAGGAGGCCGGACGCGCGGGTGTGGAGCTGCTGCTGAACCGGGTCTCGCGGGCCGCCGCCGGGGAGCCCCCGCGGCAGGTGGTCCTCCCGGCGCACCTGGTGGTCCGCGACTCGACCGGCCCGGCGCCGGACTGACCGCGCGGGACCGCCTCGGCGACCGCACGCGAAGGCGGGCCGCGGTGACCGGACCGGCCCCGCCCGCGCGGCGGGCCCGTGCCCGGGGAAGCACCGCCCCTCTCCGGAACGGCGGGAGGGCGCCGGGACCGGTGGCCTCGCGCCGGTCCCGGCGCCCTCCGTCACGCCCTGGCGTCCGCGGTCCGGTTGGAAGCGCGGCAGGCGCGGCGTGCGGGACCCGTCCCGACGGTCCCGCCCTCGCGGCCCCGCCGCAGGGCCGGACCGCGTCGGCGGGGACGGGACCGCGCCCTTCCGCCCGCCGTGCTAGGCGAGCCCCTCCTCCTCCAGCCACTCCTGGGCGACGTCGGCGGCGTTCTCGTTCTGGACGACGACGCGCTCGTTGAGCGCGGTCAGGCTCTCCGTGGTGAGCGCCGCCGAGACCGCGTTCAGGGCGTCTCTGGCGGTCTGGTCGACCTGTTCGCCGTTGATCAGCGGGGTGATGTTCTGGGCGCCGAACAGGTTCTCCGGGTCCTCCAGGACCACGAGGTCCTCCACCGCGATCTGCGGGTCGGTGGTGAACAGGTTCGCGGCCTGGATGTCGCCGTCCAGGAGGGCCTGGGTCAGCAGGGCCACCTCCAGGGAGCGGAACTCGCCGAACTCGATGCCGTAGACGTCGGCCAGGCCCACCACGCCCTGCTGGCGGGTCTCGAACTCCGGCGGCCCGCCGAGGGTCAGCTCGCCGGCGACGCCGGCCAGGTCGGCGAGGGTGCTCAGGTCGTGCTCCTCGGCGATCTCGGCGGTGACCGTCACCGAGTCCTTGTTCTCCGCGCTGGAGGAGTCCAGGATCTCCAGGCCCTCGGGGAGCGCCTCCGTGATGAGCGCGTTGGTCTCCTCGCTGTTCCCGCTGGGCGCCTCGCCGTCGAGGTAGGCCAGGGTGGCGCCGTTGTACTCCGGGAACACCGACAGGTTCCCGGACTCGATCTGGGAGTAGTACACCTCGCGGCTGCCGATGTTGAGCTGGTAGGTGACGTCCACCCCCTCCGCCTCCATGGCCCGGCCGTAGATCTCGGCGAGCAGGGTGCTCTCGGGGAAGTCGGCGGAGCCGATCACGACGGAGCCGGATGCGGCGCCGCCTCCCCCCTCCCCGTCCTCCGCGTAGGGGTCGCTGCCGCCGCAGGCGGTCATGAGCACCGCTGCGAGTGGGAGCCCGACGAGGGCGAGCCTCTTGTCCATGTCCGAACCTTCTCTTCTCTCAGTAGTGCGTCAGCAGGCGGCGCCCGAGACCGCCTAGCGCGCCGACGCGGCCTCGGCGCGCAGTCCGGGTGCGACGAGCAGCAGCCGCAACCCGGCGAACAGGAGTGTGGTGAGCACCGCGAGCAGCACCACCAGCACGGAACCCCCCAGCATCATGGTCAGGTCCTGGCGGGCCTGGCCGTCGACGATGTAGCGTCCGAGCCCGCCCACGCCCACGTACGCGGCGATGGTGGCGGTGGCGACCACCTGGACCGCCGCGGTGCGCATCCCGATGAGGATGAGAGGGGTGGCCACGGGCAGTTCGAGCTTGAACAGCACCTCGCGGCCGCGCATCCCCATGCCGAACGCCGCGTCGCGCAGGCGGGGCTCCACCCCGCGCACCCCCTCGTGGGTGTTGACCAGGATCGGCGGGACGGCCAGCGCCACCAGCGCGCAGACCACGGGGACGAGCCCGATCCCGGCCGCCAGGACGATGAGGAACAGGACGCCGATGGTCGGCAGGGCGCGGGCGAAGTTGGCGAGGCTCGCGGTGAGGAACCCGCCCACACCGGTGTGCCCGGTGAGCAGTCCCAGGGGGACGGCGATGACGGCGGAGACCAGCAGGCCGAGCAGGCAGAAGTAGACGTGTTCGGCCATGCGAGCGGGGATGCCCGCGCTCCCGGTCCACTGGGCCGGATCTGCGAACCACGCGACCAGCTCGTTCAGGATGTCCATGTCCGCCCCTTCCCCGGCGTGGTGCCTTCCCCGGCCGGGGTTCCCGCCCCGGCGCGCGCGGCGGCCCCGGCGGACGCGCGGGCGACCGCCCTGCGGCCCCGGCCGCTCCCCCCGTCGTCCCGGCGGGCCCAGGGGGTGAGCCCGCGCTGGGCGAGCACGAGCAGGGCGTCGGTGACGAAGGCCAGGAGG
Organism: Nocardiopsis sp. NPDC101807; assembly: GCF_044766605.1. NCBI lineage: Bacteria > Bacillati > Actinomycetota > Actinomycetes > Streptosporangiales > Nocardiopsidaceae > Nocardiopsis > Nocardiopsis sp. NPDC101807. Next base: position 16,443 of record NZ_JBIWMK010000014.1, on the reverse strand, counting down.
ACGGTGAGCAGGACGCCGACCACGATGGGCGCGTCGAACTGGCGGCGGAACCCCTCGCTGAGGATCAGCTGGCCCAGCCCTCCCAAGCCGACCAGGGAGGCGACGCTGACCATGCTGATGGTGGCGACCGAGGCCACCCGGAGGCCGGCGATGACCACCGGCACCGCCACCGGCATCTCCACGAACACCAGGCGGCGCAGCGGGCCGAAGCCCATCGCCACGGCGGCCTGGCGCACGTGCTCCGGCACCTGGCGGAGCCCGTCCACCACGTTGGGCAGCAGGATCACCAGCGTGTACAGGGCGAGCGGCACGACGGCCGTCCAGTCGCTGAACCCGGTGTAGGGCAGCATCAGGAAGAACAGGGCGATCGACGGCACCGCGTAGAGCACGTTGACGCCGGTCAGCACCGGCGGGTACAGGGGCTTCCAGCGCACGCACGCCAGGCCCAGAGGCACGGCCACCGCGAGTCCGATGAGGATGGACAGGTAGGCCAGCCGCATGTGCTCGGTCAGGCGGGGCAGGATGCCCCGGTCCGGCTCACCCGGGTAGCTCCAGTTCGCCACGCCCCAGTCGAGGACGCCGGCCGCCCACTCCCAGGCCGCGCCGATCACTCGGCCACCGACCAGAGTGCGGTGCCCAGGTCGGCCTGGGTGACCACGCCGGCCACCCGCCCGTCGGAGTCCACGCCGACGGCGCGCCCGGCCGGGGAGAGCACGGCGGCGTCGAGGGCGGCGCGCAGGGAGTCCGCGCCGACGTCGAACGTGTGGCCGTAGGGGGCGAGGTCGAGCGCGCCGAGGACCGCCCCGGCGGGGGCGCGGTCGAGCCGGTCCGCCGCGGCCCATCCCAGCGGCATGCGGTCGCCGTCGACGACCAGCACCCAGGGCTCGCCCTTGCCGCGTGCGACGGCGGCCGCCTCGGTCGCCGGGGTGCCGTCGCCGAACACGACGTCCTCGCGCAGCGACAGGTCGCGGGCGGGGAAGAACGACAGCCGCCGCACGCCCCGGTCGTAGCCGACGAAGGACTCCACGAACGCGTCGCGGGGGGAGGCCAGCAGCTCCTCGGGGGTGTCGTACTGGGCGAGCCGGCCGCCGGGCCGGAAGACGGCGATGCGGTCGCCCAGGCGGACCGCCTCGTCGATGTCGTGGGTGACGAACACGATCGTCTTGTGCAGGTCGGCCTGGAGCCGCAGCAGCTCGTCCTGGAGGCTGGCGCGCACGACGGGGTCGACGGCGCTGAAGGGCTCGTCCATCAGCAGGATGGGCGGGTCCGCGGCCAGCGCGCGGGCCACGCCGACGCGCTGCTGCTGGCCCCCGGAGAGCTGGTGCGGGTAGCGCCCGGCCTGGGAGGGTTCGAGTCCGACCAGTTCCATGAGCTCGTCGGCCCTGGCCCGGGCCCGGGACCTGTTCCAGCCGAGCAGCAGCGGCACGGTCGCGATGTTGTCGCGGACGGTGCGGTGCGGGAAGAGCCCGGCCTGCTGGATGACGTAGCCGATGGATCTGCGCAGTTCGGCGGGGTCGCGGCCGCGGATGTCGTCGCCGTCGATGAGGACGGCGCCCCCGGTGGGCTCGACCATCCGGTTGATCATCCGCAGCGACGTGGTCTTGCCGCTGCCGGAGGGACCGACGAAGACCGTGGTCTGTCCGGTCTCCACGGTGAGGTCCAGGTCGTCGACGGCGACCGTGCCGTCGGGGTAGAGCTTGGCAGCGCCCTCGAATGTGATCATCGGCCGGGCTGTCTCCGTTCGGGGACCGGGGTGGTGGTGAGACGGCGGTGAGCAGGCCGTCCGCACGTTACCCGTGTGCAGGTGGATCAAACGGTATGGTCTCGGCCGTGACCCGACCGGGACCTCGTGTCCTTCGCGGCGGGTGGCGTCGGCAGTGGGGCGGGGCGTCGCCGTCCCGGCCGCGGCCGGGGCCCGGGGCGCCTTCCGGGCCCGGACACGCGAACGGGCCGGGCCCGTTCGTGGGCCCGGCCCGTGGGCCGGTTCCGCGGTGGCGGTCGCTCAGTCCTGGGCGGCGATCCACGCGGCGAGCTGGTACAGGTCGTCCAGGACGGCGTCGGCCCGGGCCGCGTCGTCCATGGCCGAGTGGCGGTAGCCGTAGATGCCGCGGCGGAGCAGGACCGCGCGCATCCCGGCCTTGAGCGCGGGGACGACGTCGTTGTCGACGCGGTCCCCGACGTAGAGGATCTCTCCGGGCGTGATCCCGGGGCGGCTCCGGTCGGCGAGCTCCACGACCCGGTCGAAGAACTCGGGAGCGGGCTTGGCGACGCCCCAGTCGTCGGAGATGCCGATGCCGTCCACGCCCAGGTCCATGGCGGCCAGGGCTGGTCCGGCCTCGGGCGGCTGGTTGCCGGCGACGACCAGGGACAGCCCGGCGTCGCGCATGGTCGCGAAGGCGGGGCGCACGTCGGGGTAGAGGTCGCGCGCGCCGAAGTGCTCGCGCTCGCCGCCGGGGTCCTCCGCCCGCCACCGGGCGCTCTCCCGTGCCAGGTCGAACCCGGGCACGAGGAGCCGGAAGCCCTCGGTGAGGGTCCCGCCCGAGGCGATGACACCGCCGATGGTGCCGAAGAACGCCATGTGCGGGATGCCGAAGCGGTCGGCCCAGCGCGCGAAGATGCGCGTCTCGTCGACGAGCGTCTCTCCGACGTCGAACACCACGGTACGAATTGTCACGGTCAGGGAGTCTACAAGCACCCCTGTACCGTTCCGGGGGCGGACGGAGCCCCGTGGCCGCCCCCGGGCCCCGGTCAGCCGGGCGGGCGGAGCACGGCGAACGCGTCGGTGATCTCCAGTCCCCGTGCGCGGAAGCGGAAGAGGGCCGCGGGCCGCCCGCCCGAGCGCCCGGAGGGCACGGAGCGGCCGGTCTCCTCGATCTGCCCGCGCCGCAGCAGGACACGGCGCAGGTTGGTGGCCGCCACGTCGTGCCCGAGGGCCGCCCGGTAGTAGCCCGACAGCTCCGACATCGTGAACTCGGGCGGGGCGAGCGCGAACCCGACATTGGTGTAGCTGAGCTTGGCGCGCAGCCGGTGGTGGCCGGAGCGGACGATGGACGCGTGGTCGAAGGCCATGGGGGGCAGGAGCGCGGCGGGGTGCCAGCCGGTGTCGGCCGGCACGACCGGGTCGATGTTCGCGGGCACGAGCCCGAGGTAGGCCGTGGCCAGGGTGCGGCGCTGGGGGTGGCGGTCGGGGTCGCTGCGCGTCTCCAACTGCTCCAGGTGGGAGAGGTCGCGCACGTCCACCTTCTGGGCGAGCTGGCGCCGGATGGAGGCGCCGAGGCTCTCCCCCGCCCCGAGCCGCCCGCCGGGGAGGGCCCACTCCCCCTCGCACGGGGGAAGGGCCCTGCGCCACAGGAGGACGCACAGTTCTCCCGCGCGGATCTGGAGGACGACGGCGAGCGCCTCGTGCGCCGACAGCACCGCGTGGTCCGCCTCGCCGCAGACGGAGGCCCTGACCTGTCCGTTTGCTTCCGGGATATCCACCCTGTCCCTTCCGTTCCTCGTCATGTTAAGCTGCACCAGGTTTGTGCCTGACAGACGAAAACCTGTTCATCCGCACCGACCTCTCACGGCACGGAGTCCGTACGACGTGCCCACAGCCCCAAGGAAGTAGTTGGACATGGCACCGGTCACCGCCACGGCGGACACCATGACCAGGCAGGAATGGGCCGCCGAGGTCCGCCGCCTGGCAGAGGAGCGCGACGCTGTCATCCTCGCGCACAACTACCAGCGCCCGGAAATCCAGGACGTGGCGCACTACACCGGTGACTCCCTCGCGCTGTCCCGCCTGGCCGCCACCGTGGACGCCGGGACCATCGTCTTCTGCGGCGTGCACTTCATGGCCGAGACCGCGAAGATCCTCGCCCCGGAGAAGACCGTCCTCCTCCCGGACCCCGCCGCGGGTTGCTCGCTCGCCGACACCATCACCGCCGCGGACGTGCGCGCCTGGAAGGCCGAGCACCCGGGCGCGGTCGTCGTCGCGTACGTCAACACCACCGCGGCGGTCAAGGCCGAGACGGACATCTGCTGCACGTCCTCCAACGCCGCCGACGTCATCCGGTCCATCCCGGAGGACCGCGAGATCCTGTTCCTCCCGGACCAGTTCCTCGGCGCCCACGTCAAGAGGGTCACCGGTCGCGAGAACATCCACATCTGGATGGGCGAGTGCCACGTGCACGCCGGGATCGACGGCCACACCCTGCGCGAGCGGGTCGCCGCCGAACCCGACGCCGAGGTGTACGTCCACCCCGAGTGCGGCTGCGCCACCTCCGCCCTCTACCTCGTGGGCAGCGGCGCCGTCCCCCAGGAGCGCGTGAAGGTCCTCTCCACCGGCGGCATGCTGACCGCGGCCGAGAACACCACCGCCAAGAAGGTGCTGATCGCGACCGAGACCGGCATGCTGCACCAGCTGCGCGGGGCCAACCCGAACACCGAGTTCGAGGCGGTCAACTCCCGCGCCGAGTGCCACTACATGAAGATGATCGACGCCGACAAGCTGCTCGGCTCCCTCCGCCACGGCACCACAGAGATCACCGTCGACCCCGGCACGGCCGAGCGCGCACGGCGCTCCGTCGAGCGCATGGTCGCGATCGGCTCGCCCTCCCGGGGCGGCGAGTAGCACGGCCCCCTCCCCTCTCCGGCCGGCCGGGCACGGGCCGCCCCCGCGGCCGCTCCCGGCCGGCCACGAGAATTCGGGTAACAGAACTCTTACCTTCGGGACACAGCTGACTGTTTTCTCCACGCCGCACCCCTCCCCTCGCTACCGTCACGGTTGAGGGGGGAGAATCGTGACCAGAGATGGCGAAACAGGCGAACCAGCCCGGACGGCGATCGAGGCGCTCTACGACGCCTTCGCCCCACCCCTGTACCGGTACGCCTGGACCCTCCTGGGCGACGACGCGGAACAGGTCTCCGACGCCGTGCACGACGGGCTGGTGGCGGGCGTCGTCCTCGACGCGCGCCGTTCCGACCCCGCCGACCGGGGCCCCTGGCTGTACGCCCTGGTCCGCTCCGCCTGCCAGCGGCGCGGCCTGGCCCACGTCAGCCCCTACACCGGCCTGGCCACGGTGCCCGCCGAGGCCCCGGTCGCCCGCATGTTCGCCGGGCTGCCCGCCAGCCACCGCGAACTGGTCGAACTGAACCTGCGGCACGCACTGCCCACCTCGGCGACCGCCCGCGTCCTGGGCCTGGACCCCTCGATCTGCGGTGAGCTGTCCCGCTCCGCGATCCGCCGCGCGGCCGAGTGCCTGTCGGAGGCCTCCGGCGGCTCCGCCCGCACGGCCGCGGCGGGACCCGTGCCCACGGACCGGGGCGGGGCCCCGCCCGAGGGGGCTCCGGCCGGGGAAGCCCCGCCCGAGGAAGCCCCGCCCGACCCTCCCGGGGGGCTCGGCTCCCCCGGCTCCGCGGCGTGGCGCGCCCAGGTCCACGAGGTCTCCTCCGCCCTCGCGCTGCTGCGCCCTCCCGGCCCGCCGCCCGGCCTTCGCGAGCGGGTGCTCCTCACCTGCCTCGACCCCGGGTCGTCCGGCGCCCGCGACCGGATCGCCGCCCAGATGCACCCGCTCACCGGAGAGGGCTACCCCCTGCACCGGTCCCGCGTGCCGGGAGAGCCCGGAGAGACCGCGGAGGTCTTCGAGCCGGGCCCCGACCCCCTCCCCCGGGCCCTGCCCGGAGACCGCCTGACCACCGCGGACCACCCGGCGCACGAGGAGGCGGCCACCCCGCTCCCCGGGCCGCGCCCGGAACAGGACGACGAGGGGGCGCGGCGCCGCCGGGCCGACCACCGCCGCTGGTCGCTGCCCGCCGTCTCCGGCCTGGCCACGGTCGTGGTGGCGGTCTCCCTGTGGGCGTGGGCGAGCGCCGTGGGCGGCCCCTCCACGGTGATCGGCACGGCCCCCGCGGAAGCCGAGCGCGGTCCCGGCGCCTCGGACGTGGAGACCGCCTCGACCGCCTCCGACGCCAAACCCGAGGCCGGGCCCACCGTCCCGGCCTCCGGGCCGACCGCCCCCGCCTCCCCCGAGGACCCGGAGAAAACCGGGGACGGCGTTCCCGGGGCGGAGGCCACCGGGGAGGGCGCGTCGGGCGGGGACGCCGCGCCCGCGCCGCCCGCCGGGGAGCAGAGCCCGCCGGCCGACGCCGGACCGGACGAGGACCCCGACGGCTCGGACGGGGACGGCTCCGGGGACGACGACGCCCCCGGCGACCCGTCCGAGGAGGACGGGTCCGACGACGGGGGCGGTGGCGGTGGTCTGTTCGACGGGCTGCTGGGGCTGCTCTTCGGCGGTGGCTGACGCCGGGGCGCCCCGCCCTGCCGCGCGGCTGTCGTGGCCGGACGCGGACGCGGGTGTCAGAAGGCGATGAGGAGGTGCTCGGCCGCGGTCCGCAGCCGCCGTTCGACCTCGTCGACGTCGCGCCGCCCCTTGAGGACCTCGACCAGCTCGAAGATCCACACGCTGGTGAGCGAGCCGACCAGGACGTACCCGGCGCCGGTCCGGTCGACCCCCGCGGCGGGGGCCTCCTCCGGCGAGGCGGTGTCGGCGCCCTCCAGGTTGCCGGTGGCCACCCGCCACACCAGGTCGGAGATGCGCACGTCCAGCTCGATCTTGACCTCGGCCATGATGAGCGAGCGGATGAGCGCGTCGGCGAGCTCGGGCTCGCGCATCAGCCCTCGGGTGGCGCGCAGCAGGACGTCGACGGCGCGCTCGGCCGGGGAGTCGGCCGTGGGCGGCCGGCGGACGATCCCGCCCTCCAGCAGGTCGAGCTCCTCGGTGACCACGGCGACCACGAGGTCCATCTTGGAGGGGAAGTACCTGTACAGGGTGCCGAGGGCGACCCCGGCCCGCTCGGCGACCGACCGCATCTGCATGGCCTCGACGCCACCGCGCACGGCGAGCGCGGCCGCCGTCTGCACGATGCGCTTTCGGCGCTGGGTCTGACTTCGCGACATGGTTCCGCTCGGCGCCTGCACCGCCACAGGATCTCTCCCATTCGTCGTCAGTCCGCGCGCTGCCCGCTCGCCACGGCGCTGAGGGCCAGGACTCGGCCGAGGCTCCTGTGAACCCCGGCCGTACGAGAACACGTTATCCAACGGTTTCCCTCCCGCGCAGTTCTTCACGCCCATGATCCACACCTCATCGCACGACGTAGCAGTAGCAATACGAAGAGGACGCCGGGCTTTTCGGATACCCCGCCCAAGCTTTATAGAATATGTTCTATTTAGGGGGCTCGCTTGACCCCCGCCCCCTATGCCCCGCACAGCCCCCTCCGGCCGCACCCCCGGAACGACCACATCCTAGAATCGAACCGGATTCGGTTTCTAGTGAGAGGTCTCCCCCATGCCCGACGCACCCCCCGTCGAGGACCTCGGGGACGGGGTGTGGAGCCTTCCGGTGCCCATCCCCGGCAACCCCCTCGGCTTCACCTACGTCTACGTCCTGACCGGCTCGGACGGCCCCGTCCTCGTCGACACCGGCTGGGACCACGACGAGTCGTGGGAGGCCCTCGTCCGGGGCCTCGCGCGGACCGGGCACGCGGTGGAGCAGGTGCGGGGAGCGGTCCTCACCCACTTCCACCCCGACCACGCCGGCCTGGCCGGCCGCCTTCGCGAGGCCTCCGGCGCCTGGATCGCCATGCACCCGGCCGACATCGCCGTGACCGAGCACCTGGGCTCCGTCCCCGCCCGGACCCGCCGCGCCTCGATCGCCGACCAGCTGCGCCGCTCGGGCTTCCCCGACGAGGACGTCCGGGCCCTCCTCGACGGCCCGCGGCCGTTCACGCCCCCCGCCGTGCCCGACCTCGCCCTGGAGGACGGCGCCGCCGTCGACCTCCCCGGACGCGACCTGCGCGCGGTGTGGACCCCCGGCCACACCCCCGGGCACCTGTGCCTGCACCTGGCCGACGGCGGCAGGCTGTTCACGGGGGACCACGTCCTGCCCCACATCACCCCGCACGTGGGCCGGTTCCCCCTCCTGTCCGACACGGGCGACCCCCTCGGCGCCTTCCTCGACTCCCAGGCGCGCGTGGGGCGGCTCCCCGACGCCGACCGACTGGTGTGCCTTCCCTCACACGAGAGCCGTTTCACCGGGCTCACCGCGCGCTCGGCGGAGATCACCGCCCACCACGAACAGCGCCTGGACGAGATGTCCGCGCTCCTCTCCGAGGGGCCCGCCACGCTGTGGGAGGTCACCTCCCGCCTCGCGTGGAAGCGGCCCTGGGCCGGCATGCGCGTCCAGGCACGCCACATGGCCGCCGCCGAGACCGCGGCCCACCTGCGACTCCTCGAAACACGCGGTCTCGCCCGACGTTCCGAGAAGGACGGCCTGCCACGCTGGGTCGCCGTCGCCCCGGCACCGCGCCCGGCATAGGATCCCTTACCAACCGGCCCGACGCCGCCGTCGACCCAACTGCCGAGTAACATATGGGGCGCTCATGCCCGTCACCGGCGAACACGCGCGTCCGCGACGGCGACCACCCCGCCCACGCACCGGCGGCACACAGCGGCGAGCGGGCCAGCGACCCAACGAAGAGGTGGACTCTTGACCCAGCCGGGCAACAACACGGGACCGGGCCCACGGCCGTCCGCCGAGCGCCCCCTCCGCGTCGCCCTGCTGTCCTACCGCAGCAAGCAGCACGTGGGGGGACAGGGCGTGTACGTCCGCCACCTGTCGCGGGAGCTGGCCGCCCTGGGCCACGAGGTCACCGTCTTCTCCGGCCAGCCCTACCCGGTCCTGGACGAGGGCGTCGCCCTGGAGAAGGTCCCCTCCCTGGACCTCTACAACGACGCCAACCCGTTCGTCGCCCCGCCCGTGCGCGAATGGCGCGACTGGATCGACGTCCTGGAGGTCCTCACCATGTGGACCGCCGGGTTCCCCGAACCCCTCACGTACTCCCTGCGCGCCAACCGCGAACTGCGCCGGCGCCTGGACGAGTTCGACGTCGTCCACGACAACCAGACTCTGGGCTGGGGCCTGCTCGGCATCAAGTCCGCCGGCCTCCCCCTGGTCACCACCATCCACCACCCCATCAGCGTGGACCGCCGGATCGAGCTGGAGGAGGCCAAGGGCCTCCAGAAGCTCTCCAAGCGCCGCTGGTACGGGTTCGTGGGGATGCAGGCCCGGGTCGCCCGCAGACTCGACCCCATCCTCGTCCCCTCCCGGTCCTCGGCGGAGGACATCGCCAGGGAGTTCGGGGTCGACCCCGCGGCCATGGAGGTCACCCCCCTCGGCGTGGACACCCGCTACTTCCACCCGCGCCCCGAGCTGGAGCGCGTCCCCGGCCGCATCGTGTGCACGGCCAGCGCCGACAGCCCGCTCAAGGGCGTGGCGGTCCTCCTGCGCGCCGCGGCCAAGCTCGCCACCGAGCGCGACGTCTCCCTGACCGTCGTCAGCAGGCCCCGGCCGGGCGGCCCCACCGACCAGCTGGTGGACGAGCTGAGCCTGCGCGACCGCGTCGAGTTCGTCAGCGGCATCGACGACACGGAGCTGGCCGAGCTGATCGCGAGCGCCCAGGTCGCCGTCGTCCCGTCCTTCTACGAGGGCTTCTCCCTGCCCGCTGTGGAGGCCATGGCCTGCGGCACCCCCCTGGTCGCCAGCCACGCCGGAGCGCTGCCCGAGGTCGTGGGGACCGACGGCGACGCCGGACGGCTCGTCCCCCCGGGAGACCCGGAGGTCCTGGCGGACGCGATCGCCGCCCTGCTCGACGACGACGCCGAGCGCGGGCGCATGGGCGCCGCCGCCTGGCAGCGCGTCCAGGAGCGCTTCACCTGGCGCGCGGTCGCCGAGCTGACCGCGCGGAGGTACGCCTCCACCATCGACCTCGTCAGGGGCGGCCGCCCCGCCGACGACACCCGTCCCGCGCCCGCGCGGGCCCGCGCGAACGGCGCCTGACCCGGCGGGCCGCGCGCACCACCACCCGCGTCCGCACCATCTAGGGAGCCTCCACTGATCACCGTCGACTTCAACCTGTTCCCCGTCGGACCGGGCGACCGCGTTCTCGACCTCGGCTGCGGCGGCGGCCGGCACGCCTTCGAGGCCTACCGCCGCGGGGCCGACGTCGTGGCCTTCGACCAGAACGTCGGCGACCTCGCCGAGGTCGAGACGATGTTCGCGGCGATGCGCCACGAGGGGGAGGCCCCCGAGGAGGCCGGGGCCGAGACCGTCAAGGGCGACGCCCTCGACATGCCCTTCGACGACGACAGCTTCGACCGGGTGATCGCGGCCGAGATCTTCGAGCACATCCCGCACGACACCGCCGGGATGAAGGAGCTGTTCCGGGTGCTGAGACCGGGCGGGATCGCCGCGGTGACGGTTCCGAGCTTCCTGCCCGAACGCCTCTGCTGGGCCCTCTCGGAGCAGTACCACACCAACGAGGGCGGGCACATCCGCATCTACACGCGCGCCGAACTGGAGGCCAAGCTCAAGGCCACCGGGTTCGAGATCGGCCCGCACCACCACGCGCACGCCCTGCACTCACCGTACTGGTGGATCAAGTGCGCGGTGGGCACGGACAACGACGACCACCCCCTCGCCAAGGCCTACCACGACATGCTGGTGTGGGACATGCTCCGGGCCCCGAAGGCGACCCGGATCGCCGAACGCCTCCTCAACCCGGTCATCGGCAAGAGCGTGGTCGTGTACGTGCGCAAGCCGCACGCCGCCTGATGGCCGCCCCGCCCGCCACCGCACCCGCCCCGGAAGGGACCCTGCGCCTGCCCGGCGTGCTCAGCGCCGAGCAACTGCACCGCTCCGCCCACTACCTGGCGCGGAGCCAGGAGGAGGACGGCGCGATCCCCTGGTTTCCCGGGGGCCACACCGACGTGTGGGACCACGTCGAGTGCGCCATGGCGCTGACCGTCACCGGGCTGAGCGTGCCCGAGCACGGCGAGGCCGCCAGACGCGCCTACCTGTGGCTGGAGCGGACCCGCCACCCGGAGGGCGGCTGGCCCGCCAAGTTCCGGCAGGGGGTGCCGGTCACGGAGCTGCGCGAGGCCAACCACGCCGCCTACCCCGCGGTGGGCCTGTTCCACCACCTGCTCGTCACCGGCGACACCGAGTTCGCCGAACGGACCTGGCCCGTGGTCGAGAGCGGCCTGGAGTTCGTCCTCGGGCTGCGCGGCGAGCACGGCGAGATCCTCTGGGCGCGCTCGGAGGACGGTTCCCCGGGCGACCACGCCCTGCTGACGGTGTGCGCGAGCGTCCACCACGCCCTCCGGTGCGGCGCCGCCCTGGGCGCGCGGCTGGGCCGCGACCGGCCCGAGTGGTCGGCCGCGGCCGACCGGCTGGCGACGCTGATCAACGAGCGGGAGGACCTGTTCTCCGACCGCAGCAGGTTCTCCATGGACTGGTTCTACCCCGTCCTGGGCGGGGCCGTCCGCGGCGCCGCCGCCAAGGAGCGCATCGGGGAGCGCTGGGACACCTTCGTCATGCCGGGGCTGGGGGTGCGCTGCGTGAGCGACCAGCCGTGGGTGACCGCGGCCGAGTCGTCGGAGCTGGTGCTCACCCTGGCCGCCGTGGGGGACGTCGAGGGGGGCGTCCGCGTCATGCGGGACGTGCAGCACCTGCGCGACCCCGACGACGGGGTCTACTGGACCGGCTACCAGTTCGCCGAACAGGTGCGCTGGCCCGTGGAGCGCAGCACGTGGACGTCGGCCGCCGTGATCCTGGCGGTGGACGCCCTCACCGGGACCACGCCGGGGTCCCGGGTGTTCCTGCACACCTGGGACGAGGAGCCCGCGGTCCGGTAGCGGAGGGACGCGCCCCGCCCGCGTACGGACGGGGAGGGCGGCACGGAGAGGCCCCGGCGGTGGATACCGCCGGGGCCTTGCCCGTCGCGGGCCTCCGCTCCGCTTCGGCCCTCGTGTCGTGGAGGCGCCGCGGGCGCCCGTCGGCGCGGGATCCCCCGGCGCCTGCGGCGGGTCGGCCCGTTCCTCGCGAACCCTCCTGCGACGCCTCCGGAACCCCGCGGGCGCCCGGGCCCGGTCCGCTAGGGGACGCCCCACTCCTCGGACCGGCGCGTCTCCTCGCCCCCGCCCGGCGGCGGGACCTCGCCCCCTCCGCCCGGGTCCGGCTGCTCCGGGATCCCCGGCTGCTCCGGGTCCGTCGGCACCTCGGGCTGCTCCGGGATCCCCGGCTCGACCGGGTCCGTCGGCACCTCGGGATCGGCGGGCTGCTCCGGCTGCTCCTCGCCCTGCGGAGGAGTTTCCGGCTCCTGGGTGGACGGGTCCGGAGCCCAGTACTGCGTGGACCCGGCGAAGGCCGGCTCCGGGAACTGGACCACCTCGCGCCCCTCCATCGCCCTGCGCATGTAGTCGCGCCAGATGGGCGCGGCCACACCGCCGCCGGAGATGTCGTACCCGGGGATGCTGAAGCTCTGGTTGTTCTGGTTGTAGACGCCCACGGCCGTGGACAGCTGCGACGTGTACCCGACGAACCAGGCCGCGACGCTGTTGTCGGTGGTACCGGTCTTGCCCGCCGCCGGGTGCGTGTAGAAGTTGGCGGACGAACCCGTGCCCCCCTCGATCACCTGCCGGAGCGCATGGGTGACGTCGGCCGCGGTGGACTCCTCCAGCGCCCGGGTGCTCTCGACCTCGGGGCGCAGATCCTCGCCCTCGGTGTCGATGATCTCCTTGACCACGTGCGCCTCGACGTGCTCCCCGCCGTTGGCGAAGGTCGCGTACCCGCTGGCCTGGTCGACCGGGCGGACCGTGGAGACGCCCAGGGCCATGGTGGGCACGAGCTGGTTGTCGAGGATGCTCCCGTCGGGGAGGCCCGCCGCGTAGGCGGTGTCCCGGACGTTCTCGTAGCCGGTCTCCATCGTGAGCTCGACGTAGCCGAGGTTGTTGGAGACCCGGGTGGCCTGGACCAGGTCCATGGGGCCGCCCGGCGCGTTGCCGGCGTTCTGGATCGTGGAGCCGGCGATGCTGCGCGGTCCGCTGCCGTTCACGATGCTGCGGAGGCTGTACCCCTCCTCCAGCGCGGTGGCCAGCACGTAGGGCTTGAAGGCCGATCCGGCCTGCGCCCCGCCCAGGAGCGCGCTGTCGTACTGGTTCTCGTAGTAGTCGTGTCCGCCGTAGAAGGCCAGGACCCCGCCCGTGGCCGGGTCGATCGTGGTCAGCCCGACGTTGACGCCCTCGGGAAGGGCCTCCGGGGGGATCGACGCCTCGACCGTCTCGTAGGCGGCTTCCATCAGCTCCTCGTCGAAGGTCGTGACGATGGAGTAGCCCTGGCGGTTGATCTGGTCCTCGGTGTAGCCGAGGTCGGCCATCTCCCGCATCACGGCCTCGTACATGTACCCCCGGTACCCGCTGAGGTCGGCGCCCTCCAGGGGCTTCTCCGGCTCGGGGGCGGGGAACTCCATCGCGTCGGCCTCGGCCTGGGTGATGGCCTCGGTGACGACCAGACCGTTGACGACGTAGCGCCAGCGCTGCTCCATCTCGGGGGTGGTCTCCACGTCGGCCTCGCCGAACGGCGTCGGCTGCTGGATCGCCGCGGCCAGGAACGCCGCCTCCTCGGGCGTGAGCTCGTCGACGTCCTTGTGGTAGTACGCCTGGGCCGCCGCCTGGATGCCGTACGCGTTGCGTCCGAAGTAGATGGTGTTGAGGTACTGCTCCATCACCCACTCCTTGGACTCGCTCTGGTCGACCTTGATGGAGATGATGATCTCCTGGATCTTCCTGGAGATCGTCTGTTCCCGGGAGATGCCCTCGTAGTAGTTGCGGACCATCTGCTGGGTGATCGTGGAGCCGCCCTGGACCTGCTGCCCGGTGACGGTGGACCACACGGCCCGGGTCGTCCCCCGGATCGAGACCCCGGGCTCCTCCCAGAAGCCGCGGTCCTCGGCGGAGATGACGGCCTCCACGATGTGGTCGCCGCCGGCCACCATCTCGTCATAGGTGACGGGCTCGCGGTCGGTGCCCCGGTAGGCGAACTCCGTCTCGCCGTCGGCGAAGTAGAAGGTCGACCCCTGTTCGAGGGCTTCGGCCTGGGCCGCGTCGGGCACCTCCACCGTGGCGTAGAAGAAGGCGAACACGGCGGCGCCGAGGATCACGAACAGGCCCGTGACGATGAGGAAGACCCGGAGGATCCGCCACCACAGGGGCTTCTTGGCCTTCTTGCCCTTGGCCGCCTTCGGGTCTCCCGGGCCCTTGGGGCCGCCCGGACCCGTACCGCCGGGCCCTGCGGGGCCCTTGGGGCCCCCGGGGCCGTTGGAACCGCCCTTGCCGCCCGAACCGTGGGCGGCCGGGGCCCCGGTGGGTCCCTGGTCGCCGGACCGTCCCCCGGGCGTCTCGCCCGGGGCGCCCGCAGAGGCTCCGGCCGCCGCGGCGGCACCCGCGGCGCCGACGCCCTCCGCGGCGGAGGACTCGTGCGCGCCGGACTCCTCGGTCACGTAGGCCGAGAGGCGGCGCGGCGCGGGCCAGAGCGCCGCGGTCTCGGCGGCGGAGGACTCGTCGATCCTCTCCGCCTCGGCCTTGTCCGGGGCGACGGCTCCGGGCGCCGGGAGCTCGTCCCCGTACAGGGGCGCGGACTCCGCGGCGGACGCCTGGTCGGCGGCCCACGAAGCCCGGGGGCCGGGGTCCCCGGCGACGACCACCGCGTCGGCGGACTCCTCGCCGCCGGCGGCCTGCGGAACGGGGAAGGCCTCGGTCCTCGGGGTGGGCCCCTCCTCCGCGTCTTCCCGCGCAGCCTCGGCGGACACGGTGCGAACGTCCTCGGGAGTGGGGGCCTCCCCGGCGTCGACCGCGTCATCCGTCCCCGGCGCGTCCGCGCCCGAGGCGCCGTCCGCGCGCGGGGTGTCCCCACCCGGGGACGACGGGCCACGGTCGGAGCCCTCTGCGTCCGCCACGGCGGGCGAGGACCCCTCCGTCGGGTCGGGGTCGTCGTAACCCTGTTCGGCGAGGGTCTGCGCGACCCGCTCCCGGAGGAACGTGCCGCTGGTCTTGAAGGTGATCGGGCTGATGAACTCCGGCTCCGGCGGCTCGCCCGTTCCGCCCTGCTCCTCGACGGCGTCGTCGTCGGAGGACGGGGACTCCCCACCCTGTGCGGCGGGCGCGCCACCCTCAGAAATGTTCTTGCTGGACAGCTCTTCGGCAGAGGTGTCTTTTACTTCCGGCGTGTGCTTCTCGGGACGCTGTCCATCCGCCCCGCCTTCGCCGTGTGTGCTCTCGCTCAGCTCCCCGCCCCCATGGCAAATCACGTCCGGCACCGTGCCGTCCTTGTGTTTGACGCGCGAGTGCCCCTGATCGTTCAGTTCGAGTCAGGGCTGAAGCGGTAATGAGGGGAATAACGCCACCATCGCTCCGCCCTCCACGCAACGATACCCGCCCGTAACCAGGTCGAGGTCGAATCCGTTACGGCGCTGTCACTTCTTACCGAAGGCTCACCCACGCCAAGCGTGTTTCGGGCCAGTTGTTGAATGACTCACTTTCTCATGTCCGCGACAGTTCCGCGCACTCCGAGAACCGCGCCACCGCTGCGGCACGGGCGGTGTCCCCGGAGTGCGCGCCCGTGCGGAGGCGCGGAGGAGCGGTCAGGCGACACGTTCGAGGACGCGCATCGACCCGAGGGCGCGCACCTCCTCGAACCTTCCGGACTCCAGCGCCCTGAGGTAGATGTTGTGCGGCGGACGTCCGCCGTCGGCGGGGTCCGGGAACACGTCGTGGATGACGAGGGCCCCGCCCTCGGCGACGTGGGGCGCCCAGCCGGCGTAGTCGTTCTGCGCGGCCTCCTCGCTGTGCCCGCCGTCGATGAAGACCATCCCGAGCGGGGTGCCCCACACGGCGGCGACCTCGGAGGACCGGCCGACGACCGCGATGACCTCGTCGTCCAGGCCGGCGCGGGTGATCGTGCGGCGAAAGTGCGGAAGGGTGTCGAACCTGCCGGTCTGCGCGTCCACGAGCGAGGCGTCGTGGTACTCCCAGCCCTCCTGGTGCTCCTCGGAGCCCCGGTGGTGGTCGACCGTCAGGACCTTCGTGCCCGTGGCTCGTGCGGCCGCCCCGAGGAAGATCGTGGACTTGCCGCAGTACGTCCCGATCTCCACGACGGGGCCGACGGCGGAGTACCGGACCGCCGTCTCGAAGAGGAGCGTGCCCTCGTCGGTGGGCATGAAGCCCTTGGCTTCCTCTGCAGCGGCCAGGAGGTCCGCGGGGATCGTCTTCGTCATACGTGAATTCTCCCACCGGCCGAAACGGGCACCGTCCCCCTACCGGCCGGAAACACAGAAGAACACGGGAAGAACACAGGGACCCGCCCCTCTCCGACGACTGCGGGTTCCGGAACTCCAGGTTCTGGCAACACCGGGTTCGGGAAAACCGGGTTCCGGAAACACTTCTTTCACAAACGCACAAACGCACAAACACACAAAAAAAGAAGGGGGCCGCCCAACAAGGCGACCCCCTCCCCACAAAAAACCGTGGCAGCGACCTACTCTCCCACCCCACCACAGGGCAGTACCATC
>NZ_JBIWMK010000013.1:0-119659 GCF_044766605.1 Nocardiopsis sp. NPDC101807 | reverse complement strand
CCCGTTGTGCTTCGTTTGCTTTTGTCCGAATGGACTGGGCTTTTGAAGCGACTCCCTGAGTTTACATGGCCAGACCAGTGCTCGAACCGCGAGGCTCGAAAGTTCGTTCTGGTGAAAACCGGGGTTCCGGCACGGCCGCGAATGCGTCCGTTTCGCCGGGAGGGAGTGTCGCCGCTCCTCGTGGCCTTGGGCCGGTCGGAGGCGACTCGGAGAACATTACCCCCGACCGCGAGCACCGGCAACCCGACGGGCACGTGACCTGGGACACATCAGTTGAGCAGGACGCCCGTGCCCGTTCCGGGCGCCGCGTAGAGCCACTCGACCTCCAGGTCGACGGCCGCGATCGTGCCGGGAGAGTAGGACACGAGGGCCTCGTTCCCCACGAAGCCGGCGGCCACCTGGGCCACGGTGGGGTTGTGCGCCACCACCAGCAGGGTGCGCACGCCGGCGTCGACCCGGTTCACGAGTTCCAGGAGCGTGTCCACGCCGGCCGAGTACGCCTCGTCCGAGTAGTCGACCTCGGGCCGGGGCCCCGGCTCCATCGCGCCGAGCACGCCGTCCAGGGTCTGCCTGGTGCGCCTGGCGCCGGAGCAGATGACATGGTCCGGCGCGTATCCCCGCCGGGAGAGCATCCGCCCGACCGCCTCCGCCTGAACCCGCCCCAGATCGGTCAGGCCCCGCTCGTAGTCGGCGCCGTGCCCGTTCTCCGCCTCCGCGTGCCGCATCAGCAGCAGTGTGCGCGCCCCGCTCACGGCGTCAGGCTGGTCGCGACGACGGCGAGCACGCCGATGAACCCCACCATGACCGCCAGGATGGCGAGCAGGCCCTTCATCCCCGACATCTCAGAACCCCTTTTCTGCCTCGTCCGCGCGGGAAGCACACCCGCGGAACCAGGTTAGGCGTCCTCCCGCGCACGGCGACGGCCGCCCGGGTTCCCGGACGGCCGCCACCTGGGGATCGCGCTACTTGCCGTCTCCGGCGTGCGCCTCCTCCCTGTGGTCGGACCCCTTCGGGTCCGCCGCCTCGTCCCGTGCGGCTCCGTCCGTCGCCGGGGTCCCCTCTCCCGGAGCCGGTGCGCCGCCGCCCCCGGCCTCGGGGGCGTCCTTGGGAGCGGACTGCCCGCCCAGCTCCGCCAGCTGCGTCTCGGTCCCGGCGCCGCGGCTCTTGGACCAGAGGATCGCGCCGACGAGCACACCCACGGCGAGCACGGTCACCACGGTCCGGAGGACCACGTTGTCCGCGTAGATCACCACGCTGGGCGCCACGATCAGCGCAACGAGGTTCATGACCTTGAGCAGGGGGTTGATGGCCGGGCCCGCGGTGTCCTTGAACGGGTCGCCGACGGTGTCGCCGATGACCGTGGCCTCGTGGGCGGCCGAGCCCTTGCCGCCGTGGTGGCCGTCCTCGACGAGCTTCTTGGCGTTGTCCCAGGCCCCGCCGGAGTTGGACAGGAAGACGGCCATGAGCACGCCCGCGGCGATGGCGCCGCCGAGGAACGCGCCCAGGGGGGCGTAGCCGAAGGCGAACCCGACCGCGATCGGCGCCAGGACCGCGAGGAGGCCCGGGGTGACCAGTTCGCGCAGGGAGTCCTTGGTGCAGATGTCGACCACCCGCGCGTACTCCGGCAGCTCGGTGCCGTCCATGATCCCGGGGCGCGTGCGGAACTGGTCGCGCACCTCCAGGACGACGCGGCCGGCGGCGCGGCCGACCGCCATGACGGCCAGGCCGGAGAAGAAGAACACCACGCTGGCGCCGATGATGACGCCGACGAGCACGTCCGGCTGGTCGATGGAGAGCGAGAACGCCTGCTCGCCCGCGCCGAGCTGCTCCTGGACGGAGGTGCGGAAGGCGCCGAACAGGGCCGTGGCGGCCAGCACGGCCGTCGCGATCGCGATGCCCTTGGTGATCGCCTTGGTCGTGTTGCCGACGGCGTCGAGTCCGGTGAGGATCTCGGCGCCCCTGCCCTCCACGTCGCCGGACATCTCGGCGATGCCCTGGGCGTTGTCGGAGACCGGGCCGAAGGTGTCCATCGCGACGATGATGCCGACGGTGGTGAGGAGCCCGGTGCCGGCGAGGGCGACGGCGAACAGGCTCAGCGTGATGGAACCGCCGCCGAGGAGGAACGCCGCGTACACGGCGCCGGCGATGAGCAGGGCGGAGTAGACGGCGGACTCCAGGCCGACGGAGATGCCGGAGAGGATGACGGTGGCCGCGCCGGTCTCGGAGCTCACGCCGATGTCCCGGACGGGGCGCTTGTCGGTCTCGGTGAAGTAGCCGGTGAGCAGCTGGATGGCTGCGGCGAGCACCAGGCCGATGAGGACCGCGGCGATCGCGATGAACCTCGGGTCGGGGGCGGTGCCCGCGGCCTCGATCTCGGCGAGGACCTGCGGGCTGACCCCGGACAGCTCCTCGAAGCTGCCGGGCAGGTACCAGAGGGAGGTGCCGACGACGAGCAGGGCGGAGATGCCCGCGGAGATGAAGAAGCCGCGGTTGATCGCGGTCATCGCCGACCGGTCCCGGGCGCGGGGGGCGACCAGGAAGATGCCGATGATCGCCGTGATGACGCCGATCATGGGGACGAGGAGCGGGAACACCAGGCCCTCGGTGCCGAACGCCACCCGGCCGAGGATCAGCGAGGCGACGAGCACGACGGCGTAGGACTCGAAGAGGTCGGCGGCCATGCCGGCGCAGTCGCCCACGTTGTCGCCGACGTTGTCGGCGATGGTGGCGGCGTTGCGGGGGTCGTCCTCGGGGATGCCCTGCTCGACCTTGCCGACGAGGTCGGCGCCGACGTCGGCGGCCTTCGTGAATATTCCGCCGCCGACACGCATGAACATGGCCAGGAGGGCGGCGCCGAAGCCGAAGCCCTCCAGGACGATGGGGGCGTCGCCCCGGTAGAGCACGACGACGAGGGCCGCGCCGAACAGGCCGAGGCCGACGGTGATCATGCCGGCCACGCCGCCGGTGCGGAAGGCGATCCGCATGGCCCTGTGGTTGGACGCCCCGTCGCCGCCGCGGGCCGCCGCCGCGACCCGTACGTTGCCGCGCACGGCGAGCCACATGCCGATGAAGCCGGTGGCGGACGACAGCGCGGCGCCCAGGGCGAAGAAGACCGACCGGCCGATCCGGATGTCCCACGAGTCGGCGGGCAGCAGGAGGAGGAGCAGCGGGATGACGACGACGAAGACCGCGAGGGTGCGGAACTGTCGTGTCAGGTACGCGCTCGCGCCCTCCTGCACTGCGAGCGCGATGTTGCGCATCCGCTCGGTGCCCTGCTCCGCGGCGAGGACCTCACGTACCAGCATCCCCGCGACGGCGAGGGCCAGAAGTGCCACCACCATGACGATGATGACGAGTGTGAAGTCGGTGCCTGCCAGCGATAGGGCCGTGCCGCTTGGCGCGGCGAGGTTGAGCCCAGACAATCCGTCCTCCTTGAGACGGGCGCGACCTTTTCGGCCCCGTCCATCGGAAACGCGGGGGAACGGTTCGCCTCGTGGACGCCGGACCAGCGCGCCGCCGTGGACGTACCGCCGTCCGGAAGGAGCCTGAGCTGGCCCGACAGCACGCTTGGCGGGGTCGAAGCGGTGCCACCTTTGGTTGTGGTGCACACCGCCCGCGCTGCTCGCTCACGGGCGGTGATCCGGGGATTCTACGCACGATCCCGAATAAAGGTGAGTGTCGTTTCGGGATTTCCCCAAGACAAACCAAAGATGTGATCTTACGGTGATCCCAGAAGCGGGATTATTTTCCTTATCAGGGATTTTTGCCTTGAATAACAACTCATAATGCATTAATACGATGTTAACGCTAAAACACACATAAAGGAATGAAGCGGGAATCAGCCTCATCGGCCACACTGGTACCCGTGGCCACAAGAGAACACGGCTCTCCCCCGGAGGGCCTCCCCGCCGCCGCGCGCCGTCCGGCGCGGGGCGGCCCCGGGCCGCTCCCGGCGTCCGGCTCCCTACCTCCCGAGCAGGCGCAACCCCGCCGGTTCGATCGCGTCGCCCCGCTCCGCCCGGCCGGCGTCCAGGTCGTCCGCCAGCCCCCGGGCGAAGGCCGCCACACCGGCCGTGTCCACCCCGTGCGGGGCGTCCGGCCCGAACCCCTCCACCCGGTCCGCGCCCCGCCTCAGCAGGCGCGCGGCGCCGACGGCGTTCCCGCGCTGGGCGTGGGTGACGCCCACGGCCACCTGGGCGAGGCCGCGCCACAGCTCCCTCTCGGGCTCGGGCGAGGACTTCCACACGGCTTCGAGAACCTCGTGGGCGGTGAAGGCGTACCCCCCGTCGAGCAGGCGCTGGGCCTCCGACAGGCCTTCGGCCGCGGAGAACACGGCGTCGTCGGGGACCCGCTCGACCTCGCCCGCGCTCCCGTGCGGCAGCGGACGCCCGTAGCGGTCGCGGGGGCGCTGGTTCTGCGCGCGCCCGGTCCCGTCGCGATCCCGGCCCTGCCTGTCCCGGCCCTCCGACGCGGATTCCGTCGCCATCACTGCCTCACCGCCGTTCCCCGTCGCCCTCCCGGGCTCCGTCGACCCGTCCCAGCCACCCCACGAGCTCGCGGGAGACCTCATCCGGGCGTTCCTCGTGCGGGAAGTGTCCCGCACCCGGGATCGGCGCCCAGCGGTGGGCCCCCGCGACGGCGCGCCGGGAGGCGCGTGCCGCCTCGGGCGGGCACACCGGGTCGAGCTCCCCGTGGAGCTGGAGGACGGGGACGCGGACGGGCGACCGCATGCGCGCGTTGTAGCGGAGCCCGTCCGGGCGCCACCGCGAGCGGAAGATCCAGCGGTGGTACTCCAGGGAGCAGTGGGAGACCTTCGGGATGGCGAAGGCCCGCCGGTAGGCCTCCTCGGCCTCGGCGCCGGGCCAACCGGGGGCCGACCACTCGCGCAGGAGGTCGCCCACGCGGACGCACCCGTCGGCCAGGAGCCTGTGCTCCGGGAGGATCGGCACCTGCGCCCGGAGCATGTGCCGGACACCGGGCCCGCCCGAGGCGACGATCCGCGCGGTGCGCAGCGGGTGCGGCGCGGAGACCGCCGCCAGGGCGCGTACCGAGCCGGGGTGGTAGGCCGTCATCGTCCAGCCGACGAGCCCGCCCACCCCGTGTCCCACCACCGCGGCGTCCTCGTACCCCAGGGCCCGGACCAGGCCGGCGGCGTCCTGGGCGAGGGTCACGAGGTCGTAGCCGCGGGGGGTCTTGTCACTGGCCCCGTAGCCGCGCATGTCGACGGCGACGGCGCGGAACCCCGCCTCGGCGAGAGGTTCCAACTGGTACCGCCACGCCCACCAGAACTGGGGGAAGCCGTGCAGGAGGAGCACGAGGGGGCCCTCACCGGCCTCCGCCGCGTGGAAGCGCGCGCCCGCGGCCTTGACGGTCCGGTGCGTCCACGGGCCGTCGAGGTAGGCGGCGGAGTCGTCCAACACCGTGTGCGGCTACCGCGGCGCCGCCGCGGTGGCCCCGGCGGTGTCGGCGGTGTCGAGGTCGTCACCGGGCCGGGGCGGCCGGATCTCGCCGCGCAGGATGCCGGCGAGGCGCGAGGTGGTCAGCGCGGTGCGCTGGAGCCCCTGGCGCTTGCGGAAGTTGACGATGCCGTACAGCCCGAAGGCCACTGCGAGGAGCAGGTAGAACAGCGTGACGATGCCGAGGCACGCCCAGGCCGGGAGCGCGAACAGCTCGTAGAGCGCGAAGGCGATGGTCACCGAGAGCAGGATGACGAAGATGTGGGCCAGGACCGCGACGACCGCGAACCCGGCGACGCCCTTGCCGATCCTGACCGCGTCGGCCTTGGCCTCCAGCTTGGCGAGCTGGATCTCCAGCCGCACCAGCCGGGAGAGGTTGTCGGTGGCGTCGGAGACCAGCGCGCCGATGGAACGGTCGGTGCCGGCGGCGTCGGGCTCGCCGGTACCCGGCTTGTCCACCATCGTGGGGGTTCCCTTCTCTCGGTCCGAACACGCGGATGATCCTCCGCATCCTCGCACATGCCCCACTACCCATGTCCCTCACGGCACGCACAACGGCGGAGGTCCGTCTCGTCACGGGGGTGAGTGCGCGCCCGGCCGCGCGCCAGGAACGCGGCGGCGCCCCGGCCCTCGTCCGGGCCGGGGCGCCGCGTCCGCCGGAGCGCCTCGCCGCAGGTCCCGTGACGGGCCTGCGGTGCGGGTCCTAGTCGTCCCCGCGGGCGGACGGCAGCTGCTTGGCGATCACGTCCATGATGGAGGAGTCGGTCAGCGTCGAGGTGTCGCCGACGGCCCGCTCCTCGGCGATGTCGCGCAGGAGCCGCCGCATGATCTTGCCGGAGCGCGTCTTGGGCAGCTCCGGCACCGCCAGGAGCCGGGCGGGCTTGGCGATCGGGCCGAGCGAGGTGCCGACGTGGTTGCGGAGCTCCTTGACCAGCTCCTCCGGAACCTCCTCGCCCCCGTCGCGGAGGATCACGAAGCCCACGATCGCCTGGCCGGTGACCTTGTCCGCGGCGCCGACGACGGCGGCCTCGGCCACCCGGGGGTGGGAGACGAGCGCGGACTCGACCTCGGTGGTGGAGATGTTGTGGCCGGAGACGAGCATGACGTCGTCCACGCGGCCCAGCAGCCACAGGTCGCCGTCCTTGTCCTTCTTCGCGCCGTCACCGGGGAAGTACAGGCCCTCGAAGCGCGACCAGTAGGTGTCCTCGTAGCGCTGGGGGTCGCCCCAGATGCCGCGGAGCATCGCCGGCCACGGCTCACGGATGACGATGAAGCCGCCGTCGCCGTCGGGAACGGACCGGCCCGTCTCGTCCACCACGTCGGCCACGATGCCGGGAAGGGCGCGCATGGCCGCGCCGGGCTTGCCCGAGGTCACGCCGGGCAGGGGGCTGACCATGATGGCGCCGGTCTCGGTCTGCCACCAGGTGTCCACGACCGGGGTGCGGTTGCCCCCGATGTTCTCCCGGTACCAGATGTAGGCCTCGGGGTTGATGGGCTCGCCCACCGAGCCGATGACGCGCAGGCTGGACAGGTCGAATTCGGCGGGGATGTCGTCGCCCCACTTCATGAAGGTGCGGATCGCCGTGGGCGCCATGTAGGCGATGGTGACCCCGTACTTCTGGATGATCTCCCAGAAGCGGCCCCGGTGCGGCGTGTCGGGGGTGCCCTCGTACAGCACGGTGGTCGCGGCGTTGGCGAGCGGCCCGTACACGATGTAGGAGTGGCCGGTCACCCACCCGATGTCGGCGGCGCACCAGTAGACGTCGGTCTCGGCCTTGAGGTCGAACACCGCCCAGTGGGTGTAGGCCGCCTGGGTGAGGTAGCCCCCCGTGGTGTGGAGGATGCCCTTCGGCTTCGCCGTGGTGCCGCTGGTGTACATGATGTACAGCGGGTCCTCGGCGTCGTGCGCCTCCGGGGTGTGCTCGGTGCTCTGCGACTCCACGGCTTCGTGCCACCACACGTCGCGGTCGGTCCACTCGACGTCCTGGCCGGTACGGCGGACGACGAGGACGTTCTCCACGGCGGGCCGGTCGGCGACCGCGGCGTCCACGGCGGGCTTGAGGGCGCTGGCCTTGCCGCGCCGGTAGCCGCCGTCCGCGGTCACGACCAGCTTGGCCCGGCTGTCGTCCAGCCGCTGGCCGAGCGCGTCCACGGAGAAGCCGCCGAAGACGACCATGTGGACGGCCCCGATACGGGCGCAGGCGAGCATCGCGACGACGGTCTCGGGGATCATCGGCATGTAGATGGCGACGCGGTCGCCCTTGCCGACCCCGAGGCCGGTCATGGCGTTGGCCGCCTGGGAGACCATGTCCTTCAGCTCCGCGTAGGTGATGCTGCGGGTGTCGCCGGGCTCGCCCTCCCAGTGGTAGGCGACCCGCTCGCCCAGCCCATTGGCGACATGGCGGTCCACGCAGTTGACGGAGGCGTTGAGCTTGCCCCCGACGAACCACTTGGCGTAGGGCGGGTCCCAGTCCAGGACGGTGTCCCAGGGCTGCTCCCACTGCAAGCGGCGGGCCTGCTCCTCCCAGAAGCCGAGGCGGTCCTCGGCGGCCCGCTCGTAGGCCTCGGCCTTGACGTTGGCCTCGGCCGCGAGTCCGGGCGGCGGGGGGAAGCTGCGCGTCTCGTGGAGAAGGTTGGACAGTGTCTCCTGGCTCGGGGGAGTGCTGTCGGCCACTGTGATTCTCCTTACGTCGGCTGGTTCACACCCAATTAATCATGCGGTCCATACCGCGTGAACAGTCGGGGTGCAGCGCGTCGCCGGGGACCGGCGGACGAGCGGCGAACGGCCGGTGAACGGTCGCCGGTCAGCGACGAGCGGTCGGCGCGCCCCCTGCCCGCCGGGGAGGGGGCGGCCGGTGTTACCGGCGCGTAGTGTTGTTCTCCGTGAGCGAATCGACTTCTGCCTCCCCTTCCGACCCCCTGGCCCGCGTCGCGGCCCTGCCCGGTGTGAGCGACGCGGTCGCCGAGACGCGGACCCTGGTCGACCGGCTGCTGGGGCACCGCATCCTGCGACGCCGCAGCAGCGACGTGTCCATGGAGTCCGCACTGCGCGGCGCGTGCGCGTCGGCGGCGCTGGAGGGCGCCGAGGTCTCGATGGAGGAGATCCGCGAGGGGCACGTGTACGACACGCGCATCAAGGGGGCCCTGCGGGTGTCCGGCGAACTGGGGTCCCTCGTCGACACCTGGCCGAAGGCGCCGCGCCAGGCCCTGGCCCGTCTGCACACGCTCGCCGCGACCGAGGCGGTCTCCGAGGACGCCCTGGGCCGCCCCCGGCTGGCGGGGGAGCGCGTCGAGGACCCGCTCTCGCTCGGCCCCGCCCCCGCTCCGGCGGCGGCGCTCGCCCGTCTGGAGGGCCTGTACGCGCTTCTGGGCGCGCGCACCTCCGTCCCGGCCCTGGTGACGTCGGCCCTGGTCCACGGCGAACTGATGGCGATCCGGCCGTTCGGGTGGGGCGACGGCCTGGTGGCGCGCGCCGCCGAGCGGCTGACCCTGGTCGAACGGGGTCTGGACCCGAAGTCGCTGGTGCCGTCCGAGCTGGGGCACCAGACCCTGCGGGAGGAGTACGGACCGGCCCTGCGCGGCTACATGGGGGGCACCCCCGAGGGCGTCGCGGAATGGGTCGTCTACTGCTGCCGGGCGGTGCGCGCGGGGGCCCAGGACTCCCTGGCGACCTGCGAGGCCCTCAAGCGCGGCTGAGCCCCCGAAAAGGTCGAATCGTCGACCATTCCTTTATCGGCCAACAGTGACACAATCGTTGTTGGCCACGGTCGGCCCGGGCGGGCGCGCATTTCCGCGGACCGCCGCACGCGTCCGTGCAAGCACGTGGAACGGCGCCCCGCGTGACTCTCGGGGCGCCGTATCCGACACGTTCCACCGGGTTAGCAAGCGACCATTTCCATAGTCTGGCCAGGCAGTACATCCGGTTGTCCGACCTAGACGGGCCACACGCGGCCGGGTGGTGCGTGGGTTCCCGGGTGCCGTGTCGGGGTGGTTCTCAGCCACCGTCTGCTTTCTTTGTACGCCCGGGGACCCCGCTGGGAAAAGGTGGTTGACCCGAGTTTTCCGCTTGGATTCCCGAACCAATACGCAGCACCGCGTGGTAGCGTCTGTTCCGTCGTCGACCAGGGTTCTGCCGTACCGGAGGAACCCCGCCGCGAAACCCGCCCCGGATCTCCGGTCCCCGGTTTCCGGGAGGCGTCGACGACAAAGGTCTTTCGGCGGTCGTGAGAGCACGTCTCTCTCCACAGTCCCTTCCGGAGGACGGGCCCGGTCCTCCCCCCCCAGGACCGGAACTCGCGTGGCGGCCTTCGCTCCCCCTGCGGAGGCGGACCCCGCGCCCGCTCCTCCCACCTGTCGGGCGGGCATGCGTATTCGCCCCCGTGTACGCATCCCGCCCGCCGGGTGGGCCCCTCCGTCGCTCCGCCCCTCGGGCGGCTCCCCCTCACCGCGCCCCGCTCCGGGCCCCTGCGCGCCGTGCCCCGCCGACCCCGCCCGCCGCCGACGGCGTTGTCCACAGCTCCGGACCGGGGCTTCTCACGAGCGCCCCGGTCGGGGAGGGTCGAAGAAAGACCCCGCCCTCCGGAGAGCCCGATGGACACCCGCCCCCTGCCGCTGATCGCGACCGCCGACCCCCTCCTCCTCGACGACCTGCTCAGGCTGGCCACCGCCGCCGCCACGGAGGTCGCCGTCGCCCGCACCCCCGACCGGGCGCTGAGCCTGTGGCGGCACGCCCCGCTCGTGGTGGTGGGCGCCGAGCTGCGCGCCTCCCTGCGCACCGCCGACCCTCCCCCGGGGCGCCACGTGTTCGTGTCGCGCGCCGACGGGGGCGAGGACCCGCACGGACGGGAGGGGCGCCCGTACGGTCAGGGCCCGGCCCGCGGAGGCCCGACGGCCGCCGAGGGCCCTGGCACGCTCCTCCTGCCCAGGGACGAGCCCGTGCTGGTCGACCTCCTCACCCGGGCGGCGTCGCCCACCTCCGCCCCGGCCCCCACCGTGTCGGTGATCGGAGGGCGCGGCGGAGCCGGGACCAGCCTCCTCGCGGTCGCCCTCGCCCTCGCGGGCGCCCGCGCCGACCGGGACACCGCCCTCCTCGACGCCGACCCCCTCGGATGCGGGTCCGACCTCTACCTCGGCTGCGACGCCGCTCCGCCGCGGGCGCCGGAGCGGCGCACCGGCTGGGGCGACCTCGTCCGGCGCCGCGGCCGCGTCCGCTGGCAGGACCTGCGGGCGGGGCTGCCCGGCGCACCCGGGGTCTCGGTGCTGACCTGGTCCCGCGAGCCGGGGCCCGCCGCCCCTCTGCCCGTCGGCGCGGCGCGCTCCGCCCTGTCCAGCGCGCGGGACGGCGCCGACCTGGTGGTGGCCGACCTGCCGCGCTCGTTCGACCCCGCCACCGTCGTCTTCCTCAACCGCTCCGACCTCGTGCTCGTCGTGGTCCCGGCCGACGTGCCCTCGGTCGTGGCGGCGACCCGGGTGGTCTCCCGGCTGCGGGAGGAGGCCGCGACCGTCCGGGTCGTGGTGCGCGGCGCCCGCGGCGACCTGAGCGCCGACGTGGTGGCGTCCACCCTCGGCCTCGACCTCGGGGCGGACCTGCCGCAGGAACCCCGGCTCGACCGGGTCCTGGCCGCCGGGGACGTCCCCGCGCGCCACCCCCGGTCTCCCCTGGCCCGGTTCGCCGACCTCGTGGTGGCGTCCCTCCCCTTCCCGGAGCCGGTCCCGTGAGCCCGCTCGTGGAGGCGGTGCGCAACCGCCTCGTGGCCTCCGGTGCGCCGGTGAGCCCGGCCAACGTCGCGGCGGCGCTGAGGGCCGAGGGGGGCCTGCTGGGCGACACCGAGGTCCTGTCCATGACCCGGCGGCTGGCGGCCGACCTGTCCGGGGCGGGGCCGCTGGAGGAGCTCATGTCCTCCTCCGCGGTCACCGACATCCTCGTCAACGGGCCCGACGAGGTGTGGGTGGACGACGGCGGCGGCCTGCGTCGGGCCGGGGTGCGGTTCGAGTCGGCGGACGCGGTCCGACGGCTGGCCCAGCGGCTGGCCGCGCAGGCGGGGCGGCGGCTGGACGCCGCCGTCCCCTACGTCGACGCCAGGCTCCCCAACGGGGCCCGGCTGCACGCGGTGCTGCCCCCGGTGTCCCCCGCCGGTGCCTGCGTGTCCCTGCGCCTGCCGCCCCGGCGGGTGTTCTCCCTGGAGCGCCTCACCGAGCACGGCACGGTCACCGGTCGCGGCGCGGCCCTGCTGCGGGCGCTCGTGGCGTCCCGTGCGGCCTTCCTCGTGAGCGGCGGGACGGGCACCGGCAAGACCACGCTCCTGTCGAGCCTGCTGTCCCTGGTGGACCCCGGCGAGCGCCTCGTGCTCGCCGAGGACTCCCCCGAGCTCCGACCGGACCACCCGCACGTGGTGCGGCTCCAGACCCGCCCCGCCAACATCGAGGGGAGCGGGGAGGTGTCCCTGGAGGTCCTGGTGCGGCAGGCCCTGCGGATGCGGCCCGACCGGCTGGTGGTGGGCGAGGCGCGCGGGCCGGAGATCGTGTCCCTGCTGGGGGCCCTCAACACCGGCCACGAAGGCGGTGCCGGCACCCTCCACGCCAACGGCGCCGGGGACGTCCCCGCCCGGGTGGAGGCGCTCGGCTGCGGCGCCGGGCTCGACCGGGCCGCGGTGCACAGCCAGCTGGCCGCCACCAGGGTCATGGTCGTGCACCTGGTCCGGGATGCGGGAACCCGCCGCCTCGCCGAACTCCGGGTGCTGCGCCGCGATCCGTCCGGGCTCGTGCACGCGGTGCCCGCGGTGTCGTTCGGCCGGGACGGCTCCTGCAGGGAGCACCCCGGGGCCGAGGAGGTGGCGGCCCGGCTGGGCGACGGGTGGCGTCAGCGGTGACCGCCCTGGCGGTGTGCGCGGCGTGCGCGGGGCTCATGGTCCTGGTGTTCGCGGTCCCGGCGCCCCAGCGCATCCGCCTGGGCGCCGTCCTGGGCCGACCGCGGCGTCCTGTGCGCGGGAAGGGCGCGCGGTTCCCGCTGCCCCGCCCCGGGGAAGCCTCCGAACGCCGACGGGCCGTGGTCGTGCTGTGCCGGGTCCTGGCCGCCGAACTGCGCGCCGGCCAGCCCCCGCAGGAGGCGCTGCGGATCTCCGCCGCCGAGGCCGGGCCGCTGGTGGGCGCGGTGGACGACGCGGAGTCGCTGCGCCGTGAGGCCGCCCGCGATCCGGACCTGCGCGCACTGGCCTACCTGGCCGTGTGCTGGGAGGTGGCGGCCGACACCGGCGCCGGGCTGGCCGAGGTGGTCGACGCGCTGGCCGCCAACCTCACCGAACAGGAGGAGCAGCGGGCCGAGGCGGAGGCGCGGACGAGCGGTCCGCGCACGACCGCGATCGTCCTGACGTGCCTCCCGGTGGCCGGGGTGCTGATGTCCTCCGGCCTCGGCGGGGCGCCGCTGGAGTTCCTGTTCACCACACCGCTGGGGGCGGCCTGCCTGGTGTGCGGCGTGCTCCTCGACCTCCTCGGCTTCTGGTGGGCGCTGCGCATGCTGCGCTCCGCGACGGCTCCGCCGTGACCGGGCGCGGAGAAGGAGAGGACGGCAGTGACCGCCGGGGCGGAGGCGGTGTGGGAGCCGGCGGAGGGACGGGGCGGCCACGGTGCCACACGGGAAACGGTGCGGAAGGGGAGGGGACGGGATGACGGTGGTGACCGCGGTGCTGTTCGGTGCCGCCGCCGCGTGGGTGGCGGCGGGCCGGGGAGGCGCCCCGGGGACACGGCTGGCGCGCGCCGGGTCGGAGGGCGGGCCACCCCTCCGCACCGGGTTGCCTCTGCGGGCCCTGGCCCTGACGCTGGCGGGCGTGCTCGCGGTGGCCGTGTCGGCCGGCCTGTTCGGGCCCGCCGGCGGCGTCGTCGCGGTCGGGGGGTGTGCCGTGCTGTGGGTGCGGGCCCGCCGTGCCGGGGAACGACCCGACCGGCTCCCGGTGACCTCCGACCTGCCCGTGGTGATCGGGCTCATCTCCTCGGGGATCCGTGCCGGGGCGACCCTGCCCGTCTGCCTCACGGCGGTCTCCGGGGCGGCGGGCGGAAGGCTGGGCGGGGAGCTGTCCGCGGTCGCCGAGCAGCTGCGGCTGGGGGCCGATCCGGCGTCGGCCTGGAGCCGCCCGTCCCTTCCCGCCCCGCTGGCCGCGGTGGGCCGGGACCTGGCCCGGGCCGCCGACACCGGCGCGCCGGTCGCCGACCTCCTGGACCGCCACGCGGTCGACCTGCGTCGGGCCCTGCGCACCCGCGCGACGGCGCGGGTGGAGCGGTTGGGGGTGCTGGTGGTCGCGCCGCTGGGCCTGTGCTTCCTTCCCGCCTTCGTGCTGATCGGCATCGTCCCGATGGCCGCCGAGCTGCTCTCGCGGGCGCTGGGGGGCTGACCACCCCCTCGAGCGCGCCGGCGCCCCCGGAAGGCCGCTCTCCCGACAACCCGGGGGAGAACCGCCGGGCCCGGGTCGGCGCCTCGCCGAGCTCCGGGTCGGCACCTCGCCGGGACCAGGTCGGCGGGGCGGCGCGCCCGAGGACGACGGACCGGCGGGTCGGCACGCTCGGGGCGGCGGAGCGGCGCGCCCGAGAACGACGGCCGCGCGGGAGCGGCGCCCGCACCGGCCCCCGACGTCCGGCGTCTCGCCGAACCCGTCACGGTCCGCGGGACCGCCTCAGGCCTCGTCCTCGCAGAGGCCGTCGATGATGTCGTCCAGGACGGAAGCGCGGTCGGCCGTGGACATCAGCCGGAGTTCGCGGAGCGCGGGCACGGTGTCCACACTGCTCCCCCGGGCCCCCGCGACCGTGCACACCCTCATGCAGTGCTGGGTGGGCCCCCGCCAGAAGTCCCGCTCGTCGACGGGCGCGAGGCGGTACACCGTGGCCGGGTACCGGGGGGATCGGCCGGGAACCCGCCACTGCTGCACACGCGCGAGCACGAAACCGGTGAGCAGCGAGTCGAAGACGCCCTCGGAGGCGAGGTCGGCCAGCGCCTCCCGGTCGCCCTCCCGCCGGCACCCCTCGCACCCGGCAAGCTCGGCCCTCAGGAGCCAGCGGGCGCGCGCGTGGCCCACCTCGGAGTTCTTGAGCCTGCTCGGGTGTCGGTGTCCCATACACGGGAGGGTACGTCGGTTCCGCACCCTCTGTGCGGGGGTGTGCGCAGGTCACCCGGGCGGGGGCGGCGCGGTGCGGTCCGCGCGCCCGGGCGGGGCCCGTCCGCGGAACCTTCCGCCCGGGCGGGGCCCGCGGTGTCAGTGCTCCTCCCGGTCGAAGCGCCGCTGGCCGAGGTAGGGCGGAGGGAAGCGGGGCCAGCCGACGGACAGGCGCATCGCCAGCACCGCGATGCCCAGCAGGACCAGGACCACGGTGGAGGTGTGCCCCACGGCACGCGCGAAGGTCGTGACGGGGGGCGCGGCCTCTGCCGTGTAGTGGACGACGGGTTCGTGCACGGGCGACGGAGCGGCCGCCGGCCGGTGGGCGGAACCGACCGAGGCCTCCGTCGGGCGGGCTCCGGCGGCGGGCGAGGGCGTGGAGCCCGCCGACGGGGAGGCGCAGGGGTCGGGGTCCCCGGCGCCGCCGTCGCGGACGGCGGGTTCGGCGGGACCGGCGGAGGCCGCGCAGGGCGGAGGGGCGTTGTCGTCGGACTGGGGAGAAGCGCCCAGCAGGAGGGCGCACAGCAGTACGGAGACGGGGGCGGGGCTCATTCCACTTCCTCGCTGGAGACGGCTTCGTGGACCGGCCCGGCGCGGGCGCGCGCCAGGACGTCGCGGTCCACCAGTGACGACGGGACCGAGACCACCACCTCTGCGGTGGAGCCGGTGATGACGCAGGATTCGAGGGAGGCCTCGTTAGCCTCTGCGGTGTCCCGGGCCTCCGCGCAGGCTCGTTCCGTGCCGTGGACGAGTCGGGCGGCGGCCGCGAGTGCGGCGAGATCGGCGGCGGTGGTGGCGCGGTCCCGGTCGAGTCGTGCCGCCGCCGTCACGAGGACGGCGAGGGTGACGAACCAGAGCAGGGCCCCCAGGCCCGCCCACCATGCGGTGGCGGAGCCGGAGTCGGAGTGCACGTGCTCAGCTCCCCGGTTCGAGGAGGACGGCGGCGCTGCCGTCCACCCCCAGGGGAGGTGCCAGTGGGCCGAGCCGCAGCTCGACCCGTACGGTGACGCGGGCGGTGTGCCCGTCATCGGCCAGGCCGACGTCCGCGCCCCGGGGCGCGGCGGTCAGCGCCAGGGTCCGGGCCCGGTCGTCGGGTTCGCCCCGGGCGAGGGCCCGTGCCCCCACCCGCGCGGCGTCCGCGCAGGCGAGCTGGGCCGAGGCGGCCTGGACGGCCCCGAAGGACACGGCCAGGACGAGCAGCAGGGAGGGCAGCGTGAGCGCCGCCTCCACGGTGACCGATCCGCGGTCAGAACCCCGAGCTGAGCGCATCGACCACGAGCGCGGTGAGGGCCTCCCTGACCTCACCGCTGGTGATGATGACGTAGAGGACCCCGGCGAACGCGGCGCCGATCACCGCGCACAGCGCGTACTCGGCGGTGGCCATCCCGTCGTCGCCTCCGGGCTGCGCGGTGCGAGCGGGTGGCGGGCCGGTGAGAGCGAACATGGAACCTCCCTGGTGAGGGGCGGACGGGGTGTCGGCGCCCGACTCCAGGTTCCGGTGGCGGAGGGCGGTCCCGAAAGCCCCTTCCCCAGCCTGTGGAAAACTCGGGGCGCCCCGCACCGGCCGCGGTCGCTCCGCCCCTCGGCCCCCGTCGCCCGTGGCTGCGCACCGGCGGGCGACACACGGCACCCCGCCCGTGGAGCGCCCCCGCTCCCGGCACGCGTGCTCCGTCGGCCGTCGGCACGGCGCTCTCCGGTCCCGCCCCGGGCGGGCCGGGCCCGCGGCCCGGTCCCCGGACGGCGCCGCGAAGGGCCGGCGCCCGCAGTCCGCGAGCGGCCCGCACCGGCGCCGAAAGGCAGCCCTCAGGCGTCCTCCGCGCCCGTGCCGCCGCCGTCCCCTCCGAGGACCTCGTCGAGCAGCCTCAGCGCGCCGGACTTGCTCAGGGGCTCGTTGCCGTTGCCGCACTTGGGCGACTGGATGCAGGAGGGGCACCCGTGGTCGCACTCGCAGTCGGCGATCGCGGCCCGGGTCGCGGTGAGCCACTCGCGCGCCGCGGAGAAGCCCCGCTCGGCGAAGCCCGCACCGCCCTCGTACCCGTCGTAGACGAACACCGTCAGCCTGCCCGTGTCGCCGTGGAGAGCGGTGGACACCCCGCCGATGTCCGAGCGGTCGCAGGTCGCCAGCAGGGGGAGCATGCCGATCGCGGCGTGCTCGGCCGCGTGGGCGGCGCCCAGCAGGCCCACGTCCTCCTTGCGCAGCCGGGCCTCCCCCTCCGCCGGCAGGGTCCACCACACCGCGCGGGTGTGGAGCGTGCGCTCCGGGAGTTCGAGCGGCTGCTCCCCGAGCACGGAGCCGGTGCGCACGTCCCGCTTGAGGAAGCCCACCACCTGGCGGACCACCTCCACCTCGCCGAAGTACGCGGTCGCGCCGCTCGGCCACTCCTCCTGGCGCAGCACCGAGCGCACGGTGATGTCCGTGGTGTCGCGCGCCCAGGTGCCGTACGGCGGCTCGGCGCCGTGGACCAGGGCGACCCCCTCGTCCAGGTCGAGGTCGTCCACCAGGTACGTGGAGCCCTGGTGGAGGTACACCGCACCCGGGTGCACGGTGCCGTGGGACGCGGCCTCGTCGATCTCGCCGAGGAGCTGCCCGCTTCCGGTGTCCACGATCTGCACGGGGGGACCGCCCGACCCGCGGATATCGGCCAGGTCGCTGGCCCGTTCATTACTGGTCCAGAACCAGCCCCGTGGGCGCCTCCGCAAGAGTTTCCGCTCCACGAGATCGGCCAGGCGCTCCTCGGTGGACTCTCCGAAGAGAGCGAAGTCGTCCTTCGTGATCGGTAGTTCCTGGGCGGCCGCGCACAGGTGCGGACCCAGAATGTGGGGGTTTTCCGGGTCAAGGACGGTGGCCTCCACCGACCGACCGAAAATCGCCTCCGGGTGGTGCGCGAGGTACGTGTCCAACGGGTCGTCCCGGGCGATGAACACCGCCAGGGCGTCGTCGCCGCGCCGCCCCGCCCGACCCGCCTGCTGCCAGAGGGACGCCAGGGTTCCCGGCCATCCGGCGATGAGGACCGCGTCGAGCCCGCTGATGTCCACGCCCAGTTCCAGGGCGTTGGTGCTCGCCAGCCCCAGGAGCTCCCCCGTCCTCAGGGCCTCCTCCAGCTCCCTCCGCTCCGAGGGCAGGTAGCCGCCCCGGTAGGCCGCCACCCGGGCGGCCAGGTCGTGGTCGCCCCGCTCCGACAGGAGGCGCTGCGCGGTCAGCGCGACCACCTCCGCGCCCTGCCGCGAACGCACGAACACGAGGGTGCGCACCCGGTCCCGCACCAGGTCGGCGAGCATCTCCGCGGCCTGGGACGGCGCCGTCCGCCTGATGGGAGCCCCCTGCTCCCCGGTCAGGTCGGTGAGCTCCGGCTCCACGAGGGCGACGGACAGCCCCGGGCGCGGGGACCCGTCCTCGCTGACCGCGGTGACGGGCACGCCGGTCAGCCGGGTCGCGCTCTGCGCGGGGCTGCCGGAAGTGGCCGAGGCCAGCACGAACACCGGTTCCGACCGGTAGCGGGCGCAGATCCTGCGCAGCCGTCGCAGGATCTGGGCGACGTGCGAGCCGAAGACACCGCGGTACCGGTGCGCCTCGTCGACCACCACGTAGCGGAGCCTGCGCAGGAAGCGCGACCACGCCCCGTGGCGGGGGAGGATCCCGTGGTGCAGCATGTCCGGGTTGGTGAGCACGTAGTTGCCGTGCTCGCGTACCCAGGACCGCTCCTCGACGCTCGTGTCGCCGTCGTATACGGCCGCACGCACGTCCGCGAGACCCAGGGCCGATATCCACCGCAACTGGTCCTGCGCGAGCGCCTTGGTCGGGGAGAGGTAGAGCACGGTCCCGCCCGCGTCGACGGCGTCCACAGCGGGTAGGAGGAAGCCGAGTGACTTCCCCGAGGCGGTGCCCGTGGCTATGATCACATCACGGCCCGAGCGTGCGAGGTCGGCGGCTTCAACCTGGTGGGACCACGGTCGTGTGATCCCCAGCTCGGAGAGCCGTCCGACCAGGTGGGGCGCGGTCCACTCCGGCCACTCCCCGCCCACTCCCTCGCTGCGGGCCACATGCTCGATGTGGGTCACCTGCGGGTACCGGGTATCGTCACGCCACACACCGGGGAGCACGGGCTCCGATCGCCTCATCCGAGACCCCTCCTCACAGGCGCGTGTTCGGTAGTCGTGACGCCCTCAGACGAAGGGTGTCGCACTGGGACATCGGTTTCAGTGTGACATCCGGGGGAAGAGTGGCGCGGTGTCACGGTTTTTCTGTGCATCACAGGAAGACGCACTCGACACCCGTGGTTGAATGCGTGCTGGTGGGGTAACGCCCGGCAGAGATCATTCGCGATTTTTTCGCGGTTCGGCGCTGGAGGACTAGTGGACTTGAAGCTTGATCATTACACCGAGGGCGACACCGAGATCGTCGTCGTTGAGGGTGAGATCGATGTCTATACCGCGCCCCGGCTCCGCGAGCTGCTGATCGACCTGGTCAACAAGGGCAACTTCCACCTCGTGGTCAACATGGAGAAGGTGGAGTTCCTGGACTCGACAGGCCTCGGTGTGCTTGTGGGCGGGCTCAAGCGCGTCCGGGCCCACGACGGGACCCTCGACCTGGTCTGCACCCAGGAGCGCATCCTGAAGATCTTCCGGATCACCGGTCTGACCAAGGTCTTCGGTATCCACGGCTCTGTTCAGGAAGCCATCGACAAGCGTTCCGCGAAGTAGCCCAGAGCGAGCGATGGCAACCATCACGCTCACGATCAGCGCGCTTCCCGCCCACGTGCGCACGGCGCGGCTCATGGCCGCGACCGTGGCACGGCGGGCGGGTATCGCCGCCTCAGCGATCGACGAGATCAGGCTGGCGGTCGGTGAGGCGTGTTCCCGGGCGGTGGCCGCACACAAGCTGCACTGCCCCACACAGCCGATCCTGCTCCAGCTGATCGACGGCAACGGGCCCGACCCGGGGTCGGACTCCCGCACCGACGCCACGAGCCTTGCCTTGCGCGCCAACGGGAGCGCGACACAACGTTTCGAGGTCGTCGTCTCCGACCGTGCCCCCGCGAAGGACACGGTGGAGACCGTCAACCCGTCCATGCTGGACGGGCTCTTCCTCGACGGTGAGGACACTCCTCCCGGCGGGATCTCCGGGTTCTCCCCCGGCCTCGGCCTGGCGGTCATCACCGGTCTCGCCGACGAGGTGAAGATCGACCCCAGCGACAGGGGCACCGTCGTGCGCATGAGCTGGCCGTTGACGAACGAGCAGACGCCGGACCCCAGCTCCAACTAGGTCCGGTCCACAGACGTCCGTACGGGCGCCCTCCCCGCGGGGAGGGCGCCCGTACGCGTCCCGGGGCGCGGGCGCCGGGGCCCGCGGAGGGCCGGGCGCCATGCCCCGCCTCGCGGGACGGGCGGCCCCGCGGAAGTCCCGAGGGTCCGCGGGGCCGCGAACGGCGGGCAGCACCGTGCCGGCCGCCGCGGCGGCCCCCCTGTACATCCAGTGAACAGTGGGGGGCGGGCCGTGTGAAGGCCCGGCGCCCGCCTGTGGACGGGGGTCAGTCGCAGGTCTGGGAGGAGACCTCGGCCACGGCCGCCAGGCCCGAACCCGCGTTCTCCGCCACCTCGTCGGCGGTGAGCACGTAGCCCGTCTCCGGCTCGTTCGTGGCCGCGGCGAACACGACCCCGTAGACGGTGCCGTCCGGGGCGAGGAGCGGCCCTCCGGAGTTGCCCGGGCGCACCACCGCGCGCACCTGGTAGATCTCCCGGCTCACCTGCTGCGAGTGGTAGAAGTCCGGCCCCTGCGCCGTCTGGCGGGCCCGTACGCGCGCGGGGACGGCCGTGAAGCCGCTGTTGCGGGGGAACCCGGCCACCACCGCGTCCCCGCCCTGCGGGGCCTCGTGCGTGAACTCCAGCGGCTCCAGGTCCAGCCCGGGGACGTGGAGGACCGCCAGGTCCTGCTGCGCGTCGAACAGCACCAGGGTCGCGTCGAGCTGGTAGCCGTCCCGGGTGACGATCCGCAGGTCGTCGGTCACCCCGGCAACGACGTGCGCGTTGGTCATGATCCGGTCGTCGGCGTAGGCGAAGCCGGTCCCCTCCACCCGGCGCTGGCAGGACGGGGCGGTCCCCAGGACCTTGACCACGCTGCGGCTCGACTCGATCAGCTCCGGGGTGGTGAGGACGTCCGGGTCCGGCGGCTCGACCTCGGCCAGCTCACCGGTTCCGAGCCCGCTGAAGACCTGCGGGAACGCGCTCTGGTCCACGACCCGGCGGAACGTGGAGAAGCCGCTGTGGGCCGACTCCGGCATGAGCGCGTCCACCGACTGGAGGATGCGCGAGTCCTTGACCTGGCCGGCCACGAACGGCAGCGCCGAGTTCGCGACCGTGCTGCCGATGAACCAGGCGACGAGCAGGACCGAGAGCCCGCTGACCAGGGCTCCGCCCACGGCGTCCACGACCCGGGCGGAGTCCCACGTGACCCTGTTGCGGACGAGGGTGCCCAGGTAGGAGCACAGGAACTGGCCGAGCGCGGCGGCCAGGAAGACCACGGCGATGGCCAGGAGCGCCTGTCGGCCGGGGTCCTCCACCCACGCCTGGATCAGGTCCGGGGCGGCCAGTGCGGCGAGGACGCCCCCGCCGATGAAGCCCGCGAAGCTGAAGACACCGACGATGAACCCCTGGCGGTACCCGGTCACCGCGAACAGCAGCAACAGGACGATCAGGACCACGTCGAGCACAATGCCCTCCAAGAGTGAGCGCTACCCGACCGGCCGCAGGCCCTGCGGGGTGGCTTCGAACACGTCGGTGAGACCCTCGTGGCGCCAGGGGAGTTCCCAGCCGCCCATGGTGAGCAGGCTGTCGATGATCGCACCGGTGAAACCCCACACGAGCATGCCGTCGACCCGGAAGCCCGGCCCCCACCGGGTCCCGCCCCCGTAGCGCACCATGACCCGGTTGGCCGGGTCGGCGAGGTCGGCTACCGGAACCCGGGAGACCGCGGCGACCTCGCCGAGGTCGGTGGGGCGCACCTCGGAGGGTTCGCGCCACCAGCCCAGGACGGGGGCCACCCGGAAGTCGCTGAAGCTCAGGTACAGCTCGGGGAGGCGTCCCACGACGTCCACGCCGGCGGGGACCACCCCGGTCTCCTCCTCCGCCTCCCGGAGGGCCGCGGCCTCGACGGAGGCGTCCGTGGGCTCGATCCGGCCGCCGGGGAAGGCCGGCTGCCCGGCGTGGCGGCGCAGCCCGGCGCTGCGTTGGATGAGGAGCAGGTCCGGCCCCTTGTGTCCGACGCCGAAGAGGATGAGGACGGCCGACTCGCGGCCGCCGCTCGCGGGGGGCCGCATGGGGCCCGGCACGGTCATCGTCTCGGCGGCGTCCGCGAGCGCGGCGAGCCAGAGCGGGATCGGGTTCATACGTGAAACCTGTTCCGGGGGTTGTCGCGCCGTCGGTGGACCGGTGCGGCCGCTGGCGCGGGCCGCACCGGGTTGTGCCCGGGGGTTGCCGGGCGGGCAGGGAGCGCCGGGCCCGGAGCCCGCACCGCTCCCGCGGGTCGTCATGCGGTGGGACCGTGTCCGGCGTTCCCGTGCGGGGACCCCCGTGCGGGGACCCCGGCGGGGGGCGCCGCCTCCCCCGGGAGACCCCGGCCTCCGGGTCCGCCGCCCGGCGCGGCACCCCCGGAGGCGGTGGGACCGGCGGGGTTGCCCCGGCAGGGGACCGCCGCCGCGTCGCGGCGGCACCGCGGGGCGGCGCGGCGGAGGCGTCCGCGCGGATGCGGCGGCCGTGTCGGGACGCCGGTGTCAACGATCACACCATCAGAGTACAAAGCGTCGCAGGCGCCCCCGCCGTCCGCCGCCTCCGGGCCGGCCGCCGCAGGGGTCGGGATCAGGCGAAGGAGCGCATCCGCAGCAGCCCCGCGGCCGTGTCCGGATCCGTCGGGCCCTCTCCGAACGAGGGGCACCATCGGGCCAGGTCGCAGGCGCCGCAGGCGGGTTTGCGGGCGTGGCAGACCCGCCGCCCGTGCCAGACCACCCGGTGGGACAGCATCGTCCAGTCCCTCGGGGGGAACAGGTCGCCCACCGCGTGCTCGACCTTCACCGGGTCGGTCTCGTCCGTCCACTTGAAACGGCGGACCAACCGCCCGAAATGGGTGTCCACGGTGATCCCGGGCACATCGAAGGCATTACCGAGCAGTACATTTGCGGTTTTTCGTCCTACACCGGGTAGTTTGACCAGGTCGGAGAGGTTCCCAGGAACCTCTCCGCCATGCTGTTCGCACAGCGCCTGGCCGAGCCCGATGAGACTGTTCGTCTTGGCACGGAAGAAGCCGAGCGGACGGATGACCTCCTCCATCTCCTCCCGCCGTGCCGAGGCGTAGGCCTCGGCGTCGGGGTAGCGGGCGAAGAGCGCCGGAGTGACCTGGTTGACCCGTTTGTCCGTGCACTGAGCGGACAGGATCGTGGCGACCAGCAGTTCCAGCGGGGTCGTGAAGTTCAGTTCGCAGTGGGCGTCCGGGTAGAGCTCGACGAGTTCCCGGTACATCCTGCGCGCGCGGCGGACCAGCGCGAGCCGGCTCTCGCCGGTGGGCGTGGGGTTCTCCGCGGGCGCGGACGGCGCGTCTGGCGTGTCACGGGGCATCGTCACAGGGTAGGCGTCCCGACGGGGCGGGCCTCCGTGTTCACCGAAAGTTCGGCATGCTTCCGGGAGCCGGCCGTCGTTTCGGCCGGGGACCGGGATTATGTAACCAATGTCCGGTGGCGCGGCGCGGACAGCCCTTGATACAGGCTGATTACGACTAAGATCGCATGGGCTGACGTCGGCTGTTGTGGGCACGTGGTCTCCCGGCGGCAAGCCGCGGTAACGACCTGGCTTCACACCCGGGTGCGATATACGTCACACTGTTGACGGTCAGGTTCTGAGGAGGACGTGTGGTGGACGAGATCAACGAGGTGCTGCGAAAGGCCCCTCTGTTCGAGGCTCTCGACGAGGAGGACACGGCGGCGCTCCGCTCCTCGGTGAGCGAGGTGCGCCTCGGACGCGGGCAGACCCTGTTCAGCGAGGGGGACGAGGGCGACCGCCTGTACGTGATCCTCAGCGGGAAGGTCAAGCTGACCCGCACGGCCGTGGACGGCCGCGAGAACCTGCTCGGGGTGCTCGGCCCCAGCGAGATGTTCGGTGAGCTGTCGCTGTTCGACCCGCGCCCGCGCACCGCGAGCGCCGTCGCCGTGACCGACTCGGTGCTCGCCGGGCTGGGCCACGACGACCTGCGCCCGTTCCTGTCGAGCCGTCCGCACGTCTCGCTCCAGCTGCTCAAGGCTCTGGCGGCCAGGCTGCGCCGGACCAACGACGTGATGGCGGACCTCGTCTTCACCGACGTGCCGGGCCGTGTGGCCAAGGCGCTCCTGGAGCTCGCCGACAAGTTCGGCAAGGAGGGCGAGGACGGCCTGCACGTCCACCACGACCTCACCCAGGAGGAGCTCGCCCAGCTGGTCGGCGCCTCGCGTGAGACGGTCAACAAGGCGCTCGCCGAGTTCGCGCTGCGCGGCTGGCTGCGCATCGAGGCCAAGGCCGTCGTCCTGCTCGACGTCGAGCGGATGCGCCGCCGGGCCCGCTAGGGTCCCGGGCGCCCGGACGGGCGCCCGACGGACACGCTGTGTGGCCGCTCTCCCCCCGGGGTGGGCGGCCACAGCGCTGTCCGGCCCCCGCCGTCCCTCGGCGGCGGCCGGGGGATCCGGTGCGCACGCCTGCCGGACGGCACCCGCCCGTCCCGGGGCTACGGCTCGACGTCGGCCGGGAGCTCACCCCGCGAGACCAGGTAGCGCAGCTGGGCGCGTACCGACGACTCCGCGGCGAACCGGATCTGCTCGTCGACGTCGGGGTAGACCCGGTCCACGACGGCGCCGACCCCGGTCGCGCCGGCGTCCACGGCCTCCCGGACCTGCTCCAGGCGCGACTCGCGGTGCGAGATGTAGGTGGACAGCGTGTCAGCGGGCGCGGTCAGGATCGGACCGTGTCCGGGCAGCAGGGTGCGCACGCCGTGCTCCCGCACGAGGTCCCGCAGCCTGTACAGCGAGTCCATGTAGGGACCGAGGCCGTCGTCGCCGTCGATCACGGTCGTGCCGTGGCCCAGGACCGTGTCCCCGGTCAGGACGGCGTTGTCCGCGCCCACCAGGAGGCACACCGAGTCGTCGGTGTGGCCGGGGGTGGCGACGACCGTGAGCACCAGGCCGTCGGCCTCCAGGGTGTCGCCGTCGGACAGGCCGTGGCCGCCGACCCTCACCTCCGGGTCGACCGCGTGCACGGGGGCCCCGGTCAGCTCGGCGAAGTAGCGGGCGCCCTCCGCGTGGTCGGGGTGCCGGTGGGTGACCACCGCCATCTGCACCTGCGCGCCCTGTTCCTGCACGGTCCGCGCCACCCTCTCCAGGTGGCGCTCGTCGTGGGGGCCGGGGTCCACGACCACGACCCCGCGTGCGCCGGGCTCACGCAGGATCCAGGTGTTGGTCCCCTCCAACGTCATCGGGCCAGGATTGGGGCACAGCACACAACTGGCGCGCAGCGTCCCGGAACCGTCGATCCTCATCGCACCTCGCTTCGATCGCCGAAACCGGACCGGGCCGGAGGACCGCGGGCGGCGAGCCCCGGAACCCGTCCCGCGGCCCCGCGGTCCGCACGGTGGCGTGCGGACCCTCACGGGGCCGCACCGGGATCCGGCAGGGGGTACTCCACCCCGTCGGGGGCGACGACGCGGATCCGACCGTTGACTTCCCGAACATCCGGTTCAAAGGGGACGATATCCCGTCGCGCCTTCCGCACACCCTCCAGGGTCCGGCACTCGGCGAGCTCGGCGCACGTGACCACCGTGGGCGGCAGCATGGGCATGCGGCCCGCCTCCCACTCCGGGGCGACCAGGGACGGATCGGTCCAGGCCGTGAGGTCGGCCTCCCCGCCGACGTCGCGCGGGGCCTGACCCGGCGGGAGCTCCGCGGCGAAGAACCAGGTGTCGTAGCGGCGCGGCTGGGCCCGCGGCGTGATCCAGCGCGACCACGCCCGGAGCCACTCCGACCGGAGCACCAGCCCGCGCCGTGAGAGCACCCCCGTGAAGGAGCGGGAGCGGTCGATCAGCCCCAGCCGGTCCCGCTCCCACTCCTCGGACGCCGTGTCGAGGGTGATGGCCGGCTCCCCGGCGCGCTCCGGCTCGCTCGCCAGCAGCACGCCGGTCTCCTCGAAGGTCTCGCGGACGGCGGCGCACACCAGCGCACGCGCCATCCGCACGTCGGTGCCGAGTGTCCGCGCCCACTCCTGCGGGGACGGACCCGTCCAGGGAAGGCCTCCGTCGGCGTCCCTCGCGTCCACACCGCCGCCCGGGAAGACGTAGGCGCCCGGCGCGAAGCCCATGGAGCGGACCCTGCGCATCAGCAGGACCTCCATCGACCCCTCCCCGGGCCCGCCCCGGGCCGCGCCGCCCCGCGCGGGGCGCAGCAGCATCACCGTGGCGGCCGGCCTGGGCCGGGCGGCCCCTCCCTGCTCCGGCATCGGCATATCCTCCCGGGTCTCGGGGCCGGGAGCCGCGCCGCCGACCGGCGCGGCCTGCCCGGCCTCACGGGGAACCGCTCAGCGGACCTCGACGATCATGTCGACCTCGACCGGGGAGTCGAGCGGCAGGGCCGCCACTCCGACCGCCGCGCGGGCGTGCACCCCGGCGTCGCCGAAGACCCGGGCGAGCAGGTCGCTGGCCCCGTTGACCACACCGGGCTGCCCGGTGAAGTCGGGGGTGCTGGCCACGAAGCCGCCCACCTTGACGATCCTGACCACGTCGGACAGGTCGCCGACCTCGGCGCGCACCGCGGCGATCGCGTTGAGCGCGCAGAGCGCGGCCAGCTCCCGGGCGGTCTCAGCGGTGACCTCCGCGCCGACCTTGCCCGTGGCGGGCAGCTCGCCCTCCACGAACGGCAGCTGGCCGGACACGTACACGTGGGCGCCGCTGCGCACCGTCGGGGTGTAGGAGGCCACCGGGGCCGCCACCTCGGGCAGGGTCAGGCCCAGCTCCGCGATCCGCTCCTCGGGGGTGGCCATCAGAGCTGGCGCTTCATGTACGCGACGTACTGCTGGTTGCGCGGGTCGGTGCCCTCCGGGAGCGGGGCCGGAACGACGGAGACGAGCTCCCACCCGTCCGAACCCCAGTTGTCGAGGATCTGCTTGGTGGCGTGCGACAGCAGCGCCACCGTCTGGTACTCCCACTTGCTCATGCGTCCTACCCCTATCGGTCACCGGCGGCCCGCCACCGAGGCGGGCGCCGCACGTCAACGCCGCCACACTACTCACCCGTGCTCCTCCCCGCCCACACAGACGCCTCCCCCCACCCGCCCCCGGAGGCCCACATAGACTCCCTGGGGTGAGTGATCGTGAGCACGGACGACAGCATCCGGGGGATGCGTGCGCGGGAGCGCGGCTGCACATCGTCACCGGGAAGGGCGGGACCGGCAAGACCACGATCGCCGCGGCGCTGGCCCAGGCGCTGGCCGCGGACGGCGGCCGCGTGCTCCTGGTCGAGGTGGAGGGGCGCCAGGGCGTCGCGACCCTCCTCGGCAGCCCGCCGCTCCCCTACGAGGAGCGCGAGATGCTCCACGTCCCCGGCGGCGGGCGCGTGTCCGTCCTGGCGGCCGACGCCGAGGCGGCGCTCCTGGAGTACCTGGAGATGTTCTACGGCATGCGGCGGGCGGGCCAGGCGCTGAACAGACTCGGGGCCGTGGACTTCGCCACCACCATCGCCCCCGGGCTGCGCGACGTCCTGCTCACCGGCAAGGCGACCGAGGCGGTGCGGCGCCGCCGGGGCGCGCGCCGCAGGCCCTCCGCCGACGATCCGGCCGCGCCCTTCCACTACGACGCCGTGGTGATGGACGCCCCGCCGACGGGGCGGATCTCCCAGTTCCTCAACGTGAACTCCGAGGTGGCGGGGCTGGCCCGGGTGGGCCCGATCCGCAACCACGCCGACAAGGTCATGGAGGTCATCCGCTCCGACCGGACCCTGGTGCACTTCGTGACGCTCCTGGAGGAGATGCCCGCCCAGGAGACCCGGGACGGGATAGCGGAGATCTCCGAGCTGGGGCTCGCGGCGGGGATGGTGCTGGTGAACATGGCGCGCCCCCCGCTCCTCGACGACGCGTCCCTGGACGCCGCCGCGGACGGCGGCCCGGACCTCGACGCACTCGCCGCCGGGTTCGGGGAGGCAGGTGTGGGGAACCCGCGGGAGCTCGCCGCCTCCCTGGCCGGCGAGGTGCGCGGGCACGCCCTGCGGGTCCGGCTGGAGCGCCGCGTGCGGTCGGACCTGGAGGACCTGGGCCGCCCCCTCCTGGAACTCCCCCTCCTCACGGGGGGTGTGGACCGGGCCGCCCTGGACGGACTCACGAGGCGGCTGGTCGAACAGGGGGTGCGCCGGTGAACCCGGCAGCGGAGGACGACGACCGCGCGAACCGCGGGGGGAACGGCGCGAAGGCGCTCGACGCCGACGCGCTCCTGGACGACCCGGGGACGCGGATCATCGTGTGCTGCGGGGCCGGCGGGGTCGGCAAGACCACCACCGCCGCCGCACTGGGTCTGCGCGCCGCGGAGCGCGGTCGCCACCCCGTCGTGATCACCGTGGACCCGGCGCGGCGCCTGGCCCAGTCCCTGGGGCTGGAGGCGCTGGACAACACCCCGCGCCCCGTCCCCCTGCCCGAGGGCGCCCGGGGCACCATGCACGCCATGATGCTCGACATGAAGCGGACCTTCGACGAGGTCGTGGAGGAGC
This sequence comes from Nocardiopsis sp. NPDC101807, assembly GCF_044766605.1. Classification (NCBI taxonomy): domain Bacteria; kingdom Bacillati; phylum Actinomycetota; class Actinomycetes; order Streptosporangiales; family Nocardiopsidaceae; genus Nocardiopsis; species Nocardiopsis sp. NPDC101807. The sequence continues at coordinate 91,310 of NZ_JBIWMK010000013.1, read as the reverse complement.
ACGCGGACCCGGAGCGGGCCCGGCAGATCCTCGCCAACCCCTTCTACCAGACCCTCTCCACCAGCTTCTCCGGCACACAGGAGTACATGGCCATGGAGAAGCTGGGGCAGCTGCGGCAGTCGGGGGACTGGGACCTGATCGTGGTGGACACCCCGCCCAGCAGGTCCGCGCTGGACTTCCTCGACGCGCCCGAGCGGCTGGGCCGGTTCCTGGACGGCAGGCTCATCAGGTTCCTGAGCGCCCCGGCGAGCACCGGCGCCTTCCGCCTGCTGGGGGCCGGGTTCAACCTGGTGACCTCGACGATCGACAGGATCGTGGGGAAGCAGTTCCTCGACGACCTGCGATCGTTCGTGTCCGCCTTCGACACGGTGTTCGGCGGGTTCCAGAAACGGGCGGAGCGCACCTACCGGCTGCTCCGGACGCCGGGGACGGCGTTCGTGGTGGTCGCCGTCCCGGACACGGACGCGATGCGCGAGGCCTCCTACTTCGTGGACCGGCTGGCCGGCGACGCCATGCCGCTGGCGGGGGTGGTCGTCAACCGCACCCACCCCCTGCCGGAGGGCGCGGGCGCGTCGCTGGGCGCGGCGGACGCCGAGTCCGCCGCCGCCTCGCTGGAGGGCGGGGGCGCCCACCCGCTGGCGTCCGCCGCGCTGCGCCTGCACGCCGAACGGGTCCGTGTGCGCGGGCGCGAGGCCGGGCTGCGCGACGCCCTGCTGTCCTCCCACCCGGACCTGCGCGTGGCCGAGGTGGCCGCCCTGCCGGAGGACGTGCACGATCTGGAGGGGCTGCGCCGGATCGGCGTCGCCCTCGCCGCCGCGGCCGGAGAGGGCTAGCCCCGGGGTTCAGGCGGAGCGCTCGCCGACGCCCGCGCCGAGGGTGTCCGCGTAGCGGGAGAGGTCTCCCCCGCCCTCACGGCGGGCCTCCTCCAGGAGCGGCCCCCAGTCGGGGACACCGGGATGCTTGCGCAGCAGGGCCCGCCGCTCGCGTTCGGTCATCCCGCCCCAGACACCGAACTCCACCCGGTTGTCGAGGGCGTCGGCCAGGCACTCGGTGCGCACCGGGCACTCCTGACAGATGAGCTTGGCCCGGTGCTGGGCCGCCCCCTGGACGAACAGAGCGTCCGGGTCGACCTCTCGGCAGCGTGCCATCGTCGTCCACTGGTTGGTCCACATGTGCCCTACTCCCCTGTGTGCGCACCCGAATCGTGCGTCAGCGGGGTTCCCGGGGTTCCAGACACTCGCGTGCTCTGGTTGGGTGGGAAGAACACGGTACGCTCCCGCTGCCGCGTGGGGTGCGGTGGTTCCACGCCCACCCCTGCCGTCTAGAAATTACGGATTCGGGCGCCGTACCAACAGAACCCACTCGACCCACTTCCCATCCCACTGAAGATGGCCCGCTCGGGCCATTGCGTAAGGACGCGGTAGCGCTCCGCGTCGGATGGGCGGCATCCCCTGCTGCGTCGAACCGCGCAACGAGTGGTCAGCGATAACCGTGAAAAGATGGCATGGGGGCACCGCTCGCGCGACAGTGCGGGCATCTCAGCGCGCTCGCGCACAAACCGGTTCAGATCGCACCACTGTGCGCGTCCGTGGTCACTTAGTCTGATGGGGTGGGTCAGGGGACATTGCTTCAAAGAATCAGCCAACTGGTCGTCGTAGGCGTCATCGCGGGCCTCCTCGTCGCCGCGCTCGCCCTTCCTGCCGTCGGTGGTCTGGGCATCACCGCGCGCAACGTCGCCAGCGGCTTCCTGGACATGCCCAGCAACCTCGAGACTCCGCCGCCCCCTCAGCGGTCCACGATCTACGACAGCGAGGGCGGCGTCATCGCGGAGATCTTCGACCAGAACCGGGAGCTCGTCGAACTCGACGACGTCTCGCCGCTCATGGTCGACGCCATCCTCGCCATCGAGGACGCCCGCTTCTACGAGCACGGCGGCCTCGACGTGTCCGGCACCCTGCGCGCGGCCGTGCGCACCATGGGCGGCAACACCGAGGGCGCGTCCTCCATCACCCAGCAGTACGTCAAGAACGTGCAGATCGAGGCGGCCACCTCCCAGGAGGAGCTCGACCACGCGCGTGAGGAGTCCATCGCCCGCAAGATCCGGGAGCTGCGCTACGCCGTGGCCCTGGAGCAGAGGATGTCCAAGGACGAGATCCTCGAGGGCTACCTGAACATCGCCTACTTCAGCGACGGCGCCTACGGCGTCGAGTCCGCCGCCCAGCACTTCTTCCAGGTGCCCGCCAGCGACCTGGAGCTGCACCAGGCGGCGACCATCGCCGGCCTGGTCCGCTACCCCTACCTGTACAACCCCCGGTTCTTCCCCGAGCAGACCATCGAGCGCCGCAACGTGGTCCTGGACCGCATGGTGGCGACCGGCGCCGTCACCGAGGCCGAGGCCGAGGAGGCCAAGACCGAGGACATGGACCTGGACCTGGACACCCCGCCCAACGGGTGCGTGCCCAGCGACCAGCCCTTCTTCTGCGACTACGTCGTCCAGGAGATCGAGCAGGACGAGCGCTTCGGCCCCAACGAGACCGAGCGGGCGCGCTGGCTGCGCACCGCGGGCCTGGAGATCCACACCACCCTGGACCCGCAGACCCAGGAGGCCGGGCAGGCCGCCGTCGACAAGTGGGTCCCCCGCGAGAACGAGTCGCGCAAGGTGGCCGCCGAGGTGGTCATCGAACCCGGCACCGGACACATCCTCGGCATGGTCCAGAGCCGCAACTACGGGCCGGACGAGAGCAAGCTCGGCGAGACGTCCATCAACTTCGCGACCGACGCCGACCGGGGCGGCAGCAGCGGCTTCCAGGCCGGGTCGACCTTCAAGGCGATCACCCTCGCCGCGGCCCTGGACGAGGGGCTCCCCTTCAGCACCTCGTTCAACTCGCCCACCAGCGTGTCCGTCTCCGGCCAGCGCAGCTGCAACGGCGGCACCCTGGCCACGTGGACACCGAGCAACTCGGGCGACACCAGGTCCAACACCACGCACAACATGGTCTCCGGGACCAAGGCGTCGTCCAACACCTACTTCGCCCAGCTCCAGCGGCAGGTGGGCATCTGCGACGTGATGGAGATGGCCGAGGCTCTCGGACTCCAGCGCGCCGACGGCACCAAGTTCACGGAGAACGAGAACTCGCTCGCCAACAGCAGCTTCACGCTGGGCAGCGAGGAGGTCTCCCCGCTCCGGGTGTCCAACGCCTACGCGACCTTCGCCTCCGGCGGGATGTACTGCGAGCCGCAGGCCATCTCCCAGATCGAGGACCGCCAGTCGGGCACCACGATCGACATCGAGCCGGAGTGCTCGCGGGCGATCGACGAGGACGTCGCCGACGGCGTGGCCTACCTGCTGTCGCAGACCTTCAACGGCGGCACGGCGAGCTCGCTCGGCATCGGCCGCCCCACGGCGGGCAAGACCGGTACGACCGACGGCTCGGCGGCGGCCTGGTTCGCCGGGTTCACCCCGCAGATGGCCGGCGCCGTCTTCGTCGGCGACCCGCGCGGCCCGCAGCAGCACCCGCTGCGCAACGTCACCATCGGCGACCGGCACTTCGGCGTGGTCTACGGCGCCACGATCCCCGGGCCGATCTGGCAGGAGACCATGCGCGGCGCCCACGAGGGCCTCGACGTGGAGCAGCTGCCCTCGGCGCCCGGCAGGTTCGGATCGACCTCCGGTCCCAGGGCACCCGAGCCGGACGACGAGGCCAGCCCCGCCAGCGACGACGGCGGGGTGCCCAACGTGGTCGGCCAGCCGGAGACCGACGCGGTGGCCGCCCTCCAGGCCGCGGGCTACTCGGTCAACGTGTCCCAGACCCGGGTCCGGTCCGGCGAGCCCGAGGGCTCCGTGGCCGCGGTCAACCCCGACCCGGGCACGCGGCTCCCGGAGGGGGCCACGGTCAACGTGTTCCTGAGCAACGGCGGCGGCACCGCCAGCGGCACGGACCCCGACGAGGACTGGCTCCCCGTGCAGCCCGCCCACCTGCCCCACGGCAGGGACGGGGACTGACCAGGGCCTGACGGACCGAGGGGGCGGCGGTGGAGACACCGCCGCCCCCTCGCGCGTCCACGGGACGGGACCGGCCACGGGCGCCCGCGCCGGGAGGACCGCCCCCGGCGGGGAACCGGTCAGCCGGCGAGCTGGCGCTTGACCTCCGCCGCCACGCGGGAGCCCTCGGCCCGGCCGGCGATCCTCGGGTTGACGACCTTCATCACCTGGCCCATCGCACGGGGGTTGTCCGCCCCGGTCTCGGCGACGGCGTCCGCCACCAGCGCGGCGAGCTCGTCGTCCGTCAGCTGGCGGGGCAGATACTCGGAGATGACCGCGCTCTCGACGCGCTCGGCCTCGGCCTGGTCGGGCCGGCCGCCGGTGTCGAACGCCTCGGCCGCCTCCCGGCGCTTCTTCGCCTCGCGGGTCAGCAGCGTGATGATCTCGTCGTCGCCGAGGGAGCGCTGCGAGGAACCGGCGGCCTCCTCGGTCGAGATGGCCGCCAGGACCATGCGGAGGGTGCCGGTGCGCACCTTGTCACGCGCCTTCATGGCGGTGGTCAGGTCGTTCTTGAGGCGGTCTTTGAGTTCGGACATGCACCGATCCTACGGCGGTGTCCGGCCGCGCCACCAACGGTTTGCGCGCGGGGGCGCCCCGGGTCTGCGACGATCGGTCCTACAACGAAGGAGGGCCGGATGGGCGTCGACAACAGACAACTCCTGCGCCGCGTGGGGCGCGCGGCGGCGATCACTGGCGCGGTGGGGGTCGCCGGCTTGACCTATGCCTCGGTGATCGAGCGCAACTGGTTCAGGCTGCGCCGCTACGAACTGCCCCTGCTCCCCCCGGGGAGCCCGCGCCTGCGCATCCTGCACCTGTCCGACGCGCACCTGACGCCGGGCCGCAGGATGCTCATCGACTGGATCCGCGGGCTGGACGCCTACGAGCCGGACCTGGTCGTCAACACGGGCGACTCGCTGGCCCACCCGGACGCGGTGGGGCCGTTCACCGACGCCCTGGGGCCGCTGCTGGACCGGCCCGGGGCGTTCGTGTACGGGTCCAACGACCTGTTCTCCCCCCAGCTGAAGAACCCGGCCCGCTACCTCTGGCGGACCAGCAAGACCGACTACAACAAGCGCCGCGTGCCGGACCTGCCCTGGCGTGAGCTCGGCGCGGCCATGTCCGCGTCCGGCTGGCTGGACCTGAACAACCGCAAGGGCTCGCTGAAGGCGGGCGAACTCGACGTCGCCCTCGCCGGCGTGCACGACTCCCACATCAAGCTCGACCGCTACGAGAAGGTCGCCGGACCGGCCGACCCGGCGGCGCACCTGCGCCTGGGCGTGCTCCACTCCCCCGAGCCCTCCAACCTCGACCGGTTCGCGGCCGACGGCTACCAGCTGCTCCTGGCCGGGCACACCCACGGCGGCCAGCTGTGCCTGCCGTTCTACGGGACGCTCGTCACCAACTGCGGGATCGACCGGCGGCGGGCGTGGGGCCTCCACGAGTACGCGAACGCGTGGCTGCACGTGTCCGGCGGCCTGGGCACCTCCCCGTACGCCCCCGTGCGGTTCTGCTGCCGCCCGGAGGCCTCCCTGCTGGACATCGTGGCCGCCTCCTGACCCACGGCGGGCCCCTCCCCCGTCCCGACCGCAACCCGTTCGCGCGCACTCCGTACGTCCGCTAGACTTGGGCTCGTTGCTTCGGGGTGTAGCGCAGCTTGGCAGCGCGCTTCGTTCGGGACGAAGAGGTCGTGGGTTCAAATCCCGCCACCCCGACAAGTGACTAGGGAGTGTCCTCCCTGGTCAAAGGTGGTCACCTAGTAGATATCAGCTACTGGGTGGCCACTCTTTTTTTGTCCCGCGTGCACTGTTGTGCACTGTCGCGCCGTAGTTGCCATGTGTGGACGGTTCAGCCGGCGGCACGTCGGCGCGCCCAAGCCGCCCGGATCTTGTCGTGGTTGTCCGGGGCGAGGTGTGCGTACCGAAGCGTCGTCGCGTAGTCCTCGTGACCGAGCAGCCGCTGAATCTCGGTCAGCTCGACCCCGTCCTGCACGAGCCAGGATGCAGCCGTGTGTCGCCAGATCGACGGCGGCAGTCGGCGCACTCGGTGGTCGGGGTCGTCACAGAGCTCGCGCCCGCACATCCCGGCGAGGTACTGATCACCCTCCCCGGGCGCTCGGCGTCCGCACAACCGGGCGACTTCGAGCGCCGGGTACCAGACCTTGTTGCGGAAGTCGTCGGGCCGGACAAGAGAACCGCGTTCCCCGACGAACACGAGAGCGTCGTCGGCGCGCCCGTACATCAGACGCTTCATCCGGGCCAGGACGTCGTCGGACACCGGGACGGTACGCCGTGACTTCACCGACTTCGGGTACGGCCGGATGCCCTCTTCCCGGGTCATGACCTCGGCGACGTGAATGAGCTTGCGGCGCCGATCCACGCGGTTCCAGTGGAGTCCGAAGATCTCGCCCGGGCGCAGGCCGGTGTCGACGCCGAGCTCGACAAGGGTGCGCCACCGATCGCCGCAGGGGCGAGCTTCGAGAGCGGGGTAGAGCGCTTCGACCTCGTCAGGCTCGTAGAAGTCAACGACGGTGGCGTGCCGCTTGGGCAGCTTGAGGTCTTTGAAGGGGTTCCATCCGACGCGTGGCGGAGTCTCCGTCATCGCGCGCCGGTAGAGCCACGACATGACGTGAACGATGTCCTGGATCGTCGAGGCGGCGAGGGCCGGAACGTCCGGGTCTTCCGGGTCGAGCACGGTCCGGCCGCGGTGGCGGGCGCGTCGCTTCTCCTGCAGGTCCTGAACCCAGCTCTGCGCCGCTTTGCGGGTCGGTGCGTTCAGTGGCCAGTGTCCCCACTGCGGCGCGCAGTGCGTGCGCCACATGCTTCGGATCTTCTTGATCGTTCCCGTCTCGCCCCCGTGGTTCCCGATGCACTCGTCGAACCACTCGGCCAACGGCTTCTCACCGAGTCGGGGGTCGATGAACTGGCCGCTGGCCTTGTGTCCTTCGAGGACCTTCACCCAGGCTTCGACGACTTCCTTGTCGGGGTTGACGTGCCAGATGCGTTCGCCGTCCGGGGCGTAGACGGCTCCCTGCCAACTCCCGCTCGGGAGCTGTCGGATCGTGCCCATGCGGGCTTCCTTTCGTGCGTGCGCGCCGTTGGGGCGCGCTTGATAGACGGACGCCGCGGTTGCGGGTCCGTGGTCTGAGAGGAGGTTCTAGCGGCGCCGGATGTGGTGCGCAAGCCGGGTCCCGGTGCGTTCCAGCGCGCTCGCCATGGCGCGTGTCAGGAGCTCGGCGCGAGGCTGCAGCAGCAGGTACGTCGGGCCGAGGTCGTAGGCCAGCGGGGGGCCGTCGACCTGACGGTCGACGACCACCCACAGGGCCGGATCGGCTGCCGGCTGTTCGAGAACCTCGGGTTCGGCGCCGAGCAGGTCGACCGTCAACCGGGCGAGTTCCTCGGCGAGGTCAGGGGCGAGGTGCTCGGGGGCGTAGCGGGTGACGAGCTCGGCGGGGGTCAGGCAGTGGGCGAGGGGGCAGAGCGGATCGAGGTCGGATGAGGGGACAAATCTGACGTGCATGACCCGTGACGCCCAACTTTCGAGGTGTGCTGTTCAGCTAGTGGCTGTAGAGACTGATGCATAATTTCGCACACCTGTTCGAGGGAATCAACGATTTACGAACACTGTCCGTTAGTAAACCTTCCGTTCGGCTACGCGTCGTTGCCGCCCCGACCACCCCCCGCAAGTCGGTTCGCGAGGTCACGGATCACGGCGCGATCCTCGGCACCCAACGCCTTGACCTGTAGGTAGATCAGATACGCGTCGTCGCCCACGTTGTCTTCCTCGACATCGTCGAGTTCGAGGAACTGCTGTGCGGCCAACCGCTTCACAACGACAGGGGGGACTCGAAGGCCGACGGCGAGCGCCCGTAGTCGCGCCGGCGAAGGGGCATGCGAGTAGCGCCCCTTCGCGAGGGCATTGACCCACCGGTAGTCGAGTTGCTCGTTGGTCTCCGGGTCGACGGCCGCCTCGGCGAGCTCTCGATACGTCATGCGGTGATGTTCGAGCGTTCGCCTGATGAAGGCCGACAGGGGGGAAGAGCTCGGGTTGGTCATGGGTGATCTCTCTAGGAGAGGTCCGTTGGTCCTCGGTAGCTGTCTACCGCATGTGCCTAGTTTGTCACGTCCATGCGACAGATAGCGCCCGCATTAGGAGACCCCATGTCACCCGTCCTGTCTACCCCCAAGCGACATTTTGTCCGCTAAGAGACTTGCAAGCAGGGGTCTCAGTCGCCCCCAATGTCGCTTTAACGTGCTACGTTGTCCCCTTGAGGCGACAAAGGGAGATGCAGGGATTCATCATGAGTCAAGCCACGCGCCCCGTGCGCGACCCCGAGCTACTCGACCGGCTCATGTCCGGGGCCAGGCTGTCGAACCGGGAACTCGCGCGTCGCGTCAAGTGCAGTCACCAGATGATCGCCGCCCTGCGCACCGGCGCCCGCAAGTCCTGCAGCCCGGGGCTTGCCGAATCCATCAGCGCGAAGCTGCGCGTCGACGCCGAGGTTCTTTTTTTGCCCACCTTGTCCCCTGTGGGCGACAAAGATTCGCGCTCAAGCGACGAACAGGGCGAGGCCACGGGAAGCAGTCCCCGCGCGCTCACCATCCCCGACGCCGCACTGCGCCTCGGCTGCTCCCGACAGCACGTGTACCGCCTGATCAACAACGGTGCGCTTCCGACCATCGACATCGCGTCGCCCGGCGCCCGACGCACCAAGCAGCGCGTCACCACGACGGCGCTACAGCACTACCTCGACGCCCTTCACCGCTCTCCCGCGAACTCCGACAAGGCCACCGCATGAAGGAGACCTGCGTGTCACCACAGCCGGACATCACGCCCCGCGCAGCCGACCGCATCCCGCGATCGGAACCCGACCTGTGCGACGTCATACTCGTCGGCGCCCTGCTGACGCGCGCGCTGCACTCGACAACGGGCGTGACGCTCTACTGCACACCCGACCTCCGCGGACGTGGTCCCTACATCGGCGTCTCGGTCGACACCACCGCGACCACGGCCGAGCAGCGCGCCGCCCTCGCCGAGGACCTCGTCGAGGTTCTCGGCGCCGAGCCGTACACCACCCATGCCGACGACGGCCGCGTGATCCGGGGAGTCGACGCCTCGAACTGGCGTCAGACGGGCGTGATCGTCTCGGCGCTCGTCGTCACGTACCACCCAGACGAGGACACGGTCGACGAGGCGGTCGCCGCATGACCACCGCAGCCGAGCAGGAACCGCCCGAGCGCGCCGAGTGCGAGGTCTGCGGCGTCGAGCAGGCCGTGACCAAGGCCGGCAGGCTGCGCAAGCACCGCGCCCAGGGCGACGACACCGCGAAGCGCATGCCGTGCACGGGGTCGGGATCACCGGTCGGTGCCGCGCGCGTCCCTCGCCGCAATCAGCGTGGGTACTACCGGTGCCACGTCACCGGCCGTGATCTGCGCAGCGTGACGACGATTCTCGGCAAGGGCTCGCCCAAGGGGGCACTCGTTCACTGGGCCGGCAACCTGGTTGCCGAGACAGCGATCGAACATGTGCCCTACCTGGTCAAGGCGTCGCGTCGCGAGGACTCGCGCCGTGAGGCGTACGACTGGCTGCGCCGCGCGCACACCCGCAAGCGCGACGCGCGCGCCGACCTCGGTTCGGCCGTACACGCGCTGATCGAGGCGCACGTGCTCGACGAGCCGGTGCCGCAGGCCCTGCTCGACGACCCCGAGATGCGGCCGTTCCTCGACAACTTCCTGCAGTTCGTCACCGACTTCGAGGTCGTGTTCGAGGCGAGCGAGATGGTCGTCGCGAACTACAGCGCGGGCTACGCCGGCACGCTCGACTACCTGCTGCGCTCGCCGCACATCGCCGGCGGCGCCCTGATGATGGGCGACACCAAGACCGGCGGCGAGCTCGACGGGCGCGGCGTCTACCCCGAGGCCGGACTGCAGATGTCCGCCTACCGGCGTGCGGAATACGGGTGGCTGCGGTCCGGCGAACGCGTCCCCTTCCCCGGCGACGTGCACGACATCGGCGTCGTCCTGCATCTGCGCCCCGAGGGCTACCGGCTGATCCCCGTGCGCTGCGGCGCCGACATCTTCGACGCCTTCCTGCACGTGCGCGCCGTCGCCGACTTTCACACCGACCTCGCGCCGACCGTCATCGGCGCCCCGCTGGCCCCGACTCGAAAGGCGGCATGACGTCGTGCCCATCCTCGACATTCAGCAGCGCACGAGGGAACTCGGGCGCATCCGCATCGGGCAGACGCAGCCGACGAGCAACGGGAAGTCGCGCCCCGCCAAACTCGACCGGTTCAGGCTCACGAGCGCCTCGCGCCCGCTGCTCGAACGCGTCGCCGAACTGTACGGCGGCGAGGTCCGCGCGTGGACCCCCGCCAACGGCGGTCCGTCGCAATGGGAAGTCGTCACGAACTCCGACCGGCTGCCCGTGCTCGTCCCGCCGCAGGCCGTCAGCCAGTGGTACGAGTTGTGGTCCGGGGGCGGCTGCCAACGCAGGTGTGACGGTCAGCGCGAGATCCTGACCGAGTCGCCCTGCATCTGCGGCCCCGACCCCGCGACACGGCTGTGCAAGCCGACGACCCGGTTGAACGTCGTCCTCTCCGACGTCGAGGGGGTCGGCGTCTGGCGTCTGGAAAGCCACGGCTTCTATGCCGCGGTCGAGCTGCCCGCCGTCGCCGAGCTGCTCGCCCAGACGCGCGGGTACATCCGTGCGTCCCTGGGGCTCGAAGAGCGCACGGCGAAGCGGTCCGGTCAGACCCTCCGTTGGATGGTGCCGATCCTCGAAGTCGACATCACGCCGTCGGCGCTGATGGCCGGCGAGGGTGGCATCGCCCCCGCCGTCGCGCACGCCCAGGCCGACGCCGTCGGCGCGGCGACCGCCCCGGCGATCGCCGCAGCCCCGGCGCGCGAGTGGCTCGCCGAGCTGTCCGAGGCCAAGACGGTCGAGGCCGTGCAGGACCTGTACCGCAATGCCGTCGCCGCAGGGGACATGACGGACTACCTGTCGGCCGAGATGGCGAAGTACGCCGACCTGCTCAAGCAGGCCACGACCGGCCATGTCACCACGGACGCCGGCGGGCGCCCCGCGCCCGTCCTCGACGAGGACCCGGACGAGGTCTGGCAGCTCGTCATCCTGGCCGCGCCCGACGGATGGACCCGCAGCGACGTCGAAGCCGCCTACGCCGGAACCAACGGCGGCAGCCTGCCCGGCGACGCGACCAGCGCGCAGCTTCGCGCGTTCCTGACCGCTCTCAAGGCCGGACGCGTGACCAAGCCCGGTACCGACACCGACGAGGCGCCGTTCTGATGCCCGCACAACAGCCGCAGCCCCGCGCCACCGCAGCAGCCTGCATCGCCCACGCGCGCCGTCTCGCCGCGCGCGCCGACCGCAACGCCGCCCGCTGGCTCGACGGCGAGACCTCGATCGACCTCGACGAGGTCGACGCCCTCGCTTCCGACGCGATCGAGCTGCTCAAGGGCTTTCGCAACGCGTTCGCCGACGAGGTACTCGCGACCCGCATCATCGCCGACCTAAACGAAGGAGTGGCACCGTGACCGCACCGCAGGACACCGACCGCGCCGACGAGGGCGCCGAGTACCGCGAGATCTTCCTGCGCGACCCCTACCCCGGCGCCATGGTCTGCGCCGGCTGCTTCCTGCCGACCGACCCGGAACCATGCTGGGAGCACGCCCCGTTCACGCAGGACGCGTTCGAGGCCGGCGACTGGCAGCTCGTCGAAGACGTCGACGACCGAGGCCGGACCTACCGCACGTTCGAGCGGGTGACCGCATGACGTGGTTCCGCGGACGTCTGCTCGCCTTCGACACCGAGACGACCGGCGTCGACCCCGAGCAGGCCAGGCTCGTTCAGTACGCGCTCGCATGGGTCGGGGGCGAGGCTGCGACCGAGGCAACCGAGGTACTCGTCGACCCCGGCGTCGAGATCCCCGCCGAGACTGCGACCGTGCACGGCATCACGACCGAGCAGGCGCAGGCCGAAGGCGTGCACGTCGCCCAGGCCCTGACCGAGATCGTCGACGCGATCGCCGAGGCGCAGCCTCAGATGATCCCCCTCGTCGGGCACAACCTGCGCTACGACCTGACCGTGCTCGCACGCGAGTGCGAACGGCACGGCGTACCCGACGTCGACGCCGTCCTCGGCCGACCGCTCGCCTACGTGGTCGACACCCTCGTTCTGTCCAAGCACGTCGCCCCCTACAGGCGCCGCGTATCCGACAAGCAAGGCGCGCACACCCTCAAGACCTGCGTGCAGACGTGGCTCTCGGCACCGTGGGACGACGAAGCCGCGCACGGCGCACTGTACGACGCGCTGATGTCCGCCCGGGTCGCCTACAAGCTCGCCGGACTGCGCCGTGAGATCGGCGCCGTCACCCTGTCGAGCCTGTTCGACGCGCAACGCGCATGGGCTGCCGAGCAGGCCGCGAGCTACGAGCACTGGCTGCGCACCAAGGCACCCGACGACCGGCGCGATCCGAACGCCGTGATCAACCCGGCGTGGCCCCTCGTGCCCGCCACCGTCAAGGAGGCGACCGCCCCGTGACCCTCGACCCCACCACCGCCGCGCCCGCCGTCTCCCCCACGACGGCAGCCCTGACCGTGGTCGCCCACGGCACACCCGCCGGTCAGGGGGCGATCAGCTACGTCGGCCGCGGACGGTCGATCCACAGCAACCACAAGAAGTTGATGCCCTGGCGCAAGGCCGTCGCCGACGCAGCCGTCGCCGCCATGGACCGGCAGCGCCGCCACGCCTTCCCCCTCGACGGTCCCCTCGTCGTCGAGCTGACCGTCACCGTCCCCAAGCCGAAGAGCGCGCCGAAGCGCCGCGTCACGTGGCCGATCACGCGCTCGTCGTCCGACATCGACCACCACGCGCGCGCCGTCCTCGACGCTCTCACCCGCGCCGAGGCGTGGCGCGACGACTCCCAAGTCGTCGAGGTCACCGCCCGCAAGGTCTACCCCGGCGAAGGCGTCGACGCGCTCGACGAGACCGGCGCCGTCGTGCACATCTGGCCACTCGACGAAGCCCCCTGATCCAACTGATCACCCACTGAATGAAGACGAGGACGACATGAGCGTGCGCATGATGGTCGAAGTCCTCGACCGTGCGCCCCGCGAGCTGCCCGACGTGCAGCACCGCGCGCTCGTCGCCATGGCCGAGCGGATGAACGACTGCACCCGCACCGGCTTCCATCCGCTCGACGAACTCGCGCACCGCATCAGCCGATCACGGTCGACAGCGACGCGCACGCTGCGGGCGCTGACCGACCGCGGACTGCTCAAGGTGGTCAGCAAGGCCGGACGCGGCAAGGCGACTGTCTACTTCATGCCGCCACTCCCCGCAGACGGGGCGCAGTCCGATGACCACCTTTCCCCGGACGCTCCCGAAGCCACGGGAAAGGGCGTCACCCAGGATGCCGACCTTTCAGACACGGACGGCACTGGAAAGGACGTCACCCAAGATGACGACCTTTCAGGCGAGGGTGAACCGCAAAGGTCGTCATCTGAGGCTGAAAGGTCAGCGCCGACCGAGGAAAGGTCAGCGAACCAGGGTCGAAAGCACGTCACCCAGGACGCCGACCCATCCCCTCATCCCTCAGACATCCCTCATCATCCCCGCGTGCGCGCGGACCGTCCGGCCTCGGCTTCGGCTGATGCGGCAACGGACGACGACGAGGAACTGAGATCACTCGAAGACGACCCCGCGGCCGCGGCCGCGATGGTCGCCCTTCGCCACCACACCCGACGCACCATCACCGCCGACCACGCCCGAGCCGTCGCCCGCGCGATCCTGACCGGCCGCACCGTCAAGGACCCGCCGGCCTACGTCCGAAGCGCCGTCGACCGCGATCCCGACCGGCATCTGCCCGCCGTCTCATACGGCAGCGTCGCCGATGTCACCAGACGCCCCGACGGCACCACCGCCAAGCCTCGCCGCACCGACGAGCGCCCCGTCGACATCAGCAAGCAGTTCGCCGCCCTACGCACCCAGTGGGAGCGCAGCAGCCGCGAACGACAAGCCGAGGAACGCAGCCGTCCCACAGCATTCGCCGACCTGATCAACCCCAAGGAGTGACCCCGTGGCACTGCCCACCATTCACCACACGTTCCGACTCGTCGCCGATCCCGTGGTTCGCGTGCTCCCCAGCGGAAACGCCCTCGCCAAGCTCCGTCTCGCCGCGAACTCGTCGAAGAAGAACGAGGCCGGCGAGTGGGTCGACGCTGACCGGTTCTTCATCGACGCGACCGCGTTCGGTCGCGTCGCCGAAGCCGTTGCCGAGGCCGACCTGCGCCAGGGCGACGAGGTCACCGCGCGCGGCCGGATCAAGACCGGCGAGTGGGAGACCGGCGAGTGGGAGACCGCCGAGGGCGAGAAGCGCAGCGGCGACGAGCTGCTCGTCGACGAGCTTGCCCGCCCTGTACGAGTTCCCCGCCGCAGCGACGCAGGGACCCCGCGCACCGTGCAGCAGGGGGACCCGTGGGCAGCGCGCCCCGCCCCGGCGACCCGCTCGTTCTCCAACGAGCCACCGTTCTAGCCCCATCCCACCCACTTACGACAAGGAGACCAACCACAGATGAGCGCCACGGGGGGAACCTGCCAGACGCCCGGCTGCGACGACCTCGTCGCCGATGCCTGGGTCTGCAGCGGCTGCGCCCGCCGTCTGACCCTGTCCCTCGCCCACCTACCCGAGCTGCTCGCCGAACTCGACGTCACCCTGACTCGACAAGCCCGTACCGGTCGCCCCGGTGAGAGCGGCCGAGCGGCCGAGACACCGCTGCCCTTCGACCGCAGGGCAAGCATCATCGCCGACGCCATCCGCTCCACGCTGGCCGCATGGGTGCGAGTGCTGCACGGCGACGTTCTCGCCGACGTCCCCGAAGCCGACCGCCCCGACCGAGCTGCGGCGTACCTGACCGAGCGAATCGAGGTCATCCGGCATCGGGAAGACGGGGGACAGCTCGTCGACGAGGTCCTCGCCGTCATCACCGAGGCCGAGCACGTCATCGATCTACCGGCCGACAGCATGCTCGCCGGCCACTGCCCGCACTGCGGTCGCGCCGTCTACACGCGCCCCGGCGCCGCGATCGGCCGCTGCCGGTTCGAGGACTGCGACGGCGAGGTCGACGTCAGCGACTGGCGGCGTGCCGCGATCGCCTCGATCGACGACATGACGCTTCCCGCAGCCGACATCGCCCGCGTGCTGACAGTCCTCGGACAGCCCATCACCGCGAATCAGGTGTACCTCGCCGCCTCACGAGGCCGGCTGCGCCCCGTCGACGAGCAGGCCGCACGACCCCGGTACCGAGTCGCCGACGTCCGGAACCTGTTCACCACAACCCGCCACGGAAGGCGCACCGCATGACCACCACTCACCGACGGGACCCTGCCGGAATGGTTCTCGGCACCGGTGTCCTCGCCCTGTTCGCCGTTCTCGCCTACTGGCTGTGGAGCCTCGGCGGGGCGTGGGTCGCTCCCGCTGTGGCTGCTGCGCTGGTTGCTCTCTTCGGCACCGTCGGGTTCACCGAAGCCGTACAGAAGCAAGACCGCACCGGGAGTGACGCACACAACAGCCCATGATCACCGATCCCGTTGCACACCTGTTCGACTGGTGACAGACTGTCTCACAGCACCACAGGTGTACCCACACCACGAGCACGGCCCGAAGCAAAGCTTCGGGCCGCTCGTCGTTTCAGGGCATGGTCACCGAAGCTTCAGGCGTCTCACTTGAGCCAACGGAACAGTTCGATCAGAAGCCTGGTCACAAGTTCCGCCCCCCGCCATACTTCGGGACGTTTCCACCATCGGTCATCCATTTCGTGGTAACTCACGCAAACCTCTCATACGCATTGCGGCCGGTTGGACATGCCGCCGGCTCAGCCGCTGACCGCCGACGGGCCCTCTCGTCGGTCACCACGCACTACGTCGAGGTGGGTATGACGATACACGCACTTGTTTCTTGCAAACTGGTTAGACTTCGCGAAATAATTGCACACGAAGCCATTCTCCAGATAAAACGGAAGTTTAGCCTCCGAATTCTTTGCCCTGGCACTATTTTTTAATTCGCTTGAATCGGCTATCGAAGGGCCGGTGACCATGACTCGCCGCGCCCTGCAGGTCTGCCCGACCCCCGGGTGCCCTGAACTGACCCCCGGGGGACGGTGCGAGGGATGCACCCGGGCCGCAGCGCAACGCCGAGGCAGCGCGCACTCGAAGGGTTACGACGCACGGTGGCAGCACACCCGCGCCGCCTACCTACGCGCACACCCCTACTGCGAGTGCGCCGCCTGCGCCGAGCTTCCCGAGCTGTTGCGCCCACGCGCGACCGAGGTCAATCACCGTGACGGGTTAGGTCCTCGCGCTCCGCGCGGGCACGAATGGTCGAACCTGCAAGCCATGACGAAGGCTCACCACTCGCGCCACACGGCGATCGAGCAGCCCGGCGGTTGGAACGACCGCGAATAGTTGCTCACTGCCGGTAAGAATTCAGACGAAAACCTCGATTTGGCGTTTCCGCAGGCCAACGGGGGTCAACCCCCTGACCTGGGGGTTATAGGGGAACGCCGGGGAGGTCTGGAAACAGCCGGTCAGGTTCAAAAGGTCCTCACCCATAACTCGGCGTGATCGACACCGAAGGGGGTGATCGGTCATGCCGCGAGGGGGAGCCCGTTCGGTGTCCGGTCCCCCGCCGGACCCGAACGCACTGCGTCGCGACCGCCCGTCCGACCAAGCGACGTGGACGCTGCTTCCCGCCGAGGGGCGCAGGGTCGAGCCGCCCGCGTGGCCACTGATCGACGTGCAGCCGCGCGAGTGGGACCTGTGGCGCGACATGTGGTCGCGCCCTCAGGCGGTGATGTGGGAGCGCCTCGGTCAGCAGATCGAGGTCGCGATGTTCGTGCGCAAGCTCGCCGAGGCCGAGCTGCCTCAGGCGAGTGTGGAACTGCAGAAGGTCGTGCGGCAGTACCTCGACAGCCTCGGGCTGTCGGTACAAGGCATGCTACGCAACCGGTGGCGGATCGCCCCGCCCGTCGAGCAGACCGTCGACACGTCTCCGCTGGCTACCCGTCGGCGCCCGTCCGCGCGGTCCCGATTGAAGGTCGTCGCCGATGGCGACGGCGACTGATGACCGGGTCGTCGCCTGGCCGACCCTGTTCGTCGCGATCGACTGGGTTGAGGCGCACTGCGTCATCCCCGACGGCTTCCACCGGGGCGAGCCGTTCGAGCTGACCGGCGAAATGCTGTGGTTCTACGCCAACCACTACCGGGTGCGCCGCAGCGCTGATGTCGACCGGTCGTTGAACGCGCCGGCCTCAGCGTTCTACTTCCGCCGGTCGCAGCTCGTGCGCCCGCAGAAGTGGGGCAAGGGTCCGCTCACCGCGTCGCAGGTCTGCGTCGAGGCCGTCGGTCCCGTCGTCTTCGCCGGGTTCGCCCAGGGCGGCGAGGTCTACCGGTGCGCCGATCACGGGTGCGGCTGCGGTTGGATCTACGCCTACGAGCCCGACGAAGCCATGGGCATTCCGTGGCCGACCCCGTTGGTTCAGATCACCGCATTCAGCGAAGACCAGACCGGCAACATCTATGACGCGCTGCGTCCGATGATCAAGCTCGGTCCGCTCGCCGAGATGATCCCCAAGGTCGGCACCGAGTTCACGCGGTTGCCCGGCGGTGGCGAGATCGTCACCGTCACCAGCAACGCACAGAGCCGGTTGGGTCAGCGGGTCACGTTCGTCGCCCAGGACGAGACTGGCATTTGGACCGTGGCGAACCGGATGGTCCGCGTCGCCGAGACCCAGCGGCGAGGACTCGCCGGCATGGGTGGTCGCGCAGTCGAGACGACCAACGCATGGGACCCGTCCGAGCAGAGCGTCGCTCAGCGCACGTTCGAGTCGTCGGCGACGGACATCTTCCGCGACTTCGTGCAGGCGCCGGTCTCGCTCAAGTTCAGCAACAAGTCGGAACGGCGCCGGATCTACCGGCACGTCTACGGGGATTCGTGGTGGGTCGACCTCGACGTCATCGATGGCGAGGCCGTCGAGCTCGCCGAGCGCGACGAGGCCCAGGCCGAACGGTTCTTCGGTAACCGGATCACCTCGGGCACTGCCTCATGGCTCGACGCCGAGGCGTGGTCCGACCGGGCGACCGGGCGCGAGGTTCCCGACGGAACCCGGCTCGTCCTGGGGTTCGACGGCAGCGACCTCGATGACTGGACAGGCGTGCGCGCCGAGACGCTCGGCGGACACCAGTTCACACCGACCTACGGTCCTGACCAGCGGCCGGCCGTGTGGAACCCGGCCGACTTCGGCGGTCAGGTGCCGCGGCTCGAAGTGCGCGCCGCGATCGACGAACTGATGCGCCGGTTCGACGTGGTCCGGCTGTATGCCGACCCGCCGTACTGGGACACCGAGGTTGACGAGTGGGTTGACACCTACGGCGACCAGCGGGTCATCCGCTGGCACACGCGCCGTGTCGTGCAGATGCATGCTGCGGCCGAGCGGCTCAAGACCGACGTCACCAAGGCCGAAACCTCGTTCACCCACGACGGGTGTCCGATCGCTGCGGCGCACGTCGCCAACGCGAGGACGGCTGCCCGTCCCGGCGACCGGTACGTGCTGCGCAAGGCATCGGCCGCGCAGAAGATCGACGTCTGCGTGTCCTCGATCCTCGCCCACGAGGCCACCTGCGACGTGATCGCCGCAGGTCTGGCCACCCGCAAGAAGAACTACGTCTACACGGCCTGACGCGCACTATTACTCAACAATTTCTCCGTAACCTCTGCTGAGCACTAACCATGATCGTTATGGAAGATGCCGATTAACCAAACAAATCTTGAATGGCCGCAGTTGCGTACCTGTCAACATCGTCGACTATCTTGTCCAGGTCGGCACTAGCCGAAGCTAGGTAAGCCAAGAGTGAGCCGCGGACCACAGAACGAACGTCCCCCGGGCCGACCTCCACCCCAGCTTTCTGCAGCAGGACTAGTTCCCGCGACGCAGTGGCCAGCGCCTCCTCTAGCGAGTTGTGCGGGTTCTCTGCACCATCCACCTTTCGTCGACAGACTACGATGCTGTCCAAGTTCGAGGGTTCACGAGAACCGCTCTTGACCACGCTGGTCGTCATCTCACCCTTCACGGGTTGGACTGCTGTGACGCAAAAACCTGCCTGATCAAGGGATTCAATAACACGCACCCACCCGGCGATACGTGCCTGATGAAACGTGAAAGCGAGCATGCCGCCCGGCTTCAGAACGCGTCCGCACTCAGACCACACCGACTCGATGGCCTTACCGAACTCTGCGGGGTCTGCGTTCTGCACTTCACCCCTCTGCCGTGTTGTGTCGTCAGAAGGATATCCATCAAACGGATGCATCGCCCGCAACCAGGCATGAAAGAAGTCAGCCAGTTCTGCGTAGTGAACGTTGTCCATGTACGGCGGATCAGTCACAACAAGATCAACGGATCCATTCGGAAGGTCCGTACTGGCAGAGTTGCGCGTAGCGATATATGCAGTCGGGCCTTCGCCCTCAGTGAATGACGGCCAATCTTGGCAGAGCTGAGCCGCGAGAGGCGACGAAATTCCGGTAATACGTTGAATTTCTCCGCCTTCCGGCACAAGGTCCGCAGGATTCATCTTGTACTCGTGAGCGCGATGCAGGCGGCTCTTCAGCAGAGTTGAAAAAGATCCAGATGAATACGGGGTACCCCATGGGTGAGCTTCCAGAGGTGTACGCTCCGGCTTCAATATGTGATGGGAGAACATGTGTCGAACGGCCCCGGTACCCTCACCCTTAAATGAGGTGAAACGGTTATTAAACTCCAGCGTTCCAGAGAAGAGCGCACACAGGGCTTCACGTTCTGGGGTACGACCAGGCAGGTCTCGAATTGCGGTCGCAATCAGAGACAAAGAGTACAACTGGCGAGCATTGAAGAAGTTTATCCACTGCTTAAAATTCCACTTGATCGCCTGGTTGGTATTGTTACCCGAAGCCAACCCACCAGAAGGAAGCACGGACGATGGTGGCAATTTATCGAGGAGATCTTCACATTCCTCATACAGTGCACGATCCCATTCCGTGATGGGCTCGTAAGTCTTTCGACCTCTAGCATCCACGACCATCTTGGCGTACATCTCATAGCCGGGAAGGCTATCTTTCAATGCCGCCATGACCTTGTTAGTGTGCCCGTTTTGACAGGTAGCCATCGAGCGCACCACCGCACCCTGGGGCGTGATCGTATGGCCGTTAGCGCACCGTGCAAATTCAAAGTCGTATCGTTTTTCTTGGATATCCAGACACAGAGGACAGACAATCTGGGCTTCCGGCACCCTCTTAGGATAGGCATTTTTGGAGAACACGGTTGAACTGAAGAGTCGAATCGTGTCATCGCAGTCCGGGCATGGAACCGTCGCCACCCAGAAATAATAGAGGACAGTACGACCATCTTCTGTCTTATGCACACGGTCGACTTCGCGGCGGCATTCTCGTTCAACCTGACCGAAGGCCGTTGCGAGAGCTTGAATATCCCACTGCTGGAGCGCTTGCCGCTGCACAAGTGTTGCTACCGGGTTGATATCAAAGCATACGGGCCTAGCACCGAGCTTTGCGGCCTCCACTCCAGTCACACCAGAACCTGAGAATGGATCAAGAACTACCATTCCAGACAAATCTGTAGGCGCCGAGTAGGCAGATTCAGCGTCCTCGCCAACCGCTGTAGTCGCAGAAGCGATAATACCTCGGAATACAGTTCCAAGCCGCTTCGCCCACCACTTATGAGTGCTAGTCGCAGGGCGATGAACTTCTTTTCTCCATGACTCTTTCGTCCCCGCCTCACTCAGCATGGCCGCTGGGAAGTCATTCTCTAGAGCCGTGATGGACGGAATGGCTGCCCGTGCGCCAGCACTTGACATCATCACTGACTCACCCATTTTCAAATTCGATACCATTCGCATAGCGGATCGCTTCATCGCTAAGTTGGACCTTCTTCTGGTCCCCAAACCCACGCGACCGATAGGCATGGAAACGGTGAATCTGACCCGCCTTGGGATTCGGCGCGAAATGTCGAATCAACTCGTTGGTCTGCAGGTCGAATTCGTAAGAAGAGACAACCTTCTCGACTTCCACGCGCTCAATCTCGCCGACTTTAACCAAGTCAGGGCTCTCCAGCTCAAGCACATCGGGGACGATCAATGTCGAAAGGCCAGCCAATTCGCTTGCCAAAAAGAATGGAGTCCGAGCTACATACATTTTGCGATCCCGGATGAGGATATCACCATACGATCCGAATCCGAGAAACGACTTATTCTTGTGTACATAGTCGGAGTCAGCGTTTAGGAAACTCCCATGACAGATCACGAGGTCCGTGACTGGATAGGAATCCATGCCTTTGACGTCCTTCGGATAACGACCGAAGACGTAATAGATCTCCCGACCGTTGTGCCACCCACTCGGCACTTGAGAATTCGAATCAAAGTCCGCATGCCGACCAGGCCACGAAAGCCCTTTTACTTCATAGCCTTCCGGAAAGTTGACGAGACGGAAGTCCGGATAAGTATTACGACCGCGATCGTCATAGTTCAGTTGGCATGCATCCAGGCGATCCTTAACCCAATTCTGGAAGTGGAACTCCTTATCACTGTCACTCACCTTCTGGATAAGAACACCCTCAGTACGAGCTCGCTCGCACTCACGGAAGACCTGCTCGACTGCGCTCACTCGCTACCCTCACTCGCCTCGTACTCAGGGCAGGTTACCGCACCAACAGGGATGCCTAGCGAGATTCACTCAACCGCTTAGAACCAGGTCAGGCGCCGGTTGCCCACCAAACCGGCAGATGCCCACTCCACCACTTCGTGGTGAAAACAGCCTGCACCTCCTAACTTCCTTCCTGCTCTCGATGATGTCGAGGCCGATCCGAACCATAGCTCTAGACCACAAACACCTAATGGTCTTAGGAGGGACAGCATGGCCACGCTCGAACAAGCCCGCTCCCTCGTCACGCTGCTTGAGAACGAGCTGCTCGCCCGGGCGAGCGAGGTCGATCGGCTGAACGGGTTCTACCGCGGCGAGCAGCCGCTGCGGTTCGCGAGTCCGGAGTTCCGCGAGTACTTCGCGGCCCGCTACCGGGAGTTCGCCGACAACTGGACACAAGTCGTGGCCGACAGCCCGGTCGAGCGGCTGACCGTCACCGGGATCAAGCCCGCTGGCGACGACCGCGCCGACCGGGACCTGTGGCGCGTGTGGCAGGTCAACGGGCTGGACACCGACAGCCAACTCGGCTTCCTCGGCGCCGGTACCGCGGCACGATCGTTCGTCCTCGTCTGGGGCGACCCCGACAACCCGGACATGCCCGAGGTGACGTTCGAGGACGCGCGCGAGTGCGTCGTCGCCTACGAGCCGGGCAGCCGCCGGCGGCGCCGCGCGGCGCTCAAGCGGTGGCAGGACGGCAACGACGAGTACGCGACGCTCTACCTGCGCGACGAGGTGTGGAAGTTTCGCCGGCCGCTGCTGCGGCATGCCCGGTCGGTGAACCTCGCCGGTGTCGACGAGGTGCTCAAGTGGGAGCCGCGCGAGGTCGGCGACGAGCCGAACCCGCAGCCGAACCCCATGGGGGCCGTCCCGGTTGTCGAGCTCGCGAACCGGCCGCTGCTCGCCGACGACCCGTTGTCGGACGTGGCCGGCACGGTCGCGATGCAGGACGCGATCAACCTGCTGTGGAGCCAGTTGTTCACGGCTGCGGACTACGCCGCGTTCCCGCAGCGCGTGATCATGGGCGCCGACATGCCGACGACCCCGATCCTCGACGAGCGCGGTCAGGTCATCGGCGAGCGCCCGGTGCCCCTGGAGAAGTTCGCCGTCGACCGTGTCCTGTGGATCACCGGCGATCAGGCCAAGATCGCCGAATGGTCCGCTGCGAACCTGTCGGCTTACACGGACGTGATCGAGGTCGCCGTCGGGCACATCGCCGCGCAGACTCGCACGCCGCAGCACTACCTCGTCGGCCGCATGGCGAACCTGTCCGGTGACGCGCTGATCGCTGCGGAAACCGGCCTCGTCAAGAGGGTCGAGGAAAAGCAGATGTGGTTCGGGATGGCGCTGCGCGAGATGTTCCGGCTGATCGCTCTCGCCCAGGGCGACGAGGGCAAGGCGCAGGCGATCGCCGCCGGCGCCGTGCTGTGGGCCGACGCCGAGTCGCGTTCGCAGTCCCAGCTCGCCGACGCGCTCATGAAGTTGAAGCAGATCGGGTTTCCGTTCGAGTGGATCGCCGCTCGCTACGGGCTGACCCCGACCGAGATCGCCGACATGCTCGCCATGCGCGAGCGCGAGCAGCTCGCCGACCCGATCGGCGCGATCGCCGCCGAGATGGGCCGGGGCGGATTCCCCGCAGGACCTGACCCCGTCGCAGCGATCGATGATCAGCCGTGAGTCTCGCCCTCGCCCAGGACCACCGCGCCGCGCAGGCCGACCTCGCCCAGGACGCCGCGCGACGCGTGGTCGCCGCGTGGGCCGAGGGGGTCGACCCCGGCGCTATCCGGGAATCGTGGCGGCTGACCTTGCCGCAGGCGGTCGGGCTCACCACGGCCGCGCAGTACGCCGCGGTCACTCTCGCCGACTCCTACCTGCGACGTGCGGTGCCCGGCCCTGTGGCTGCGGACCTGAATGCCCGCGCGCTCGCCGGGGTCGCCTCGGACGGGCGCGAGCTGTCGACGCTGCTCGCGCGACCCGCGATCACGGCCCTGTCGTATCTGGCCGGCGGTCGTGCGGTGGCCGATGCGATGGCCGCGGCCGTGGCTGCCCTCGAACTGATCGTAGGTACGCAGGTCGCCGACGCCGGTCGCGCTGCGGACCTCGTCGGCATGGCCGCGCGCCCGCGTGTGGTCGCCTACACGCGCGTCGTCAACCTGCCCGCCTGCGCCCGGTGCATCATCCTCGCCGGTCAGACCTACCCGTGGTCGGAAGGGTTTGCCCGCCACCCCCGGTGTGACTGCGAGGTTCTGCCGCTGACCGATGACGCCCCGGCGCCGTTCTCGCCGCGCGAGCTCTTCGCGCAGATGAGTCCCGTCGAGCAGGTGCGCAGGTTCGGCGCAGTCGGCGCCGAGGCGATCCACGAGGGCGCCGACCTCGCCCAGGTCGTCAACGCCCGGCGCGGCATGGCCGTAGCCGGGGCGCGTCTGGTCACGTCCGAGGGCATGACCCGGCGCGGGTACGCCGGACGTCGACTCGGCTCGACCGACGACCGCGGCCGGTTCCGTCCCTCGCGTGAGCCTCGGCTGATGCCCGAGCAGATCATCGCCGAGGCCGCCGGCGACCGCGACGCCGCGATCGAGGCCCTGATCAGGTACGGGTACCTGACGCCTCGGCGCGAGGAAGTCGCACCTGTGCCGCAACCCGAACCGGTCGCGCTCGCCGCGCCCGTGCCCGATGACGAGGTGCTGCCGGACCCGCCGACCATGACCGATGTCGAGCTCGAATCCGAGCTCGGCGCGCTGATGGCCGCAGGGGACTACGACTCGCCGCGCATGGCTGTGCTCATGGCGGAGATGGACCGGCGCGAGCAGGTGGGCCGCGAGGACGGGCAGGCGCCCGACGTCGAGCTCGAACCGGCGCCTGAACCGGTACCGGTCGACGGCCGCATCACGGCCGATGGCCTTGCCAGGTACGACGACGAGCGGCTGTCCGCGATGCTGATGGAGGCGTTCGCCGAAGGGCGCGAGCGCGATGCCGCGGTGATCGAAGCCGAGTACGAGCGGCGTGTCGAGGTCGCCGAGGCGCCGCCCGCCGAGGTCTGGGTCGACCCCGACGAGACCGACGTTGAACGGGAGCGCCGCGAGCGTGAGGACGCGCAGTATGCCGAGATGGCGCGGCTCGTCGAGGAAGAGGGCTATGCCTGGGAACAGGCCGCTGCCGAAGTGCAGGGGCGCTCGATCGAGGCGATCCGACGCGAGGCGTACCTTGCCGAGTTCCGGCCGGCGGGCGACCGCCGGTCGTTCACCGAGGTCGCGCGCGAGCAGTACAAGCTCTACGTCGCCCGGCAGTACGTAGCGGCCGAGGACGCGACCCGGGGGTACCTGGTCACCACCGAGGGGCGCGCCCGGGGAGTGGACCCCGAGTCGCTGTTCAGCGGTCCGCGCGCACGCGCGGAGCGGTGGGCGAGCGAAGAGCTCAAGCGGTGGTGGGACGCGTTCGGTAGGTTGACGTTCGAGGACTTCGTCGCCGAGATCGAGTCCGGCCGCGGCACTGATGCCGGTCGGGACTACAACCGGTAGGGGGCGCTGCTGATGTCGGTCGCGACCGAGCTGGTCCGTGCTCGCGCTGCAGGGGTGCGCGCGGCCGAGGCCGATGCGCCCCGGTCCTCTACGCCTTATCGGCCGGACGCTCTGACGCCGCGCGAGCGGATGCTGTGGCAGGCGTGGAACGCCGGGTTCGACAGCATCCGCCCGATGCCGGTCGACTACGAGTCCTGACGGCGCCGCCGCTTCCGTCGAGCAGCCATCTCTCGCAGCGGTGCGAGCGCTTCGTACTGCTCCGCGTCGAACCTCTCTTCAGCAGCGGTCTTCTTCCGGGCCACCTGCTTCTTGGGGCGCCCGCCGCCTGCGCCGCGCCCCGGCATCCCGGCGCGCCATGTGCGCCATTCGTCGATGCGGTTCTCGCGCCATCCGAGGACGTCACCGATGCGCGCGTCGGGTGTGGGGACCGGGTGATGGCCGATGTCGTAGGGGTAGCGGGCGATCCACTTGGTCACCGTGCCCGTGGGCACGCCGAGCTCGCGCGCCACGTCGGCGACTCCGAGGTGTCGACGGGGCGCCCCATCGATGTCGGGGACATGGACCGTGGCGGGAACGACGCCCTCGCGCAACCGGCTGACGGGCGTTTGCGGGGGAAAGCCCAGCGAGGCGCCGTCGTAGGCGACGAGCTTGCCGCTGCGGATGAAGTGGTCGCCGACCTGCAGGTCGGCGATGGTGACGCGCTCGAAGTTGCTCATGTCGTCCTTTCAGAGGGTGAGCCCGAACAGGGCGCCGTCGACCGGGCTGCCGGTCAGGTACACGGGGAACAGGGCGCCGTCGTCGACGAGTTCGACCTGCGCCTCCTCGGCTTCGGCTTCGGCGATCGCGTCCCAGATGTCGACCTGTCCGCGAAGCTGCGTGCACTCGATCTCGGAAAACAGCGCGTCCATCGGAACCCCTAAACGTTGTCGTCTCTAAGGACAACGTTATAGGGCAATACTTAACGTTGTCCACTCGCAAGACAAAGTTTCTTCGGCCCCGTGGCAGCGCTGCGGGGCTGCTTCCATGCCCGGCCACGCGCAACGCGCAGCCGTTCACCAACTCCGCAACGGGAGCCCGTCACCATGCCTGAACCGATGCTGCCCACCCACCCCGACACCGGCCTGACCGCGATCGGGCTGCGCCGCAACGGCGCCCCCATCTGGCCCGTGATCGGTGGCGCCGAGGACGCGCCGACCCCCGACGCCGAGACCGACGCCCCCCTCGACGACGAACCCGTCGAGGACCGCGGCGACGACGAGGACCAGGGCGACGAGCCCGACGGCGCCGACGCGCTCGGCGACCCCGGCAAGCGCGCCCTCGACGCCATGAAGGCGAAGTGGCGCGCCGAGCGCGACAAGCGCCGCGCGGCCGAGTCGGAGCTGTCCAAGCAGCGCGCCCCCGCGAAGGACGACGAACCCGACGCCGAAGCGATCCAGCAGCAGGCCGAGCAGGCAGCCGTCGCCCGCGCGAACGAACGCATCGTGCGCGCCGAGGTCCGCGCGGCTGCGGCCGGCAAGCTCGCCGACCCCGGCGACGCGATGCGGTTCATCGACGTGTCGCAGTTCGAGGTCGACGACGACGGCAACGTCGACGCCGACGAGCTCGCCGACGCGATCGGCGAGCTGCTCACGTCCAAGCCCTACCTCGCCGCGCACGGCGGCCGACGGTTCCAGGGCACCGGCGACGGCGGCGCCCGCAAAGGGTCGCGCCCGTCGCAGATCACCAGCCGCGAGGACCTGGCCAAGATGACGCCGGCCGCGCGGCTCAAGGCCCACACCGACGGACGCCTGCGGCGACTGCTGCAGGGCGACTAAGGAGACCCGACCATGCCCATCACCAACTTCATTCCCGAGCTGTGGTCCGCTGCGGTTCAGGTGCCTTTCGAGCGGACCCTTGTGTACGCGCAGCCGACCGTGTCGAACCGGCGCTACGAGGGGCAGATCCGCGAGCAGGGCGACACCGTGCACGTCACCTCGATCGCCGACCCGACCGTGCGCCCCTACGACAAGAACACCGATCTGACGACCGAAGACCTCGACGACGAGCAGGTGTCCCTCACCGTCGATCAGGGCGCGTACTTCTCGTTCCGCGTGAACGACGTCGACCGGGTGCAGTCGGCCGGCGATTTCCAGGGACCAGCCACCCAGCGAGCAGGACACCGGCTCGCCGACGGACTCGACCGGTACGCCGCCGGTCTCTACACCGGCGTCGACCCGGCGAACAACCTGACCCCCGCCACCGAGGGCACCGTCACCCCGATCGACGTCAGCAACCCGGCCACCGCCTACGACGTTCTCGTCGCCCTGGCCGTGCTCCTGGACAAGTCCGACTGCCCGAGCATCGGCCGCTACGTCGTGATCAGCCCTGACTTTCACGGCAAGCTGCAGAGTGACGACCGGTTCGCCCGTGTCGACGCGTCCGGCAGCGACGAGACGCTGCGCAACGGCATCGTGGGCAGGGCTGCGGGCTTCGACGTCCTCAAGTCCAACAACACTCCCTCACCGGCAGCCGGTCAGCAGGTCGTGCAGGCCGGTATCCCCGACTCGTTCAGCGTCGCCGAGCAGATCACCCAGACCGAGGCCCTTCGGGCGCAGGCGCGGTTCGCCGACATCGTGCGAGGGCTGCACGTCTACGGCGCCAAGCTGTTCGAGCCGACCGGCATCGCCGTCGCCACGGTGACCGTCCCGGCGGGGATGTGACGACGTGGCCGACCTGATCCTCGCCCGCGGTACGGCCGGCGCGACGTTCGCCGTCGACCCGGCCGTGCCGTGGGTCGCCGCACAATTCGATCGCGGCGCACTGGCCCCCGTCGAGGCATCGAGCCCCGGTGAGCAGGGCGTCGAGCAGCCGCCGAACCGTCCAGCGCAGGCAGCACCGAAGGCGGCATGGGTCGCCTACGTCACCGAGGTCAGCGACCTGACCGCCGAGGACGCCGAGGCCCTGACCAAGGCCGAACTCGTCGAGCTCGCGTCCTGACCGTGAAGGGGGCACCGTGGCACTTCCGGCGTTAGCCACCCTCGACGACCTCGCTGCCCGGGGCGTGAGCGTTGGGGACGCCGAGACCGTACGCGTCGAAACCTTCCTCGCCTCAGCGTCTGCCGCGGTGCGCGACGCCGCCGGCTGCGCGATCTCCGAAACGACGTCGACGATCAGCCTGCCCGGCGACGGCGAGCCGTGGCTGTCCCTGCCCGCCCCGCCCGTGACGGCCGTCGACGAGGTGCTCGTCGACGCCCAGGCCGTCACCGATTGGCGGCTCGTCGGCGGTTGGCTGTGGCGCCCCTCAGGGTGGCAGCCGACCGTACCGTGCGAGGTCACGGTGACCTACACGCACGGGCTTCCCGAGGTTCCCGCCGACCTCGTCGACCTCGTGTGCCGAATCGCCGCAGCGATCCTCGTCGCCTCGCGCAGCAGCGAGGACGGCACCGGGATCGCGGCCGGCGACATCAGGTCCGAGCGCATCGGCGACTACTCGGTGACCTACGGGGACGACGGCGGGATCACCGAGCTCGAACTGCCCGACCACCTGCGCCGCCGGTTGGCCGCGCGGTTCGGGGGCGGCATCGGCCTTGTGAGGTCACGGTGAGAGGGCGCGGCATCGGCCACCTGCTGAACAGCCGCGTCGAGGTCTGGCGCGCCGTCCTCGCCGACGACGGCGGGGGCGGTCAGGTCGAGACCTGGGAGCCGCAGGGCACGCAGTCGGCGCGGCTGTCGCAACCCTCCAGCGCGCAGCGCGAAGCCGGCGACCAACTCGGCGCCGAACTGACCCACGTCGTCTACCTACGACCGTCCGCGGACGTGCGCCGCGGAGACGAACTACGGCGCGGCGAACAGGTTCTGCAGGTGCGCGCGGTCTTCGAGCCGAGCGTCGCCCACACCTACCGGCGCGCCGACTGCACATCACGTCAAGCCGAAGGGGGGCCGTGATGGACGGCGAACGCGAGATGCCCGTTGTCGTGAGCATCGGCGAGCACGAGGTCAACGCCGGAACCCTGACCCTCGACCTCGACGAACCGGTGGCACCGCAGATCGCCGACTTCCTGCGCGCCCTCGCCGAGGCCGTCGAGGACATCAGCGCCGACGACGAGCAGGAAGGGGACGGCTGATGGCCCGGTTCCGTGTGCGCACCATCGGCGCGCAGGCCGCGCGTCGAGCCTTCGCCCGGCTCACAACCGACCTACACGACGTGCAGGAAGAGGTCGCCGAGAAGTGGGGTGCGGAGATGTACGACGGCGCCGTCGCCGATGTGCCCGTCGACTCCGGTGACCTCGCCCGCGCGCTCGAAAAGCGCGTCAAGGGTTCGGGGGCGACCGCTGACGCGCAGGTCGGAGTGTGGAGCGACGAAGAGTACTACGCGCAGTTCGTCGAGTTCGGCACGTCGAAAATGCCCGCGCAGCCATTCATGTATCCCAACGCCCGACGTGCGAACCGCAAGGTCCGCAACTGGGTCCGCGAGGGCATCGAGAAGAGGCTGCCCTGATGGCCACCGCGGCATGGCCTTTGCAGCAGGCCGTCTATCAGCGGCTGACCGGCGACCCCGACCTGACCGCACTCGCCGGCGTCTACGACGAGGTCCCCGAACCGGCGCCGTATCCGCACGTGTCGGTCGGCGAGGTCATCGAGGAACCCGACGACACCCATGACCGGCAGGGGCTGACGGTCGCGTTCGTGCTGCACGTGTGGTCGAAGTACCGCGGCTACAGCGAGATCGGACGCATCCTCGCCCACCTCGACCGGCTGCTCGACCGGCAGCCGCTCGACGTCGTCGGCTTCGAGGTCGTCGCGATCTTCCGCGAACACCACCGCATCATGCGCGACCCCGACCCCACCATTCGACACTGCCCGGTGCGCCACCGGGTGTGGCTGAACAAGGAGACATGACATGGCAGGAAAGGACGGGTTCGGTACAGAACTCCGGCGGGGGGACGGGGGCGAGCCTGCGGTCTTCGAGCCGATCGGCAACGTCGGTACGTTCTCCGGTCCGAACGGGGAGCGCGAGACCTACGACGTCACCGCGCACGACTCCCCGTCGAACTTCCGCGAGTTCATCGGCGGGTTGGTCGACGGCGGCGAGGTGTCCGTCGAGTGCCACTACGACCCCGACAAGCACGACGTCATCTATGGCGACTTCAAGAACCCGAACCCGGTCGCCTACGAGATGGAGAGTCCGGCCGGCGAGCTCTGGGCTTTCGAGGCGCTGCTGACCGGGTTCGAGCGCGAGATGCCCGTCGACGGACAGATGGCCGCAACTCTGACGTGGCAGGTGTCCGGCGAACCCACCATCACCCCCGCCCCGACTCCTGCGCCCTGACCGAAAGGACGACTGACCGATGACCACACAGACCGCCGAGTTCCTCGGCCGCGACGCCATCCTCGGCGCCGACGACCTCGCATACGACACCGTCCCCGTTCCCGAGTGGGGCGGCACTGTGCGGATCAGGGCGCTGACCGGAACCGAGAGGGACCGGTTCGAGGCCGAGATCGCCGGCAACACCAAGCGTCTCAAGCTCGACAACGTCCGCGCGAAGTTCGTCGCGAAGTGCATCGTCGACGCCAAGGGCAACGCTGTGTTCAGCAGCTCGGACGTCGCCGCCCTGGGCCGCAAGAACGCCGCTGTGCTGAACCGGGTGTTCGAGAAGTGCCAGAGGCTTTCCGGGCTGACCGACGAGGACGTCGACGAGCTCTTGGGGGAATGAGGCGCCGGCCCGAGCGGGAGTTCTATTTCCGCTTGGCCGGCCACCTCAACATGACCGTCGCCGAACTGCTCGCCCGGATCAGCTCGCGTGAGCTGACCGAGTGGGCGGTGTACGAGCGGCGCGCCGGACCCCTCGGCGCTCGCCGGGGCGACATTCAGTCCGCGATCGTCGCCGCGGCCGTCTACAACGTCAACCGGCGCAAGGGCGCGAAGCCCATCGACCCCGAGAAGTTGCTGCCCACCTGGGACGACTACCAGTCCGAGGAACAGATGTGGGCGGCGATCCGGGAAGCCAACGCAGCCATGGGCGGCACCGAGAAACCTGAATAGCGCACGCCGAGCGGGAGGTGATCCCGCATGGCGACCGTTGCATCCCTGCTCGTCAGGCTGGGTCTCGACTCCAAGAGGTTCGACAAGGGCGTCAAGCGGGCCGCTCGTGGACTCGACAACCTGATCAAGAGGTTCGACCGGGTCGGCGACATCGGCAAGATGACGGCGATCGCGACCGCCGTCAGCGCGTTGACCTCCCTCACCGCCGCAGCCGGACCCGCCGCAGGCGCCGTTCTCGCCTTACCCGCAGCCGCCCTCGTCGCCGGCGCAGGGGTCGCCACGCTCGCCGCCGGACTGTCCGGCATGGGCGACGCGCTCGCCGCCACCGGGGGCAGCGCCGAGGAACTCGAAGAGTCCCTGTCCGGGCTCGCCCCCTCGGCGCAGTCGTTCGTCAGGTCCTTCGCCGGCGTGCGGCAGATGTTCGCCCCCGTGCAACAGGCCGTGCAGCAGCGCTTGTTCGGTGGCCTCGGCGAAGAGCTGTCGGCACTGGCGACCGGTGCCATGCCCACCCTGCGCCGTGGGATGACCGCAGTCGCCTCGGCGCTGAACTCGTTGGGCTCCGAGGCCCTGCGCACGATGAACACGCCGCTGTTCCGGGGACAGCTCGGCGCCATCTTCGACGGCACCGCCTCGGCGACGCGGAGCTTCTCGGGCGTGCTCTCGCCGCTGCTCGTCGTCCTGGCGCAGCTCGCCATCGCCGGTCTGCCGCTGATCGACCGGTTCAACGAGTGGGCCGGCGGGGCGTTGGCGAGCGCTGCCGCGTTCCTGACCAGCGAGGCCGGCGCCGCGCGGCTGTCCGACATCGCGCAGCGCGCCGGCGACGTCCTCGCGCAGCTCGGCTCGATCGGGGGCAACCTCGGCTCGCTGCTCGGCGGGATCTTCGGTGCCGCATCGGTGTCGGGGTCCGACCTTCTGACCACGGTCGAGAACCTGACCGCGCAGTGGGCCGCGTGGGCGAACAGCGCCGAAGGGCAGGCACAGCTCGGCGAGGTCTTCGCGACGCTGAACCGCATCGCGACCGACCTGCTCGCGATCCTGCCCGGCGTCGCCGCGGTGGTCGGGACCATCGCCGACGCCTTCATGGCGCTCCCCCCGGGCGTGCAGTCGACCGTGACGCAGATGCTCGCGTGGTCGATGCTGCTCGGCCCGGTGGCCGGCAAGCTGTCCGGACTCGTCGGGGTCGTCAAGACCGTGGCGCCTGCGGTGAAGACCATCGCCGGTCCGCTCGGCAAGCTGTCGGGGACCCTGGTCAAGCTCGGTGCGCAGGCCCTCGTGATGGGTGCCCGGATGCTCGCCGGGTGGCTGCTGGGGATGGGGCCGATCGGGTGGATCATCGCGGCCGTCATTGCCTTGGTCGCATTGGTGATCCTCTATTGGGATCAAATTGTCGCAGCGATTTCCGCAGCCTGGCTATGGGTGAAGTCGGTAACGGTTTCAGCTTGGTCTGCCCTTGCTGCGTGGCTTTCTGGAATTTGGTCGTCGATTATTTCGACGGCAATCGCTGCTTGGGAATGGCTGAAATCGGCAGTCTCGGCAGCCTGGAATTGGTTGGTCGGCCTGTTTCTGACCTACCATCCGGTCGGCATTCTCATGTCGCACTGGGAGCAGATCAAGGCAGCGGCATCCGCAGCCTGGGCCTGGGTGAAGGCGCGAGTCGCCGCACTTTGGAATGCCTTGGTCGCATTTCTTTCGAGCGGCGTAAGCAAGATAAAGTCATTTATCGCCAACGGTTTTAACGCCGCTAGGGATTTGGCTGTCGGTGCTTTTTTGGCACTGCACAGTCGGGTGGTTTCCACTGTGGCGCGACTGATCGGATTCGTTCGCGGAATTCCCGGACGGATCAAGTCGGCGCTCGGAAATGTCGGATCACTGCTGACCGATGCGGGTCGACGCATCATTCAGGGTTTGATCGATGGCGTGACCGGCATGGTCGGCAAGCTGCGCGACAAGTTCAGCAGCGTGACGTCGATGATCCCGGAGTGGAAGGGACCGATGCGGGTCGACGCCCGGCTGCTCGAACCGTCCGGTGCTGCGCTGATGGCCGGCCTCGCCAGCGGTGTCGAGGGCGCGCTGCCCGGCCTGCGCTCGACCCTGCAGGGGGTCACACGCGAGATCCCGTCCAACATCAGCGCGACCGCGGCTGTGCGCCACTCGGGCGCGCAGCAGACCCGTCTCGTCATCGACGTCACGGGCGCTGACAGCGAGTTCAAGAGGATGATCCGCAAGTTCGTCCGCATCGACGGCCGCGGCAGTGCGCAGGCGGCTTTCGGGAGGTGAGGCCGTGGTTGCCGTGCGCGTGCTCGTCGAGCTGATGGTCGGCGGGCAGTGGGTGGACATCACCCGTGACGTCTACGTTCGCGAGGACATCAGCATCAGTCGTGGCCGTGCCGACGAAGGCACCGAGGTCGACCCCGGCACGTGCTCGCTGGTGCTGAACAATCGCAGCGGCACGTACTCGCCGAGGAATCCGCGCAGCCCGTACTACGGCCGGATCGGCCGGAACACCCCGATCAGGGTGTCGGTGCGCCACGGTGACCGGCTGATCCCGCGGTTCGTGGGCGAGGTCGCCGCGTGGCCTCCCCGCTGGGACCTGTCCGGCAACGACGTGTACACCCCGATCGAGGCTGCGGGCATCCTGCGACGGCTGAACGCGAGCTCGTCGCCGCTGCAGTCCTCGCTCGTCCGGTTCGTCCTCGCCGCCGGCCCGTCCGCGTACTGGCCGCTGACCGACGGCGCCGACACACAGAACGCCGCGCCGCTGCTCGGCGGGAACATCGCCTACCTGAACAACCGAGACGGCGAGATCACGAGGCCGATGCAGTGGGCGAGCTTCGACCTCGCCCCCCACCTGGAACCCGTGGCGACCCTGCCCGACAAGGTGCCACGGGGGGTGTTCCGCGGCTACATCCTGCCCGGCCACCGCCCGCAGTGGTGGGCGGCCGAGTTCATCCGCGGTGGTGTCGGGGGGTTCGACAGCTTCGGTATGCAGCTCGTCGGCGCCGGTACTGCCAGCGACCCGACCCGCATGTGGTACCTGGGGTTCGACCACCCGACGCGGACGCTGTTCGTGTCCTACTTCCGGGCCGACGACAGCGACGCGCGAACTACCGTTCTGCGCCAGAACATCGCCGCGCCCCAGGTGTTCGAGGACGACACCGCGCACGTGTTCCGGCTGGAGTGCGCACCCAATCAGGGCGGCACCGCGTGGCGGGTGTGCGTGGACGGCGCGCAGATCGCAACCGGTCAGCTCAACGAACCCGCGCGCCCGCCGATGCGGTGGTTCTACGACTGGTTCGTGCCCGACGACGACATGGCCGCGCCGGCGTCGCTGGGGCACGTCACGGTCTGGGACGGCACCGTCTCGCCCGACCCCGATCAGATCCTGCTCGCCTACCACGGCCACGCCGCAGAGACCGCAGGGCAGCGCATCATCCGCGTGTGCGAAGAGACCGGCCTGCCGGTGACGGTCCTCGGCGACCCCGATGACACGCAGCTCGTCGGGGCACAACAGATGACTTCGCCCCTCGACGTGCTGTCGGCAGCCGCTGCGGCCGACGGCGGGATTCTCCACGAGGACCGTGCGGAACCCCGGCTCGTCTACCGCACCAACCGCAGCCGCTACAACGGCTTGCAGCTCTCCCAGGAAGGGGAAACCTGATGGCGCTGACGACCGCGCTGTTCGACCCGATGCTCGACGGCGGCGCCACGGTCGCCGTCGAGGCGTCCCTGCACACAGCCGACCCCGGCAGTTCCGGCGGGTCCGAGGTGTCCGGGGGCGGCTACGCCCGGCAGTCGGTCATCTGGGCCGCAGCGTCCGGGGGCAGTATCGCGACCGGCGCCCCGGTCGTGTTCAACGTGCCCGGGGCGACGACCATCACGCACGCCGGACTGTGGACGTCCGACGGTACCTGGCTCGGCTCGCTGGCCCTGGCCGCGCCCGAGCAGTTCGCCGCCCCCGGGACCCTGACCGTCGACCCGATGACGCTCACCCTGACCAACTGATCCGACGGGAGGTGAGCCGTGGCCACGCTCGTCGACAACCGCCTCGACGGTACTCCGGGCGCCGCACCGACCCCGGCATCCCTCGCCGCTTCGGCGACCGTCGGGACCGTCGGTGTCGCGAACGCCGGCGGCACCGCAGGCGCCGGCCGCGCCCGCTACGACAACGCGCAGACCGTGCACGGGCTGTCGACGATCCGAATCGACA
Source organism: Nocardiopsis sp. NPDC101807 (assembly GCF_044766605.1). NCBI lineage: Bacteria > Bacillati > Actinomycetota > Actinomycetes > Streptosporangiales > Nocardiopsidaceae > Nocardiopsis > Nocardiopsis sp. NPDC101807. The sequence continues at coordinate 55,769 of NZ_JBIWMK010000013.1, read as the reverse complement.
CCTCTTACCAACGTGTGGGGACTCCGCGGCTCACCCTTGCGTTGCCGCAGTCCGGCCCGTGGTGGGCGCGCTGGTACGTGTGGATGCCGACCATGCAGAACTCCGGGTTCGGCATCGACGAGGTTCGGCTGCACGCCTCGTTCCCCGACACCGGACTGAATCTCGTGATCCACGAGACGGCGTCCGGCAACGCGGGAACGAGGCTGCAGCCCAACGACCTCGCCGCGAGCGCGATCAACTGGAACGCCGAGACCGGCAACGCGATCGGCATCGGGCAGTGGTGGCGCCTCGAACTCCACTTCGACGGCGGCGACTTCACTTCCCGCGTCTACGCCGGACACGACACCATCCGCGCCCGCGTGCACACCTGGAACGGGCGCGACGTCGGCCGTTCCCTGGCCCTGACCGGGTACCGGTACCGGCGCGGCGTGATCCTGCGCCCCGGGGACACCGACGCGACCACTGGCGGGCAGGTCTCGCAGATGCAGCGCGACCTCATGGCGCTCGGCTACGAGCTGCCGCAGTGGGGCGCCGACGGCGATTACGGCCAGGAGGCTGCCAACGCCGTCGTGGCCTTCCAGTCCGGCCACGGTTACGGCGTCGTCGACGGCATCGCCGGCCCCGAGACCCTCGCCGGCATCGCCCTCGCGCTGCGCCTGCAGGCCAACGCCAACGACTACCCGGATCCATTGTGGCTCTCACACGTTGCCGTCTCCGACTCCGGACCGATCGGACCCGCCCCACAGCAGCAGGACATCACGACCTCGGCGAGCGCCACCGTCGCCGTGGCCGGAACCCTCGCCGTCCGTGCCGTGCAGGGACCGCAGCAGCCGGTCGGCGGCGAGCTGCGCCTGACCGGCGCCGCCTCGGCGACGAGGACGGCGCGCACCACCGCGACGGGAACCCTCTCGGCCGCCGGACTCGCCGAAGCCGCGCACCGCACCGCACGCACGGACGCCTCGACGTCGACCACGGCGAGCAGTGCTGCGGCCGTGGCGAAGGCGTCGACCACGGCCGCGGCCGACGGCATGGTCGCGCGGACCGGCGCCGAGGCGGGCAAGCACGGCGTCACCACCGCTGCGGCGACGGCCCGTGCGTCCGGCGTGGCATGGTCCGGCGGCGCCCGGTCCGCGATCGCCCTGGACTACGCCGCCGGGCACGTGTCCGCGCCCTTCGAGCCGGTCGACGACGACCAGGCGCTGACCAACGACGTCGTCGCACGGCGCATCGACGGCGCCGAGTTCCGCGTGACACTGCAGACGGGACCGCTGAACGCGGCCGACCCCCCGCTCGGCGTGGGCCGCTACGAGACCTCGGTCGAGCTGAACACGATGTACGACGTCCAGCTTCGCGACCACGCCGGGTGGCGCGTGCACCTGGGGACCTGGGACGAGGCGCGCTACCCGACGGTGAGCGTGGACCTGGTCCGCAACCCCGGACTGACCGAGAACGTCGCGAGCAGGGAGTCGGGCGACTGGCTGCAGGTGCTCAACCCCCCGCCGTGGCTGCCGCCCGGCCCGATCGACCTGCTGATCGAGGGCTACACCGAGACCCTGAACACCCACACATGGCGCGTCGAGTTCAACGCCTCGTCGGGGGGACCCTGGGTCGTCGGTGTGGTCGACGACCCCGACGACGAGGAACCGACCGGGCCGCGCGATCCCAACCGCGCCGACACCGCGGCGTGCGAGCTGACCGCCGCCGTCGACGCCGGCGACACGACGTTGACCGTGACCACGACGGTCGGTCCCCCGTGGATCGACTCGGCGAGCTACGCCGACATGTTCCCGCTCGACCTGGTCCTCGGCGGCGAGATCGTGCGGGTGACCGCGATCGAGGGGACCGGGGCGACGCAGACGCTGACCGTCGAGCGCTCCCTGAATCGCATCGCCAAACCGCATCCCGCCGGTACCGCCGTCTCACTCGCGCGCCCGGCCGTCGTCGGTCTGTAGACCAAGGAGAGAACCCGTGCACCTATGGCGCGCAGGCGAGATCATCACCGCCGACAAGCTGACCCCGCGCATCCTGTCGGGCGCTGAGTACATGGACTTCCCCACGCCCGTCCCCAGCGCCACGAACCCGCAGTACTACCGCGGCGAACGCCGGGTGACCTTCCCGAACGGGTTCTTCACCGTCGAACCCCAGGTACTCACCACCGCACGCACCAACGCGCCCGGCGTCTTCCTCGAAGTCAGCTACCAGTCGAAGAGCCTGACCGGCTTCACGATCCACGTCGCACGCCAGACCGTCACGCAGACGTGGGTCGACTGGGTCGCGATCCAAGTTCCGGACCTGTAGGGGGTCGCGTGAACGAGAACGACCCCCAGTACCGGCACCTCGGCGAGCTGCTGTCCCTGATGCGCGAAGAGATGCACCGAGGATTCGCCGGCCTGAAAGACGACCTCGCCGCGCGCGTGAGCGTCGACGTGTACGCGGCCGAGCAACGGCTGATCGAACAGCGTCTCGGCGAGCTCGCCGGCGACGTCGCCGAGCTGCGCACCGAGACCGAACGTGCCGAGCAGCAGCGCGAAAACGACCGGCGCACCGACGACGAGCGCCGCGCGGCCGACCGGCGCATGGTCTGGGCCGCGATCCTCGGCGCCGGCCTGTCCCTGGCCGTGGCGCTGCTCTCGGCCGCGCTGCTGTCCTGAACCACTTCACCCCGCCTCGGCCGATCGGCCGAGGCTTTCGCATGTCAGGAGGACGCTCACATGGTCGATATCGTCTCGCGCTCCGATTGGGGGGCGAGGGCACCACGCAACCGGCAGACCGTCGGTTGGGGCAGCCGGACCGAGGTGACGCTGCACTACTCCGAAGGGCCGACCTCGCAGTCGGTGCGCTCGATCCAGAACTTCCACATGGACGTCAGGAAGTGGAGCGACATCGGTTACAACTTGCTCGTCGACGAGGCCGGAGTCGCCTACGAGGGGCGCGGCTGGAACACGCTCGGCGCACATGCGGCACCGCGCAACGTTCAGGGCGTCGGGATCTGCTTCATCGGCCGAGACGGCATGACCCCCGCCGCGAAGAGAACCGTCGTCGAGCTCTACGACGAGGCGTGCGCGAAGGCCGGCCGGACTCTAGCGCGCAAGGGACACCGAGACGTCAGCTCGACGAGCTGCCCGGGCGCCAACAACTACGCCTGGTGGACCTCACCGGACTTTCGAGACATCGCAGGAACCAACACCGAAGGGAACGATCCGTTGATCGGACTGCGCAAGGGCAGCAAGGGTGAGGGCGTCAAGGCGCTGCAGGTACTGATCGAGAACGCCGGCGTGAAGCTGACCCGGTACGGCGTCGACGGCGGCTATGGCGACGAGACCGCCGAGGGGCTGCGCAAGGTGCGCGCCTCGGTCGGTTCCGAGGCCAAGCGGGGTTACGGCGACGAGGTCACCGGTTGGGCGTACGCGCAGCTCATGACCGCCGTCGCCCGCAAGCAGGGCGGCAAGTAGCCGTGGTTCACCGTCGATACGAGAAGGGAGTCAGGATGTCGCGCATCGAAACCAAGGTCACCGCTTCGACGGCGGGCGCTGCGGCCGTCACCGTGATCGTCTTCCTCGCCGGCCTGCTCGGCGTCGAGGTTCCGGCCGAAGTGGCAGCCGCGGCCGTCACCCTCGTCGCCGCTGCGGCAGGGTGGCTCGCCCCGCACACGCCGCGTCCGGCGCCGTCGAGCTCATGAGTACGGCCCGGACCTCGTCGAGGTCCGGGCCGCTCACTCACCCCAGGTACCGCGAGGTACCGATTCCAGAATCGTCCGATCGGCGCTGCGGCTCCACGACAACTTCACAGGCTGTGGATAACTCCGCCCCGCCCGGGTTCTGCCCGAGGCGGGGCGGCTTCGTCGTGTCGGTGTCTAGTGTGGGATGCCGACGGGAGGTTCATTCCTGGACAGGTAGAGGGGTTGGGCCCCCGGGGTCGCGCCCCCGGGGGCCCGTGCCCGACTGGCGCACTGTCGGGCGTCGCCGCCCCGCCCCCCTTTTCGTGGGGCGGCGTCTGGTGCCCGCGCGCCCGGGGCGACTCACCGGGCGCACGGGGGTCTGTGGTGGTGCCCGCTATCGGGGGCGAGCACCACCTCGGCCGACGTGTCGGTGTCGGCCGTCCGCGCCCGGCAAGGGGAATCGTCGGGCGCGGAGTTCTCAGGCGTAGGCCAGTTCAGCGGCGCGTTGGCGCGCCTCGTGGGCCCTGTAGTGGCCCCTGACGATCTCGGCCGGGGGGTAGAGGGCTTGCGCCTGGACTACGGGGACGTAGTCGGAAGGGACGGGAGCAAGCGCCAGTGTTCCCCGGGGGGCGCTGGAGGCTTGGGCCACGACGGGAATGCGCGCCGCGTAGCGGCGAACGCGGTCCGCTCGCGCTTCTTCCCAGAGGTCTCGCCGGAGACGCCGAGGGGCAGCATGCAGCCCCCGGGACCCTCGTACGAGACGAACGAGCATGGACAGGAATTCGATAAGCTCGCGCATGGCGACGCTCCTTCACAGCGTTGTCCAACCCCCGGACGCCTGATCCGCGTCGCGGGGATCTTTCTTGGGTTCGGTCTAGGTCTGTCCGCAGGGCGTCCGCGAGTCCAGCGCGACCCTCGGGGGGTCAGAGTCGGATTGCGGCATATCGGGGCCCGGCCTTCCGATCCGTGAGCTCTGGCACAAGTCGGCGAGCGATCCCGTCCTCGTCTCCCATGGCCCCTACGACCACCGGACGCCCCGGGACGTCCGGGTCTTCCCGGGTCCACTGGCCACCCGCTACGCGGAGTGTGAGTCTGTGGGGACCCCACCAGACGTCGATGGCGATCGCCTCGACCCTGTCGTGCGCCCCGCATCCCCGGTATCGGAATGCACTCCTGAGACGGTGCTTAGCCATCTCTTCCCGTGGTGTCATGGCACCGACCTCTCTGACGCGATGGGGAGCGGCCAGCGGTGCGCATGCCGGGACCGCCGCGGAAGTGGAACGCGGTCTGGCGGAGACGGCTCCGGGGCGGGGGGCTCTGGCGGTCGTGGCTGTGCCTGGATCATCAGGCGCCGCCATGCCTCCGCCTCTCCCGTGTCTCGCCGGTGAATCGGGGCCGGGCGATCATCCGACTCGTCTTGGCTGTTGCCGTTGGGGCAGGTCGTGTGTGACAGGTGGCCGTTGCGTTCCGTGTGGTTGCACTCCGGACACATCCAGGGGGACGCGACCGGGGCCGAATCGCTGCTCACGTCGCACCCTTTTTCAGGTCGTCCGCTACGGCACGAGCCACGGACCACTCCATGCCTTCCGGGTGGAGTGGAACAAGGTCCTGCCCAGCGTGCCGACGAAACCATCGGCGACCAACAAGAACCAGGACTACAGAGCGCTTCCCGAGCCACGCGGAGACGTGCCCTGGAAGCGGCCCAGCCTCGGCATGGATGTTGTGCTTCGTTTGGAGGAAAGTCACAAGGTCTGACGGTGGAGATGACCGGGACTGCTTGAGAGCGCGAGCCATGAAGGCAACTCCCTGTGACGGGGCGACAGCTTGTGGTGGTGCTAGTTTCCCGTCGCTAGCTTCAAAAAACAAGTCGTTTTCTGAAACTTCGCTAAGCGACTTGGATTCCAGGACGGCCGTCTCGGCTTGTGGCATCCTGTGGGCCATGGCAAACAGGCGCACAACGGCCCCAACAGCCCCGACAGTCGCCCGCTGGTTGCTCGCCAAGGAACTTCGTCGACTCCGTGGCGACAGGCAGTTCACGGCCGTCGTCAAGGCGGTCAAAACGCAACCTTCGTCCTTGGCTCGCTGGGAGTCCGGACGCGCGGACGGCCAGGTTCCGAGCGCAAACAGCCTCGATAGGTTGCTCAACCACTACGACGTGTCGCCAGACGAGGCGACACGGCTGATGGAACTGCGCACCGTTGCCAAGACGGCCGGCTGGTGGCAGAGCCACGAGGTCGAGAAGCACTACGGCACGCTCATCGGACTTGAAGCAGCAGCCTCCGAAATGTCCAGTTATGAAGTCCAGTTGATCCCTGGGCTTCTCCAGACAGAGGAGTACGCCCGGTCGGTCATCACGTCCGGGGCCGCCTCATGGCGCGGCACAGACGAGGAGATAGAAGACCTCGTTCAGGTACGCATGCGACGACAAGCAGACTGGACGGAACGCGGAACGCCGCACCTGTGGGCCATAGTCGGAGAGGCTGCGATCCGGCAAGCGGTCGGAGGTCCCTCCGTCATGCATGACCAACTTGCACGCCTTCTAGACTTGTCCCGCAAGCACACCCGCCTCACCCTGCAAGTTCTCCCGTACTCCGCCGGAAGCCATACAGCCATGGAGATGGCCTGTTTTGCGGTCCTGGACGTGGAGGATGCGGGACTGTCCACCGTGTACGTAGAGGGACCGACCGCCAACTTGTTCTTGGACTCCCCGGAAGACGTCACGCGCTACAGGCGAATCTTCGAGCATCTACGCAAGTCCGCCCTTGGCACGTCGGACACCCGGGCCCTTGTGGCCCATGTAATGGAAGGCTTCACCCATCATGAATCTTGAGTTCCGCCGCTCGTCCTACTCCGGGAGCCAGGGCAACTGTGTTGAGGTGGCAGACGCCGCTGCGCTCCACGCTGTCCGGGACTCCAAGACGCCGGAACAGGCCCCGTTGACCTTCGGGCGGGACGAGTGGGGGCGGTTCTTGGACGACCTGAAAAACGGTGTCGTCTAGACCAACGCTTCGAGGGCCCTGGGGACACACCCCAGGGCCCTCAGTAGTGAACGACCGTGTTGCGCCGGCCTCTCGCCGACTGGTCCAGGTTCCGACAGTCCTGGACTCCCAGAGGACGTCAGCAAGCACCCGTCGGGCGTGCACGATCGTGCACCATGGGCTGTCTACTCCGCGCGACATACCAGGTCAACGGGTTACGCCTCGAAACAGAGAACCCCAGGCCAGAGGGGGTACACCCTGCCTGACCTGGGGTTCTTCATACGTTCGGGACGAAGAGGTCGTGGGTTCAAATCCCGCCACCCCGACCAGCACGAAGGCCGGTCCTACGGGACCGGCCTTCGTCGTGTCGGGGGCCGAACGGGGGGCCACGGAACACACGGGACCGACGCGGCCTGCGTGTCCCTGCTCGGAGGCGCGCCGGGCTCCCGCTCCCCCTGGGAGCCGGGCGGGTTCCACACGGACGTCCACGCCCCGGACCGCCCGGCCCCGGGCACGGGACGGGCCCCGGTCCGGCCGTGGCCGGGCCCGGGGCCCCGTGCAGCCGCTCGTGCTAGCTGCGGATGTTGACGTCGACGCAGGAGTAGAAGGCCATGGGGGTGTCGGCGACGTTCCACACGGCGAGGACCTTCTGGCGCCCGTTGTAGCCGGACAGGTCCACGTTGTGGCGGACGGTCGACGGCGGGCGGGCGCCGTTGTCGTTGAAGCTGGCGACGCGCTGGCCCCCGACGAAGTACTCCCACGTGGCGGTGGAGTGCATGGCGGTGAGGGTCCAGGTGAAGGTCAGGTTCGTACCGACCTCGGTGACGTTCCAGCCGAGGCTGTCGTCCCTGAGCTCGGCGAACCTGCTGTTGCCGCCCGCACAGTCGGTGAGGCCCTTGGGGCCCTCGACGCTCTGCGGCTCCCACTGGATGTCACCGCACTCGACGACGCCGGCGGCGCACTGCGCCTGGCGGCTGGCGGGGGCGGAGACGTATCCGTGTGCGCTGGCGGTGCCGGCGGGCATGAGGGTGAAGAGCAGCGCGGTGGCGGCGGCGACGGCCGAGGCGGAGCGGATTCTGTTGCGGGTCTTCATGGGGGCCCTTCTCTTCGGGTCACGAGCCCCTGCCGGCCCTGCGGCCGGTCGGGTCTCGTAGCGGGGGTGACCCGGACCGTCTCCGGTCCAGGGGGCGGAGGGCGTCCACGAGGGCTCGGATATTCCCTGCGAACGTCGGACAGTGCTGTCCTGGAGACCCCGGGCGTCCCCGGAATGTCCTCTCCAACCGTTGCGGAAGACGGTAAGCACCCCGTAACCGGACGTCAAGACTCCTGTTACGAGGGGGTACGGCGTCCCACCCGTACCGCCGATACCGCCCATTCGGTCCGGTCGCGGACTGGTCCTGCCGCCGTCCCCGCGGCACACGAGCCATGAACTGGAAAGATACTTAACAGAATGGGGCCGCGGTCTGCCGCGTCACGGCTATACCAATGTCCCCAGGTAGGACGATCAGCACCAGACCTGTCCTTGCAGACATATTTTTCTTACCCCGCCCCACGAGCCCCTCTCGCCCCGTGCCGGGACGGGCCCCGCGTCGGCCGGCAGGCGACGGATCCAGCCGAATTCCGTGGCCGCCACGGCGGCGCCGGTCTAGGCTCGCCGGCATGCCGCCAGCCTTCCTTCCCGGCCTCGACCTGTCCCGCGCCCTGTACTCGGAGGCGGTCGCCCCACTGCTCCGCGCCGAGCACCCGGACCTCCCGTACTGCGCCGCTCTGGTGGGTTCCGGCTCGGAGGTCCTCGGACTGGACACCGAGCGCTCCACCGACCACGGCTGGGGACCGCGCCTCCAGCTCTTCGTCTCCGACCCCGACTCCAGGCCCCGGGTGCTGGAACTGCTCGAGGACCGCCTCCCCGAGCGGGTGCGCGGCTGGCCCGTCCGGTTCGCCCCCGGCGACGGCCCTCCGCAGACATGGCTCCCGGACGCCGACCACCCCGGCGGGCGCCACCGGGTGGAGGTCGTCGACCCCGGCGCCTGGTTCGGCGAGCACCTGGGCTTCGACCCCCGTTCCGGGGTGTCCGTCGCCGACTGGCTCGCCACCCCCACCCAGCGGTTGGCCGAGGTGGTGGGCGGCGCCGTCTTCCACGACTCGGCGGGTGACATCACACGGTCCCGGCAGGCGCTGGGCTGGTACCCGGACGACGTGTGGAGGTACGTGCTGGCCTGCCAGTGGCAGCGGATCGCCCAGGAGGAGGCGTTCGTCGGCCGCTGCGCCGAGGTGGGCGACGGGCTCGGCGCGCGGGTGGTGGCCGCACGCCTGGTCCGCGACCTCATGCGGCTGGTCCTGCTGCTCGCCCGGGACTACCCGCCGTACCCGAAGTGGCTGGGCAGCGCCTTCTCCCGGCTTCCCGACACGGCCGGACTCACCCCGCTCCTGGCCAGGGGGCTGGACGCGGACCCCGTGGCGCTCGCCGACGCCTGCGCCCTGGTCGGCGAGCGGCAGAACCGGACAGGTCTCGCCGAGCGCCTGGACACCCGCCCCCGCCCCTTCCACGACCGCCCCTGGCCCGTGCTCGACGCCGCCCGGTTCGCCACCGCGCTGTCGGCACGGGTGGCGGACGCGGAGCTCGCGGACCGGCCGCTGGTGGGAGCGGTCGACCAGCTCGTGGACAACACCGACGCCCTGACCAGCCCCGGGGTGTTCCGCTCGCTGGGCCCCTGAACGGCGTGCACGCGCCCGCCCGCCCCGCCGCCCCGACCGCGGCCCCGGACGTACCGCCGGGCGACCGGACGCGCGTTCCGCGGAGGGCGCGCGGCCCGTTGCCGTACCATCCGAGGCATGGGCCGACCACCCGAAGAAACACCCCTGCGCCGGGCCGGCGGGGAGGCGTGCGCCCTCGGCGGCGCGGGCTACGCCGTGCTGCTCCAGATCGCCCACCCCAGCGTCGCCCGGGGGGTCCACGACCACAGCGACTTCGCCTCCCGGCCGTTCGCCCGCCTGCTCGGCACGCTCTACTTCGTGTACGGCACGATCTACGGCACCGAGGAGGAGAAGCGGCGCCTGCACGCCATCGTGCGCGCCATGCACCGGAAGGTGACCGGTCCCGGTTACCGGGCGCTCGACCACGACCTCCTGCTGTGGGTGGCCGCCACCCTGTTCCACTCCTCGGCCCGGCTGAACGCGATGGTGTTCGGCGAGTTCGGCGCGGAGGAGTACGCCGCCTTCCTGCGCGAGGCGTCGGCGTTCGCCACCGCGCTGGGCCTGCCGGAGGAGGAGTGGCCCGCCACACCGGCCGAGTTCGACGCCTACTGGGAGGCCGGCATGCGCAGCCTCCGCGTGGGCGAGGAGGCACGGAGCATCACCCGGGAGCTCTTCCACCCCGCCTCCGCGCCCCTGCGCCCGCTGATGAGGGCCCAGCTGCTGCTGACCGGAGGGCTGCTCCCCCCGGACCTGCGCGAGCAGTTCCGTATCCCGTGGTCGGAGGCGCGGCAGCGCCGCTTCGACCGGGTCGTGCGGGTGACCCGGGCGGTGTACCCCCGGGTGCCCCGGCCCGTGCGCTTCCTGCCCGTCACCCTGTCCCTGTGGTCCATGCGCCGCAGCGGCGGGTGGCTGAGGCCGCGCCGTGCGCGGGGGCTCCGGAGGACCGTCAGCTGAGGGTCTCGGAGAGGGCGGCGAGGGCCTCCCTGGCCTGCTCCGCCCCGGGCAGGCCCAGCTGCGTGAAGATCTCCTCGGCCTCCCGGAGGAGCGTGTGGGCCCGGTCCGGGTCCACCGCGGGGGCGGGCAGCCCGCCCAGGGCGAGGGCGGCGCAGGCGATCGTGTGCGTCTCGTTCCTGTCGACGGCGACGGCCCGTGCCCTCTCCAGCTCGACGGCCGCCTCCTCCGACCGGCCCGCGACCGCGTAGGTGACGCCGAGGTCGTGGAGGATCTCGGCGTCGCCGCTGTGGTCGCCGGACTTCTCCGCGAGGGCCAGGGCCTCCGTGTGGGACGCGATCGCCTCGTCCCAGCACTCCGCCGCCCGGTACGCCCGGCCGAGGGAGTTGCGGACGAAGATCTGGTGGGCGACCAGGCGCAGCCGCAGGGAGAGCTCGAGCGCCTCGTTGAGGTCCCGGAAGGCGAGTTCCAGTTCGCCCAGCCCGGTCCGGGCCTCCCCGATCACGCGTTTGGCCACCACCCGCGTCTCGGCCTGGTCCGCCTCCACCGACTTGAGGATCGCCTGCTCGGCGCAGCGAATCGCCTCCCGGTGCTCCCCGAGGGTCTCGCGCAGCACGGCCAGGTTCCCCCACTGGAGGGCCTCGATCCGGTCGTTGCCGAGCTCCGACGCGTAGTCGAGGACCCCCTGGATGGCCGCGGCCGAGTCCGCGAAGCGGCCCATCCGCTCGTAGACCATGCCGAGGTTGCCCAGGGCGCGGATGATGCCTCTCCGGTCCCCCACCGACTCCAGCAGGCCGTGCGCCTCGGTGAGGTAGGCCATGGCCTCCTCGAAGCGCCCGGAGATGTAGTGGGCGATCCCCAGGCCGATGAGGGTCACGGCACGGCCGCGCTGGTTGCCCTGCTTGCTGTTGATCTGGAGAGCGCGCTCGTGCGAGCTGACCAGCAGGCCCATCTCACCGTGGAGGGCGTAGAAGCGCCACACGGCCTCGGCCATCTTCCAGGCGCGGTCCTCGTTGTCCTTGGAGGCGTAGTACTCGATGGTGTCGGCGAGGTTCTCCTGGTGGAGGGAGAACCAGCCCTCCGCGTCCTCCCGGCCGCCGAGGTCGGTGCGGTATCCGGGGCGCTCGTCCTCGGCCGCGTCCCGCACGCGCGGCCCCAGCAGGGAGGCCGCGTGCTGCGCCGTCACCAGGTAGTACTCGGCCAGGCGGGCCCTGGACCGGTCCGCCGCGGCCCCGTCGAACTCCGACGTCGCCCTGTCCAGGGCGAACTCCCTGATCAGGTCGTGCATCCGGTAGACGTCGCCCTGGGGTTCGTCGAGCAGGCACATCCCGACGAGTTCCTGGAGGATGTCGTCGGCGTCCTCCACCGTCATGTCCAGGAGCGCGGAGGCCCCCGCCAGGTCGATGGTGCTCCCGATCATCAGGCCCAGGGTGAGGAAGGCGTGGCGCTGGCCGGGGTTGAGGCTCTGGTAGGAGAGGTCGATGGCGGCCTCGACGCTCTGGCCCTCGACCTGGAGCTCGCGGAACTTGCGGTTCTGCTCGCCCAGCCTCCTCGCCACGTGCACGAAGGACCACTTCGGTCGGCTGAGCATGCGGCCGGCGATGACCCTGAGCGCCAGGGGGAGGCCCCCGCAGATACGGACGATCTCCCGGGCCTGCTCCGGCTCGCGCCGGACGCGCTCCTCGCCCAGGATGCGGCCGAAGAGTTCCAGCGACGACTCCTCGTCGAACATGCCGAGGGAGAGGAACCGGGCGCCGCTGAGACCGGAGAGCTCGTTGCGGGTGGTGATCAGCGTGAGGGCCCCCGGCGAGGACAGCAGCAGGGGGCTGACCTGCGCGTAGCTCGCCGCGTTGTCCAGGATGAGCAGCGCCTTGCGGCCCATGAGGGTCGCCCGCCAGAGGGCCGACCGCTCGTCGAGCGACTCGGGCACCGCCTCAGGCTCGACGCCGACCGCGCGCAGGAGGGCTCCCAGGGCCGAGGAGGGGTCCAGGGGCTCCTTGTTCGAGGTGTAGCCGTACAGGTCGAGGAACAGTTGGCCGTCGGTATAACGTTTCGCGGCTTCGTAACCGAAACGGACCGCGGTGGTGGTCTTCCCCTCGCCGCCGGCCCCGGTGATGACGCAGACCTTGGCCCTGCCGTCGCCGGTGACGGCCATCTCCTCGAGCTGGCGCAGGGGTCCCTGCCGCCCGGTGAAGTCGGGGAGGTCGCGGGGGAGGTCGTTGCGGACCAGGTAACGAAACCCCGATTCCGTTGGCGCTCCGGCCGCCGGCTCCTCCCGGGCGGCGTCCTCCTGGAGGATCCGGGCGTGGAGGGCGGTGAGCTCGGGGCCCGGGTCGACCCCCAGCTCGTCGGCCAGCCGGGAGCGGAACTCCTCGTAGACGGCGAGCGCCCTGGCCCGCTCGTTGTCCCGCCACAGGGCGGTGATGAGCAGGTGGTGCAGGCGCTCGCGGAACGGCTCCTCGCTGACCAGGGGGGTCAGACGGGAGGCCACCTCCGCGTGGCGGCCGAGCTCCAGGGAGCAGGTCGCCCAGCCGACGACGGCCGACCACCGCTCCTCGCGCAGGGGGGCGACCACGGAGTAGTCGAGGTACTCGGAACCGACCCCGGAGAAGGGCACCCCGCGCCAGCACGCGAGGGCGCGGTCGAGCAGATCGGCCCTCTCCCGCGGTTCGGCCTTGGCAGCGGCGTCCCGGAGTCCCCGGAACCGGTGCAGGTCGACCGCGTCGGGGTCCACGTCCAGGGCGTAGCCGCCCGAGGTGGTGGCGATGCTGTCGGGGAGGATGCGTCGGAGGTGGGAGATCTGGACCTGGATGACCGAGCGCGCGGTACGCGGCGGATCGTCGCTCCACAGGTAGCCGATCAGCTGGTCGACGGTGACCTCACGCCCGAGGTGGACCAGCAGGGCGCCCAGTACACAGCGCTGGCGCGGACCACCGACCGGTATCGGTCGGCCGCCGGACCAGACGGTGATGGGGCCAAGCACGCCGAATTCCACAAGCAGCAACCCTAGCAAGCGACATTGCGGAAAAACGGGATGCGGACATGCCAACGGCTCCGAGTACCCCCCTCCACCCAGGTACTCGGAGTGACCGCTGGACCACCCTGCCGGACGCTACTCTTCCTGGCTGGGCTTTTCCTGCTCGGGAGCACTCTCTGCAGGCTTCTGCTCGACCGGGGTCCTCTGCTCGGGGTCCGGCTCGCGCAACGGATTCATCCTCGCGGCGGGAATCGCGTCGGCGATGATCGCCTCGAACCGCTCGTCCACGGTCAACATCTCCGGCACTCGAACTCCTCTTCTCACCGCACTCGTGTAGAGCCGCAACGTGGCCCTACGTCGCCTGTGGGGCATCAAACGGACTCACCGCCCTCCGGCGGACCGGCCACCCGCGGCGAGTCCCGCCTCAGAACACACCACGGGTGGCATGTGTCCAACGAACGTCGCGCTGGTAGGCGACCATGAGCCGTCCTCTCATGGAGGCCTTCGCGTCGAACGAGTTCCACACTAGAGAGATCCTCTTCCACCGCGCTTTCAGTCTTCTTTCAGCGCCGGAACCGGTTCGGCGTCGACCGTTGTTCGCGTGCCGTCCACTCTTACCCCGTCGCACCGGCTTCTCACCACCGCCCGACCGGTCGTGGACCGCCGACACAGGGCAGAGGCCCCGACACCGCGGCGTCATGGCAGGTGGGAGCTCCCCGCCCCGGGGGTGGAAGGGAGCCCGCCTCCCACGGGAAACCCCGCGGCTCCCCCGACACATCCGCGTCACCGCACCCTTGTCGAAAAGCCTGAAAAAGCAAAAAACCCCGCACGGAAGGCGATACCGCATCCGTATATGCCACCGGTTTCCCGATAACGGCGCCGCACCATTCGTCGCCCCCGGCGTCGGCCCTCGCACACGCGCCTCGCGAGCCGCCGCGACAGTGCTCCGTAACCCGGCTCCCTCCCCCGCCTGAGCCGTCCGCCCGGGCGGCGGCGCACGGGATCCGCCCCGTCCGGCGGAGAAGTGCTGCGAAGGCCTCCGAGCGGGCCATAGGTTCGGAGGAGCACGGGCATGATCGCCCGTGTCCGATCGTTGTGCACGGGAGGACGGACGTCACCCGTGGTCCGGAAGGGAAGCCGATGTGGAGGACGTGATGCTGGAGGGCGACGGAAACGGCTGGGTCAGCCTGCCCGACGGTTCCCGGCGGTGGGGGGTGTACGGCGCGGCCGGCCTGCTGCTGTACACCACCGACGTGGCCGGAACCGGCCACGTGCTGCTCCAGCACCGGGCCGGGTGGACGCACATGGGCGGGACCTGGGGCATCCCCGGAGGCGCCAGGAACAGGGACGAGACGCCGCTGGAGGCCGCCGTCCGGGAATTCCGGGAGGAGATCGCCGGCGACCTGGGGGAGTACACCCTCGTGGGCGTCCACGAACAGGACCTCCAGGTGTGGCGCTACGACACGTTCCTGGCAAGGGTCGCGGAGATGACGCCGTTCCGGCCGGGCAACACCGAGAGCGAGGAGGTCCGGTGGGTCCCGGTGGACCGCCTGGAGGCGCTGCCCCTGCTGCCCGCGTTCCGCACCGCCTGGCCCCGGTTGTCCGCGGACCTGTCCGCGTCCGCCGACGGGAGCCCCGGCGGTCCGGGCACTTCCGCGACCGGCTGATCGTTTCCCCTCCGAGGGAGTCCCGTCACCCGACGCCCTCACGGCCGCGGACCCGGCGATGTGCCGGAGCGCGGACTCGGGGGTAAGTCAGGGACGGGCCCTGATGCGCAGGGAGCCCCGAGGTTGCATGCTGGAGCGGACGGCCCGTCGAAGAGCGGTCGTCACGCGATTCGACTGGAGCAGTGGACATGACGCTGGAGCGCGGTAACGCATTCACTCCCGTCGCCTCGGCGACGATGATCTGGCCCTGGACCACCTCGGTCCTGGGGGGCGCGGCCGGTGGTGCCCTCTTCTTCCTGCTGAACCTGGGCGCCGGCGCCCTCTCGTCCGGGCTGACCGCCGCAGTGATCTTCTTCGCCCTGATCGGCGGCGTCGGCGGTGTGATGCGCCAGAAGGCCGACCGCCGGGGCAGGCGCTACGCGGCCACCTACCCCTTCCGCTACGCCGCCGTGCCCGCCGCGGTCGGCGGTGCGGGCTACGCGATCGTCAGCTACGCGACCTCGATCCTGGCCGCCCCGATCGCCGGGCTGTTCGGCGCACTGTTCGGCGGGTTGCTCGTCGCTGCGGCGATCTGGGTCACCGTCGGGCTCATCGCGATGGTGGTCGGGAACAAGAACGCCTAGGCTCGGTGTTTCCCGCCGGTGGCGGGAACTGGACACTCACCGACGGGAGACAACCGGGCGCCGATGACTGAAGCTGCTCGTCAGAAAATGGTCGAGCGGGTCCGAGGGCTCCTCCGCATGGCGGAGGACCCCTCGGTGACTGACGCCGAGAGCCAGGCGTTCACCGCCAAGGCCGCCGAGCTGATGACCCGCCACGCGATCGCGGAGGCCGAGGCCCGCGCCGAGAGGGGCGAGGAACCGGACGCGATCAGCCGCATGGACTACACCGTCGCAGGGGTGGGCGGCCACGGAAAGGCCCGGGTCCGGGCACTGGCCGACATCGCCGCCGCCTACGGCTGCCAGTCGGCGGTCAGGGGCAACAACTCCGAGAACACCGACCGCGTCATCATCCTGGTGGGGACGGTGAGCGCGCTGGACGCGCTGCGGATGCTGATGCCGTCGATCTCCATGCAGATGGAGTCGTCGGCCAAGTTCATGAGTTCGTCGCACGTGGCGGACATTCGCGAACTGCGCAACTACACCAGGTCGGAGCTGGAGACCGAGCGCAAGCGCTACTACCGGTCGTTCGTGCGCGCCTACGGGCGTGCGGTCGCGGAACGCATTCGGGAGTTCCGGGCGCGGTTGCAGGAAATGGCCGCTCCGGGGGGCTCCGACGGATCCGGGGAGAGCGTCGACGCGGCCCGCGGAGCCGAACTGGTCCTGTTCAACGACGTGAACCGCGTGCGCGAGGAGTTCCAGAAGCAGTTCCCCCAGTTGCGCAAGCACCGGCCGGAGCGTACGCACAGCGCGGCGGGCTACCGCGCGGGGTACAGACGGGGACGCCAGGCCGAACTCGGTCTGGACACCCCGGTGAGCAGCGGGGGGACGTCCACCCTGGCAGAGGGCGAATAGAGCCGACCGCCCCCCGTTGTCCACAGGCTGTGCACAGAACCGCCCCTCGGGATGTCTTCCCATGTCAAAGCAGAAATGCGAGAGTCCACCAGGGGTGGTTCGGGTGTTCTCTGCAGACGATTACCCCGGGTTATCCACAGGAAGTTCGCCTTCCTGTGGATAACTCTGTGGATAAGGCGCGGCAGGCTTGGGAAAAGGCCTCAATCCCTGTTCAGGACACCCGCAACGGTTGAACCAGATAGCGGAAGGACGGGCTCTCCCCCTCCGCGGCGGGAACGTCGGTGAACACGGCGGGTTTCGTCTGCTCGGTGAAGTTGAGGTACGCGGTGGCGGTCTCCACCGCCGTTAGACCGTCCATCAGGTAGTCGGGCCGGAAGGCCATGCGCAGCGGCTCCCCCTCGTAGGCGACCTCGATCGCCTCCACCGCCTGGGCGTCGTCCCCCGAGCCGGCCTCCAGAACGACCTCCCCCTCGGTGAACGCCAGCCTCAGCGGGGTGTTGCGGTCCGCGACCAGCGCCACCCGCTTGACCGCCTCCGCCAGCGGGCCGACCGCCACCTCGGCGCGGGCCGAGAACTCCTGCGGGAACCACGAGGCGTACTTGACGAACTCGCTGTCGATCAGCCGGGTGGTGGTGCGGCGCTCACCGTTCCCGAAGCCGATCATCCCCTCACCCTGCGACAGGCCCGCACCCCCGCCCGGCGTCCCCGGGGACAGGGCGATGTCCACGTCGGAGCGGTTGACCAGCCCGCGCACGGTGTCGTACAGGGTGCGCGCCGGCACCAGGGCGGCGGTGTCCACGCCCTGGTCGGAGGGTTTCCACCACAGGTCCCGCACGGCGATGCGGTAGCGGTCGGTCGCGACCACGCTGAGGGAGTCGCCCGTGAAGTCGAGGTAGGCGCCCGTGAGCATGGGGAGCGTGTCGTCCCGGCTCGCGGCCGGAGCCACCTGGCGCACGGCCGTCGTGAAGGCGTCCGCGGGCACGGAGCCGATCAGCCCGGGCATGCCGGGCAGGGAGGGGTAGTCCTCCAGCGGCATCGTGATGAGGGTGAAGCGGGCGGCGCCGCCGACGACCCGGAGCTTGGCGCCGTCCGTGTCGATGTGCACCGAGCCCGGGGGAAGGTTGCGCACGATCTCCGCCAGGAGGCGGCCCGGGACGAGGGCGGCCCCGGACTCCTCGGAGAGGACCTCCACGGACGCGCGCGTGGAGACCTCGTAGTCGAACCCGGACAGGTGCAGCGACGAGCCGTCCCCGGAGACCTCCATCCGGATCCCTGCGAGCACGGGTACCGCGGGCCGGGTGGGTAGTGCCCTCGCGGTCCAGGCGACCGCCTCGGCGAACGCGTCGCGATCCACTCGCAGTTTCACGGGTCGGCCTCCTCATGGGTGTCGTACAGCGTCAACCTACCCAGGGGCTCCGACAAGCGACCGGCCTCGTCCCGGGGCGGACCTGTGGGGACTTCGGCCGGACCGTGTGAGAGGGGTGGCCCGGCCGGGGTCCGGAGCGGGGGTTTCTCCGCCTCGGCGTCCGTGTCCGCCGTGCCCCTGGAGTCGCTGTCGGGCACCCTCCGCACGCCGTCCTCCGGCGCCGCCGACCGCCCCGGAACCGGAGCGGGAGATCCCCGCGAACCCGCCCGTCCCGGTGGGCTACCATGACTGGCGGAGAGTCACTCTCCCGGGAGGGTTCGCATAGCGGCCGAGTGCAGTGCTCTTGAAAAGCACCAAGTCCTTGACGGGGCTTCATGGGTTCAAATCCCATACCCTCCGCAGATTCCCCAGGTCAGAGACCCAGTGGGGAGACAGAGAAGGCCGGTCGCCCGGGTCCATCGCACATTTATCGCACATGGACCGGGCCACCGGCCTTCGTCGTTCCCGGGGTCAGGCGGCAAGGACCCTCTGCCGAGCGGCGTCCATCGCGTCCGCGACCTCGTCCAGGCGATCCGGGAACAGGTGCCCGTACCGGTCCAGGGTCATCGTCGCGCTATTGTGCCCGAGCATGGCTTGCACGACCTTGACGTCCGCGTCGGCGGCGATCGCCAGTGACGCGGCGGTGTGCCGGAGCTTGTGCGGGGTCAGCGCCAAGCCGCCCAGGCCCGCTTCCTTCACCGCCATGGCGAACTCACGGTTACGCCAGTTCCGGATACGCAACGGTGCACCCCGCTTGGTCGTGAAGAGCAGAGCGTCCACCGGCCACCCCTCCACAAAGGGACGCAGCTCGGAGACGAGCGACCGGGGCACCGGCACGGTTCGGAACTTCCCGTTCTTCGGAGCCTGCTCGACGAGCTTCCCGTCAACCTCGGCGAAGGTGACCACGACCTCCAGGGGACGTCGATGACCTCGGTGGAACCGGTAGGGATGTTCGCACGCCGAAGGGACATCGGCCGGATGCAAACGCAGTGATCGGCCGCGTCCTGTTCGGCAGCCTCACGCGTGAGCGGTCGTGCGAGCTGATCGGCACGGGTGGGCTTACCAGCAGGCGTCGGTATCACCCCACAACCACAGAGCGGGAGACCCACCACCATGAACCCTCAACCACCGAGACCGTGGTTCCTCTACGTGCTGAGGGTCTGCCTGGTGATCCAGCTCCTCCCCATCGCGTCGGCCGCTTATGGCGTGTACCTGGGCGAGGAGTGGAGTTTCCTCATACTTTCAAGCCTCATCTACCTGCTCCTCATATGGCTGGTCATCAGAGCAGGACGTTCCTACCGCCAGTGCCGACGCGACCACTTCGCGCATCACTCTGATGCCCGGGACCCGACCGGATAGAAGTCAGCCAGGGTGGTGTCGGAGGCGGAGATTGTGTCGTTCCGGGTGTGATGGAGGCTCTGGTGGGTGCGAGCGCCAGGGCGTTCACCCGCGCTCTGATGCGGGAGCGCCACTACAAAGCTGCGACGGAACTGGCGACGAGCACTGCCGAGCGGGTGGACAGTGCCATGGATGAGCCCACCCCGGAATCCCTATCGGTGTACGGGGCCCTTCTGTTGAGCGGTGCGGTATCGGCAGCCAAACGCGAGAACCGTGGCCAGGCGCTCAGCCTGCTTGACGAAGCCGGAGCGGCAGGCGAACGTCTCGGCGGTGATTTCAACTACCAGTGGACAGCCTTCGGCCCGACCAACGTTCTGCTGCACCGGGTGAGCGCGGCCGTAGAGCTGGGCGACGCTGGCAGCGCCATCGACTACGCACGCCAGGTGCGGTTGGAAAACATCGACGTCATGGAACGCAAGGTCACGCTGTTCATCGACGCGGCCCGCGCCTACCAGCAGTGGGGCAAGACTGAGCTCGCCTACCAAGCGTTGCGCAACGCCGAGGACATGGCGAGCGAAGAACTGACCGCCCGCCCGGTCGTGCACCAGTTGATCAGCGACATCCGCACCCGGGCGAGCGGGCATCTGTACGGCAACGTCAGCGAACTCGCAGAAAGGGTCGGTGCCTGACTCAGTGGGCGATCAGAAAACGCTCTACGTGGTGGTGTGCGCAGCAGGTCCGGCCTCGGAAGTCGGCACCCTGGTGGGTCTGGCCCAGAAACAGGGTTGGACCGTTCAGGTCATGGCTACGCCTGCGGCGGTGAGCTTCATCGACGTGGAGGCGTTGGAGAAGCAGACCGGCAGACCGGTGCGGAGCCAGCACCGTGCACCAGGAGACCCGCGTTCTCCGAAGGCCGATGCCATCATCATCGCGCCAGCCACGTTCAACACGATCAACAAGCTGGCCAACGGGATCGCCGACAACTACGTCTTGGATGTCGTCAACGAAGCCATCGGCCTCGGAGTGCCGATGGTGATCCTCCCGTTCGTGAACTCGGCCTACGCCAGTCGCGCACCGTTCAAGTCAAGCGTCGAGAAGTTGCGCAGCGAAAACGTGCCTGTGATGGTCGGACCAGATTCGTTCATGCCACACGACGCCGGATCCGGGTCGATTTGGATTGGACGATTCCCATGGAAACTAGCTCTGGACAAAGCAGAATCTACGCAGACAGAAGCACATCTGCAATATTGACTTCTTGCATGAGACGATGAATGCGGAGCATAATCAGTTGCAACGTTGCAAGGCTAATAAAATTATTACCGACAGCAGCAAGCGACGCGTGAAACTAACATGAAATAGTGGCAAAACATCCCAAGAGGAACCAAAGAAGGACCCATTCGAGCAAGTCCTCCATTCGCCTCGTGGCGAATTATTTTATCAAATGCACAGAAAGCGAGCCCACCAATAATATCATTTTCACCAGAAGCAAGATTTCATTCTACGCTAGATGAAAAATCACCTACGACCGCTATTAACCTTAACCTCCAATGCCGAATGAAAAGCTGGGTGTATGGAAAAAGCCTTTACCGATGAGATAATACTCTTACCCTCCAATAGCCCCGGAGACTCATAAGAGAATGTCATCTTTCCCGAGGGGATTTTAACACCAAGAAAGCCAATATTATACATCAACTTCACAAGATCGTAGTACAAGGTAACAAAGTCACTTTGGTCGACTGTTGATTCCCAAATCGACCTAGAGTGCTCAAGGAGCCAAGGCGTTCCATCGAACTGGTTTTGAGCCACAAGCAGGACTCCCTCATCAAACCTCTTTGTCAAAATATCTCTATCTATTTCATTCTGAACCCCTCTGAACTTCTCCAAAAAATCTCCAAGACCTGGGTAATTCAGCTTCCACTCATCATGCAAAGCAAGTAACCTACGCATCGAGTACTGCTTCTCAGCCGCCTTGATCACATCCCATGTAAGGCGGTCAGAATTCACATCTTGAGAGAAGCATTCATTAAGGAAAGCAAGGATATCTCGAGGACGCATCAAAGTCCTGGATATCATGTAGTCTGCCGCGCTTCCGCGTGTTTCGTTAGTTCTAGGCAGGAGATCTGACAAATTTTGAGCGCTCAGCCCTGCCTGCTTAGACGCCACGGGAACTCGTCCATCTATAAGTTCAACAAGGTCAGAACTCTGCCATTTGACCTGAAAGACGAGAGATCGGAGTTTTTCCTGCTGAACTTTCTTCCAATCAATCTGGTCAAAAATATTAGTCCTTAGAGCAACTAGAACCTTGAGATTTCGGACTCTTTTCAGGTCCAGTACTGACCTTACCAAGCAACGAATCAGGTCATTTGCCAGTCCTTCATCAACCCAATCTCTATCCAGGTCATCAATTATCACATATGTAAAATTCTGCGGAGAATCTAGGATATCCTCATCCAGAACGGCAAGCATTTTATTCAAGCGAGCCAACTGGGTGTCGTTGACGATCCTCTGATAGCGATCTACTTGTTGGCTAGTGACAGTTCTCCCCTCCTCGGATGCCGTTCCACCGGAAGCACTTATTTCGACCGGATCCGAAAGTCCCGCATTGGCCTCCAAATTAATTTTTTTGGAGAAGCTTTGAGTTATCTCTCGAACGCGCTCGTCTGCTTCGCACCAAAAACGTCCCTCGAATTCCTCTAAATAATCTAGAGCTGACTGCTTACCTGCATCTCGCTTTATCTTGTCTCTTATTATATCGAGAAACCTGATCTTGGCTCCTGGGGAGTCAATTTTGTACCTGTGTCGAATCAACTCCACCAGAAAGACGTGCTTCCACAAGGCAATAAAGAGCGGATCAAGATTCACATTTAGAGCCTCTAAGTGCTTCATTACCTCCAAGTCTGTAATGTAGGGGAGCGACAGATCTTCAGGGGTTATACGGACAACGTGATCGGGATTTTCCCTCTCCAATTGCTTAAGTATGGCTGATTTTCCACCCCCAGTCCTAGCAACAATAAAGCACCTAGAGTCATTTTTTGAGCTTACAGCAGCATAATCGCCAGAATAATAGAAGGCATTTTCAAGAAAAAAATCATCAGCTTCAGCCTGCTCCCCTCCTAGATTAAAGTCACTTCTGATTCTATTCTTTGGCTTATTTACCACTTTTTCTAGCTCCTATTGCTGATTTGAGCTGTATGAGATCAAGGCGACGGCGCGAGCGCCGTCGCGGCGGCCAGCGGTCTCCGCTCGGGCTGCGGGCTGTCGCCCGGCCCCGAGCGCACGGCAAGGCCGCACGCCCATGACGCTTATCGGGCAGGCCCAGGGCTGAGCGGGGACCAGAACTGCCCGATTAGTCCATTGTGACCTGGAACACTGAGACCTGTCAGGGCATTTGGTCACAACGTCTGATGACAAGGACAAGATCGTCTGCCTTCGCCCATCACTGAAGACTGTCACTTAGAGGATGCCGTCCGTGTACGGGGCAGGCCACTGGCAGTACCAAGGGGCTCGCGCCCCCTGGGCCCCCCGAACCCGCACGGAACCTGGCGCGATACAGGACGTGCGAGGGTGCTGGCCGACCGCGCCAGAACCCGCGCGGGACCATAACCGTGGTTGCTGCTCCCTGGGGTACTGGCGCGGCGTTCTCTCCCCCGTCAGGGCGTCCGAAGCCGTCCCGGTTCCATCGCACATTCATCGCACATGACTCTGGGAAGCGGTCGGAAGCGCCGAGAAGGCGCCGGAACATCCGTGCAGGTCAGAGACCCAGTGGGGAGACTGAGAAGGCCGGTAGCCCGGGTCCATCGCACATTTGTCGCACATGGACCGGGCCACCGGCCTTCGTCGTTCCCGGGGGCAGCCGGCAAGGGCCCTGGCGACAGGCACTCGGGGTCCTACCTCCTGAGGGGAGGCCACCACCCCGCGCGGGCGCGGACGCCTCCGGACAAATCCGTGGACAGTCCGCGGGTCGGTCGAGCATGCTGCCTCACGGACGGTGCACCCGGCCGACCACCCCCGACCCGCGGAGGACGCATGGCATTGGTACGCAAGGGCTCACGCCGTATCAGCGTGGACGGCACGGACTACCGCTGGCGCGTACGCCGCAGGCCGACCTATGCGCAGGCCGTGGGCGAGAGCCCCATGACCTTCGCGGCGGAGCTCGCGGACTCCCCCGGACGGGTGCTCGTCGTCGCGACGCCGCATCCGCATCCGGGCCACTACGGGGTGGATCCCGAAGCGGTCGTCCCCGTCACCCCGGCCGTGGTGGCGACCGCCATCCGCCGGGCACGGGACGAGGGGTGGAGCCCTGCCTCGCCCGGCTCCCCCCACCACCTGACTCTCTGAGGCCGCCCCCGCCGGGGCCCCGGAACCGGGGGCGGGCGGAGCCGCGGGCCCCGGGCCGGCCCTCGGGGGCCGGGACCGGGGCCGCCGCCCTACTCGTCCTCGTCGGCGTGCCTGGGGAGGACGACCACGGGGATCCTGGA
Organism: Nocardiopsis sp. NPDC101807; assembly: GCF_044766605.1. NCBI lineage: Bacteria > Bacillati > Actinomycetota > Actinomycetes > Streptosporangiales > Nocardiopsidaceae > Nocardiopsis > Nocardiopsis sp. NPDC101807. The sequence goes on along the minus strand of NZ_JBIWMK010000013.1, from coordinate 32,109 downwards.
ACGGTGCAGCACGCCCTGGCTGACCGAGCCCAGGAGAAGGCCGCGCACGGTGCCCCGGCCCCGCGAGCCCACCACGACGGCGTCCGCGCCCTCGGCGGCCTCCAGGATCGCGCTCACCGGACTGTTCTGGGTCCGCACCACGCTGACCTCGACGTCGAGGTCCTCGCGCCTCTCGTCGACGACATCGGCGAGCAGGCCGGCCACCAGTTCCTCGGACTGCCTCTCGAACAGGTCCTCCTGCGGCTGGTACCCGGCGGCGGTCATCGCGACCGGGTCGTAGGGGTAGGGGACCTCCCAGCTGTGGACCACGACCAGTTCGGCTCCGCTCTCCGCCGCCAGGTCGTAGGCGAGGCCGAGGGCGCGGCGCGCGTTCGCGGAGCCGTCGACGCCGACCACGATCCGGTCCATCGACGTGGTCGCGGGCTTGCCCTTGTGCGAGGGGACGACCACGACCGGGCACGGTGCGTGGGCCGCCACCCGGACGCTGACCGAGCCCACGAACACCGACTTGAACGTGCCCATCCCCCGGGTGCCGACCACGATCAGGTCGTGGGGGTGGCTCTGCCGGATGACGGCCAGCGGCGCCTCCTCCATCGCGGTCACGGCCTCCGTGACCACGGTCGGCCGGACCTCGCGAACGTGCGCCTCCGCCTCGCCCAGCACACCGGTGGCCTGGCCGTGGATCTCCGGCGTGGGCTCGAACCGCGCGGCGCCCCCGTGGGCCGACACGATCAGCGGCATCCCCAGGGCGTGCACGATGCGGAGCGGGGCGTCCCGTCGTGCGGCCTCCGCCGCCGCCCACTCCAACGCCGCCCGGGAGCCGTCCGATCCGTCGATCCCCACGACGACCCGGGCCGGGCGCACCTCTTTGCCTGCCATAGTTCCCCCTTAGCACTGCGACAGCACTGCGGACCATCTTCGTCGAGTAGACCAGCGCCCCGCCGGAACGGCGCAGGCCGAAGGTCGCCGTTCCGTCCGACCTACGGCCCCGGTGCGTCCGCCCGGGGCCGGCCGCGGACCGGCGGCCCGTCGAGGCGGAGCGCCTGGTGCCCGGATCCCCTCCCCACCATTGTCAGGAAGCGGGTCCCGTAAACCGGAGAGGCGCCCTCCGCGCGTTGTGTCCCGTCGCGACCGTCCTCACCTGCGCCAGGCGAACGCCTCCCCGACCGTCGCCGCCAACTGGAGGTAGGCGTCCCGCGTCCCCGGGGCGAGCTGGTCGAGGTCGACCTCGGCGCCCTCCTCGAGGTGGCCGTCCCAGGGCACCCGGACCACGTCGCGGCACCTGCTCGCGAAATGGCCCTCCAGCCGGTTGAGGTCGACACTGCTCTTGCTGTTGGACCGCACCATCGACAGCACGACGACGGCGCCGCGCACGAGCGGACCGTGGCCGTGCGCCTCCAGCCAGTCCAGGGTGGCGCTGGCGCTGCGGGCCCCGTCCACGGAGGCGGAGCTGACCAGGACCACCTGGTCGGCGAGGCCGAGCACCCCGCGCATCGCCGAGTGCAGGAGGCCGGTGCCGCAGTCGGTGATGCAGATGGAGTAGAAGTGCTCGACTATCCGGGCCACCTCGCGGTAGTCGCCGTCGCTGAACGCCTCGGAGACCGCGGGGTCGCGGTCGGAGGCGAGGATCTCCAGGCGGCTGGGCGACTGGGACGTGAACCCGCGGATGTCGGCGTAGCGCGACACGAGGTGGCGCTCGTTGAGGAGGTCGCGGATGGTCGCGGCGGTCTCCAGCCGCACCTTGTCCGACAGCGTGCCGCGGTCGGGGTTGGCGTCCACGGCGAGGACCCGGTCGCCGCGCAGCGACGCGAGGGTCGCGCCCAGCGCGACCGTGGTGGTGGTCTTGCCGACCCCTCCCTTGAGGCTGAGCACCGCCACCCGGTGGTGCCCGGTCGCCACGGGGGTGCAGGCGCGTGCCACCAGTTCGCGTCGGCGCAGGACCTTGGCGGACTCCCCGGGGTTGACGAGGCCGAGGGTGGCGGAGTGCACGGCGCGGCGCCAGCCGCCGCTCGGCCCCTGGCGCCGGTTGCGCACCAGCGTGGCCGCGTTGAGGGCGTCGGCGGTCTCCCCCTCCTGGTCGGGGCGCCTCTGGGCCTGCTGCCCGGAGGGACGCTCGGGCGCGGGCGCGAGTCCGGCCCTCGGGCCGGTGAGCGTGGGCGGGGGCTCGGGTCCGCGGCGCGGCAGCGGCTCGGACCGCACCGGTCCGGAGTCGGACGCTCCGGTCCCCGCGGGACGGAGGGGGTCGGTGCGCTCGTCCTCCGCCCACGGGCCCGGCGCCGGCCCGGGTGCGGGGGGCGGCCCCGGCTCGGCTCCGAACCCGTCGCCCCCGTGTCCCTGCCCCGGTCGCGCGTCCGGTGCGGGGCCCGTTCCGGGGACCTCTCCGGGCCCCGGGAACGGGCCCGCACCGGTGTCCGCGCCGTCCGCACCGTCCCCGGAGGGGTCCGGGCGTTCGGTGTCGAGCGGCGGCAGCTGCTCGGGCTCGGGGACGTCGGAGTCGCCCCGGAGCCTGCGGGGTGCGAGGGGGTCCGGCCCTCCTCCGCCCGGGCGGGCTGGCCGCTGTGGCCGCTGGGGTCGTTGGGGGCGCTGCGGCCGGCGGACCGCGCCCGGCAGGAGCCGGACCGTGGTGCTCCGCGTCCCGTCGTCGGAGTCCGCGGTGTCCTCCGGGTCCTCGGGGCGTTCCGGGCCGCCGGGCCCGCCCGGCCGCTCGTCCTCGTCCGGCGGCGGCGGCGCCTGGTAGCCGGTCCCCGGCAGCGGGGGAGGCGCGTCCTCGGGCAGCCGGGCGTAGGGGGGCGGGGGCGGTGCCGCCCCCTCGAACCCGCCGAACCACTGCTCCCTCGGCGTGGGCGCGGGCGGCTCCGAAGCGGCTTCGGCGGCCGGTTCGCCGGTCCCCTCGGCGTCCCCGTCCGTACCCTCCCAGAGGGACTCGGTCCTCTCCTCGGCCTCCGAACCCGTGCCCGCCTCGGAGCTGCGACCCGACCCATGCTGTTCCTGGTGTGCCACCGGAGTTCTCCTGCTTGAAGGGGGTGTGCTGTGGAGGAAGGGACACTCCACAAGGGAGAGGCGGGATCCGCTTCCTGGTGTCACTCATACCCGCCCCACCCCAGGGAAGCATCATCCGGGGGTCGGTGGACAGGGCAATCCGTAGCACCGTCCCTGAACCTCCCCGGGTACTGTCTGGCTCATGCACGCGATCCGTATCACCGCACCGGGAGGACCCGAGGTCCTCTCCTGGTCAGAGGTTCCCGACCCCGTCGCCGGAGAGGGGGAGGTCCTGGTGGACGTGGCCGCCGGCGCGGTCAACCGCGCCGACGTCGCGCAACGGCAGGGCACCTACCCGCCCCCGCCCGGCGCCTCCGAGTACCCGGGCCTGGAGTGCTCGGGCACCGTGGCCGCGCTCGGCCCCGGCACCGAGGACTCCGGATGGTCCGTGGGCGACCCCGTGTGCGCCCTCCTGTCCGGGGGCGGCTACGCGGAGAAGGTGGCCGTCCCCGTGGGGCAGCTGCTCCCCGTGCCCGAGGGCGTGAGCCTGGTCGAGGCCGCCGCCCTGCCCGAGGTGGCCGCCACGGTGTGGTCCAACCTGGTGATGGTCGGTGATCTGCGCGCGGGCGAGACCGTCCTCGTGCACGGCGGGGGCAGCGGCATCGGCACCTTCGCCATCCAGTTCGCCCGTGCCCTGGGCGCCCGCGTGGCGGTCACCGCGGGCAGTGAGGAGAAGCTGGCCCGCTGCCGCGAGCTGGGCGCCGAGATCACCGTCAACTACCGGACCGAGGACTTCGCCGAGCGCATGCGCGAGGAGGGCGGCGCCGACCTCATCCTCGACATCATGGGCGGCTCCTACCTCGACGCGAACCTGCGTTCGCTGGCGACGAACGGCCGCATCACGATGATCGCCCTGATGGGGGGCCGCCGCGCCGAGGCCGATCTGGGGCGTATGCTCGCGAAAAGGCTCTCCGTGCACGCGACGACGCTCCGCTCCCGTCCCCTGGACGAGAAGGCGGCCATCGTCGCGGGAGTACTGGAGCAGGTGTGGCCGTTGGTAGAACAAGGAGCCATCCGCCCCGTCGTGGACCGTTCTGTACCGATGCGGAACGCGGCGGAGGCGCATCGCGTCATGGAATCGAGCGCGCACACCGGAAAGATTCTCCTCACCCGTTGACGGCGTGCCGGTACATCCACGTAAGGGAACTGATGAGCAGCGCAGACGACCAGAAGGACGAGCCCCAGGTACTGGTCATGGGGGTCGACCAGCACGACGGGGCCGACGACGACGGCGCGGAGGAGCCCCGCTCCCTCGCCGACATGGTGGAGCAGCCCGCCAAGGTGATGCGGATCGGCAGCATGATCCGCCAGCTCCTGGACGAGGTGAAGGCCGCTCCGCTGGACGAGGCCAGCCGCACCCGCCTCAAGGAGATCCACACCTCCTCGATCAAGGAGCTCGAGGACGGCCTCGCCCCCGAGCTCATCGAGGAGCTGGACCGGCTGACCCTGCCGTTCGCGGACGGGTCGGCGCCCAGCGACGCCGAGCTGCGCATCGCCCAGGCGCAGCTGGTGGGCTGGCTCGAGGGCCTGTTCCACGGCATCCAGACGACCCTGTTCGCCCAGCAGATGGCGGCCAGGGCCCAGTTGGAGAACATGCGCAAGGCGCTGCCGCCCGGCCTCTCCGGCCTCCAGGCCCAGGACGGCCCGTCCGTGGCCGGCGACGAGTCGCACGGATCCGGCCCCTACCTGTAGCCCGGGTCCCGCACGCGAGGAGCCCCCGCCCTTCCCGGGCGGGGGCTCCTCGCGTGCACGTCCGCTACCGGGCCTTCACCGGCTCCAGGACGTCGAGGCCCAGGAAGGGGCGCAGCGCCTCGGGGACGACCACGGAGCCGTCCGCGCGCTGGTGGTTCTCCAGGATGGCGACGATCCACCGTGTGGTGGCCAGCGTCCCGTTCAGGGTGGCGGCGAAGCGGGGCTTGCCGTCCTCGCCCCGGAACCGCACGTTGAGGCGCCGGGTCTGGAAGTCGGTGCAGTTCGAGGTGGAGGTCAGCTCGCGGTAGGTCTCCTGGGTGGGGACCCACGCCTCGCAGTCGAACTTGCGGGCGGCGCTGGTGCCCAGGTCGCCCCCGGCGATGTCCACCACGCGGTAGGGGAGCTCCAGCTTGTCGAGCATCTCCCGCTCCCAGGCGAGGAGCCGCTCGTGCTCCTCGTGCGCCCGGTCCGGGTGGGCGTACACGAACATCTCCACCTTGTTGAACTGGTGGACCCGGATGATGCCCCTGGTGTCCTTGCCGTAGGAGCCCGCCTCGCGGCGGAAGCACGTCGACCAGCCCACGTACCGGTTGGGCAGGTCGTCGGCGGCCAGGATCTCCCCGGCGTGGTACCCGGCCAGCGGCACCTCGGAGGTGCCCACGAGGTACAGGTCGTCCGCGGCCAGCCGGTACACCTCGTCGGCGTGCTCGCCGAGGAAGCCGGTGCCCTCCATGGTCTCGGGCTTGACCAGGACCGGCGGGACCATCGCGGTGAAGCCCGCGGCCACGGCCCGGTTCATCGCCATGTTGAGCAGCGCCAGCTCCAGCTGGGCGCCCACGCCGGTGAGGAAGTAGAAGCGGGATCCCGACACCTTGGCGCCGCGCTCCATGTCGATGGCGCCGAGCATCTCGCCCAGCTCCAGGTGGTCGCGCGGGGTGAAGTCGAACTCGCGCGGCGTCCCGACGGTCTCCAGGACCCGGAAGTCGTCCACGCCGCCCTCGGGCGCGTCCGCCTCCACGATGTTGGGGACGCGGGCCAGGACGGCGGCCAGCTCCTCGGCGAGGCGTCCGGCCTCGGCCTCGGCCTCCTTGACCTCGGCCGCGAGCGACTTGGCCTTGGTCAGGAGCTCCTCGCGGTCCTCCGCGGAGGCCTTGGAGACGGACTTGCCCACACTCTTCTGCTCGGCGCGCAGGGTCTCGAACCGGGTCAGCGCGGCACGGCGGCCGGAGTCGAGTTCGAGCAGCCGGTCCGCGACGGAGGGGTCCTCCCCGCGGGCGCGCTGCGAGGCACGGAGTCGTTCGGGGTCTTCTCGAAGAGCGCGAAGGTCGATCACGTCTTGCAGGTTACCGCCCGGGCTCGGCGGCGGTCACATCGTTTCCCGGACCGCGCCGCCGACGCACGGTGACGGTCCCCTCGCCGGCGCGAGGGGTCCGTCGCGGGGGACGGTCCGGGGCCGCCGGTTGGGACGGCAGGTGCGGTCGTCAGTCGACGTGCCCGGCACGGATGCGCGCCAGCCACTGCTCCGCCTCGGCGAACTCCGCGTCGGTGGCCGGACGGGGCCGGAGCGGGGGGTCGGTCTCGACGGCCTCGCCGCCCCGCGGGTAGCTGCCGAGGAAGCGCACGTCCCGGCAGACCCTCCGGATGCCCATGAGGGCCTCGCCGACCCGGGCCTCGGCCACGTGCCCCTCGGCGTCGATGCAGAAGCAGTAGCTGCCGAGCTTGTCGCCGGTGGGGCGCGACTCCAGCCGGGTGAGGTTGACCCCGCGGACGGAGAACTGGCTGAGCACCTCGATCAGGGCGCCGGGGTGGTCCTCGGAGATGAAGGCGACCAGCGAGGTCCGGTCGGCCCCGGTGGGCGCGGAGACCGCGCCGGGCCTGGACAGGTAGATGAACCGGGTGGCGGCCCCGCCGCGGTCGCCGATCCCGACGGCGAGCGCGTGCAGCCCGTACCGCTCGCCCGCGATCACGGCGCAGATCGCCGCGTCGTAGGGCGCGCCGGGTTCGGAGACCGTGCGCGCGGCGGCGGCGGTGGAGGAGACCGTGTGCGTCTCCGCGTCGGGCAGCCGCCGGGCGAGCCAGCCGCGGCACTGGGCGAGGGCGTGGGGGTGGGTGGCCACCCGCTTGACGTCCTCCAGGACGGTGCCGGGCCGGGCGAACAGCGCGAACTCGACCGGGATCGCCGTCTCACCGGTGATGAGGAGCGGCTCCCCGTTGACGAGCTCGGCGATGGTGGCGGTGACGCCGCCCTCCACCGAGTTCTCCAGCGGGACGACGCCGCCGTCCACCGTGCCGGTCCGGACGGCGTCGAAGACCGCGGCGACTCCGTCGCACGGGACGCGCGCCCCGTCGGGCGCCTCGGGGCGCAGCGCGCGCAGCGCGGCCTCGGTGAAGGTGCCCTCGGGGCCGAGGTAGGCGTAGCGGTTGGGCATGGTGTCAGGCTATACGGCCCGGTGGGCGGCGGGCGGCCCCCGGCGACACGCGCGTCGGCCGGGCGGTGGGGTCACCCTCGGGCGGAGGCGCTCCCGTCCACCTTCTCCTTCAGGGGGCCCGCGCCCGCGGACGGGCGGCCGGCGCGCGCCGCCGCTTCCGGGGCGCCTCCCCCCGCGTCCCCGACCGGGGCGCGGACCCCGGCTCCGTCCTCCTGCTCGGAGTCCTCCCCGTCCCCGGGGCGGTCGTCCGCGTCGAAACCCTCCGCGTCGTCCATGTCGTCCATGTCGTCCACGGCTGCCAGCACCGTGACCGGGGGTTCCGTCACGGGCTCCGCACAGCTGCCGTCGGAGCCGGTCACCGGGGCCGCGGCCGCAGCGGTCCCGAGCGGGTCCGCCGGGGCCGAGGGCGCGGGCACGAGGGCGCCGACGCCGTTGCCCAGACGGGCCGACCTGACCACGCGGTCCTCCTCCGGGCTGAGCAGGACGCGGCCCTCGCCGCGCACGACGGCCTTGGCGTAGGTGCGTGACTCGGTGCGTCCGTTGATGGAGGTGAGGACGACTCCGTCGCCCTGGCCGTTGAGCAGCGCGAGGGAGAAGGAGCGGGTGCCCGACATCTCCTCCAGGGCGTCGTAGTGCAGTACGGCCACGTCACGGACGGCGAACGGGTCGACGCCCGAGGCGCCCACCGCGGCCGTGCGTGTGGCCAGGACCTGGGTTTCGTCGCCGAGCGCGCGGGCCCTGTTCAGGGCGTAGCCGCCGAGGGCGAGTCCGCCCAGGCCGGCGATCAGACCCAGCGAGGCAAGGAGCGTAGTGAACACAGCGCGAGCGTATCGCTACGCAAAGCACTTATGCTGTCACTCCTGGCGATTTCTCCGATCTCTGTGCCCGAGTTTTCGCGACATTTGCCGTCGCGTGAAGGTCGTGCGCTCCAGGGCCCGGTCCCATCCGCGCCGGACCGCCGGCCGGAGCCCCCTGGCCACCAGGGCCCTCGCCACGTCCGCGAACTGGTGCGCGCGGTGCATCTGTGCCCTGAGGTCGGTACCGGTGGCCCGGTGCTCCAGCGGCACCTCGACCTCCTCCACGCGGAACCCGGCCCGGAGCACGTCGATGGTGAGGCCGGTCTCGACCCCGAAGCCGGGCGCCAGCGGCCTGGCCGCCTCGAAGGCCGCGCGCGTCAGGCAGCGCTGGCCGTTGAGCGGCTGCTCCGGCTCCCAGCCCGTGGCCCGGCTGACGCCGCCCCGTGCGAGGCGCACCACGAAACCGTGGCCGCCCAGGCGCATGCGGGTGGCCGGGAAGAGCGCGATGGTCATGTCGGCCTTCCCCGTGCCGACCGGTTCGATCAGCGGGGCGGCTCCCGAGGCCGTGCCCTCCAGGTCGGCGTCGAGGAACAGCAGGTTGCGGGGCGGGCGGTGCGTACCGGCCCGCGCCTCGTCCTCCTCGATGAGCCGGACGCCCTCGGCGCCCGTCTCCATCGCCGCCCCCTTGCCCCGGTTGCGGCTGTGCTTGAACACGCGCGCGCCGGCCCGGAGCGCGACGTCCGCGGTCGTGTCCGCGGAACCGTCGTCGACCACGACGACCAGGTCGACACCGAGCAGGTCCCGGGCGGCGCGCACGGTGCTGCCGACCCGTTCGGCCTCGTCCTTGGCGGCGATCACCACGGCGACCCCGGTCTCCTCCGGGCCGCCGGCCTCCCTCTCGCGCACCTCGCCCCGTCTACTGGGCCTTGCCGGTCCCCGCGGCCACCGGCAACGCGTCGAGATCGGCGTGGATGACGAACACCTCGACCAGCCCGGTGACCTCCAGGACCTTCATGACGGCCGGTTTGGGCGCCACGAGCTCCAGTTCACCGCCCTTGTCACGGGCGCGCTTCATGGCGGAGAGCAGCACGCTGATGCCCGTCGAGTCGCAGAACTCCGTCCGGGACATGTCGATGACCAGCCGCCGCGCCCCGTCCTCCAGGGCTCCGACGAGCTCGCTGCGCAACTGGGGCGCCGTGTACAGGTCGATCTCACCGCCAACGGTTACCACCGCGACGTCTTCTTGAGATCGGCTTGATATCTTCAACTCCACGGACGTGACTGTAGCGCCCCGTCCACCCCCGGGCCACTTCGGTGACGGTGTGTTGACGGTGTTTCGCTACATCGGTCACGTTCCTCCGGGTGCCGACGCCGGAGTCCCCTCGCGGGCGCCTCAGAGCAGCGCGCTCCGGGCCCTCTGGTCGTCACGGAGGTGGAGGCGCAGCTCGACGACGTCGGCGGCCCTCCGGTCCACGAGCTGGTCGACGACACCGCAGCCGCGGCCCGTGTCCGTTCCCCGTTCCGCGCGGCCGACGTCGTCCGCGGAGAGCTCCAGGACCGCCCACACGGTGGTGGTCGTCGCGTCCATCTCGGTGCCCCAGCGGCCCGACAGGGTCTGGACGATGCCCAGGCCCCGGCCGCCCAGCCCCGACACGGAGGGCATCGCCACCCGCGGCATCGTGCTGGACCCGCCGTCGCGCACCGAGATCTCCACCCAGCCCCCGGGGCGCGGACCGCGGTCCACCTCGACCCTCCAGGACACGCCGACGGAGTTCTCGGGGTTGCCCGGTGTGGGCAGGGGGCTGGCGTGGCGGAGGGCGTTGCTGACGAGTTCGCTCAGCACGAGGGCGGCGTCGTCGACGCGGTCCTCGCCGAGCTCCATCGCGTGCAGGTCCCCGCACAGCCGCTGCCGGGCTCCCGCCACGCTCGCGGGGTCGTAGGGGAGTACGACGCTCCGCTCGACCTTCTGCGGGCGGTCCCCGGAATCAACTGGGGTGCTGTCACCTGACACGTTCTGTCCCTGCGCGTTCGTGCTCTCTCGGTCGGACCGGAACCCGCCCGAAGTGTGGCAGCGAATTCCACCAGGGGTGGAAATGCCCCGATCACCTCGGAAGGAAACCCGAGCCGGGACGAATCACGGGGTGGGGCTGGCGCTTCGGCGCACGGATCGCTGACGTGACAGGGCTTCGGGGGTTGAAGAGGTTTTTGTTGTTTTTTGGGACACAGGTGGCTGGTGGGAGACGTCAGTCGCCTGCGCCTCACCGGTGACGCCCGTACGCACCGCGGACGCCACCGGCGACTCCTCCGCCCCGGGGCCCTCCCCCGTTTCGGGTTCCGGCGCCTCGCCGCGGTGCAGCGGCACCGTGAAGCGCATCCTGGCGCCCCGCTCCAACCGCTGGGCGGTCACGTCCCCGCCCTGGTCGCGGGCCAGCTGCCGCACGATGTACAGACCCAGGCCCAGCCCGCCGAAACCGGTCTCCCCGTCCCCGCGCGCCCCCGCCTGCACGAAGCGGTCGAAGATCCGTTCCTCGTCCCCCGGGCGCAGCCCCACACCCTCGTCGTCCACGGTGACCGCGACGGCCCCCTCCTCCGCCCGGACGGTGACGTGCACGTGGCCGCCCTCCGGCGAGAACTTGAGGGCGTTGTCCAGCAGCTGGTCCATGATCATGCCCGTGGCCAGGGAGTCCCCCGCCGTCGCCGGGAGCTCGTCGGGCCCGTCCAGGGAGACCTCGTGCCGGTCGGAGAGCGGCCGGAACGCGCTGACCGCCTGCCTCAGCACGTCGAGCAGGTCGAACCTGTCCCGGCTGACCCGGATCTCCCCGCGCGAGACGTCCGACCCCAGCTGGAGCCGGTCCACCAGGGTCACCAGGGCCGAGGACCGGTCCGCGATGGTGCCGACCGCCTCGTACTGCGAGTCCGGGGTGAGCCGCGCCCACTTGCGCATGAGGGTGGTCGCGTAGCCGTGGATCACCGTGATGGGGGTCCGCAGCTCGTGGCCGCTGGTGGCCAGGAACTCCTCGCGCTCCTCCTCCATGGCCTTCTGCGCGGTGATGTCGCGGAAGTCCACCACCCACTCGTGGGTGCGGGGGATCCTCGCCATGAGGATCTCCAGCCAGCGGCCGTCCTTGAGCTTGTGCTTGACGGGCTGGCCGTGGCACGCGGGCAGGGGGAAGGGCGGATGCCGGCCCTCGACCGCCTCCAACGGGTAGCCGGTCAGCTCCACCGCCGAGCGGTTCCACTTGCGCACCCGGCCGCCGAAGTCCAGCACGGCGATCCCGTCGGCGCTGGAGTCGGCCACGGCCTGTTCGTGGACGCGCTGGAGGTTGAGCTCCTCGTAGGCCAGGGCGTTGCCGATCGCCACCCCGGCGTGCGCGGCGAGGAGTTCGAGCAGTTCCAGCTCGATGTGCCCCACCTTGCGCTGGCTGTAGAGCGCGTAGAGGGCGCCGTACGGGCGGCCGTGCACGTTGGTCACGCACAGGGCGATGGTGTGCAGGCCCGGGAGGTCGGCCCAGACCAGGTCCTGGAGGCCGCGGGTGTCCTCGTTGGCCAGCAGGACGGACTTGCCGCTGCGCAGCAGCTCCCCGAACAGGCTGTCCTCCAGCGGTGCGGTGAACCCCTGGAGCTCGTCGGACAGGGACGAGAGGCTCACCAGCTCCACGCGGTCCTCGTCGAGGAGGACGAACCCTCCCGCGTCCGCGCCGGTCAGCTCGGTGATGCCCCGGGAGATCCGGTCGAGCACCGACTTGAGGCTGAGGTCCGCGTTGATGTCCACGACCACGTCGGTGAGCCGGCGCACCAGCCTGGCCCGCTCCATGGCCGAGCGCTGCGCCTGCACGTCGTTGTCGGAGGGGTGGAGGCTGAGCACCCAGCCGGCGAACCGGCCGTCGGCCCCGGCCACCCGGTTGGCTCCGATCCGGACGTCGACGACCGTGCCGTCCCTGCGCACCCGGCGCGTGTACACCGCCAGCGGGTTCCCCGCGCGCACCTGTTCGAGCACCGCGCCGTGCTCGCCCTTCAGCTCGGCGGGGACGATCGGCAGCTCGCCGCCGAGCACCTCCTCCGCGCTCCAGCCGAACATGCGCTCGGCGGCCGGATTCCACACGGTGACCCGGAGCTCGCCGTCGAGACCGACCACCGCGTCCGCTGACGAGGCCAGCACGGCTTCGGCGCTGAGGGGCGCGCGCTCGGAACTCACGACGTCATAGTGCCACCCGAAAGCCGCCGAGTGGCAGGGCTTTGCACAATCCGATCAAATTCCGCCCCGAAGGAGACTCACAGGACCCTCGGCTCCTCGCCGGAGCCCGCCTCCATGGCGCGTCCGGCGTGCTCCCAGGCCCGCATCCCGCCGGACACGTTGACCGAGTCCCAGCCCGCCTGGTTCAGCGCCGCGACGGCCTGGGCGGAGCGGCCGCCGACACGGCAGACCACGTAGACCCTCCTGTCCTGCGGGACCTCGGAGGCCCGCTGCCCCAGCTCCCCGAGCGGGATGTGGACGGCCCCGGGCGCGCGGCCCGCGTTCCACTCGTCGTCCTCGCGGACGTCGAGCAGGTAGGCGCCCTCGGGCACCTCGGTGGCGCCGGCCTCCGGAACACCGTTCCCGAACAATGTGACCCCCTGTGTCGTGGTGATGCGAAAAATGTGAGGAACCGGGGAACCCGGCACGGGCGCGCCACGTCGAAGCGGTATGTCACTGCACACCCTCGCGACGGCTCTGCCGGCCCGCCTCGCCGCTCTCGCGGCCCTGGGCCTGCTTATCACGGCCTGCGGCAACGAACCCGCAGAGGTGAACGCTCCGGCACCCGAGTCCGACCAGACCACCGAACCCTCCTCCCCCGGCGACGGGGAGGAGCAGGGAGACGACGGCGCGACCGGCGGAGACGCCGCGGTCGAGCTGACGATCGAGCGCTCCCTGAACGACGAGGAGTCGCTGTCACCCGAGTCCGGCTACGAGGAGGGGACCTGGACCCTCACCTGCGCGCCGGCCGGCGGCGACCACCCCGACCCCGAGGCGGCGTGCGCCCGGATCGACGAGGTCGGCGCGGAGCCGTTCGTCCTCGACACCGGCGACATGACGTGCACGATGATCATGGGCGGCCCCGAGGTCGTCCGCGTCACCGGGCACGTCGAGGACACCGAGGTCGACACCGAGTTCAACAAGGTCGGCGGCTGCGAGGTCGACCGCTTCGAGTCCGTGGACACGGTCCTCAACCCCTGACCGGGGCGCCGGGGGGGGGGGGGGGGGGGGGCCCCCCCCCCCCCGCCCCCCCCCCCCCCCCCCCCCCCCCCCCCGCGCCGTCAGGGCGTCCACGGGGTGGTCCAGAAGGCGACCTCGTGGCGCATGCCCTCCAGGAAGAAGCGCTCCGCGCGCTCCGGATCGGGGCGGGCCTCCTCCAGCATGCGCCCGTACCGCTCCGTCAACCGCGTGAAGCCGGGATCGGCGTAGGTGTCGACCCACCGCCGGAAGCGCGGCTCCTCCGGGCGGTTCCCGGCGAGCGCCAGACCCAGCTGGTTGTAGCCCCACATGCAGGGGTAGACGGCGGCGAGGCCGTCCCGGTAGTCGGCGGCGGCGTCGAGGAGCCACGAGGTGTACGCGGCGCAGGCCGGGCCCTTGTCCTTCACGGCCAGGTCCGCGCCGAACTCCCCGGAGAGGGAGCGGTGCAGCTCCAGCTCCTCGTTGAGGGTGCTGTGCGCGATGCCGACCAGGTCGGCGAGGTGGCCGTCGGGCGCCTGCCAGGCCAGCCGGGAGAACGCGCGCGCGTAGTCGAGCAGGTAGAGGTGGTCCTGCTCCAGCCAGTAGCGGAAGGCGCGGTCGTCGAGGTCTCCCCGGGAGATGCCCGCGACGGTCGGGTGCGCCAGCTGCTCGGCGACCAGCGGTCGCCCGATCTCGTGAAGTCGTTCGGTGATTCCCACGCCCGAAGTGTCCCATCCGGGTGAGTTCGTCCGCGCGGCGGCCGTCCCCGGCGCCCCACCGCCCGCCCGAACCCCCGGTGACGATCGGTTCACGATCTCCCCGCCCCGGGCCGCCGCCCGGGGCGGAGCGGCGACGGGGCCGGAGGGCCCGCCGACAGCGAAGCGGCCCTGGTCACCAGGTCGACTGGTGGCCAGGGCCGCTTCGGATAAAGTGGGCGAGGAGGGATTTGAACCCTCACATCCTTTCGGACACACGGACCTGAACCGTGCGCGTCTACCGTTCCGCCACCCGCCCGGATGACTCGCATTCAGTTGTGTGGCCAGGTGATCCGGGCTTTTCGTCCGTTTCCCCTGGCGACATGGATAAGGCTAGCACGGTCTGAACGTGGGTCGCACACCGATTTCGGCCCCTCCTCCGGGGCCTTCCCGGACCCCCTCCCGGGGGTGCGCCTGAAACCAGGGACACCCGGGCCCGGTTACGATCGTCTACACATACGAAGTGGAGTACAAAAGGGAGGTACCTCGTGGGAGTGCTCCAACGCTTCGAGCGCAGGCTTGAGGGCATGATCGAAGGCACCTTCGCGATGGCCTTCAAGTCCGAGCTCCAGCCGGTCGAGGTGGCGAGCGCCGTCCAGCGTGAGATGGACGAGCGGGCAGCCATCGTCGCCCAGGGCCGCACCCTGGTCCCGAACGACTTCATCGTCGAGCTCGCGGCCAGCGACAAGGAACGGCTCGAAGTCTACGCCGACAGCCTCGGCCAGGAACTGTCCAAGCTCGCCCGTGACTACGCGACGGAGCAGGGCTACTCCTTCGTCGGTCCGGTCCGGGTCCACTTCAGGTCCGACGAGGGCCTCAAGACCGGCCGCTTCCGCATCCGCTCCGGCGTCGTGCGCGGCACCATGGTCGGTCCGGAGGGAGAGGTCCGACAGCCCGTCGGCGACCCCGGCCAGCCCGCCGGCCAGCAGCAGAGCGGGCGTCCGCGCCTGCTGATCTCCCCGGGCGGCGCCACCGCGGAGGGCAGCATCGCCAGCCACGGCATGCAGCAGTCCTTCGAGCTGACGACCCCGGTGACCCTTCTGGGCCGCGGCACCGACTGCGACCTCCGACTGGTCGACAACGGTGTCTCCCGTCACCACGTCGAGATCCGTCTGGACGGGGACGAGGCCGTCCTCGTGGACAAGGGGTCCACGAACGGGACCTTCGTCAACGGCCAGCAGGTCAGGCAGGCCCGTCTGGTGGACGGCAGCAGGATCAGCCTCGGCCGCACCACCATGACGTTCCGGCGCGACTGAGAACCCCGCCACAATCGACCGATCAGGCCCGGCGCGAACCGCAACCAACACCGTTCCGTCGGCGTCTGACAGGTCGTACCCGGGGCGGGTCGAATACGGACCTGCTGTCGGATATCCGGTCGGGCAGGTAGTCTCCGCGAAGACCTGACCGATCGGGCACACGGACCGCGGCCGCAGGCCGCGACCAGCGACCTCGACACTCACCGACCCGAAGGTGGGGAAGACACGGTGGCGGCGCCGATGACCGCTACCCCGGCCGAAGCACGACAGGGGCTGAAGAGCAGTTCGATGTCCAACTTGACCCTCATATTGATCAAGATCGCGTATCTCGCGGTGCTTTGGCTGTTCGTCCTCACGGCGGTCGGCGTCATTCGCACGGACCTCTTCGGCCCGTCCAAGAAGAAACCGCGGAAGAAGCCCCGGCCCGGCCCGCGCCCCGCCCAGCGCCGGGAGGCGCCCGCCCCCTCCCACTCCCAGGCCCGGCCGCAGCGCAAGCGCCGCAACGAGCCGACCGTGCTGGCCGTGACCCAGGGATCCCTCTCCGGTACCACCGTCGAGCTGGGGTCCCAACCCATCACCATCGGACGCGCCCCCGACTCGACGCTCGTCATCACCGACGACTACGCCTCGGGCCGGCACGCGCGCGTCTACTCCGAGAACGGCCGCTGGTTCGTCGAGGACCTCAACTCGACCAACGGCACCTACCTCGGCCAGCAGAAGCTGAACCGCCCCCAGCCCATCACGGTGGGTCAGCCCATCCGTATCGGCAAAACCGTCCTGGAACTGCGCAAATGACAATCGCTCTCCGATACGCGGCGTACTCCGATGTTGGATGCCTCCGCGAAGGCAACGAAGACTCCGGCTACGCCGGCCAGCACCTCCTCGCTGTGGCCGACGGCATGGGCGGTTACGCGGGCGGTGAGGTGGCCAGCTCCATCGCGATCTCCTCGATCCGCCGCCTCGACTCCGAGACCCACAAGTCCGACGAGATGCCCGAGGTCCTCCAGCGCGCCGTCGAGCAGGCCAACGCCTCCCTCTCCCGCCGGATCATGGAGGAGCCGCAGCTGGAGAACATGGGCACCACCCTGACGGCCATGCTGTGGTCCGGCGCCCGCGTCGCGCTCATCCACATCGGCGACTCGCGCGCCTACCTGCTGCGCGGCCCCCGCTTCGAGCAGATCACCCACGACCACACCCTGGTGCAGACCCTGGTGGACGAGGGCAAGATCACCGAGGAGGAGGTGGCCACGCACCCGCAGCGGTCCCTCATCCTGCGCGCCCTGGACGGCAAGAGCCCGGTCGACCCCGACATCTCCATCAACGACGCCAAGGTCGGCGACCGCTACATGCTCTGCTCCGACGGGCTCTCCGGGGTGGTCAGCAAGAAGACCATCCACGAGACCCTCGCGACCGAGTCCGACCCGCGGGGTGCGTCCAAGAAGCTCATCGAGCTGGCCATCCGCGGGGGCGGCCCGGACAACATCACCGTGGTCGTCGCCGACGTCATCGAGACCGACACCGACCGCGAGGGCCCCACGCCCGCCGCCCAGGTCGTCGGCGCCGCCGACCAGCAGCCCGACGCCGCGGAGCAGGGCAACGACTCGCCCGCGAGACGGGCGCAGGAGCTGCGCGGCACCGGCGGGGACACCGCCGAGATGGACCCCGTGCGGGACGACGCCCCGGGCGAGCCCGCCTTCCAGGAGCCGTACGAGGGCTACGACGGCTACGAGGCGCCGCCGGCCGACCGGCGGGGCCGCTCCGAGCCCGACACCGAGTACCGCACCAGGCGCTGGTGGCCGATGGTGCTGGTGTTCGTCGTCGTGGTGGCGGTCGTCGCCGGGGCCACCTACTACTTCGGCCGCCAGTACGTGGACAGCCAGTACTACGTCGGCCCGTCCTCCAACGGCAACGTCGCGATCTACCAGGGCATCAACACCGACATCGCCGGGTTCAGCCTGTCGGACGAGCTGGAGGACACCGAGATCGCCCTCGACTCCCTGGCCGACGCCGACCGCGACGCCGTGGAGAACACGATCCCCGCCGAGAGCCTGGAGGCCGCGCGGGAGAGCGTCGAGAGGCTGAACCAGGGCTCGGGCCCGACCGGCGGCGACCGGGGGACCGGCTCCGAGGAAGGGACCGGGTGAGTCCGGCTTGAGCAGCACGTCAGCACCGGAGGCGCCGACCGCGCTGCCCCCGGTCAAACGGCGCAACGCCGAACTGGTCCTCACCGTCATCGCGATCCTCATCACGATGGCGGGCATCGCGATCGCCGGCATCAACCTCAACGGCCAGGTCCCCGCCGCGATGTGGACCGTGGGCCTGACCTTCGGCGCCCTCTCCGCCGTCGCCCACGTGGCGATGCGCTTCCTCGCCCCCTACGCGGACCCGCTGATCATGCCGTGCGCCCTGTTCCTGAACGGGATCGGCGTGGCCATGATCTGGCGCCTGAACGCCGCGGGCGAGGAGAACATCGAGGGTGTGGGCGTCGGCTCGCAGCTGGTCTGGACCGGCGTCGGCCTGGTCTTCTGCTTCCTGATCATCGTCTTCCTGAAGGACCCCCGGGTCCTCCAGCGCTACACCTACATCAGCGCCCTGGTCGCGATCGTGCTGCTGATGCTCCCGGTCATCCCGGGCCTGGGCCACGCCGTCTACGGCGCCCAGCTGTGGATCAAGATCGGCCCGTTCACCATGCAGCCGTCGGAGTTCGCCAAGATCGCCCTGGTGATCTTCCTGGCGTCCTACCTGATGAGCAAGCGTCAGGTGCTCCAGATCGTCGGCAAGCCCATCAAGGTCGGCCGCTTCACCCTCATCGAGCTGCCCCGCGCCCGCGACCTGGCCCCGATCCTGGTCGGCTGGCTCCTGGCGATCGGCATGCTGGTGGTCCTGCGCGACCTGGGCACCTCGCTGCTGCTCTTCGGCACGTTCCTGGCGATGCTGTACGTGGCCACGCAGCGCTCCTCGTGGGTGACCATCGGGCTGGTCATGTTCGCGGGCGGCGCGACGCTCGCGTACTTCCTCTTCTGGCACGTCCGGGCCCGCGTCAACATCTGGATCAACGCGTTCGACCAGGAGGTCTACGAGGCGGTCGGCGGCAGCCAGCAGCTCGTGGAGGGCCTGGTCGGGATGGCCTACGGCGGGCTCTTCGGCACGGGCATCGGCGGCGGCCAGGCCCACAACACCTTCGCCGCGGACAGCGACTTCATCCTCGCGTCCATCGGGGAGGAGCTCGGCCTGACCGGCCTGCTGGCCGTCCTCATGGTCCTCGGGCTCCTGGTGGAGCGCGGCATGCGCATCGCGCTCGCGGCGACCGGCCCGTTCAACAAGCTCCTGACGAGCGGCATCGCGTTCGTCCTCGCATACCAGGTGTTCATCGTGCTCGGCGGCATCTCCCGCGTCATCCCGCTCACCGGCTCCACCACGCCGTTCATGGCCGCCGGCGGCTCGGCGCTGATGGCGAGCTGGATCATGATGGGCATCCTGCTCCGCATCAGTGACAACGCGCGCCGCCCGGCACCGCAGTCGATCCAGGACGAGGGCGCGACCCAGGTGATCCGACGATGAACACACCCATCCGCAGGCTGAGCGTCTTCGCCCTGATCCTCATCGGGATCCTGATGCTCAACATCACGTGGGTCCAGGGGTTCCAGGCGGACTCCATCCGCGCCGACCCGCTCAACCGGCGCACGTACAGCGAGCGCCTCAGCGAACCGCGCGGCCCCATCCAGGTCGCGGGGGAGAACGTCGCCTTCTCGGAGAACGTCTCCCCGGAGGGCGAGCCCGCGCGCTACCAGCGCGAGTACGCCGGCGGCGGCCTGTACACGCCGATCGTGGGCTCGTTCCGCACGTACGGCGCCTCCGGGGTGGAGGACACCGAGAACACCCTGCTCGACGGCTCCGACGACCGCCTGGCCGTGCGCAACTTCCGCGACATCATCACCGGCCGCGAGCCCGAGGGGGCGCAGGTCCAGCTGACCCTCGACCCCGAGGTGCAGGAGGCCGGGTACGAGGCCTTCGCGGGCCTGGGCGGCAAGAACGGCGCGGCCGTCGCGCTCGACCCCAACACCGGGGCGGTCCTGGGCGCGGTGTCCTACCCGTCCTACGACGCCAACGAGGTCGTCAGCATCACCGACCTCGAGGACGCCACCAACAACTACGTGGCGCTGGAGAACGACCCGGCCAAGCCCCTGCTCAACCGGGCCCTCAACGAGCGCTACCCCCCGGGGTCGACGTTCAAGGTGGTGACCGCCGCGGCGGCCATCGAGACCCTCGACGCGGGCCCGGACAGCACCATGGACGCGCCCGACCGGCTGTCGCTGGGGCACGACCTGCCCAACGCCACCCCCGGCGGGACCTGCAACAACGGCCAGCCCGACACCCTGGCCCACTCCATCCAGATCTCGTGCAACACCTCGATGGCCAACTGGGCGATCGAGATGGGCGGCACCGCCCTGTCCGAGCAGGCCACCAAGTTCGGGTTCAACCCGCCGGAGGGGGAGGAGCTGGAGATCCCCCTCGGCGTGACCCCGAGCTTCGCGCCCCCGGAGGAGGACCGCAACATCCTCGGCCGCGCCGGCATCGGCCAGTCCAACGTCGAGGCGACCCCGCTCCAGATGGCGATGGTGGCCGCGGGTGTGGCCAACGACGGCGAGGTCATGCGACCCTACGTGGTGGACTCGGTACGCGACTCGGACCTGTCCGTGATCACGCAGACCAGTCCGGAGAGCTACTCCCAGGCCGTCAGCGCCAGCACCGCCCAGGACCTGACCGAGATGATGGTCCTGGTCACGGGCGAGGGCGGTTCGGGTACCAACGCGGCGATCCCCAACGTCCAGGTGGCCGGCAAGACCGGCACCGCCGAGACGGGCACGGAGAGCACCCACAACTGGTTCATCGGTTTCGCCCCCGCCGACGACCCGCAGGTCGCCGTCGCGGTCGTCGTCGAGTTCGGCGGCGGCAGCGGGAACGAGCTCGCCGCTCCGATCGCCCGTCAGATGATGGAGGCAGTGGTTCAGTAGTGAGTGCCTACGAGCCGTCTTCCCGGAACGGTCCCGGTGATCTCACCGGGACCGTTCTGAGCGACCGTTACCGCCTGGAGGAGCAGGTGGGTTCGGGAGGCATGGGTACGGTCTGGAAGGCCACCGACACCCTGCTCAACCGGCCCGTCGCCGTGAAACTCCTCCACCCCTCGCAGATGGCCGAGCCCACCGCGAGGGAGCGGTTCCGCACCGAGGGCCGGATCACCGCCGGCCTCTCGCACCCCGGGATCGCGCAGGTCTTCGACTACGGCGAGGAGGACGGCCGCGCCTTCCTGATCATGGAGCTGGTGGTCGGCAACCCCCTCTCCCAGGTCCTGCGCGAACAGGGCCACCTCAGCCCGGACCAGACCCTCGACTTCGTCTGCCAGGCGGCCAAGGCGCTCGCGGCGGCGCACGCGCGCGGTGTGGTGCACCGCGACATCAAACCGGGCAACCTGCTGGTCACCCCGGACGGGCAGCTCAAGCTGACCGACTTCGGCATCGCCCGCGGCGACATGTCGGTGACCCTCACCCAGACCGGCATGGTCATGGGGACCGCCCAGTACATCTCGCCCGAGCAGGCGTCGGGCCGCCCGGCGACCTCCTCGTCGGACCTGTACGCGCTCGGCGTGGTGGCCTACGAGTGCCTGGCCGGGACCCCGCCGTTCACCGGCGACAGCCCGGTCGCGCTGGCCCTCGCGCACACCCGCGACGAACCGCCGGCGCTCCCCGACGACATCCCGGCCGACATCGACGACCTGGTGACCTCCCTGCTCCTCAAGGAGCCCGAGGAGCGGCCGGCCTCGGCCAGCGAGGTCGCCCACCTGGCCGCGGTCATCCGCTCCAACGCGGGCACCGGGCCGCCGACCCCCTCCACGGGGTTCAACGGCATGGCCCAGACCATGGTGGTGGGCGCGGTCACCGGCCCCGGGACGGGGCCGGTGACCCGGCGAACCGCCGGTCAGGCGGCTGTGACCCCGGTGGGGGAAGAGGACTCCGCTAGGCTTGCAGGGTCCTCCGAACGCCGGATCAGCGCCCCCGTGGTGCTCGCCGCGGTCGCGGCGACGGTCCTGATCGTCGCCGCGGTGGTGGCCGGTTTCCTCTACGGGGGCAACCGTGAGGTGAATCACGTGCGCGACGCGGTGGAGTCGCCGGCCACGAGTCCTTCGCCGTCCTCCTCGCCTTCGGAGGAACCGGAGGAGTCCGCCCCGGTGGACGTCCCCGTGGTGCCGGACAACCAGCCGGACTGGTCGCCGGAGACCGAGTCGTCCCCGACGACGGAGCCATCCCTCCCGGAGGAGGACGAAGAGGAGAGCAGTCCTCCCGAGGAAGGCGAGGACGACGGCTCGGAGGAGGAGACACCGGGCGAGGAGGAACCCCCGCCCCCGGACCCGGGTGGCGAGGACAACGGCGGAGGGTTCCCTCCCGACGGCAACTCGATACCGAGGCAATGAGCGAGAGACGCTCAGGGTAGGCGGCGGCCCACGGGCGGCTTCCGGAAGACACAAGGATCAGTGCACGACATGTCCCAGCCCCGGCTCCTTGGCGGACGCTACGAGCTCGACGTCGTCGTCGGGCGCGGTGGCATGGCCGAGGTCTACCGCGCGCGCGACCTGCGGCTCGACCGGCTCGTCGCCATCAAGACCCTCCGACACGACCTGGCACGCGACCACGTGTTCCAGGCGAGGTTCCGGCGTGAGGCCCAGTCGGCCGCCTCGCTGAACCACCCGGCCATCATCGCCGTCTACGACACCGGCGAGGACATGGTCGAGGGGGTGTCCATCCCCTACATCGTCATGGAGTACGTGGACGGGCGCACCCTCAAGGAACTCCTGGACGACGACCGCAGACTCCTTCCGGAACGCTCCGCCGAACTGGTCGACGGCATCCTCAAGGCGCTGGAGTACAGCCACGACAACGGGATCGTCCACCGCGACATCAAGCCCGCGAACGTGATGCTGACCCGCAACGCCGAGGTCAAGGTGATGGACTTCGGCATCGCCCGGTCGATGAACGACGACCAGGCGACCATGACCCAGGCTTCCCAGGTCATCGGCACCGCCCAGTACCTGTCGCCCGAGCAGGCGCGCGGTGAGCGGGTGGACCCCCGCAGCGACATCTACTCGACGGGCTGCGTGCTCTACGAGCTCCTCACGAGCCGGCCGCCGTTCACCGGCGACTCCCCCGTGTCGATCGCCTACCAGCACGTGCGCGAGGACCCGGTGCCGCCGACCGAGGTGGACCCGCAGATCCCCGACTGGCTGGAGGACATCACCCTCCGGGCCATGACCAAGGACCGCGAGGAGCGCTACCAGAACGCCGCCGAGATGCGGGCGGACATCCAGCGCGGCCTGGCGGGGATGCCCACCCAGGCGGGCACCATGGCGATGGCCACCGCCGGTGCGACGACGGCGCTCCCGCCCGCGAACGACCGGTACGACGACTACGACGACCGGTACGAGGACGACCGCTACGACGACGACCGGTACGACGACGACCGGAAGAAGGGCGGCGCCGGCAAGGCCGCCCTCTGGGTCCTCCTCGCCGTCGGCGTGATCGCCTCCCTGATCCTGGTGTTCGTCCTGTTCAACCGGGGCCCCTCCGAGCCGGAGACGGTGCCGGTGCCGTCGGTCGCCGGATCCACCGAGGAGGAGGCCCGGGCGACCCTCACCGAGGCGGGCTTCGAGGACGTCACCTCCGAGCCCCGGGCCGACGACGAGGTCGAGGAGGGCACGGTCATCGAGACCGACCCGCCCGCCGACAGCGAGACCGCGGTGACGGAGGAGATCGTCCTCTTCGTCTCCTCCGGTCCGGGCGACATAGCGATCCCCTCCGTGCAGAACCAGAGCGAGGCCGACGCCGTCAGCACCCTGAACGAGGCGGGCTTCGAGAACGTCACCCCGGAGCAGAGGTCGGACGACAGCGTCGCCGAGGGCAACGCCATCGGCACCGACCCGGCCGCGGGCGAGGACGCCTCCCCGGACACGGCGATCACGCTGTACATCTCCTCCGGACCCGACCAGGTGGCGGTGCCCGACCTCCGCGGCATGACCCGCGGGGGAGCCGAGTCCGCCCTGGGCCAGGTGGGCCTGACCGCCTCCTTCCAGGAGCAGGAGACGGCGGACCAGCCGGAGGGCACGGTCGTCTCCCAGTCGCCCGAGGCCGCGCAGATGGTCGCGCCGAACACCACGGTGACCGTCACGATCGCGACGGCCCCGGCGACGGAGGAGCCGCCGACGGACTCCGAGGAGACCCCGCCGGGCTCGGAGGAGCCCCCGCCGGGCGAAGGGGGGACGCCTCCGGGGCAGGAGGGGCCGGACGGCTTCGTCTTCCGCCCGCAGGACTTCCGTCCGCAGGAGTGGCACCCGGCCTGGCAGTAGGGCCGCAGGGCGAGAGGGCGGGCCGTACCCCGAGGGGTGCGGCCCGTCCGCCGTTCCGGCCCGTGCGGCCCGGGGCGTTGCGAAGCCGGCGGCCGTGCCCGGGATCCCCTGCGTCCCACCGGTGACGCGGGCTCCCCCCTGGGCGTAGACTGTGTTCTCGTTCCGAACCGCCCCACCGTACTGGAGCAGCGACCGTGCCCAAGTCCCGCAACGATCGCAAGAAGAAGGCTGTCTACACCCCGCCTCCTTCCAAAGAGAAGCCGAAGGTCAGTCCGCGTTGGCTCGTGCCGACGATGCTGGGCTTCTTCGCCCTCGGCATTCTCTGGATCGCGGTCTACTACATCGCGGGCGACCACGTCCCGTACATGCAGGACTGGCAGAACTGGAACCTGCTGATCGGCTTCAGCGGGATCATCGTGGCCGTCGTCCTCTCCACCCGCTGGCACTGACCCCCGCCGAGCGAACGCGCGACCGACCCGACGCCCTCCGGGGCGAGCGGTGCCCCGGACGTGCGCGGAACGCGGCCGTCAACGGCCGTGCGAGCCGCGCCCCTTATAGGGCCTGAACAGCCCATATCCATGTTTTCCACAGGGTTATCCACAGGCTGTGGGTAGCTCTGTTCGTCATGCCCGCACCGGGGCGGACCCACGGAACGACGTCGGCCCCGGAGGAGAACCCCCGGGGCCGACGAGGCGCCGGCCCTCAGCCGAGGACGATCACCGGCGCAGCGGCCACCAGGACCGCGAGCAGGGCGACGAGCGCGGCGACCAGGAGGACGTGCGTCAGCGTCCGGGACGACGCCTTCGCCCCCCTGCCCGGCAGGTAGGCGAACACGGCGCCGACGGCGAGCCCGGCCACCAGCCCTCCGATGTGCGCGGTCCAGGAGATGTTCGGGACCACGAAGGTCAACACGAGGTTGACCCCCATCAGCACGAGCACCATGCGCAGGTCCAGGCCGAGCCTCTTGCCGATCACGAGCACCGCGCCGAAGAGGGCGAAGATCGCGCCGGAGGCGCCGACGGACAGCTGCGTGGGCGCCGCCAGGAGGCTCAGTACCGAACCGGAGAGCGCGCCGACCACCCACAGGGCGAGGAACCGCCCGTGGCCCAGCCAGCGTTCCAGCTGCGCCCCGAGGACGTACAGGGCGTACCCGTTGAACAGCAGGTGGAAGATGCTGCCGTGCAGGAACGCCGCGGTGATCAGCCGGTACCACTCGCCCGTCATCACACCGCGGAGCGTCCCGTCCTCCCACCGGCCGAAGCCGAGCATGGCGAACTCCCGGACCAGCCCGGAGTAGCCCGCCTGACCGATGGGGTCGGACGTGCCCAGCTGGGCGATGAACCCGGCCGCCATCAGGCCCAGGAGCGTCCAGGTCACGTAGGGCTTGGCGACGGCCCGGCCCCCGAAGGGCGTCCGGGCCCGGCGCACGCCCCGGTTCCCCTCCGCGACACACCGGGGGCACTGGAAGCCCACCGACGCCTCCACCATGCAGTCCGGGCAGATGGGCCGTTCGCACCTGGTGCAGCTGACCCCGGTCTCCCTGTCGGGGTGCCGGTAACAGGTGCGCGGGGCCGTCGGCCCCGGTTCCGGTGCCGCACCGGACGGAGGCGGGGGCGCGGTCATGGTCTGTCTCTCACTCCTCGGAGTCCTGGCCTGCTCGTCGGTCGGCTAGCGGGTGATCTCGATGCTGTTGATCACCACGTCCTCGCGGGGACGGTCCTGGGAGTCGGTGTCGACCTTGGAGATCGCGGTGACCACGTCGTCCCCCTCGACGACCTCACCGAAGATGGTGTGGCGGCCGTCGAGCCAGTACGGCTTCTCCACGGTGACGAAGAACTGCGAACCGTTGGTGCCGGGGCCGGCGTTGGCCATGGCCAGCAGGAACGGACGGTCGAAGCGCAGCTTCGGGTGGATCTCGTCCTTGAAGGTGTAGCCGGGGCCGCCGCGGCCGGTGCCGAGCGGGTCCCCGCCCTGGATCATGAAGCCGTCGATGACGCGGTGGAAGATCGTGCCCTCGTAGAGGCTGCTGTTGGAGGGCTTGCCCGTGGTCGGGTTCATCCACTGCTTGGTGCCCTCAGCCAGGCCGATGAAGTTGGCGACCGTCTCCGGGGCCTCCTCCTCGAACAGCTTGACGACGATGGTTCCCTTGGAGGTGTTCAGCCGCGCAGTGGGCTGACCGTTGGAGTCCGACACCTACGTGCCTTTCGGTCGACTTCGTTTACGTGCTCACGTTACCCGTCCGTCTCCCGGGCTCGTCCGAAACCCGGCGGACCGCCCCGGAGCCGGGCAGTGTGGGACGGAGCATGCCGGTGTGATGTGAGGGACGGCGATACGTGGGAAGGAGGGGACGGAGAAGAACCCGTCCGTTGGTGTCGAAACTCCGATCGCCGACGGAGAGGACGTATGTTGAGATAACACCCGGATAACGGGGAAGGACGAAGAGAAGCCACCCATCGTGGCTCGACGCGTCGGCCACGCCGGGTGGGGACCGCAGGAACCGGTGAACGATCGAAGGAGCTGACGACGTGCCTAACACTGCCAAGCGTCGCAAGGAGGCCGAGGCGACCCTCGCCCGTCTGCAGGACCTTGCCAAGGAGCAGGCCGACCGGCTCGGCCCGTATGCCGACCAGGCACGGGACCAGGCTTCCCTGAAGCTCCTCCAGGCGCGTGGCTGGACCGCCCCCCGACTGGAGACCGCCGCGCTGCGTGTGGAGGACACCGTGGCGCCCCGTGTGGCCGGGCTCCTCAGCGCCGCGGCGCAACGCGTCGACCCGAACCCGGGTCGCAGAGGACTGCGGCTGCTGAGCCGCGGAGGCCGCCGGATCCCCCGCGGGCTCCTGATCGGCGGCGCCGCCGTGGTCGGCGGCGTGGTGGTGTACTCGCTGATCCGCCTGCGGCAGGCGTCGCAGGACGCGGAGTGGCAGGAGCACCTGGACCAGGCCCGCGACCAGGTCCGCGAGACCCGGGAGAACCTGGAGGAGAAGGCCTCCGACGCGGCCGACAAGGCCTCGGAGACCGCCAAGGCCGCCAAGGGCAAGGCCAAGGAGACCGTCCGCGCCGCCTCGGGCGACAACCGCGCCAAGGAGAACGGGCGCCCCGGCCGGTAGAGGCCGTCCGACGGGTGCCCGGCAGGACGACGACACGACGACAGGCGGACCACCGCGTCCGGCGGCGAGGGCGGCCAGGCCCCGCCGACGCGGCGGTTTCATCCCCTCCGGCCGGGGCGGGTCCTCCCGCCCCGGCTCCGTCGTGTCAGGACCCGGGAGGCGTGTCGGCCCGGTCGTCCTTGAGGAAGCGGTAGGGCGTCGGGTAGCGCCAGTTCTGCCCGGTGAGGCTCACCATGGAGGCGATGGCCGGCAGGACGGCCCAGCCCAGGGCGATGGCGACGACCAGGACGATCGGCAGGACCAGCCAGGAGAGCAGGAGGCTCGCGATGCCTCCGACGACGCAGAAGAGCTGGAAGTTGAGGGACTCCATGGCGTGGCGCCGGACGTACGGCGAGATCTTGTCGCTGGCCAGGAACAGCACCAGCGGGGCCACGACGGGGAAGACGTAGTTCCCGCCGTGGGCGGCCGCGGCCACCCAGCGTTCGGCGGGGGTGCTGGGCAGGGGCTCCTTGGGCCCGGGCCTTTGGCCGCCGCCTCCGCCGGGCGAGCCGAACGGGAACGCCCCGGCCCCGGCGGGGGAGCCCTGCGGCGTCACCCCGAGGTCCTCGGTCAGAGGGGCCAGGTCGGCGCCGAACTTGGCCTTCATGGCCTTGCCGGTCCGCTCGTCGAGTTCCTCCTCGTCGAGCTGTCCCTGGCTGAAGGCCTCCTGCAACACCCGGATGACGGAGTCGCGTTGCGCGTCGGTGAGACGGATCTGCGGCTGGGCCTGCGGTTCCCAGGGGCGTCTCGCCGGATACTGAGGGTCCTGCACAGCCACTCCCACTCCCAACGACGACGGGAGCACGGCCCGGTTCAGCCGTACTCCCACCATCATGCGTCACAGGTTCGGCCACCGCCATCGGGGCCGCCCCTGATCCTCCCCTGATCCTGCCCTCCCCCCTAGGGTGGAGGCGGACCACGACTTTCGTCTGCCCGACCCGGTCCGGGGGCGCCCCTTCCCCGGAGGCCGGTCGGGCTCAGCGGTCCGTGCCGCGGATCAGGCCCGCGCCACGGCCGGGACCGGAGCCGCCTCCGCCACGTGGACCGGAACGGCCACGGGGGCGGTCCCGGAGTCCGCGACGGGGGGCTGCGCGGCGGCGCCGGCCGATGCCGCGGCCCCCGAGCGGAGGTCGTCCTGCCGGGCCTGCTCCGCCTCGTAGCGGCGCTCGGCACTGGTCAGCAGTTCGTACCAGTTGACCACGTCCTTGCGGCGACGCAGCAGGGCGCGGCGCTCGCGTTCGGTCATGCCTCCCCAGACACCGAACTCGATACGGCTGTCCAGCGCCTCCGCCAGGCACTGGGTACGCACCGGGCATCCCCGGCAGATCAGCTTGGCGCGGTTCTGCGCCGCACCCTGCACGAACAGGGCGTCAGGATCGATCTCCCGGCATTTGGCACGGGCTGCCATCTTCTCATTCCACATGTTGCCCCACTCCCAAGATCAGCATGTGTGGTGATCGGAAATCCGCCGACCGGCGCGACCGTCGGCGGTGAGGAGAAGCGGACCGATCCGATGACGGGGCCGGAGCACGTACGGGGGGCCGTACGGGCCGTCTTCGGCGGTCGATCGTTTCGGCGCGGTGTCTTCCTCGTTGTCGCTGGTGTCGAAACTACGGATCGTCCCAGTTCACCAACAGACCCCAAGAGGCCTATTTCTCATATGGCCCAGTAGAACCATTGCACTGAGAGGGAGTGTCATCATACACACACGCAGAGTCACCGCATGTGGTACGGGCGGGTCCACGTAACCGGAATGAAAGGTCATGGGCAGACCATTCACCGACAAGCCCTATGACCTGCGACTTCATGCCATCCCATGAGCGACTGGACCCACCCGGACGCGCACGGCCGAAGTGGACTCTCCGTCATCCTTCTCACCCGAACGGACTATAGGCACTCCGGGGCCTCCCACGAGCCGCACTCCCCCGGGCCCCTCATTCGGCATCCCGGACGGCCGAACTCGCACTACCCATTGGTAACCGAACACAATTCCTACTTTCGCTCCCCAAGCGCCTTTGAATACGGTCACACGTCCCCATTCGTGTTTTTCTCCGTATAGCACTCATAGGGCGAACACCGGTCGACGGATCCGGCGGCCGGCCCGGCGGACGCGGGCGAGGGGGGCCGGAGGACGGCGGCCGGAACCGGCCAGGAGGAGACGGAGCCGCCGGCCCCCGCGTGGGCCCCGGGGACGGGGGGAGGGGAACGCGAAACGGGGACCCCCGGCAGGGGGTCCCCGTCACCACGTCTGGTCCGCGCGTTGTCGCTGTGGAGCCAAGGGGAGTCGAACCCCTGACCTCCGGTATGCAAAACCGGCGCTCTGCCAGCTGAGCTATGGCCCCGCGGAACCCGGGCTCAGGCCCGGGCCGCTATGCAGAGCATACCGTCCTCGGAGGCGTCTGCGATCATGCGGTCGCCGGGGAGGACCCGTGACAGCACAAAGCCGTGGGTCGCGCCACGGGATTGTCGGCCCACCCACGTCTTCGTGTCACTGATGCGCGGGCTCCGGGACGGCGCGCTCCGCGCCCGTCCCCGGATCGCCCGGTGGCGCCGACCCGGCCGCTCGCGGCTGCCGGGCGGCCCGGTGGTCAGCTCTCGCTGGCCGCCGTGGCCTCGGTCCACAGGTCGAGCTCGGCGCGGTCCGCCTGGATCTTGCGGTAGACGGCGAAAGCCCCGAGGGCCACCAGCGCCAGAACGATGATCTTCTTCACTGTCTGGACCCTTTCGTTGATCCGGTGCGTGCACACGTGCTCCCGTCAGGGGACGGGGGCTCCGTGGAGAACTTTATGAGGTTGTCACCTAGCAGACTAGCAAGCCATCGGGGGCGGTCCCTGCCACGGTGGACCGATTCGCACCAACTTCTGGCGTCGATCCCCCCGCCGGGGCGCCGGCGGGGTCAGGTCAGCAGCGCCATCCTCCGCAGGATCCCGATGGTGGCCTGCGGAGACGCCGCGATGCCGGTGAGTTCGGACCATACCTGCTTGCAGGCGCGAACGGATTCGTCCGACTCCACGATCGACCCTCCCTGGGTCGCGTCGACGTAGGCGAGCGCCGACTCGTCCTCGTCGAACTCCAGGACGGAGAAGGGGCCCGCCACCCCGCGGTGGGGCCCGGCCGAGGTGGGCAGCAGCTGCACCGTCACCCGGTCGGACCCGGTCGCCAGCTCGACGATCCGGGAGGTCTGCGCCCGCAACAGCTCCAGGTCGGAACCGATCCTGTGGAGGGCGTCCTCCTCGAGGACGGCGTGGTAGCGCTCGAGCCCGCCGTGGTCGAGGACCTCCTGGCGCTTGAGGTAGGCCGCGACCATCCGGTCGGCCCCCCGGTCCCCGTGGCCCAGGGCGCGGGCCACCGAGGCGGTGTAGTCGGGCACCTGGAGGAGGTCGGGGACGAGGATGCCCGCGTACGTCTGGACGGACACGGCTCCGGCCTCGTTGCCGACGTAGGCGGAGGAGAGGACGTCCTCGTACTCGGTCCACCAGGGCCTGAGCCGGGACTCCCGGACCAGGGTCAGGATGGCCTCGCGCTGTCCCCCCGTCACCCCGTACAGACGGAGGAGGGCCGCGATCTCCATGACGGAGGGCCACTTGCGGATACCCGTCTCGATGTGCCCGAGCTTGGCCGGGGACCACTCCAGCTCCTCTGCGACATCGCTGAGGGTCAGGCCGGCCTGGACTCGGCGGCGGCGGAGTTCGGCGGACAGTCGCCGACGACGAACCGTGGGGCTGGTCATGAGGCCATCCAATGACACAGAGCGAAGATGGTAGGAGACCAGCGAAACACGGCGCCTAGCATCTAGCAATGCGTTTCTAGAAAAGAGCAGCAGATTTGAGGCATTACGGTTCCCTCCTTCCGCTCTCATGGGCGACAAACCTGCCTTTTGTCACAATAAGTAGCCAGGATGAGGGTTGGGAAGGCACATGTTCACCATCGAGCACTCCGGGTTTTTTCCTTCTCCTCAGTCACAGTGACAACATGGACCACTCAGGGTCGAACGATACGGACCGACGGAGGCAGCCGAGGAGAACACCGGCACGAAGGAACGGGAGACCGCTGGAGGGCGACCCGGGCGGGGACGGGGTCGGGCATCGCCTGTCACCTATGTCTCACCCCGATACCAGCGGGACGAAACCGCGTACGATGCTTGAGGTGCCTGCTGCGGCAGGCGTACCCGCACACATAGAGGAAACCCATGAGCTACCCCATTGACGACGCCGAGCAGCTGATCGCGAACGCGGAGGCCCAGATGCCGCCGAGTACCCGGTCGCGTCTCATCGCGAAACTCCGCATGGGGAGGCACATCGACGAAGCGGCGACCGAACTCGGCATCACCCCGAAGCAGGTGTTCTCGACCGCGCGGGTCCTCACGGCCTTCGGCGACCAGCTCGACTTCACGCTCACCGAGCAGCGGGACCCCTCCCTGCCGCACGGCACCGTCACCGGGTACAACAAGAGGTGCCGCTGCCCCGAGTGCCGGAGCGCCCTCCAGCAGCGCGTCTGAGACGTGGCGGGGGAGGAGCCCGGAAAAGGTCCCCGCGGGTCCGACCCCGCTTGTCCACGGTTCCTCCACCTGCGCCAACGCGGTGTTAACCCAGACTTCTCAAAGCAATTCGGCCACCGCAGGCTTATTGGTCCGCAGGCTGGGAAAACCGCAGAGCATGAACGAGCACGTGGACTGGTCGGCGATGAGCGAAGAAGACTTCGTTGCGCTGCTGCGGCAGCTCATCGACTCCCCCGAAGCCGACGAGGACTGAGAAAAAGCGGCCCCCGAATTCCGGCCGCCTCCCCCTTGTGCTTCCGAGCGCCCCGGCCGGGCGCCGCCCGTGCGGGACCGCGCCCCCTGACTCCCTGGGTCCCGCTTCGACGGGTGCATCCTCCCGGGTGCCCGCGAACGGGTCCGGGGATGGGACGCGCCATGGGCGCCCCGCCGCCGGCCGAGGCCGGCCCGACGCCGCTCCGGGTCCGCTTCCGGGACACGGAAGGGGTGCCGACGGCGCGTTCCGGCCCCCGAAGGCTCACGCCCCTGAGGAGTACGGACAGGGCCCTCGGGCGTCCGACCCGGCACGGCTGCGCGGGAAGCCCTCAGCCGCCTCCTGGAGGCCGTGAGCGTCCGCGGGCTCCGTGTTGTCCCACCCCGCGTTGTCCACACACCGCACCCATCCCTGGCACCACCCACCCCCACTCCGCTTTCCTGGAAACACGGGGGGACCAACCCACCCCCCACCACCACCCCTGTCCACCACCCACTTCACAAACGCACAAACAAACACACAAAAAAACGGGGCCACCCCCGAAAACCACCCCACACACAAAAAAGAGGGGGCCGCCCAACAAGGCGACCCCCTCCCCACAAAAAACCGTGGCAGCGACCTACTCTCCCACCCCACCACAGGGCAGTACCATCAGCGCAAG
>NZ_JBIWMK010000012.1:65692-141996 GCF_044766605.1 Nocardiopsis sp. NPDC101807 | reverse complement strand
TGCTTCGTTTGCTTTTGTCCGAATGGACTGGGCTTTTGAAGCGACTCCCTGAGTTTACATGGCCGGAGCAGTGCTCGAACCGCGTGTTCCAGAGAGGAGGTTGTGCCGCCGAACCCGGTCCGGTTCCGAGCCGGCCCTGAGGCCCGCTCGCCGTCCCGTGGCGACTCGGAGAACACTACCCCCCGCCACAGCACGCGGCAAACCGAACGTCCTGTGTCGCCACTCACAGCCCGGCCGCGGGATCCGTTCCGTGCCCGGGGGCCGGGGACACGCTCTTCCCGCGCGCGCGTGCGCGCGAGAGCGCGCGGCGGTCGGGGCACGGCGCACGGGGGATCCCGTACGCGCGCATGCTCGGGCGGGGGCGCCGGATCCGCTCTCCTCCGCGGGCCGGCGATCCATGAACCGTCGGCCCGCGCCGCCCTCCGGGCCCGTGCCTGATCCGTCCACTCACCCGGCTGACGAACCGCACCCCCGAACGCACTCACCGGAATGACAAGAAACGATCCCACCCGCTCCCGGACGGCGATTCACACCCCAGTGGTCCACACGAATTAACCCTGCTTCCAACCTCGGCAATTCCCACGTTCTCGCACGTCCAGACCGTGGAGGGACACGCCAAGATCATTCCGGTAAATCGTGAGAAACGGCGGACGATTTTCCCCTGGACCCTTGAAATCCCTTCGACGCCGATACATGATGTGCAGCGTCAGGGAAACTGGTCCGGAGCCGCCCCGCCCGGGGGCGCACGGCCAGGCCGCGTGCCGGATGTTCGGGGGGACGGCAGGCGCAACGCGGCCGTGTACCCGGAAGGACACGCATGGACACCGCATCCCCCGACGTGGCCGACGAGTCCGCGAGGACCCCCGAGAGCCACACCAGCTGGAAGCGCTTCGCCCTCTTCTCCGTCCCGGCCGGCGTCGCCGTGGGCGCGATCCTCGTCGCCATGGCCCAGGGCGCGCTCGCGGCCTCGTTCACGGTCTCGGGCCAGGACTTCAAGATCTCGGCCGACGAACTGCGCGGTGAGGGCTTCGTCCAGTACGGCTGGCTGGACCAGACCGTGCGTGAGGAGGCCGTCCCCGTCGCGGTCGCCGGTATCGAGAGCGCCGAGATCGACGGACTGTGCCAGTCGGTCCTCACCGAGTTCCCCCTCATCGGGACGATCTCCCTCGAACTCACCGCCGGGGACCAGGGCACGCCCGTCCAGGCGGAGAACCTGGTCATCGACATGTCCCAGATGGACGGCAACGCCGAGTTCGAGAACATCGAGATCGGGCGCGACGCGGGCACCCTCGAAAAGGGGCCGTCCGGTGCTCAGGGCTTCAACGACCTGTTCGGCATGCAGTCCGACGTGATCGTCGTGCAGGACCTGGAGCAGACGGCGAGGGCCGCCAGCGCCGGGACCTTCCGCCTCTCCGGCCTGAGCCTCGGCCTCAGCCTCGGGGAGAGCGAGTGCTTCTGAGGTCGTTGCGCGGGCTGGGGGCCTCCTGGCGCGGCTGGCGCAAGCGGCGCCCCTTCGCCGGCGGGCTCCTCATGATCCTCTCCGGCGCCGTCATGGCGTCGCTCGTCGCGATGCCGGTGGAGCTGATGATCCAGACCGGTGTCGGCGGGGTCTCCTCGCTGATGTTCGGAGGGATGCTCGCCGTCCTCGGCCTGGTCACCTGGTTCACCCCCAACCAGCACGTCGTCACCGGCGCGCTGGCCGGTTTCCTCGGGTTGGGCGCCCTGGTCCTGTCCAACCTGGGGGGCCTGGTGGTCGGCACACTGCTCGCGCTGGCCGGCGGCGGGTTGGCGTTCGCCTGGCGGCCCGTGGCGCGGCCTCCCCGCAGAAGGCGCCGCCGCGGGCGGCACTCGCCGACCGCGGCGACCGTTCCGGCGGAAGAGCTTCCCGCGCAGGGGCCCGCCCCCGGCGTCGCCCCGGCGCCTCCGCTCCCCGACCCGTGACCGCCACGGCGGTCTGAGCGGGCTCCCTACCCCCGGGGGCCCGCGCGGGCTCCCCGGTCCACCAGGAAAGCCATGTCTACCGAGTCGGCGCGTACCCCCAGATCCCGCCGGTCGGAGCCCCCTCGCGCCCGCCGGCCGTCACACACGAGGAGTACCCATGTCGGTTCCGCGACCGAGATCCCGCCCCCTCTCCTTCCCCGCCCGCTCCCGCACGGCCGTCGCCGTCGCGGCGGCGGGGGTCCTGGCCCTGTCCTGGAGCGGCGGCGCCCTCGCCGCCCAGCAGGCCTCCACCACCGTCGACCCCGCGGGGGCCGCCTTCGAGGCGGTCCTGGACGGCACCGCGACCTTCACGGCGGGCACCGTCGTGGTGACCTGCCAGGTGTCGTCCACCTCTCCCGGCGGTGGCAACAACCTGGTCCCGGCCGCCCCGGGCAACCACAACCCGAACGGGGCCGTCTCCGGCCCCATCAACTCCCCGGACTTCGGCAACTGCTCCACCAACGTGCCCCTGGTGAGCGCCACCGTGGCCGTCGCCGATCCCGTCTGGGAGATGACCATGCAGTTCGGGGCGCCCTCGGTCGGCACGATGGTGGTGCCCGCGGGCGGCATCGTCGTGACCACCAGGGGCCTCGCCTCGTGCACCGCCACCGTCAGCCCGGACGCCCCGGTCCCGGTGGGCGGCACGTGGACGAACGGGAGCCCGGCGTCGACGCTGGCGTTCGACACGACGGCCCCGGTCGAGGTGGAGGGCGGCTTCGGCTGCCCGACCAGCGCGACGACGTCCGATTTCACCGCCACCTACCTGGTGACGAACGCCGACGACCCCGCCTCACCGATCACCGTGTCCGGCTGAGCCGGGCGGCCGCCCGGCCGGGTGCCGGGACGGCGGGCCGACACGTCGGCCGGGGGCCGTCGCGCCGTGCGCGGCGGCCCCTCCGCCTGCGCTCCCGGCGCCCGCGTCGGCGGGCCCGGGAGGGCGGGGCCGCCCCGGCGGACGGGCGGCACGGTTCGCACACCGGTGACAAGGAACCAGGGGCGGGGACTCACCCGGGTGCGCAGAAACGCGGGGGGTTCGTCGCCTACGGTCGCAGTACTTCCGGGGAGTCACGCGGCGAAGGCTCCCCGGTGAGGCGCGGAACGCTTCGCCCGTCCCCGTAGCCCTCCCGGAGACACCATGGCGCCCAACGCCGTACCGCCCGCCCCTTCACGACTGCGTCGAACCCTCAGGACGGCGCGTGTCCTGGTCCGCGCCGGTGTGCTCAGTGCCGGCCGCCCCGATCGGATCGTCCGCCAGCTCCGGGCCCTGCGCACGTGGGGCGCCACGATCGCCGGCGGGTACGCGGCGGCGAACGAGCGCGCCCCGGGCGCCGTGGCCGTCATCGACGAGCGGGGGCCGACGACCTTCGGTGAGATGGATCTGCGCGCCCGGCAGCTGGCCCGGGAGCTGCACGGGGCGGGTGTGGTCCAGGGGACGCGCGTGGGTCTGCTGTGCCGCAACCACAGTGCCTTCGTGCAGACGATGGCGGCCTGCGGCCGTCTCGGCGCGGACACCGTGCTGCTGAACACGGGGCTGTCCGCCGGCCAGCTGTCGGCGGCCGTGGCGGACAACGGGGTCGCGGTGCTCGTCGCGGACACCGAGTTCGCGCCCCTGTACGCGGGGCTCCCTCCCGAGGTGGCGCGGGTGACGGCGTGGGGCGAGCCGTCGGGACCGGGTCCGGCGGTGCCGTGGGAGGCGCGGGAGGGCACGGGCACGGAGCCGGGGCCGCCGGAGCGGCCGGGCAGGCTGATCGTGCTGACCTCGGGGACGACGGGCGCCCCCAAGGGGGCGCGGCGGCCCACGCCGAAGGGCCCGCAGGACGCGGCGTCGGTGCTGTCCCGCATCCCGCTGCGCTCGTCGGACCGCATCCTGGTCTCGGCGCCGGTCTTCCACACGTGGGGCCTGGCCGGTGTGCAGCTGGGCATGTCGATGCGGGCCACGCTGGTGATGCGGCGGCTGTTCGAGCCCGAGGACGTGCTGCGGACGGTCCAGGAGCAGCGGTGCACGGTGCTGTTCGCGGTGCCGGTGATGCTGCGGCGGATCATGGACCTGCCGCGGGAGACGCGTGCCCGGTACGACACCTCCTCGCTGCGGATCGTGGCGTGCAGCGGTTCCGCGATGAGCCCGAAGCTGATCACGGGCTTCATGGACGAGTTCGGGGACGTGCTCTACAACCTGTACGGGTCGACGGAGGTGTCCTGGGCGACGATCGCGACGCCGGAGGACATGCGGCTCTCCCCGACGACGGCGGGGCGGCCTCCCCTGGGGACGCGGATCGCGGTCCTGGACGCGCAGGGCTCCGAGGTCCCCGACGGGACGGAGGGGTCGATCCACGTCGGCAACGACATGCTGTTCGACGGGTACACGAACGGGCGGAGCAAGAAGCTCGCGAACGGCCTGATGGAGACCGGCGACCGGGGGCACGTGGACGCGAACGGGCTGCTGCACGTGGCGGGACGGGACGACGACATGATCGTCTCCGGCGGGGAGAACGTGTTCCCTCGGCCGGTGGAGGAGGCGATCGTGGCGCTCCCCGGGGTGCGCGAGGTCGTGGTGACGGGTGTGCCGGACGAGGAGTTCGGGCAGAGGTTCGCGGCGTTCGTGGTCCCGTACGACGGCGTCGAGGTGGACCCGAACAAGGTGCGGATGCACGTGCGGTCCGTGTTGGGCCGGTTCTCGGTGCCCCGTGACGTGGTGGTGCTGGACGAGCTGCCGCGCAACGCCACCGGCAAGGTGGTCAAGCGCAGGCTGCCCTACCGGGCGCCGCGCCGGTAGGGGGCCGGCGTGCGGGAGGGGTGTCCGTGCGGCGGCCCCGCGTGCCGAGGGGCGGCCCCCGACGGGTCGGGGTACCCCGTCCCGAACTTCCTCGCGTGCAAGGCAATCGCGGGCTTTGACATCGGGTAGGAGGTAACTACGATGTTGCCGATGCCTGACCGTTCCCCCGCCCCCGCGGGCGACTTCCCTCTTCCTCCCGTCGACGAGCAGATGTGCTTCGCGCTGTACGCGGCTTCCCGCGCGGTCACCAACCTCTACCGGCCCCTGCTGGAGCCGCTGGGGCTGACCTACCCCCAGTACCTCGTCATGATGCTGCTGTGGGAGCGCGGGGAGTGCTCCGTCAAGGAGATCGGCGCCGTGCTCCAGCTGGACTACGGCACGCTCACCCCGCTGCTCAAGCGGCTGGAGGCCAGGGGGCTGCTCGACCGCGTGCGGGACCCGCGCGACGAGCGCTCGGTCCGCGTCACCCTCACCGCGGAGGGCGCGGAGCTGCGGGCCGGGGCCGAAGGGGTCCCGGAGGCGATCGGCGCCGTCATCGACCTCCCCGAGGAGGAGTTCGAGGCGACGAGGCTCGCGCTGCGGCGGCTGACCGCGAACGTGCTCGCGGGCGAGGCCCGGGTGTCCGCGCGGGACTGACCGGGCCAAGGCCCGGGTTCCGGGGCGATGAGCTCCGGCCTCCGCATCCGCCGTCGGGGGACGACAGGCGGCGGCGGTGGCCGGCGAGCACGGGCACCACGGGGGTCGTGCCCGTGCTCCGGATGTGGGCGGACCGTTCCGCGGTCCGCCCACACCTGTGTCCGGACCCTGCCGGAGCGGTGCGCCCGTCCCCCGGGCGGACGTCCCGCGGATCCGGGGAGGCCCGGTCCGCGTGCCGCCCTGCGCCCGGCTTCCGGCTGGGCTCGCTGAACGGGAAGCCCGACGGGATAGGGGATCCGGGGGTCCTCGCAGGGTTCTGCGGGCTACTGTGGGGGTCATGTCGATCTGGGCGTCGGACAACCGCAGCGGGCAGATACGCGAGGCGCTGACCATGCTTCTGTCCCAGGGGGTCATCGACGACTTCCGCATCAGGCCGGAGGACGAGTTCCCGTTCCGGGTGACCGTCCCCGCCGGCGTGGTGCCGATGACCGAGCACCAGGCGGCGCACTTCGCCCTGGGGGCGGCGGTGGGGCACTTCGGCCGGCTCGCCCGGGGCGAGGACGCCCGGGAGTAGCGGACGGCCCGGGACGCGGGGGCCCGGGGTCCGGGGCCCGGGGCCGGCGCGGGCTTGACCTCAACATTAGTTGAGGCATGAGTGTGGGACGCGGGCGGCCGACCGGCGCCCGACCGCACCGCGCAGGGGGAGACATCATGAACCAGCCGATCCTGGTCACCGGGGCCACAGGGTCCACCGGACGCCACGTCGTGGCGGGGCTGATCGCGGAGGGCGTCCCGGTCCGGGCACTGGTGCGCAACCCCGGGGCGGCCCGCCTCCCGGAGGAGGTCGAGGTCGTCCGCGGCGACATCACCGACCCGGCGGCCGTCGCCTCGGCCGCCGAGGGGACGGCCGCCGCCTACCTGCTCTGGCCCGGGTTCGACGGGGACGGCGTGGAGGAGACCGTGGCCGCCCTCGCCCGACACGCGCGACGGATCGTCCACCTCTCCGCCTCGAACGTCCGCGACGACCGCCCGGCGGAGGAGAACGGCGTCTGGGGGCGGGTCGAGGCCGCGGTCCGGGCGGCCGCCGGCGAGTGGACCTTCCTGCGCGTGACCGGCCTCGCCACCAACACCCTGATGTGGGCCGACCAGGTGTCCGGCGGCGTCGTCCGCGCGCCCTACGGCGGCGCCTCCCGCTCCCTCGTCCACGAGAAGGACGTGGCGGCCGCCGCCGTGCGCGCCCTGCTCGACGACGGGCACACGGGCAGGAGCTACGACATCACCGGACCCGAGTCCCTCACCCAGTCCGACCAGGTCAGGATCATCGGCGAGGAGACGGGCGTCCCCGTGCGCTGGGAGGAGCAGCCCCCGGAGGAGGCCCGGGAGGAAGTGGCGCGGGCCATGGGCGACCCGGACTACGCGGACGCGGCCCTCGCCCACTGGGCCGGGCTGGCCGCCGTCCCCGAGCCGGTCGGCGACGGGGTGCGGGAGGCGACCGGCCTCCCGCCGCGGACCTACCGCGAGTGGGTGCGCGACCACCTCGCGGACTTCACCCCCGCCCCCTGACCGGCCGGAACGGCGCGGGGCCGGGTCGGGACGGTGCGCGGGACCGGTCAGCAGGAGCCCCGGTCCTCCCAGACCCCCCACTCCTCGCCCATGGTCGGCGGGACCCCCTGGATCCACCAGCGCGCCTCGTACACACGGCCCCGGTAGTTGACCTGGTCCCCGGTGTCGTAGACGGTGCCGCCGTCCCAGGCGCCGACCGCGCAGGAGGCGCCGCCGGAGTCGCCCCAGCCGTCGTCCCCCCGGTCCCCGCGGTCACCGTCGCCCCGGCCGCCGTCCTCCCGGCCGCCCTCACCGCGACCGCCGTCGTCGGCGGGGGCGCTTTCGCCGGGTTCCCCGGCCTCGTCCTCCTCCGTCTCCTCGTCCTCGGGCTCCGGCCCGAGGGAGACCGTGAGGGTGACGACGCCCTCCTCGGGGAGGATGGTGCCGGGTTCGGGCGTCTGGCCCGCGACCTCGCCCTCCGGCGCCGTGGCGTGGTGCGCCTCGGCGACCTCGAACGCCAGCCCCAGCCCGGTGAGGGCCTCGCCCGCCTCCGCCTGCCCCATGCCGAGCAGCGTCGGGACGATGACCCCCTCGCTGACGTGGACGGTCACCGCCTCGGCCCGGTCGCCCTCCTCGCCCGTCGCCGGGACCGTCGACAGGACCGTCCCGGGCGCCTCCTCGGAGGAGTGCTCCTGGACCACCTCGATGTGGGTGAACCCGGCCGTGCGCAGGGTGTCCCGCGCCTCGTTCTCGGTGCCGCCGACCACGTCGGGGACCTCGGCGAACTGCGGCCCCGCGGAGAGCCAGAGCATGACCTCGTCGCCCCGTTCCAGCTCGGCGCCCGCCTCCGGGGTGGTGTCGGCGACGGACCCGACCGCCTCGGTGTCGCTGTAGGTCTCGTCGAACGCGACGACCAGCTCCAGGTCGAGCGCCGCCAACCGCGCCTCGGCCGCCTCCGGGTCGCTGCCCAGGACGTCGGGGAGGGCGGCGCCGCCCACGGGGGCGAGGGCCCAGCCGGCCGCGAACAGCGCGAGGACCAGCACCCCCGCGGCGACGAGCGCCGGTGGGCGGCGCCACCGCGGAACGGCGCCGCCCCGGTCGTCCCCGGCCGCGCCCGCCGCGCTCTCGGCCGGGAGGTCCGCGACCGGGAGGTCCGTGACGACCGGGATCGGGCGGGTGTCGCCCTCGCGGTCGCGGTCGGTGCGGGGGAGCGACCGCATCACCTGCTCGACCAGGGTCAGGTACTGGCCCGCGTCGCGCGGTCGGTAGCGCGGGTTCGGGTCGGTCGCGTTGGCGACCAGCATGTCCAGGTCGGGCGGGAGGTCGGGGAGCACGGCCGAGGGCCGGAGGGGCCGTCCCTCGTCCTCGACGGCGGAGTCTCCGGTCATCAGCCTGTGGAGCAGCGCGCCGACGTCGCGCACGTCGGTGCGGCTGTCGGGCCCGGCGTCCTCGGCCGCGTCGAACAGCAGCGGGAAACCGGTGACCCTCGCCCGTCCGCCGTCGTCCATCACGACCTTGTCGGGGGTGATCTCACCGTGCACGACGCCCGTCCGGTGGGCGGCGTCGAGTGCCGCCAGCACGTCGGCGACGATCGACAGGGCCATGTGCGGCGAGTACCGCAGCGCCTCGCCGTCCCCCAGTACCTCGGCGAGGGTCTCCCCCCGCAGGTACTCGGCGACCGCGTACACGTACGCCTCGTCGCGCCCGTGGGCCAGCACCCTCGCCAGGCGGGGGTGGGCGACCGCTTCCAGGGTCTGTGCCCGCCCCAGGAAGGCGTGCACCGCCCCGTGGTTCCCCATCAGCCACGGGTGGAGGACGGTGACCGCGACGGTCCGCTCCTCACGGAGGTCCTGCGCTGCGTAGACGGTCCCCGAGGCGCCGCTGCGGACACGTTCGCCCAGGACGTAGCGCCCGTGCAGTGTGCGGCCGGAGAGGGGGTCGGGAGTGGGGGTCTCCATGGGACGGATTCTACGGCTACGCACCATCACGTTTCGTCCCCGTCCGGGCCGGATGCGGACAGTTCCTGCGGATAGGGTCGACTCGCAGTCCCCCCGGTACCGAAACGTTGCGAGGCCCCCGTGAACCTGCCCCCTCCCGGAAGCGCGGACGACCGCGCCGCCGGCGTCCTCCTCGGCGCGGCCTGCGGCGACGCCCTGGGGGTGCCCTACGAGTTCGGCCCGGCCCTGGCGGCGGATGACGTCCCCCGGATGGTGGGCGGCGGGCTCGGGCCGTACGCGCCGGGGGAGTACTCCGACGACACCCAGATGGCGGTGTGCATCGCCCTCACCCTGCGCGACCACGCGGACCCCCTGTCGGACGAGGCGCTGTGCCGTACCGCCGACGCCTTCCTGGACTGGGCGCGCGAGGGCGCCTCCGACATCGGGAACCAGACCAGCGCGGTGATGCGGGGGGCGGGCCACGCCTTCGGGACGCCCCGGGTCGCCGAGGTGATGGAGCGGTTCTCGGCCCAGCGCTTCGAGGAGGGGGTCCGCAGCGCCGGGAACGGCTCCCTGATGCGCACGGGCCCGCTCGCCCTGGCCTACCTGGACGACCCGGACGGCCTGGCGGTCGCCGCCGACAGGTACAGCAGGCTCACCCACGGGGACCCGCTGGCCTCCGAGGCGTGTGTGCTGTGGTGCGAGGGGGTGCGGCACGCGGTCGTCCACGGCGACACGGCCGGGGTCCGCGGCGGGCTGGAGCTGCTGCCGCGGGACCGGCGCGGCCCGTGGACCGCCTGGCTGGACGAGGCCGAGGAGCACCCGCCGCACTTCTTCGGGAACAACGGTTTCGTGGTGAGCGCGCTCCAGGCGGCCTGGTCGGCTGTGGTGGGCGAGCCCGACGGGTTCGTGCCCGCGGTGCGGGCCGCGGTCCGGGCGGGCAACGACACCGACACCGTGGCGGCGATCGCCGGGGCCCTGCTCGGCGCCCGCTGGGGCGCCTCGGCGATTCCGGCGGAGTACCTGGAGGCGGTCCACGGCTGGCCCGGGTACCGGGCCGAGGGGCTCGCGGAACTGGCGCTGGGCGCCGTCTCCGGACCGGACGGTTCCCGGGGTCGCCGTCGCGGCGGCCCTCCGGCCTGATCCCCGCCCGCGCCGGTCCGGGCGGGGGGCGGCGGCTCGCTAACCTGGCCCTGTCCGCCGTCCGACGACCTGAGGTGTGCCATGTCCGCCGAACTGCACTGGGTGCCCGCCGACGAGCGCCCCGACCTGCTGGCCGCTCCCGTACTCGACGCCGTCCGGGGGGCCGGCGGGGTCCGCGTGGCGGAGATCGATCCGGGTCTCGCCGACACCGCGGAGTTCTGCGAGGCGTACGGGATGCCCCTGGGGACCAGTGCGAACTGCGTGGTCGTCGCCGCCAAGCGCGGGGGAGAGCTGTCCTACGCGGCGTGCATGGTGCCCGCCGACCGGCGCGCCGACGTCAACGGGGTCGTGCGCCGCCACCTGGGCGCCCGCAAGACGTCGTTCGCCCCCATGGACGAGGCGACCGGGCTGACCGGCATGGAGTACGGCGGCATCACCCCGCTCGGCCTGCCCGAGGGGTGGCCGGTCCTGGTGGACGAGGCCGTCGCGGCGGCGGCCGAGGTGGTCGTCGGCAGCGGCCTGCGCCGCTCCAAGCTCCTGGTGCCGGGCGAGGTGCTCGCCGGGCTCCGGGGCGCCGAGGTGCTCGCCCTCACCAGGTAGCCGCCGACGCCGTGTGTCGACACGGAGACACGGCGACCTGTCGGCTCGCGGGCGGGTCGGCCCGGCCCCGCTCCGACCAGGCGTGCCGCTCGAAAAGTCGACATGGCGACGAATCGTTTCGGCGTCCGGAGCCCGGGTTCCGTACCGGGCCGCGGCCGGTTCGGGACCGTCCCCCGCCGGATTCGGGACCGTCCGGAGCGGAGCGGGGGCGCGGCCGTGCGCGCGGCCCGCGCCCCCGCCGGGGGTCACGGCGTGTCGCCGACCTCCGGGACCCACGCGGACTCCACGAGGACCGTGTAGTTGTTCACCCGGGGCAGCTCCGCGTCCGGCTCGGACGGCGACTCCACGGTGAGGGTCTCGTGGTAGAGCGGCTGCCCCGTCCCCTCGTCGAACATGATCCGCCGCTCCAGGAGGGTCCCGTCCTCCGCGCTCTCCTCGACGACGAACAGCAGCCCCTCCCGGCCCTCGCGGTCACGCGCGGTCCCGGCGAACATCACGTCGTCCTCCGCGGCGAGGACGCGGAGCACCGCGGCCTGCACCCCGGGCTCCACGGGCGCCTCCCCGTACAGCTGCTGGAGGGCGTGGAAGAGCCTCGCCCCGGGCTCGGCGCCGGCGAGGTCCGAGCCCACACCGTGCAGCTGGCCGGCCAGCGCCTCGGGGTCGGGGGAGAGGGAGCCGGGCTCCAGGGAGAAGAACATGCCGTCGCCCCCCTCGCCGTTGCCCCACTCCCACTCGGTGGGCCCGTCCTCGAACAGGCGCCGGACCGGGTTCGGGTCGCCGCCCAGGTGGTCGGGGACGCTCGGGGTCTCGACCTGCAGGCCGGACTCGTGGGGGGTCCGCCACACCTCGTCCCGCACGGGGAGGACGCCCCACCCCGCCTCGTCCGTGTCCAGGTCCTGCGAGTAGGTGAGGGTCCACTGGGAGGTACGCACGTAGGCGACGTCCCCGGGCCTCGGGGGGGCGGGCTGCCCCTCGGCGGCCCCGGCCAGGGCGAGCAGTCGTTCGCTCCCGGGCTCCAGGTCGGTCAGGGGGACCTCCAGCGGTGCGGGCGGCGGCCCGGCGTAGGCGGGCTGCGCGGAGCCGAACGCGAACGGCACGACCACGGCCGCCGCCGCGAGGGCGGCGACGGCGCCCAGGGCGATCCGGAACACGGGGCGCCGGGGGACGAGGCGGAACACGGGCCGGCGGCGCCGGCCTGCGGCGATCACCTCGATCCGGGAGAGTTCACGGAGCGCGGGGTCGGAGCGGACGGATGCGGCGGGGTCGTGCGCGGCGAGGAGCGCGCGGACGGCTTCGGTGTCGGTGCGGCTCATGATTTCTCCACGGGGACTCTGGGGGCGGCCGGGCTGTGCGCGGGGGCGGGTGGCGGCGGATCGAGGAGCCCCTCGATCCGGCGGCGGGCGCGGAAGAGGCGCACCCGCGCGGTGGCCGTGGTGCAGCCCAGGACCCTGGCGGCCTCCGCCAGCTCCAGGCCCTCCCAGGCGAGGAGCATCACGAGTTCGCGGTCCTTGTCGCTCAGCCGGCCGAGGGCGCGGAGCGCCTCGTCGCGTTCCTCGACCCGGCTGGCGGTGTCCGGCTCGGCAGACGCCGCCGCGGACGCCTCCCCGAAGGGGGTGGGCACCTCGGCGCGCCGGCCCCCGCTGCGCGACCGGGCACGGACCACGTTGCGCGCCACCCCGTACAGCCAGGGGAGCGGCTGGTCCTTGGGCAGGTGGTCGAACCTGCGCCAGGCGACGCCGAAGGTCTCGGCGGCGACGTCGTCGGCGTGGTCGGGGCCGAGACGGCGGAGGGCGTAGCGGCGGACGTCGTCGTAGTGCCGCTCGAAGAACCGGGTGAACTGCCTCTCGGCGGACTCCCCGTCGTCCCTGTCTCTGGTCATCGGCTTCCTTCCGTGCGGTGTCACCCTC
Organism: Nocardiopsis sp. NPDC101807; assembly: GCF_044766605.1. Lineage (NCBI taxonomy): Bacteria > Bacillati > Actinomycetota > Actinomycetes > Streptosporangiales > Nocardiopsidaceae > Nocardiopsis > Nocardiopsis sp. NPDC101807. The sequence goes on along the minus strand of NZ_JBIWMK010000012.1, from coordinate 129,478 downwards.
TTCTGTCCGGCGGGGGCCGGATGTTACAAGGCGGGCCGGGACCCTCTCGCGCTCCCGTGGGAAATGTCGACAAATCGACGTGTCGTTTCGGCGTGCGGCGGCCGGGTTCGGGCCCGGACCGGAGCCGTTCCGGGCCTGGACAGGCGCGGGGTTCGTGCCGGTCCGCGACCGGGGCGGACGGGACGCCCGGGGCCGGGGGAGCGGATGGGCTTCCACTCCGCCCGACAGTGGGGCCCGACCTGCGGTGGAGATACGTGAAACCCCTGGTGGAGGACGGACGCCCCCTCCCGGTTCCTATTTACTGAACGATCGGTCTGTAATACTGTTCCGGAAGACCCACAGCCCGAGGAGAGGACCGTCACGTGTCCGAAGTACTGGAGAGCTACGCGCAGGGGTCGTGGTTCGCCCCCGCGGACGAGGGCGTGCCCCTGGCCGACGCGAACACGGGGGAGACCGTCGCCCGTATCTCGGCCGCCGGCCTCGACGTCGCCGGGATGGTCGACCACGCCCGCCGCGTCGGCGGCCCCGCCCTGCGGCGGCTGACCTTCCACCAGCGCGCGATCATCCTCAAGGAGCTCGCCAAGCACCTCACCGAGCACAAGGACGAGTTCTACGCGCTCTCGTACCGGACCGGCGCCAACAAGCGCGACACCATGGTCGACGTCGACGGCGGCTTCGGCACCCTCTTCAGCTACTCCGGCAAGGGCCGGCGCGAGCTTCCCGACTCGACCGTCGTCCTGGACGGGCCCCTGGAACAGCTCGGACGGCAGGGCACCTTCGTCGGCCAGCACGTCTACACCTCGCGGCCGGGCGTGGCCGTGCAGATCAACGCCTTCAACTTCCCCGTGTGGGGCATGCTGGAGAAGTTCGCCCCCGCGTTCCTCGCGGGCATGCCGAGCATCGTCAAGCCCGCCAGCCAGACCGCCTACCTCACGGCCGCGGTCGTGCGCCGCATGGTCGGGTCCGGGCTCCTCCCCGAGGGCTCGCTCCAGTTCCTCGCGGGCAGCGCGCGCGGCGTGCTCGACCACCTGGGCGCGCAGGACATCGTCGGCTTCACCGGCTCCGCGGCGACCGGCGCGACCCTGCGCAGCCACCCGAACGTCGTCGGCGGCGGCGTGCAGCTCAACGTCGAGGCCGACTCGCTCAACTGCTCGATCCTCGGGCCGGACGTGACACCGGAGGACCCCGAGTTCGACCTGTACGTCAAGCAGGTCGTCACCGAGATGACCGTCAAGGCCGGCCAGAAGTGCACGGCCATCCGCCGGGTGATCGTGCCCGAGACGATGGCGGACGCCGTCACCGGGGCCCTGGTCGACCGCCTGTCCAAGGTGGTCGTGGGCGCGGCCGACGACCCCGACGCCCGCATGGGGCCGCTGGCCTCGCTCGACCAGCGCGAGGAGGTCCGCAAGGCGGTCAAGGCACTGCGCTCCTCCAGCACGGTCGTCTTCGGCGACCCCGACGCCGTCGAGGTCGCCGGGGCCGACGCCGAAGCGGGGGCGTTCATGTCACCGGTCCTGCTGCGCGCCGAGCCGGGGGCCGCGGAACCGCACGACGTGGAGGCGTTCGGCCCGGTCAGCACCGTGATCACCTACTCCGGCGTGGCCGACGCGGTGGAGCTGGCCGCGCGCGGCCGGGGCAGCCTGGTGGGCTCCCTCGTCACCAACGACCCGGACGTCACGCGCGAGGTCGTCCTCGGCCTGGCCCCGTGGCACGGCCGGATCCTGGTCCTCAACCGGGACGACGCCAAGGAGTCCACGGGCCACGGCTCGCCGCTGCCCGTCCTGGTGCACGGCGGCCCCGGCCGCGCGGGCGGCGGCGAGGAGCTGGGCGGCGTGCGCGGCGTCAAGCACCACATGCAGCGCACCGCGATCCAGGCCCCGCCGGACATGGTCACCGCGATCACCGGCCACTGGACCACCGGTTCACGGCGGACGGTGGACGACGTGCACCCGTTCCGCAAGGACCTGACGCAGCTGCGGATCGGCGACACGATCGCCTCGGCGGAGCGCACCGTCACCCGCTCCGACATCGACCACTTCGCCGAGTTCACCGGTGACACGTTCTACGCGCACACCGACGAGGAGGCCGCGGCGGCCAACCCGCTGTTCGGCGGGATCGTGGCGCACGGCTACCTGGTGGTCTCGCTCGCGGCGGGCCTGTTCGTCGACCCGGCGCCGGGCCCCGTTCTGGCCAACTTCGGGGTGGACAACCTGCGCTTCCTCACCCCGGTGAAGGAGGACGCCACCATCCGGGTGACGCTGACCGCCAAGCAGATCACCCCGCGCTCGAACGCCGACTACGGCGAGGTGCGCTGGGACGCCGTGGTCACGAACCAGGACGACGAGCCCGTCGCCACGTACGACGTGCTCACCCTGGTCGCCAAGGGCGAGGGGGAGTAGGGCCCGGTCGGACCGGTCGGCACGTCGCCCCGGAGGGCGGCGTGCCGACAGGGCGGGATGACGGTATGTCGACATGTGGGCGTCCCCGGCGGAGCCGCCGCTGGGGGCGCCGTCTCCTGCGCCGGGCCACGCACAGCACGGCAACCCTGCGGAACCGGTTCCGTGGGACAGCCGGATCGGCCGGCCCTAGAGTTGGCGCCATGCCTCTCTCGCGCTTCACGGTGCAGAACTACCGGTGCTTCCCCGACGAGCAGGAGGTCGAGCTGGGGAAGATCACCGTCGTCCTGGGACGGAACAACTCGGGGAAGAGCGCCCTGGTCAGGGCCCCCCTGGTGATGTCGACGGGTCTCTTCACGGGGACCCGGCTTTTGGACCACTCGATCCAGCCCCTCGACCTGGAACGGCTGGGGGACGACGCGCCCAGTTTCCAGGACCTGGTGCACGGTCAACGGCCGCACCAGCGCGTCACCTTCACGATGGACCTGGTGGACCGTGAGGGTGGGGAGAACCATTTCGAGGTCTCGCTCCAGGACGTGGACGAATGGCACGCGCAGGTCGTGGAGAGGTTCTCCTGGAGCGGGCAGGACGGGAGCGTCGACCTGCGCTGGAGACCGGACGAGTCCTCGCCCTGGGGAGCTCCTCAGCAGTACGAGGTACGACAAGGGGACGAGGTCTCCGTCGAACGACTCAGGTTCCGTGGGATCGCCCCGGGGTCACACTACGTTCCGGATTCATCGAGCCTGTACTCACAGGCGCGGAGATCGCTGATCCAGGGGTTCGACGAGATCAGGTACATCGGCCCCTTCAGAAAACGCCCCGAGAAGCTTCGCCGGTTGCCTGCTGGCGCCCCGCGAACCGTGGGAGCCACGGGCGAGGACGCCCTGGACATCCTCGCGAACGACGCCGTGCGCGGCCAGGGGAAGATCCTCCGCGCTCTCAACCGCGTCCTCGCCGAGAACATCCCCGGGTGGGAGGCGGGCATCACCGACCACGGGATCGGCATGTACTCCGTCCACCTCTCCTCCGTCCACGACCCCTCTGTACAGGTCAGCCTGGGAGACGCCGGAACCGGCGTCGTCCAGATGCTGCCGATCCTCGTCCAGCGCGCCTTGGACGAGGTCGGTCCCCGACCTCCTTTCCGCGAGGTCCTGGAGATCGTCGAGGAGCCCGAACTCCACCTGCACCCGTCCGCGCACGCCGATGTCGCCGACCTCTTCCTCTCCGCCATCCGAAGGAGAAGGACACGCTTCCTCATCGAGACGCACAGCGAGACCTTCCTCCTGCGCATCCGCAGGCGTATCGCCGAGGGTTCCGTGGACCCGGACGACATCTCCCTGTACTTCGTGGAGCACGCCAACGGGTCGGCCTCGGCCCGCCGCATCGGCATCGACCGTCTCGGCAACCTGGACTACTGGCCCTCGGGAGTCTTCACCGAGGATTTCGAGGAGACGCGCGCACTCGCCAGGGCGCAGTCCGGGAGATTGGCCTCCGATGATCGTTGAGGTCGACTCCGGTGTCTTCGCGGAGCACGCGAACGCGGCCGACGTGATCAGGCTCTTCGACCTCTTCATCCGGGAGGTGCACGCCTGGGCACCGGACATCTCCCAGATCGAGGACGTGGACTCCTTCTTCGGCACCCATGTGCCGATGATGCGGCAGACCTACCGCAGCCTCGCGGAGAAGACCGTCTCCGCCTCCCCCTGGCAGCCCGTGAACACCGCACCAACGGTGCAGGTCACCGTGGAGTCGCTCACCGACCATGTCCACGACCTCAGCGTGCCGGCGGTGCTGCTGGTCGAGAACAACGCCTCGGACAAGTCCTTCCTCCGGGCCGTCGCGATGGTCCTCGACGGGGACGACGTCCTCACCGCCATCAGGGAGCGGACGCTGGACATCCGCCACGGGGGAGGCAAGCACGACGCGGGACGGCAGGCGCGCGAGGCCGTGGACGACTTCCGCCGCCTCCCGAGAGTCGCGCTCCTCCTCGACAGCGACCGGATGCGCCCGGGGGAGGCGACCAAGTGCCACCAGATCGCCGAGCGCGCACGCGAGCAGGGGGTGGCGGTGCATGTCCTGGAGTTCCGCGAGACGGAGAACTACGTCCCCAACCGGGTGCTGGCGCTGGACGTACGCAGGGGCGGGGCGACCACGGTCAGCAGAAAACTGACCGCGCTCAAGGAGCTGTCTCCTGACCAGCGTGCGCACTTCGACATGAAGCACGGGTTCAGAGCACAGCGGGGGGCGCCCGTCGTACCGCACCGCGCCCACGGGGGCCTCTACGACGGGGTGCCGGCCAAGACCCTGGTTAAGCTCTCCGAGGGCTTCGGTTCGGATCTGACCGAGCGCATGGAGACAGCCGCCGCTCAGGGGCATGTTCGCCGGTCGGACCTGTCGTCCCTGGGAGAGGGCGTGGTGGAGGAACTGCGCGGCGTCCTCCACATGCTTCGCACGATCGTCTGAGGGTGGCTGTGGTGAAGGTCGGAAACGTGGTCGGCACGACCGTGGAGGGGCGTTCCCTGGAGGAGGTCCTGGGATGGATCGACAGGGGTGAACTACGGGTCCCCGCGTTCGGGCGGGGTTTCGTGTGGGGGACCGAAGAGCGGTTGGCCCTCTTCGAGAGCGTCGAACGCAACCACCCCATCGGGAGCATCATCGTCCTGGACGCGGCGGAGGAGATCCCCAGTGTCGGGGAGTTCGCCGGTCGCCCCCTCCCCGACGTTTCCGAGGAGGGGGCCGTCTCGTACCTGTTGGACGGGCACCAAAGGCTGGCCACCCTGTACGGGGGCCTCCAGCCGCAGGCGAGGGGCCGGACCGGGAACGACGAGGATCCGCGGTGGCGCGTCCATCGCAGACTCGGGGAGCCTGAGGACGGCGGTAACCCCTACCTGCAGTGGGAGGACGGGGACGTCGCCCCTCCCCATCTCCTGCCCATGAGGTCGGTGCTCCGGACGATGGACTTCCTGGCCTTCGTCCGCGGGCTCGAAGACCAGGGGGAACTCCCAGTGCCGGAGTTCGTGGCGGAGGCCGAGGAGGTCGCCCGGCGCTTCAAGTCCTACCGGCTTCCCGTCGTGCGCATGCGCGGCGGGGGTGTCGATCAGGCCAGCCTGGTGTTCCAGCACATCAACCGTGGAGGACGGCACCTGTCCGCCGAGGAGATCCGGGTGGCGAGGGAGTCGAGGGGGTCGTAGACGCCCTCTCCTGCGGCGTGCCGACAGAGCGGGATGACGGCATGTCGACATGTCGGCAGGCGCGTGACGGCGTCAGCGCTTGATCTCGCGGAAGCCCGGGACGCCCGCGAGCAGGAGGGCGGCCCGCCACAGCCGGAGGGCGTCGGCCGGCTCCGGGAGCTCGGAGAGGACCGGTCCGAAGAAGGCGGGCAGCTCGCCGTCGGGCGCGGTGACGGCGAGGACCGGCGTGCCGATCTCGGCGTCGACGCGGCCGACCCCGTCCTCGTGGGACGCGCGCATCGCGGCGTCGTACCCGTCCTCCCACCCCGCGGAGGCGAGGCCGTCGGGGAGCCCGCAGCGGCGCAGGGCCTTGCCGAGGTCGCCCGCCCACGCCCGGTGCGTGCCGTCGGGCTCGGTCCAGAGCGCGTCGTGGAAGGCGCCGAGCGCGGCGCTCCCGTGCTCCGCCCGCACGGCGGTGGCGACGCGCGCGGGGATCCGGAGGTAGCCCTCCTCGTCGCCCTCGGGGTCCACCTCGCGGTGCTCGTTGAGCAGGAACAGGCTCATCACGTGCCAGCGGACGTCGAGGGGCACGTCCCCAGCGAGCGAGGTGATCCACCGGGCGGTGGTGCGGGTCAAGGGGCAGGAGGGGTCGAGCCAGAAGTCGACGGTCCACCGCTCGTCCGCCACGGCCGCCTCCGTCCCGGGCCGTGCGGCGCCGGCCGCCCCGGTCCCGTTCTCCGATCGCCTCGCGGCGCTCACGGCCCCGATCGTAACAAGGGCCGCAGGGGAGCTCCCGGATCCAGGCGGGTGGGCCGGGGACCGGCCGCCCGAAAGGCCCCGGGCCCGCCACCACCCCCTCCCCGTTGAACTCTTCGCGCACGACTGATCACCCTCAGTGGCTACGCTGTTCGTCGGCGCCGCGTTCCGCGCGCGGGGCTCCCGGGCCGGCGACGCCGCGTCCCGCACGGCAGGCGAGCCGGAGGAGCAGGGTGACCAGGACCGCTTCCACCAGCCCCCGGGCGCCCGTGCGCCTGCTCCTGGGCGTGCTGGGACTCGTGGAACGGGTGGGGAACAAGCTTCCCCATCCCTTCTGGCTGTTCACGGTCATGGCCGGGATCGTGGTCGTGCTCAGCGCGCTCCTGAGCGGCCTCGGCGTCTCGGCCGTCTCCCCGGTCGACGGGGAAACCGTCCGGGTCCGCAGCCTGCTCTCCGCCGAGGGCGCCCGCGTGGTGTTCAGGGACGCGGTGGCCAACTTCGCGGCCTTCCCGCCGCTGGCGGTCATCCTCGTCGTCATGCTCGGGGTGTCGGTCGCCGAGGCGGCCGGGCTGCTCGGCGCCCTGCTGCGCGGCAGCGTCACCCGGGTCCCGGCCCGGTGGCTGACCTTCGCCCTCGCCCTGACCGGCGTCACCGGGAGCGTCGCCTCCGACGCCGCCTTCGTGGTGCTCATCCCCCTCGGCGGGCTGGTCTTCGGCGCCGCGGGGCGCAGCCCCGTCCTCGGCATCGTCGTGGCCTACGGCGCCGTCGCCTCCGGGTACAACGCGTCCCTGCTGATCACGCCCACCGACGCGCTGCTGGCCGCCCTGACCACCGAGGCCGCCGGACTGGTGGACCCCGGCTACGTCGTGACCGCGCTGGACAACTACTACTTCTCCGCCGCCTCGGCGGTGGTGCTGGCGGGCCTGATCACCCTCGTGACCGAGTTCGTCCTGGTCAGGAGTGTCGGAGGGGCCGATGAGGGCTGCCCGGACGCGCGGGAGGAACTGGGCTCCACGGCCCTCACCGACACCGAGAGGCGCGGCCTGCGCAACACGGGCCTGGCCCTGGTCGCGGCCCTCGCCCTCCTCGCCGCCGCGCTCCTGCCCGCGGGTTCACCGTTCCGGGGCCCGAGCGGAGGGGTACTCGACTCGCCGCTCGTCACGGGGGTCGCCTACGTCCTCGGGATCCTCTTCCTGGTCCTGGGCGTGGTCTACGGCCGCACCGTGGGGACCCTGCCCCGCGCCAAGGACGTCCCCGACGCCATGGCGGCCGGTGTGCGCGACATGGCGCCCGTGATCGTCCTGTTCTTCGCGGCCTCGCAGTTCCTCGCCTACTTCGGCTGGACCGGCATCGGGGAGGTCGCCGCCGTCCGCGGCGCCGAGGTGCTGGACTCGGCGGGCGTCCACCCGATCCTGCTCTTCCTGGGCATGATCGCGTTCTCCACGGTGCTCAACCTGCTCATCACCAGCGGCTCGGCGCAGTGGACCCTCATCGCCCCGGTGTTCGTCCCCATGTTCATGCTCCTCGACGTGCCGCCGGAGACGACCCAGGCGGTCTACCGGATCTCCGACTCCGCCAGCAACGTCGTCAGCCCCATGAGCCCCTTCTTCGTCATGGTGCTGGGCCTCCTCCAGCGCTACCGGCGGGACGCCGGGATCGGCACGCTGATCTCGCTCACCCTGCCGCTCTGCCTCACGGTCCTGGCCGGGTGGACGCTGCTCTTCCTCGGATGGTGGGCGCTCGACCTCCCGCTCGGGCCGGGCACCCCGGTCCGCTGACGCCCGGCGCCCGGGGCGCAAGAGACCGCTCCGGGTCCCGGGGGCGTCGCAGCTCCCCTCAGCCGCCGGACGGCCCGAACCGACACCGCTCCCGCCCCGCGGACGGACCCGCCGCGCGACCGCCGGGGCGGAGGACGCGGCGGGCCCGTGCGGGCCCCGGCCTAGAGGCGGGCGATGGCCCCGGCCGGGTTCTCCATGGCGTCCGCGACCACGCGCATGAACCCCGCCGCGACACCGCCGTCGCAGACGCGGTGGTCGAAGGCGAACGACAGCTGCGTGACCTTGCGGACGGTCAGCTCCCCGTCCACCACCCACGGCCGGTCGATGATCCGGCCGAGGCCGAGGATCGCGACCTGCGGGTGGTTGATGATGGCGGCGCTGCCGTCCACCCGGAGGGAGCCGTAGTTGTTGAGCGTGAAGGTGCCTCCGGTCATCTCGGCGGGGGTCGCCCTCCCCTCGCGGGCGGCGGCGGTCAGGCGGCGGATCTCCCCGTCCAGCTCCAGCGTGGTGAACCGGTGCGCGCCGAGCACGGCCGGGGCGACCAGGCCCCGGTCGGTCTGCACGGCCAGGCCCAGGTTGACGCCGTCGTACTGGACCAGCTCGCCGCGTTCGGTGTCGACCAGGCCGTTGAGCTCCGGATGGGCGCGCAGGCCCGCGAGGACGAACCGCGCCACGTAGGACAGCAGCCCCGGCCCCGAGGGGTCGGACGCGCGGAGCTGAACCAGTTCGGTCGCGTCCACGTCCACCCACACCGTGGCCTCGGGGATCTCGCTGCGGCTGCGCGAGAGCGAGGCGGCGACGCTCTTGCGGAACCCGCTCATGGGCGTGCGCCGGGACTCGGCCAGCCCCGTGCGGGCGTCCACCTCCGCACGCGGGTTTCCCGCGTCGGCGGCGGACTCGGTGGCCACGGGGCGGCCGGGGGCGATCGGGGTCACCGTGGCGAGGTCCGGGGCACGGGATGCCTCGATCGCCGCGGCCACGTCGCGCCGGGTGATGAGCCCTCCGGGACCGCTGCCGGTGACCTCGGAGATCCGCAGCCCGGCCTCGCGGGCCATCTGTCGGACCAGCGGCGACGTCACCAGCGGGGGCCGGCCGGTCCCGCCGGTCGCCGGAGCCGGGGGAGCGGGCGGGCCGACCGGCCCGTCCGGCCGTGCGACAGGTTGTGCGACCGGGCGTTGGCGCGGTCGGCGGCGGCGTCCCGGGGTCTTCCCGTCGTCGGGTGTGCCGTAGCCGATGAGGACGTTGCCGGAACCGGCGCGCTCCTCCTCCCGGTACCGCTCGCCCTCCACCGACACCGGGGCGGCGGCCTCGCGCGCGACCGGGGCGCCCGGAGCGTCGGCGGCGATGCTGATCAGCGGCTTGCCGACCTCCATCACCTCGCCCTCCCCGCCGTGCAGCACGCTGACGGTGCCCGCGAACGGCGTGGGGACCTCCACGATCGACTTGGCGGTCTCCACCTCCGCGATCGGCTGGTCCACGGCCACGGTGTCGCCGACGGCGACGAGCCAGCGCACCACCTCGGCCTCGGTCAGTCCCTCTCCCAGGTCGGGGAGCTCGAAGGTCCGCGTCGTCACTGGTCCTCCCACTGGAGGTCGTCGACCGCGTCGAGGACGCGGTCCACACCGGGCAGCTGGAACCGCTCCAGCTTCGGCGGCGGGAAGGGGATGTCGAAGCCGGTCACCCGGCGGACGGGGGCGGCCAGGGAGTGGAAGCAGCGCTCGGTCACCCTGGCGACGATCTCCGAGGCGACGCTCGCGTACCCGCTGGCCTCGGCGACCACGACGGCGCGGCCCGTGGAGCGGACCGCCTCGCACACCGTCTCGTCGTCGAAGGGGACGAGGGACCGCACGTCCACGACCTGGAGGCTGCGCCCCTCCTGGGCGGCGGCGTCGGCGGCCTCCAGAGCGGTGGACACGGCGGGCCCGTAGGCGATGAGGGTGGCGTCGGTCCCGGGACGGCGCACGACCGCCCTGCCGATGCCGGGCGGGGGAGCGTCCGCGTCGACCTCGTCCTTGCCCCAGTAGAGCTTCTTCGGCTCCATGAAGACCACCGGGTCGTCGGAGGCGATCGACTCGCGCAGCAGGTGGTAGGCGTCGTGGGGGGTGGAGGGGGTGACCACGGTCAGGCCGGGCGTGTGCGCGTAGTAGGCCTCGGAGGAGTCGCAGTGGTGCTCGACGCCGCCGATCCCGCCGGCGTAGGGGACCCGGATGACGACGGGCAGGCCGACCCTGCCGCGTGTGCGGTTGCGGGTCTTGGCGACGTGGCTGACGATCTGCTCGAACGCCGGGTAGGCGAAGGCGTCGAACTGCATCTCGACGACGGGCCGCATGCCGTTCATCGCCATCCCCACGGCCATGCCGACGATGCCGGACTCGGCGAGCGGGGTGTCGAAGCAGCGGTTCTCGCCGAACTCGGCGGTGAGGCCGTCGGTGATGCGGAAGACGCCGCCGAGGGGGCCGACGTCCTCGCCGAAGACGTAGACGCTGCCGTCCTCGGCCATGGCGTCCCGCAGCGCCCGGTTGAGGGCCTGCGCCATGGAGAGCTTGGCGGGGTCGGTGGTGGGGTCGGTCGCCATGTCAGCTGCCCTCTCTGCTGAGTTCGTCGGCCAGGAAGGCGGCCTGTTCCCGCAGCTGTGGGGTGGGGGTGGAGTACACGTGGGCGAACAGCTCGGACGGGTCCGGCTCGGCGTCGCGGGAGACGCCCTCGCGCATGGCGGCGGCGACGGCCTCGGCGCGTTCGGCGAACTCCGTCCGGCGGGCCTTCGTGAGCAGGCGCTTGCGCTTCAGGTACGCCTCCATGCGCAGCAGCGGGTCCCTGGCGACCCACGGGTCGACCTCCTCGTCGCTGCGGTACCGGGTGGCGTCGTCGGCGTTGGTGTGCGCCTGCATGCGGTAGGTGTGCGCCTCGACGAGCTGGGGCCCCTCGCCCGCGCGGGCGGCGGCCACGGCGCGGTCCAGGACGGCGAGCACGGCGGGGGTGTCGTTGCCGTCGACGCGCTCGGCGTTCACCCCGTAGCCGACGCCCTTGTGGGCGAGGGAGGGCGCGGCGCTCTGTCGGGCCAGCGGGACGGAGATCGCGTACTCGTTGTTCTGCACGAAGAAGACGACGGGGGCCTTGAACACGGCGGCGAAGTTGAGCGCCTCGTGGAAGTCGCCCTCGCTGGTGGCGCCGTCGCCGCACAGGGCCATGGCGACGGTGTCCTCCCCGCGCAGGCGGGCCGCGTGGGCGAGGCCGACGGCGTGCAGGAGCTGGGTGGCGAGCGGGGTGGCCTGCGGGGCGACGCGGTGCTCGTAGGGGTCGTAGCCCGCGTGCCAGTCGCCCTTGAGGAGGGTGAGCACCTCGACCGGGTCGACGCCGCGCGCGACGACGGCGGCTGTGTCGCGGTAGGTCGGGAAGAGCCAGTCGCCCTCGGCGAGGGCCAGGGCGGCGCCGGTCTGGCAGGCCTCCTGCCCGTGCGAGGAGGGATAGACGGCCAGTCGTCCCTGGCGGACGAGCGCGCCGGCCTGGTCGTTGACGCGGCGGCCGACCACCAGGGAGGCGTAGGCGGCGAGGAGCCGGTCGGCAGTGGGGAAGGGCAGGGCGGCTCCGGCCACCGGACGCCCGGTCTCGTCGAGCAGCCGTACCGGTTGCTCGGAGGGGAGCAGGTCCTGGGCGTCGGCCATGGCCTCTACCTCCTGTGTCCGAGGGGTGTGTACAGACACATGGTGCAGTTTGTTGCCATCTGTTCGCCACAAAGGGGTGAGAATCAAGAAAACGTCGGTTTCTGACCCCTTTTTGGTGACCGTTCGTCCACCTATGTGACCCAGAACACCACTCCGCGTGGACAGGTGGCCGGAGCGCCGTCCCCGCGGACACCGCACCGTCCCGTCACCGGGTGGACGCGCCGCCCGGTCCGCACGCCGACGGGCCGGATCCTCCGGTCCCGTCGGCGCGTCCGGCGGAGGCGCGGCCCCGCCTGGGGCGGCGCCGCGTGCCCGGCCGCCCATGGTGGGAGCATGGGCCGCACACCACCGCACCGCGCAAGGAGGAGGCCCGCCCGTGAGCGACGAGCGCGAGAACCTGACCTATGAGCTCTTCGGCACCGCGATGCGCGACCTGGCCCACGCCATCGCCGACGACGGCTTCGAGCCCGACATGATCCTCTCGATCGCGCGCGGCGGCCTCTTCGTCGCCGGGGGCCTGGGGTACGCGCTCGACGTCAAAAATCTGCACGTGATGAACGTGGAGTTCTATACCGGGGTCGGCACGACCCTCGACATGCCCGTCATGCTGCCGCCGGTCCCGAACGTGGTGGACCTGAGCGACAAGAAGGTGCTCGTCGCCGACGACGTGGCCGACACCGGCAAGACGCTCAAGCTCGTGCACGACTTCTGCGCCTCGCACGTGGCCGAGGTGCGCAGCGCGGTCGTCTACGAGAAGCCGCAGTCACTGATCAAGTGCGAGTACGTGTGGAAGCACACCGACCGGTGGATCAACTTCCCGTGGTCGGTGGAGCCGCCCGTCGTCGTCCGCTCCGACCAGGTCCGGGACTCCTGACGGAAGGTTCCCGCCCCTGGGGTCCCGGGGTCCCGGAGGCCGGGGCGGCCGGGACGCTCTCCGTCGTTCACCGGCCCAGGAGTTCCCGCGCCCGCTGGTGCAGCAGGGGCGCGACCGCCGGGTCGTCCCCGCGTTCGATGCGCAGGAGTAGGCGGGCGATGACGAACAACTGTGCACGTACCCCGTCAGGGGTGGCCAGCTGGTCACCGAACACCCGGTACACCTGTTCGGCGACCTCGGGCCGCGGAACCCCGGTGAGGGCGGTGGCGTCGGTGTTGCCGGTCCAGACCCGCCCGTAGGCCCATGCGGGGAACTCGGTGGTGACCCGTACCCACAGGTCGCCGTGCGGGCTGTGTGCGGGCGCGCCGATGGTCCGGTCCCGCCATCCGAACACCGGTTCCCTGGCCAGGTCGAAGCCGAACTGCTCGGCCGCCTGGGCGAGCAGGGTCCGCATGTGGTCGCGGTGGCGCTGGTCGGCGAGTTCCTGGGCTGTGGTCATGGGTCGACGATATGACGCAGGTACCGCCCCGGGTCGGCCATGTAACGACGCCAGTGGTCGACCATCTCCAGATCGGCCCACGTGGTGCGGCGCGCCCCGTGGTCGCCCACTTCGATCACGTCCGCGCCGGGCAGAGCGGACAGGATCGGGCTGTGCGTGGCGCAGATGATCTGGGACCCCCCCTCGGCGAGATCGTGCATGAGGCCGACCAGGCGCAGGCACGACATGAAGGACAACGCCGCTTCGGGTTCGTCCATCAGGTACAGGCCCGGCTTGTCGAACATGTTCTGAAGGATGATCAGGAACCCTTCGCCGTGGGAGTGCTCGGCAAGGTTCTCGTCCCAGTACCCGGGCATCCCCGATACCGCCTCGGCGAACCCGAACGTCGTCTCGGCACGGAGGAAGTAGCCCGTGCGCGCGCGGCGCCCGGCGCTCATCTGCCGGGCACCGCGTTGGGTCAGATCCAGGCGCAACCGTTCGCCCAGCGGCGTCTTGGGCCGGTTGTTGGCGTACTTGCGCCCGGCGCGACCACCGCGTGCGTCCAGTCCGTAGGCTTCGGCGATCCCCTCCACGAGCGTGGACTTGCCGGAACCGTTCTCGCCGACCAGGAACGTGACCGGCGCTCGGAAATCCAGGGGGTCGGAGAGCAGTCGTCCTACGGCCGGAATCGAGTACGGCCAGACGCTCGGGTCGGGTGTGTCGAGCCCTTCAGGGATGTCGATGCCTTGGACGAACACGTATGTTCCTTATCCTTGGTAGTCGGGCGCGCGGGGGTCTACTTGCCGCCGCCCGAGAGAAGCGCACGGACCTCCGCCGCGCGGAACCGGCGGTGCCTGCCCGGGGTGCGCCGTACCGCCGCCTACGGCGACTTGTACGTCGTCGACATGTGAAGCGCCCCCGGACACCGCCGCGACGGGGGCCAGGGGGCGCTCTCCGTCGTTCGGGGAGTCATAGCTCGGCGGTGGTGACGAACCCCAACGTGTCGAGTCCTTCCCCTTGGCACAACCGATCCGAGGCGCTACCCAGCTCGGTCTGCAGCAACTGGTACTCCGCACCGGACCGGTACCCCCACCACATGGCCGCACGCCACAGGGCGCGCCCGTGACCGCGTCCTCGGTGGGCGGGGAGCACTCCGAAGTACTGGGGCAGCAGGCGGGACCGGCCGAGGGGGTCGGGGAGGGTCACCATGGGACCGATCGCTCCCACCACGCGACCGGCCTCGGCCACGGTCAGAACCGGGCCGTCGAGGCGCCCGGCCCGTTCCTGGGCGGCGAGGAACGCGAACCCCTCTCCGGCCAGTTCCTCCGTGAAGGCCGGCCACGTCGCGCGCGCTGTTTCGGGAAGGTGGTCGAGTTCCCTGACCTTGTCGTCAGCGGGCGCCTCGGCGCCGGTGGTGAAGGGGCGCAGTTGGATTCGACAGCACCGGCCGGGTTGGGGGTCGCGGGTGAGCCGCACGAGGACGGCGCGTTCGGCGCCGTTGTCGGCGGCGAGCTTGGCGGCCTGGTCGGCGGCCTGGTCCAGGTCCGGATCCGCACCGTAGAGGTGTAGGCGCAACGTTCGTCGGTACCCTCGGTCGAGCAGGGTCGCCACTTCGGTGTCCGGGCCGCCGCAGAGGACCGCCTCCGCCTTGGTGCCGCCCCAGCGGGCGTCCTTGTCGTGAGGCAGGAACCGGCCCGACTCTGAGGCCGCGATGACCTGTTCCCACAGCTGAGGGGTAACCGTGTCCGGGTGCATGGGCCCCAGGGTGGGCACGTAGGGCACCGGGAACACTGGCCCCGTACTCCACGTGGGGCGTCCGGTGTAGCTCATGGCGTCATGGTACGCACACGCAACGGGCCCTGGCGGGAGTTCCACCAGGGCCCGTCTCACCCGCTAGTACGGGTTGTCATCTCCGGCGTTACAGCTGCACTTCTCGGATTCGAAGACCGTGTCCAGGTCTTCGACGACCTCGATCGTCTCCTGGCTGGGCAGGGTCGGAACTCCGACCGTCACAGGGGCCATCACGCGTTCACCTCCTTCCGCTGTCCGTGCTGGCAGTACATCCCCAAGGGGGCCTTGGCCTGCTGGTACTGCTTGGCCAGCGGGCGGCACACTGTGCAGGACCCGGACAGCGCACATCCGGAGCACCCACCGTTGCGCAGCATGAGGCGATCAGCGACTTCACCGAGCCGCGACAGACCTGCCACGCCCTCAGCCATCAGGTCGATGGCGTCATCGCGGCCGATCTTGCAGATCGAGGCACGCCCGTGCGGGTCGGAGTGAAAGAACGTGTGGCCCGCGTTGCAGCCCGTGAACTGCTTGCGTTCGCGCAGGTGCTCGGCGGACTGGGTGACCAACACCGAACCGTCGCCGTGGATCGTGGGCGACATGTTCACATAGACGTGGTGACTGAACCCCCGGTCGGTGGCCATGGCGACCATGGCGTCGACCTCATCGGCGTTGCGTTCGCTCACGACCACGCTCAACTGAACGGGGAGGTTCGCCTCATGTGCGGCGTCCATACCCTTGATGAACTTCCGGTAAGAGCCGCGTCGGCGGGTCATCCCGTCGTAGGACTCTTCGGTTGCCCCGTACACCGACACGGTGAGCCGGTAGGGGCGGTAGGTCGTGAGGACGTCGAGAATGCGCGGGTTCGCCAGACGGGACCCGTTGGAACTGATGCTGACCATCATGCCCAGCTCGTGCGCGAGTCGGTGCACCTCGGGGAAGTACTTGTCGATCAGCGGTTCCCCGCCGGTGAGCTGAACCCACACGACCCCGGCGTCGCGCATGATGTGCAACAGCTTCTCGCGGCCCGTCCAGTCGAGGCCGTCGAACGGTCGGTCACCCAGGTAGCAGTGTTCGCAGTCGTAGTTACAGCCCAGATTCAGTTCGTAGGAGGCGCGCACGTACCCGTGGGGGGAGCGCTGGCGCACGAGAACGGTCGGATCGAGGCTGCGGCCGCTCAGGTCGAGGCCGAACACCTGGTGGGCGGTGGTGACCAGCCACACAGGGACCGGGGCGCCCTGGGGTGCGCCCGTGAGTTCGTCGTAGCGGCGTCGGGGAAGCTTGGCGCCCGCCGTGTGACCGGGGCGCATCAACAGAAAGGAGTCGAGGAAAGGGGCGACCAGCAAGCTGTGCATAGGGGCTCCACTACCGTTTTCACTGCTCTTATGGGTCCTCGGCAGGCACACGGCCGAGTGCTGGCAACTGCTTCGGGCCCTACTTGCAGTCACCGCAGAGCCTGCCCTTACACGGCTCTCCGCGCCCTTCGCGGTGGTCCATGCCGTCCATGTCGTCTCTCCTCCTTCCTGTGTTGTGGGGGTGTGGGGCCCGGGGGCCCCCCCCCCCCCCCCCCCCCCGGCCCCGGGGGGGCCCCCCCCCCCCCCCCCCCCCCCCCCCCCCCCCCCCCCCCCCCCCCCCCCCCCGCCCCCCCCCCGGGGGCCCGCGCGCCCGGGCCGGAAGCGGCCGGGCGCGCGGGGGGCTACCTGCCGCCGCCCGAGAGGAGCGCACGGACCTCCGCCTCGCGGAACCGGCGGTGCCCGCCCGGGGTGCGCACGCTGCTGAGGCGGCCGGCCGCCGCCCAACGGGTGACCGTCTTGGGGTCCACCCGGAACAGCCTCGCGACCTCGGCAGGGGTGAGGAGTTTTTCCGGAAGGGTCTCGATCATGGTGTGTTCTGCTTCCTGTGAGGGGTCACCCGCGGGTGTGGGTGAGGGTGTCGCCGCAGTGGCGGCAGGTCTGCGTGCGGATGTTCGGCCATCTGGGGTCGGCCGGGTCCGGGATGTAGTCGTGCTGGCCGCTGGTGGTCTTCTCGCACCTGGTCCTGCCGTCCACGCCTTGCTCCTCGGGGGAGGTGTGGAAGGGCGCGCCCCGGCCCCCGCTCAGGGCGCGCCCGGTCTCAGAGGACGGAGACGGCGCGGACGGCCGTCATCCACACGGCGCGCAGGCCCCCGGCCGGAACGCAGGGGTCGCCGAACGGGTCCGAGCTGCCGGACGGAGCAGAACTGCCGGACCGGGCTGCGGGGACTCGGCCTGCTGCCCCGGCCACCGTCGTCGGGGCGTCGGCGGGAAGGTTCTCCAACGGCGAGTGCCAGGTCAGCGGGTGCGGGTGCGGGTCCGGCCCGGGGACTGTGACGACTCGGGTCACGGGCCCCCGGCGGGCCGCGTAGACCGCGTGGCCCTGGAGGTCGGGCCCCAGGTAGGTGACGGCCGCCCCGCGGGCGGTGGCCCACGCGGAGAGCGCCGCCATGGTCGGAAGCTCGCTGAGATCGCACACGGTGCGGCGGACGGCGCTCATGCGGCCCTCACCGCCCGGCCGTGCTCCTCGGACTGCCGGGCCAGGGCGATCAGGACGACCAGGCCGCGCCGGGAGGCGTCCCGGCGGGCGCGACGCCGGTAGGGGTCCAGCGGTACGACGGGCGCGAGGCCGCCCACGCGCGGGCGTTCCGGCGGAGGCGTCGGGGAGGAGACACCGGTCGGGCTGAGCGGCCGGACGATCGGGATAGGTCCGGTGACCACGTGCGGTCGGGGGGCCAGGGGCCTTGCCGCGTACCGGCGGACACGACCGGAGCGTCGACGGACCACATGAGCGTCGGCGCGGGCGACGAGCCACAGCGCGGACAGGGTGAGAAGCAGGTAGCGCAAGGCATACCTCCGGTAAGGGTGCCAGGTGGGAAGCCCGGCGGGGAATTGAACTGCCTCTATCCTGAAACATGGAATACACGTTTTCAAGCCCCTCGGGGAATCCAGTCCATGGAATACATGTTTGTCCGGATTCCCCACCCCGGTCATACGATCAGGGAGCACCGGCACACCAGGAGCAGCAGATGAGCGAGCGATACTCACCCACCGTGCGCCGACGGCGGCTCTCCGAGGAGCTGCGCCGTCTACGCCATGACGCCCGCATGACACTTGACGACGTGGTCAAGGCGACTGAGTGGTCACGCGGCAAACTCGGCAACATCGAGAGTGGCCAACGGCAGAGACCGCAGGTCGCCGAGATCAGAACGCTCCTCGACACCTACAAGGTCACCGACCCTGAGATCCGTGAAGCTGTGCTCAACCTGTGCCGACAGTCGAGGGAACGCGGCTGGTGGGTCCGCTACCGCGACGTCCTCAGTCCTAAGTTCGTCGGGTTCGAGGCCGAAGCCTCTGTCATCTGCAACTGGGAGTTGGCCGTAGTCCCTGGCTTGCTTCAGGTGCCCGAGTACGTAGAGCTGATCAGCCGCACCGCGCTCGTGCGCGACCCGAAGGACGTGCAACGCGTCGTCGACGCGCGCATCGAACGCCAGCGCGTGATCTTCGAGGACCCGCCCGATGACGTCTGGCTCGTGTTCGACGAGACGGCGCTCGTGCGCCTGCGCGACCATCCGACCGTCCTGCGCGCCCAGGTCGCGCGCCTCATCGAGGTCGCCGAGCGGCCCGAGGTCACGATCCAGTTGGTGTCGCACACCCGATTGCACCCCGGCACGGGTGGGCCTTTCGTCATCATGGATTTCCCCAGCACGATCGACCCGTCGGTCGTCTACCTGGAAACCGACACCGATGGCCTGTACCTGGAGGATGTCGACGAAGTCGCCAGGTACAGACGGCTGTT
This sequence comes from Nocardiopsis sp. NPDC101807, assembly GCF_044766605.1. Classification (NCBI taxonomy): domain Bacteria; kingdom Bacillati; phylum Actinomycetota; class Actinomycetes; order Streptosporangiales; family Nocardiopsidaceae; genus Nocardiopsis; species Nocardiopsis sp. NPDC101807. Next base: position 110,766 of record NZ_JBIWMK010000012.1, on the reverse strand, counting down.
CGACCACCTACGCCTCACGGCACTTCTGCCGGAGGAGACTGTGCCCCGACTACGAGAAATGATCGCCTGAGATGAGCAGTTCAATTCCCGATTCCCTGTTCCACAAGTCCAGCTACTCCCAGCCGCAGAACTGCGTCGAGGTCGCTGAAATGCCGTCCGCGACCGCTGTCCGTGACACCCAGAACCGCAGCCTGGGCCACCTCTTGTTCGAGTCGCGGGAGTGGGCCGGCGTGGTCGCCACAGTGAAGGCCGACCGGTAGCGACCCAAACAGAAGGGCCCCGGCCGTCATCGGCCGAGGCCCTTCTGCGTTCAATTCCCACGAGAAGTCTACCCACACGGAGGGGTGCCCGACCAGCCCGGAATGTCGTGCATTCTCCCGGGCAACCCAGTTCCGGGGGCGGAGAGATCGATGTGGCCGTTTATCCAGTTCAAAGCCATGGCGTTTGAGAGTCACTGATCAACGTCGAGTCCTCCACCGGGACCGACCCGCCCCCGCCACACCCCCCGACCGACCGGCCCTCACCCCTGGGCACTGCGCAGGCGCTCCCCCAACCAGGGCGGCACCCGCCCCGAGTCCCTCGGGTAGTAGCGCAGGTCCAGGGCGTAGCTGAAAGCAGGCGGCGGCACGGAGAACTCCGGCTCCCCGTCCCGGTCGTAGACGATCCGCCACCCCCCGTTCCGCTCCAGGACCAGCTCCGCGCAGAACCAGGCGCCCCTCCCCTCGGAGTAGGTGACCGACCGCAGGAGCGCCATCGCGGCGCGCAGGTCCTCGTTCAGCCCCAGTTCCTCGTCCCCGGCGGGCCCGGTGGCCACGAGGGTTCCGCCCGCGTAGCCGACGAGCGCCCGGTAGGACAGCCTCAACCTCTCCCAGTCCCGCCGCCCGGCCGCGGCACGCAGCAGAACACCGATCCTGTCGAGCAGGGCGACGCGCCCGGCCGCGTCCGGCCGCGCCGGCGGAACGCTGGGCCGCCCGGGAGGGCCGGGCCAGGGCGGATCGAAGGCGGACGCCTCGTCCAGCAGCGCGGCCCACGCGGGACGCCACGCGGGGGAGCGCGCCACCATCTCCTCCGCCAGGAACTCCAGGTTCTCGGGGGTGCCGTCGCGCCGCCCGCGCTCCCAGGACGGCCAGTGGTCGTACACGCGCTCCAGGACGCTCCCGCCCCCGGAGACGGTGATCCGGGCGAAGAGCCACCGCCCGCGCTCGGGGTGCGCCTCCTGCGAGCGCAACCGTTCCAGCAGTTCGGGCAGGCCCGTGCCGACGGGGGCCGCCGCCCCGTCCTCCAGTGTGAGGCCCCGGGGGCGGGGCGCGCGGAAGACCAGGACGAGGTCGCCGCCGCCCGCCTCCCGGTCGCGCACGGCCGCCGCCGACGCCGCCACCTCGGCGAGCAGCGCCGCCCCCGGCCGACCCGTCCCGTCCGGGCCCGGCGGGGGCGCGGGCGGGCCCTCCGCCCCGGCCCCGGCAGGCGGGAGGGCCGTCACCGCCCCGGGGCGGTCGAGCTCCCCGGCCGACCGCATGGCGTCGCCGACCAGCAGCAGCCGCTCGCCCAGGCCGATGAGGGGCCACCCCCCGGACGCGGGCCCGCCCTGCCCGGCCGGGACCCCGGGGGGCACCCCGTCCCCCGTGAGCCCGAGGCCGCGCGCGCACTCCAGCGCGCGCCGGGGGCGGGCGTCCCCCGTGTGCTCCTCCAAGTGCCCGAGCACGGTCTCCAGCACACGGGCGTCCACCGTGTGCTCCTCGGCCCGGGCCACCAGGGACTCCAGCGCGTCCCTCAGCGGACCCCGGCCGAACCCCTCCGTGTCCGGGTCCAGGATCTCCATCCGCCACACCAGCAGGTCGGCTTCGGCCCCCTCGACCGCCGGCCCGAGCCCGTCGTCGTCCCAGTCGTCGGGGTAGGCCGTGCGGGCCCAGGCGCCGTCCCACCAGTAGGCGAAGTCCGGGCACGGCCTCCGTTCCAGCCACTCCCACGGCAGCCAGTCAGGAGCGCCCTCGAACGGGTCCACCGGGCGCGACCACCCCCGCTCCGGCGAGTCGAGGCCGTGCTCGCCGACCAGCAGGAAGCGGTCCCCCGCCACGCGGACGAGCTCGAACCCCGCACCGGCCCCCGCGCCGCCGCGCCGGACGACGGGCCCCTCCGCCACGCAGTCGGTACGCCCCAGACCGGCGCACACCGAGGCGTACGCCCCGGCCCTGGCCCACAGGAGCTCCGGTTCGGGCAGGTCGAAGGGCAGTCCTGGCCGGTGGAACGCCATCGTCGGGCCTTTCTGGGGATCCGTCCTGGGACCGTCTTCCTACCCCGTGGCGGGGCGGGCGCTCACCGCCCGCCCCGCCGGTGCCACCGCGGCCGGCTCACGCCCCGGCGGCCCCGCCTCTGTGGGCTGGCCGAAAGCGTTGCCGGTGTGACACGAGGGGTCCAGACCTCGGTGATCTCGTACTTATAGCGGGTCGGGACCGTCCAACCTCGCTACAAGTACAAGATCACGGCAGAGAGCACGGGGTCCGTGAACCTTTCCGGTCACCGCGCCCCGGCTCCGCCGGACCCGGCCCGCCCCGCGGTGCGCCCGGCCGCCTCGGCCCGGGCCTCCTGTCCGGCGGCGGACTCGGCGGCCCGATCGGCCGCCCGCCTGCGCTGGGGCACCACCGTGTACCTCGGGTCGGCGGCGGACTGCTTCCCGGCGTGGAAGACCCCCAACCGGGTGCACGCCGAACCGGCGAGCAGGGCGGCGCCGCTCAGCGCGGACACCGCCCGGCTGCGGCGGCCCAGCACGGCCCCGGCCGCGCCGACCAGGGTCAGGGCCTTGGCCGCGCGGACGAAGGCGCCCGCCGTGCCCAGCCGGTAGGGCTCCCCGGCCAACCCCATCCGGTGCTCCATGACGGTGGACACCGCCGTCTCCACGAGCGCGCCGCCCACGGCGGCCCGGCGCGCGGGGCCGCTCTGCCCGAGGGGCGAGGCCACCAGCCCCGCCCCTCCCGCCGCGGCCGAGGCCGAGGCCGCGAACAGGAACGGCATGTACCGGTACCCCTCGTGCCAGGACGGCACGGCGGTGTCGCACACCAGGGGGGCCGTGTAGGTGGCGACCAGGGGCCCCACCGCCGCGGCGCCGAGGGCGGCCGCCCGGCCGATCCGCGGGAACCACCCGGTCGCGGCGGTCACCGCGGCGACCCCGGCGAGCGGCCCGTACGCCGTGAGGATCCACGTCCCCACGCTCATCGGCGAGGTCGGCTTGACCACGCGGAGCATGTTGAGGAAGCGCTCGGGCCGTCCCAGGTCGTGGACGAGCGCCACCAGGGACCCGGAGATCGCGGCGAGGGCCGTGTACTTGAGCGGGCGCGCCAGGGCGTCCCGGCCGGTGAGGTCGGCCCCGGCGGCGAGGACCGACGACGCGCCGGCCAGCCCGCCCAGGAACAGGTACCCGCCGATGTCGGGGGCCTCCCACACCACCTGGTTCAGGACCGGCCGCCCGTAGTAGGAGCGGAACTCGGCGTCCGGCACCCGCGTGGGCTCGCCGCGCCGCCCGCCGTGCCGGCGGCGCTGCTCCTCCCCGACCACCCGTGCGCTCCCGGTGACCGCGTCCCGTCCGGGGCGCTGCCCCCGCACGCCCTCCCTCGTCACGTCCGACGTGCTCACCGTCGCCTCCCCGCGAACGCGGCGGCCGCTCCGACCAGCAACGCGGCGGCCGCCAGGCCCGCGTGCGCCCACATCGACGGCAGGTCCCGGGTGGTGACCACCGGGTCCGGCGGCATCCCGTAGACCTCGGGCTCGTCCAGCAGCAGGAAGAAGGCCGCGTTGCCGCCCACCCCGTCGCCGGGATCCTCGCCGTACAGCCGGGCCGAGGAGACCCCCGCACCGTGGAGGTCCTCCAGGCGCGCCGCCGCGCGCTCCCGCAGCTCGTCCAGGTTCCCGAACTGGATGGAGTCGGTGGGGCAGGCCTTGGCGCAGGCCGGCTCCATGCCGTCGCCGATCCGGTCGTAGCACATGGTGCACTTCCAGGCCCGGCCGTCGTCCTCGCGGCGGTCGATGACGCCGTAGGGGCAGGCCGAGACGCAGTACCCGCAGCCGTTGCAGATGTCCTGCTGGACGACCACGGTGCCGAACTCGGTGCGAAAGAGCGAACCCGTCGGACACACGTCCAGGCAGGCGGCGTCGGTGCAGTGCTTGCACACGTCCGAGGCCATGAGCCACCGGAACTCCTCGCGCTCCTCCGCGCCGGCGTAGGCGCCGGGGAGTTCCGTGGACGGCATGCCGAGGTCGACCGGCGCGGGACGGCCCACGCCCGCGTCCTGGTGGCCCAGCGGTCGCCGCTGCTCGACGAAGGCCACGTGGCGCCAGGTGTCCGCCCCCAGCCCGACGCTGTTGTCGAACGACATGGCGGTGAAGTCCAGGCCGTCCTCGGGCACGGAGTTCCACTCCTTGCAGGCGACCTCGCAGGCCTTGCAGCCGATGCACACGCTGGTGTCGGTGAAGAACCCGACCCGCTCCCGCTGCTCGTCCCCGTACCCCTGCCCGGTCCCGCTCTCCCCCGGGTCCCCGTGTCCCCGCGCGCTCCGCACGACCACGGTCACACCTCCGTTCCGGTCAGCTCGGTGATCCCGGCGCGCTCGCGGTGGGAGCGCACCAGCTCCTCCCTGTCCGCACCGCGCGGCCGGCGCCCCGGAAGGATGTCGGCGGTGAGCGCCTTGACCTCCTGGATGTGCGTGTTGGGTTCGAGCGCGATGGACATGAGTTCGTTGGCGGCGTCGCCGGTCGTGTAACCGTTGGGGCCCCAGTGGTAGGGGAGGCCGATCGTGTGGACGACCCGCCCCTGGACACGCAGCGGCGCCATGCGGTCGGTGACCAGCACCCGCGCCTCGACGGCGGCGCGGGCGGTGACGAGGGTGGCCCAGCCCCCGTGCTCCAGGCCCCGCTCGGCGGCCAGCTCGGGGCCGACCTCGCAGAAGAACGCGGGCTGGAGCTCCGCGAGGTAGGGGGTCCACCGGCTCATGCCCCCGGCCGTGAAGTGCTCCGTGAGGCGGTAGGTGGTCACCAGGTAGGGGTAGACGTCCGCGCCCGGGGTCCCCGCCTGCGGGTGGTACCGGTTGTACTCGTGCGGGTACAGGAGCCGGGTGGGGTTGCGCTGCCGACCGTAGAGCGGGTTCTCGAAGGGGGTCTCCTGCGGCTCGTAGTGGGTGGGCAGCGGCCCGTCGTGGAGGCCGGTCGGCGCGTACAGCCACGCCCGCCCGTCGGCCTGCATGATGAACGCGTCGGTCCCGCTGAGGGCCTCCACGCCCCGGGCCCCCTCCGGCGGCCGGTAGTCCGGCGCCTTGCGCAGCTCGAAGTCGGGGACGTCGTGCCCGGTCCACTCGCCGCGCTCGGCGTCCCACCACACCAGCGCCTTGCGCTCGCTCCACGGCCGGCCCTCCGCGTCGGCCGACGCCCGGTTGTACAGCAGCCTCCGGTTGGCCGGCCAGCTCCAGGCCCACTCGGCGGCCACCCAGTCCTGCTCCGACCCGGGCTTGCGGCGCGCCGCCTGGTTGACGCCGTCGGCGTAGACCCCGCAGTAGATCCAGCAGCCGCAGCTCGTGCTGCCGTCCGCCCTCAGCTCGGTGTAGGAGCCGAGCGGGGCGCCGTCCGGGCCGCGGCCGTTGATCTCGGCCAGGACCGCCGCCGCGTCGGGGTCGCCGTGCTCGTCGGTCGGGTAGTCCCAGGTCAGTTCGAGCAGGGGCAGGTCCCGGTCGAGCCCCGAGTCGGCGAGGAGCGCGCGCAGCATCGTGCCGAGCCGGTGGACGAACCACAGGTCGCTGCGCTGGTCGCCCTTCGGGAGCACGGCGCGGTCGCGCCACTGGACCGTGCGGTTGGTGTTGGTGAAGGTGCCCTCCTTCTCCGTGTGGCAGGCCGCCGGGAAGAAGAACACCTCCGTGGCGATGTCCTCCGTGCGGAGCTCGCCGGACTCGATCTCGGGCCCGTCCTTCCACCACGTGGCGCTCTCGATGAGGGAGAAGTCGCGGACCACCAGCCATTCGAGGTTGGCCATGCCCAGCCGCTGCGCGCGGCTGTTGGCGGAGCCCACGGCCGGGTTCTCGCCCATGAGGAAGTAGCCCCGGCACTCGCCGCGGATCTGCGCCATGACCGTGTCGTAGGTGCTGTGCGAGCCGGTCAGGTGCGGCAGGTGGCCGAAGCGGTAGCCGTTCTCCGCCGTGGCGTGGTCGCCCCACCAGGCCTTGAGCAGGCTGACGGTGTAGGCCTCCATGTTCGTCCAGAAGCCCTTGTAGGAGGCGCCGTTGGTCCTGATGTACTCCTCCAGGGACCCCTCGTGGGCGGCGTGGGGCATCGGCAGGTAGCCGGGCAGCAGGTCGAACAGCGTGGGGATGTCGCTGGACCCCTGGATGCTGGCGTGCCCCCGCAGCGCCATGATGCCGCCGCCGGGCCGGCCGATGTTGCCCAGCAGGAGCTGGAGGACGGACGCGGCCCGGATGTACTGGGAGCCGACGGTGTGCTGGGTCCAGCCCACCGCGTAGCAGAACGCCGAGGTGCGGTCCCGGCCGGAGTTGCGGGTCAGGTGGTCGCAGACCCGGGCGAACACCTCCCGGGACACCCCGCACACCTCCTCGACGACCTCCGGCGTGTAGCGCGAGTAGTGCCGGCGGAGGATCTGGAACACGCAGCGCGGGTCGGTCAGCGTCCGGTCCTCGCGGGGGACGCTGCTCATCACCGCGCCGCCCGACCCCTGCTGTTCGGGCCGGCCCGTGCCCCGCACGCGGTCGAAGTTGGCGCGGTCGCCCGCCGCGGCGGCGACCGTCGCCCCGTCGTACATCCAGCTGGAGGTGTCGTAGCACCGGCCCTCGGCGTCGAAACCGGAGAAGAGCCCGTCCAGGTCCTCGGTGTCCCGGAACTCCTCGGAGACGATCGTCGCCGCGTTCGTGAACTCCAGGAGGTAGTCGCGGAAGTACTTCTCCTCGGTGAGGACGTGGTTGACGATCGCCCCGAGGAAGGCGATGTCGGTGCCAGCCCGGAGGGGGACGTGCAGGTCGGCCAGCGCGCTGGTGCGGCTGAACCGGGGGTCCACGTGGATGACGACGGCGCCGCGCGCCTTGGCCTCCATCACCCACTGGAAGCCGACCGGGTGCGCCTCCGCGAAGTTGGACCCCTCGATCACGATGCAGTCGGAGTTCTGGAGGTCCTGGAGGAAGGTGGTCGACCCGCCGCGGCCGAAGGAGGTGCCGAGTCCGGCGACCGTGGAGCTGTGGCACACGCGCGCCTGGTTCTCCACCTGGACCACGCCCAGCGCCGTGAACAGCTTCTTGATGAGGTAGTTCTCCTCGTTGTCCAGCGTCGCGCCGCCGAGGCTCGCGATACCGAGGGTCCGCGCGACACGGCGCCCGTCGACCTCCTCCTCCCACGTCTCGTCCCGGGTGCGCGCCACGCGCTCGGCGACCATGGACATCGCCGTGCCGAGGTCGAGCTCCTCCCAGTCGGAGCCGTACGGGCGCCGGTAGAGGACCTTCTCCTCGCGGGCCGGCCCCGTGGTGAGCTGGAGGCTGGCCGACCCCTTGGGGCACAGGCGCCCCCGGCTGATGGGGGAGTCCGGGTTCCCCTCGATCTGGATGACGCGCTCGTCCTTGACGTACACGTTCTGGCCGCATCCGACGGCGCAGTAGGGGCAGACCGACTTGACGACCCGGTCGGCGTCGGCGGTGCGGGGCCTCAGGTCCTCCGTGGCCCCGGACCGGGCGGCGGCGCCCCGGCCGAGGCGGTCCCCGCCGGTGGCCTGCCGGTACACCGGCCACGACTCGATCCACGTGCGTACGCCCATGCTCGCCCCCGAACCGGCCCCGCGGGCCCGTCGACCTCTCCCGCTGACCCGCGGGCACACGGCTCCACCGTCCGCGAGGCGCGGGCGGCGGCGGGGGAGGACACGCCGCTCATGGGACAGTCATGGAACTCGCCTGGGCCGGGGGTTCCGCGGCCCCGTGCGCCCGGAGGTTTCACGTGAAACATGGCGGCCGGGGGCCGGACCTGCCGTCCGCCTCCCCCTCCGGGCCTCCCTCCCACGTCCCCCTCCGGGCCTCCCTCCCATGTCCCCCTCCGGGGAAACGGTCGCGACACGCCCTCCGCCCGGTAAGAAATGCCTTTGCCCTGCGTTAGCGGGCCCGGAGCCGGGCAGGTGCGAGGCTGTGAGGACGCATCATGACGACAGGTGGGGGACCAGTCACATGACCGACGTATCGAGCCAGGGCTCCTTTCCCGGCGACGACCGCGAGGTGCTCACGAACAGGCAGGGCCACCCTGTCTACGACAACCAGAACCAGCGCACGGTCGGCGAGCGGGGGCCCGCGACCCTGGAGAACTACCAGTTCCTGGAGAAGATCAGCCACTTCGACCGGGAGCGCATCCCGGAGCGGGTGGTGCACGCCCGCGGCGCGACCGCGTTCGGCTACTTCGAGTCCTACGGCACGTGGGGGGACGAGCCGATCGACCGCTACACGCGGGCCAAGCTCTTCCAGGGCAAGGGCAAGCGGACCGACGTGGCCCTGCGCTTCTCGACCGTCATCGGCGGCCGGGACTCCTCGGAGTGCGCACGCGACCCGCGCGGCTTCGCCATCAAGTTCTACACCGAGGACGGCAACTGGGACCTGGTGGGCAACAACCTCGCGGTGTTCTTCATCCGCGACGCCATCAAGTTCCCCGACGTGATCCACGCCCTCAAACCGGACCCGGTCACCTTCCGCCAGGAACCGAACCGCATCTTCGACTTCATGTCGCAGACACCCGAGTGCATGCACATGCTGGTCAACCTGTTCAGCCCGCGCGGCATCCCCGCGGACTACCGGCACCAGCAGGGCTTCGGCGTCAACACCTACAAGTGGGTCGACGCCACGGGGAACACGGTCCTGGTCAAGTACACGTGGATGCCCAAGCAGGGCGTGCGGAGCATGACCGAGGCCGACGCCGCCAACATCCAGGCGACCGAGACCGGGCACGCGACCAAGGACCTGCACGAGGCGATCGAGCGCGGCGATTACCCCGAGTGGGAGCTGCTCGTGCAGATGATGAGCGACGACGAGCATCCCGAGCTGGACTTCGACCCGCTGGACGACACCAAGACGTGGCCGGAGCAGGACTTCCCGCCCAAGCCGGTGGGGCGGATCGTGCTCGACCGCAACGTCGCGAACAACTTCGCCGAGAACGAGCAGATCTCCTTCGGCACCGGCGTCCTCGTGGACGGCCTGGACTTCTCCGACGACAAGATGCTCGTCGGGCGCACCTTCTCCTACAGCGACACCCAGCGCTACCGGGTGGGGCCCAACTACCTCCAGCTCCCGGTGAACCAGGCCAGGAACGCGAACGTGCGAACCAACCAGCGCGACGGCCAGATGAACTACTACCAGGACCCCGCCGGGGAGAACCCGCACGTCAACTACGAGCCCTCCATCACCGGCGGCCTGCGCGAGGGGCAGTACCCCACGCACGACGACCAGGGCCCGGAGATCCGGGGCAAGCTCACGCGGGCGCGCATCTCCCGCACCAACGACTACAAGCAGGCGGGCCAGCGCTACCTGCTGATGGAGCAGTGGGAGCGGGACGACCTCGTCCACAACTTCACGGAGCTGCTCTCCCAGTGCGACCGTCCGATCCAGGAGCGCATGGTCTGGCACTTCCTCCTGGTCGAGGACGACCTGGGACTGCGCGTCGGAAAGGGGCTGGGCATCGGCCCCGAGGACGTGTCCCACCTGAAGCCGCTCCAGAGCCAGGACCTGACCGAGGAGGACCGCGAGCGCCTGGGCCGCCTGGGCAGGAACGGGGCCCGCGACGTGTCGGGACTGACCATGACCCACTGCGTGCCCAATACCCGGCACGTGGTCGAGCGCTGAGGGCGGCGGTCGTGGACGTGGGGAGGGTCCTCGGAGACGTCTCGTCGGCCGTCGGCCGGGGCCTGCTCGCCGGGCTGGCCGGCACCGCCGCCATGACCGTGTCCAACACGGTCGAGGCACGGCTGCGGGGCCGGGCCGACAGCTCGGCACCGGCCGACGCCGCCGGGAGGCTGCTCGGCGTCAGGCCGAGGGACGACGCGGGCGGGCGCAGGTTCGGCGCCCTCGTCCACTGGGGCTACGGGACCTCGTGGGGCGCGGTCCGCGGGCTGCTCGGCGCCGCCGGCCTGCGCGGCCCCGGAGCGGCGGCCGCCCACCTGGCCGCGGTGTGGGGAGGCGAGCAGATCGTCCTGCCGGCCACCGGCGCGGCGCCTCCCGCCTGGCGGTGGGGGGCCGGGGAGGTCGGCCTGGACCTGCTGCACCACGCGGTCTACGCCTGCGCCGCCGGCGCCGCCTACGAGTGGCTCGACCGGGGCTGATCCGCCGGCGCCGCGACGGGCCCCGCCCCCTCGTGGGGGGCGGGGCCCGTGTCCTCCTCGGCCCCGGACGGGCTCCCCCGGGGGCCCGGTGCCTTGTCAATCTGTCGGTCTGTCGGTCTGTCGACAAACGGTCCCGCGTGGGCGACCCGGCCGAACCGATCGGTGAGCCGGCCCGCCACGTCGACGAACGGTCCCGCGGGGCGACGCTACGCGTGCAGGTCCCCGGGGATCTCGGCGGAGAGCGTCAGGTCGCGGAAGACGGCCCGGAACCCCTCCCGCTCGGGCGAACAGCACATGACCCCGACCTGGCAGGACTCCGGCAGCGGCAGGTACCCCAGCCGCAGGAGGCGCCAGCCCGCGTCGCCGTCGAGGTACTGGACGTTGAGCGCGTCGCCGGTGCGGATCACGCGGACGGTGACCTCGCCGGTGTGCGCGAGCGGCACCACCGACCAGTCGGAGTGGCCGCGGGTGAGGACCGTGCTCAGGTTGAGCGCGCCTTCGGTGAACTCGACGCCCGCCTTGACCCAGTGCTCCTCGTCCGACCGGACCATGAGGCCGACCTGGTCGTACTGGACCTCGTAGCCCCCGCCGAAGGTGGCCTGGAGGGTGAAGTCCCCGGTCGCGGTCGCGTGCCGGAAGTGCCCGTCGTCGTGGACGAACCCGTAGTGGGTCCGGCGCCAGAAGTCCGTACGGCTGCCGGTCGTGACCGTGAGGACTCCGTCGTCCTCGGTCCAGTGGGGAGGTTCGTTGAGCCAGGTCATCTCGGGGAGCACGGCGCCACCTCTCGGGTCGGGAGGCGAGAAGTCTAGGGGAGGGCTCCCCTGCGGAGGAGTCGCCGTGTCCACCTGTCGCCATGTCCACCAGTCGACACGGCGACAGGGCGACACATCGATGAGGCGGCGGGGGGACCGGGCGGGGAAGCGGTTCCGGGGTGGAGGACCGGCGTACCGGCCCTCCGCCCCGGGAGCCTAGGAGGCGGGGGTGGGCTCGGCGTCGTCCACGTGCAGGTCGACGCCCTGGGGCTCCTTCACCATCGAGACGGCGACGAAGGAGACGGCGCAGGCCACCACGATGTAGGCGCCGATGGTCCACGAGGCGTCGAAGCTGGTCAGCAGCAGCTCCGCGATCATCGGCGCGAACGCGCCGCCGAGGATGGCGCCGAGCGCGTAGCCGATCGACACGCCCGAGTAGCGGATCTCGGCGGGGAACATCTCCGCGTACAGCGCCGACTGGGGGCCGTAGCTGAGGCCCATGCCGAGGGTGAACACGAAGACCGCGACGAAGTACATCAGGACGTTGCCCGTGTCGATCATGAACCACATCGGCACGGCCCAGGCCGCCAGCATCGCGTAGCCGATCTGGAAGGTGCGCACCCGGCCGATCCGGTCGCACAGCCATCCGCCGTACAGGGTGGAGATCAGCCAGCCGAACGAGGCGAGCGTGGTCGCCAGCAGGACCGGCCCGCGCTCCATGCCCAGGCCGAACTCCTCCACCGGGCGGGACGCGTACGTCGCGAGGAACGCGATCACGAGGTAGCCGGCCGCGTTGTTGGCGAGGAAGATCAGCGCGGAGAGGACGACCTCCTTGGCGTTGCCGCGGAACAGCTGGCGCAGCGGCGCGGAGGCCTTGGCCCGGCGCTCCTGCATCAGCTTGAAGACCGGGGACTCCTCCACGGACTTGCGGATGAGGTGGCCGACGATGATCAGCAGGAAGGACATCAGGAACGGGATGCGCCAGCCCCAGGCCAGGAACGCCTCCTGGCCGATGACCACGGTGATCGCCCAGACGACGAAGGTCGCGAGGATCATGCCGCAGGGGACGCCGATCTGCGGGTAGGCGCCGAAGTAGCCGCGCTTGTGCACCGGCGCGTGCTCCACCGACATCAGCGCGGCGCCGCCCCATTCGCCGCCCGCGGAGAAGCCCTGGAGGATGCGCAGGAGGATCAGCAGGACGGGCGCCGCCACGCCGATCTGGGCGTAGGTGGGCAGGGCGCCGATGAGGAAGGTGGCCAGGCCCATCATGACGAGGGTGGCGACGAGCACCTGCTTGCGGCCGAACTTGTCGCCGAGGGCCCCGGCGACGATCGCGCCCAGCGGCCGGAAGAGGAACGAGATGCCGATGGTGGCGAACGACAGCACCTGGGCCACCGCGGGGTTGGCCTCGGACAGCGGTGCGAGGAACAGCGGCGCCAGCACCAGGCCGGCGGCCTGCGCGTAGATGAAGAAGTCGTACCACTCGATGGTCGTGCCGACCATGGTGCCCGCCAGGACGCGGCGGCGCTCCCTTGTCTCGACGGCGTCGGCCGGCCCTGTGGCCGCGGGGTCGGAAGGTGCCATTGCTGCTCCGTAGGTTCTCTGCCGACCGGGGGTCGGGTTCTGCTGAGGGGCTCGGCCCTCGGTGGCCGGGAGGACGGTCACCGGTCCGGGGCGAGGTCGCGCGCGCCCGTCACGTCTTCCGCGCCCTTCGCGGAGGACGTGACGGGACACACAGACCCTACGCCTGAGGACACCATGCCATGTGACTCAAGGCACTTTTGACAAGGGGCCCCCTTTATCGCAGATGAGAGGCCCTAACCTGACCGAACGGTCGGTGAGGATTCAGGCACGGAGCGGACAACCGCTCCGGCCGGACGGCGGCCGCGGCCCTGGCGGCGGGCGGCGGCCCGGAGACCGTCGACGCGGCGCCGCCGGGAAGGGGACGCGGTGGCCCCGGACGACGGAGGGGCCCACCGGTTCCCCCGGTGGGCCCCTCCGTCGTCGGCGGCGGTACGCGGCTCCCGCGTTCGGGCGGCGTCCGCCCCGCAGGCCGCCGTGCGCGCTCCGCGCCCGGGTCACGCCCGGGACAGGCCGAACTCGTCGTCCAGGGCCGCCAGCTCCTCCTCGAACCGGGTGCGCAGGGCGGCCTTGCGGTCCGCGGGGAGCCAGCTCGCCTCCACCCCGGCCAGGGCCATGGCGCGGAGCCGGTCCGCGCTCGCCCCGATGTCCTCGGACATGATCCGGTACTCGGCGGCCAGGCTCGTCGGGAACATCCCCGGGTCGTCGGAGCAGGGGACGACGTTCAGCCCCGCGTCGAGCATGGCGCCGATCGAGGCGCGGCGCCACGGACGCCACGAGCGGCGCGAGGTGGTGGAGGCGACGGTGAACGCCACACCCTGCTCGCGGAGCCGCTCCACGACGGCGTCGTCCTCCAGGACGTAGTAGCCGTGGTCGATGCGGTCGCAGCCGAGCAGGTCGAGGCAGGTGACGGTGTTGGCCGCGGTGGGGACGTGCTCGGAGGAGTGGGCGGTGCGCCCCAGGCCCGCCCGGCCGGCGAGGGCGTACGCCTCGGCGAAGCGCTCGGGCGGCCCGGCGGTCTCCAGGTTGTCGAGCCCGATCCCGGCGACGTACTCGTGCGGGTGGTCGACCACCTGGCGCACCAGGGCGAGGGCGTCCTCGCCGCTCCGGCTGCGGTCGATGCCCTGGATCAGGAAACCGCTCATGCCGAAGTCGCGCTCGGCCATGCGGATGCCCTCGGCGTAGGCCTCGACGCAGCCCGAGTAGCCGAGCCCGGCCAGGTGCGCGGGCGGCGCGTCGAAGAAGAGCTCCAGGTGGCGGGTGGAGCTGGTCCGGTGCGCGTCCTCGAAGGCCTCGTAGACGATACGTGTCAGGTCGTCGGCGTCACGCAGCACCTCCGTGACCCAGCGCGAGACCTGGAAGAGCGAGTAGGACACCTCCGGCTCGTCGGGGGACCTGTCCTGGGGGACGGGGATGCGCGTGTTCCGGTACAGGTCGGGGTCGGGCGGCAGCGAGTTGATGTCGGCGTACACGCGCTCGGGCTCCGCCGGCAGGTCGAGCCCCTCCCTCCTGGCCAGCTCGGCGAAGGTCGACGCGCGCACGGTCCCGATGAGGTGGCAGTGCAGCTCCGCCTTGGGCATCCTGGCGACGTAGTCGGCGGGAAGGCTGTGCGGGGTGTTCATGTTCTCCCGGTCTGGTTGGAAACGGGTGGTACGGGTCGGGCCCCGCCGCGCGGATCGCGCCGCGGGGCCCGGGGGCGGCGCTCTCAGCCCGCGGTGACCTCACGGGCGAAGCGCTCGACCCACTCGCCGCGCGTGGGGACGAGCTCGGCGGGGTCGAGGGTCCCGTAGCCCGCGGCGATCGGGTCGTCGGCGACGTCGCCGACCACGTCGGTGATCGTGGCGGGCACGGTGGCGTCGGGGTGCACCGGCATGTCGCCGACCAGTTCGGCCGAGGCGGTCTGGGCCTCGGGCGACAGCAGGTAGTCGACGAAGGCGTGCGCGTCCTCCGCGTGCGCGGCGCCGACGGGGATCATCGCCCGGTTGGTGGCCATGTAGGACCCGCTGGCGGGCGGGGTCCAGGCGACCGGCTCACCCGCGGCGACCATCTCGGTCGCGAAGCCGCTCAGCGCGTCGGCGGCCACGATCTCGCCCTGGGCGAGGAGGTTGGTGACCTCCGTCGTCGACGTGTAGAACTGGAGCACGCCGGGCGCCCAGCCGCCCAGGGTGTCGAGGGCGGTGTCGATGTCGTAGGGGCCCTCTCCGTAGGTCTCGGCCACCCCGGAGACCATCAGCTGGCCCGCCGTGACCGAGATGTCGGGCAGGGCCAGCCGCCCGGCGTGGGCCTCGGATCCGTAGAGCCCCCAGTCGGCGGCCTCCTCGGCCCCCAGCTCGTCCGTGTTGTAGAGCGTGCCGTTGAGCTGGTAGCTGTACGCCGGGCCGGAGTAGCCCTCCTCGACCGCGAAGTCGGCGATCTCCGCGAGGCGGGGGACCTGCTCGGCGTCCACCTCCTGGAAGAGCCCGCTCTCCTGGCCGAGGGCGGCGTAGTAGTCGGAGATGAGGACGACGTCGGACCCGCCCCCGCCCTCCAGGTCCAGCTTGGAGAGGCGGTCGGAGTTGGAGCCGGTGTCGAGGACGACCTCGATCCCGGTCGCCTCCGTGAAGGGGTCGACGACGGCCTCCTGGAACTCCTCGACCCCGAACGGGAAGGTGCTCACGACGAGGGCGTCCGCGCTCGCGTCGTCCGAGGAGGAGCAACCGGTGAGGACGACCGCGGCCGCGACGCCCGCGGTCAGGATCGGGCCGGGGCGGCGGATGGCGTGGGACATGGCGTGCGGTTTCCTCTCGCCGGGCGCCCGGCGGATCCGGGCGGGTCGGAGCGGGCCGGGGATCCGGTCCGCGGGGGACGGGTTCAGTCGGGCAGTCGCACCAGGGCGCCCTCCCGGGCGCGGACGGTCACCTCGCCCCCGGGCGAGAGGCCCTCGGCCGCACCGCCGCGCACGTCGCAGAGCAGTCGGACGGCCGCGCCGGTGTCGTCGGTCGCGTCCACGGTGACCAGGAGGTCGGCCCCGCGGTAGGCGATGTGGGCCACCGTGCCGCGCAGGAGCAGCCCTCCGGGGCCGTCCGGGGCGTCGGCGTCCGCGGCCCCCGCGGCGACGCGGAGGTTCTCGGGCCGCACCGTGAGGGTCCGGCCCCCGGCGTCGGCGAGGAAGTTCTCGTAGCCCAGGAACTCGGCGACGAAGCGGTCGGCCGGAGCGGGGAAGACCTCGCGCGGCGGCCCCTGCTGCATCACCCGCCCCGCCCGCATGAGCACCATGTCGTCGGACATCTCCAGCGCCTCGTCCTGGTCGTGCGTGACCAGGACGACGGTCAGGCCCGTCTCCGCCTGGATGCGGCGGATCTCGGCCCGCATCTGCACGCGCAGGCGCGCGTCCAGGTTGGAGAGGGGTTCGTCGAGCAGCAGGAGCTTGGGGCGGATCGCGATGGCGCGGGCGAGGGCCACGCGCTGCTGCTGGCCGCCGGAGAGCTTCTTGGGCCTGTTCCCGGCGAGGTGGGCCAGGCCCACCAGCTCCAGGGTCTCCATGACCCGGCGCCGCCGCTCCTCCTTGGCGACCCGGCGGAGCTTGAGGCCGTAGCCGACGTTGTCCGCGACGGTCATGTGCGGGAAGAGCGCGTAGGACTGGAAGACCATGCCCAGGTCGCGCCGTTCCGGCGGGACGCGCGTGCAGTCCTGCCCGGCGATCCGGATGGTCCCCGCGGTGGGCCTGGAGTACCCGGCCAGCATCCGCAGGCTCGTGGTCTTGCCGCAGCCGCTGGGGCCGAGGAGCGTCGTGAGCCGCCCCTCGGCGATGGTCAGGCTGAGGTCGTCGACCGCGGTGAAGTCACCGAACTTCTGGCTGACGCCGACGAACTCGGCAGCGCTGGTCATCGGTTGATACCTCCGAAGATCTTGGCGAAGCCGACGGTGCGTTCGGCGATGACGGCGAGGACGACGGTGCCCGCGAGGATGAGCGTGGCCATCGCCGCGACCATGGGGTCGTAGCTCTGCTGGACGTAGTCGAGCATCGTGACGGGCAGGGTGCGGAACTCCCGGGTCTGGAGCAGCAGGGAGAGCGGCACGTTGTTGAAGGAGGTGACGAAGCTCAGGAGCGCGGCCGAGAAGATCCCCGGGCGCAGCAGAGGCAGGGTCACCGTCGCGAAGGTCCTCAGGGGAGAGGCCCCGAGCCCCCGGGCGGCCTCCTCGACGTGCGGGTCGGCCAGCGCCAGGGAAGCCCCCGTGACGCGCACCGCGTAGGGGATCATGAGCGCGGTGTGCCCGAGCGTCAGGGCTGTGAGGCTGTCGAGCCCGAACCCGATCATGAGCTGCTGGTAGAGGGCGAGCCCCACCACCAGTTCCGGGACGATGAGCGGCGACAGGAACAGGCCCTCGACCAGGCCCTTGCCGGGGATCCGGCCCCGGTGGATCGCGACGGCCACGGGCACGCCGATCAGCAGCGCGAGCGCGGTGGCCAGCGCCGCCAGCTGGAGGCTCGACACGAGCGCGGCGAGGAAGGGCTCGTAGCCCAGCGCCTCCTCGAACCACCGGGTGGAGAACCCCTCCGGCGGGAAGCGGAGCGTGCTGCCCGCGGTGAACGCGGTGACGACCACGAACAGGATCGGCACGAGCATGACGACGTATCCGGCGACCGCGAGCGCGGCCGCGACGGGGCGGCGGGTGTTCACGCTGTGGCCCCCTTGCGGCCGAAGGCGGAGGACAGACCGGAGACGAGGAAGACGAGCACCGTCATGACGAGCGCGGTGGCCGAGGCCGAGGCCCAGTCCACCGTGACGCCGGAATAGGCGTAGAGCTGGGTGGCGAGCATGCGCTGGCCCGATCCGCCCAGGAGGTAGGGCGTGGTGTAGGCGGTGACGGCGCCGGCGAAGACCAGGGTGGCCGCCACGACGATGCCCGGCGACGAGAGCGGCACCACGACGCTCCAGAAGGTGCGGACCCGGCCCGCGCCCAGCCCCCGGGCGGCCTCGTCGAGGCCGGGGTCGACCTGGGCGACCGCCGAGTAGCAGGAGATGACCGCGAGCGGCAGGAACAGCTGGGTGAGGCCGAGGACGATGGCGAGCTCGGTGTAGAGCAGCTGCGGCGCCCTGTCCACGAGCCCCGTCCCGACGAGGGCCTGGCCCACGGCGCCGTTCGCGCCCAGGATGACCAGCCACCCGAAGGTGCGCACGACGTTGCTCAGGAGCAGCGGGAAGATCGCGAGCGCCAGCAGGACGCCCGCCCAGCGCGAGGTGGAGCGGGCCAGCAGGTAGGCGATCGGGAACCCGAGCCCGACGCAGAGCGCCGTCACGATCAGCCCCAGGCGGACCGTGCGCCAGATGATGCGCAGGTCGTAGGGGTCCGTGAGCATCCGGCCGAGCCGGGCGAAGACCTCCGCGGCTCCCGTGCCCGGCGGGGAGAAGAGCATCAGCAGCGTCGGGACGAGGAACCCCACGAGCAGGAAGGCCAACCCGGGCACGAGCAAGAGGGCCGACTTGCGTGAGTGCACGGCCTTCCTCCTTCGGGCGTGATGAAACCGGTTGCACAACCGGTTTCACACACCCTAGGGTGCGAAGACGCGTCCACGCATCATCATCCGTGTAAACACCGTGTAACGACCTGCGAGACCCCGGTGGCCGAGCCCGCGCCCCGCGACCGGGCTAGGGTTGACCGACGAGACCTGGAGGCGAATCCGTGCCCACTCTGGCCGACGTGGCCGCGCTCGCCGCGGTGTCGAAGGCGACCGCGTCCCGCGCCCTGAGCCGTGAGGAGCTGGTGGCCCCCGAGACCGCCGCCCGGGTCAGGGCGGCGGCGAAGCAGCTGGGGTTCGTCCCCAACCGCGCCGCACGCCAACTCGCGCGGGGGCGCACCGGCATCGTCGCCCTGGTGGTGCCCACCCTGGACAACAGCTTCTTCACACCCATCATCGGCGGCGCCCAGGCACGGGCGGGGGAGGCCGACCTCCAACTCACCGTGGCGGTGCACCCCCTGGACTCCCCGGACGCGCCGGGGGCCTTCACCCGCCTGGCCAGCCAGGTCGACGGCTTCATCGTCGTGGCCCCGCGCGGGCCGGACGACACCGTCCGCGCCGCGGGGGCGCTCAAGCCCACCGTGCTGATCGACCGCGAGATCGAGGGGATGACCTCGGCCGTGGCCGACACCGCGACCGCGTTCGGCTTCCTGGTCTCGCGCCTGGTGGAGGACGGCCACGAACGGATCGTCTACGTCGGCGGGCCGGCGGGCTCCTGGCAGGACCGCCAGCGGACGGCCGCCGTCGCCTCCGCCGCCTCCGGCCGCGCCGAACTGACCGTCCTGGGGCCCCACCCCTCCACCTTCGCCGCGGGGGTGGCGGTCGCGCCCTCCGTGCGGGACTCCGGTGCGACCGCGGTGGTGCCCTACGCGACCGCCATCGGGCTGGGCCTGATGTTCGCCCTGGCCGCCGAGCCCGCCGGACGCCCCGTCACGGTCAGCTCGGAGCGCATGGTCGTGGAGTCCCTGGCGATGCGCGGCGTACCGGCCATCGACGTCGACGGCGCGGAACTCGGCCGTGAGGCCGCGGACCTGCTGCTCGCCCGGATCGCCGCCGGCCCCCGGCAGCCCCTCCCGGCCGAACGCCTGCGCCTGCCCGTGCCGGTGCGCTGGCCCGACGCCGCGGAGCCTGTGGACGCGTGACCCGGGGCGGCTTCCCCGTCCCGGCCGCGGAGCGGCGCCGGGTCCGCCACCGTGGCGGCGGTGGCGGACCCGGCGGCGCCCGGACGGGGGACGTCCCCGCCTCGGACGCCCCGCCCCGGTCAGACGTCCGGGTGGACGCCGCGCGGGGTGAACACCACCTCGCGCGCCCGGCTCGGGGTGACCGCGCCGCGCAGGGCGGGGTCGGTGAGCAGGACGACCGGCGCGACGCGGTTCGGCGAGACCGGGTACCACTCGGCCAGCGCCTCCTCGATGACGGCCCAGGCCTCGTCGCCGGCGCCCCGTGCCACCAGGGAGCGGGCCCGGTCCAGGGCGCGCTCGAAGGCGGGCGGCTCCGGGGCCCGCCGGGAGGCGAGCAGGGCGTCCCGCTCCTCGTCGGTCGACGGCAGCTCGAAGCCCGCCGCCCCGCCGCCCAGCGCGCGGACCGCGAAGGCCGTGCTCCCGTGGGCGTCCAGTCCGGCGCTGTACAGGTAGAGCGGAAGGGCCTCGGACTCGATCTGCCCGACACCGACCTCGGCCACCACGTGGGGCCGGTGCAGGAGTCCGCGCAGCTCGTGGTGGATCCCGTTGACGTCGAGGAAGGCCGAGAGCACCGCCCTGAGGTAGGCGGCGGCGCCCGACCCCTTCTCCTCGGCCTTGCGGAAGGCCTCCATCGCGTCGGTCACCCGGCCGCGCAGCGCCGCCGCGCGACCCCGGGCCAGGAGGTCCTCGGCGCCCTCCGGGCGCACCGGCCGGCCCTCCGACCCGCTCAGCTCCTCGAACGAGGCGCGCTCGGCGACGACCAGGTCCGCGAAGGAGCGGTGGCGCTCGCCCAGGCCGGGGTACCAGCTCGCCCACACGTAGGCGGCCCACTCGCCGTCGGGGGAGACGTCCCCCGCGTCGAGCAGCCAGGTCTGCGCGTCGCTGGCGCCGGAGACCACGAGGAACGGGCCCACCAGGCCGTCCTCCTGCAGTTCCCCCTCGTCGAGCATCGCCTCGTCGTGGAAGTCGTCCGCCCAGCCCGCCTCGTCGGCGGAGAGGAGGGCGTACATGAACATGCCCATCCTGGTCCAGCCGTCGGAGGCCCCGAGGAACGACCTGTAGCTGGGCGGCAGCGGGGTCCCGAGCCTCTCCTCCAGGGCCGCGATCCGCTCCTCGGAGGCGCCCTCGTAGCCCAGCCAGGACGCGGCGCGCTGTTCGCCGGTCGTCTCCACGAGCTCGCCCGGCTCCAGGACCCGCAGCATGTCGGCGCTGTACTCGGCGAGGAAGGACCGCCAGCGCCCCACGGTGTTCGGGGCGCCCTCCACCAGCTCGGCGGCGATCCCCGCGTACGGCGCCGGCGCCTCCCCCGCCGCGTAGCGGTGGCCGGTGAACGCCTCGTACGAGCGCCTGCCGGAGAAGAACCGGACCCGGCACAGCTGGGTCTCGCCCCCGCCGGAGTTGCGGGTGATCTCCAGTCTCAGGAACCGGTAGGTCTCGTCGGAGGCCTCGCCGGTCACGTGGAAGTCGCGGGCGTGGTGCCGCTGCGGGAAGAACTCGCCGGTGCGCGCGTCGAGCTCCACCCACGTCCGGCCGTCCTGCGACCCCTGGAGCACCCAGTCCCGCGGGTCGCGGTCGGCGAAGTCGTTGGCCGACTCCAGGACGTAGTGCCGGACGCGGACGGGCTCCTCCATGGCGAACTCCAGCCAGTCGGCGTCCCGCCAGGAGAGCCACTTGGCGGCCGTCCCGTCGAGCACGTTGCGGGCGACCTCGCCGGCCCTCGTGTGCTCGTTCCCCGCCCGTACCTCGCGCACACGGTCGGTGACCTCGCCCATCGAGGCCGACTCGTCCAGGTCCAAGGAGCGCAGGACGACCGAGCCTCCGCCGCCCTCACGGTCGGCCCAGCCGAACCGCGAGATCGGCGCCCCGCCGTCCTCGACGAGCAGGCGCAGCTCCTCGTCCGCACGGCCGCCCGCGACCAGGAAGCGGTGCAGGCCGGCCGGGGTCCGCCGCACCAGGCGGCCCCGCCACTCGTAGGAGGTGCCGTCCGCGGCGACCCGCAGACCGACGAAGGAGGTCATCCCGGGGTCGAACCCGATCACCGCCTCGGCGCCGTCGACGTCCCGCCAGTCGAGTCGGGCGAGCGGCACGGCCGGACCGGCCTCGAACCCGACGACCAGTCCGTGGTCGGAGGTCCACCGCCCCGTCCCGCTCCTCTGCCGTTCGGTGAGGAAGACGAGGGCGGGCATGTGCTCCGGCATGAGGGCTCCAAGTGAGGGGAGGAGGGGAGGGGGCGCTGTCCGGCCGCGCGGACGACCGCGCCCCGGGGACGGGGGAAGGCTACGCGCGCGGGCGGACAGTCGGAGCCACGCGGAACACACGGCGGCTCCGGGGTTCCCGGCCGTCGCGGCGGACGCCACGGCCCCGCCGCGGCGGCGGGGCTTGACCGTGCCGTAGGGGCATGGTTTCCCATGGATGCCGTCGGCGCGTCCGCGCCGAGGGGCGGCAACCTCGAGGAGGGACGGGCATGGCCTGGAGCACCCGGCAATTGGCGGAGCTCGCCGGCACGAGCGTGCGGGCGGTGCGGCACTACCACGAGGTGGGCCTGCTGGAGGAGCCTGAGCGGCGCTCCAACGGCTACAAGAGCTACGGGGTGGCGCACCTGATCCGGGTCCTGAGGATCAAGCGCCTGTCGGAGCTGGGGTTCTCCCTGGCCCGGATCGCCGAGATGGGCGAGGCCGAGTCCTACCCCGACGAGGCGCTGCGGAGCCTGGACGCCGAACTGGAGGCCACGATCGAGCGGCTCCAGCGGGTGCGCCTGGAGCTGGCCCTGGTCCTGCGCAAGTCGGCGCCCACCGAACTCCCGCCCGAGATGGCGCTCGCCACCGCCGACGTGGACATGAGCGAGGCCGACCGCTCGTTCGTCGTCGTCATGACGCGGTTGATGGACCCTTCCGCGATGAGCTCCTACAGCGAGGCGCTCAAGGACCGCCGGGTCGTCGAGGAGGAGGCCGAATTCGACGACCTGCCCGAGGACGCCGACGAGGAGACGCGCCGCGAGCTGGCGGAGCGGCTCGCCGGACCCGTCCGCGGCCTCCTCGCCGACCACCCCGTGCTGGGGGACCTGGACATGATCGCGCCGAAGCGCCTCCGGTACGCCGCGGAGACGAGCGTGACCGCGCTCAAGGAGCTCTACAACCCCGCCCAGGTCGACGTCATGATGCGCCTGGGGAAGATCCTGCGGGACGACCCGCCCGCGTCCTCGCGGGACGAGGGGGCCTGACCGCGCACGCGCCCGGCGCGGCGCGGGAGGCGTGCCCGCCGCCGGACGCGGGTCCGACACCGGGGCCGACACATCGACACGGCCGTGTGTCGACCCGTCGACATGGCGACCCGGAGCCCTCACGCCCCCGGCGCCGCGTGCGCGGGCACGGCCGGGGGCGCCCTCGTGACGCCCCCGGCACGGCCGCCCCTCCGGCCCGGGGCGCATCGGCCCAGGTGAACGGAGGACGTGCCGTTCGGAGTCCGTGTCCTGTCCCCCGTGCGAGCGACACGCAGGTGTCCACCGTGCGGTGACGACGCCGCCCCGCCGGATCCGTAGCGTTCTCCCCAGTCGCCGCGTTCCGTCCGCGCGGCGCGGGCAGCCCCCGCTCCCCGACGGACCGCACGGCCCGTGTCGCGGTGTCACCGCCGCGGTGAACGGCGCCGACGCCCCCGGCGACGTCCGCTCCCTCGACCCGTTCCTCTGGAGGACCCCATGCCCCGCACCACCCGGGCGACCGCGCTGACCGCGCTGTGCTGCACCGTCGCCGTCACGGCGCTCACCGGATGCGGGCCGCTCTCCGACGTGCGGTCCGGCCTGGACGAGGTCCGGACCGACCTGGAGACGGCCGCGGAGGACGTGATGACCGACGGGGAGCTGTTCACGGGAACCAAGACGCTCGACGTCGAGGGCGGCTCCCTGAACGTGTCCTGCTCCGGCCTCCCGGCGGACGACCGGCCGGTCGTCGTCCTGATGGCCGGGATGGGCGACGGGCTGGACACCATGGCCGACCTCCAGGAGACCCTGAGCGAGGGTGACCGGGTCTGCTCCTACGACCGGTTCGGCGAGGGCGGGAGCGACCAGCCGGACGGCCCCCAGAGCATCGCCGACGTCGGCGAGACCCTGACCTCCGTCCTCGACGACATCGCCGGCGACGGACCGGTCGTCCTGGTCGGCCACTCGCTGGGCGGGCTGATCGCCGCCCGCTACGCCCCCGACCACCAGGACAGGGTCGCGGGACTGGTCCTGCTGGACGCCACGTCCCCGACGATGCTCGACGACATCACCGGCGTGATCCCCGAGACGGCCACCGGACCGGGCGCCGAGGTGCGCGCCCAGAACCTCGCCGTGTTCGAGGGCGAGAACCCGGAGCGGATCGTCATCGAGAGCGACCCGGAGGTGCGCTCCGCCGGGGACATCCCGACGGAGATCATCCAGCACGGGGTGCAGTACCTCGGGGAGATCCCCGAGTACGGCGCCGACCTGGAGCGCGTGTGGGCCGAGGGCCAGGAGAAGTGGAGCGGGGTCTCCGGCCTCAGCGAGCTCAGCACCGCGGAGGAGAGCGGGCACTACATCCACGTCGACCAGCCCGAGATCGCCGTCGAGGCCGTCCGGCGCGTCACGGACCAGGCCGCCGCCTGACGCCGGGCACGCGCCCGGCCGCGCTGCGGCCCGGCGAGCCGGAACGTCCCCGACGCGCGCCGCGTGCTCCCGTCGGGGACGTCGGCGCGTCCGTGCCCTCCGCAGCCGGGTCGACACGTCGACCCGGCCCCTCGTCGACTCGGCCGTTTGTCGACACGGCGACAGGCGGACACCGCCGCCCGTCTCCGAGAGGGCACGGGCACTCGCGCGCAGGGTCTCAGGCCCCCGGCCGGACATGCTCCGCGCCCTCTCCCACGGGCCGGGAACCGGGAGAGGGCGCGATACGTCGGATTCTGCGCGGACACGGCGAAGAGGGGTGGACGGTGAGCGGGAAAGCCGGACAAGGGGCAGGGGTCGCGATAGGGCTGGCGGTGGGGATCGTCCTCGGGACGGCCTTCGACAACCTGGCTCTCGGGATCGTGCTGGGGGCACTGCTGGGGGCGGCTGTCGGGGCGATCGGCACGAGGCGCTCGACCTCTTGAACCCGCCTCCGTCGGAAGCGCCCCACCGGCACTGTCCGCGGGGCGCTTCCGCGTGCGCGACCCGGATCCGGGCTCCGCGAGCAGCCGATGCCGTACTTTCCAGCAGTACGCGAAAGGCCCCCCGGGTGACCGGGGGGCCTTTTCGTGGGTGGGCGTACCAGGACTTGAACCTGGGGCCTCATCCTTATCAGGGATGCGCTCTAACCGACTGAGCTATACGCCCTCGTTCCGAGGAAACTCTACCGCACCCACAGCACCCGGGCGAACCGGAGACCTGACGCGGAAGCGAAGGGAGACACGGCCTCCGCGCCCCTCTTCACTTCCCATTTTACCCCTGGACGGGAGTGCTCCGTACGCGCCTCGGCCCGGCCCTCCAGGGGAGGACCGGGCCGAAAGGGCCTACTCGGCCTCGGACAGCGTCACGTCCACGCCGCCGACCAGGTCGGCGACCAGGTTGTAGACCATCGCGCCCACGGTGGACAGCGCCGTGATCAGCACGATGTTCAGCGCGCCGACCACACCGGTGTAGCCGAGCACGCGTCCCGGCGAGAACCACGCGGCCGGGTTCAGGCCGAGCTCGCCGTCACCGCCGTCGCCCTCCAGGAGGGCGTCGATCATGCTGCTCAGCTCCTCGAAGACGCCCAGCATCGACAGCGTCGCGTAGATGACGGTGATCGCCACGAACAGGACGATGAAGCAGACCAGGGAGACGACGAAGCTGAACTTCATCACCGACCAGGGCTCCACACGGGAGACCGTCAGGTGCGCCTTCCGACTGGACAAGGTGGCCTTCACTGCGTTCGGGCCCTCGGGCACCGAGGCCTTCGTTTCGGTCACTGGCGTTCCCCCCGCCTCAGCGCGGTCCTCCGTCACGGACTCCTCCTCCGCCGGGTCGGCCGGCGCGGACACGGGGACGACGGGCTCCTCGGCCGCTGCCGGGGCCTTCCCGGGCTCCGGCTCGGCCTCGGGCTCGGCGTGGGCCTTCGCGTCGTCTCCGGACTCCTCGACGCCCTCGCTCGCGGGCGTCACGGCGGTCCCGGTGACCTCCGCCCCGACAGTGTCCCTCTCGGCCGTCTCCATGTCCTCGACCCCGGCGGTTCCTGCCGTGTCCGAGTCGGATTCGTTCGTGGTGGTGTTCCGCTGGTTGTCAGACATAGAAACGTTACCGCTGGACTTTCGTTGAGAACGGGTGATTGAGGCGGTCGGACCCCGTGGGGTTCGCGAAGCGAACCCCACGGTCCTTATCGGGCTTAACGCGCAGTCTAGGCCTCAGGGTTGCGATCCCCGTCGACCGCGTTTCCGTCCGTGTCGGCGGTGGCCTCGGCGGCCTCCGCCACCTCGGCCGCCACGGCGTCGGCCTCGGCCTCTTCCGCGGCCTCGGCGTTGCGCGCCACCGCCACGATCTTGTTGCCCTTGTCGAGGTTCATCAGGCGGACGCCCATGGTGGTGCGGCCCGACTGCTTGACCTCGGAGGCCCCGGTGCGGATGACGCCGCCCCCGGACGTGATCGCGAAGATCTCGTCCACCTCGGGGTCCACCATCATGGCGCCGACCAGCTTGCCCCGGGCCTCGACGACCTTGGCCGTCAGGACGCCCTTGCCGCCCCGGTTCTGCACCGGGTACTGCTCGGAGGGGGTGCGCTTGGCGTAGCCGTTCTCGGTGGCGACCAGGACGTCGGTGGAACCGTCGTCCGGACGGATGACGTCCATGCTGAGCAGGTAGTCGCCCTCCAGGAACCGCATGCCGATCACACCGCTGGTGGCGCGGCCCATCGGCCGCAGCGACTCGTCGGAGGCCGGGAAGCGGATCGCCTGGGCGTCGCTGGAGATGAGCAGCAGGTCGTCGTCGGGGAAGACGAGGCGGGCGGCGATCAGTTCGTCCTCGTCGCGGAGGTTGATCGCGATGATGCCCGCCGCGCGCGCCGAGTCGAAGTCCTCCAGGCGGGACTTCTTGACCAGGCCCTCACGGGTGGCGAGCACCAGGTAGGGCGCGGCCTCGTAGTCGCGCAGCGCCATGATCTGCGCGATCTCCTCGCCCGGCTGGAACGGCAGCAGGTTCGCGACGTGCTGGCCGCGCGCGTCGCGCGCCGCCTCCGGCAGCTCGTACGCCTTCGTCCGGTACACCCGGCCCTGGTTCGTGAAGCACAGGATCCAGTGGTGGGTGGTGGTGACGAAGAAGTGCTGGACGATGTCGTCCTGCTTGAGCTGGGCGCCGCGCACGCCCTTGCCCCCGCGCTTCTGCGCCCGGTAGTTGTCGATGCGGGTGCGCTTGGCGTATCCACCGCGGGAGATCGTGACGACCACGTCCTCCTCCGCGATGAAGTCCTCCATGCGCATGTCGCCCTCGAACGGGATGATGTGCGTGCGCCGCTCGTCGCCGTACTTCTCGACGATCTCCCCGAGCTCCTCGCGGATGATGCTCCGCTGGCGGACGTCCGAGGCGAGGATGTCGTTGTAGTCGGCGATCTGGGACATCAGCTCGTCGTACTCGGCGGTCAGGGCGTTGCGCTCCAGCGCGGCGAGCTTGCGCAGCTGCATGTCGAGGATCGCGCGGGCCTGGATGTCGTCGATCTCCAGGAGGCCCATCAGGCCGGTGCGCGCCTCGTCGGCGGAGGCGCTGGCCCGGATGAGGTTGATGACCTCGTCGATGCGGTCCATGGCGCGCAGCAGCGCGCGCAGGATGTGGGCCCGCTCCTCGGCCTTGCGCAGCAGGTACTTGGTGCGCCGGACGATGACCTCGACCTGGTGCTTGACCCAGTGGCGGATCATCTGGTCCAGGCGCAGGGTCCGCGGCACGCCGTCGACCAGCGCGAGCATGTTCGCGCCGAAGGTCTCCTGGAGCTGCGTGTGCTTGTAGAGGTTGTTGAGGACCACCTTGGCGACGGCGTCGCGCTTGAGCACGATGACCAGCCGCTGGCCGGTGCGGCCGCTGCTCTCGTCCCGGACGTCGGCGATGCCGGTGATCTTGCCGTCCTTGACCAGGTCGGCGATCTTCAGGGCGAGGTTGTCCGGGTTGACCTGGTAGGGCAGCTCGGTGATGACCAGGGTCTGGCGTCCCCGGCGGTCCTCCTCGACCTCGACCACGGCGCGCATGGTGATGGAGCCGCGACCGGTGCGGTACGCCTCCTCGATGCCGCGCTTGCCGACGATGAGGCCGCGGGTCGGGAAGTCGGGGCCCTTGACGCGCTGGATCAGCGCGTCGAGCAGCTCCTCGTCCCCGCTCTCCGGGTTGTCGAGGTACCAGTTGACCCCGTCGGCGATCTCGCGCAGGTTGTGCGGCGGGATGTTGGTCGCCATACCGACCGCGATACCCGAGGAGCCGTTGACCAGCAGGTTCGGGAACCGGGCCGGGAGGACGACGGGCTCGGAGGAGCGGCCGTCGTAGTTGGGCCGGAAGTCGACGGTCTCCTTGTCGATGTCCCGGAGCATCTCCATGGCCAGCGGGGCGAGCTTGCACTCGGTGTACCGCATGGCGGCGGCCGGGTCGTTGCCCGGGGAGCCGAAGTTGCCGTTGGGGTCGACCAGCGGCATCCGCATGGACCACCACTGGGCGAGGCGCACGAGGGTGTCGTAGATGGCGCTGTCGCCGTGCGGGTGGTAGTTGCCCATCACGTCGCCGACGACGCGGGCGCACTTGAAGTAGCCGCGGTCGGGGCGGTAGCCGCCGTCGTACATCGCGTAGAGCACGCGCTGGTGGACGGGCTTGAGGCCGTCGCGGACGTCGGGGAGGGCGCGGCCGACGATGACCGACATCGCGTAGTCGAGGTAGCTGCGCTGCATCTCGACCTGGATGTCGACGGGCTCGATCCGGTCGGTCGTGCGCGGGAGCGCCTCCACCGTGGAGTCCGCACCCTCAGGGGTGTCCGGGTTGTTCGCATCCGTCACGGATGTCGATCCCTTCTACGAAGCTTGTGTTGAGCGTGGTTCACTGCCCGGGGCCTCGCCCCGGACCCGGTCCCTCTAGATGTCCAGGAAGCGGACGTCCTTGGCGTTGCGCTGGATGAAGGCGCGCCGGGACTCGACGTCCTCGCCCATGAGCACGCTGAACATCTCGTCGGCCTGGGCCGCGTCCTCCAGGCTGACCTGGAGCAGCACCCGGCGGTCGGGGTCCATCGTGGTGTCCCACAGCTCGTTGGCGTTCATCTCGCCCAGGCCCTTGAACCGCTGCACCATGTCGCGCGGGCGCGGGTCGCGCTTGCCCTCGGCGATCCCGGCCTCGATGACCCGGTCCCGCTCGGCGTCGGAGAAGGCGTAGCTGGCGTCGCTGCCGCGCTGGTCCCACTTGATCTTGTACAGGGGCGGCGCGGCCAGGTAGACGTTGCCGGCCTCGACCAGGGGCTTCATGAAGCGGAACAGCAGGGTCAGCAGCAGTGTGCGGATGTGCTGGCCGTCGACGTCGGCGTCGGCCATCAGGATGACCTTGTGGTACCGCAGCTTCTCGGCGTCGAACTCCTCGTGGATGCCGGTGCCCAGGGCGGTGATGATCGCCTGGACCTCGTTGTTCTTGAGGATGCGGTCGATCCGCGACTTCTCGACGTTCAGGATCTTGCCGCGGATGGGCAGGATGGCCTGGTTGTGCGGGTTGCGCCCGCCCTTGGCGGAGCCGCCGGCCGAGTCGCCCTCGACGATGTAGACCTCGCACTCCTCCGGGTTGGTGGACTGGCAGTCCGACAGCTTTCCGGGGAGGGAGGTGGTCTCCAGCAGGGTCTTGCGACGGGTGAGGTCGCGCGCCTGCCGGGCGGCGACACGGGCCCGGGCGGCCTGGCTGGCCTTGGACACGACGTCCTTGGCCTCGCCGGGGTTGCGCTCGAACCAGTCGCGCAGGTGCTCGTTGGTGACCTTCTGGACGAAGGACTTGGCCTCGGTGTTGCCGAGCTTGGTCTTGGTCTGGCCCTCGAACTGCGGGTCGGCGAGCTTGACCGAGATGATCGCGGTCAGACCCTCGCGGATGTCGTCGCCGGTGAGGTTGTCGTCCTTCTCCCGCAGCAGCTTCTGGTCGCGGGCGTACCGGTTGACCAGGGTGGTGAGCGCGGAGCGGAAGCCCTCCTCGTGGGTGCCGCCCTCGGCCGTGTTGATCGTGTTGGCGAAGGTGTGCACCGACGAGGTGTACGACTGGTTCCACTGCATGGCGACCTCGACCGCGATGCCGTCGCCCTCTTCCTCGAAGGAGATGATCGACGCGTGCGCCGGCTCCTTCTTGGCGTTGATGTGGCGGACGTAGTCCGAGAGGCCGTCCTCGTAGTGGAAGGTGTTGACGGTCGGACCGCCGTCGGTGTGCTCGGGCCGCTCGTCGCGGATGGTGATGGACAGCCCCTTGTTGAGGAAGGCCATCTCCTGCATCCGGCGGGCGAGGGTCTCGAACGTGAACGTCGTCGTCTCGAAGATGGAGCCGTCCGGCCAGAACGTGATCTGGGTGCCGGTCTCGTCGGTCTCCTCGCCCTTGACGAGTTCGCCCGTGGGCGCGGTCATCTCGTAGTGCTGGCGCCACACGTGGCCGTGCACGCGGATCTCCACGTCCAGTGCCGTGGACAGGGCGTTGACGACGGAGACGCCGACGCCGTGCAGGCCGCCGGAGACGGCGTAGGACTTGCCGTCGAACTTGCCGCCCGCGTGGAGCGTGGTCAGCACGACCTCGACCGCGGGGCGCTTCTCCACGGGGTGGAGGCCGACCGGGATGCCGCGGCCGTTGTCGGCCACCCGCACCCCGCCGTCGGCCAACAGGGTGACCTCGATGGCGTCGGCGTGCCCGGCCAGCGCCTCGTCGACCGAGTTGTCGACCACCTCGTAGACAAGGTGGTGCAGGCCCCGCTCTCCGGTGGAACCGATGTACATTCCGGGGCGCTTGCGTACTGCCTCAAGCCCCTCGAGAACCGTGATTGAACCTGCGTCGTAGGCCAAGTGGGAACACCCTCCTGCTGGGGACGCCTGCCGGCCGTGGCCGGGCGGACGACGGTTGGCCCTCGGCACGGTGATCGAAGGGCCGAGATGCCGCGACACCTGGGGGATCACCGTTCGCCGCATGGGCCGTCCGCCCACCCTCTCCTGGGGGCGTGGTACCGGCTACAGGCGTCTGAAGAACCGTCTCCATGATACCCCGCGCGGTACGACAAAGTGGCATTGGCGGCCCTGTGCCGCATCACAACGAACGTTCAGGGAGGGAGCCGAGTCCCTACACGCGGGAGGGGTCTCCCGCAAGTCCCGGCGCGCTTCAGTGGCGTTGGGCGGGACGCCGAGGGAGCACCGCCCGCCCCGGATCGCGCACCCCGCACCACGTACCCCCGGTAGCACACCATCCCCGGAAGGACCGCGTTCACCTGCGGCTATCCACAGCCTGTGGACGGCCCGGGCCTCCTCCGCCGCGGCGGAGGAGGCCCGGGGGACCCTTCAGCGGCGCCGGAAACCGGGGCCCCGGACCTTGATCGCGACGACCGTCCCGTCGCCCAACTCCTCGTTGAGGCGGCGCATCAGATCGCGCACCATCGCTCGTGCGTGGGCTGCCATCGTCGGCGAATCGGCCACTACGACCAGTTCACCCTCCGAATAACTTTCAGGGCGCAGGTGCTCGGCATTGAATTCGCCCACGATGTCCGACCAGCGGCCGAAGACGCCCCCGATCGCCACCTGCTCCTGCCACCCGTGCTCGATGAGCCAGGTCCGCACGGCCTCGCCGAACAGCTGCGGCTCGTTGCGTGACCGCATCCGGCCACGCCTTCGCGAGCGCTGGGAGCCGCGGGGGACGGCGCCGCGGTCGCGCGCCTCGGCCCTGGCCCTCGCGAGCGCCTGGCGCGCGAGGTCGGCCCCGGACGCCACGGGCTCGGCGGGCGCCGCCGGGTCGGGCGGTGCGGACGGCGCCGGGTCGGGGGAAAGGCGTGCTCCGTCCACAGGCTGTGAACGGAGCACGCCCCCGCCGGGGGCCGACGTGCCGACCCCCGGGCCGGGGGCCGGGGATCCGCCCGGCGTGTCCACAGGCTGTGGACGGTGATCACCCACCCTCGACGGCCCCCTCGCGCACCCCGAACCGCGCCCCGTCCAGCTCCTCGGGGATGTCCTCGGCGACGGCGGCGGTCACCAGGACCTGCTCGGCGTCGCGCACGCGCTCGGCCAGCCTGCGGCGCCGCTCGCTGTCGAGCTCCGCGAACACGTCGTCCAGGATCAGCACCGGGTCGTCCCCGTCCGCTCTCAGCAGCTCGAACGCGGCGAGCTTGAGGGAGAGGGCGTACGACCAGGACTCGCCCTGGCTGGCGTACCCCTTGGCGGGCATGTCGCCGAGCTGGAGGTGGAGGTCGTCGCGGTGCGGCCCCACCAGGCTGATCCCGCGCTGGAGCTCCTTGTCGCGCGCCTCCGCCATGGCCGCGCGGAGGGCGTCCGCGAGCCGGGGCCGCTCCTCGGGCAGCCCGGCGCCCTCCGGAGCCGCGGAGCTCCGGTAGTGGGGGACCGCCGGCCCGCCCGAGTCGGTCAGTCCGGCGTAGGCCGCCCCGATCCTCGGTCTCAGCTCCTCCACCAGGGCCAGCCGTGCCGCCAGCAGCTCCGCCCCCGCCTCGGCCAGGTGGTCGTCCCAGATCTCCAGCGTGCTCAGGTCGGGCGCCGCGCGCTGCTTGAACATGCGGCTGGAGGCCGACTTGAGCAGGGCGTTGCGCTGCTTGAGCACCCGGTCGTAGTCGGAGCGCACGCCCGCCATGCGGGGCGTGCGGGCCACCAGGAGGTCGTCCAGGAAACGGCGCCGCTCACCGGGGTCGCCCTTGACCAGGGCCAGGTCCTCCGGCGCGAACAGCACCGTGCGCAGGATCCCCAGCACGTCGCGCGGCCGGCCGGCGGCGGCCTGGTTGATCCGGGCGCGGTTGGCGCGGCCGGGGTTGAGCTCCAGGTCCACCACCATGGACCGGTCGTCGCGGACGACCTTGGCCCGGACGATGGCGCGGGGCGCACCCATGCGGACCAGCGGGGTGTCGGAGGAGACCCGGTGGCTCCCCAGGGTGGCCACGTAGCCGATCGCCTCGACGAGGTTGGTCTTGCCCTGGCCGTTGGACCCGACGAACACGCTCACGCCCGGGGCCAGCTCCAGCAGCGCGGACTCGTAGGAGCGGAAGTCGGCCAGTTGCAGGTGGGATACGTACATCCGGCCTTCCTCCTGGGGCTGGAGCGCGGACTTCGGGCGGAGAAGGGTGCGGTGGTCCCGGGGACGGGCACGAGGGCGCGTCCCCGGGGAGCGCGGTGCGGGAGCCCCGCACCCGGGCGTACGGCACGGTCCGTGCCGGAGCGCGGGCCCCAGGCCCCGGGGGAGAGGGGGTGACGGCCTAGGGCTCGTCGTGGTCGTCGGCGGCGCCGGCCTTGGTGACGGCGTGGCCGCCGAACTGGTTGCGCAGCGCGGCGACGACCTTCATCGCGGGGCTGTCGTCCTGGCGGGAGGCGAACCGGGCGAAGAGCGCGGCGGTGATCGCCGGGGCCGGGACGGCGAGGTCCACGGCGGCCTGGACCGTCCAGCGGCCCTCGCCGGAGTCCTGGGCGTAGCCGCGCAGCTCCGCCAGGTCCGGGTCCTGCTCCAGGGCCCGGGAGAGCAGGTCGAGCAGCCACGAGCGCACGACCGTGCCCTCGCGCCAGCTCTCGAACGTGCCGGGCACGTCGTCCACGACGTCGGAGGCGGCCATGAGCTCGTAGCCCTCGGCGAAGGCCTGCATCATGCCGTACTCGATGCCGTTGTGGACCATCTTCACGAAGTGGCCGGCGCCGACGCCGCCGGCGTGCACGAAGCCGCCGCCCTCGTCGGGGGTGAGGGAGTCGAAGACCGGGCGTGCCCGCTCGATGTCGGACGCCGCGCCGCCGACCATGATGCCGTAGCCGTTCTGACGGCCCCAGACCCCTCCGCTGACCCCGGCGTCGACGTAGCCGACGCCCCTGGCCGCCAGGGCCTCGGCGCGGGTGCGGTCGTCGACGTAGTGGGTGTTCCCGCCCTCGATGACGAGGTCGCCCGCCTCCAGGAGGCCGCCGAGTTCGGCGACGGTGGCGGAGGTGGGCTCTCCCGCGGGGACCATCACCCAGACGGTCCGCGGAGCCGCCAGGCGGCCGACCAGCTCGGCCAGGGTGTCGACGTCGCGCTCCTCCGAGGCGACGTCGTAGCCGATGACCTCATGGCCCTTCTCCCGGAGCCGGGCGGCCATGTTGCCGCCCATCTTGCCGAGACCGATCATGCCGATCTGCATGGTTGTACTCCCCTTCGCCACCTGCGGATGGACGCCGACCGGCCCGGGGCGGAAGCCGCGGGCCGGGTCCGGCGGACGCCAGTCAATCGAACCTGTCCGGATCAGCCGGGCTGGCGCACCGGCATGATCAGGTAGCGGTACTCGGGGGCCGAGCCCTCCTCCGCCGGCTTCCCGGTGAGGATGGACGGCTTGGTCGAGGTGGTGAAGTTCATGCGGGCGACGTCGGTGCCGATGGCGCCGAGCCCGTCCAGCAGGAACCCGGAGTTGAAGGCGATCTGGATGTCGTCGCCGTCCAGATCGGCCTCCAGGACCTCGACCGCCTGGGCCTCCTCGCCCGTACCGGCCTCCAGGACCAGCTGGCCCTGGGTGAAGGAGAGTCGCAGCGGGGTGTTGCGCTCGGCCACGAGCGAGACGCGCTTGACCGCCTCGACGAACTCGGCGCGCCCCACCTCGGCGACCGAGTTGAACGTGTCCGGCAGGAGCGCCCGGTACTTGGGGAACTCGCCGTCGAGCAGGCGCGTGGTGGTGCGGCGGCCGCCGCCCTCGAAGCCGATCATGCCCTCGCCGGAGTCGCTGCTGGCGAGCGCGATGGAAATCTCGGCGCCGGAGGTCAAAGACTTGGCGGTGTCGTGGAGCGTCTTGGCCGGGACCAGCGCGACCGCGGAGAGGTCGGGGTTCTCGGGCTTCCAGGTCAGCTCGCGCACGGCCAGGCGGTAACGGTCGGTGGAGGCGAGCGTGATCGTCTCGCCCTCGATCTCGACGCGGACGCCGGTGAGCATCGGCAGGGTGTCGTCGCGCCCGGCGGCGACGGCCACCTGGCTGACGGCGGCGGCGAAGGCGTCGCTGCCGATGGTCCCGCTCACACCGGGCATCTCCGGGAGCGTGGGGTAGTCCTCGACCGGCATGGTGTTCAGCGTGAACTTCGCGCTGCCGCCGGTGACGACGACCTTGGAGCCGTCGGTGGCGATCTGCACGGCCTGGGGGGGAAGGTTGCGGGTGATCTCGGCGAGGAGCTTGCCGGTGACCAGGACCTGGCCGGGCTCGTCGACCTCGACGTCGACCGCCGCCTGGGTGGACACCTCGTAGTCGAAGCCGGACAGGCGCAGCTGCTGTCGGCCCTCGAACTCGCCGGCCTCCAGCAGGATGCCGACCAGGACCGGCACCGAGGGGCGCGTCGGCAGTGTGCGCGCGGTCCAGGCGACTGCCTCGGCCAGGACGTCGCGTTCGACCCGGAACTTCACTTTCCGACTCACTTTCCGCACGACCGGCAGTACCGGTCGAAGCCTCAACGTTGCAGCTCGTGGGGTGTCTGTGGGTCTGCCGGGGTACTCCGTCGACAGGGCTGTGGAC
The DNA here is from genome assembly GCF_044766605.1 of Nocardiopsis sp. NPDC101807. NCBI lineage: Bacteria > Bacillati > Actinomycetota > Actinomycetes > Streptosporangiales > Nocardiopsidaceae > Nocardiopsis > Nocardiopsis sp. NPDC101807. The sequence continues at coordinate 75,779 of NZ_JBIWMK010000012.1, read as the reverse complement.
AGCGCCTGGGAGCCGGCTCGGATCCCGTAGGGGCCACCGCTCGGATGTGTGCGGCGGAGGACAGGGGCGAGACCACACGTTACCCGGATTCCTCCCCTGCCGCTGACAGCTCGGCACCGGTCTGTCGTCGCTGTCGTCTCGGGGCTTTGTCCACAGATTTTCCGCGAAGCTGTTGTGAAGCCACTCTTTGGTTAATGAAGGTGCGCAGTAGTAGTAGGGCCTGTGGATAGTGTGGATAACCATCGTTGTCGCAGGTCAGACCGCGAATTTCTGTCCACAGGTCCTGTGTGTAACCCTGTGCGTAAGTCGGGCTCCTTGTGGACAACCGAGGGTCCCTTCAGGTTGTCCACACCGCGTCCACAGGTTCGTCCACAGGTTTTCCCCAGCTTGTCCACAGCGGGGCGGGGTGTGGACGGAGAGGGCCCGGTTTCGGCGTCCACAGAGAAGGGGTGGGTTACCCACAGCTTCGACGCGGTTGTCCACAGCTTGTCCACAGGGTTGTCCACAGTTTTTCGCCTCCTCCTGTGGATAACTTCCGCGAGAAACCGCCAAAGTTTTTTTCCGACACCCTCCACAGAACCCCCGAACGCGGACAAAGAGTCTGTGCACAGGTTTTTCCACAGGGCCTGTGCCCGCCATGTGCCGTGAACAGGGGCGGAGCGCCGCACGACTCTCGCGGGCACCGGTGTGGGGAGGGCAACAGCGGGGGCGTCGGCCCCGGAACCAGGCGAAACGGAGAGTGTCGCGGACGAACCGCAGCGGTCCCGCGCAGGGGCCGTGAACCCTGCCGAGACGGGGCGTTCGTCCCCACAGGGCTGTGGATAACTCCGGGGGAGGCGGCAGGCGGGGCACCCGGGGGACAAGTCGTCATGTCGCCCCGTCGACGTGGCGACACGGCCGCAGGAGCCGGGGCACGGCCCCGCCCGGTCCGTACGAGGGTGTGAGGGGGAGCCGTCCCGCGTCCCCGGGCGCCCGCTGGGGCCGCACGGGGGGAGGGGGCTCTGAGGACAGGGGGCGGGAGCCGTGGAGGGGCCCGCCGTTCGGCGGGCCCCTCCACGGGTCGGAAAGCGGGATCAGGGCAGCGAGGGCTGGTCCTTGATGCGGCTGGTCAGCTCGTGCACCTGGTTGTAGATCGACCTGCGCTCGGCCATCAGCGCACGGACCTTGCGGTCGGCGTGCATGACCGTGGTGTGGTCGCGCCCGAACTGCTGCCCGATCTTGGGCAGCGACAGGTCGGTCAGCTCCCGGCACAGGTACATGGCGATCTGCCTGGCGGTCACCAGGACCCGGGAACGCGACGTCCCGCACAGGTCCTCGACCGTCAGGCCGAAGTACGCGGCCGTCTGGGACATGATCGCCCCGGCCGTGACCTCCGGGACCTCCGTGCTGGGGACCAGGTCGCGCAGGACCTGGCTGGTGAGGTCCAGGTCGACCGACTGCCGGTTGAGGCTCGCGAAGGCGGTTACGCGGATCAGCGCGCCCTCCAGTTCGCGGATGTTGGTGGAGATCTTGCTGGCGATGAACTCCAGGACCTCCGGCGGGGCAGCCAACCCCTCCTGCGCGGCCTTCTTGCGCAGGATCGCGATCCTCGTCTCGAGTTCGGGCGGCTGGACGTCGGTGAGCAGGCCCCACTCGAACCGGCTGCGCATGCGGTCCTCCAGCGTGGTCAGCTGCTTGGGCGGCCGGTCGCTGGAGATGACGATCTGCTTGTCGGAGTTGTGCAGCGTGTTGAAGGTGTGGAAGAACTCCTCCTGCGTCTGCTCCTTGTTCTCCAGGAACTGGATGTCGTCCACCAGGAGGACGTCGATGTCCCGGTAGCGGCGGCGGAACCCGTCCGCCTTGCCGTCCCGGATCGAGTTGATGAACTCGTTGGTGAACTCCTCGGAGCTGACGTAGCGCACACGCGAACCCTCGTAGAGGCGGTGCGTGTAGTGCCCGATGGCGTGCAGCAGGTGCGTCTTGCCCAGCCCGGAGCCGCCGTGGATGAACAGCGGGTTGTACGCCTTGGCGGGGGCCTCGGCCGCCGCGACCGACGCCGCGTGCGCGAAGCGGTTGCTGGAGCCTATGACGAAGGTGTCGAACGTGTACTTGGGGTTCAGCCGCGCGTGCTCGCCGGGGGGGACCTCGGGCGAGCGCCCCGGAGGCGGGGCGGGGGAGGGCGCAGCGGGCCTGGGCGACGCCTGGACGGGCTCGGGCGGGGGCTCGGTGGCGGGGGCCGGGGCCTGGGCGGTCTCGTCCGCCCCCTCCTCGGGCCGGCGGTCCCCGGCCGCGAACGGCTCGGCCCCGGCGGCCGGGCCGCGCGGGGTTTCCCAGCGGTTGGGCTGGTCCCAGCCGGGCCCGCTCCAGCTCTGCTGCTGCCACGACTCCGGTTCGGGCCGGCCCTCCCGGGCGGAGGGCTGCTCCCACACGGGGGAGGTCGGGGTCTCCTGCGGTGTGGCGAACGTCTGCTGGACCCAGGGCGCCGGGACGTCGCGGGCGGCGTACGCCGACGGGTCCCGGCCGTCCGGGGCGGGGCCCGCGTGCGGATCCGTCTGACCGGCCGGGGGCACGGGGCCGCCGTCCGCGGCGTAGGCGTCCGCGGGAGGGGTGGGACCGAGCAGGTCGGCGTGTCCGGCCTCCCCCGACGGTCCGGCGGGCCACTGCCGCTGGGCCGCCGGCGCGTGGTGGGCGCCGGCTCCTGCGGCGGCGTCCTCCCGGGCGTGTCCGGAGGGGGCGTCCCCGCCACCCGGGAACCCGGCCTCCTGCGGCGACGCCGGGCGCGCGTGCTGGCCCCGGGCGCCGGTCCGCGCCTGCGGGGCCGGGCCGTGGGGGGCGGCGGGGGCCGTCGGCGAGGACGGCCCGGCCGAGGCGACGCCGGGCGTGCCGGGGGAGAAGGTGCGCCCGCGGTCGGCCTCCCCGCCCCGCGAGGCCGGGGAGCCGTAGGGGGCCGACGGCGCGGGGGTGGGGGGCGGGGTCGGCACGGCGGTCGGGTCGACCGTCACCGCGACCCGGATCTCCCGTCCCAGGTGGGCGGAGAGCGCCTTGCTGATGGCGGGGTAGAGGCGCGTCTCCAGCACCTTCTTGGTGAACTCGTTGGGCGCCGCGATCAGCGCGGTGTCCTCGATCAGGCCCAGTGGCCGGGTCTGCGGCAGCCATGCCCTCTGGTGCGCTGGCAGGGAGTCGTTGTCGATCCCGTCCAACACGCTGGACCAGACCATTGCGAGGTTGACCTGTGCGTCAGCCAAGGTGACCTGCCATGGGTGCTGTCCCTTCGGTGCGGATCTGTGCGTTGCGGGTGGAGCGGGAGGGGACGGGAGACGGGGGCCCGCGGAGTGTCGTCGGTCATGCGCCGCGGGAGCCGGAGGCCTCGGGGAGCGGCTTCCCATTGTCCTCCCCCCGGGACAGTGCCGGGGCAGGGGAACGCGGCCGGGTGGGCGTTTCGGTGCGGTTTGATCCTGTGGACAACCTCACTGACCGGGACCGGACGCGCATGCGGGCACGGTGGGGTATCCACAGATCCAGGGCGTTGTCCACAAGTTGTCCACAGGTTTATCCACAGGATGACAGATCTCTGTGCACAGTGCAGAGTTATCAACAATGTGCAGGTCAGTGCATGTGAAGGCGGGGCGGTTCGCGGTCCGGCGCGGGGGCGGAGCGGCGGCGTCACAAGTTATCCACAGGCTGAGGTTATCCACAGGAGTGGGAGGACGCGGAAGTCGCGCGGACCTGTGGACAACAAGTTGTCCACAGGATGGTGGGCCCCGGCGCCGGAGGGCCCGGGCCCGGACGGCCCCGGAGGCCGGTTCCCGGCGCCGGCGCGGACAGGTCTGATTTGACCGCGACCACACCAGGTCGTATCTTCTTTATGCTTATGCCGACCATCCTGCCTGCGCACGTGTCCTCACGGTTGCGCGGCTGCGGTTCATGCACCCTGGGACCCCGCATATCCTGGGGGTCCGTCGTAGTACTTTCCTGACACGCCCCTGGAGCCAGTAGTGAGCAAGCGTACGTACCAGCCGAACAACCGGCGTCGCGCGAAGGTCCACGGCTTCCGGCTGCGCATGCGTACGCGCGCCGGTCGCGCCATCATCGCCTCGCGGCGCCGCAAGGGGCGCGCGGCGCTGACCGTGAGCCACTAGGCCACGCTCAGCCCCAAGTTCTCAGGGACCGGTCCGGCCTTCTCGCCGGCCGGTCCCTTTTTCGTGGGGAGAAGTCCCGACACCGGAGGAGCGCGGATGCTGTCGCCGAGGAACCGGATGCGCCACAGTGCCGAGTTCGCCTCCGTCATGCGCTCCGGCAGGCGCTCGTCGCGCGACGCCGTGGGCGTCGTCTACCTCGCGCCGCCGCCCGCGACCGCCGACCCGGCGGTCCCCGCGGACCCGCCGCGCGTCGGCTTCGTCGTCAGCAAGGCGGTCGGGGGAGCGGTGGTGCGCAAGCGCGTCCAGCGCCGGCTGCGCCATGCCATGCGGCCCCTTTTGGCTGTTCTGCCAAACGGTAGCCTGCTGGTAGTGCGTGCCAAGCCCGCCGCCGCCTCCCTGCGGCAGGAGGACCTGGCCGCGCAACTCGACAGCGCGATCGCCGCGGTGGTGCGCCCCCGCGGATCGTCGTCGCGTCGCCGGCGCGGCCGCGGGGGAACCCGGCCGCCCGAGGCGGATCAGGCGAAGAGCGAAACAGCGGGGAACCGCCGCCCGGACGAGGGCGGAGAACGGTGGGCGAGCCGATGACCGAGCACAGACCGACGGCGTTCGCGCGTGTGCTGATCCTGCCCATCCGGGGCTACCAACGCTTCATCAGCCCGCTCTTCCCCCCGGTCTGCCGTTTCTACCCTTCGTGCAGCACGTACGCCGTCCAGGCGCTGCGGGTGCACGGAGCCCTCTACGGGTCGTGGTTGGCGATCAGGCGTATCGGCCGTTGCCACCCCTTCAACCCGGGGGGTCTTGATCCGGTTCCGCCGCCCAGGGGGCAGCGGAACGAGGAGTCCGAGGAGTCTACGGGCGAGGCCGGTCACGCCGGAACCGCTTCCGGGGACCAGTAGCTGAACCGAAGCAAATAGGAGTTGGCCGGTGCTGGACTGGCTTTACAACATCGTCGGCTGGATCTTGGTCCAGATCCACGCGGGTCTGACCTTCGTCGGCCTCGACACAGACAGCGGTTGGGCCTGGGGCCTGTCCATCGTGCTGCTCACCGTGCTCATGCGGCTCCTGCTCGTCCCGCTGTTCGTCAAGCAGATGAACACGCAGCGGAAGATGCAGGACATCCAGCCGAAGATCATGAAGCTGCGGGAGCGCTACAAGCACGACCAGCAGCGGCTCCAGCAGGAGTCCATGAAGCTGTACCAGGAGAGCGGCACCAACCCGATCATGGGCTGCCTGCCGCTCCTCCTGCAGATGCCGGTCTTCTTCGCGCTCTTCAGCGTCCTGCGGAGCGTCGCCGAGGGCAACGCCCAGTACAACTTCACGCCGGAGCTGGTGGAGAGCGCGCGCCAGGCGCTCATTTTCGCGGCCCCGGTCGCCGCGCAGTTCAACAGCTCCCCCGAGGAGCTGACGGCGCTCGGCGCCACCGACCCGATCATGGCCAAGGTCATCATCGCGATCGCCTGTGTGGTCATGGGGACCACGACCTTCCTCACCATGCGTCAGAGCATGAAGCGCAGCATCTCGCAGATGCCTGACAACCCCATGATGCAGACCCAGAAGATCATGATGTACATGGCGCCCCTCTTCGGGCTCTTCGGTCTGGCGATGCCCGTGGGCGTGCTCGTCTACTGGGTGACCTCCAACGTCTGGACGATGGTCCAGCAGCACTTCCTCTACCGCAACCAGCCCGTTCCCGGTCAGGCCGACGACAAGGCCAAGGGCGGCGCCTCCCCGAGCGGTTCCGCCAAGGGCATGCTGGGGCGAAAGAAGGCCGCCGAATCCGCTCCTGAGCCGAAGGAACAGCCTAAGATCGAACGCAAGCAGCCGAAGAAGCAGCCGCGCTCCAAGCGCTCCGGTGGCGGTTCCCAGTAGGGGCCTCCCGGCTTCGCGTCGGTTGCGGGGACTTTCGAGTGCGCAGGCGACAATGCCCCTGAGGCGTACGACGGCCAGGGCGTGATGGATGAGGAGACGGGATCGCTGTGGGCAGTAGCGAGGAAGAGAACGGTGGAGTAGCGGTGGCTGAGGCGCCTGAGGCCGGAGTCGACGTCGAGGCCCTGGAGAACGAGGGCGACATCGCCGCGGACTACATCGAGGGACTCCTCGACATCGGGGACTTCGACGGTGACATCGACATGGACGTCGAGGGCGACCGGGCGATGGTCTCCGTCGTGGGGGCCACCCTCGACGAGCTGATCGGTGAGGACGGCGAGGTGCTGGAGGCCCTCCAGGAGCTGACCCGTCTGGCCGTCCACCGGGCGACGGGCGAGCGCAGCCGGCTGATGCTGGACATCGGCGGCTACCGCGAGGGCCGCCGCAAGGTGCTCTTCCAGATCGGGACCGAGGCCGCCGACAAGGTCAAGCAGTCCGGCGAGATCCACCCGCTGGAGCCGATGACCCCGTTCGAGCGCAAGGTCGTCCACGACGCGGTGGCCGCCGCGGGCCTGCGCAGCGAGTCGGAGGGCGAGGAGCCCAACCGCTACGTCGTGGTGCATCCCGCCTCGTAGGACGAGCACCCCCCGGGGGTGTCGGTGTTTCACGTGAAACACCGACACCCCTTCTCTGTGCCCGGCCCCGCGTGCGGCGGGCGGACGGCCGGAGGTGTCCGGCCCCGGGGCGGAAGCGCCTGCCGCGCGGGGGCTCCGGCCGCCTCGCGCGGCACCGGGGCGCCAGAGCGCCGGGGCGCCGGAGCCGCGCGAGAGGGCCGCGGCGGGGTGGGCGGGTATGTCGACACATCGACGGACCGGGGTCGGCATGTCGCCGTGTCGATGTTTCACGTGAAACGCTGCGGGACAGAGAGCGGTGAGGGGGAGCGTTTCACGTGAAACACTCCCTCGGGAGGCTTTCGGAGAGTGAGGGCACACAGCGGCACCCCCTTGGGGAGGGCGTCACGTGAAACCCTGGTGCCGCCCGCACGTAGGATCATGAAGGATCTTTTCTCACGCGCGCGGAACCGTGATCCGCAGCGCGCATCCCCTCGCCGACCGATGCCGCGCCGCGCGCGGAGTCCCGGGTGCGGCGGACCGAGCATGGAAGTGACGATGGACGAGTTCCGACAGGCGGTGACCGATGACCTCGGATGTTGAGGAGCCCGGCGCCGCGCCACCCGCCCCTCCCGCACAGGCGGAGGCGGTCTTCGGTGACTCCCTGCCGAAGGCGCGGCGCTACGCCGAACTACTCGCCGACGACGGGGTGCGTCGCGGTCTGATCGGCCCCCGGGAGGTGCCCCGCCTCTGGGAACGCCACCTCATCAACTGCGCCGTCGTGGAGGAACTGATCCCCGAGGGCGCCGAGGTCGTGGACATCGGCTCGGGCGCCGGCCTCCCGGGCCTGGTGCTCGGACTGATGCGCCCCGACATCCGCATGATCCTCCTGGAGCCGCTGCTGCGCCGGACGGTCTTCCTCGACGAGGCGGTCGAGATCCTGGAGCTGTCCAACGTGGTGGTGCGCCGGGGGAGGGCGGAAGAGGCCCACGGGGAGCTGCTGACCGACTTCGTGACGGCCCGTGCCGTCGCGCCCCTGCCCCGGCTCGCCGGGTGGGCCCTGCCGCTCCTGCGCAAGGACGGCAGCCTGTTGGCCCTGAAGGGGGAGCAGGCGGAGGCCGAGCTGGCCGCCGGCCGTAAAGACGTTTCCCAAATGCGGCCGAGCGTTAGCGATGTGATCAGGGTGGGGCGGGGTAAAGTCGATCCCGCTACCACGGTCGTTCGCGTCACGGTGACATCCGACGGTGGTCCGCCCGCGCCAGCAGGTTCCCAGAAGGCGCGGGGCGGCAAGAAGAAGCGCGGACGGAAGAGGTGAACTCATTCGTGCCCCAGAATCCAGCCGACAACGCCGATGTTTCACGTGAAACATCTCCGGGCGCCTATGGAGACCTGCTCGGTGATTCACGTGAAACACCGGCCGGATCCAACTACGGCGTCCCCGACACCCCCCTCGCCCGAGCGGCCCACGCGGCCATGGCGGTTCGCGGGCACGACGAGGTCTGGCCCCGCCCGGCGTCCTGCCGGGTGATCGGCGTCGCCAACCAGAAGGGCGGCGTCGGCAAGACGACCACGACGGTGAACATCGCCGCGGCCCTGGCGATGCACGGGCAGCGGGTCCTCGTGGTCGACCTCGACCCCCAGGGCAACGCCTCCACGGCCCTCGGCATGGAGCGCGACACGCAGACCCGCTCCATCTACCACTGCCTGGTCGAGGACGAGGAGATCCGCAAACTGGCCCAGCCGGTCCCGGACATCCCGAACCTGTGGTGCGCCCCGGCCACCATCGACCTGGCGGGAGCGGAGATCGAGCTGGTCTCCCTCGTCGCGCGCGAGGCCCGGCTCAAGCGGGCCTTCGCCGCGTACGACACATCGGACCTGGACTACATCCTCATCGACTGCCCCCCGTCGCTCGGCCTCCTCACCGTCAACGCGATGGTGGCGTGCGACGAGGTGATGATCCCGATCCAGTGCGAGTACTACGCCCTGGAGGGTCTGGGACAGCTGCTCCGCAACGTGGAGCTCGTCCAGTCCCACCTCAACCCGGGGCTGGCGGTCAGCACCATCCTGCTGACGATGTACGACGGCCGGACCCGGCTCTCGCAGCAGGTCGCCGACGAGGTGCGCTCGCACTTCAAGGAGACCGTCCTGGACACCCTGATCCCCAGGAGCGTGCGCGTGTCCGAGGCGCCGAGCTACGGCCAGTCGGTGATGACCTACGACCCGGCGTCGACCGGGGCGGTGGCCTACCTGGAGGCGGCTCGGGAGATCGCCCACCGGGCGCGGGCGATCGCCGGCTGACGCCGGATGTTTCACGTGAAACACGGTCTCCGCCCGGCCGGTGGGGCCGGGCGGAAAGTTCACAAGGAGTGTGGAGGGAGTTGCCGGTGAGCCAGCAGCGGCGCGGTCTGGGCAAGGGACTGGGGGCGCTGATCCCGCAGGGGCCGCCCGCCCCCGCCCCGGCGGAGAGAGAGCGGGAGACGGCACCGCCGCCCGCGCCGGAGCCGGTGGAGGTGCGCGACACGGAAGCGGCGCCCGGTCCGGCCGAGATGCCGGACGGCACGTACCTGGAGGAGGTCAAGCTCTCCGACGTACGGCCCAACCCCCGTCAGCCCCGGAAGTACTTCGACGACGAGGCGCTGGAGGAGTTGCGGGAGTCGATCGTCGAGGTGGGCCTGCTCCAGCCGGTGGTCGTGCGCAAACTGCCGGTCGGAGCGGAGGTCGGCTTCGAGTTGATCATGGGGGAGCGGCGGTTCCGCGCGAGCAAGCTCGCGGGACTCGAACGCATCCCGGCGATCGTCCGCAGGACGGACGACGACGAACTGCTCCGTGAGGCGCTCCTGGAGAACCTCCACCGGCAGCAGCTCAACCCCCTGGAGGAGGCGGCCGCGTACCAGCAGATGCTGGACGACTTCGGCACCACCCAGGCGGAGCTGGCCCACCAGGTCGGCAAGTCGCGCTCGCACATCACCAACACCCTGCGCCTGCTGAACCTCCCCGGCAAGGTGCAGACGCGTGTGGCCGCCGGGGTGCTCAGCGCCGGACACGCGCGGGCGCTCCTGGGGCTGGAGGATCCCGAGCTCCAGGACCGGTTCGCGGTCCGCGTCATCGAGGAGGGGATCTCGGTCCGCTCCCTGGAGGAGATGGTCGCGCTCCGGGAGGCGCCGGACGACGACCGGCCCCGGAGGGCCGTCGAGCGGATCGCCAACCCGCCCCAGGTCGACGAGTGGGCCACGCGCCTCTCCGACCGCTTCGACACCACGGTCAAGGTCCAGATGGGCCGCAAGAAGGGCAAGATCGTGGTGGAGTTCGCGACACCGGAGGACCTGGCCCGCATCATCGGGCAGATGGACGTACAGAACCCCTAGCGTCCCCGGAGCGGGGGTGGGGGGGGGGGTTTTAACGGGAAAACCCCCCCCCCCCCCGCCCGGCCCCCCGGGCCGGCCGGGTGCCCCGGGAAAACCCCCCCCCGGGGGGGCGGGCCCCCGGGGGCGG
>NZ_JBIWMK010000012.1:41422-65682 GCF_044766605.1 Nocardiopsis sp. NPDC101807 | reverse complement strand
TCGGGGCTGGCCGGCCGCTCTCTGGGGGGTCTTCGCACCAACACCCCCCCGCGGCGCCGGGGGGGGGGGGGGGGGGGGGTTTTCCCCCCCCCCCCCCCCCCCCCCCCCCCCGTCCGGCCTCCGGGGCCGGCCGTGTTCCACGTGAAACACGCACCGCGGGGGGCGAGGCCCTCGGAGGTCGTCGTGGCGCTCCCGGGAGGGGCGCCCCCAGGCTCCCCGGGGCCAGGACGCGCGAGAGGCCCCCAGGGTGGACCTGGGGGCCTCTCGTCGCCTCTGGTGTCGCCCGCGCCCCGTTACAGGAAGTCGGCGAGCTCCTTCTCGAGGACGCGCTTCGGCTTGGCGCCGATGAGCTGCTTGACGACCTCGCCGTCCTTGTAGAGGTTCATCGTCGGCAGCGACATGACGTTGTAGGCGCGCGGCGTCTCGGGGTTCTGGTCGGTGTTGAGCTTGACGATCTCGATCTTGTCGCCGTACTCCGCCGCCAGCTTGTCCAGGACCGGGGCCATCTGCTTGCACGGACCGCACCAGTCGGCCCAGAAGTCCACCAGGACGGGCTTGCCGCTGGCGAGGACCTCTTCCTCGAAGGTGGCGTCCGTGACGTGCTTGACAGTGGACATGGTTCTCCTTGGTTCACCTGGTGGCGGGATGGCGGGGGGAGGGACGCGGGCCCTCTCGGGCGGGCCCGCGGGAGGGCGGAGGCGTCAGTTGCCCCGCGCCGCGAGGAAGCGCTCGGCGTCCAGGGCGGCGGAGCAGCCGGTGCCGGCGGCCGTGATCGCCTGGCGGTACTGGTGGTCGACGACGTCGCCGCAGGCGAACACGCCCTCCAGCGTGGTCCGCGTGGACGGGAAGTCCACCTTGACGTAGCCTTCCCCGTCCAGCTCGATCTGCTTGTCGAACAGCTCGACCCGCGGGTCGTGGCCGATGGCGACGAACAGGCCGGTCACGTCGAGCGTGCTCGTCTCGCCGGACTTGTTGTTCAGGACCCGGAGGCCGGTGACGCGCTCCGTGCCGAGCACCTCGGTGACCTCCGAGTTCCAGAGGAAGCGGATCTTCTCGTTGGCCTCGGCGCGCTCGACCATGATGCGGCTCGCGCGCAGCTCCTCGCGGCGGTGGATGACGGTCACCGACGAGGCGAAGCGGGTGAGGAAGAGGGCCTCCTCCATGGCGGTGTCGCCGCCGCCGACCACCGCGATGTCCTGGTCGCGGAAGAAAAAGCCGTCACAGGTGGCGCACCAGGAGGTGCCCCGTCCGGAGAGCTCCTTCTCGCCGGGCACGCCCAGCTCGCGGTAGCCGGACCCGGTGGCGAGGATGACCGTGTGCGCGAGGAAGGTCTCCCCGCCCGCGACGACCTCCTTGACCGGCTTGTCCAGGTCCACGGAGGTGACGTCCTCGGGGACCAGTTCGGCTCCGAAGCGCTCGGCCTGCTTGCGCAGGTTGTCCATGAGGTCCGGTCCCATGATGCCGTCCGGGAAGCCGGGGAAGTTCTCGACCTCGGTCGTGTTCATGAGGGCGCCGCCGGCGGTGATCGAACCCTCGAACACCAGCGGGCGCAGCTCGGCTCGGGCGGCGTACACGGCAGCGGTGTAACCCGCCGGTCCGGAACCGATGATGATGACATTGCGGACGTCACTCACGCTCGTAGGCCCTTCACACAGTCGCTGCCCTGGCCACGCGTCGTGACCTCAGGGGAAGATGGTTAGCACAACCGATGGTAGGCGCAGGGCATTCCCCCTGGGACATCCGCCCAGCCTACGGGGGCGGGGTATGCGCCGCGGGGCTCCGCGGCCCGGGCCCGCCGCTCAGGGGCCCCGCCGGTGGTCCTCCAGCGCCGCCCGGACCGCCACGGCGACGGCCCCCGCCAGGAGCCCCCACAGGGCGTTCGCGGCGAGGACGGAGACGAGCGCGAGCGGGTCGGTGAGCGGACCCCGGGGCACGCCCCGCACGATCGGCGAGAGCACGGCGCCGAGCACGGTCGAGAACACGGCGTGGGCCAGGCCCGCGTACACGAGGGTGAGGAGCGGCCGGGGGACACGGGCGACCACGACCGCGGCCACCCACGCGACCGTGATCATGGCGGTCATCCCCAGCGGGAGGAGCGGTCTCCAGTCGATCGCCTCCGCGACGCCCGTGACGCTCAGCAGGGGCCGGAGCAGTGCCAGGGCGCCGAGGCCCAGGACGAGCGACCACGGGACACCGGAGAACGGTCCGGCGGACGGGGGCTGCGGCTGGTTCACGGGCACCTCGCGTGGTCGTGGCGCGCCCGGCGCGCCGGGACGGACAGCCCCGACGGTAGGGACCGCCGACCCCCTCGCGCGTCCGGTGCGGACCGCGTCCCGGTACGCGGTCCCGACCGGTCGGCGTACGCCGCGGCGCGTAGCGGCGGGCGTCCCCGGTCCCGTGCGGGCCGGGGGGCCGGTCCGTAGAATCACCGCATGCCCAGCGACCGCCAGGACGTCGTCGTCGACGCGCTGTTCGGGTTCGCCGTCTTCGCCGTGGTGGCGATCGCGGTCGGATCCGACGTCAGCGACAGGGGGAACCTCGCCCTCGGCTACACGATGGCCGCGGTGCTCGGCGGCCTCATGCCGGCGCGGCGGCGGTGGCCGGTGGGGGTGCTCCTGGCGACGGCGGTGCTCATCGTCGCCAACTACGTGATCGACCTGCCGACCATCGGCCTGGCGGTCCCTGCCGCCGCCGCCCTGTACTCCGCGGCCGAGGCCGGCCGGACGGCGTGGTCGGCGGGCACGGCGGCGGCGCTGGTGGCGGTCTCCACGTTCGCCCGGCTGGGCGAGGGGCAGGACCCCGCCTACCTCCTGGGGTACGAGCTGCCCTCCACGGCGGCGATCATGGGCGCGGCCATCGCCCTGGGCAACGCGCAGTGGCAGCGGCGCCAGGCCGACCACCAGCGGGAGAGGGCCGCCGTCCTGGACGCCCAGGCGCGCGAGTCCGAGGCGGCCGAGCGGTTGGCGCTGGAGCGCACGCGGATCGCGCGCGACCTGCACGACGCGGTGGGGCACCACCTGTCGGTGGTGTCCCTGCACGCGGCGGTGGCGGCCGAGGCACTGGAGGACGACCCCGCGGACGCGGAGGCGGCGCGTGCGGAGCTCGTGCACGTCACCCAGGCGTCCCGCGCGGGCCTGAGCGAGCTGCGTTCCACCGTGCGCGCCCTGCGCGACGCCGATCCGGGCGGCGAGCGGACCTCCTCGCTCGCGCACCTGGACGAACTCGCGGGTTCGGTCCGGGCGGCGGGTGTGGCGGTCGAGGTGGAGGGGAAGCCCGTGGCCGGAGAGATACCGGGGATGGTGGACGCGACCGCCTACAGGATCGTGCAGGAGGCGCTGACCAACACGCTCCGGCACGCCCGGGCCGACCGGGTCCGGGTGGTCTTCACGAGGAGGGACGGTGTCCTGGAGGTGCGGGTGACCGACGACGGGCGGCACGGCCCGCCCACCGCGGCCGGCGGCGCCGGCGCGGGGCCGGGGGGCGCCCCCGGGAGCGGGCTCGCGGGCATGCGCGAACGCGTACGCCTGGTGGGGGGTTCGGTGGAGGCCGGGCCGGGGCCCGGCGGAGGGTTCACGGTGCACGCGCGGCTGCCGCTCGGAGGGGACCGGTGATCCGGGTCCTGCTGGTGGACGACCAGCCGCTCGTCCGCACGGGCGTGCGCGCGCTCCTGGAGCGCGACGGGGGCATCGAGGTGGTGGCGGAGTCGGGGAACGGCCGGGAGGCCCTCGCCGACATCGACGGGTACCGTCCCGACGTGGTCCTGCTCGACCTCCAGATGCCCGCGGTGGACGGCCTCGCGGTCCTGCGCGAGTTGGGGCGTCGACAGGTCGACAGGTCGACACGGGCCCCGGAGCCGGAGCACGCGGCGGCGTCCGTCGGCCCCCGGGTGGTGGTGCTCACCACCTTCGGGGAGGACGACAACGTGTTCACGGCGCTGCGGCTGGGCGCCTCGGGGTTCCTCCTCAAGGACGCGGAACCCGCTGAGCTGCGCGCGGCGGTGCGGACCGTCGCCGCGGGGGAGGCCCTGCTGTCCCCCGCGGTCACGCGCAGGGTGATCGAGAGGGTGGCCGACACCTCGGTCCCCCCGGAGGCGGCCCGCCGCCTGGACGTGCTGACCGCGCGGGAGCGCGACGTGCTGGCCCTGGTCGGGCGCGGGCTGTCCAACCAGGAGATCGGCGCGGAGCTCCACCTGAGCCCCGCCACGGCCCGCACGCATGTGGGCCGCGTCCTGTCCAAGCTCGGCGCCAGGGACAGGGTGGGCCTCGTGGTCATCGCCTACGAGACGGGCCTGGTCAGTCCGGGCGGGTGACACGGCGCGGGCGGGGCCGACATGTCGGCCTTCGCGGTCCCGCCCCCCGCGTCCGGCGGCCGACCGGGCGGCGTGCGGACCCGCCCCGGCCGACGGGTCCGCTCAGGGGCCGGGCTCGGGCACGCGCTCCTGGGCGATCACGCTGTCCTCGGCGTCCCCGCCCTGCGCGCAGAGCGGATCGACCACGTACACGTCGTACTCGCCGCCGTCGAGGGCGAACATGGCCCACGCCCGGGTCGTCCCGTCGCCGTAGTGGGCGTCGTCGACCAGGCTGAAACGGGTGTCGAGGGCCTCGCCGAGACGTCCGGCGCACTCCGCCACCCCGGGCGGGGGGCTCTCCTCCGCGGCCAGGGGGTCGGCGCCGTCCTCCTGCACGGCTCCCACGGGGGAGAGGCCGAGGGTCCGGGAGGCCTGCTCCGCCAGGCCGTCGCCGGTGTAGACGGTGCCGCTCCGCACCACCTGGGGCGAGTAGGCCTGGGCGGTGTCCGGCACCGCCTCCTCCGGCCCGTCCTGCTGGAGGGGCGCGGCGACGCCGGTCTCCTCCTGCGGGGCCAGGCCGTTGAACAGGGCCGCGCCGCCGCCGGCGACGACCGCCGCGGCGGCGGCCACCATCATCAGCCGGGGCAGGCCGACGCCGCCGAGACCGCGTCGGCGCCGCGGGAGCGGCGTCACCCCGGCGGGGGGGCCGGAGACGGCGGGCTCCGGCGCGACGCCGTTCTCCGCCCGCTCGCGCACCGCTTCGGCGACACGGCGGTCGAGGAGGTCGGCGACGTCCCGGGGCATCTCGGGAGCGGGTGCGGCGGACAGCGCCTCCGTCACCCCCGTGAGCTCTTCCAGGGTGGTCGCGCAGGTCGCGCAGGTCTCGATGTGGGATGCGACGGTGCGTTCCTCGCCGGGCTCCAGGAGCTCCTCGGCGAAGAAGGCGAGTGCCTCCACGTCTGGATGGGACGTCACGATGGGTTGGCACCTCCTCTCCCAGATGTGACGTCTCGCGGATCCCGGGGGTTCCTCAGATGGGCCAGTGACGGAAGAAGTTTGGCGCGACCCCGGGCACACCGGCTCTTGACCGTGCCGGTCGCCACGTCGAGGATCTGGGCCGCCTCCTCCACCCGGTAGCCGAGCATGTCCACGAGGGTCAGCGCCATCCGCTGGTCCAGCGGCAGCAGGTCCAGGGCGGCGTGCACGTCGAGGCGGGCCTCGGTCTGCGAGGCGTGGTCCGGGGCGCCCCCGGCGCGGCCCAGCCGCTCGTTGGCGACCACGTCCAGGGTGGCGTCCTCGGTGGGGGTGGCGGGCCGCACCTTGCGCCGGCGCAGCCGGTCGTGGCAGGCGTTGACCACGATCCGGTGCAGCCAGGTGGTCACCTGGGACTCCCCGCGGAACCGCTCGGCGGCGCGGAACGCCGACAGGAACGCGTCCTGGAGGGCGTCCGACGCCTCCTCGGGGTCGCCCATCATCCGCACTGCGACAGCCCAGAGGCGCTCACGGTGGCGGCGAACCAGTACCCCGAACGCCTGTTCGTCACCCTGAGCGTGCCTCGTCAACAGCTCCCGGTCAGGAAGCTCGTGGACCGCGTCCATCAGCGCTGATCACATATCCCACTACTAGGTTCCGCGTACCTCTACCTCGTTGACGGTCCCACGGTAGTCCCCCCCGTTCTGGGGCAGGGCCGTGAACCAGACCAGGACGTACTGACCGGTGGCGGGCTCGTCGAGGACGACCTCCTGGGAGGACCCGCTGCCGCTGGCGACCACCTCGTAGTCGTTCTCGGAGCTCCCGTTGGCGTCGCCGACCCGGATCTCGAACTCGTACCCGTCGCCGGCCATGTCGAGGTCCACCGCGTGGATCTCGTGGCTCGCGCCGAGTTCGAGCTGGAGGCCGACGCCGGGCTTGATCATGTCCAGCGGGTCCCTGTAGCCCTGGGTGTTCCAGGCGGTCGAGGGGTCGCCGTCCCAGGCCAGGGGCGCGTTGGCGCTGTGCTCGTCGGTGTCGCCGTGGGGGTTGAGGCCGCGCGATCCGACGATGTCCAGGGGGGCCGCGTCCGCGGCGTCGTCCGCCGGGTCCTCGGCGGAGCCCGCGCTGGGGGTGGCGGGGTCATCACCCGGCTGGAGGCTGGAACCGAGGCTCCAGGCGCCCACGACCACGGCGGCGAACAGCACGACCGCGACGACGCCGACGAGGATCCTCTTGGGCGAGGCCTGGGAGCGGGCCGCGCGCTGGTCCATGCGGGAGGGGGCGGCGCGCTCCGCACGGGGGGCGGAGGCGCTGCGCGCCGCGGTGGCGCCGCGGGCGGAGCCGCCGCCCCGGGCGCTCCGGCGGGGGCCGGAACCGGTGGTGTCGAGCTCGCCCGTGCGCCGCGAGGTCCCGGGCTCGGGGGGAGCGGACTCCACGGGGGAGACGGGGAGCGGGATGAGCCGGGGGACCTCGGCCATGGCGGCGCAGAAGTCCGCGGGCGAGGTGATGGGCGGGCCGGGCACCATCTGGCCCGCGAGCTGGGGCAGCGCCGCGCGGGTGGTGATGGTGTTGAGGGGCTCGGTGACGCCCTGGCGGATCTGTCCGGGGGGGTAGGGGCCCGCGGGGCCCTGGGGGGCTCCGGGGAGGCCGCTCTGCGGCCCGCCGGGCCAGTGCCCGGTGAGCGCCGCGTACAGCAGGTTGCCCAGACCCTGGGCGTCGACCGCGGCGGGGTCGGACACGACGGCGCCCAGCAGCGCGGCGTCGACGCCGATGCCGGTCACCTTGACGGCCCCGCCGCTGCTCCACATGAGCTTGCTCGGCGTCAGGCACAGGTGGTGGAGCCCGCCGGCGTGCGCGGCGGCGATGGCCTCGGCGGCCTCGGCGACCAGGCCCGCGGCGCGCTCGGGCTCCATGGGGCCCTGGGAGAGGAGGTCGGCGAGGGAGGAGCCGATGACCCACTCCTCGACGACGTAGGGGACGGGGGTCGTGTCGTCGGCGTCGAAGACCTGGGTGACGCGGGCGTCGGGGATGCGGCTCGTGGCCCTGGCGGCGCGCACGACCTCGGACGTGCGGGGGAAGCCCTCGGTGAAGGTCCACACCGCGACGGGTCGCGCGAGGGTCTCGTCGGTGGCCTTCCAGCGGGTGGCCCCGCCGGTCTCGCTCACCACTTGGTCGAGGCGGTACCGGTTGGCCAGCTTCGCCCCGGGTTCGATCAGGAAGGTGCTCATGTTGGGAGTGACGGACGCCAGTGCCGTGAGCTCCGCGCGCTCCTCCCGCGACGGGTCCCTGGGGACCGCGGCGGTGCGGGGTGTGCGCGAGGGGGTTATCGGCCCTGCCTGCTGTCCCCAGCCTCCCTTCGGGCAGCTCGGATGAACATTGCTGTAGCGGTAAAGCGATGCGTGTCCATGCTAGGACGCCTGAACAGCATCTTCGGAGGACATCGGATACTCATTCACCTTCCGGGGCGTATCGGTGCTCGGCTACCCAACGTCATCCATTCCTGGTGATCAGCGGCGTCGCAGCCGTGTTCTGAGCAAATCGAGGAACGATGTGACTTCAGTCACATTCAGGAACTTCGCGGTAACCACGAACAGTACGGCACCGACGACGCCCCCGGCCAGCATCGCCGCCAGACCCGGCCACAGATCACCCGGCAGACCCCGGAAGGCGTAGATCATCGCCAACCCGAAGACCGCGGCGGGGACCGTGGCCACGTGCAGCTTGAACAGGGTCGCCGCGGTACGGCGGCCGTCCATGCCGTTGAGCTTCCGGTGGAGCAGGTACCACATGACCACCGAGCCGACGATGTAGTAGAGACCGTACGGCACGGGCAGCCACACCACCACGTGCTGGGGCTCGACCACGAACAGCAGGGCGATCGCCGTCACCGCGTGGGCGGCCTCGGAGGGGATCGACACCAGGGCGGGGGTCCGGGTGTCGCCCAGCGCGTAGAACACGCGCATCTGGAGCTGGAACAGCGTGAACGGGATCAGCATCACGCAGAAGACCATCAGGATGCGCCCGATCGCCGCGGCGTCGGACGCCGTCGTGCTGCCCTGCGCGTAGATCATCACGCAGAACGGGATCGCGAACACGATCATCGCGACCGAGATCGGCACGATCAGCACCGAGGAGAGCCGGAACCCGCGCGAGAAGTCGCTGCGCACCTGGTCCTTGCGGCCCGCCGCCACGTGCTCGCTCATCCGCGGCAGCAGGGCGGTGATCACCGAGACCGCGATGATCGCGTACGGCAGCTGGAACAGCATCGACGCGAACTTGTAGGCGGTGATGCCCGCCCCGGAGTCGAAACCCAGCTCCGCGGCGCGCGTCCCCGCGCGCGTGGCCACGTTGGTGGAGACGAGCGCGCCCAGCTGCGCGACCACGATGTAGAGCATCATCCACGAGGCGGCGCCGGCCGCCTCCCCCAGGCCCGAGCCGCGCAGGTCCAGGCGCGGCCTCCAGCGGAAGCCCGCCGCGGCCAGCGCCCACACCAGGACCGCCGCCTGGAGCACCTGCCCCATGGCCGTGCCCAGGCCCAGCAGCATCAGCTCGCCGGGGGTGACCGTCTCCGGGGTGCGCCCCGGACCGGCGACCGCCATGAACCACAGGAGGACGCCGATGATGACGACGTTGTTGAGCACCGGCGCCCACATCGGGGCGCCGAACCTGTTGCGCGCGTTGAGCATCGCGCTCGCCAGGCCGCTCGCCCCGATGAAGAAGATCTGCGTCACCAGGTACCGGGCCATGACGACCGAGACCTCGTACTGCGCCCCCGTGAACTCGCCCGCGTAGATCCTGATGAACCACTCCGCCACCAGGACCGACAGGAGCGTGATCACGAACAGCGCCAGCAGCATGAGGGTGACCAGGCGCTGCTCGGTCCTGTCCCCGCCGTCCTGGTCGAGCTTGCGCCGCTTGACCAGGAACGGCACGAACACGCTGGCCAGCAACCCGCCGATGAGCAGGTCGTAGATCATGTACGGGACCATGCCCGCGGTCTGGTAGGCGTCGCCCAGCAGCTGGGTGCCGATCGCCGCCGCCAGGAGGATGGTCCGGACGAACCCCGTCACGCGGGAGACGATGGTGCCCAGCGCCATGACCGCGCTGGACCTGGCGATGTTGCCGGGGGCGGTGTGGGAGCTGCCGCCGATCTCGTCGCCGTCCTCCAGGCGGTCGGCGGTGCCCACGTCACCGATGTCGCTCGGATCGCGGACCGTCCGCAGCCCGGTCTCGGGCACGCCCTCCGGCTCGTCGCGCTCGTACGTGTCGAGCACGTCCTCCGGCATCACCATGGGGCGGCGACGGCGCGCCCCGGCCTCGTCGGACGCCCCGCCCGGTGCGGGGTCCTGCTCTCGGGTGTGATCGCTGGGCACCGTCGGGACGTCCTTATCTCGGTCGGGGCGCTTCGGGGGAGACCTTCGGCGGGATCAGAGCCGGGGCGCTACGGCATCAACGACGCAGGCGGCCGCGGATCAGTTCCACCGCCGCGCTCAGTTCCGGGACGCGCAGCAGCCGCGCGAACCCGAGGAAGAGCAGCGCGCCGACGACGCACCCGGTGACCGGGGCGCCGATGTAGGAGGCCAGGCCGGGACCGACGTAGGCGTCGAAGAACCAGAGCACACCGAGGCCCGCCGCGATGCTCGGGACGACGGCCAGGTGCAGGCGCAACAATGTGCCAATGATGTGCTTTCCGTCAAGTCCGCCGATGCGCCGGCTCAGGACCAGTCCGGCGATGGTCAGACCGGACAGGAACGAGACCATGAAGCCCGAGGCCACCCCCACGACCACCAGGTTCGGCGGAAGCAGCAGGTAGGAGACGAGGGCCAGGCCGCTGTGCACGGCGAGGTTGGCCGCCCCGATCATCGCGGGCGTCCGGGTGTCGCCCATGGCGAAGAACACCCGCAGCATGAGCTGGAAGACGGTGAACGGCACCAGGCCCAGCGACATGACGGCGAGGATCTGGCCGATGCTGGAGGCGTCGCCGACCGAGATGGACCCGCGCG
This sequence comes from Nocardiopsis sp. NPDC101807, assembly GCF_044766605.1. Lineage (NCBI taxonomy): Bacteria > Bacillati > Actinomycetota > Actinomycetes > Streptosporangiales > Nocardiopsidaceae > Nocardiopsis > Nocardiopsis sp. NPDC101807. The sequence continues at coordinate 55,419 of NZ_JBIWMK010000012.1, read as the reverse complement.
CGAAGGCCAGGACGGACAGCGGCTCCGCGAACATCGCCACCGCGAACGCGGTCGGCACCAGGACGAACGCGGAGACCCGCAGGGTCCTGGAGAAGTCCCCGCGGACCGCGTCCCAGTTACGGTCGTCGGCGTGGGCGCTCATCCGGGGGAGCAGCACGGTGATGAGGGAGACCGCGATGATCGCGTACGGCAGCTGGAAGAGCTGGTACGCCAGGTTGTAGGCGCTGATGCCCGCGCCGACGTCGAGGCCCTGCTCGATGCTCGCCACGTTCGCGGCGTTGGCGATGTTGGTGGTGATCCACAGGCCGGCCTGCGTGAGCAGGGTGTAGAGCATCATCCACCCGGCGGTGCGGAGCGCGTCGCCGAGGCCGGAGCCGCGCAGGTCCAGGCGGGGGCGCCAGCGGTAGCCGGTCCGGGAGAGGGCGACGAACAGCACGACCGCCTGGAGCAGCATGCCGCCCGCCGTGCCCGCGCCGAGCAGCGTGAGCTGGCCGTCGGTGACGGTCTCGGGGGTGCGGCCGGGGCCGGCGACCCACAGGAAGACGGCGGCCACGGACATGATGACGACGTTGTTGAGGACCGGAGCCCACACGGCGGCGCCGAACTTGCCCCGCGTGTTGAGCATGGCGCTCAGCAGGCCGCTCAGGCCGACGAAGAAGATCTGCGCGAGCAGGAACCTCGCCAGGTAGACGGACGCCTCGAACTGGACCGGTGTGAACCGGGACCCGTACATCCAGATGAGGAACTCGGCCGCCAGGATCGCGGCGGCGGTCAGCAGGAACAGGGCCAGGACCGTGGTGGTGAACAGGCGGTCCTCGGTCGCCTTGCCGCCGTCCGCGTCGTTCTTCCTGCGCTTGACCAGGAACGGGATGATGACGCTGGCCATCAGCCCGCCGATGAGCAGGTCGTTGAGGATGAAGGGGATCGTGTGGGCCGTGTGGTAGGCGTCACCGAGGAGGTGGGTGCCGATGGCGGCGCCGAGCACGATGGTGCGGGCGAACCCGGTGAGCCGGGAGGCCATGGTGCCCACGGCCATGATCATGCTGGAGCGCATCATCCCGCCGGAGTCCGCCCCGGAACCCGCCCCCGCGTCTCCCGCCCCGGAACCGGAGGCGGCGTCCCCGGAGGGGACGGCGCCGGGCTCGGGCAGTTCGCCCTCCTCGAAGGAGGGCATGGGGCCGCCGCTGGGACGGAGAGTGCTCTCACCCGGGAGGGGGCCTTCGGGCTGGGGGGAACGGCGGTGTTTCCCGCCGCCGTTCGGAGAGTCGGTGACCACCGTGGATCAGGGTTCCTTTCATCCGACTGGAAGGGTCCGTCCGCGGCGCCGTGGTCCGGCGCCTGTCCGGCCGGGCCGGACACGCGGCTCGGCGCCGCGTGTGCCGACATGGAGATGTGCGGGTGTGTCGACATGACGTCCTGTCGGTAAGGAGCCGTGTCACCCATCGGTCCGTCGGGGCCCCGGGGTCACTTCCCGGAGCCGTCCGGGTCCCGTTCCGGGGCGTCCCCCCCGGCCTCCGGGGTTCCTGCCCCGGTGGCCGCGGTGTGCCCCCCGGACCCGGTGGAGGGCGCGGACGCCTCCGCCTCCCCGGGCGCTCCGGGGTCCCCGGGCGTGGTGGCCGCCCCGGGAGGGGCGGGGTCCGCGGAGTCCCCGGGGCCGTCGGGGCCGTCGGGGCCGTCACCCTCGTCGCCCCCGGTCGCGGCGCCGTCCTGCCCCCCGGCCCCCGACTCCGCGGAGTCGGAGCGGGACGCCTGCTTGCGCGCCCACTTGCGCAGGGCGCGGGGCGCCAGCGCGGCGACCAGGATCAGCAGGCCGATGCCGCTGATGAGCAGTGCCTGCGTGCCCAGTCCGGTGGCGTTCACCGGGATCACGGTGTCCTGCGTGCTGATCGGCTCGCCCGCGGAGTTGTGCAGGCTCACGGTCAGCTCGGTGCGGCCGTTGACCCGCGCCGACAACGGGACGTACACCGTGGTCTTGGCGCCGGGGTCGATCTCGAAGAAGTCCGTGTACGAGCCGATGCTCAACCGCTCGGAGTTCTCGGAGAACACCGACAGGCGCACGATGACGGCCTGGTCCTCCAGGTCGTTGGCCACCAGGACGCCCGTGGTGCCCGTCTGGCTCGCCAGGGTGACCGGCTCGCCGGGGATGACGCGCACGTCGCCCATGCGGTCCTGCACGGAGCCCAGGACGAGGGAGCGGGTCGCGCCCGCGAGGGCCTCCTCCTCCCGCCAGTACACGGACGCCAGGCGCAGCAGCGCCGGGCGGAACGGGTCGACGTCGTCCACCAGGACGCTGTTGAACAGGCGCACGTCGTTGTTGACGTCCTCGACCAGACCCAGGTAGGTGGGGCTGAGCTCGTCCTCGGAGGCGCTGTCCGGGTAGTCCAGGTTGCGCCGGGTGTCCTCGCGCTCGTCCGCGTCGGCCGGCTCGACCTCGTCCAGCTTCTCCGGCGACAGCCACGGGAGGTCGTCGGAGGCGGCCAGCACGCCGTCGGCGAACTCCGGGCTGGGGTCCCACCCCGGGTCCGGCGAGGCGACGACCACGCGGTCGCCGCCCGCGTTCTCACCCGCGATCATCGCGGTCTCGGCGGCGAACCGCTGGAGCGCGAGCGCGGACTCGCCCGGCTCCCACGACGGCATGGACAGCACGTCGGTGATCCCGGCGTCGGCCACCAGCGCGAACGGGTCCTCGACGGGCTCCTCCTCGGGAGCGGCCAGCGGGGCCTGCGCGGTCGGGGTCGTGGACATCCAGGACGCGGGCGGCATGGCGTCCTCGGCCAGCAGGAAGCGGGTGGCGCCCTGGGCGGCGTACAACTCGTAGACGGGGTCGTCCATCATCCCGCCGGGCGGCATCGCGAAGGCGCCGTCCGCCTCGAACGACAGGGCGCGCAGGACCGCCTCCTGCCCGAGCCGGAGCGAGGCGGCGGCGTCGTCCCCCATGTCGTTGCGCAGCAGGGCCCCCAGGTCGGCGCCGGCGTAGGGGGACGCCACCACCGTGTCGCGGGCGAGCACCGCGCGCGCCTCGCGCAGCCACACCTGGGCCGACTCGTCGGCGCCGGCCCCGTGCCTGACCGGGTCGGCCTCCGCCGGCACGGCGAGGAGGTCCTCCAGGACCTCGTGGTCCTCCGCGGCCATCCGGTGGACGTCGTCGAGGGTGCCGGGGTCCACCGCCCAGGTGATCGGCACGCCCTCGGTGCGCGCGGGGCGGGACTCCTCCTCGGCGCCGGGCTCCTCCCCGCCGCCGTCGCCCTCGGCGCCGGGCTCCTCCCCGCCGCCGTCGCCCTCGGCGCCGGACTGCTCCTCGTCGTCCTCCCCGCCGTCCTCGGCGGCCTCCTCGCTCGGGACGGAGTCGGCGGTCTCCTCCTCGGTGGCCCCGTCCTCCTCGGGCGGGGTCGCCCCGGGCTCCTCCCCGAGGCCGAGCAGCTCGACCAGGTCCTCCTCGCCGGCCGCGAAGTCCAGGGGGACCTGCGCACCGGATGAGAGGAGGCGGCCCAGCCTGCCCTCGGCGCGGACCGATTCGCGCAGCTCGCCGCTGAGGAAGGTGTCGTCGTCGGCCCGCTGGGGCCGGTCCATCAGCGGCCACACCCACGCGATGTCGACGGAGGGCACGTCGTCCCCGCCGGAGCCCGTGTAGGGGAGGAACGTGTACTGGGAGCCGATGACGCCGCCGTCCCCGTCGACCGCCTCGACCACGAGCGGGTACACGCCGTAGGACGAGAGGTCCAGGTCCTCGACCGGGACGCTCAGCGAGTACTCCTCGGAGGCATCGGGCGGCAGGGCGGAGGCGACCTCCTCGTCCGGGCCGGGCGCGTTCGGCTGCCAGCCGTCCCCCGAGGCGAACTCGTCCAGCTCGTCGCGGTTGGTGAACGGGTGCCGGGAGTACCTGACCCGGACCGTCACGTCGCGCACGCTGTCCGCGGTGGTGTTGGTCACCTCGCCCGCGATCCGCAGGGTGCTGTCCTCGCGGACCGCGTCCGGTGTGATGCGCTCGACGACGAGCGGCTCGACGGAGCCGTCGTCCTCGGGGTCCGCCAGCGCGGGTGAGTGCGCGGCCGGTATCGGGAGCAGCGCGGTGGTCATGGCCATGACCACCGTCGCGGAGGCAATTCGACGCAACGCTTGACCGGTTTCCTGATTCGGGTCCAGGTGGCCGTCCCGCCGGGGAACACGGTGAAGGGGCGGAGACGCTCGGGGTGCCCGCACGGCGCACACGGCGTACGCGGGTCGGGTGGGCGCGAGATGACCGCGGTCCTACCACTCCACCCGAAGATACCGTCTTCCCTGTCCCCCGGGTCGGGGGAGGACCACCGCGTGGTGCTCGGCGGAGGGGCCACTCTTTCATCAAACGGGTGCGCTCCACCAGAGCCGGGGCCGACCCGTGGACGACCCGGCCCCGCCGGGGGCCGCGGGACGATTCGCAGTTTGGACCGGCGGCCGCCTAATCTGCGTGGTGTGCCGAACACAGAGTTTTCGAGTGAGAACGACGCCGACCAGCGGCCGGACGCCGGGGCGGTCCCGGGACCGGGGGCGCTGAACGGTACCCGGCGCGCGGCGATCACCGCGCTGGCGGAGGCCGTCCAGCCGGTATCGGACGAGCTCGGCGCCCGTTTCGCGTCGCACGGACAGCAGCTCGCCCTCGTCGGCGGGCCGGTCCGCGACGCCCTCCTCGGCAGGCGCTCCAACGACGTCGACCTGACCACCGACGCGGTCCCCTCCCGCATCCTGGAGCTGGTGGACGGCTGGGCCGACTCCGTGTGGACGGTCGGCATCGAGTTCGGCACGGTGGGCCTGCGCAAGGGGGGCCACCAGCTGGAGATCACGACCTACCGCAGCGAGTCCTACTCGCCCAAGTCCCGCAAACCCGACGTGGCCTACGGCACGGACATCCACGACGACCTGTTCCGGCGCGACTTCACCGTCAACGCGATGGCGGTGCGCCTGCCGGAACTGGAGTTCGTGGACCCCTTCGGCGGGCTCGCCGACCTCGAGGCGGGCGTGCTGCGCACGCCTGGCCGCCCGGAGGACTCCTTCAGCGACGACCCGCTGCGCATCATGCGCGCGGTGCGCTTCGCCGCGCAGCTCGGCTTCACGCTCGCGCCGGAGGTCGCCGAGGCGGCCCGCGGCATGGCCGACCGCCTGTCCATCGTCTCCGCCGAACGGGTCCGGGACGAGCTGACCAAGCTCATGGTCAGCCCCGACCCGCGCCGCGGCATCGAGCTGATGGTGGACCTGGGCATCGCCGAGTACGTGCTCCCGGAGATCCCCGGCCTCCGCCTGGAGATCGACGAGCACCACCGGCACAAGGACGTGTACGAGCACTCCCTCACCGTCCTCGACCAGGCCCTCGACCTGGAGCGGTCACGCGGCCACGAGCCCGACCTGGTGCTGCGCCTGGCCGCGCTGCTGCACGACGTCGGCAAGCCCAAGACGCGCGAGTTCGAGGGGGGCGGCCGGGTCACCTTCCACCACCACGAGGTGGTGGGGGCGTCGATGAGCCGCAAGCGGCTCACCGCCCTGCGCTTCCCCAAGGACGTCGTCTCCGACGTGTCCACGCTGGTCGGCCTGCACCTGCGCTTCCACGGCTACGGCAAGGGGGAGTGGACGGACTCCGCGGTGCGCCGCTACGCCCGCGACGCGGGATCCCAGCTGGAGCGGCTGCACATCCTCACCCGGGCCGACTGCACCACCCGCAACCGCCGCAAGGCGGCGGCGCTGTCGAGGGCCTACGACGACATCGAGCGGCGCATCGGGAAGCTGGCCGAGCAGGAGGAGCTGGACCGCATCCGCCCCGACCTCGACGGCAACGAGATCCAGGAGGTCCTGGGCCTCTCTCCGGGGCCCGAGGTCGGCAAGGCGTACCGCTTCATGCTGGAGCTGCGCCTGGAGAACGGGCCGATGGGCAAGGAGGAGGCGGCGGCGGAGCTGCGCGCCTGGGCGGCCGAACACCTGTAGGGGCGCCTCGCGGGGGTCAGCGGTGCGGCTTCACCGCGGTCACGGCCATCGCCATGCCGAACACCCGCAGAGGGGTGCCCTCCAGGCCGTCGGACAGGGACTGGAGCCCGCGGGTCCGGCGGTCGAACGGCGGCATCACGTAGTCGACGGCGCGCATGCTCAGCCCGACCGCGCGCAGCAGGCGGCCCATCTCCTGGGTGGTGAAGGCGCGCGCGTCCGACATGCGCTCGTGGAGCGGCCGGACCCAGGGCAGGAACGGCGCCGTCAGGGCGGACCTGCGCCTGCGCCCCCACAGCACCCCGTGGGTCTCGAACGGGAACCACCGGTTGGGCGTGGTGAGGGAGAGCGCCCCGCCGGGCTTGAGGACGCGGTGGATCTCCGCGAGGCTGCCCTCCACGTCCTCGATGTGCTCGACCACCTCGAACGCCGTGACCCGGTCGAAGGTGTGGGCGTCGAAGGCCAGCGCGTCGGCGGACATCTTGTGGAGGCCGATCCGGTCCTCGAAACCGGTGCCCGCGATCCTGTCGGCGAACGCGTCGAGGCGGCCGGGCTCGACGTCGATGGCGTCCACGCGCACGTAGCCCTGGGCGAGTTCGACGGTGTACGTGCCGTCCCCGCACCCCACGTCCAGCAACCGGTCGCCGCGGACGGGCAGCTGCCGGGACACCGCACCGATCCGCTTGGTCACCCCGCGCGCCCCGAAGGCGCCGGAGGGGGTCCCGGGGCCCAGTTCGCCGCCCATGGCGCACCATCCCTGTGTGTCGACGAGTCTTTTCCGGGACACTACAACACGTGACTCCGCCGTCACGGAAGGATTGGACGGTGTGCGGCCGGACCGGCCGGGGGGCCGTTCCGCCGGGCGGAACGGGGGCCGTGCCGACCCGTCGCCATGTCACCACGTCGACACGTGCGCGGCCCGGCGGGCACCGCGGTCCCGGAGGCGGCCCGGCCGGGGAGTGATCCCCGTCCTTGTCGTGCCGGGTGGGAGCGGGGAGACTGGCGAGGTGACGATCACCACCTGGTACCTGGAGTCCACCGACCCCGCCGACCTGCGCCCCGCGCGGGAACCCGGGGCGGGCGTGACGTTCTCCCGGGCCGAGATCCCCAGCCCCGTGCTGAGCCGGTTCATGCACGGCGGGGAGGTCGGCGGCGGCTGGGAGGCGGCCGACGGGCTCGGGCTCCCGGCCGAGCAGTGGCGGGAGTGGGTCGACCACCCGGGGCGCGAGACCTGGGTCCTGTACGAGGAGGGCGCCCCCGCGGGCTACGCGGAGCTGGACGCCCAGCCCGACGGGGAGGTGGAGATCGCCTACCTCGGACTCGTGCCCGGCTTCCTCGGCAGGGGGATGGGCGGGCACATGCTCACGCTGGCCCTCGAACGCGCCTGGGACCTGGCCGGGCGCTGGCCGGACCGGGACCCGACCCGGCGGGTGTGGCTGCACACCTGCTCCCTCGACGGGGAGCACGCGCTGGCCAACTACCTGGCCCGCGGCCTCCGCGTCTACGAGGAGACCACCGAGCACGGCTGACGGGGAGCCGGTCGCGCCGGGTCGGCACGTCGACAGGTCCACCTGTCGACATGCCGCCGGACCGCAGGGGCGTGACCCCCGGACGCTCTCGGCGGGCCCGGCGCCCGCGGGCCCGGAACGGTCCGCGGAACACGGCCTACGCCGCCTCCCGCACGGCCTCCGGCTCCCTGACGCGGAAGCCGCGCACCGCCCAGGCGGCGGCCGCCGCCGTGTAGGCGGCCACCATGCCCGCGACCACCGGCACGCTGATCCCCGAGGGCGGGACCAGTGCGGCGGCCAGGGCCGCGCCCAGGACGAACGTCGCGTTGAAGAGCACGTCGTACACCGAGAAGACCCGGCCCCGGAACGCGTCGTCGACATGTCGCTGGACCAGGGTGTCGACGGTGACCTTGACCCCCTGCGAGACGAAGCCGAGCACGAACGCGGCCACGGGGAACAGCGCGGCGGAGAACGGCAGGCCGAACACCGCCAGGGCCGCGGCCGCCACCGCCAACTGGAGGGCGATCCAGGTCCCGGCCGCCATCCGCGCCGTCGCCCACGGGGTCGCCACGGCGCCCAGGAAGAACCCCGCCGCCAGGAGCCCGGCCGACACCGAGAAGCCGGCGAGCCCGGCCACGCCGCCGTCGGCGAACGCGTTGTTGTACAGGAGCAGCGTCAGCAGGGTCGAGACGCCGAACAGGACCCGGTGGACGCCGATGGTGGCGAGGGCGTCCCTCGGGGCGGGGCGCTCCCAGATGTGCCGGACCCCGGACACCATGCCCCGCACCACGCTGCGGACGGCGTCCGCGACCTCGGTCGGTTCGCGCTCCAGGTGCGGCCCCAGCTCCCGGTGGCCCAGGGTGAGGGAGACGAGGGCCGCGCCGGCGAAGCCGAGCGCGGCGACGAGGAGGATCAGCCCCGTCCCGAGCGCGGCCGCGCCGCCGACGAGGCCGACGGCCAGGCCCGCCCCGGTCCCGAGGGAGCTGGCCGCGGTGCCGCAGGTCGGCGTGACGGCGTTGGCCATCATCAGCTTCTCGCGGGGCACGACGTAGGGCAGGCCGGCGGAGAGGCCGGACAGGAAGAAGCGGTTGACGCTCAGCACCAGGAGCGCCGCGACGAAGAAGGCCGGCCCCTCGCCCCCGGACACCAGGAGGGCGCTCACGGCCGCGAGCGCGGCCTTGGCCAGGGAGGACAGGAGGAGGACCTGGCGGCGGGGCCACCGGTCGATGAGGACCCCGGCGAACGGCGCCACCACCGAGAACGGCAGGAGCAGGACGGCGAAGGCCGCCGCGACGGCGCCCGCGCTCGTGTGCTGCTCGGGGTTGAAGAATACGAAACCGGCCAGCCCGGCCTGGTAGATCCCGTCGGAGAACTGCGAGACCAGCCGGGTACCGAAGAGGCGGCGGAACCGCGGGCCCCGCAGGACCGCGCGCAGATCACCGAAGAAGGACACCGGACCAGCGTAGGGCGTGCCCGGGGCCGGGGCCCCGGGCAGCCGCCCCACACAGGCCGCTACTCGCCCGCGATGAAGCTCTCGACCCTGTCGTGGGCCTCGGCGTCGCTGTACTGGACGGGCGGGGACTTCATGAAGTAGGAGGAGGGCTCCAGGATCGGGCCGCCGATGCCGCGGTCCTTGGCGATCTTGGCGGCGCGGACGGCGTCGATGATGATGCCCGCGGAGTTGGGGGAGTCCCAGACCTCCAGCTTGTACTCCAGGTTGAGGGGGACGTCGCCGAACGCGCGCCCCTCCAGGCGGATGTACGCCCACTTGCGGTCGTCGAGCCACGGCACGTGGTCCGACGGGCCGATGTGCACGGAGCCGGCCTTGAGCTCGTGGGGGATCTGCGAGGTGACGGACTGCGTCTTGGAGATCTTCTTGGACTCCAGGCGCTCACGCTCCAACATGTTCTTGAAGTCCATGTTGCCGCCGAAGTTCAGCTGGTAGGTGCGGTCGACGATCACGCCCCGGTCCTCGAACAGCTTGGACAGCACCCGGTGGGTGATGGTCGCGCCGATCTGCGACTTGATGTCGTCGCCGATGATCGGGACGCCGGCCCGGGTGAACTTGTCGGCCCATTCGGGGTCGGAGGCGATGAACACGGGGAGGGCGTTGACGAAGGCGACGCCCGCGTCGATCGCGCACTGGGCGTAGAACTTCCCGGCCTCCTCGGAACCCACGGGGAGGTAGGAGACGAGGACGTCGGCCTTGGCGGCCTTGAGGGCCGCGACCACGTCGACGGCGTCCTCGGGGGACTCCTGGACGATCTCGCGGTAGTACTTGCCGAGGCCGTCGTAGGTGGGGCCGCGCATGACGGTGACGCCGGTCGGCGGCACGTCGCAGATCTTGATGGTGTTGTTCTCGCTGGCCGTGATGGCGTCGGCCAGGTCGTGCCCCACCTTCTTGGCGTCCACGTCGAAGGCGGCGACGAACTCGATGTCGCTCACGTGGTACGGCCCGAACTGCACATGCATGAGGCCGGGTACCCGGGACTCGGGGTTGGCGTCCTTGTAGTAGTGAACGCCCTGCACGAGCGATGCCGCACAGTTGCCGACGCCCACGACGGCTACACGTACCGAACCCATTGGTCCTTGCTCCTTCTTCTCCGCGAACATGGATTCCACAGCGCACGGCGACGGCCCCGCGCCGGAGGCGGTCGGGTTCGTCGTCCTGCGTTCGTCTTCCGTATGTGGTCAGCAGCGAACACGGCGTTTCTGTTCCCCCTGGGCGGCCATCGGCCGCCCGGGAGAGAACATGCATGTATGGCTGTTTTGTTCAGCTATGACTCTATCTCCGCCAGATCGGGGGACCGTAGGGCGCACCGCCGACACGGCCGCCCGGCGGCGCACCGACCCCCTCCGTCCAGCGGATATCCGGAGACACTGGGGGCAAAATCTCACACACCGCCCCCGACCTGCGCGAACGAGGACCCCGAGCGTGGCGCGGACACGGCCCCGGCGCCTACCGGTGTTCGGTTCCCGCACTCTGAACAGGCGCGACGGGCGGTTTCGGACGCAACATGGCCAGGTGTCCCATGACGCGCGATAGCCTCGCGCGTGAGTTGTGCTATACCGTTCCATCGCTCTAACGTGACCTTTGATTTGCGTGCGTAGCCGGTAGAGCCCCCGGACGGAGCCCCCGCCGCGGTGACGTCCCGTCGGCACAGAGCACCGACGAGCGGGCAGCGCTCCCGCAGGCCAACGATCAGGAGGATGAAGCGGCTAACGTCTTCGCGACCTGTTGAAAACCCCGAACCGCCTCTGTGCGTCCCTTTTATCAAGCCTTGAACGACCGGTGAGGAGGCGGACCCGGCCCCGCGGGGCCGATTCGCCCAGGTCGCCCGAGGAACAGGTCGCGGATCACCGATCCCCCAGGGGGACCGTCCCCCCGTTTCCACCAAGGAATCGTCAGGCCGACCGGCCGTGAGAGGCAATCGAGGACCACGTGAGTACCGAACGACGACGGAATGCCGACGGCGGCCGTCGCCGGGCCGATGGCCCGGGCGACGGTCCACGGGGCGAGGGCGGAAGGCGCAGGGCCGACGGCCCGCCGCCGGGTGACCAGCAGTCCGGAGGCCGGCGTCGATCGGGCTCCGGCGGCGGCGCCCGCCGGGGCGACGGCGGGGCCGAGCGCCCGCGCCGTCCGCGCCCCCCCGAGAACGAGGCGCGCTCCGAGGGCCAGGGCGGCCGCCGCAGAGCCGAGGGCGAACGCCCCCGCCGCCCCGAGGGCCAGCGCAGGCGCCCCGAGGACGGCGACCGCCCCCGCCGTCGTCCCGAGGGAGAGCGGCCCCGCAGGCCGGAGGACGGCGACCGCCCCCGGCGCCGTCCCGAGGGCGAGCGCGGCGGACGCCCCGAGGGGCAGCGCCGCCGCCCCCCCGAGAACGAGGCCCGCTCCGGCGGACGCCGCAGGGCGGGCAGCGGCCCGCGCGACCCCCGCGACCGGGACCGCGAGCACGGCTCGCGCTCGGAGGGCCGCCGCGCCGCGGGCCGGGGCACCCGGGCCGCCGCGGGCTCGGGCGGCAGGGGTGGCGGCGGCGGACGCCGCCGGTCCCGCGACGAGGAGCCGGACGACCGCCCCTGGTACAAGCGGTTCTTCTCCAAGGCGTGGAAGCCCACGCTCGCGGCCTTCGGCCTGATGGTCATCGGCGGCGTGGCCGCCTTCGCGGTCCTGTACGCCCAGGCCCCCGACGAGGAAGACCTCACGCTCAAGGCCGAGAACGAGATGTCGGCCACCCAGATCATGTGGGCGCCGCAGGGCGACGAACCCGCCGAGGTCGCGGTCACCACGGGTGAGGTCCGGCGCGTCGCCGTCAACTACGAGGACATCCCGCCCGAGGTGATCGACGGCGTGCTCGCCGCCGAGCAGCGCACCTTCTTCCAGGACCCCGGCATCAGCATCACCGGCATCGGGCGCGCCATCCTCTCCCGCGGCGAGGCCGGCGGCGGTTCCACCATCACCCAGCAGATGGCCCGCAACTACTACAGCGACCTCGAACAGGACGACCGCATCGTCCGCAAGATCCGCGAGATCTTCATCTCCATCAAGCTCGGCCAGCAGCTGGAGCACGAGGAGATCCTCGAGGCCTACCTCAACACGATCTACTTCGGCCGCGGCGCCTCGGGCATCGAGATGGCCTCCCAGGCCTACTTCGACAAGAGCGTGTCGGAGCTGAACTCGGAGGAGGGCGCCTTCCTGGGCCTCATCATCCAGATGCCCAGCAACTTCGAGGCCACCGAGATGGGCGACTGGACCAGGACGTACCTCAACGAGGAGCGCTGGCCCTACATCCAGGACCAGCTCGCCCTCATGCACGAGGAGGGCACCGGCCGCGGCCTGCCGCGCGAGGAGGCCGAGGCGCTGGAGATCCCCGAGCGGATCCCCTACGACCCCACCGCCGAGGCCGACGTCGACCCCAAGTTCGGCTACGTGCGCGACGCGGTCATCAAGGAGATCACCGAGCGCTACGAGGGCTCGGGCATCACCGCCGCGACGGTCGCCACCCAGGGCCTGGTCGTCGAGACCTCCCTCGACCCCGCGCTCATGGACGCCGCGACCGGCGCCTTCGACGTCCTCCCCGGCACCCCCGAGGACACGATGAAGGGCCTCACCGCGGTCGACCCCGCCACGGGAGAGATCCTCGCCTTCCACGGCGGTCCGGCCGTGTCCGAGGTCGTCAACAACTCCCTGCACCACCGCACGCAGGCCGGATCCTCCTACAAGCCCTACGTGCTCGCCACCGCGCTCAGCAACGACATCAGCCTCCGGAGCATGTTCGACGGCGACTCGCCGCAGAACTTCCCGGAGCTGCAGAGCCCGGTGCAGAACGCGAACGGCGTCAGCTACGGGCCCGTCGACCTCGTCCAAGCCACGGCCGACTCGGTCAACACCCCCTTCGTGGAACTGACGTCACGCCTCGGCGCCGCCGCGGTCGACCAGACCGCGGTCGACGCCGGTGTGGACGAGGACCAGATCACCACCTCCACCCAGGGGCCCCTGGTCGCGCTCGGCACCCACCAGGTGACCGCCCTCGACCAGGCGTCCGCCTACGCCACCTTCGCCGCGGGCGGACTCCACAGGCCGGCCCACATGGTCACCGAGCTGAGGATGGCCGACGGCACGGTCATCGCGCCCGACGACGCGGACGAGATCGAGCAGGGCACCCAGGTGGTCTCCGCCGACGTCGCCGCCGACGTCACCTACGCCATGACCCAGGTGGTCGAGGCGGGCGGTGGCTCCAGCGCCGCGCTCCCCGACGGGCGCCCGGTCGCCGGCAAGACCGGTACCTCCAGCGGGGCGGTCTCCGCGTGGTTCGTGGGCTACACGCCCCAGCTCGTCGCGGCGGTCGGGCTCAGCCGGGCGGACGCCAACCTCTCCCTGGAGTTCGAGGGGCAGCCCGAGAGCGAGATCTTCGGTGGCACCACCTCGGCCAACGTGTGGAAGGAGTTCATGACGACGGCCGTGGAGGGCATGCCCGTCGAGCAGTTCCCGCCGCCCGCCTACGTCGGCGCGGACCAGAGCTTCCTGCCCACGCCGAGCCCGAGCGAGGAGCCCACCGAGGAGGAGAGCGAGGAGCCCTCGGACGAGCCCTCCGACTTCCCCGAGTGCGACCCGGCGAACATCGACCAGAACAACCCCAACTGCGAGGGGGTCGAGTCCCCGCCGGAGTGCGACGCGTTGGACTGGGAGTGCCAGAACGAGGAGAACCCCGAGGTCCCGGTGGAGTGCACCTCTCCGAACCCGCCCTCCTGGTGCGAGGAGCAGACCACGCCGGGCGACCCCGGCGACGACGCGAGCGGTGACGACGACGGCTGGACCTGGCCCCGGAGCAGCTCCAACGAGAACAACAGGATGATCGTCCTCGGCCGGGACGAGTGACCCCCCTCCCGCCACGGCGGGAGGACCGACCGAGGGGGGGGGGGGGGGGGGGGGGGGGGCCCCCCCCCCCCCCCCCGGGGGGGGGGGGCCCCCCCCCCCCCCCCCGGGGCGGCGGGGGGGGCCCCGGGGGGGGGGGTGGGGGCGGGGGCGGGGGGGGGGCCCCCCCCCCC
>NZ_JBIWMK010000012.1:17617-41412 GCF_044766605.1 Nocardiopsis sp. NPDC101807 | reverse complement strand
CCCCGCCACACCCCCCACCCCCCACCCCCGCCCCCCCCCCCCGCGGGCGCCCGCCCCCCCCCCCCCCCCCGGGGGGGGCCCCCCCCCGGGGGGGGGGGGGGGGGGGGGGCCCCCCCCCCCCGCCCCCCTCGCGTGTCCGGCCGTCCACAGCCATCACCGGCGGTACGCGGCGGCTGGTAACCTTGGGGGCTGTATGGCTCAGAGTCCGTGCGAGGCCCGCCGACCCCGGCGCGGAACAGCTCGCGGACTCCTGCCCTCCTGCCATGGAGATTCCATGGCCGCAACAGTCCAGAGGAGGAACGTACGCCTATGCGTCGTTACGAAATCATGGTCATCCTCGACCCGAACCTCGACGAGCGCACCGTCGCCCCGTCGCTGGAGAACTTCCTGGGCGTCGTGCGCAACGACGGCGGCTCGGTCGAGAAGGTCGACATCTGGGGCAAGCGCCGTCTCGCCTACGACATCGACAAGAACCCCGAGGGCATCTACGCGGTCATCGACCTGACGGCCACGCCCGCCACGGTCAAGGAGCTCGACCGCCAGCTCGGTCTCGCCGAGGCCGTGCTCCGCACCAAGGTCCTCCGGCCCGAGGTCCACTAGGACGGCCCTGCCCGTACCCCTCACCCCCTCCCGTCCGTCCCGGTTCTGTCAGTACCGGCGCGGATGATCGGGGGAGCAGGCGAAACCGCCTGAACCGACTACCTCGAACCGGAGCCCATCCATGGCAGGCGAAACCCAGATCACGCTCGTCGGCAACCTCGTCGACGACCCTGAGCTGCGCTTCACGCCCAGTGGAGCCGCGGTCGCCAACTTCCGTGTGGCCTCGACGCCCCGCACCTTCGACAGGCAGTCGGGGGAGTGGAAGGACGGCGAGTCCATGTTCCTCACCTGCACTGTCTGGCGGCAGTACGCGGAGAACGTGGCCGAGAGCCTTCAGCGGGGCATGCGCGTCATCGTGCAGGGCCGGCTGAAGCAGCGCTCGTACGAGACCCAGCAGGGTGAGAAGCGGACCGTCTTCGAGATCGACGTCGAGGAGGTCGGCCCGGCTCTGCGCAGCGCCACCGCGAAGGTGACCAAGACGCAGCGCCAGGGCGGCGGCGGCAACGGCGGCGGAGGCGGTTTCGGCGGCGGCCAGCCCCAGCAGGGTGGCGGCGGCTACGGGAACCAGGGCGGCGGCTTCGGCGGGGCGCAGGGCGGCGGAGGCCGCAGCGGCCCCCCGGCCGACGACCCGTGGGCGACCAACGGTGGCGGCGGTGGCGGCGGGTTCGGTGGCGGCGGCGGAGGCTTCTCCGACGAGCCCCCGTTCTAGCGCTCCACCCCGCACCACGCAGCACACGGCCCGGCGCCCCAGGGCGTCGAGCCACCTTTCCATCCACAGACCATCCCCGGGAGGACCCCGGGGCTCTTGCGAAGGAGCACCACGATGGCGAAGCCGGCAGCGCGCAAGCCCAAGAAGAAGGTTTGCCTCTTCTGCCAGGAGAAGCAGTCCTACATCGACTACAAGGACACCACGCTTCTCCGCAAGTTCATCTCCGAGCGCGGCAAGATCCGTGCCCGCCGCGTCACGGGCAACTGCACCCAGCACCAGCGCGACGTCGCGACCGCGATCAAGAACGCGCGCGAGGTGGCCCTGCTGCCCTACACCAGCACCGCTCGCTAGCGGCGATATCCGAGGGAGGTTTTTGTCGTGAAGCTGATTTTGACCCACGAGGTCAACGGTCTCGGAGCCCCCGGCGACGTCGTCGAGGTGAAGAACGGTTACGGTCGCAACTACCTGCTGCCCCGCGGGTTCGCCATCCGGTGGACGCGCGGCGGTCAGAAGCAGATCGACCTGATCCAGCGCGCGCGCTCCGCGCGTGACATCCGCACCCTGGACGAGGCCAGGCAGGTCGCCGGCCAGGTCGGTGCGCTCACCGTGCGCCTCAAGCAGCGCGCCGGCGAGGGCGGCCGTCTGTTCGGTTCGGTCACGCCCGCGGACATCGTCGACGCCGTCAAGGCGACCGGCGGTCCCGAGCTGGACAAGCGCCGGATCGAGGTCAAGAACCCGATCAAGTCGGTCGGAAGCCACAAGGTCCAGGTCCGCCTGCACCCCGAGGTCTCCGCGACGATCAAGCTGGACGTCGTCGGCGCCTGATTTCGGGCACCGGACGCGTCAGGGCCCCGCCTCTCCTCGGAGAGGCGGGGCCCGCTTCGTTGCGGGGCGTGTTCCGGCGGGGTCGGTCGTGCTCGCGCGGGGTGGGGCTTTCCTGACACGCCTCATTACCGAAAGCAACACTTTGACTACTCTTTGTAACCTATCGTGTTGTCTGTGTTGGTGTCGCACGTCGCGGCGCCCCGCACGGAGAGGACGACGACCGATGGCCGTAGAGAGAACGACCGATCCGGACCGACACCCGCAGGTGGACCGCAGGACGATCCTGCGCGGGACCGCCCTCGCCGCAGGGGGCGTGCTCCTCGGCGGGATGATGGGCATATCAACGGCGGGGCAGGCCTCCGCCGCCGCGATGCCCAAGGTCTACACGCGCGCCGACTGGCAGGCCAGGCCGCCCAGGAACAAGATCGACCTGGTGTCCAAGGGGCCGACCCACATCGTGGTGCACCACACCGCCACGGGCAACGGGTCCGACACCTCGACACAGCACGCCGCCGCGCTGTCCAGGTCCATCCAGCGCTACCACATGGACAGCAACGGGTGGAGCGACACCGGCCAGCAGCTCACCATCAGCCGGGGCGGGCACATCATGGAGGGCAGGGACCTGTCCCTCAAGGCGATCCGCGACGGCAAGCACGTGGTCGGCGCGCACACCGCCAACCACAACTCGCACACCATCGGGATCGAGAACGAGGGCACCTACACCTCGGAGACCCCGCCCCAGGCGCTGATGGGGTCGCTGGTCGACACCTGCGCGTGGCTGTGCCTGGTCTACCAGCTGAACCCCTCGGAGGCCATCGTCGGCCACCGGGACTACAACGCCACGAGCTGCCCCGGGGACCAGCTCTACTCGATGCTCCCGCAGCTGCGCAAGGACGTGACGAGCAGGATGCGCGAACAGCTCAGCCACCTGAGCCGGGTCGCAGGAACCGAGCTGACCCTGGAGCAGCTGCCGACCTACCCGAGGGTCCCGCAGGCCGAACGGGCCGTGCCGTTCTACCACGGCCCGGCGGTCGGCGACCTCGACGCGTCCCCGTGACCCGCGGGACCTGACACGATGCCCGTCGGAGAGCCGCCCCGCCCCCCGGGGCGGCTCCTTCGCGTCCGGGCGGGTCCGCCGCCGCACGGGGGCGGCGGGACAGCGGCGGCCGAGGGCCGTGCAGGCCCGGGACGGTACGGGGGAGGGGCGAGCGGCCCGCCGCCGTGTGCCCGGTGTCGACCCGTCCGCATGTCGGCCTCCCGACGAGTCGACAAGCGGCGGAACGGACATGTCCACAGGTCGACACGGCGGAGCGACTTGTCCACAGGTCGACATGTCCGCCCTGGACGGGGACCGGCGGCCCGTGGTCCCCTGGTTCACAAGGGGGAGTCCGCGGCCCGCCACCATGAGGCGTGCCCGCACCAGGGCCGGACGCGCCGCTCCCGCGAACGGCCTCCACGCGCCCGGTCCGCCCGCAGGCGGGGGCACGACGGGCCCGGGGCCCGGTGCGGAGCCCCGCGCTCCCGCCTCGTCCTGGGCATCAGCGTCGGCGTCGCGGAGCCCCGCGCACCCGCCCGCGCGGCGGCGTCCCCGTCAGGGCCTCGTCGCCCCGGTCACCAGCCAGGCGGTTCCCCGCGCACGGGCGCCCAGGGTGACGGCGCGCGCGAGGATCCACACCGTGAACGCGATCCACAGCCCCACCAGCCCCCACAGCGAGTCCTCCGCCAAGCGGGGGATCACCAGGGCGCACGGCAGGAACGCCGCCATCGTCCACAGCGACGCCCACGCGAGGTAGCGCTGGTCGCCCGCCCCCATCAGCACCCCGTCCAGGACCATGGTCACGCCGCTCAGCGGCTGCATGAGGGCGACCACCACCAGCGTGGCCATGATGAGGGCCCGCACCTCGGCGTCGGACGTGAAGGGGACCGGGGCCCACGGAAGCACCAGGAACACCAGGACCATGAACACCGCGCCCAGCATCACCCCCCACTCCACCATGCGGCGGGTGGCCTCCTTCGTGCCCCGCACGTCCCCCGCGCCCAGGTACCGGCCCACGATGGACTGGCCGGCGATCGCGATCGCGTCCATGGCGAACACCAGCAGGGCCCAGATGTTGTAGCTCACCTGGTGCGCGGCGATCGACTCGTCGCCCAGGCGCGCTGCCACCGCGGTGGTCACCAGCGCGACCACCCGCATCGACACGCTGCGCAGGAACAGGGCGAACCCCGCGGAGGCCGAGGCACGCAGCCCCGCCGCGGTCGGGGCGAGGGAGACCCCCGCACGCCGCGCGGAACGGGAGATCGCCGCCACGTACCAGAACGCCCCCGCACCCTGCGCGATCACCGTCGACCACGCCGAACCCGCGATGCCCCAGTCCAGGACCAGCACGAACACCACGCACAGCACCGCGTTGCCGGCGTAGGAGGCGACCGCGACCAGCAGCGGGGTGCGTGCGTCCTGGAGCCCCCGGAGCACACCGGTGCCCGCCATGACGATCAGCAGGAACGGCGTGCTGAGCAGGCTGATCCTCAGGTAGGTCAGCGCGTAGGGCGCGATCTCGGGCGAGGCGCCCAGCAGGTCCACCATCAGCGGCCCCAGCGGCCAGCCGATCGCGATGGCCGCGGCCCCGAGCAGGACGGCGAGCCACAGCCCGTCGACGCCGTCGCGGATGCCGCCCGCGACGTCGCCGGCGCCGAACCGGCGGGAGACCGCCGCCGTGGTGCCGTACGCCAGGAAGACGCAGACGGCCACCAGGGTCAGGAGGACCTGCCCCGCCACGCCCAGCCCTCCCAGCGCCTGGGTGCCCAGGGTGCCGACGACCGCCGCGTCGGTGAGCAGGAACAGGGGTTCGCTGATGAGGGCGAAGAACGTGGGGACCGCCAGGGCGAAGATCTCGCGGTCGTGGCGGTGCCGGAAGGGGGCGGCCGAAAGCAGTTTGAGCATGACCCGGCCACAGTATCGGACAGGCGTTCTACTCGGGTGTGGAGTTGTCCACACCCGCCCGGATGCCTGTGGATAACCTGTGGAAACACTCCCTGTGAGGCATCTTGCACGACCCGCCTACGCACGGTGTTTTTGCAGATCAAAGCGTATATGCGAGGGTCATGGCAAAGTTATCCACAGGTGATGTGCACAACCTGGGCCCGCCCTGCCCCGCAGGGGGCGGGACATGGCGGTGACGGCTCCGTCCACAGGTCACGTCCGCGGCGTCCCCAGCGGTCGCGATGGGGCATCCTGGAAGGGTCGGCCCGTTCGGACCGGCGGAGCACGGTCCTGGGGAGAGCGTTCGTGAGTGTCGCTGAGCAGCCACCTGAAGAAGGCGGATACGAGCGCACCCCACCCCACGACATCCAGGCCGAACAGAGCGTGCTCGGCGGCATGCTCCTCTCCAAGGACGCCATCACCCAGGTCGTCGAGATCATCCGCTCCGCGGACTTCTACCGCCCCGCGCACCAGATCATCTACGACAGCGTCGTCGACCTCTTCTCCCGCGGCGAGCCGGTCGACGCCATCTCGGTCAACGCCGAGCTCACCAAGCGCGGCGAGGCCACCCGCGTCGGCGGCGCCCTCTACCTCCACACCCTCACCGAGGCCATCCCGACCGCCGCGAACGCCGGCTACTACGCCAAGATCGTCTCCGACCGGGCGGTCCTGCGCCGCCTCGTCGAGGTCGGCACCCGTATCGCGCAGATCGGCTACGCCGGCGACGGCGAGGTGGACGACCTCGTCGACCACGCCCAGGCGGAGATCTACAAGGTCGCCGAGAAGCGGACCGGCGAGGACTACGTGGTCCTCGCCGACATCATGCCCGGCGCCCTCGACGAGATCGAGGCGATCGGCGCCCGCGACGGCACCCTGACCGGCGTGCCCACCGGCTTCGCCGACTTCGACGCCCTCACCAACGGCCTCCACCCCGGCCAGATGATCATCATCGCCGCCAGGCCGGCCGTCGGTAAGGCCCTGGCCCTGGACACCCCCCTCCCGACGCCCGAGGGATGGACCACCATGGGGGAGGTGGAGGTCGGGGACCGACTCCTCGCCGCCGACGGCACCCCGACCCGGGTGGTGGCCGCCACCGAGGCGATGACCGACAGGCCCTGCTTCGAGATCACCTTCGACGACGGCACCACGGTGATCGCCGACGCCGAACACCAGTGGCTCACCCATACCCGCGCCTCCCGCCGCGCGGCCCAGGAGGCCGGCGCCACGGGGGGAACCCCCCGTGCCCTCCCGGGGGTGCGAACCACTCGGGAGATCTTCCGCACGCAGCGCCTGGACACCGCCGACCGCAGGTTGAACCATTCGGTGGTCAACACCTCTCCGATCGCGCTGCCGGAGCGCGACCTCCCCCTGCCGCCCTACTTCCTCGGAGCCTGGTTGGGTGACGGATCCTCGCAGGAGGCGCGGATCACCACCACCGATCCCGAGGTCCTCACGAACATCGAGGCCGAGGGGCTGGTCACCAAGCCGGTGGGCCGGGACACCTGCACCTACGGGGTCTTCCTTCCGACTGAGGACCCCTCCCGTCCGGAGAGGGAGTGCGTCGTCTGCGGGACGCGGTTCACCCCCAGACTTCCGCATGTGCGCATCTGCGGTCAGTCCTGCGGCGGAAGGGCGAGGTTCGTCTCCGAGCCCGCGCCCCACACCACCTGCGCCGACTGCGGGACCCCCTGTTTCGGCCAGACACGGTGCCGGCGCTGTATCGACGACCATGGCAGCGTCCAGGCCCTGCTCCGCTCGCTCCGGGTCCTGGGCGACAAGCACATCCCCAACGCCTACCTGAGGGCGTCCGTGTCCCAGCGGCGGGCACTCATGGCGGGCCTGCTGGACAGCGACGGCACCGTCAACGCCGGCGGCTCGGTCCAGTTCGCGGTCACGAACGAGCGCCTGGCCAACGACTTCCGCGAACTCGCCCACAGCCTGGGCCACCGCACGGGGATGTCCCGCAAGCGGGTCCGGGGACGCACGGAGGGTTCCTCGACCTGTTACACGATCACGTTCGGTTCCACGCGCGAGGTCTTCGGGATCGAGCGCAAGCGGCGGACCCATCGGGAACGCGGTGAGGGACGGGGCTACGCCCGGATCGGGTCCAGGTTCATCACCGGGGTCCGCCAGGTGGACAGCGTTCCCGTCCGGTGCGTGCAGGTCGACCATCCCGACCACCTGTTCCTCGCCACGCGTTCCATGATCCCCACCCACAACTCGACCCTGGCCCTGGACTTCGCGCGCGCGGCGTCGATCAAGAACGACATGGCCTCGGTCTTCTTCAGCCTGGAGATGGGCCGCAACGAGATCGTCATGCGCCTGCTGTCGGCGGAGGCCCGGGTGCCCCTGCACACGATGCGCTCCGGCCTGATGACCGACGAGGACTGGGCCAGGCTGGCCAGGCGCATGGGCGAGGTGGCCAACGCGCCCCTCTTCATCGACGACTCCCCCAACATGTCGATGATGGAGATCCGGGCCAAGTGCCGCAGGCTCAAACAGCAGCACGACCTCAAACTGGTGATCGTCGACTACCTCCAGCTGATGAGTTCGCCGGGGCGCGTGGAGAGCCGCCAGCAGGAGGTCTCGGAGATGTCCCGGTCCCTCAAGCTCCTGGCCAAGGAGCTGGAGGTGCCGGTGGTGGCGCTCTCCCAGCTGAACCGTGGTCCCGAACAGCGCACCGACAAGCGCCCGCAAGTCTCCGACCTGCGCGAATCCGGTTGCCTTGTCGCTGAGACGCGTGTGCTGCGAGCTGACACCGGCGCCGAGGTGACCATGGGTGAGCTCTACCGGAGCGGTGAACGCGACATTCCGGTGTGGTCGCTCGACGAGCGTCTTCGCCTGGTGCCGAGGACGATGACCCATGTCTTCTCCAGCGGGGTCAAGGACGTGTTCCGGCTGCGGCTGGCCTCCGGCAGGGAGGTCGTCGCCTCCGGCAACCACCCCTTCCTCAACCTCGACGGATGGACCGCCCTCGAGAACCTCGGAGTGGGGGAGAAGGTCGCGGTGGCCCGGAGCGTTCCTGAGCCGGGCCGGACGACCGAGTGGCCCGAGGCCGAGGTCATCATGCTCGCCCACCTCATCGGGGACGGTTCGTTCGTCCGTCGCCAGCCGATTCGCTACGCCAACACCGACGAGGCGAACCTCGCGGTGGTGGAGGAGGCCGCCCGGCACTTCGGCATAACGGCGGTACGGGACGAGTACGCCTCCGCGCGGACGACGACACTGCGGCTCCCGGCCCCCTTCCGGCTGACGCACGGGAAGCGGAACCCCATCGCAGCGTGGCTGGACGGTCTGGGGCTGTTCGGACTGCGCAGCCACGAGAAGTTCGTTCCCGAGGGGGTGTACTCCCTTTCCGACCGCCAGATCGGTCTGTTCCTCCGGCATCTGTGGGCGACGGACGGCAGCGCCTACTGGAACGAGAAGGGCGGCCAGGCCCGCATCTACTACTCGACCACGAGCCGCCGTCTGGTCGACGGCATCGCCGTACTGCTCGCCAGGCTGGGCATCATGACGCGGATCAAGAAGGTACGGAAGAGCGGCTACCGGGTCTGTTACACCCTCGACGTCTACGGGATGGACAACCAGCGCCGCTTCGCGGAGGTCGTCGGATGCCACGGTGCCCGGTCGGCGCGGCTCGCAGAGTGCGTGGCCGGCATGGAGGGCCGGCGGGGCAACACCAACCTGGACACGATCCCCGTGCAGGTGTGGGACAGGGTGCGGACGACCATCGGCGCCAAGGGCATGACGCACAGGCAGTTCTCCACCGCCATGGAGACGGAGTTCTGCGGGAGCGCGATGTGGAAGACCGCCCCCAGCCGGACGCGGCTGTCCAGGGTGGCAGCCGTGCTCGACGACAGCGATCTGGAACTCCTGGCCACGAACGACGTCTTCTGGGACGAGGTCGTGGAGATCGAGCCCCTGGGAGAACGAGAGGTGTTCGACGCCACGGTGGAGGGCACCCACAACTTCGTCGCGAACGGCATCAGCGTCCACAACTCCATCGAGCAGGACGCGGACATGGTCATCCTGCTCTACCGCGAGGACGTGCACGACAAGGAGTCGCCGCGGGCGGGTGAGGCCGACATCATCGTGGCCAAGCACCGCAACGGCCCCACCGCGGACGTGACCGTCGCCTTCCAGGGCCACTACAGCCGGTTCGTCGACATGGCTCCCGGATAGGCCGTCGCGCCCACGGCCGTGTCCGCGCCGGTGGGCCCGGGCCGCCGTGCACCGGGTGCGCGGCGGCCCCGGTGCTCCCGCGGAACCCGGAGGTCCTCACGCGCAGCCGGGTGTCCGGGGCCGGGGCGAGGCCGTGCCGTCGAGCACGGGGTCGGCCCGGGGGAGGGGCCGGGCCCGCCGCACCGCGACGGGCCCGTTTATCGGTCAGCCTCTTTGGCTCTTTGTTGTCAAGCCGATTTGTCGACAAAGAGTCACGGCCGTCTCACCCGGAGTCCCTGACGATCATCCCCTCCCGCATCTGCAGGTGGCGGCCGGCGAACCTCCCGCGCATCGTCCGATCGTGTGTCACGATCACCAGAGCACCGGTGAAATGCGACAACGCCTCCTCCAGCTCCTCCACGAGACCGGGGGAGAGGTGGTTGGTCGGCTCGTCCAGCAGCAGGAGGTCGTGGACGCCCGACGCCAGTCGGGCCACCTCGATCCGGCGGCGCTGGCCGACCGAGAGAGACGCCACCGCCTGGTCCATCTCCCTCGGCCGGAACAGCCCGAGCGAGGCCAGCTCCTCCCGGTGCTCCTCGGCCGGGCCGGGGCGGCCGGCCGCGTACGCCTGGAGCACGGTCCGCCGGGTGAGGGACACGCCGTCCTCCTGCCTCAGGAAGCCGACCCTCCCCGGGACGCGGACCCGCCCCGGGCCGGGGGCCAGCTCCCCGGCGAGGACCCGGAGCAGGGTCGACTTCCCCGCCCCGTTGGGGCCGGTGACCAGGACGCGCTCACCCGGAGCCAGCTCCAGTGCGGGGACGTCGAGCCGGTGGCCGACCCGCACCCGCTCCAGTGCGGCGACCGGTGCAGGGCCGGGCTCCTCCTGCGGGGTCCCGGTGAACTCGGCGGTCAGCCGGAGCGGGACCGGGGGCGGCGCCACCGGGTCCGAGGTCAGTCTCTCCATCCTCTCCTTGGCGTTGCGGATACGGCTCATGGAGCCGTGCGCCCGACTGCGCATCCTGAACCCGCCGTGCCCGAACGCGGCCTTGTCCACCTTGCGAGGGATGGCCCGGAGCGCAGCGACGTTGTTGTCCGCCAGCGTCCGCTGCCTGGCCAGGTCGGCCCTCCAGTCCTGGTACTCCCGGATCCACCTGGCGCGGGCCGCCGCCTTCGCGGCCAGGAACCCGGCGTACCCGTTGCCGTACCTGTTGATCCGGTGGAGCTCGTGGTCGACCTCCAGGACGGTGTCGGTCACTCCGGCGAGGAAGGCCCGGTCGTGGGTGACGGCGACCACCGTGCCCTTGTGGTTGCGGAGCCGGTTCTCCAGCCAGGCCGCCGCGCGGTCGTCCAGGTCGTTGGTGGGCTCGTCCAGGAGGAGCAGTTCGGGCGAGGCCGCCAGCATCGCGGCCAGGGCCAGACGTGAGCGCTCCCCTCCGGAGAGCGTGCGCAGCGGGCGCCCGCGGTCCAGCCCGGAGAGGCCCAGACCGTGGAGCCCGGCGTCGACGCGCGCGTCGGCGTCGTAGCCGCCCCGTGTCTCGAACTCGGCGAGCAGGTCGCCGTAACCGTCCATCTCCCGGGCCGTGGCGGAGCCGAGGCGGGCCTCGGCCGCGCGCAACCGCGCCTCCAGGTCCCGCAGGTCGGCGAGTGCGGCGTCGATCACGTCCGCCACGGTGCCGGTCCGCACGCCGACCCCTTCCAGGGTCTGGGGCAGGTAGCCGACCCCTCCGGGGGCCCTGACGGTGAGGTCCCCGTTGTCGGGGCGCTCCTCGCCCGCCAGCAGGCGCAGCAGGGTGCTTTTGCCCGATCCGTTGTCCCCGATGACTCCGACGCGTTCACCCGGGCCGATGGTGAGGGTGACACGGTCGAGGACGGTGTGGTCGCCATAGCGTTTGCTGATCTCGTCGAGGGTGAGCTGGGAGTGTGCTCGAAGTGCGGCGGTGTGCATGTGTGCGCCTCCTGGGCTGCGGTGCGGTCTGGCGGTACGGGGCCGCGGATCGCCGGAGGAGCACGCGTGCCGACTGGTTTCGGACAGGACTCGCACGGGCGAGACGGGGTCCGGTACAGCGGGGACGCTGAGGCTTCCCTGGGTCGACCGCGGTACGGCGACGTCGGCGGAGCCGCACGGTGCTGGAGGGGCGACAGGGGTGTCGCCGCTGGACAGCGGGTGCGAAGGTGCTCGGACGCGGGCGTCGGGCGCGGATCTACAGGAAGATGTACAGCCTCATGTGGAAAACGGTACGTCTCGTTTCCCTTGGCGTCAAGTGTGCTTTCGGTGAGACGGGGATCACTATCAGTCGACGTCTGGGGTCCTGTATTCGGTCAGCCAGATTCCGATTAATCGACAAACCGTTTTAGCGACAAGGTGCCGTCGTCCCGTTCGGGGGCCGGTTCGGGAACGCGTGAAGGGGCCGCCCCTGTGGGGCGGCCCCTTCACGTCACTCGCTCGTTTGATCTCCGGAGCACTCGCCGCGGTGGCGAAGGGCTCACTCGGCGGTCGCTCGTGCGGCTACAGCCAGCGGGCCTCCGGGCGGGTCCGACCGTTGTGGTCGGTGACCAGCACCCAGTGCATGATCGGGTAGTCGGACGCGATGGCGTCGGCGTCCTCGCGCGGTTGCGGAACGTGCACGGGCTCGGGCGTGAGGCCGGAGAGACGGCGGGTCGCAGCCGCGGGGCGGATACGCCGACGGGGCGTCGCGGAGCGAGTGGGGTGTGGTGCACGGTCTGTCCAGCGCGCCATGGGCCCTCCTCGTTTCCGTATCAGATGTTATGAGTTAACCCTATGTTCACCTTCGCGTCAATTCGATTGGCTTGCGAAGGTTCGCGTCCGCTGGGTAGGGATGCCGTGTTGCGGATCTGTAGGATGTCTTCCCCCTGCGGGCATCCTCCCATGTCAGGGGGGTGTGGGTGGTCCACCGACGCGCAGGTGGCCGCGGTGCGGGGGCAGGGAAGTGTGGCCCCGAGGCAAGGTGAACGGAAGGTGAACAAGGGGCGAATCGGGCGAGTGGCCCTGCTCTCCGGGGCCCGCGGCCGGCGCGCGGGGGGCGGGAACACGACGAAGGGCATCCGCCCTCGGCGGATGCCCCGTGACGGTGGTCGGGACCTGCGGTGGCTCACTCCTTGAAGATGAGCCCCACGACCTCCAGGTACAACTGTTCCGGGTACGGGATGAAGGCGATCCGGCTCAGGGCCTGGTCCTGACCGGCGGACTCCATCACGAAGGTGCCGTAGCCGAGGAAGCGGCCCACCAGGGTCCGCTCGAACCTCATGTCCGTGACCTTGCCCAGCGGCATCATGTTGACCTGCCGGGTGATGAGCCCCGTGGTCAGCAGGAGGCGCGCCGAGGTGATGACGAAGTAGTCCACGGACCACTCCGCGACCCGCCAGACGAACCACACCAGCACCAGCAGCCACAGCCACCAGATGATCGCCAGAGCCGCGGTGCTGTCCGCGATCTGGGTGTTGCTGATGATGCCGGCGACGATCAACGCACCGAGGACGGCCCCGACCGGCCCGATGAGGACCGCGGGGTGCCGACGGATGGTCACGACGTCCTGCTCGTGCGGCAGCAGGTAGCGGTTGACCGACGCCGGAGCGCTGTTACTCGACGCTACGAGCCGCATGGCACCCGTCCATCCCCACTACGGCAGCAGTGCGTTGACGAAGCGTGACATGGACTCCGCGCCACCCATCAGACCGCCCAACGCGCTCTGGATCACACCAGCGGCGCTTTCCGGTTGCGTGAGCAGATAAAACGCCACGAAACCGATGAGAGCGTAGCCGCCCCATTTCTTCAACTTCGCCACGACTGACTCCCCTTGGAATCCACCTGACCCACCAACCCAGCAGTGATTGTTCCATTGACAATGATGCCCGTAAAGCCTGGGGCGCACCCTCGGCGTGGCGGTATGTCCGTCCTACCGCGCTTGCGGGCTGTGTCCGGTTCCGGTGGTGTTGGTGAACCAGTGTTCGGTCGACCGGAATACGGTCGGAGCCCCTCGCAGGTCAGGGCATTAGGGACGGTTTGTCCGGAGAAGGGAGGGACTTCCCCGGGGCCGATTGGTTCCCCCTGCGGATGCGAGTGACGGTCGGGCCGAAACTCGTGGTTCGTGCGGAGCGGATTCCTAGTGCTGCTCGGCGAAGGCCAGGGCGAGCACCTGGAGGTGCTGCCGGGCGATCCGCTCGACGAGGTCGGGGGTGGCACGGCCCATGACGTCCTCGGCGCCGTGTCTGGCGGCGTCGACGCAACGGGTGACGGTGGAATCGTGGTGGACGCCGGAGAACTCCGCGGACAGGCGGTCGACGACGGAGCCGTAGCGGGTGTCGCGGTCGGTCGAGGGGGAGGGGGTCTCGGGCATCTCACTCCTTGAGGGCCGTGGGGGCTGATGGCGCAGCGTGTGCGGTCGGGGTCTTTGGGTAGTCGACGGAGGGTTGCCTGAACGCCGCGCAGGAAGCGGACTCGGGCCTCCGCTCCAGTGGACCCCGGCCGTGCGGCGTGGTTTCGGTCCGGCTGGCCTTCGCGGTTATGGGTGGTCAGGAACCATGATCACTCTAATCTGTTACGTTCCAATCTCGAAATGAATTCGGCTAATGCAAGCCGTGTCGACGCTTGCCTCCGGAGGGGTGCGCCACCTGGCGTGACGCGGCTGCCTCCGGGTTCAATGCCCGATTTTCGGTCGATCATTCGTCCGGAGTTCAAAAGAGCCGAAAAAGCGCCCAACCGGTGATCCGGTTGGGCGCTGAGGCTCCTGGGGCCGAGGGGGAGGGCTCAGGCGCAGCCGTACAGGCGGTCGCCCGCGTCGCCCAGCCCCGGGAGGATGAAGCCGTTCTCGTCCAGGCGCTCGTCCACCGCGGCGGTCACCACGCGCAGGGTCGCCCCGTGGTCCGGCGCCAGGGTCTCGGCCAGCTTCTGCTCCACGGCGACCAGCCCCTCGGGGGCGGCGAGCAGGCAGATCGCGGTGACGTGGTCCGCCCCCCTCTCGACCATGAGCTTGAGCGCGGCGGCCAGCGTGCCGCCGGTGGCCAGCATCGGGTCCAGCACGTAGCACTGGCGGCCGGACAGGTCCTGCGGCAGCCGGTCGGCGTAGGTCGCGGGCTGGAGCGTGTCCTCGTCCCTGGCCATGCCCAGGAAGCCGACCTCCGCGGTCGGGAGCAGGCGGGTCATCCCGTCGAGCATGCCCAGGCCCGCGCGCAGGATCGGGACCACGAGGGGCGTCGGACGCGTCAGCTGTGTTCCGGTGGTCTCCACGAGGGGAGTTCTGATGGTGACGTCCGTCACTCGGACGTCGCGGGTCGCCTCGTAGGCGAGCAGGGTCACCAGCTCGTCGGTCAGGCGCCGGAAGGTCGGTGAGTCGGTCCGCACGTCGCGCAGGGTGGTCAGTTTGTGCGCGACCAGGGGATGGTCGACGACCAGGGTTTCCAAGACGTTCTCCGGGTGAGCTGGGATAACGGGACGGTGGCTGGGGATGGGGGCCCGCCCGAGTCTAACCGCGCGTACCACCCGGAACAGGGCATCCCGGAGCCGCGCCTGTCACGCGGTGGACCTGCGGGGGCGCCGGCCCGCCCCCGGGGCGGCTCGACGGAACCGCCGGGGCGGCAGCGCGGGCCCCGTTCTCATGAGAGCGTGGTCCGGACTGACACGGACCGAGGGAGACGGCGGAGCGGGAGTGATCGTTACCATTGCACTCGCACGGGCGCGGCTCTCCCTCGTCCGCACCGATACACCGGCCGGGTTGGGGTGACGATGACAGTACTCGATCATGGTGACGACGACTCGGGTGACTTCGCGGCGGTCGCGTACAGGGAAGAGGAGTACTGGGACGTCGACCTCCTCCCCGTGACGCTGACGCACGACCTGAAGGGCCTGATCCACGCGCTGCGCCAGCAACCGAGCATCAGCGGCTCCCTCGGGCTGGTGTCGGTCGGCGACGACTTCTTCATCATCGTGCGGGTCTACGGGGAGGACGTCTCCCTCTTCCTCTCCGACGTCACCGCGTCGGTGGACTGGCAGGTCGCCAGGGACGTCCTCGACTACCTGGACATCGACCTCCCCGATGACGACGACCTCGACCAGGTGCTCCCCGCCGGCGACCTGTCCATCGTCGCCGACCTCGGCCTGGACGAGATGGAGCTCGGCGCCCTCGCGGGCGACCTCGACCTGTACCCCGACGAGGTCCTGGCGAGCGTGTCCGAACGCCTCGGATTCGCACAGTCCTTCCAGCGTGTCCTGGACGGGATGGGGTAAGGGACCCCTGGTAGAACACCCTGGAGAACAGGAGAGCACGCGGTGTCGACCTTCGCAGCCGTCTTCGCCCCCAACGGGAAGACATGGCGGGGAACCGAGGTCGAACTCGGGGACGTGGACGTCATCGACGACGTCACCGACCTGATGCTCGACTTCGCCGCAGAGCGGGGCAGCGACAGCGCGCTCCTTCTGGTGGAAGCCGACGACGAGTGGTTCGCCGTCGTGCGCGCCGCGGACGACGGCGGTGAGCCGCGCGTGTACCTCTCGGACGGCCGTGTGGTCCACGACCACCCCGTGGCCTCCGTCCTCTCCGAGGCGGGCGCCCTCGGCGCCCCGCAGCCCTCGGAGAGCGCGGGATCGCGCCCCAACCCGGTACCGGTGGGGGACGGCGACCTGATCACCGACCTGGGCGTGGCCGGCGACGAGCTGCGCTCGCTGTCCGTCGGCAGCGGCGTCCTCCCCGCCGACGTCCTCGCCGTCGTGGCCGAGCGGGCCGGGTTCGGCGACATCCTCGACGCCATGAGGCTGTGACGTGGACGACCGCGGGGTCCTCGACGCCGCACTGTGGACGGCGGTCGCCGAGGCCGAGCTCGCCCTGTCCACGGGCGACGTCCCGGTGGGAGCGATCGTCCTGGACGCCGGGGGCGCGGTCCTGGGGACGGGGCACAACGAACGCGAGGCGGCGGGCGACCCCACGGCGCACGCCGAGGTGCTGGCCCTGCGGGCCGCGGCCCGGGCGCGCGGTGAGTGGCGCCTGAGCGGCTGCACGCTGGTCGTCACCCTCGAACCCTGCGTGATGTGCGCGGGCGCGACGGTGCTCTCACGGGTGGACCGCCTGGCCTTCGGCGCGCGGGACGCCAAGGCCGGCGCCGTGGGGTCGGTATGGGACGTGGTCCGCGACCCGCGGCTCAACCACCGACCGGAGGTGGTGTCGCCCGACCTGGTCGGCTCGGACGTCGCCGCGAGGTGCGCCGAACTCCTGACCGCGTTCTTCGAGCACCGCCGCGCGGGCCGGGACCGCGGCTGACCCGCCCGCCCCGGAGGGCGTCCGGGAGGCCGCAGGAACCGATCGGGCCATCCGGTTTTCCGCACCGTGGCGCATCCGGTAGAGTTGCTCGCGGTGGAGTCGCCTAGTGGCCGATGGCGCCCGCCTCGAAAGCGGGTAAGGGGCAACCCTTCGAGGGTTCAAATCCCTCCTCCACCGCCACCAGCCGCCCCCGGTTCGCCGGGGGCGGTTTTTTCGTCCGCGGGGTCCGGTTGATCCGGGCCGGTGCGCATACGGTGCACACGGTCGGAGAGAGCGGCCCTTCGCGTTCCCGGGGTTCGACCCCCGGGGAGGTTCCGTGGGGATCCTTGTGGACGCCCTCGTGAAGACTTGCCTCCATGTCGCTTTGGCGCTTCTTGGCGCCCGGCTTCTTCTTGCAGGTCCCGGCGGCGAACAGCCTCGTCCCGTCCGTGAACGTGTTCGTGGTCAACGAGCGCGACGAGGTGCTGATGATCCGCCGCACCGACAACGACAACTGGGCGGTGCCCGGAGGCGATGTGGACCTGTGCGTCTCCGTGCCCGACGCCGCCGTTCGGAAGACGCTGGAGGTGACCGGGATAACCTGCGTGCTCACCGGCACCATCGGCATCTACAGCGACCCCAAGCACATCATCTACTACACGAGCGACGGCGAAGCGCGGCGGGAGTTCTCGCTCGTGTTCGCGGCATATCCGCTTGCGGGTGAGCCCACGCCGAGCGACGAGTCCGAGGAGGTCCTCTGGGTGCCCAGGCACGAGCTGACCGGTTACCGGATGGACCGGTCCATGCGGCTGCGCGTCGAGCACTTCCTCGCCGGAGGCCCGACCCGCATCGGGTGAGCGGTCAGCCGGCCCCGGCCAGGCGTCATGCCGGGGACCGCACCGACGTCGTCGGCAGCGGTGAGGAACGGGTGACGGGCCCGTGGGCCAGGTCCTCGGGTGCGTAGCGCTCCAGGATCTCCGGCAGCCGGCGCTCTCGAGGAGATCCAACGGCTCTCGTCCCTCGTCGCGAGGACCCGATGCCGTGCGGTCGGGCCGAGGCTTCGACCAGGTCGGCGTCATCACCGAGCCCCGCCCGCAGGGAGCGCGCCTTGCGCCCGGCGACGGGGGAGCGGACCTTCGAGCAGTTCTCGCGCGAGATCCCGCGTCCGGTGAACACGTCCCGCCTGTACCGGGCTAGCCCCTGGGCGTTGCGGGCCCCTGGACGAACCGGCCCTTGCCGTGGACGGCGATGACGAGCCCGGCCCCCTCCAACTCGGAGAGGGCTTGACGGGCCGTCCTCCGGGAGACGCCGTACCGGCGGACGAGGGCGGCCTCACCGGGCAGGGCGTCCCCGGGGGCGAGGTCGCCGCAGGCGATCCTCTCCCGCAGGTCGGCGGCGATGCGCCGGTGCCGGGAGGGCGGCGGAGCGTCGCCGGGTGTGCTCTCGCGTTCATCGGTGGTGCACACGACGCGGCCGGTCCCCGGGACGGTCTCGACCAGCCGCTCCGACGCCAGTTCGGCCAGGGCCCGGCGCACCGTCGTGCGGGCGACGCCGAACTCCTCGCCGAGAGCGGATTCGGAGGGGATCGCGTCGCCCGGCGCCAGGTCCCCGTCGGCGATGCGGGAGCGCAGGGCATCCGCGATCCGGTGGTAGGTCCCCCACGGGGTGCGCGGACTCAAGCGTGTTCCTCCAGGGCAGGGTCACGGGAACCATCGGCGGCTCGTAGGAGCTCTTCTCGCGACCACGTTGCGCGACTCTGTACAGATACCCGGTTCGGCATGGGAACCGTGAAGACGCTCGCCGGTGCGGACACGAGTGAACGCTTCGACCGCGGGGACCGGGCGGCGGTCCTTCCGGCCGGCCCCGGGGCGGCTCTCCCCGCCCCGGGGAGCGGGCGGCCCGCCCCGCCGCCCGCTCCCTCCCGCTACGGGGCGGGGGCCGGGCCCGTGCTCCCGCGGGCCGCGAAGGCCGCCGCGGGAGACCACCGCTCCGCGACGGGGAGTCCGTCGGCGCACTCCAGCGCCGACGCGCCGACCTCCGTCCCGTACCGGTAGACGTCCACGCTCACGCTGGTCAGCGCCGGAGAGGACAGGCGGCACAGGGTCGAGTCGTCCCACGCGACCATGCTGACCTGCCCGGGGACGGAGACGCCCAGTTCGCGGGCGGCCTCCGCGCCGGAGACGGCCATGACGTCGTTGTCGTACAGGATCGCCGTCGGGGGCCGCTCGCGGCCGAGCAGTTCCCGGGTGAGCCGTGCGCCCTCCTCGTGCGAGTAGTCGCCCTCCAGGACGACGGGGGCGGCGATCCCGGCCCGGCGGCAGCCCTCGGCGAGGGCCGCGGTGCGGGCACGCGTGTGCAGCAGCCGGGCGGGCCCGGACACCCGGGCGATCCGCCGGTGCCCCAGGTCCAGGAGGCGTGCCAGGGCCTCCCGGACCGGGGACACGTGGTCGGTGCGGACCACCGGGGCGCCGGACGGGTCGGGTTCCTGGACGCCCGCCAGCACCGCCGGCAGGCCGAGCCCGCGCAGGAGGGCGGGTCTGGCGTCCTCCTCGGCGAGGTTGACCACGACCACCGCGTCGACCAGGCGCCGCTCCGCCCACCGGCGGTAGGTGGCGTTCTCGGCGTCCGCGTCGGCCACCAGGTGCAGCAGGAACGCCATGTCGCGGGCGGCCACGCGCTCCTCGATCCCGGCGACGAACTCCATGAAGAACGGTTCCGCGCTGAGCAGGCGGCGGGGGGGGGGCCCGGCCCCCCCCCCCCCCCCCGCGGGGGGGGGGCGGCCCCCCCCCCCGGTGTGGCCCCACCGGGGGGGGGGTTGGGCGAGCGGCGGGCCGGGGGCGGGGTGCCCGCGCACCGCATTGCGGGGGGCGCCCCCCCCCGCCCCCAGCCCGCGCACTACCCCCCCCCCCCGGGGGGCGGCGGGGCGCGGGGGGGGGGGGGGGCCCCGCCCCCCCCCCCCCCCCCCGGCGGGTTCGGGACGGCCCATCAGACCTGTTTCGCCGAAGCGTGCGGCGTGTTCGCCGAGCGGAGGACGTGTGCCGTGGTCAGCGAGAGGGGGTCGATCTCCGCCTCGGTCCGCACCGTGAAGCTGTGCGTCTCCCCGGCCAGCAGGTCCACGAGCATGTCGTCCACCTCGGCGTCGCGGGCCGCCCGGTCGGCGAGCACGGAGACGTCGCGGGCGAACGAGGACGCGCGCACGTCCACCCGGTAGCCGCCCGGGACGGGGGCCGCCACGGCGGTCAGGGCCTCGGGGTCGTAGGCCAGGTGGCGGTCCTCCCGGAACGTGTGGACGACGCGCACCTCACCGGACGCGGCCACGAAGACCTCCCGGTCGGGGTCGGCGGGGGCGAGGAGCCGCCGTTCCGGCTCGACCTCGGCGGTCGAGCGGGGCGGCACGGAGATCTGCGCGCTCCCGGTGTGGAGCACCTCGCCCCCGAAGCCCTCGCGCCGCAGGTCGAGGGGGCCCGACCAGGGTTCGTCGGTGTCGTTGACGGCGACGACGACGAGGCGCCCGTCCCTGGGCTGGACGGTGAGCATGCGGGGCGCGTAGGCGCGGCGGAGGGCGTACCAGAGGGGCTTGAGCCTCTCGTCGCCGTCCACGGCCGCCCAGGAGGTCACCGGCCAGCAGTCGTTGATCTGCCAGACGAGGGCCCCGGAGGTGCGGGGCCACCAGGACCGGAAGTGCTCGATGCCGAAGGCGACCGCGCGGGCCTGGTTGAGCTGGGTGGCCCAGTGCCAGTCCTCGAAGGTGCGCGGGGTGTGCAGGTGGGCCGAGTACCCCCGGTCGAGCTTGCCGTTGCCGTCCTCGGCCTTCTGGTGCAGGAGGAAGGCGGGCGAGGTGGGCGTGAGCGGCTCGTCGTGCACCCAGTCGGTGAGCGTGGTCCAGGTCGGGGGGCCCTGGAAGCCGAACTCGGAGCAGAACCTGGGGACGTGGTCCTGGTAGGCCCGGTAGTCGGTCTGGTTCCAGACGGTCCACTCGTGGCGGGTGCCGTGCGCCTCGGCGTTGGGGTGGACGTCGTCGGGGGCGAACCCGGGGCTGTACGGGCTGCCCGCGGAGTAGAAGCGGGTCGGGTCGAGTTCGGCGACGATGCGGGGGAAGAGGTCGGTGTAGTAGCCGTGGCCCCAGGTGCGGTCGCCGAGCTGCTCCTGCCAGCCCCAGTCCATGAAGCCCCAGAGGTTCTCGTTGCCGCCGTTCCAGAGGGCGAGCGAGGCGTGCGAGGTGAGGCGGGCGACGTTCTCGCGTGCCTCGGCCTCGAACTCGCTTCGCAGCGGCTCCTCCTCCGGGTAGGCGGCGCAGGCGAGGAGGAAGTCCTGCCAGACGAGGACGCCGCGCTCGTCGCAGACGTCGTAGAAGTCCTCGCTCTCGTAGATCCCGCCGCCCCACACGCGCAGCATGTTCATGTGCGCGTCGACGGCCTGGTCCACGCGCCGGGCGAGGCGGTCGCGGGTGATCCTGGTGAGGAAGTGGTCGTCGGGGATCCAGTTGGCGCCCTTGACGAAGATCGGCCTGCCGTTGACGGTGACGGTGAAGGGGGTGCCGTGCTCGTCGGGCTCGGTGTCCACGGTGACGGTGCGGAAGCCGATCCGTCGTTCGGCCGTGTCCAGGGCCGCCGGGGCGCCGGCGGACGCCCCGCCGCCGGGGGCGAGGGTGACGGTCAGGTCGTACAGGGGGTGGTCGCCGTAGCCGACCGGCCACCACAGGCGTGCGTCGGGGACCTCCACCACGACGACGCCGGTGTCGGCGTCCGGGGCCAGGGTCGCGGTGGCCGTGTGCCCGGCGACCTCGGCCGTCAGGGTGAGGGCGGCCGGGGCCTCGATGAGGGAGCGCTCGACGTCGGCGTGGACCTCGACCCGGCCGACGCCGTCCTCGCCGACGGTGACCAGCGGGCGGACCGAGGCCAGGCGGGCGGTGCTCCAGCGCTCCAGGCGCACGGGCTTCCAGATCCCCGCGGTCTGGAAGTCGGGGCCCCAGTCCCATCCGAAGGAGCAGGCCATCTTGCGGACCATGTTGTACGGGTGGGTGTTGGTGTGGGGGCGCGCGCCGAGCGCGTCGCGGACCTCCTCGGCGTACTCCAGCGCGGGCCGGAACGAGACGGTGAGGTCGTTGGAGCCCTCGCGGAGGACGCGGCCCACGGGGAAGCGGTAGCCGCGGTGCATGTTGGCGGTGGTCCCCAGCTCCACACCGTTGAGCTCGACGGTGGCCACGGTGTCGAGGCCGTCGAAGGCCAGGTCCACGTGTTCGGCGGGGGAGGCCTGCTCGGCGTCGAAGGTGAGGGTGTAGCGCCAGCCCACGCGGTGGGTCCAGGCCAGCTCGGTCTCGTTGGAGTCGAGGTAGGGGTCCGGGATGAGCCCGGCGGCCAGCAGGTCGAGGTGCGTGCTGCCCGGTACCAGGGCCGGGACGGAGCGCCCCGCGATGTGCTCGGGGACGGTTCCGGTGGCGCTCGTCAGCAGCCAGCCGTCATGCAGGGTGCGGCGGATCATCCTCTGCCTCTCCGGGGGTGGGGGACGGCCGCCCGGGGGAGGCGGGCCGTCGGCGGCCTGGCGCGCCGATGTGCGCCGGACCACTCCGGAGATTCTTACTTCGATGAACTAACTAAGTCAATGGGGTGCGGTGCCCCCGTGGAAGGAGAGCGGTCCGCGTCCCCGCTCGTGGACGGGGCCGGCGCACCCGCAGACCGCCCCCGCGGCCTCCCCGCCCCGGCCGCCGCCCCTGGGGAGGGGCGCGTGCGGCGGTACGCTGGTACGCGCCCCGCCGGGGCGCGGCGGCACGGTCGCCGGGCGTGCACCGGGGCCGCTCCCAGCGCGGACGCCACGGCACGGAAGCGGCGGAGGTTCCCTTGGGCGGTCCATCACGCGCCACCCCCCACACCACGAGCAGGGCGGCGGTCCTCGACGTCATCCGGGCGGCGGGCACCATCAGCCGGGCCGGGCTGGTGGCCGCGACCGGGTTCACCGGGGCGACCATCTCCACGGTCGTCCGTGCGCTCATCGACGACGGCCTGGTCCGCGAGACCGGCCGCGCCGAGTCGACCGGGGGCAAGCCGCGCGTACTGCTCCAGCTCGACCACGGGGCCCGGTACGCCGTCGGCGTGCACCTCGACCCGATGGGCGTCACGTACGCGCTCACCGACCTCACCGGCGCGGTCGTGTCCAGGGTGACCAGGGCCGACGCGGGCGGCGACGACCCCGCCGCGATGGTCGCCCGGACGGCCCGCCAGGTCGACGCGCTGGTCGAGGGGGCCGGGGTGGAGCGCGACCGGGTCCTGGGCGTGGGCCTCGTCTCCGCGACGGGGGGAGCGAGGCCGCTGCCGTCGATGCGGCACTGGGCGCACTTCCCCGTGGCGGAGGAGCTGGAGAGGGCCTGCGGCCTGCCCGTGGTGCCCGGCAACGACGCGACCGCCGCCGCGCTCGGCGAGTACTGGTCCGGAGGGGTCGGCGAGACGTCGGTCTTCGCCGCCGTCTACATGGGGACGGGCATCGGCGCCGGACTCCTGGTCGACGGCATCCCCTACCACGGGGCCAGCGGGAACGCCGGGGAGATCGGGCACGTGTGCCTGGACGTGGACGGTCCGCCGTGCTGGTGCGGTGCGCGCGGGTGCGTCGAGGCGCTCGCCGGGCCCGCCGCGGTGGTGCGTGCCGCGCGTGCGGACGCCGGCCTGGCGCGCGCCGCCGAGCTGGGGGCGGCGGGGACCGGCGGCGCGGACGGCGGCCCGACGGACGGCCCCGGTGGAGGGGGGCGGCCGGGCGGCGGGCGCGCGGAGCGGTCCGAGGCGGCGGAGTTCGCCGCCGTGGTCCGGGCCGCGCGCCGGGGCGAGCCGACCGCGCGCGCCCTCCTGGAGCGCTCCGCCCGGTACCTGGCGGCGGCGGTGCGGACGCTGGCCAACGTCATGGACCTGGACCTGCTCGTGCTGACGGGGCCGGGCCTGGCGGTGGCGGGGTCCGTCTACCTGCCCGCGATCAGGTCGGAGCTGGAGGGCGCCTTCTTCGCCCGCGCCAGCCACCCCGTCGAGGTGCGCCTGTCCGCGTCGGCGGCGACGGCCCCCGCGATCGGTGCGGCGACCATGGTCCTGCAGTCGCGGCTGGTGCCGCTGCGGCCGCGCGTGCGCCTGCCCGAGGACCTGTCGGAGTCGGCGGCGCCCGCTCACCGGTGAGCGGTGGGGGGGGCGCCCCCCCCCCCCGCGCGCCCCCCCCCCCCCCCCCCCCCCGCCACCCCCCCCCCCCCCCCCAACCCCCCCCCCCCCCCGCCGGGGCGGGGCCCCCCCCCCCGGGGGGC
>NZ_JBIWMK010000012.1:0-17607 GCF_044766605.1 Nocardiopsis sp. NPDC101807 | reverse complement strand
CGGTGAGCGGTGGCGGAGCCGCGCACGTACCCGGCTCCGCCACCGCTCACCGCTCCGCCGGGCCTACCCCGCTCCGCCTCCGTACCCCGCCCCGCCCCGACCGGGGCCGGGCCGCGGCCCCGGTCGGGCCGGGGACGGCCGCGACGGTGCGGCCGACCGGCGCCGGGGCTCCCGCCGCGGACGCGGCTCAGCCGGCGCCCTCCAGGTCGGCGAGGGCCCGGTCGAGCCAGGTGAGCCAGAAGAGCTCCAGCTCGATCCCGCCCTGGAGGACCAGGCGCTGCACGCGGTCCCGTTCGGTCCCGTGGCCGCGGGCCGCGTCGCGCTTCTCGAACTCCCGGTACTCGGCCAGCCGCTCCCGGTGCAGCGCGCGGTGGCGGCGCAGCTCGTCCACCATGTCCCCGCCGACCCCCACGACGCCCGTCGCCCGCAGGCGCAGCAGCAGGGGGTCGCGGGGCGCGCGCGGGTCCTCGCGCACGCCGACCCACCGCTCCAGCTCCTCCCGGCCCGAGGGCAGGACCTCGTACTCCTTCCTCTGCCCCCGGGTGGGCCCCTCGCCGTCCAGGGCCCTGATCAGCCCCGCCTTCTCGAGCTTGCCCAGCTCCCGGTAGATCTGCTGGTGGGTCGCCGACCAGAAGTACCCGATCGAGCGGTCGAAGCGGCGGGTCAGCTCCAGTCCGGAGGACGGCTTCTCGAGCAGGGCGGTCAGGATCGCGTGGGGCAGGGACATGAGCGCATTCTAGGAAGGCCCGGGGCCGTCAGGCGTCGGGCGGACGGTGGCGGACCCGCACGGTCCCGCCGGTGACGGACGTCTCCAGGGTCTCCAGCCCGGCGGTCGCCGGACCGTGGACGACCGACCCGTCGTCCATGTCGAACTCGCTCCCGTGCCAGGGGCAGCGCAGGCACCCGTTCACGACGGAGCCGTCCGCGAGCGGGGCCCCCATGTGCGTGCACGTTCCCAGCACCGCCCGCACGGCGTCCCCCGTCCGGACCACCACGACCGGCACGTCGCCCAGCGCGGCGCGCACGGGCTCCCCCTCGCCGAACCCGTCGAGCGGGCCGAGGTCGTGCCAGCCGTCGGGCGCCAGGTCGTTCAGGTGGTCCGCGCTGTTGGCGCCGCCCGCCCGGTAGTAGGCGATGTGCCCCCCGAGGGAGCCGCCGAGGGCGACCGCCCCCATGCCCGCCAGGGCCAGGACCTTCCCCCAGCCCCGTCGGTCCCGAGCCCGGGCGAGCGAGGAGGAGGCGAACAGCAGGCTCCCCGCGGCGTTCGACGCGGCGTGGACCACGCCCACGCGCTGCTGTCTCCCGTGCTGCTGCGACCAGTCGGCGAGCCCGCTCGCCACCGCGGGCAGGGTGGCCAGCAGTCCGGTGTTCACGAGCGCGTGGGCGCTCCGGCGGTGGTCCCCCGGCAGGAGGTCGAGCAGGACCGCCGACATCCAGGCGCCGATGGGCAGCTGGACCAGGATCGGGTGGACCGGGTGCCCGAGCTGCACACCGTTCAGCAGGTCGCGCGCCCGTCCGCGGGGGATGCGTTCCGCCACCCGTCCGAGCAGGGAGACCGCGGGGTCGAGTCCGTCGTTCCGTTCGATCTTGCGCACGTCTTCGCCAAGCCTCATGGTGGAACGGCTACCCCGGGCCCCCGGGTTCACTCGCCGTTCCGGGGGCCGGGGGAGAGCTTGAACCGGATTTTCCCCTGTCCGGACCCGGGTGCGGGCGCCCCGGGCCCGGCCCCGGCTACAGCGCGGCGGCCAGCCTGGTGCCCTGGTCGACGGCCCTCTTGGCGTCCAGCTCGGCGGCGACGTCCGCACCGCCGATGACGTGCACCCTGAGCCCCTCCGCCGCCAGCTCGTCGGCGAGGTCGCGGCGCGGCTCCTGGCCGGCGCAGAGCACCACCGTGTCCACGTCGAGCACGGTCTTGTCGTCCCCGACGGTCAGGTGCAGGCCCTCGTCGTCGATCCGGTCGTAGGAGACGCCGGCGATCATCTCCACACCCCGGTGGCGCAGCTCCAGGCGGTGGATCCACCCGGTGGTCTTCCCGAGGCCCGCGCCGACCTTGTCCGCCTTGCGCTGGAGCAGGTGCACGGTGCGCGGCGGGGCCTGGCGCTCGGGGGTCCGGAGCCCGCCGGCCGCGGTGTGGCCGGTGTCCACGCCCCACTGGCGGAAGAACACGTCGGGGTCCAGGCTCGCGCCCTCGCCGCCGTCGGTCAGGAACTCGGCGACGTCGAAGCCGATGCCGCCCGCGCCGATGATCGCGACCCGCGCGCCCACGTCCGCGTTCCCCCGCAGGACGTCCGCGTAGCCGACCACCTTGGGGTGGTCGACGCCGGGGATCTCCGGCGTGCGCGGGACGACCCCGGTGGCCACCACGACGTCGTCGAAGCCGGTCAGGTCGGCGGCGGTCACGGTGGTCCCCAGCCGCACGTCCACGCCGTGCTTGTCCAGCTGCACCCGGAAGTAGCGCAGGGTCTCGTCGAACTCCTCCTTGCCGGGCACGCGGCGGGCCATGCGGAGCTGGCCGCCGATCTCCTCGGCCGCGTCGAACAGGGTGACCTCGTGGCCGATCCCGGCGGCGGACACGGAGAAGGCGAGTCCGGCGGGGCCGGCGCCGACGACGGCCACGCGCTTGCGGTTCCTGGTGGGGGAGAGCACCAGTTCGGTCTCGTGGCAGGCACGCGGGTTCACGAGGCAGGAGGAGACCTTGAGGCTGAAGGTGTGGTCGAGGCAGGCCTGGTTGCAGCCGATGCAGGTGTTGATCTCCTCGGGGGTCCCGGCGGCCGCCTTCGCGACGAAGTCCGGGTCGGCGAGGAACGGCCGGGCCAGGGAGACCATGTCGGCGTCGCCCCCGGCGATGACGGCCTCGGCGACCTCCGGGGTGTTGATGCGGTTGACCGCCACCAGCGGGACGGAGACCTCGCCCATCAGCTTGCGGGTCACCCAGCTGTAGGCGCCCCGCGGCACGGACGTGGCGATGGTGGGGATGCGCGCCTCGTGCCAGCCGATGCCGGTGTTGATGATGGTCGCGCCGGCC
Organism: Nocardiopsis sp. NPDC101807; assembly: GCF_044766605.1. Taxonomy (NCBI): domain Bacteria; kingdom Bacillati; phylum Actinomycetota; class Actinomycetes; order Streptosporangiales; family Nocardiopsidaceae; genus Nocardiopsis; species Nocardiopsis sp. NPDC101807. The sequence goes on along the minus strand of NZ_JBIWMK010000012.1, from coordinate 14,582 downwards.
TCCTCGACCGCCTTGGCGAGCCGGACGACCTCGTCGAACGTGGAGCCGCCGGGCACCAGGTCGAGCATGGAGAGCCGGTAGACGAGGATGAAGTCGTCGCCGACGCGCTCGCGGACGCGTCGCACGATCTCGACGGGGAAGCGCATCCTGTTCTCGTAGGAGCCGCCCCAGCGGTCCTCCCGGCGGTTCGTCGCGGAGGCGATGAACTGGTTGACGAGGTAGCCCTCGGAGCCCATCACCTCGACGCCGTCGTATCCGGCGAGCCGGGCGAGTTCCGCCGCGCGCGCGAAGTCCTCGATGGTCTGCTCGACCTCCTCGCCGGTCAGGGCACGGGGGGTGAACGCGCTGATGGGGGCCCGGATCGCGCTGGGCGCGACGGACTGCTCGCTGAAGGCGTACCGGCCCGTGTGCAGGATCTGCATGGCGATCCGGCCGCCCTCGCGGTGCACGGCGTCGGTGATCACGCGGTGTTCGGCGGCCTCGGCCTCGGTGGTGAGCTTGGCCGCGCCGGTGTAGGTGGCGCCCTCGGGGTTGGGCGCGATGCCGCCGGTGACGATGAGGCCGACGCCGCCGCGGGCACGCTCGGCGTAGAAGGCGGCCATCCGCTCGAACCCCTGGGGCGCCTCCTCCAGGCCGAGGTGCATGGAACCCATGATCACGCGGTTGGGGAGGGTGGTGAAGCCCAGGTCCAGGGGTTCCAGAAGGTGGGGGTAGTCGCTCATGCTCGTCTCCTCGCGCGGTGGCCCGGTCGGTGTCCGGCCGACCTCGACTTCATTATGCAACAAGTTGCAAAATGACTCGCGCCGTGCCCCGGAGACGGCCGTGGACGACGTGGACGCGCGCCCGGGGGGACGGCCGGAGCGGCGTCGCGGCACGGCCCGGAGGCCACGGCGCCCACGCGCGCCCGGGGCCACGCGGACGCCGGGCGGACGGCTCAGACGGGCTCCACCGGCAGGAGCGCGGGGCGCTTGGCCGCGCGGCCGTCGCCCGAGGAGCGGCCGCGCAGGCGCCGGAGGATCCACGGGCCGAGGAACGTCCCCAGCCAGCGGACCTCCTCCGCCACCGCGAGCAGCGCGCTCCGCTCGGGCATCCGGGGCAGGGCGTCCGCCCACGACCCGTCGGCGCCGGGGAGCGTCAGCGCGGAGGCCAGCGCGCCGGCGATCCGGTCGTGCCCCAGAGGCGTGCAGTGCAGGCGGTCGGTGGCCCACAGGCGCCGGTCCGCGGACACCTCGTGCGCGGCGACGTCGGCCACGACGACGCCGTGCCGCCCGGCCGCGGCGCGCAGGCGGTCGTTGAAGTCCAGCACCCTGGGCAGCAGGGGCCTGGTCAGCGGCGCGATCCTGGCGATGTCGGGGAAGGTCAGGGTCGCCACCCGGGCCCCCGACGCGGTCAGCTCGGCGAACATCGCCTCCATGTGGCCGATCACCGCCCCGGCGTCGTACCCGGACCGGATCACGTCGTTGACCCCGGCGAACACGGTCGCCACGTCCGGACGCATCTCCAGGGCGGGGGCCAGCTGCTCCTCGCGCACCTGGCGGGCCAGCCGCCCCCGGACCGCGAGGTTGGCGTACTCCACCCGCGCGCCGGTGGCGGCCAGGCGGTCGGCGAGGCGGTCCGCCCAGCCCCGGAGCCCGGTCTCGTCGTCGCCGTCCCCGACCCCCTCGGTGTGGCTGTCGCCCAGCGCCACGTAGCGCAGGTTCCCGTCGAGCTCCATGCCCTCTCCTCATCCTCGTGGACAGCACCGGAAGGCTACTCCATTCGATGACTAATCATTTAGGGGAGTAGGTGTAGGCGGACGGAGGCGCGTGGCGGTCAGGCACGGCGCCGGTCCCTGCTCCTAGCGTGGACCGGGGCGCCCCCGCGGCACCCCGGACCTGCGATGACGCGCCCAGGAGGAACCAACGTGGCCAGGAACACCGTCGCCGAACAGCTCGTCCGGACGTTGGTCGCCGCCGGGGTGACCCGGATCTACGGGGTCGTCGGCGACAGCCTCAACCCGGTCGTCGACGCCGTCCGCGAGACCGACGGCATCGAATGGATCCACGTGCGCAACGAGGAGGCGGCGGCGTTCGCCGCCTCGGCCCAGGCGCAGATCGACGGGCGGCTCGCCGTCTGCGCCGGGTCGTGCGGCCCCGGCAACACCCACCTCGTGCAGGGCCTGTACGACGCCCAGCGCAGCGGAGCCCCCGTCCTGGCCATCGCCTCCCACATCCCCTCGCGCCAGATCGGCACCGGCTACTTCCAGGAGACCCACCCCGAGCGGCTGTTCGCGGACGTCACCGAGTTCCGCGAACTCGTCTCCGAGGCCGAGCAGATGCCGCGCCTGGCCCGGATCGCCGTCCAGCACGCCCTCGGCACCCCCGGCGCGGCGGTCCTCGTCCTGCCCGGGGACATCGCCGGGCGCAAGGCCGTGGGCCCCGCCGACACCAGCCCGGTGGGCGCGGGACGCGCCACCGCCTGGCCCGCCGAGGACGACGTGCGCGCCCTGGCCGAGCTGGTCAACGCCGCCGACAAGGTCGCCCTGTTCTGCGGCGCCGGGGTCCGGGAGGCGCACGACGAGGTGATGGCCCTGGCCGGGCGGGTGCACGCCCCGGTCGGGCACACCCTGCGCGGCAAGGAGTGGATCCAGTACGACAACCCGTACGACGTCGGCATGATCGGCCTGCTCGGCTACGGCGCCTGCTTCGAGGCCCTGCACGGCGCCGACCTGGTGCTGATGCTCGGGTGCGACTTCCCCTACGACGACTTCCTGCCCAGGAAGAACGTCGTCCAGGTCGACCACGACCCGCGCCGCCTCGGCCGCCGCGTGCCGCTCCGGCTGGCGGTGCACGGGGACGTCGCGGCGACCCTGCGCGCCGTGAGGCCGCTCGTCGGGGAGCGCACGGACGCCTCCGCCACCCGGTTCCTCCACGACATGCTGGCCCGCCACGAACGCGCGCTGACCAAGGTGGTGGACGCGTACACGAGGGACATCGAGCACCACACGCCCGTCCACCCCGAGTACGTGGCGCGGATCCTCGACGAGGAGGCCGACGGGGACACCGTGTTCACCGTCGACACGGGCATGAACAACGTGTGGGCGGCCCGCTACCTGACCCCGAACGGCCGCCGCCGGGTGATCGGCTCGTTCACGCACGGCACCATGGCCAACGCCCTGCCGCACGCGATCGGCGCGGCCTACGCGGCGCCCGACCGGAAGGTCGTCTCGCTGTCCGGCGACGGAGGGCTGAGCATGCTGCTGGGCGAGCTGATCACCGTCCACCAGCACGACCTGCCGATCACCACGGTCGTGTTCGACAACTCCTCGCTCGGCATGGTGAAGCTGGAGATGATGGTGGACGGGATGCCCTCCTACCAGACCGACCACCCGCGCGTGGACTACGCGGCCGTCGCCGGGGCGATCGGCATGCGCGCCCTGCGGGTGGAGAGCCCCGACCGGGTCCGCGAGGCGCTCCGGGAGGCCCTGGCGGACCCCGGACCGGTGCTGGTGGACGTCGTCACCGACCCCAACGCACTCTCCATCCCCTCCCGCATCACCGCCGACCAGGTGGCGGGCTTCGCCCTGTCCGCAGGACGGACGGTGCTCCGGGGAGGGGTGGGGGCGATGGTGGACATGGCCCGCTCCAACCTGCGCAACATCCCCCGGCCGTAGGGGAGCGGAGGAGGCCGCGCCCGTCCGCGGGGAGGGGCGTCCGCCGGGGCGCGACGCCCGGGAGGGGGCGGGGCCGGGCGGGGGGAGCGGCCCGGAAACGGCCGCCCGGGGCCGTGAACGGCGAAGGCCCCGACCGGTGTCCGGTCGGGGCCTTCGTCTCGGCAGCTGGCTTTCAGGGGTTCCAGGGGGTCGTCCCCCTGGGAAACACTCCGGCCCGTGGGGAGGACGACCGAAGGTCGTCGACCACCACGGGCCGCTCGCGGAGGATAGGGGATTCGAACCCCTGAGGGCTTGCACCCAACACGCTTTCCAAGCGTGCGCCCTAGGCCACTAGGCGAATCCTCCGCGCACAACTCTACACGCCGGAGGGGGGTGGTCCGAACGGGTTCCCCGGGGCCCTCCCCGAGGGCCGCCGGGAGGGCCCCGCCGGGCGGTCGGGGGCCGTCGCGCGGACCCCTCCCGGCCCGGTACGGCCGCCCGGCCGCCCGGCGGCTCAGCCGGCCCGGCTGGACCGCACCCCCTCGATGGCGTTGTTGCGGAACGCGTCCACGAACAGCGAGTGGTCCGCCCGGGCCTGGGCCGCGTAGCGGTGGGCGAAGCGCACGCACCACTCGGCGAACTCCGCCTCGCGGCCGTCGAGCACCGTCATGAGCGCCTCCTCGGTCTCCCACGACACCAGGGTCGCGTCCGCGTGCGAGTCGGACACGCAGTGCGCCTTGGCGGTGGCGCGGCCCAGGTAGTCCAGTACCGGTACGACCTCCTCGGGCTCGGTGAGCCCGTCCCAGTCCAGGTCGTTCGTGTACGGGGACACCTCGCTCACCACGAAGCCCACGCCGTCGATCTCGGTGTGCCCCAGCAGCGGGTCGGCGTGGGCCTGGAGCGCGCGCTGGGACACGGCGGTGCGGTGCCCGTGGTGCTCGAAGGCCTCCATGATGCGCCGGTCCGTCACCACCCGGGACGGCGCGGCCACGTTCCCCTGCTTGACGGACAGGACGATGTCGTTGTCCCACGCCTCGGACCGGCCCTCGATGAGCACGCTGTAGGCGGGGAGGCCCGCGGAGCCGATCCCGAAGCCGCCGCTGCCCACCACGTCCTTGACCCCGTAGTCCAGCGAGGCGAACCGCCGGTCGTCCGGGATGGTCCCCAGGTAGTCGTGGTAGGCGGCGAGAACCTTGTCGCGCTCGCCGTCCTCCAGCCGGCGCACCCGCGGCCCCTCGCGGAACCGGCGGTTGTAGCCGTCCCTGTCGGTCATGGACGCCAGCATGGCGGCGCGGCTGCGGAGGCGGGCGCGCTGGAGCACGTCGTGGACCGTGCCGTCGGTGTTGTCCAGCTTGAGGGAGAAACCGGAGTCGCCGCCCCGCGTCGCGAACTGGCGGACCTGGGACACGTAGGCGTCGACGTAGCACGGCACGATCGCGCCGATGTCCTCGTCGGACAGGGCCTTCTGCCACCCCATCAGGGCGATGCTGGAGACGAACCGGAGCACGTCCCACGTGAAGTGGCCGAGGTAGGCCTCGTCGAAGTCGTTGACGTCGAAGACCAGGCGCCCGGTCGAGTCCATGTAGGTGCCGAAGTTCTCGGCGTGCAGGTCGCCCTGGATCCACACACGCGAGGTGCGGTCGTCCGCCCAGGGGTCCTCCATCGACGCCACGTCGGAGTAGAAGAGCGAGGCGCTGCCCCGGTAGAACGCGAAGGGGCTGGCGGCCATCTTGCGGAACTTGGCACGGAACGCGGCCGGGGCCGTGGACATCAGGTCGGAGAAGGCGTTCTCCAGCGTGGCCACGATGAGGTCTTGCCGCTCGGAGGAGTGGTCGGTGGTTTCCAGGGGGTCGAACATGCCGTCCATGATGGCCCCGCGGGGCCGTCGTGGCCATGCGTGCCGGTGCCCGGGCGCCGCGGGGCGCCCCGAGGGGGCGGGTGCGCGGGGTTGCCAGAGCGGTCGGGAGGTCGGATACACTCGGGGCAGACCCCTCGTGCGGCGTCACCCCATGAACCTCCCCAGGGCCGGAAGGCAGCAAGGATAAATGGGCTCTGGCGGGTGCGCGGGGGGTCCTTTCTGTTTCTCGGGCCCGGTCGGACCCTCCCGGTTCCTCGATCCGGTGCGAGCTGTCACTGCCAGCGGGTTGAATGGACAGGTGGCAGGGACCAGGGGAGTGAGCACACCGTGAGCATCGCGCTGTACCGCAAGTACCGCCCCGCGACGTTCGGTGAGGTGCGGGGCCAGGAACACGTGACCGACCCGCTCCGCCAGGCGTTGCGCAGCGGTCGCATCAACCACGCCTACCTGTTCAGCGGGCCGCGCGGCTGCGGCAAGACGACCAGCGCGCGCATCCTCGCCCGTTCGCTGAACTGCGCCGAGGGGCCCACCCCGGACCCGTGCGGGACCTGCGACTCGTGTGTGGCGCTGGCCCCCGACGGCGGCGGCAGCATCGACGTCATCGAGATCGACGCCGCCTCCCACGGCGGTGTGGACGACGCCCGCGACCTGCGCGAGCGCGCCTTCTTCTCGCCGGTCAACTCGCGCTTCAAGATCTACATCATCGACGAGGCGCACATGGTGACCCGCGAGGGTTTCAACGCGCTCCTCAAACTGGTGGAGGAACCGCCCCCGCACCTCAAGTTCGTGTTCGCGACCACCGAGCCCGAGAAGGTCATCGGCACGATCCGCTCGCGGACGCACCACTACCCGTTCCGGCTCATCCCGCCGAGCACGCTCCGGGAGCTCTTCGAGGACCTCCTCAAGGAGGAGGGGATCTCCTACGACCCCGCCGCGCTGCCGCTGGTGGTCAGGGCGGGCGCCGGCTCCGCGCGTGACGGGCTGTCGGTGCTCGACCAGCTCATCGCCGGTTCGGGCGAGGACGGCATCACCCGTGAGGGCGCCGTCTCCCTGCTGGGCTACACCGACTCCAGCCTGCTGGGAGAGATGGTCGACGCGCTCGGCGCCCGCGACGGCGCCGCCGTGTTCGGGCTGATCGACCGCGTGGTCGAGGGCGGGCACGACCCGCGCCGGTTCACCACGGACCTGCTGGAGCGCTTCCGCGACCTAGTCGTCCTGGCCGCCGTGCCGGACGCCCTGGACAAGGGCCTGGTCAACGTGGCCGACGAGGCGGCGGAGCAGATGAGGGGGCAGGCCGCCCGGATGGGGCCCGCCGAGCTGACCCGGGCCGCCGACATCCTCAACCAGGGCCTGACCGAGATGCGCGGAGCCACCGCGCCCCGCCTGCTGCTCGAACTCATGTGCTCGCGGGTGCTCCTGCCCGGCACCGACGGCGGCCAGGGCGCGGCGCTGCTGGCACGCCTGGAGCAGATGGAGCGCCGGATCGCCTCGGGCGCCGTCGCGCCCGCCGCACCGGTCCGGTCCGCGGCCCAGGCACCCGCGGCCCAGGCCCCCGCGGCACCGGCACCGGCGGCCCCGGCACCCGAGCCGGTGCGGGCCGCCGAGGCCCCCGCCGCCCGGCCCTCCAGGGCCCCGGCCGCCCCGCAGCCGGCCCCCGCGGCCCCCGCCCCCGAGCGCGCCGCCGAGCCGGCGGGCTGGGACGCCCCGGCCCGTCCGAGCACGCCCGAACCCACCCGTCACGCCCCGCCGGCCCCCGCCGCCCCGTCAGGCGGGGGCGGAGCCCTGGACCTGGGACGCGTCCAGGGGTCGTGGAGCCAGATCCTGGAGGCGGTCAAGGGGCTGCGCCGGTTCACCTGGATGGTGCTCTCCGGCGGCGAGGTCCGGCCGGTGGGGGTCGAGGGCAACGCCGTCCTGCTCGGCTTCTCCCGTCCCAGCGAGGCCAAGGGCTTCAGCAACAGCGGCAGCGACCAGGTGGTCGCCAACGCGATCCGGCAGGTGCTCGGCATCGAGGTGCGGGTCGCCGCGGCGGGCAGCGCCGCGTCGGCCGCGGCGCCCGCACGGCGCCCCGAGCCCGCGCGCCCGGCCGAGCCCTCCGGGTGGGACGCCCCCGCCCCGGCACGGCCCGCCGATCCCGCACCCCCGCCCGCCGCCCCGGAGCCGGAGGCCGCGGGCCGGCCCGCGGGCCCGCCGCCGGACCGGATCGTCACCGGTCTGGACGAGCCGCCGCCGGACCCCTACGAGGACGCGGCCGCGTCCCCGCCGCCGGAGTACGACGACCCGTCCGCCGGCCGGTCGCAGCCCCGGACGGCCCCCGCCTCCGGGACCGGGCGGCAGGAGGCCCCGCCTTCCCCGGGGTCCGCTCCGGCCCCGGGCGGTGCGCAGCGTCCGGCCCCGGCGCCCTCGGGCGGACCGTCGCCCGCGGCCGGGGGGCAGGCTTCCGCGGGGGGCCCGGCCCCCGGCACGGGCGGAACGTCGCTCATCGAGACGGAGCTGGGCGGCCGCGTGATCGAGGAGATCGAGCACGGGGCCGACACGGACGCGCCCTTCTAGGTTCGGCGGGCACCCGCCTCGCCGGGCGCGGGCACCCGCCTCGCCGGGCGCGGGCACCCGCCTCGCCGGACATGCCCCGGGACAGGCCGAAAGCGTTGCCGGCGTGACGTGAGGTGCGGGACGGGAGAACCGTTTCGGTCACCGCGCCGGCGTGCCGGGCGGAGACTCCCGGTCGGCCCCGGAGCCCGCGCCGGGCACGGGGGCCCCGCCCCCGCCCGACGCGGTCAGTCCCGGGGCCCCACGGCCGCCAGGACCGTCTCCACGAGCTCGTCCGCGTACGCGTGGGTCAGCGGCCCGGTGCGCATCAGCCAGCGGTGGTGGAGCGGCCCGGTGAGCAGCTCGGTGACGATGTCGAGGTCGGCCCCGGGGGCGAGCTGGCCCGCGTCGCGTCCGGCGCGCAGCCGGTCCTTGAACGCCTCCGTGTTGGGGCGGAGCAGGCGCTCGTTGACGGCCTCGGCGAACACGGGGTCGTTCTGGAGCTCGGTCGTGAACGCGCGGGTGGTCCGGTCCATCCCGGGGTCGTTGAACTCGTCGACGACGGCGCGGAGCACGGTCCTCAGGTCGGCGGCCAGGTCGCCGGTGTCGGGCAGGGGGTCGCCGGCCGTGCCGCCGGTCAGCGCCGTGAAGACGTCGAACACCACGGCGGCCTTGGAGGGCCACCAGCGGTAGATGGTCTGCTTGCCCACACCGGCCCGCGCGGCGATCGCCTCGACGGTCACCTTGGCGTACCCGACCTCGCCCAGCAGCTCCGACGCGGCGCGCAGGACGGCGCGTCGCGCCCGTTCGCTGCGGCGGCGGGGGTCCGGGCCGCGCCGGGGTGTCCGGGAGACTTCCGACGGGGTGCTCTCAGCCATACCTGCCACGTTAACCGCTCAAAAATGACGAGACGTATCGTCTTGACGCGGATACCCTACAGAGGCAGGATCACCTCTGGCGAGACGCCACGTCTCGCTCCAAGCGAAAGGAGGTCCGCGTGTCCAAGAACAGTGACAACCTTCTCGGTATGGGCGGACAGCGCACCACGGTCTCCCGCTCCGCGATGCGCGGAGGCCCCGGCGGGGGCAAGGGCGGACCCAGCGCCGAGGCCCGGGAGCGCAAGCAGGAACTGCTGCGCAAGCTCCGCGAGAAGAACGCGCCCGGGAGTTCCGAGGAGTCCGAGGACACCGAAGGAAAGGCGTGAACGCACGGCGGCGGCCCCCACCGGAGACGGTCGGGGGCCGTCGGCGTTCCCGACCGCGGGGCCCGTTCCCGCGGCCCCGGCGGTCCCGGGCCCCCGTCCGGCCGGGCGCCGCCGGGAGGCCCGGACGACCTCACACGTCCCAGGCGCGGCCGTCCGCCGAGTCCAGCCACACCCGGTGCGTCCCGTCGCCGGACACCGACAGCCCGAACCGGTCCGGTTCGGGCTCGCCCAGCTCTCCCCACAGGGCCAGGGCCTCCTCGAACTCGTCCCAGATGCTCCTCGGGCCGCCCTGCTCGATCATCCACGACGTTCCGTAGGGGTAGACCCTCACCCACGATCCGCCCTCCCGGTCGCACACCCACACGCCCGAGCCCGTCCCGATCCACCGCCGCCGCACCCGCCAGTCGGGCACCATCACCGACAGGGCGAACGCGGTGGCGAAGGCCATGAGCGGGGCCAGGGGGTCGGTCTGCGTGAGCCGGTACTCGTCCGGCTGCTGCCCGGAGTCGCGCGCCGGCGGGGCCGCCGGGTCCGGCGTGCGCAGCGGGACGAACCCCACGCCGCCGTGGAAGCTCGCCAGGGCGGTCCCGTCGCCCGGGCACTCCGCACGGGCGAGCACCCCGGCCCCCTCCAGCAGCCCCCACGGGCACACCACCAGCCCGCCGGGCCGCACCTGGTCGAGCCAGGCGGGCGGGAGCCGCCGCACCCCGCAGGTGGAGACGATCCTGTCGTAGGGGGCGCCCGGGGCGTATCCCCCGTACCCGTCGGCCACGTGGACGGCGGGGGAGAGGCCCTCCGCGCGCAGGGCCCCGCGCGCGGTCCCGGCCAGGCGGGGGTCGATCTCCACGGAGGTGACGGCTCCGTCGCCCAGCCGGTGGGCCAGCAGCGCGGTGTTCCAGCCGGTCCCCGTGCCGATCTCCAGCACGGTGTTCCCGGCGGCGAGGCCGGCGAGCTCCAGCATGCGGGCGAGGACCGTGGGGGCCGCGCTGGAGGAGGCCGAGGCCGGCTCCGGCGCGGGGGCCGGCTCGGGCTCGCGCGGCGCGGGCGCCTCACGGACCCGGGGGACCTCCGACTCGTCCACCTGGGTGACGATGGCGTTGTCGGCGTAGACGGCGGCCAGCCAGCGCTCCGGGTCGCTGGTGGCGTCGAGCACGCCTCCGCGCGCGGTCAGCGCGCCGGTCCCGGGGATGAACCGGTGGCGCGGAACCGATCGGAAGGCGTGGATCAGGGCGGCGTCGGTCAGTGTGCCGTCCGCGATCATCGCCTCGATCAGTGCCGAGTGGCGTTCACTGGCGGTCAACACGTCCTCAGTCCCCCGTGGCTGTCGTGATGCCGGCGGCGCCCGCGGGCTCCACCGGGACGGCCGAGCCCCGCGGGACATCTTCTCGACCGAAAGTGATATTACCGCTACTCTTCGCGCTGACCGCGGGTCGGGGCGCCTCCCGGAGAGTCGACTCGGCGTCGCCCGCCCGGCCGCAGGGCCGCCCCGGGTCGGTCCAGCATGTTCCCTGACGACCGGTTAGTCTCACAGCGACAGCCACACAACTGCGAGACCCAGCACCATGAGTGCGGCGAGGAGACGGCCGTGAACCCTGGCGGAATGGACATGCAGGCCCTGCTCCAGCAGGCCCAGCAGATGCAGCAGCAGCTCGTGGAGGCCCAGCAGGCCCTGGACGAGGCCGAGGTCGAGGGCAGCTCCGGCGGCGGCCTGGTCAAGGTCAGGCTGAGCGGCCGCGGCCAGGTGGAGGACATCACGGTCTCCGCCGACGCGATCGACCCGAGCGACGCGGAGGAGAGCGCGCAGACCGTCGCGGACCTGGTCCTGGCGGCGATCCGCGACGCCGAGGCGCAGGTGGAAAGGCTCCAGCAGGAGAAGATGGGCCCGCTGACCCAGGGGCTCGGCGGCGGCGGGATGCCCGGGGGCATGCCCGGCCTCCCCGGTCTCTGACCCGGAGCGGCCGCCGGGCGGGGCGGCCTCCGCGGCGCGTACGCGAGAGGTCGTCGCGCCGGATACGGTGGTGTCAGGGGATACGGACCGCCCCGCCGATCCGGTCCGACCTGGTGGGTAGGCGATGTACGAAGGCGCGGTGCAGAATCTGATCGACGAGCTGGGGCGACTGCCCGGCGTCGGTCCGAAAAGCGCGCAGCGAATCGCCTTCCACCTGCTCTCCGCCGAGCACGCGGACGTCAAGCGCCTGGTCAACGCGCTGGTCGAGGTCAAGGAGAAGGTGCGTTTCTGCTCCGTCTGCGGCAATGTCGCGGAGGAGGAGCAGTGCCGTATCTGCCGTGACGCCCGTCGCGACACCGCCGTCATCTGCGTGGTCGAGGAGTCCAAGGACGTCGTCGCCATCGAGCGCACCCGCGAGTTCCGCGGCCGCTACCACGTCCTGGGCGGCGCGATCAGCCCGATCGAGGGCGTCGGCCCCGACGACCTGCGCATCAAGGACCTGATGGTCCGCCTGGCGGACGGCCAGATCACCGAGCTGATCCTCGCCACGGACCCCAATCTGGAAGGGGAGGCCACCGCGACCTATCTGGCGCGGCTGGTCAAACCCATGGGTCTGAAGGTGACGCGGCTGGCCAGCGGGCTGCCCGTCGGCGGCGACCTGGAGTACGCCGACGAGGTCACCCTCGGCCGCGCCTTCGAGGGCCGCCGCAGCCTCGAGTTCTAGCTCACACTTCGCCGTAATCCGGGCGAAATATGAGTAACCTCCGTTTCACCGGGTAGGCCCGAGCGCTGGTGCGTCATGCACTCCGAGCGTTCCCGTCCCAGGTCGGACGGTGTAGACGACGGCGTCGCTGGCTACACTCCATTTCATTGTCTTGATCCCAACTCCTCAGGAGCAATCGATCGTGGCCCTAATCGTGCAGAAGTACGGTGGGTCTTCCGTATCCGACGCGGAAGCCATCAAGCGAGTAGCCCAACGGATCGTGGCTCAGAAAAAAGCGGGATATGACGTCGTCGTCGTGGTCTCGGCCATGGGCGACACCACCGACGAGCTGATCGACCTCGCCGAGCAGGTGTCCCCGCTGCCGCCCGCGCGCGAACTCGACATGCTGCTCACCGCCGGCGAGCGCATGTCGATGGCCCTGGTCGCCATGGCCATCGAGAACCTGGGCTTCGAGGCCCGGTCCTTCACCGGTTCCCAGGCCGGTGTCATCACCACGTCGCTGCACGGCAACGCCAAGATCATCGACGTGACCCCGGGCCGCATCAAGGAGGCCGTGGACGAGGGCGCGATCTGCATCGTCGCCGGGTTCCAGGGCGTGTCCCAGGACACCAAGGACATCACCACCCTTGGCCGGGGCGGCTCGGACACCACCGCGGTGGCGCTTGCCGCCGCGCTGGAGGCCGACGCCTGCGAGATCTACAGCGACGTCGACGGTGTGTTCACCGCCGACCCGCGCATCGTGCCGTCCGCGCGGCGCATCCCCCAGATCTCCTACGAGGAGATGCTGGAGATGGCGGCGTGCGGGACGAAGATCCTGCACCTGCGCTGCGTCGAGTACGCGCGCCAGTACAACATGCCCCTGCACGTCCGTTCATCTTTCAGTCAGAAGCAGGGGACCTGGGTCGTCCCGGAAGTCGAGGAAAGCGAAGGCATGGAACAGCCGATCATCTCCGGGGTCTCCCACGACCGGAGCGAAGCCAAGATCACCGTCGTCGGAGTGCCCGACAAGATCGGTGAGGCCGCGACGATCTTCCGGGCCCTGGCCGACGCCGAGATCAACATCGACATGATCGTGCAGAACGTGTCGGCGGTCTCGACCTCGCGCACCGACATCTCCTTCACGGTCCCCAAGGACTTCGGGAAGGAGGCGGTCGCCGCGCTGAAGAAGGTCCAGGAGAAGGTCGGCTTCGAGTCGCTGCGCTACGACGACAAGATCGGCAAGGTCTCGCTGATCGGCGCGGGCATGCGCTCCTACCCCGGCGTGACCGCGCGCTTCTTCGACGCGATCGCCGCCTCCGGCACGAACGTCGAGATGATCTCCACCTCGGAGATCCGCATCTCGGTCATCGTCGAGGAGGACCAGGTCGACGAGGCCGTCCGTGCGGCCCACAGTGAGTTCCGGCTCGACGCAGACCAGGTCGAGGCCGTCGTCTACGGAGGTACCGGCCGATGAGCAACCGTCTTCCCACCCTCGCCGTCGTCGGCGCCACCGGAGCGGTCGGCACCGTGATGCTCGGCATCCTGTCCGAGCGCGAGAACGTCTGGGGCGAGATCCGCCTCGTCGCCTCCCCGCGCAGCGCGGGCAAGGTCCTGCGGGTCCGCGGCGAGGACGTCGTGGTCCAGGCCCTGGCCCCCGAGGTCTTCGACGGTGTCGACGTCGCCATGTTCGACGTCCCCGACGAGGTGTCCAAGGAGTGGGCCCCGATCGCCGCCGCCCGCGGCGCGGTCGCCGTCGACAACTCCGGCGCCTTCCGCATGGACCCCGACGTCCCGCTCGTGGTGCCCGAGGTCAACGCGGACCAGGTCGCCAACCGTCCGCGCGGCATCATCAGCAACCCCAACTGCACCACGCTGTCGATGATCGTGGCCATCGGCGCGCTGCACCGCGCCTACCAGGTCTCCAGCCTGGTCGTGTCCTCCTACCAGGCCGCCTCCGGTGCGGGCCAGGAGGGCATCGACACCCTGCGCGACCAGATGGCGAAGGCCGGCGCCGACCGCGGCCTCGGCGACCGGGCGGGCGACGTCCGCGCCGCCGTCGGCGAGCTCGGCCCGTTCCCGGCGCCCCTGGCCTACAACGTGGTGCCGTGGGCCGGCTCGCTCAAGGACGGCGGCTGGTCCTCGGAGGAGCTGAAGGTCCGCAACGAGTCCCGCAAGATCCTGGGCCTCCAGGACCTCCGGGTCTCCGCGACCTGCGTGCGCGTCCCCGTGATCACCACCCACTCGCTGGTCGTGCACGCCACCTTCGAGCGGGAGGTGACCGCCGACGCCGCCCGCGAGCTGCTCGGTTCCGCCGAGGGCGTCGCGGTCCTGGACGACCCGGCCCAGGGCGAGTTCCCGACCCCGGCCGACGTGGTGGGCACCGACCCGACCTGGGTGGGCCGGATCCGCCAGTCGCTGGACGACCCGAAGGCGCTGGAGCTGTTCCTGTGCGGGGACAACCTGCGCAAGGGCGCCGCGCTGAACACCGCGCAGATCGCCGAGGTCGTCGCCCGGGAGTTCACCTCCTAGGGGCATCGATCCGGGGGCGGGGGGGGGGGGGCCCCCCCCGGGGGGGGGGGGGCCCCCCCCCCGGGGGGGGGGGGGGGGGGGGGGGGGGGGCCCCCCCCCCCCGGGGGGGGGGGCGCGGGGGGGGGGGGGGGCCGGGGGTGTGTCGTGCTGACCACATTCGTGTGGTCATGGGCTGTTTATTGT
>NZ_JBIWMK010000011.1:0-270615 GCF_044766605.1 Nocardiopsis sp. NPDC101807 | reverse complement strand
CCGCCGCCATGGCCGGCTCCTGCGCGGTCCCGGGGCCGGAGGTCTGACGGCGCTCTGCAGGCGCACCGTGCCCCCTCGGGGGCCGGGGGGCCGGGGGGGCCCCCCCCCCCGCGCGCGGGGGGGGGGGGGGGGGGGGGGGGCGGGGGGGGGGGGGGGGGGGGGGCCCCCCCCCCGCCGGGGGGGCCGGGGCGCCCCCCCCCCCCCCCCCCCCCCCCCGGGGGCCCCGGGGCGCCCCCCCCGGGGGGGGCCCGCACGCCCGGGCAGTCGGTCAGTCCTTGACCACGAGCTCGTAGGTCAGGAGCTCCACGTCCGGCAGCGGGGACAGGTCCCGGTCGGGCGCCCGCCGGAAGCCGCGCGCCCGGTAGACGTACTGTGCGGCGACCATCTCGGGCAGCGCCGACACCAGCAGCCGGGAGACCCCCTCCTCGCGCGCCCTGTCGACGAGGGCGTTCACCAGCGCGCGGCCGACCCCGAGCCCCCGGGCCCCGGGCGACACCGCGAACGCGCGCATCTCCGCCTCGTCCGCGTTGCGGGCGATCTCGCTCTCCGGCGACCACGGCTCGAACATGACCGTCCCCAGGAGCCGTTCGTCGTCCGCCGCCACCAGGACCTCGCCGCGGCCGTCCGCCCCCAGGAGCCGCAGCGCCTCGACGTGGGCCGGGTTCACGTTCACAAGGCCGTCGGCCGTGTAGGCCATCACGCGCAGTTCGCTGACGGCGTTCATCTCATCGGGAAGTACTCGACGCACGATCATGCAGGTCATTCAACATGATGAGGGGGTGCCGGACGGGTCTTCGCCGCACCGCCCGGGGAGGGGAAAACGTCACCGTGAGTGACTTTTTACGGAGGTTTATCCCCAGCTTCCCCGGACGTGGAGCGGTGTTCCCCGCCCGGGCCGCCCGTCGCGCTCAGGTACCGTGGACGGCCGCGCACCCGTCGTCGCCGTCGCGGTGGGCCTCCAGGTCGCAGGCGTCCTCGACCGGTCCCCGGGGCCTCTTCCCCTCGGCGAGCTCGTCCGGAGGGCCGGGGACGACGCCGTACCCGTCCACGCGGTGCGCCGGCCCGGTCCCGCGCCACCGGTTCGGCCACGCCTCCAGGGCCCGGGCACCGGTGTCCGGGAAGGGCACCCCGCCGTGGTGCGCGGTGGCCAGCCGCTCCGGCCCGGGGCCGTCCGGGCGCGCGACGGGGCGGCCGATCGTGTACCCGGTGTCGACCGCCAGGTGGCCGGGGCCGCCCTCGGAGGACTCCTCCGCCCACATCCGACCGTCCGCCTCGACCACGTCGCCGATGGGCACGGCGTCTCCGGGGACCCGGGGCGTTCGTCCACAGGCCTCCGGCGGGACGGCCCGGATCGTGCCACCCTTCTCCCAGGGAGGACACCGTGACCGACCGGACCCGTGGCAGCGACGGCCAGGCAGCCGTCATCCGACTCTTCAGCAGTTCCGCGACCCTCGCCGCGGACGGCTGTCCCACCTTCCGCCGCACGGAGGCCGACCACGCCGTGCGGCGGGACCCCGCCCCCCGTTCGCCGGCCCTGGCCGACTCCGCCCTCACCGCCCTCGGCGCCGTCCTGGACCTGGTCGAGCACCGGGGGATGTCGCTCGGGGACGCGTGCTCGACGCTGCCCGCCCCCGGCGGGCGGTGCGCCGACGTGCTGGGCGAACGGGTGGCGCCGCCGCACCCCGGCCTGCTGGCCTGGGTGCGCCACGCCGCGCGCTCCTACCTCGACGGCCTGGCCGGGGACCGCGCCGGGGACGGCCTCGACCGTGTCCCGGTGGCCGACTTCTGGGTGCGGCAGTACATGCCCGACCGGGGCGCCTCCCACGCCAGGCCCTACGAGGTGTGCGCGCGGGGGCGCGGATACGCGTACCGGGACGGCGGGCAGCGGGTACGGGAGCTGCGCGTCCCGGTCACGGGCCCGGCGGACGAGGGGGGCCTTCCCGACGCGGAGGTGGCCGTGGCCGCGTTCGTGCTGGCCACCGGCTCCGGGGTGGACCGCGACGCCTACGCGGGCCGCCCCGGACGCTACCGGGGCGGGGTCCCCTTCCCCATGCGGGGGCGCCACGGCGGCGGGGCCGGACCCCCCGACCGGGTGCGGGTGGTCCGGGCGTCGTGCCTGGACTCCTCCACCGCCGTGCTCTACGACGCCCCGGTCCGCGAGGCCGAGCGGTTCTTCTCCTCGGCGGGCAGGGAGCCGCTGCGCTCGGCCCTGGTCGGCGGGGCCCGGTTCCCGGGGGCCGACTGCCTGTCGTGCGGGCTGCGGACCGGCTGCGGACGCCTGCCCTCCGCCCCCGGGATCCTCGGCGTCCACGACCGCTCGCGGCCCCGCAGGTCCTGGACCGCCGCCGGGGGCCTGCGCTTCCGGGGCTGCCCCGCGCGCGACCACTTCCACTCCCTCGGCCTCCCCGGTGACCCGCCGGAGGGCTCGCCGTCCGGAGCGGCCGGGGCCACGCCCCGGGACCGCGCCGTCCGTGCCCGGCTGGAGCGGCTGCACGGGCGCCGGCCGCGGAGGGCGTGCGGACCCGGCGACGTCCCCGACGGCCCCGGGGACTGGGGCGCGGAGGGGTGGGCGCCCGGCGGCGGGGAGGCCCGCGCGGGCGCCGCCATGATCGCCTCCCACGTCGAGGTCTGCCCGCTGGGCGGGCTCCGGTCCGGGAGCCACGTCCGGGTCGGGCGCACCGTGGCCGCCGACGACCCCCGGGCCGACGTCCTCGTCCTGGCCAGGCCCGACCTGCTGCTCCACCGGGACGGCGCCTGGAGCTGGCGGGACGTCGCGCCGACGACCGCGGTGCCGCCCCCGGACGAGCGCGGGCTCATGGCACGCGAGCCCGCGCTGGCCGTGGCCGTCCTGCTCTTCGCGTTCGGGGTCCTCCCCCTGGAACCGGGGTCCGCGGTCGAACTGGAGGTCCTCACCCCCGACGGCGCCGAGCTGCGCACCATCGATCCCGGCGCCGCCCGGGCGCGGACCGAGGCACGGGAGGTGGTCCACGGGCTCGCCGGGCCCTGGCACCGCGACCTGGAGCACGCCCCCACCCCGGGCAGGGTGTGCCGGGACTGCCCCTACCGTCGCTGGTGCCCGGCCTGGCCGGGGCGCCGTCCTCCCGAGCGGGCCTCGGGGGCGCGCCCCCGGGGCCGCGGGAGGGAGGGGCGGTGACGGGTACGGTGCCACCGCCCCCGGGGTCAGGCGCTGCGGCGGCCCTCCGGAACGGGCCACCGGTAGGCGGCGGCCTGGAGGTCCCACAGCTCCCGGTAGAGCCCGTCGGCCTCCAGCAGGTCGGCGTGGGCGCCCTCCTCCACCACGCGGCCCTTGCTGAGGACGACGATGTGGTCGGCCATCCGCACGGACGCGAGGCGGTGGGTGATCAGGACGACGGCGGCCCCGGTGCGTCCGGCGTGGGCGTGCAGGGAGGCGAAGAAGGCGTGCTCGGCCCGGGCGTCGAGCGCCGCCGTGGGCTCGTCGGCGATGAGCAGGGGCGTGGCGTCGCCGTCGTCGCCCCGGTAGAAGCCCCTGGCCGCCGCCAGCCGCTGCCACTGGCCCCCGGACGGTTCGGCGCCGTCCACGAAGCGCTTGTCCAGCAGGGTGTCCCACCCGTGGGCGAGCTCGGCCACGACCGTGTCGGCGCGTGCGGCGCGCGCCGCGCGCTCCAGGCGCCCGGGGTCGTCGCCGGGGCTGCTCATCACGACGTTGCGCCGGGCCGTCAGCGGCCAGTGGGTGTGGTCCTGGGCGATGACGGAGATGCGCCGCCGCAGACCCGTCCCGTCCACCCCGGCAAGGTCGGTGTCGTCCCAGCGGATCCTTCCGCCCTCCGGTGCGTACAGGCCGGACAGGAGTTTGGCCAGGGTGGTCTTGCCCGAGCCGTTCTCCCCCACGAGCGCCACGGTCCGGCCGCGCCGGAGGGTGAGGCTGACGTCGTCCAGGGCCGGCGCGTCCCCCTTGCCCCCGCTCGGGTAGGTGAAGGTGACGTTCTCGACCCGGATCTCCTCGAACCCCTCGGGGGCCGGCTCCGGTTCGGCCGGGGGCAGCCGCAGCGCGGCCTCCTCCTCGAAGGCGACGAAGTCGGAGAAGTACAGCCCGGACTCGTACACGTGCGTGAGGGAGGACAGGGCGTTGCCCAGCGCCCCCTGCGCGACCCGGATCGCGACCACGGCCGCGCCCGCGACGGCGATCTCCACGGCCCCGCCGACCAGCATCAGCCCCAGCACCGCGAACACGGCTCCGGAGGCGAGCCCGCCGGCGGCGCTGCCCGCCAGCCGGATCAGGGCCTGGCGGGTGGCCAGGCCGAGTTGGATGTCCAGTTCCCGGTCGGCGACCCTGTCGAACTCGGCGAGCAGGCGCCCCTCCATGGTGAACGAGCGGATCTCGGCCGCGTTGTCCCGGTTCACCATGATCTGTTCGAGCAGGAATTTGCGGCGGTGCCCGTCGGTGAAGGCCACGATCATCCGGTAGCGCATGCGCGCCGCCGCCGAGGAGCCCCACCACTGGGGCGCCATGGCCAGGAGCAGCAGCGGGAGCAGGGCGGGGTGCAGCACGCCCAGGACGCCGACGGCGGCCGCCACCCCGACGGTCCCGGTGAGCACGTCGGCGGTGTGGCGCACCAGCGCGCCCGCCTCGTCGCTGCCGCGCGCGTAGCACCGGTAGAGGTGGTCGTGGAACCCGCTGTCGTCGAAGGCCCGCAGCTCGACGGCGGTGCACCGGCTCAGCAGCCGCCTCTCCGCGGTGAGCACGACCTTGGGCTCCAGGCGGGCCTGGGCGCGCCCGGCGGCGGCCGAGCAGGTCCCGCGCAGGGCCAGTGCCGCGGCGAGCACCAGCAGGGAGGGCAGCGCGGCCGTGAGCCGGTCGGGGGTGGGCACCGCCGCGAACAGCTCGCCGAGCACGCCGGTGGTGGCGACGAGCGCCCACGCGGTGGCCGCTCCCATGCCGATGTTGAGCGCGGTCGTCGCGAGGACGTCCCGCGGGCTGCTCTGCCAGGCCAGCGCGGCGGCCTGGGCGGCCAGGGCCGGCATGCGGCGGGCGATCCGGGCCCAGGTGGCCTCGGACGCCTGGGCGCCGAAGTGGCGCCAGACCGGGGTGGCCAGTTCGGGCAGGGACAGTCCCCCGCCGGTCTCGTCGTCGGCGACGGGTGGTTCCGTGGTTCGTGTCATGGAGTCCTCGGGTGGTCGGGAGCCGGTGCGCGCCCGTGTCCGGGCGCGCGGGAACGGCGGTCGCGCAGGGTGTGCGTCGCGACCTCCTCGGTGACCGGCGTCGAAGTGCTGCCGATCATGGACCCGCCGTGGGACGGTCGGAAGGGGATTTCGCGGTTGCGGTCGGACCGGATCCGGACCCCCGCGACGGCCCGGAGCGCACGCGCCCCGGGGCGTGGGGAACCCGGCCCGGGCACCCGAATCGAAAACCTGTCGGAGGGTGCGGCCCGGATCGGCACCGGATACGGGCCGCCCCGAAGCGGGCCGGGCCGTCACCGATCCAAGGCCCGCCGGGGCCCGGAACCCCGGGGGTCGGCCGCCGGTGGCCGGTCCGCGCCCGGAACCAGGGGTCCCGGGTGTCCGGGCGGTCTCCGGCCGGGGCGCACGGCTCCGACGGGATCCCGGCCACGGGACGGGGCGCACGCGGGAGAGCCGTCACGGTGCCGGGCGCGCGGGTCCCCCGCGCGGGGCGCGGTGTGGTCCGCCGGTCCCCTCGCTGTGTCTTCGCGGGGTCCCGTCCGGGCGCCGTGGGGACGGCCCCCTCCCCCGGCCCCGCCGGCGCGGGTTCCCCGCACGGGGGCGCCGTGCGCGGAACCGCCGTTCCTCCCCGCGACGCCCACGGGGTCCCGGGCCCGGCGCGGGCCCCGCGCGGAACACCGGGGCAGTTCGCCGGGGGCACGCCGAACGGCCGCACCCGCGCCCGGAGGACGCTCGGTACGGCCGTTCGCATGGCTGGCGCGGTGCTCGTGGGGCCCGGGGCCGGCGGGCCGCGCCCGGAGCCCGCTCCCCGGCGGGCCGGCCCGGTCGGAGGCCCCGTGCCCCGTCTGCGGGGCGGCTCCGGGTCAGCCCACCGGCTCCGCCACGGCCCCCCGCTCCTGCTCGACCTCGTCGAGCCAGGCCCGCACCGCGTCGTTGTGCTCGCCCAGGGCGGGGGGCGGCAGGTAGCCGCGTCCGAACTCCTCCGACTCGCCCGGGTCCCGGGGGTCGAAGCGCAGGGCCGACCCGGGCAGCTCCACCTCGCCCAGCACCGGGTGCTCGACCGACACCACCAGCCCCTGGGACCGCGTCTGGTCCCACTCGTAGACCTGGTCGACGGTGCGCACGGCGCCGCAGGGCACCCCGGCCCCGCCGATCCGGCTCAGCCACTCGTCGCGGGTCCCTTGGGCGAGGACCGCCTCGATCTCCGCGATCAGGGCCTCGCGGTGGGCGACGCGGGAGGCGTTGTCCCGGAACCTGGGGTCCTCGGCGTCCAGTCCGAGCAGCCCCGCGAACCGCGCCCACTGCGCCTCGCCGCCCACCGCCACCTGGAGCATCCCGTCCATGCAGGCGAAGGCGCCGTAGGGGGCGATGGAGGGGTGCTGGTTGCCCAGCGCCGAGGGCACCTCGCGCGCCACGGTCCAGCGCGTCCCCTGGAAGGCGTGCACGCCCACGATGGAGGAGAGCAGGGAGGTGCGCACCACCCGTCCGCGCCCGGTGCGGCCCCGCTCCACCAGGGCCGCGAGCACGCCCTGGGCCCCGTTCATCCCGGCCAGCACGTCGCCGATGGCCACGCCCGTCTTGGTCGGCTCCTTGGAGGAGGGGCCGGTCAGGCTCATCAGGCCGGCCTCCCCCTGGGCGATCTGGTCGTAGCCCGCCCGGCCGCCCTCGGGCCCGTCGTGCCCGAAACCGCTGATGGAGCAGACCACCAGCCGGGGGTTGAGCTCCTCCAGGCGGCCGACGGAGAAGCCGAGCCGGTCCAGGACGCCCGGCCGGAAGTTCTCCACCAGGACGTCGGCGGCGCGCACGAGCCGGGTGAGCTGCTCCACGCCGTCGTCGGACTTCAGGTCGAGTTCGATGGACTCCTTGTTGCGGTTGCAGGACAGGAAGTAGGTGCTGATCCGCTCCTCCTCCGGTCCGACGAACGGCGGGCCCCAGCCCCGGGTCTCGTCACCCGTGCCCGGCTGCTCGACCTTGATCACCCTGGCCCCGAGGTCGCCGAGCAGCATCGCGGTGTGCGGCCCCGCGAGGGCCCGCGACAGATCCACGACCACGGTTCCCTTGAGCGGGCCTTCCGAGCGGTCCATGTTCCACCTCCGGTGTCGTTCTTCCTGTCCTGTGTCCGGGTCGCGGCCCCGGCGGGGGGCGGACCTCCCCGCCGGCGCCGGCCGGACACGCGTGCCGTGCGGGACGCCCCCGCGGGGGCGTCCCCCGCGGCCGGTCCACGCGGTCCGGCCGTCCGGCCCGGGGTCAGACGCCCGCGCCGAGCAGCCGGTAGCGCCCGGTGCGTCCGGCGCCCGGGCCCTCCCCGGCGCGCGACCGCAGGGTCGAGAGTTCGTGGGCGACCGCGGCGCCGACCCGGGCGCAGAGGGCCTCGCCGTCCTCCGCGCCGTCGCCGTCCTCGGCGATCACCCGGTCCACGACCCCCGTCGCCAGCAGGTCCGCGGAGCCGATGCCCTGGCTCTCGGCCAGCTCCTCCGCGCGGTCGACGGTGCGGTGCACGATCGCGCTCGCGCCCTCGGGCGGGAGGGGCGAGAGCCAGGCGTGCTGGGCGCACAGGACGCGGTCGGCGGGGAGCAGCGCGATCGCGCCCCCGCCGGTCCCCTCCCCCAGCAGCACCGACACGGTGGGGGTGCGGAGGGTGGCCATGTCCGCGAGGCAGTGGGCGATCTGGGCCGCCATGCCCCGTTCCTCGGCCGCGGCGGACAGCTCGGCGCCGGCGGTGTCGATGACGGTGACGAGCGGGAGCCGGAGCCCGGCCGCGAGGCGCATGCCCCTGCGCGCCTGGAGGAGGGCGGCCGGCCCCATCGGGGTCCGGGGGCCCTGCCTGCTGCGGTCCTGGCCGACCAGGACGCAGGGGCGTCCGCCGAACCGGGCCAGGGCCATCAGGAGGGCGGGGTCCTCGTCCCCCTCGCCGGTGCCGCGCAGGCGCACGACGTCGGTGGCGGCGTGCCGCAGCAGGTCCCGCACCCCCGGGCGCTCCTCGCGCCGGGACCGCAGGACGGAGTCCCAGGTGGGGACGCGGGAGTCGGGCACGGCGGGCGGCGCGGTGCGGGGGCGCGCCTCGTCGGCGGTCCGGTCGAGCAGGACGTCGAGGGCCAGGACGGCGGCCCCGCGCAGCTCCTCCGGGGCCAGGACGGCGTCGACGAGACCGTGCAGGCGGAGGTTCTCCGCGCGCTGGACGCCCTCGGGGAACGCCTCGCCGTGGAGGGCCTCGTAGACGCGGGGGCCGAGGAAGCCGATGAGGGCGCCGGGCTCGGCCGCGGTCAGGTGCCCCAGGGATCCCCAGGAGGCGAGCGCGCCGCCCGTGGTCGGGTGGCGCAGGTAGACGAGGTAGGGGAGCCCGGCGGCCTTGTGCGCGGTGATGGCGGCGGCGATCGGCGCCATGGACACGAAGGCGCGGGTCCCCTCCTGCATGCGGGTGCCGCCCGAGGCGGGCGCGGCCAGCAGGGGGATCCCCTCTGCGGTGGCGCGTTCGACGGCGTCCAGGAGCCGTTCGGCCGCGGCGAGCCCGACCGAGCCGGCGAGGAATCCGAACTCGCAGGCCACGACGGCGACGCGGTGCCCGCCCAGGCGGCCCTCCCCGGTGAGGACGGCCTCGTCGCACCCGCTCGCGGCGTGCGCGTCGGCCAGTGCCCCGGCGTACGCGGGGTCGGGGCGCACGTCGGCGGGCGCGGTGTCCCAGGAGGCGTACGAGCCCGTGTCCAGGACGAGGTCGAGGAGTTCGTGAGCGGTGCGTCGGGTCCCCACAGCAACCTCCAAATGGTTCAGTGGCTAGGCCACTAGGCCTTAAAACCAGGGTGGCACGCCCACCCCCCGTTTGTGAAGCCCTCCGCGACCCCGATCACCCTCCCGCGCGTCCGCCGCCACGGCCCGATCCCCGGGGGCGCGGAGGCGGGATGCTCTAGCCTGGAAGGCCTCTGACACAGCCGGATGCCAAGACAGGAGCCACCGAGCGTGCCTGCCAAATCCCGACCCCGACCGCCGGCCCGACCCCGTCTGTACGAGCAGCTCGTGGAGCGGCTCGTCGAACACATGCGGGAGGCCGGACTGGGCGTCGGCGACCGGCTGCCGCCCGAGCGCGAGCTGGCCTCCGCGCTGGAGGTCAGCCGGGCCTCGGTGAGCCAGGCCCTGGTCGCCCTGGAGGTTCAGGGGGTCATCGAGGTCCGCCACGGCGACGGGGCGATCATCCGCCAGACCGTCTCCGAGCAGGGGGTCCTCGCCCTGCTGCGCGACCGGGCCAACCGGCGCGCGGAGATCATCGAGGCCCGGCAGGCGCTGGAGGTCAAGCTGGCCGAGCTCGCCGCCGAGCGCCGCACCCCCGAGGACCTGGCCTCCATCGACGCGGCTCTGGAGCTCATGCGCCAGGAGGTCGCGAACGGGGACCGGGGCGTCACCGGCGACGAGCGGTTCCACGCCGCGATCACCGCGGCGGCGCGCTCGCGCCTCCTGGCGCGGATGATGAACGAGCTGGCCCCGATGATCAGGGAGACCCGCCTGGAGTCCCTGTCCCAGCCCGACCGGCCCCAGGCCTCGCTCGACGGCCACGAGCGGATCGGCGCCGCCATCCACGCGGGGGACCCCAAGGCCGCCGCGGACGCGATGCGCGACCACCTCGTGCTGGTCTCCCGGGTGGTCGCACCGGTCGCCCCGTAGGACTTCACCGGACCACAGGCCGAGCCTGTGGTCCGGTGGTCGGCCGCGGTGCGGCCCCGCAGCGCGCCTCCGGCGGCGGGGGCCGGGTCACAGCAGGCCGGGCACGACCAGCACCCCCCAGGCGATCATCGGCCCCACCACCACGACGATGGCGCTGTAGACGAGGATCTGCCGGTAGAACTTGTCCGGGTCCACCCCGGAGGCGTTGGCCAGCACCAGGGCGCCGTTGGTCGAGAAGGGGCTGACGTCGACGATGGTGGAGGAGACCGCCAGCGCCACGATCACGCCGGTCGCGCTGATCTCGCCCATCATGAGGAACGGGATCGCCAGCGGGATGGTCGCCCCGAGGATCGCGGTCGAGGACGCGAACGCCGACACGACGGCGCCGATGTAGCAGAGCACGAGGGCGACCAGGAGCGGCGCGCCCAGCCCGGCCGCGGCGTCGCCGACGTAGTCGATGGTCCCGGCGCTCTCCATGACGCCCACGAACGTGAGCATGCCGGTGATCAGCAGCACCGTGGGCCAGCTGATCTGGGACAGCGCGTTCTTCTGGGCCTTGGGCGAGATCAGCGCCAGCACGACCGTCACGGACAGCGCGACGAACCCGACGTCGAGGCCGAAGCCCAGGGCGAGCACGCCGAGGACGACGATGCCGGCGATGGTGGCGAGCTGGTCGAACCGCACGGGCGCGCCCGCCGGACCGTCCGCGGGCGTGTCGGCCGGAGCGTCGGCGGCGGCGGGCGCGGAGGGGCCTCCGGTGGCCACGGCGACGGAGCCGCCGGCCGGGTCCGCGCCGGAGCCGGAGACCGCGGCGGCGCCCGTGCGGACCGTGGCGCTCCCGGCCGCCTCGAACTCCTGCGCCCGCGCGCCGACCAGGCGGTTGCCGCCCAGGGAGACGAAGAGGACCAGCGCGATGCACAGGTTGAAGACGAGGTTGCCCAGGAAGAGGGTGAGCGGCGAGACCGCGAGACCGCTGTCGGCGACGATGCCGTTGACCGTCGCGCCGTAGACGCTGACCGGGGAGAACCCGCCGCCCTGCGCGCCGTGGATCACCATCATGCCCATGAGCAGGGGGTTGATCCGGTACTTGACGGCGAAGCCCAGGGCGATGGGTGCGACGATGGCCACGGCCGCGGGGCTGAGCGCGCCCACGCCGGTCAGCAGGGCGCTGATGCCGAACATGATCCAGGGGATGGCGACCACCCTGCCGCCGACCAGCCGCGTGGCGGCGCGTACGAGGAGGTCGATCGTCCCGTTGTTCTTGGCGATGGCGAAGAGGTAGGTGACGCCGACCAGCGTGAGGAAGAGGTCCGCGGGGAAACCGCCCAGGATGGCGTCGGTGTCCATGCCCAGGGCGAGCACGCCGACGAGGAAGGCTCCGACGAAGGCGAGGGCGCCGATGTTGATCGGCAGGACCGTGGCGATGACGAACATCGCCAGGAGGGCGAGGATGGTGAGGAGTTGCGGGGTCATGTCGTGTACCGATCAGACGGAAAGCAGGGCTGTGATCTGGCTCATATGGCTCAGTGGCCTAGCCAATATGCCTTTGGCCGACATGTCAACCCCCCGGTAGGACATTCCCGGGCACGGGCGCCCCGTCCTTCCCGCGCGCGAAAGGTACGGTTGTTCCCCAGGTGGCGGCGGAACGTCCCCGGTGCCCGCGCCATCGGACCCGCCGAATGTGGAACCGGTGACCCCAGGGACACGTCGTAACCCATGCCTGGTTCCCGCGACAGGAGCGGGGCCAGATCCGGTCCGTCGAGCCCCGAGTTTCCCCTGCTCAACCCTCACTGACGGGACCGTCCCCCTCCCGGGGGGACAGCTTCGGTGCCGGCCGGCCACGCGCCGCACCGACCCGGTCCTGCCGTCGGCGGGAGAGCCGTCCCTCCCCCGTCCCGGCCGGACCCGTGCCACGGGCCGCGGGCCCGGCGTCCGCCCCGGTCCGCGACCGGGGACCCCGGCGCCCCGCCTCCGACCGGCGCCCCCGCGTTCCCGGCCGCCCTTGTTCCCCGAAACGCCCCACGGGGCGACCGAGGAGCGGTAGAAGGGGAAGGTCGGACAGCACGAGGGAGAACCGGGAGCGGACATGGCGTCGAACGAGACCTCGCACCTGGACCGCCGCGGCCCCGGCCGGGCCGCGGTCCGGCCGGTGTCACTGCTGCGCCCGCAGGTGCTCGCCCAGGTCGCCCTGGGCACGCCCCTGCTGTGCGACGCCCTGCGCCTGGCCCGGTGGAGCGCCCCGGCCACCCCCGTGTCCGGGCCCGGGGTGCCGAGCCCGGAGAGCGCCCGCGCCGCGATCGAGCGGTTCGGCCTGTGGCCGTACGGGCTGGTGCGCGACCGCGGCGCACGCGTGGCCTGGCTGCGGGGCCTGGGCTCGGCCTCGGACGCCGCGGAGTTCATGGCCCCCTGGCAGGCGGCCGTGGTCCTGGGCATGATCGAGATCGACACCGTCCGGGCGCGCCCCGCCCCGGGGCTGGAGGACCGCGTCCACGACCACGAGGAGGTCCTGGACTGGTGGATGCGGCTGTTCGAGGACGCCGTGCGGTACGCGCGCGCCGACCTCCTCGACCCGGATCCGCCGAGGGGGCACCGTCCGGAGCTGCTGCCCGCGGTCCTGATCCGCCTCTACGAGGGGCAGGACGGGGCCCGTGTCCCGCTGGCCTCACTGGCCACGAGCGCCCCGCCCTTCCCGGGGGCACCCCCGCTCCCCGCCGGGTCCGAGCCGGACCCGGACCTGGTGCTCCACCTGCTGTGGCAGCTCTCCGACACCGGGGCGGTCATCCTCGGCACGGGGCCGGAGGCCCCTCCCCCCGCGGCGGGCGGGGAGCACGCGCAGGGCCTTCCCGACTCCCCCTCCGCGCAGGCGTCCGGCCCGCACGCGCACCCCGACGTCGAACTGACCGACCTGGGCCGCTACGGCGTGCGCCGACTGCTGCTCCGGCGGGGCGTCCGCGCCCCGCTGGCCGAGGACCTCGCCGTGGCGGGCGCCGCGGAGTTCCTGGACTCCCTGGCCCGCGTCCGCGCGGCCGACCAGGGCGCGCTGGTCGACCCCTGGCTGGCCCGGCGCTCCCCGGAGGAGGCGCTGGAGGAGATCGTCCGGGCGGTCGCCGATCCCCGCCTGGCCCTGCGCAGGCGGACCGGGGCCTCGGTCCTGCACATGGTCAGCTCACGCCTCGCGGGAAGGCTGCGGGCCATGCTGCGCGACGCCGACCGGGTCGCGGCGGGTCTGGCCGCCCTCGTGCTCCTGTCCTCCCGGATGCTCCCCCAGGAGGAGATCGACGCGGTCCTGGACCGGTTCGGCCCGTGGCTCGTGCTGGACCTGGCCTCCGCGGCCCGGACCGGGGCGGACGACCTCGCCGCCGCGCTCGACTTCGCGTTCCCCTCCGGCCTGGACGCCTCCCTCCTGGAGAGCGCCGACCGCCTGTGGCTGTGCGGGCACCCGGACACCGTCCCCGCGCTGGAGGCGATCGGCCGCCTGCACCGGGACCCGCAGGTGGCCCGCGCCGCGCGCGGGGCCGCGGGCAGGACCCGGCTCCGGGGCCTGTGACGGACCGGCCCCGCCGCCGGGCGGCGCCGCCGGGGCCGGGTCAGGTGGACGGCGCCAGGTTCCAGGAGGTGACCACCGGGCGTCCGTGTTCACGGCCGAGCGTGCTCACCGAGCCCGTGCCCAGGGCGAACAGCGCCCCCGCACCCGGTTCCAGCCCCAGCCAGCGGGCGGTGAGCACGCGCAGGACGTGTCCGTGCGCCACCAGGGCCACGTCCGGGGCGTCCTCCTCCCCGACCGACCGCGCGACCCCCTCCAGGACGCGGTCCACGCGCGCGCCGACCGCTTCGACGGCCTCCCCCGGGTGGTCCTGCCCGCCGGGGACGACGCCGTCGCGCCACAGGTCCCACCCGGGGCGCCCGCGCCGGATCTCGGCGGTGGTGACCCCCTCGTAGCCCCCGTAGTCCCACTCCCTCAGGTCCGGGTCGGCCTCGCCGCCGCCCAGCCCCGCCAGCTCGGCGGTGCGGACGGCGCGCGACAGGGGGCTGACCACCGCCCGCCCGATGTCGCGGGCCTCCAGCAGGGGCCTCAGCCCCTCCGCCTGCCGTACGCCCTCCTCCGTGAGGGGGACGTCGGTCCACCCGGTGTGCCGGCGGTCCCGGCTCCACTCGGTCTGCCCGTGCCTGATCAGCACCAGTTCACCCATGCCGGGTTCCTGCCCCGCCGGACCCCGGCGGACTCCCTCCGGGCGGAACCGCTCCGGCTCGCCGCCCGGTCACATTCGCCAGATGCCGGACACCGGCGCAGATTCGTCGCTACCCTCCTGACCATGACGCAGCACACCGCCACCAGTGACGCGCGGGATACCTCCCCCGTGCCCCACGAGATCGCGCAGCCCCACTTCTTCCGGCCCAACGAGGACCTGGCCGCGGCCATGGAGTGCGCGCGCTGCGGGGAGCAGGGCATCACCACCCCTCCGGGAGGGGCGCCCCGGAGGCTGTCCAACGCGGAGCTGCGGGCGTTCAAGAAGGAGCGCAAGCGCGCGCGGGAGGAGGCGCTGGCCAAGCCCCAGGCCAAGGTGCCCGTCGACCGCAAGCGCACCCTGCCGATCGGCCCCCACCACGCGGCGCTCCTGCGCGCGCTGTGGGCGCGCCTGGCGGCGGAGGGCGTCGGCTCCACCCCCGACGGCCGCCTCCTGGGGCTGACCTTCGCGGTCCGGGGCGCCATCACGGGCCGGGCCAACTTCACCGGCCAGGACCTGCGGATGCTGCGCCTGGAGGACGCGCACGCCGCGCTCACCGAGCTGACCTCGACCGGGTGGCTGGCCTCCGCGCCGGAGGCGGTGATCGGGGCGGACGCCGCCAACCCCGCCCTGTGCGACCTGCCCGGCCTGCGGGGCGACCTGTGGACGGTCGGCAACGGCGTGCGGTCCCGCGCCTCGGGGTGGCTCTCCCAGGCGCTCGCCCACAAGAAGCTCCGCAAGAAGCCCAACCGGCTCCGGCTGGTCGCCGCCCACCTGGCCCTCCACGCGGACCCCGGCGGCTCCGTGTCCCTGCCCGCCGAGGACGCCGTGGCCGCCTGCGCCCTCTCCGGAGGCGAAGAGCTGTCCGAGCTCCTCACGTGGCTGACCGAGGTGTCGTGGATCGAGGACGCCTCGTCCGCCGGCGGCACGGTGACCGCGCGGCTGACCGAGCTGACGCAGCCCCTGGCCGTGCGGCCCGAGCCGCCGAGGACCCCTCCCAAGCAGGTCCCGGCGACCACGCCGCTCGACGTGCCCGTCGCCGACCGTGCGCGCGGCCTCCTCTCCGGCCGGGAGGCGGAGGTGGCCCGGTGGGTGGACGACTACCGCGGCGAGCACGGGCACGGGCCCAGCTGGTCCGCGATCGGGGAGGCCTTCGGCTGGCCGCCGCGCCAGGCGCCGGACCACGACGTCACCCACGAGGTGTTCCGCCTGCTCCGCGCGGGGGGCTGGCTGACCGGTTTCGGCCTGCCCTTCGGCCTGCGCGCCGGGGAGGGGCGGGCGGGCGGCGGCTCCTGAGGCCCCGTCCCGACACCCCGGCGCCGGGCCCCGGCCGCGCGGCCCCGCTCCCGCCCCACCCCCGCCCGGGGGAGGGCCCGGGGGCGGGGGCTAGGATGCCGCCCATGCCGCATCATCCGACGCCTGCCGCACCCGCCCCGACCCCGGGGAGGGGCCGGTGAACCGGAACGTGCTGGTCACCGGGGCGGCCCGGGGCATCGGCCGGGCCGTCGCCCGGGCCTTCGCCGGGGCGGGCGACCGTGTGGCCCTCCACTGCGGGAACAGCGTGGAGGAGGCCGGGCGCACCCTCGCCGGCCTGCCGGGGGAGGGGCACGCGCTGTTCCGCGCCGACCTGCGCGACCCCGCGGCCACCGCCGACCTCGTCTCGGACGTGGTCGCCGCCCTGGGCGGGATCGACGTGGTGGTCAACAACGCGGCCGTCAACACGGCCCACCCGGTCGCCGGCGTCTCCTACGAGGAGTGGCAGGAGGCCTGGCGGGCCACCCTGGACGTGAACGTGGTGGCCGCCGCCAACATCGGCTACCTCGCCGCCCGGCACATGATCGACCGCGGGACCCCGGGGCGCATCGTCAACGTCGGCTCGCGCGGCGCCTACAAGGGGGAGCCCGACCACCCGGCCTACGGGGCGAGCAAGGCCGCGCTGCACTCCCTGGGGCAGTCGCTGGCCGCGGCCCTGGCCCCGCACGGCATCGCCGTCGCCTCCGTGGCTCCGGGGTTCGTGGCGACCGAGCGCGTCGCCGACCGGGTCACCGACGAGGTCCGCGCGCAGAGCCCCTTCGGCCGGGTGGCCGCGCCCGAGGAGGTGGCGGCGGCCGTCCTGTACCTGGCCTCGCCGGAGGCGGTGTGGTCCTCCGGCGCCGTCCTGGACGTCAACGGCGCCTCACACCTGCGCTGACCGCCCCCGGCCGCGCGCCCCTCGGCGCACGGCGGCGCGGAACCGCACCACCGCCTCACCCACCGGTGTCCTCCAGGAGGGTCCCGGCCGCCGACAGCGGGGCGTAGCGGCTGGGGGTGAACCCGAGAAGCTCGGCCGCGAGCTCCTCGTTCCCGGCGAACCCCGCGTCGGCGTCGATCGTCTGGGCGCCGTCCCAGAGCATGAACAGCGCCGAGACGGTGTGCGAGCCCTTGTCGTGGTGCATGTCGTAGTGGGAGGCCATGGGCACGCTGTCGTAGTGCACCCACAGGTCGTGCCCGGTCATGAACATGTCCAGGTCGAACGTGACCGTCAGCCCCATGAGCTCCGGCTTGTACCGGTCGTCGATCCCGGCGAACGCCTCGTCCAGCGCCACCATCCGCGGGCAGGCGGGGGACGCCGAGGTGTAGAGGGCGTTCGCGGCGGCGAACAGCGGCAGGTGGATCGCCGCGGACTTCTCGCCGCCGGACATCTGCTCGTGCTTGTTCTTGGTGAGGCGGACCTCGTCCTGCCCCGGGACGGCCATGCGCAGCTCGAACCGGTACCAGGTCCGGTAGTCCAGCACCGCGGCCAGGACCTGCTTGTAGGTGGCGCGGGGGTGCGCGGCGTGGTGGGCCCGGATCATCTGCCGCAGGACCTCCCGCAGGCGTGTCAGGCCCGTCTCCCCCAGACCCGCGGCGTCGCGTTTGAGCAGCTGCGCCGCGAGGGCCTGGTCCTCGGTGAGGCGGTCCGACCGGCTCCAGCGGATGCCGATGCGCGTGCCCGAGGACATGGGCCGCGAGCGGGTGTCGCGGTCCATTCCGGAGACCAGGTCGCGGGCGACGCGCACGCGCTCGTGGATCTGCTGCGCGATACCGCTGAGCAGCTCGTCCTCCAGGACGCCGCGCTCCTCCTCCCGCAGGAGCGCGCCCTGGTCCTCGACGCGGTCGGCGATGGCGCGCGCGAAGGCGGAGACCGGGTTGCGGCCCGTCTCGTCGTTGACGAACACGGTGATGATCCCGCTCGTGCCGAAGTCGTGGTCGACGCGGTAGCCCTCCGCGTCGCCGCCCAGGGCGTCCTGGAAGGCCCGCAGGGCGTTGGAGACGCGGGTGGACGCGGACTTGATGTCGCCGTCGGTGACGGCGCGGCCCGGGTCGACCGCTCGCGCGAAGGCGTCGGTCAGCGCCACCGCGGCCGGCGGCAGGACGGCGCGGACGGCGTCGCCGGGGTCCGCGGCCCCCGCCGCGAGCACCTTCTCCGCGGCCTGTTCCGGCTCGGGCCACAGCCTCCGGTCCGGCCAGACGGGCCCGGGCTCCACCCCCAGGGTGGCGCGCAGGTCGGGGTGGGTCAGGGCCGCGAAGGAGTCGGCGTGCTCGAACAGGGCCGTGAAGGCGTCGGTGAGGGCCTTCTGCCCGTGTTCGAGGTCGCGGTCGGCGCGGATCATCGTCTCGTGCGCGGAGGACGCCCGCGCCCGGACCTCGCGCTGCTCCTCCTCGGCCTCGCGCAGGGACGCCCGCACGCCCTCCAGCTCGGCCATGATCTCGCGCACCGGGGCGCTGATGCCCTCCTCGCGGGCGGCGAGCTCCGCGACGGCCCGCTCGTGCTCGCGCAGGCGCTCCTCGTGGCGTTCGCGGTCCTCCTCCAGCCGGCCGCCCAGCCTGGCG
Source organism: Nocardiopsis sp. NPDC101807 (assembly GCF_044766605.1). Lineage (NCBI taxonomy): Bacteria > Bacillati > Actinomycetota > Actinomycetes > Streptosporangiales > Nocardiopsidaceae > Nocardiopsis > Nocardiopsis sp. NPDC101807. The sequence goes on along the minus strand of NZ_JBIWMK010000011.1, from coordinate 252,724 downwards.
ATGGTCTCCCGGCGCGCGTCCAGGTCGGCGGTGTGCCGGGCGGCCTCGGCGCGGGCGGCGTGGAGGTCGCGGGCGGCGGCGGCGAAGTCGTCCACGGCCGAGGCCACGGCCTCGACGGCCTCCGGCCGGACGGGCATGGCGCGCTCGGCGGCCACCGCGCGCACCTGGTGGCGGTGGGCGTCCACCTCGGCGACGGCGGAGTCGAGGGCGCGGCGCCGCTCCTCGCTCTCACCGCGCGCGGAGGCCAGGAGGGTGGAGTGGTGCTCGACGCGGCGCACGGCGCGGTCGACCGGGGCGGTGTCGGGCAGGGCCGACCGCGCCCGGGTGAAGGCCTTGAGGAGTTCGCCCGCGCGGTCGAGGTCGTCGGAGAGCAGGGAGCCCTGTTCGGCGAGCTCGGCCAGGCGCGCGTCGCAGTCGGCGAGGCGCTCGCGGCGGCGGTGGGCCCGGTTGGTGGCGCCGATGAACTCGGGGACGTCCTTGGGGCAGGCCCCCACGAGGAGGCCCTGGGCGAACCCGGCCCGGGTGGTGACGGTGTGCGCCGCCGGCGAGGCCCCGGCGGCGTCCGCGCCGTCCAGGCGGACCGAGGCCAGGACGCGGGCGATGACGTCCTGCGGCACCAGGTCCTGCTGCTCGGGGACGAGCACGTCGGCGAGCGTGCGGCCCCCGTCCGCGGCCGTGTCGCCGTCGGGCAGGAGGTAGGCGTCGGCCTCCCCCGCCTCCAGGGCCGCACGGGTGGCGTCGGCGTCCGGGTGGACCCACGCGGTCAGCAGCCCGGCGCCGTCCAGCGCGCCCTCGACCGCCGCCGCGTCGGCGTCCGCGACGGTGTCGGCGAACCGGACCAGACGCCACAGCGGGGCGCCGGGCCGTCCCTCCCGCGAGGCGGTGCGCCGGTGGTCGGCGGGCGGGGCGTCGTCGCGCTCGGCGGCGATGTCCGCGCGTTCGCGGGTGAGGCGCGCGGTCTCCCCGTCCCACTGCTCCCTGCGGTCCTCCAGGGTGCGCAGGCGGCCGGCCGCGTCGAGGCGCTGCTGGTCGGTGTGCTCGCCGTAGACCTCGGCCAGGGCGGGGGTGCCGGGTTCGCCGAACCGTTCCAGCGCCTGTTCCAGGGCCTGGACGCAGGAGGCGCCGGTGACCGGGGAGGGGCCCTGCGCCCAGTGCCCGGCCCAGTCGGCGAGGGCGTCGGCGGCGGCGCCGCGCGCGGCGGCCAGGGCCTCGTCCGCCTCCCGGCACTCCTGTTCGCGCTGGTGGAGCCGCTGGTCGGCGCGGGCGGCGGCCTGGTCGGCGGCGGCGCGGGCGGTCTGCGCCCCGGCGAGCCCGCGGAGGCGTTCGCGCACCGCGTCCACGTCGGCGCGGCGGGCGGTGGCGCGGGCCCGTGCCGCGGAGGGCAGGTCGTCGCCGCTGTCGGCGGGGCCCTCCCCGTCGTGGGCCAGGCCGGCCCGGTCCGCGGCCCCGGCCAGCTCCGCGGCGAGTTCGCCGGTGCGGGCGCGTACTCGTTCGAGGTCGTCGCCGACCTGGTCGGCCTCGCGGCGCAGGGCGCCCACCTCGCCCGCTTGGACGTCCAGGCGGGCCTGCTGTTCGCGGAGTTCGCGGGCGGTCTCCGCGTTGTGCGCGCGCTCGACCTCCAGGGCGGCGTGGCTCCGGAACGCGTCGTCGGCCTCCAGCCCGCTCCTGCGCGCGGCCAGCTCGCGGACGCGGGCGTCGAGCTCCTCGGACCGCCCGGTGGCGGCGGCGTGCTCGACGGCGGCCCTCTCCCGGGTCCCGCGCGCCTCGGTGACGGTCGCCGCCCGCTCGGCGGCGTGCCCGGTGGCGGCGCGCAGGCGCGCGAGCCGGTGGCGGGCGTGCACGTCCAGGTAGGAGGCGTACTCGCCGGCGAAGGCGGTGGTCGCGGCGTGGGCGGTGGTCGCCTGGTCGAACCGGCGCTGGACGGCGGCCAGGTTGGTGAAGTCGCGGGCGGCCTGGTCCAGGAGGGTCTCGTCGAGGGGGCTCAGCCCGCTGGTGAGGGTCTCGGAGACCTTGTCGGGGTCCAGGTCCTTGGCCAACAGGGGCCGGCGCAGCGCCAGGAGCAGGTCGAGGAGCTGGGTGTAGCGCTCGCCGAGCCCGAAGAGGCGTGCGTCCACGGCCTTGCGGTAGTCCGCGGCGGTGGCGTGCCAGGCGGCGTCGCCCAGGACGCCCTTGAGCTGCCGCTCGGTGAGCGGGCGCCCGTCGGAGGCGAGCAGGCCGAAGTCGACGCCCAGGCGCCGGTCGGTGACGAAGAACGAGGGGTTGACGCCGTCACGGTGCTTGTGCGCGCGCAGGCCGATGACCAGTGTGGCGGTCTCGGTGCGGTCGCCGTCGGCGCGGGCGAACTCCATCCACACGTACCCGTAGGCGGAGTCCTCGCCCCGGTAGAGCAGGTTGGACTTCATGGTGCGGTTCTGGCCGCTGAAGGGGTCGAGGCGGCGTGCGTCGGTGTACCCGTCGAGCACGAACGGGAAGAGCACCTCCAGGGCCTTGGTCTTGCCCGAGCCGTTGTGCCCGCGCAGCACCAGGCGGCCGTCGGCGAACACGAACTCCTCGTCGACGTAGTCCCAGACGTTGATGACGCCGGCGCGGCTGGGACGGAAGCGGTCGCTCCTGGGGGTCATCGGTTTCCTTCCGCGGTGGCGTGGGCGGCCGTGGGTTCGGGGTCCGGCCCCGGATCGTCGGGGTGTGCGGTACCGGAGGGGGGCGGGTCGGCGGGGGCCGCCCCCGCGGGCGCCGGGTCCGCCAGCCCCAGGGGGAGCTGGCCGCTGTCGGCGCGCTCGGGCAGCGCGCCCTGGAGGTTGCGGTAGCGGGAGGCGGCGGGGAGCACCAGGGCCCCGCCCGGGACCGGCCGGACCAGGGAGAGCTCGGCGAGCAGCGCCAGGGCGGCGTCCAGGAGGCCGTAGGGGTCCTGCTGCCAGGCGCCGCCGAAGGAGGCCGCGCCGAACTCGGCGAAGAGGTCGTGGATCATCGTCTCCCACCGGGCGCGTTCGACCAGGGGCGCCTCCAGCCGCTCCGGCGGCCCCGCGCCGTCGTCCGCGCCGGGGGGCTCCGGCGTCCAGGCGAGCCCGGCGACGATTCCGTCGCGGGGCAGGCCCGCGTCGACCAGGCGGACCAGGTCGGCCTGGTCGGCGGGGAGCGGGGGCACGGGCAGCGCCACCAGCGCCGCCAGGGACGTCTCCAGGAGGTCGGCGACCTTGGCGAGCAGGAGCCCGGCGGTGCGGTTGACCGCGCCGCCCCGCCCGGGGAAGGGGCGGTCGGTGAAGGTGCCCGCGGGGTCGGCGAGCAGGACCCCCTCCGCGCGGCGCTCCACCTTCAGGCCGGTGGCGCGGGCCAGCTCCTCGGCCGCGCCCCGCCCGCGCAGGACGGCGGCGACCTCGGGTTCGACGTCGGCGAAGTAGACGACGGGGCGCTCCACCAGGAGGCGCCGGGCCCGGCGGGCCGCCTGCTCGCGGGGGGAGGCCGCGGTCAGCGGTTCGGCGAGCAGTCCCGCCGCACTGCCCAGGTGCTGGACCGGGCGGGCCGGCCGGAACAGCAGCTCGCACACCTCGTGGTCGACGTCGAAGAGCGCGTCGCCCTGGTCGCCGGTCGCCGCCCACGCCTCCAGGGAGCCGTCGGACAGGTGCAGGGCGCCCCGGTCGAGGAGCCAGTGGGCGGCGTCCACCAGCGCGGCCTTGTGCGATCCGTCGGTGGGGTCGTAGCCCAGGCCCTCGACCGCGTTGGCGGCGGGGGTGAGGCGGGCGACCAGGTCGGCGAGGCTGATCTCGATCTGGGAGCGCTGGAAGGAGGCCAGCAGCAGGCACAGGTAGGCGAGCCTGCGCCGGTCGAAGGGCCTGCCCCGGCGGGAGAAGGCCTGGGTCTGGGTGGGGTCCAGGGCGTCCAGCTCGCGGACCAGGCGCACGTGGTCGGTCGTGGCGATCAGGGTGTAGCCGAAGAGCCGTCGGAGGTCGGCGGCGAGCTCGTCGGCCCAGCGCAGCACCTGGTCGAGGACGCCGGGGCGGGGCCGCGAGGCCGTGATGAGGTCGCAGGTGAGGACGCGCCGCACGGCCTGCTGGTAGGAGCCGAGGTCGGCGGGGGCGACCGCGGGGGCGGAGGTTCGGGGCATCAGGGGTTCTTCGTTCGTGTCCGGTGGGCGGTCGCCTCCAGGCGCAGGCCCGGGAGGTGGATCCGGCCCTGGCTGGTGCGCACGGTGCTGCCCGCCGGGTCGGGGACCAGGCGGACCATGGTGCCGTCGCCCTCGCCGGAGGCCGACGAGAGGCGTCCGGCGACGACGGTGCGCGCCTCCAGGGCGCGGGTGACCAGGCGCAGCAGGATACGCGTGTCGGTCTCGTCGAGCACACGTCCGTGGACGCCCTCCTCGACCAGGCGCTCGGCCGACCTGCGCTCGGACCCGCGGTCGGCGGCCTGCTTGCCGCGCAGGCGCGCCTGGGCCCCGGGGTTGCGCCGCACCGGCCTGGGCACGCCCGCCGTGGGCGCGGCGCCGCTGCGGAACAGGGTGACCGAGACCTCGACCCCGGGCGCGTCCCACCAGGTCAGGCCGGGGGAGATCTGTTCCTCGTCGTCGTGGGCGACGCCGAGGTGGCGGGCGGAGCGGACGTTGAACGCCGCTCCCATGAGGGCGTGGGCGGCGCCGTCGTCGGGGGTGTTGAACACCCAGGAGGCGAGGTGGCGCAGCTGGCTGGAGCGGTTGACGCCGCCGCGCTGGGCCTCGGTGATCTGCCGGAGCAGGGCGATCACGCCGGAGACGGCCGTCCTGGTGGCCGCGTGCAGTTCGGCGGCGCGCGCGGGGACGGCCTCGTCGGAGGAGAACCAGGCGCGCAGGGCCTGCCAGCGGCGCTCCCAGTCGGCCCGGCGCTCGGAGCGCTCCATGAAGGGGCGCTCGTCGGCGTCGGCGGCCCGGGAGAGGAGGGTGGCCAGACCGGTCTCCTCGACCTCGCGGACGGCGCGGTCCAGGCGGGGCAGGTAGCGGTCGAGCTCGGCCGTGAAGTCGGACATGTGCACGAGCAGGGCGTTCTTGTGGCGCAGGAAGACGTCCGGGGAGGCGTCGGTGGAGCGCAGGATCTCACCCAGGGTGACGTGGAACTGCGCCGAGCGGCGCCCCATGTCCTCCATGGCCGAGTCCAGGCGGGCGAGCCTGCGGTGGACGTGCTCGGCCCGCCCGGTGCGGTTGGCCTCCGCGAGGGCGCGCAGGTCGTCCAGGACCTCGGAGAAGACCAGGCGGGACAGGTTGACGTCCTCGATGCGGGCGCCGAGCAGGTTCTCCACCGCCTGGTAGGCCCAGTAGCCCAGCTCGCTGAACTGGTAGACCGACTGGCGGTTGCGGTAGCGCACCAGGTTCCCGGCCCGGGAGGCGTCGTCGAAGCGGTGCACGACGCGGTCGGCGTGGAGTTCGTCCAGCCGGTCGCGCAGGCCGCGGTCGGGCGTGGGCACCTGGTCGTGCGCGGCGGCGAGCTCGCGCAGGGCGGCGGCGACGTCGTCGGGGGACACCTGCACCTGGTGGACCTCGCGCAGCCGGTCCATGGCGCGCAGGATCCACAGGTAGGTGACGTGGTCGTCGCGCCGGGTGAAGTTGAACAGCCTGAACCGGTCGCTGACCGCGAGGGAGTCCATGTCCAGGGCTCTGCGTTCGACCACGGGCCGCCCTTTCGGTGAGGTGGGAGTGGTGCCGCCGGGACGGAGGGGGTTCCGCCACACCATGACGCTACGTGACTGCGGGGGCAGGTGCGGACGTCCGCGTCCCTGTCGGCGGTCGAGGGGGCCCTGTTCCCCGCCTCCGCCGCCATGGGACGCGTGGGTCCGGTGTGCCGGGCGCCACGGGGCGAACTTGGCGAATCCGCCACAACGCGGCCCACCGGCACGGTAGAAGAAGAGAAATCACGTTCCACCAAGAGAATCCATGAGCTCCCCATGCCCTCCGACGAACCGGTGTCCCCCGACAGCCGACGGCTCCCGGCCCGCCCCGTCTCGCTCCCTCCCCCGGAGGACCTCGCCCTCGCCGCCCTCGCGTCCCCGCCCCTGCGCGACGCCCTCGGCCTGGCCCGCTGGTGCGGGCCGGCGACCCCCGTCTGCCCCGGCGGCCTGCCCGGGACCGCCGACGTGCGCGACGCCGTCCGGGAGTGCGGGCTGTGGCCCCGCGGCCTGGAGGACCACCCCGGCGGGCGCCGCAGATGGCTGGACGGACTCGGCCCGGCGCCCGGCGTGGAGGAGTTCGTCCGGCCGTGGCGGACCGCCGTCCGGCTCGGCCTGGTCGAGCTGGGGGCCGGGAACGCCCACCCCGCGCGACGGCTGGAGGAGCACGCGCGCTCCCCGGACCGGATCCTCGCCTGGTGGTCGCAGGTGTTCCAGGACGGTGTCGAGCAGGACCGGGACCCCCTCCGCCCCTCCGGCGCCGAGGCCCTCCTCCCCCGGGCCCTGAGACTCCTCTACGAGGCCCCGGACGGCGCCCGCACCCCCCTGGAGGTCCTGGCCGGCGCCGACCGTCCGGCCCGCGGCCCGGTGCGGGAGGACCCCGGTCCCGACTCCGACCGGCTCCTGCGCTCGCTGTGGCGGCTCGCCGGCACCGGGGCGGTGGTCGTGGGGCGCCACGGCTCCGGGACCGGGGACGGCGCCCGCCCCTTCTGGGCGCGGCTGACGGGCCTGGGCCGGTTCGGGGTCAGACGGATCCTGCTCGCGGTGGGCGTGCCCGCCCCGCTGACGGAGGACCTGGCGGGGGCGGGGGAACTCCTCGACGCCCTCGGAGCCCTGACACCGGAGAGCCGGCTGTGCGCGTTCGACGCGTGGCTGGCGCAGCGCACCCCCGCGCTCGCCCTGCGGGAGATCGCCGAGGCGGTGCGGGGACCGGGCCGCGCACAGCGCCGGTGGACGGGGGCGAAGGTCCTGGACACGACGAGTTCGGAGCTGGTCCCGGACCTGTGGTCCCTCCTCGGCTCCGGCGAGCCCACCGCCGTCGGCCTCGCCGCCTCCGTCCTCCTCTCCTCCGGCATGCTCGCCCCGCACGAGGTCGACCGGATCATGGACAGGCACGGAGCCCTGGTCGTCATCGACATGTTCGCGGCGGCGCTGGACCCCGACGAGGCCAACCTGCACGCCTTCCTGACCGCCGAGTGCACGGAGGGCATCGAGGAGCTGATCCTCGACGACGTCGACCGCCTCAGGGCGGACCGCCACCCCGACACCGTGCCGGTCCTGGAGGCGATCGGCCGCCAGCACCCGGACCCGGGCGTCGCGGCCACCGCCCGCAAGGCCGTGGAGAGGCTGGCCTCCCCCTCCTGAACCCGGGGCCGGACCCGCCCCCCGCCGTGGCCCGCGCATCCCGCCGGAGCCTCCCGCGCGGACCCGCGCCCGCGCCCCCACGGCCCGGACCCCACCGCAGGTTCCGCCGCACGCCAAATGCCGTTTTGCCCACATCTTTCCATTGACAAGTTGGAGTGCCGCGAGGCAATCTTTCCAGTAGAAAGATTTCGGGACACCACCCACGGGAGGCCCGCCATGGAACCGCTCATCACCCTGATCGGCGCCACCACCGCACTGCTCGCACTGGGCGTGCTCGGCGTGCGGCCCCTGCGCTCCTGGCCGCGCGCCCTGCGCGGCGGGCTCGCGGCCATGTTCACCCTGACCGGTGTGTCGCACTTCGTCGGACTGCGCGAGGAGCTGGTCGCCATGGTCCCGCCCCCGCTGCCCGCGCCCGAGCTGCTGGTCACCGCCACCGGAGTGCTGGAGCTCGCCGGGGCCGCGGGCCTGCTGTGGGCGCGCACCGCCCCCTGGGCGGCGGCCGGGCTCGGCGCGCTCATGGTCGCGATGTTCCCCGCGAACGTCTACTCGATCATGGCCGGCGCGAGCGCGGGGTTCAGCGAGAGCCTGCCGGTCCGGACCGCCATGCAGGCGGTGTTCATCGCGGCGGCCCTCGCCGTGGTCGTCCACCACCTGCGCGCCCGCCGGACAGCGTCCGCCGCCGGAGACCGCGCCGGGGCACGGGAGGCCGTGCCGTCCTGACGGGCGCGAACACCGACACGCGCCCTGTCACGCAGGGGATACGGCCGGGGCCACTGTGAAATCTTGTGGCCCCGGCTGACATCATCCCAAATTGTACGTACACTCTGTACGGACAAGATGAGTCCCGGCCCGGATCCTCCGAGGTCCCCGCCGGGACACCCCTGCGAACGGACACTCATGCGCGACGACCACGGGACCCTGGTGCCCCTCTACCACTGGATGAACAAGATCCCCGGCGGAGCCATGCTGGTCCCGCTGGTCCTGGGGTCGCTCATCGGAACCTTCGCCCCCGGGGCGCTGGACATCGGCAGCTTCACCACCGCGCTGTTCAAGGACAGCGCCCTGCCGCTGATCGCCCTCCTCATCTTCGCCACCGGCACCCAGGTGACGCTCCGGACCGGCGGCCCCGTCCTGGCCGCCACCGGCGTGGTCCTGCTCGGCAAGAGCCTCATCCCCGGGCTGCTGATCGTCGGGCTCGCCGTCTTCACCGGCCCCGACGGCATCCTCGGGGTGTCGATCCTGGCGCTGCTCGCCGCCACCACCAACGCCAACGGCGGACTGTGGCTCGCGATCACCGGCCAGTACGGACGCTCCCGCGACCGGGGCGCCTACATCGCGGGGGCCATCAACGACGGACCGTTCATCGCCCTCCTGTTCATCGGCGCCTCGGGCCTGGGCCAGATCCCGGTGCTGGCCCTCGTCGCCGCGATCGTCCCGTTCCTGCTCGGCGTGGTCGTCGGCAACGTGGACGCGCAGTGGCGCGAGGTCCTCAAGCCCGTGCCCTCCATCGTGATCCCGTTCTTCGCCTTCGCGCTCGGCGCGGGCATCGACCTCGCCGACGTCGCCCGGGGCGGGCTGACCGGCATCCTGCTGGGCGTGGCCATCACCCTGTTCACCGGCGGCCTGGTCTACCTCGGCTACAAGCTGATCCTGCGCCGCGGCAAGGAGTCCGGCATCGGCTTCGCCGCCGGGACCGTCTCCGGCAACGCCGTCGCGACCCCCGCCATCGTGGCCGCCGCCGACCCGTCGTTCGCCGCCTACATGGGCACGGCGACCTCCCAGATCGCGGCCAGCGTGCTGGTCACCGCGATCCTGGCGCCGCTCGTGACCACCTGGGTCCTGCGCCGCGCCGGGGCCTCCCCCGCCGAGGCGGAGAAGGCCGAGGAGGCGGCCGAGGCCGAGAGGGCCCTGGCCGGCGGGGAGGCCGCCTCCCGCGCGGAGACGGCGGACACCGGCGCCGGACAGGCGACCGCCGCGGCCCCCGCCGCCGGAACCGACACCGCCGAGCAGAAGGAGTCCGACTCGTGAGCACCCCCGTCACACCGCGCGTCGCCGTCGTCGCCGACGACCTGACGGGCGCGGGCGACACCGCCGTGCAGTTCCTGCGGGCCGGGTGGAGCACGGAGCTCCAGCTCGACGCCGCGCCCCCGAACGCCGAGGTCGTCGCCGTCAGCACCGACTCCCGCGCGCTGCCCGCCGACCGCGCCGCCGCGGCGGCGGCGGAGGCGGTCCGCCGCCTGCGCGACGCCGGGGCGGCCCGCCTGTACAAGAAGGTCGACTCCACGCTGCGCGGCCCCATCCGCGCGGAGATCGACGCCGTCCTCGACGCGTGGTCGCCGGACGCGGTCGCCGTGGTCTGCCCGGCCTTCCCGGCCAACGGCCGCACCGTCCGCGACGGGGTCCTCCTCGTCGACGGGGTCGAGGTGCACCGCACCGCGGTCGGCACCGACCCGGTGACCCCGGTGTCGGAGAGCCGCGTCGCGGTCCTGCTCGGCGCCGGCCACGTCCGGCTCACCGGCGGCGACGCCGCAGCCGACGCGGCACTGCTGCGCGCCGCCGGACCGGTCGTGGTCGCCGACGCCGAGACCGACGAGGACCTGGCGCGCCTGGCCGCCGCCGTCACCGCGCTCGGCCCCGACGCCGTGCCGGTCGGCTCGGCCGGGCTCGCCGCCCGCCTGGCCGACTCCTGGGCCGCGGAGGCCGCACCGGCTCCCGCCCTCGTCGTGGTCACCTCGCTCCACCAGACGGCCCGGGGCCAGGTCGAGGAGCTGGCCGCCGACGACCGGACCCGGATCGAGCAGCCCGCGCCGCGCGACCTCGCCGACGACGCGGCCTGGCGCGCCTGGTCCGCCGGGGTCCTGGACCGGTTCGACCCGGCCGCGGCCCACACCGCGCTGGTCGCGCCCGAGGACCGCGACGGGGCGCTCGACCCCGCGTCGGTCGCCCGCCGCTTCGGCACGCTCGCCGCCGACCTGGCCGCACGCCACGCGCTGTCCGGCTTCGTGGTCACCGGCGGCGACGGTGCCCGCGCCCTCACCGCCGCCCTGGACGCGCGCGCCATCGCCCTGACCGGCGAGGTCGCCCCGGGCATCCCGCTCGGCACGCTGTCCGGCGGGCCCCGGCACGGCCGCGCCATCGTCACCAAGGCCGGGGGATTCGGATCCCCCACCGCACTACTGGAGGCCGCTGACGCGGTCCGCCACACGAAAGGCAGGAACGCATGAGCCGCCCCACCCTGGCAGTCACCCTCGGCGACGTCGCGGGCATCGGCCCGGAGATCACCGCCAAGTCCCTGCTGCACCACCCCGAGGTCCGGGAGTACTCCCGCCCCGTGGTGATCGGTGACGCCGACGCCCTGCGCAACGCGGTCGCCGCCGTCGGCGGCGACCCGTCCGCGGTCAACCCCGTCGAGTCCCCGGCCGACGCGGCCGACGACCCCGCCGTGATCGACGTCGTGCAGACCGGCCCCTCCCTCGGCCACGTGCCGCCGGGCGAGCTGAGCGCGGAGGCCGGCGACGGCGCGGCGCGGTTCGTGATCGCCGCGGTCGACCTGGCCAAGCGCGGACTGGTGGACGGCATCGTCACCCCGCCGCTGAACAAGGCCGCCATGCACCTGGGCGGCCACGCCTGGCCGGGCCACACCGAGCTGCTCGCCCACGAGTTCGGAGTGCGGGACTACAGCCTGGTGCTCTCCGCCGGGGAGCTGTCCTTCTTCCACCTGACGACGCACGTGTCCCTGCGCAACGCGATCGAGGGCATCACCCGGGAGCGCACCCTGGAGGTGCTGCGCCTGATGAGCGCGTTCGCCCGCGCCCAGGGCAGCCCGGACGAGCCGATCGGGGTGGCCGGGCTCAACCCGCACGCCGGGGAGAACCGCCTGTTCGGCGACGAGGACGCCGACGTCCTCGCGCCCGCGATCGCCCTGGCCCGCGAGGAGGGCATCAACGCCCACGGCCCGCTCCCCGCGGACGCCCTGATCCCGGCGGCCGTCAACGGCAAGTGGAAGCTGGTCGCGGTCTGCTACCACGACCAGGGGCACGCGCCCTTCAAGGCCGTCTACGGCGACGACGGCGTCAACATCACCGCCGGCCTCCCCGTGGTGCGGGTCTCGGTCGACCACGGCACCGCGTTCGACATCGCGGGCCGCGGGATCGCCCGCGAGGCCAGCCTCGTCCTGGCGCTGCGCCGGGCCGCGGAGCTCGCCCCCGGCTGGGGCCACGTCTGGCAGGCCTCCCGCTCCGAGGCGCGGTAGCGGCGCGACGGCCCGCCCGGCGGCGCCCGCTCGGCGCGGCGCCGCCCGGTGTTCGGGGCGGCCCCGCCCGCCCTCGGCCGCCCCGTCCGGAGCACCCGTGAGCGGTGTGCCGCGGGGCACCCCTCCCCGCGCGCAGGCGGGGGGGGCGGTGCGCCTTGACGCCGAGGCCGCCATGCCCGCGCCCCCTCGCCGCGCGCGGGCAGGGGGCGGACCGGCCCCCGCGCCCCTCGCGTGCGGTGCGCGGGCACTCCCCTCCCCGCGCCCCGGCCCTAGAATGGCGCCCATGCCCGTCGACCGCACCGACCACCGCCCCCTGCACGCCCAGGTCGCCGGCGTGCTGCGCGCCGAGATCCGCGACCGCTCGATCGCCCCCGGCGACACCCTGCCCAGCGAGGCGGCCCTGCGCGAGCGGTTCGGGGTCTCCCGCAGCGTGGTCCGGCAGGCGCTGGCCACCCTGGAGGACGAGGGCTCGGTCCGGAGGACCCGCGGCCGCGCCCCGGTCGCCGCGGTCCCCACCGAGCACCACCGGCTCGTCCAGCGCGTCACCGGGCTCTTCGACCAGTTCTCCTCCGAGGGGCTGAGCCTGTCCACGGCGGTGCTGTCGCTGGAGCCCTCCCTCGCCGGGGGCCCCGCCGCGGTCGGGCACCTGGGCACCCGGGACCTGCTCCGCCTGGAGCGCGTGCGCTCGGTCGGCGGCGACCCGCTGTCCTACGTGCGCACCTGGCTCCCCGCCGAGCGCTTCCCCGGCCTGGAGGCCGCGATGCTGCGCGACGCCTCCCTGCACCGCCTCATGGAGGAGCGGTTCGGGGCCGTGCCCACGAGCGGGCGCCGGCAGATCCGGGCCGTGCCCGCCGACCCGCGCATCGCCCTGGAGCTCGGGGTGGCGGCCGAGGCCCCGCTCCTGCTGCTGGAGGGCGGGACGTTCGACCGGGACGGCACCCCGCTGGAGTGGTTCGAGAGCTGGCACCGGTCGGACCGGGTGGTGTTCGACATCGAGGCCGAGGGCTCCTCGGAACAGGTGCGCATCGCGCCCGACCCCTCCCTGCTGGACCGGCCCGCCCCGGAGCGGCCCGCCGCCGCACCGGGGGGCGCCGCCGCCGTGCCGGGCCTGGACCGCGCCGTCGAACTGGCCGACGGGCTCCGGGCCGAGCTGGCGCGCCTGCGCGACGGCCTCGCCGTCGGTGACGCAGAGCGAGGTCCGGGCGCCGCCCGCTAGACCGGAACGCACGGAGAGCCCCGCAGCGAGCGGATTTCTGTCCGATAGTGGCCACAAAGAGTTACCGAAGCACTCCGTGCGGTACTTTTTTCTTGCGTCGGCACGAGCGGGACGGCAGCGAGGAGAGCGCCCCGCCCCGCGGAACGCGCCGCCGCCCCCACCGTCCGTCCCCGACACGGAGACCCCGGCGCGCGGCCGGGAGACCCGCCCGACCACCCCCTCCGCGCACCGTCCCCGCACGACCAAGGCCCCCGCCGACAGCCGTGCCGGAGGCCGTGAGAGGGAACGACATGCCCCAGCCCCTGAAGCGCGCCGCCGCGTCCCTGGTCTTCGCCGCCGGGCTCACCGCGGCGACGGCCGGCGTCGCCGACGCGGCCATCAGCTACGTCGGCGGCGGTACCTGGTACCACGGCCTCACCACCGGAAGGGTGTACTCGAACTACTTCCACGCGACGCTCTGCCACGGGTCGACCGCGGTCGGCACGTACACCGTCACGTCCGCCGCGATGCTGCCCGGCAAGACGTCCGAGGCCTCCGCCCCGCGCGCCGTCAACCACAACGAGACCTACTGGAGGCACTGCGGGTAGCGCCTCCCGCAGCCACGGGGCCGCCCCTCCGCCGGGGCGCTCGGCTCCCCGACCACGCGCAGGGACACGATGCCCAACCGCACCATCGCCTTCGCCCACACCGCGTTCCTGGTCTCCGCCGCGCTCATCGCCGCACTGCTGCTGGCCGCGTGGGAGGCGACGATCCCCACGGCGCAGCACTCGGCGTCGGTGTGGATCGTCGAGGACGACGGCGCCTCCGACGGCGGCGAGGTCGCGCGGACCGTCGAACGCGTCGCGGCGGAGCAGCGGATCTCCGTCGGCCTCGTCGTCCCCGACGTGCGCTCGCCCGAGTCGCTGTGGCACATGTACCTCGCGGTCGGGGACCCCGGCTCGGCCCAGGCCGACTGGCTCACCGACGGGTACCCGTCCTTCGGCCGCACCATGGAACTGCGCGTGCACCCCGTGCGGGACATGGCCGGCCGCAGCCCCCGCGGCAACTACCTCGTCTTCGGACCGCCGGAGAACGCGCGGGTGCTCGCCGACGCCCTCGCCGGGCACGGGCTGGGCGCGGACCCCGGCGCGGGCCAGGCCCGCCTGTGGCAGTCGTTCCTCGGCGGCCCCCTCTTCCACGTCCTGGCCACGGCGCTGCTGGTGGGCGCCACCTCGATCGGCGCGGGCGTCCTGCTCGACTCCCGGGACCACGGCGTCCGCCGCCTCCACGGGCACTCCTACGCCCGGATCCTCCTGGGCGACCTGGGACGGGTCGCACGGCTGTGGGGCGTCGCCCTGCCCGCCGTGTGCGCCCTCACCCTGCTCCTCCTCGGCCTCTACAACGGGTGGAACCAGCTCGGCCTGTACTCCCTGACCGCCCTGGCGCTCCTCGGTCTCCTCGCCGCCGCGGCCCTGGCGACGCACGCGGCGGCGCTGGGCCTGGTGCACGCCGCCGGGGTCCTGCCGGCGCTCCGGGGACGCCTCCCCGTCCGGAGCACCCGGGCCGCCGTCTACCTGGTGCGCGTGCCCGTCCTGCTCCTCCTGCTCGGCGTCCTGGCGAGCACGCTCCACCTCGCGCAGGCCGCGCGGGAGCAGCGCGCGGCGCTGGGGGCGTTCGAGCGCACCGGGGAGACCTCGCACGCCACGCTCAACGGCAGCACGGCCTTCGAGGACCCCGGGACCGCCGAGCGCCTCCTCGGCCCCTGGCTGCGCCGCGCCGACCTCGACGGGGAGCTCGTCGTCGCCGAGCGGCATCCCCCCGCGTCGCTCGTGCCGGTCGGCGCCCCCCGACCCGGCTTCGACGTGCTCGTGGTCAACGACACCTACCTCGCACGGCAGGAGGTCCTGTCCCCCACCGGCGCGCGCTACGGCGCCGCCCCCTCCGACGACCGGGTCCGGGTCCTGCTGCCGCCCGCGCACGCCGCCCACCGGGAGGCCGTCGAGGGCGAGATGCCCGACTGGTACGCGCTCCAGGCCGGGAGCACGGGAACCTCGGCCGACATCGAGGTCCTGCCGCTGGCCGGCGGCCAGCGGGTGTTCACCTACGGGTCGAGGGACCCGGGCGGGACCGACGCGTCGCCCTTCCTGCTGGACCCGGTGATCGTCGCCCTGCCCAACGGCTCCGCGCTCTCCGACCGGGCCTACGTCACCTACCTGACGCACGAGGCCCTGCTCTTCCCCGACCCGGGTGTGGTGCTGGAGGCCCGCACCGACCCGCGGATGGCGGAGTACGTCAACACCGTCCAGCCGATCCTCGACAAGGCCAGGAGCGCCCACGCCGCCCAGGTCGCCGCCGTGCGCGTCGAACTGCTCGCCCTGGCCGCCGGCACCGCCGTCCTGCTGACGACCGGCGTCGCCGCGTGCGTCGTCCACGTGCGCACGCACTCCCAGACCGTCTTCGCCCGGCACATCAGCGGGTGGAGGTTCCTCTCCGCGCACCGCCGGTTCCTCGCCGTGGAGGCCGTGGTCGCGCTCGGCTTCACGGGCTGGACCGTGTGGGACACCCTCGCCGCGCTGCGGGCCCTGGACGACCCCCTGCGCCCCCTGCCCCCGCAACCGGTGCCGACCAGCGGGCTGGAGCCCCTCTACGCCGCGGCCGTCACGGCGGCCGGGCTCGCCCTGACCCTCGGCGCCCTCGCCCTCTTCCACCGCCGCATCGTCCGCGAAGGCCCCTCGCGGGCCTGACACCACCGGGAAGCACCATGATCACTGCCGAGAACCTCGCCAAGTCCTTCGGGGACCGCGTCCTGTGGCAGGGCCTGGACCTGACCGTCGAGGCCGGGCAGACGGTCGCCCTCGTCGGGGCCAGCGGCTCGGGCAAGACCACCCTGCTCAACTGCCTGGGCCTGCTCGACAGGCCCAGCGGCGGCCGGATCCTCTGCGAGGGCGCCGACCTGACCCGCCTGGGGCCGGGAGGGCGGCGGCGCTTCCGGCGCGACAGGCTCGGCTACCTCTTCCAGGACTACGCACTCATCGAGAACGCCACGGTCCGGGCCAACCTGGACGTGGCGCGGCGGCGCGGCGCCCGGGCCGACCACGCCGCGGCGCTGGAGCGGGTCGGCCTGGCCGGGCGTGAGGGCGAGGTGGTGCACCGCCTGTCCGGCGGCGAGCAGCAGCGCGTCGCCCTGGCCCGCCTGCTCGTCAAGCGGCCCTCCCTGGTGCTGGCCGACGAGCCGACGGGCGCCCTGGACGCGGACAACGCGGCGATGGTGGTGGAGGTCCTGCGGCAGCTGGGCCGCGAGGGGTGCGCGGTGGTGGTCGCCACCCACAACGACGGGGTGCGGGCGGCGTGCGACAGGGCCTTCGACGTGGGGACCGGGCGGGAGGCCGCGCCGTCCGGCCCGGCCGCGCGGCCGGGCGGGGCCGAACCCGCCGCAGGGGCGGGGCGCCCGGACCGCGGGTAGCGGTGCGGAACCGGGCGGCGGGGCCGGGACGCCGCCCGGCCGTGGGGGTTCGGCCCGGTGCGTTCAGCCCTGGGCGACCGTCTGCGGAGCGGGGGACGCGGAGGCCTCCCGGTCCGGCAGCGCGAGCGCGTAGGTCAGCAGGTCGACCCCGGGCACCGGGGTCCAGTCGCGTTCGGGTGTGCGGACGAACCCGTGGGCCCGGTAGAGGGACTGCGCCGCGAGCATCGGGGGCTGCGTGGACAGGACCACCCGGGCCGCGCCCCGCTCCGAGGCCAGGGCGACCACCGCGCGCACCAGGGCGCGTCCCACACCGCGGCCCTGGGCGTCGGGCGCCACCGCGAACGCCCGCACCTCCGCCTCCTCGGGCCCGCGCGCGACCTCGCTGGACTCCGACCACGGGACGAGCAGGACGGTGCCCACGACCCGGTCCCCCTCGACGGCCACGAGCACCTCGCCCCGGCCGTCGGACCCCAGCGCACGGAGCGAGTCCGTGTAGGGGTCCCCCTCCTCCAGCAGCCCCAGGGCCCGGTAGGCCGCGACCCGCAGTTCCCCGACCGCCGCCATCTCCTCCGGCAGCGCCTCACGCACGTTCATGGGAGCAGTCAAGCAGAGGCCGGGGACACTCCTCCGCCCGGCCCGGGTCCGGGCCGCCCGCCCGGAACCCCGCCCGGGTGTGTAGGGTGTCGCCGATCCACGACCACCGAGGGGACGGTGACGATGAGCCTGGTCGCCATCAGTGACCTGCACGTCCGGCACGCCGACAACCGCGCCTTCACCGAGGCCCTGCGGCCCGCCTCCGACGACGACTGGCTCCTGGTCGCCGGCGACGTCGCCGAGACCGCGGACGACGTCCTGTGGGCCATGGAGCTGCTGAGCGAGCGCTTCTCCACGGTGGTGTGGACCCCCGGCAACCACGAGCTGTGGACCTCCCCGCGCGACCCGGTGCAGCTGCGCGGCGAGGCCCGCTACCTGCACCTCGTCGAGGCGCTGCGCGGCCTGGGCGTGCACACCCCCGAGGACCCCTACCCGGTGTGGCCCGGCCCCGACGGGCCGGTCACCGTCGCCCCGCTGTTCGTCCTGTACGACTACACCTTCCGCCCCGGGGGCGCCCGCACCAAGGAGGAGGCGCTCGCCGTCGCCCACGCCTCCGGGGTCGTGTGCACCGACGAGTACCTGCTGCACCCCGACCCCCACCCGAGCCGCGACGAGTGGTGCCGCGCACGCCTGGACCACACGCGCAAGCGCCTCGACGCCCTCGACCCCGACGTCCCCACCGTCCTGGTCAACCACTTCCCCCTGGTCCGCGAACCCACCCGTGTCCTGCGCTACCCCGAGTTCGCCCAGTGGTGCGGCACCGAGGCGACCGCCGACTGGCACACGCGCTACCGCGCCCGCGCCGTCGTCTACGGCCACCTGCACATCCCGCGCACCATCGTCGTGGACGACGTGCCCCACATCGAGGTCTCCCTCGGCTACCCCCGCGAGTGGGGGCCGCGCCCGAACCCCCCGGAGGGGCCCCGGCTGATCCTGCCCTGAGACGGGGTGCGGAGACGGGGAGGGCGGGGGGCGGACGCGGGGCGGGCGCCTTGACATGAACAAAAGTTGAGCTTCTAGGTTCGCCCCATGGACACCACGAGCACGACCCTCCCCGACCGCGCCGCCGACGAGCGGCGCATCCGCGACCTCGTCGCCCGGGCCGACCGGGCCCAGAACGACCCCGTCGCACTCCCGGCGCTGCACACCTCCGACGTCGTGATCGTCAACTTCGGCGGGCGGCGGCTCTTCGGCCTGGAGGCCTTCACCTCCGCCATGGCCGAAGCCCTCGCCACACCCCTCAAGGACGTCCGGACGGCCCTGCGGGTCGACGACATCCGCTTCGTCGCACGCGACGTCGCCCACGTCAGCCTCACCAAGACCGTCTTCGACGGGCGCCCCGAGGCGGCCTCCTCCGCTCCCCTGAAAGGCGTCATGTCCTACCTCCTGATCCGCGAGGGCGACGACTGGCGCATCTCCCTCGCCCAGACCACTCCGGTGGCCTGAGGGTCCGGTCGTGCGGCCCGGGTGCCGTCGAGGGCGCCGACGGGAAGGCCGCTGCGACGGATTTCCGCCTCTCACCTGGGTAGGAGCCGGAGACGACGCCCCCGGACCGGCCCGTCGGCTCCCCGCCCCGCAGTCCCGGACCGCCGGAAGAAAGGACAGGTACCTCCATGCCCACCGCTCTATCCCGTCCCGCTCAGAGCCGCGTGCTCGCGGCCCTGAGCGGGCCCCTTCTCGCAGTCGGGCTGTGCGCATGCACCCCCCAGGCCACGGCCGAACGGCCCGTCGACCGCGTCCTCCTCTCACCGACGGCCGATCCCGGTACCTCCCAGACCGTGACCTGGCGCGCGTACGAAGCAGAGGAGTCCTTCCTGGAGATCGGGCCCGAGGACGGTTCGGAGGAGACCTTGCGGGTCGACGGCAGCCCGACCGGAGGCGACGAACCGGGCTCCACCTTCGCGGCCACGGCCACCGGCCTCGAACCGGACACCGCCTACCACTACCGGATCGGCGCGAGCGGCGCCGGTGAGGGCTCGGAGGAGGAGACCGGGGACTGGCGCGCCTTCACCACCGCGGCGGAGGGGGCGGATCCCTTCAGCTTCCTGTACTTCGGCGACATCCAGAACGACATCACCGAGGACGCGGCCCCCGTCGTCCGGGCCGGTCTGGAGGCCGTCCCCGACGCCGAGCTGGCCGTGCACTCCGGGGACCTCATCGACGACGCCGACAGCGCCTCCCAGTGGGACGAGTGGTTCGACGCCTTCGACCAGGCGTCCGGGAGCATGAACCACGTGGCCGCCCCGGGAAACCACGAGTACGACGACGGCCTGAGCCGGTACTGGGGCCCGCAGTTCCCCGGCGCCGGCAACGGTCCCGACCGGGGCACCGACCTGGCCGGAACCGCCTACCACACCGACTACCAGGGGGTGCGGTTCGTGGTGCTCAACTCCAACTACCGTGAGGCCGCCCCGGAGGACCCCGAGCGGTGGCTGGACACGCAGCGGGACTGGCTGGACCGGGCGCTGACCGACAACCCCCACCCGTGGACCGTGGTCACCTTCCACCACCCGGTCTTCTCCAGCGACCCCGAACGCGACAACGGGCCGCTGCGCGAGGCGTGGCTGCCGGTCCTGGAGGAGCACGACGTGGACCTGGTCCTGCAGGGCCACGACCACTCCTACACCCGGGGCGTCCTGGCCGAGGGCGGGGACGGCGGCTCCGGCGCGCACACCGGACCGGTCTACGTGGTCTCGGTGACCGGCCCCAAGACCTACGACGCCGGCGAGGACAACTGGACCGACAACGGCGCCCGGGTCCAGGTCCAGCGCGAGGAGACCCAGACCTTCCAGCACGTCGCGGTGGACGGCGACACCCTGGAGTACCGGGCCCGCACCGCCGACGGCGAGACGGTGGACGCCTTCACCATCGTCAAGGACGGGGACGGCAAGCGCATCACCGACGGTTCCTGAGCAGTGGGTTTTCCGGTGCGCCGCCCATCACCTCAGGGGTCCGCTGGGCGACGTCCCGATCACGCCCGGCGCTCGGCGTTCAGGCGACGGCCACGGCGACCGCGAGCTGGGCGACCGCCGCGACACCGGACACAATAGTGGCAGCGGTGACGAGTGCGGGGAGCGACCTCTTCCAGCTGGCGAAGATCTTGGCACGGAGTTCTCCCCACCCACCGCTGCGCAGCATGAGCTTGGCCGTCTGCCACCGGTGCTGCTCGATATGACACCCCGGCAGCAGCCCCGGGGAGTTGTTGCGGCACCGCGTCTTCTCCCCCCTGTTCCAGGCACCGCACGGCAGCGGCATCTGGAAGAAGACGTAGAGGACCGAGACCGCGGAGGCGATCGCGATCCACATCGGTCCCACTTCCGGTAGAAACCAACCGAAAAGGGCGAAAACTATAACCACCACGCCCCAGTAGCGCAGAGAACCACGAGATTTCGTCTTGGAAGCCATGACACCGATCCTTGGCCACCCGAACGGCACGGAACAAGGGACGGAAGGCCTCCGGCAATGGCCGACACCGGCCTGGAGTTCGACACATGAATTCACTCGAAAAAGGGAAACCCCTCAAGTACTGAGTGCGAAATATATGCATTACATGGACAACCATGGTTTTTTACTCTTCGCCAGGAGTTTCCTGAACCGATGACGGTTCCGCCCCCGGAACCACGGGAGGCGGCCACGGAACCAGGCCCTGTTCCGCACCGACCACCACGCGCACACCTCCGGAGCAACAGCAGCCACAGCACTCGCACTTCGGTGGCCTCAACCGGTCACGCGGGGTTCCGGGGAACACCCGGTGGGCAGAGCACGGGCGAACGCCCACGCGGAACCACGAGGTGAAACGGTGCCCACCACCCCCGGGCCTCTCCCAGCCGCCGGCCACGCACCACCCGACCCCCTCGCCGCCGTGCGCGGCCGTGTCCTGCTCCATGTCAAGGACGTCCGACACGCACCCCTGGGCCATGTCCCGGCCGTCGCCGGAGGCGTGGTCTTCTCCGGCCGAAAAGCCCGCGAGAGGGCGAAGGAGTTCATCGCCGGGACAGCCCATGCCTGTCCGGTCGTTCTGGACCCGTCGGCCTACGAAAGCTCCTACGCGACCGCCGAGGAACCGTTCACCACAGAACCGCAGCACTATGTCGACACGCGTCGCACCGGTCTCGGAGCGACCCTGGAACAGTGGACCGCGGCCCCCGCCGACCTGGTTCTGTCGCCCACCAGGTACCTGCGGTGCGACGATGAGGGCGAGCGGGCACTGGCCGCGGCCGTCCGGCAGATGAACGGGACGGACGCGCCGACCGTGGTCTTCGCGGCGCCCGTCGACGCGGCGTGGATCACCGAACGCCGCACGTACCTGATCGCCGCCCTCCGAAGCGTCCGTGCGCCCAAGGCACTGATCCTCGGGGCCCGGAACAACCCCTTGGACTCGAAGCGGAGGGCGAGTGCGCTCAGGGAGGTCCTCCGCTCCTGCCCGGACACCGCTCTCCTCCGGATCGACCTGGCGGCGCTGGAGGCGATGGCGTGCGGGGCGCCGTTCGCCTCCGTCGGCGACACCTCGTCGGTCCGCCACGCGGTGCCCCCGGGAACGGAGGGCGGCAGGCCCGGGACGGATTCGAGCCCCCACGTCATCCTGCCCGCCCTGATGGGCTACTTCCACGGCTCCACACTCGCCGAACGCCTGCGCAACCCCCGGCGGTGCCTGTGCACGCCCTGCGTCGAATGGGGAGAGGCCCGGAACAACGGCGAGGCGGGCAGGCCGCTCAGCGACTTCCAGGACTCGTCCGACAGGAAGGCGGCGCACGCCCACAACATGGCGGTCTGGTCCCGGTGGTGGCGGGAGCTCGCCTCCGAGACCTCGCCCGGAAACGCCAGGTCGCGGTGGCAGGGGATGTGCCGGAGGGCTCTGAACGAGTACGAGTGGCACAACAGGGAGATCTCGCCCCGTGAGGACACGTTCGGTGTCTCCGCCGCCCTGCGCTACTGGGCCGGCTCCGAGGACTGGGAGCCCCATTCCTCCGCGACCCGGTGAACGCGCTCGGCGAGGCGCCAGTGCAGTGCCGCAGCCGACTCGGGGACCCCCTGGCGGGGACGGACCAGCACCCGCAGACCGCTGCCGTGGCGCACGGCCAGCCCCACACCGTAGTAGTCCGCCTCCCAGCAGGCCCGGTCGCGGTCCTCGCCGAGCGACTCACACACGGCCATCCGGGGTGCGACCGCGCCGAGCGCACAGGCCCGGTCGAGGGCGTCGAGCCACTTCTCTCCCTGCGTAACGAGCAGGTCGAGCCGCACCGGCGTGTCCGCCAGGCGCAGGATCCGCCCGTTCCTCCGCGTGCGGGTCCAGGCGGGCAGCGCCGGGAGGATGACCTGTTCGCGTTCGCTGAGGGAGTCCACCGGCACCCACGAACCCAGGGGAAGCGCCTGGAGCACCTGGTAGACACCCAGCCGTGAACCGAGGGCCCTGCCTCCGGAGCGGAGTCGGGCCTGTTCCGCCACGGGGCGGTGGACGGACGTGAGCGGTACTCCGCGCACACTCAGGTCGGCGGTCCGCGCGTCCTCGAACCCGACGAGCGCGCGCATGTGCCGGAGGTCGGGTTCCATCCCACCGATGGTGGCAGAGAACCCGGTTCCCCGCCCGCGGTTCTCCACAGGCCCGGCGGCCCGTCCCGCGCACGGCCGGGGACCGGGTACTGGGCGGGGGCTCCCGGCTCCGCTCCGACCGGGGAGCCGGCTCCCGAACCCTCACCGGCCCGCGGTCCGTGCGACCTGCTCAGCCCGGTGCCGGGCGGAAAAACCCGGTCTGCAAGGGGGACGCCCATCAGCGCCCCGCGTCCGGAGGGGTCCGTACCACCCGTTCCCAGCTCCCATGGAAAACCGCGCGGTCACGGACTGCTGCCACACCTGCCCTCCCAACAGCCGCCCGGAGGCGACCGATACTTCGGTCCTCTGGCCGCTTCCGGCCATACGGCACCGATTCGCACAGCTGCCCTCCGTGCCGCCCCCGGTATCCGAAGGGGCTTGTACCCTCGTCTTCCCCGCAGCCCCAACCTCCCCCCTGGAAGGCAGCCTCCTTGGCATCCCGTAGCGAACTCACTGACAGGATGACGCACACACTCTTCGCGGTACTGGCCAAGCACCCCGAAGGTCTGCACAAGAACACGGTCTGGAACCTCATCCTCGGTGCGAACCCCGGGTTGGAGGAGGCATGGAAGAAGGCCACTTCAGGGAAGACGAGCCCGTTCACCTATCTGGGCTGGATCGCTACAGAGGCGGTCAAGGCCGGGTGGATACGCAAGGACGGAGACGGAACCTGGGAACTGACGGGAGCCGGACGCCACACACTGTCCACCCTCGAAGCGAATGAGGATCTTCAGCCTCTCATCAAGCTTCGCTACAACGAGTGGAAGCGGAACGAGAGCAGCCACGCCCTGGCCCGCGAAGTTCTCCAGTCCCTGCCCGAGGGTCACTGGGTCGGGCTGAAGGACCTTGCCGAGGTGACCGGCCTGGACCCCGCGGCACTGATGCAACACCTGTCGGCGACACGTGCGGAGGGCTGGCACCGCGTCTTGGATGAAGAGGGCCGCGCCCCGAAGTGCGCCCACTTCACCGAAGCGGAACAGGTTGCGGCGAACCTACTGCTGGACACTGACGGCATTCTCGGCCCTGGCGGCTGGACGCTCGCCAGCCATCGTGTCACCCGGACTGAAATCACCGAACAGATTTCCACCGATGACACAGCTCCCGACCGGACCACGCCCCCCACACGCGCATGGCTGATCCGCGGTACGGACCTCGGACAGGACGGTGCTGTCCACGCGGTTTGGGTGGAACGGGGCGAGTGCTCCCTGACGGCGAACGGAGCCGACATCCTGCGCGCTGGTGTGGGCGAGACCGTGGTCCGCGACACCGTCGAGAGCCTCCACCAGCACCGGTCGAGCGAAGAGCGCGAGCGACTCGTCTTCGCGCTGCACAGCTTCGTCTCCAGGATGCGGAGCGGGGACATCGTCCTCACCAACATCGGTCGCGAGGTCCACCTCGGAACGGTCTCCGGGGACGAACTCCGCTCCGGCGCCCCTTCTGCGCCGGGTCAACTGATCCGCCCGGTGGCATGGCACACTCAGGGTTCCCCTCTCCACCTGACCGGGAATCTGTCGGCCGAACTGGCGGCCCGGATCGGCACGCCCAACACCGAACTGCTCGAACTCACCGGTTTCCGCCGGGAGCTGGAGCAGCTGATCAACGGTCCGCACAAGCGCCCCGCGCCGGTACAGGACGCGGAGCTGCCCGAGCCCACCGAGGAGTTCGCCCACAGCGTGTTCATGGAGCGGGAGTGGCTGTCAGAGTGTGTGGACCTGCTGCGTGAGAGACCGCAACTGGTCCTCTACGGCCCTCCCGGCACCGGCAAGACGTATCTCGCCCAAGAGCTTGCCCGCCACCTCACCGGCGACCGCCCCGAGAACACCCAGCTCGTACAGTTCCACCCGTCCTACTCCTACGAGGACTTCTTCGAGGGTTACCGCCCCCATCCCGGGGACTCCGAGCACCCCTCCGGATTCACCCTCACCCACGGCCCCCTGCGCAGCCTGGCCAACGCGGCGCGCAAACACCCAGGCGAGCCTTTCGTCCTCATCATCGACGAGATCAACCGGGGCCACCTGGCCAAGGTCTTCGGTGAGCTCTACTACCTGTTGGAGTACCGGAACCGGTCCGTGAGGCTGCTCTACGGCACCGAGGCCGATCCCGGTTTCGACCTGCCCCGGAACCTGTTCATCATCGGCACGATGAACACCGCGGACCGCTCGATCGCCCTGGTCGACACGGCCATGCGCCGCCGCTTCTGGTTCACCGAACTGCACCCGAGTGCGGAACCGGTGGCGTCGGTCCTGCGGCGGTGGCTGCGTCACCGCGCGCTGCCGGAGGACACTGCGCTCCTGCTGGACGAACTCAACAGCCGGATCGACGACCGCGACTTCCGGATCGGACCGTCCTACCTCATGCGCCCATCGGTGCACACCGCCAAGGGCATGGACCGCGTGTGGCGCCACCAGATCCTCCCCCTGCTGGAAGAGCACCACTACGGCGACGGCACCGACGTGGCGGCCAGGTATGGACTCTCCTCCCTCCGCAAGGCCCTGGGCCTGACCGAGAGCCCATGACGGCCGTCCTGCGCCTGACCGAGCACAGGCCCCGGAGAGGGATTCGCCTTTCCGCACCGCAGGCCGCCCTGATCGCCGCGTCCGGACTCGTCACAGTAGCACCGGAGCCCGACGGTCTCTGGAGGGTCAATGCGGACCGGGAGATGGTCGGGTCCGTGCGGTTGAGCGCTGTCGGGGAGTCGATCGAGCTGGTCATCACCCCGAAAATCCCGGTACGACGCCTGTTCTTCCTTCTCGGCTACGCCCAAGGAGGCATGCACTGGCAGCGGGAGGCGGTGGACGTGCAACGGCATGACGACCTCGTCCCCGCCGTCGCGCACGCCTTCGCCCGCATGTGCGAGCGCGCCCTGGGCCAGGGTGTGCTCATGGGTTACCGCACCGTGGAGGAGTCGGCTCCGGTCGTCCGCGGCCGCCTGCGCACCGCCGAGCAAATCCGACGCAGGTACGGCGGACTCCTTCCGGCGGAGATCAGCTATGACGACCACACCGCGGACATCGCCGAGAACCGGATCCTGCTCGCCGCCGCACACAGACTGATGCGCACTCCCGGCACCGAGCCCGGCACGCGGGCCCTCCTCCGCCGGGTCGTCGTACGCCTGGACGGGGTGAGCGCGCTGCCCCCGGGTCGGAAGCTGCCCGTGTGGCAGCCCAGCCGTCTGAACACCCGGATCCAGAACCCGCTCAGACTGGCTGAGCTCGTCCTGAACTCGCACTCCTACGAGTTCGGCACGGACCACTCCCTCCGGGCCGACGGCCTCGTCCTGCGGATGTGGCAGGTGTTCGAGGACTTCGTGACCCGCGCGCTCTCCGAAGCCCTGAGCACCGGAGGGGGCCGCTGCCTGCTCCAGGACAGGCGTTTCCATCTGGACCACGCGAAAACGGCCCAGCTCCGGCCCGACCTTGTCTACGAGCCCCCAGGGGCCGGGTCTCCTGCCGCCGTGGTCGACGCCAAGTACAAACGCAGCCGAGAAGCGGGAAGCCACACCGGCGACCTCTACCAGATGCTGGCCTACTGCACCCGCCTCGGCCTCCGCGAGGGCCATCTCGTGTACGCGGCCGGCTCGGGGATCACAGGCGGCCGACACCACCTGCACGGCACCCCGGGGGTAACCGTGCACCAGCACGTCCTGGACCTCGACTCTGAGCCGGAAGCCCTGCTCGCCCAGGTCAGCGCCATCGCCGAGGCCATCTGAGCGGCAGCAGGCTTGCCGAGCCATGTACCGAACTGACCACGCTCTCCACGGAGATCAGCAACCAGATTGCCCCTGTCCACACCAAGTGCCAGTGGAGTCCTGTTTCAAAGAAACTAGAAAGACGGATCAACCCAAATAAATCACAAAATGGAAACATTTTAAGCCCCAAGTGCACCCCAAGTGATAGAAACCACAGGGAACAGAAGTACGAGATTGGATGGTGCTACTTGGACGAGCTCGAGTTGGCCACGATGCGCCCACCAGAGGATGCAGGCTCACGCACCTTCGACAAGTACGAGTGGCAGGCCAGTGTCGCCACTCGTGATCTTCTGGTACTTCTGACGAACGACATCCTTGACCGTCGGCAAGGACGGGGCCTACCTCACCGGGCCCTGATCAGTGAGCACTGGGAGGACTGGATCCTCCTCGACGGTCCTACAACTGTCATTGCATCGGGCAAGCACCGAGACTTGGACCAAGGAGCTTGGGAGTGGCCTGAGCTAGTCGGCAAGGGAGGACTCGCCCATCTGTACCGAAACTCCCGAAGGCTCTCTGGCGCTTTCCTCTGCCGCCTTTCCACCAACAACGCTCTTCACCGCTCCAATACCTCACCCTTGGGCGACTTCTGCCTGGCCAGCGATTCCGCTTCCGGAAGCCCCCGAAAGCAAGTCCAAAATTCGGATTTTTCGAGATTATGTAACAAGTTCGCACAACATCTGCTAATACATCACAAAAAGGCAGGCCTCACCAACGACGAGGCTGTTGGACTGCATGCTCGAGCACAGGACTGCAAACCAAGCTCTGCTCTCCTGAAAACAGTAGACCCTTTCCTCCGTAAACTCAGCCTGGACACAGACATTCCAGGTCGGCGTAGCATAGATTCCTCCGCACCGACCGATTACGTTCAGCCGGTTCTGCGAGGACTAGAACATCCGATCGAGCACGCTGGTCTGGTCTGGAAAACACTGAAGGATGTCGTTGGACAGAGCATGCGCGCCCATCTGCCGATCGAATGGGGTGAGCTCAGCACACTTGTCCAGCACTCTAACTCTGACGAGCGCAAAGAGCTGCCCCAAGACATCCTCCGCCGCAGGATCACCACCGACCAAGCTCGAGACGCCATCGACAAAGTGGTGAAGCGTCCCCGACACTTTCTCGTGCCGGAGGTCCCTTACCGGTACAAGGTCTCGGTGAAAATGAAAGCTGGAAACTGTGGAGCCAATGACATCCAGCGTGCCGAGGACCGGCTGGAAACTTGGCAGAACGCCACGGCCGCAGTGGATGACTCCCCTGGCAACCACGCCCAGGTAGAGGTATTCACCAAAGAACTCCTGGAGCGTGTCGACGACGTCGAGTACAACCTCAAAAACCAGAAAGTACCGGAAGACGACATCGGCCGTCGCCTATGGAATGACAGCATTCGCCTTCCCGTTGCGGATTTCCCCGAGCTTCCCTTCCCTCTCAGTAGAGCGCTGCTTACCGGTGCTGTAGCCAATGCCGCTAACCAGTGTTTGATTTGGTTCACCGAAGCGCGCTTCGACGCTGACGCCCTGCTGCGAGAATTCGGTGAGTCCAACACCCGTACTCTCTCCCCTACTGATACCCAACAGGACGAGCCGTGACCGCGAAGCACCTTCTCCTGTTTCAACGGGACCGTGACTACCACGAGATTCGTGTCCTTCTCCTGATCAACGCAGTAGTCCAAGCCCACCCACTACCCGGACATGTCGACGGTCTGACCCAACTCGCCAAGTTGGACTTCCTACTGCGCTACCCCGAGTTGGCGACCCAGGCTCTGGAGGGTCTTCGCACAAACGACCAACGGCTTCACTTGGGTGCCCCAGACGCTCGGACTCCGGAGGCCCCCATGCGTCGGCATCGCTACGGCCCCTGGGATGAGCGCTACTACACGGTTGTGGGGGCTCTCATCAGCCGCCGTCTCCTCCGGAAGGGTAATGAGGGTCGTTCACGCATCACCCTGACTCCCACCTCGATGGGGGTGTCCGTGAACGAAAGGGCGCTGGCCACACCGTCTTGGAGAAAAGTGGCAGACCGATGCTCAGCAATTGCCGAGGCGGCCGGACACCTTAGCGGTAACCGCCTATCTCTGCTTATCCATGAACATCTTCCGGAGATAGTCTCCCACGGTTTTGGAGAGGAGATCAGATGAGTACCCGCTTCCGCATCAACGCACTAGAGGTGGAGACGGACCGCCCGGAAGAGCACTCCCGCCGCGAGTTCGCCAGTGGCCTGAACCTCATCATCGGTCCTCCAGGTTCAGGTAAAAGCACCATCATCGAACTGATCAAGTTCGGCCTAGGATTAAAATTCCGAAAAACTCCGGTCGTGGACCAGAAGGTACATAGAGTCCACGTCGAGATCGAGGCAGGAACACAGGAACTGCGACTAACTCGGAGCAGCCTCACCCCGGGCGAAGTACTGGTCCATGACCTGACACTTCAGGAAGATATCGGCGGTTATCCCGTTTCGTCCGACGATGCTGAGGTGCCAACGATCGGCAAACGTCTTCTGGAGTGGCTGGGCATTCGCGACGATGTCGACTTCACCGTGAACGGGCAGCGCGACACGTTGACCTTTGCCCACGTCTGGGACTATGTCCATGTTCCCCAAAGTGACATCGATCAACGCATCGCCCACCACGACGCCTCCGCGTTGAAACAACGGCGTATACGCCTCTTCCAACTGCTGTTCGACATGATCGATCAGCAACTCCAGGAGCTCGAGGAACAGCTGCTGAAGGCCAGGGAACTTCTTCGTCAGGCTCAGCGACGCGACGAGGGGGTGACCGTCCTAAGGGAGCGGGCCTCTCTGCCTTCCGGGGCGGAGCTGCGCCAGAACCTGGCCGATACTCAAAGACACCGCACGCGTCTGACGGAGAGCCTCCGTGGGCTGCGTTCCGCCATGGGAACTCGGGACGACCGTGTACTCACCCTGCAAGGATTGCTTGAAAGCAATCGCAACAGCATTCTCAGAACTCAAGAAGTCCTTCAGTCACTCGAGGAAACCCAAGCTAAACGGCGTTCACGTGTGACCGAACTCGAGGGGGCACTGGATCGCGTTCAGCGTGTCAACAGCGCCAGTGCGTTGCTGGCCCCCATCGAATTCTCTCAGTGCCCGCGCTGTACGCAGTCCATCGTCGAACGCGAAATTTCCGTACCTGAGAATACATGTCAACTCTGTCTCCAAGAAGAATTTTCGGAGCCAACTCAGAACGAGGGTTTCAGGAGGAAACAGGGACGAGAGGGTGAATTACCTCTGATTATCCCAGGAGAGTCGGGAGCACAGGAGCTCCAGCTGGCAAGTCAGCGGGAAGAGATCCTGTCCCTTCGGTCCCAGGGAGAACGGGAGAGAGAGGCCCTCAACTCTCATCTACGTCAGCTCGAGGCGGGCAACCGCGAACTCCGCGAAGAGATCGAGCTCCTGACCGGTGGCAACGGCCCTCACATCGAGGAGCTCTCCCAGGTTCGGGAAGCTCTGGCTCGGGCGGAGGCCGAGATCGAGAAGCTCGAACAGGCTCTGGACGTGGACCTGCAGATTGCAAGTTTCCAGGTGGACGTGAACCGGGCCGAGGCCAAAGTCAGTACTGCGGCGAACGCCCAGCGGAACAGGCAAGAATATCTTCGCCGCTCCAACGAAAACCTGTTCGAAAATCTCAGCACTCTGTACAACGACCTTCTTCACGCTTTGCACACACCCAATGTGGCGGAGGGGAAAATCTCCCTAGAGGACTACCTGCCGTACATCGACGACGCGAGGTTCGACCGGGTCAACATCAGCGGTGGAAACCAAATCCCGTTCATCGTAGGGTACTGGCTCACCCTTCACTCAACCGCTCTCAGTAATCCGAATTACCATCTCCCCAGCTGTCTGATCCTAGACAGTCCACAGAAATCCCTGGGGCCACTTCAATCACTGAGTTTCAACATCTACACGAAGATCCAGGCAATCGCTGGTGCTCGAGGAAATCCCTTCCAGCTCTTCGTGGTAGACACAAACCTTCCCACGGGGTTCGAGCCCGCGCACGGCGTGATCTCCGTAGACTACGAGTCCCCTGGTATCCCTCGCATCACGCATGCCGGCCACGAGAATATCCCCTTGGTCGAGGACATGGAACTAGAAGACGAATAGGCCCCATTGACCCATTCAGATGTGGACAGACAGTCCGAAGGAACGATTCTAGGACGGCAGTATCTGGAACCGTACCAACTCGTCGAGCACCTCGCGGGCGCCGTCGAAGTCCGCGAGCCTCGCGGCCACGGTCGCCATCGCCAGGCGCTCGGGCAGCACGGCCGCGAACTTCAGGCCGCGCACAGCCCGGGGGTCGACGTCCGGGAGCACCAGGGGGCCGTCCGAGCGCACGCTCTCCCGAGCTCTGGCCCAGGCGTCGGCGGTCACGTCTTCTCTCAGACGCACCGACAGGTCCGTGGGCCGCTGCACGGGATCGGTGACCGAGGACATGGTCGCCGTCAGCGTGGCGTTGGCACGGTATCCCGCCCACGTCCACCAGCGCATGCCGTCTCCTTCCCTGGTGACGAGGGTGCCACCCGGGTGGACCGACACCGGTGCCTGTTCGCTGCGCAGCTCCGCCAGGGCGGCTGTGGCACGTCCGGTGAGGGGTACCGGGGGATCAGTGCCCAGCATCACGTCACGCATGGCACGGGTGAGCGCGAACGACAGACCGGAGACCGCTCCGGAGGACCACTTGGCAACTCCTCCCCCATCGGCTGGTTCGACGAAGGCCCGTCGACGGGACCAGTCGATGTAGGTGACCCTCCAGCTGCGCCCGCCGAGGAGGAGCAGCCTGGGGCCCTCCCTCTCCTCGGTCAGCACCGAGGTGTCGGTCTGACCGATCTCCTGGCGTCCGGACAGGACGGTGAACTGCGGCGGGGCGGTGAAGGAGGCGGTCAGCTCGAGGAAGTGCCGCTTTCCGAAGCGCCGCTCGGCCTCCGGGCCGATGAACAGCATCCCGCTGTCGGTGTCCAGGTAACCCTCCTCGACCATGTTCCGCAGGATCGGTGCCGCCGAGCGGTCGAAGGGGGCGAGTCCGTTCCACTCCTCGGGCCACAGGCGGTCGCCGATCCGGTGCTTCTGGAGGACGAGGGCCAGGAGCTGTTGGGCCACCAGGTGGCGGGGTTCGCTAGGAGCGGAGACGGGTTCCACCCATCCCTTTCCCCACAGCACCAGCAGTCCCGCGGCCTGGAGCAGCGCGTCACGGTCCGTGGCCAGGAACAGGCAGTTGCGGGTGCTCCCCCGGCGCCGTCCTGTCCGGCCGACGCGTTGGAGGAAGGAGGCGACCGTGGCGGGAGAGTCGATCTGGATGACCCAGTCGAGGTCGCCGACGTCGATTCCGAGTTCGAGGGTGGACGTGGACACGATGACGCAGTCCCGTGCCTCCGCGAATGCCTGTTCGGACCGGGTCCGCTCGTCCACCGACAGGGAGGCGTGGGACAGGAACACCGTCACGTCCCGGGCGCGGAGTGCCGCACCCAGCTCCTCCACCTGGCGGCGGGAGTCGCAGAAGACCAGCCGTTTCTCTCCCCGGTGCAGTGCCGCGATCATCTTCGCGGCGTTGGCGATCGACCCGACGTAGTCCAGTTCCACCTCGCCGGCGGGCCGGGAGGGGGCGGGGCCCTGTGCGGCCTCGGGCGCGACCACCCTGCCACGACGTTTTTCCGGGGCGGCGCCCTGCAACCAGGTGAGCAGCTCCTCCGGGTTGCCGACCGTCGCTGACAGGCCCACGCGCTGGATACGGTGTCCGGTCAGCCGTTCCAGGCGTTCGAGGACCGCCAACAGGTGCCATCCGCGGTCGTCCCCGGCAAAGGCGTGCACTTCGTCCACGACGACGGCCCGGATTCCGCCCAGCAGTTGCTCGTGGTCGGTGGTCGTTCCCAGGAGCATGGACTCCAGTGACTCGGGGGTGGTGAGAAGGATCTGGGGCGGGTCGGTACGCATGCGCCGGCGCTGGGACTGCCGTGTGTCCCCGTGCCACAGCTGGGCGCGTCCGCCCAGCCAGCCCGCGTAGGTGTCGACCCGGGTGACCAGGTTGTTCAGCAGGGCTTTGAGCGGACACAGGTAGAGCACGGACAAGCCGTTCCAGCCCTGCTTCCGCATCGCCGAAAGCAGGGGGAAGCAAGCGGCCTCGGTCTTGCCGCCCGCGGTCGGGGCGAGCAGGACCGCGTCGTCACCGTCCATCAGGGGGTCGATCGCGGCCCGCTGCATCGGGCGCAGGTCGGGCCAGCCCAGGGTGTTGACGATGTGGTGCAGTACGACCGGGTCGAGCCGGTCCAGGGGGTCGGTACTCACCTACAGGTCCAGCTCGACGTCGTCGGCGGTGAGGTTGCGCTCTGTCTCGGTGAGCTCGGTGCCGCGCACGGTCAGCCGGTAGTGCTGCCTGGGATCGAAGTCGTCGAACTGGTCGATCCTGTCCAGGACGTCGGCCACCAGTTTCTTGAGGAACAGCCGGGGGGCCACGCCGACCTTGCCGCCGAGAGCGCCCCCGACGGCCCTGGCCAGGTCGGCGACATACTCGTCGTCGGCCGCGCTCTTGATCCGGTCGGGGTGCGCCGAGCCCTGCGCGTACAGGTCCCGGATGGTCACGCCCAGCCCCACGAGGGAGTCGTGCGTGAAACCCGTGAGCCGGATCTGCGGAGCACGCGGGCTGTCGAAACGGGGGTCGGTGTCGAAGTCGGTGTGCAGGCGCTGGGCCAGCGGGGCCAGACGCTGCACGCCCTGCTGGCCGTCGTAGAAGGCAGGGGTCCCCGTGATGATCAGGTACAGCCCCGGGAAGCGCCCCGAGTGCACCTCGTCGATGAGCTGGCGCAGCGCGTTGAGCGCCTTGTCACGGGCGTCGGAGCGCACCCGCTGCAGGGTCTCCACCTCGTCCAGCACCACGAGCAGACCGGGGTGCCCGCTGTCGCGCAGGACGGTGAGAAGGCCCTGGAGGGAACCAAGAGCCCCGAAGTGGTCGAGGTCGCCGCGCACGCCCGCCGACCGGCGCGCCGAGGCGGCCACGTGGGGTTGGCCGCCGAGCCAGGCCAGGATCGCCGCAGCCGTGGCTTCGTCGCCCTCGGCGAGCGCCGCGCGGTATCCGCGCAGTGCGGTCGCGAACGACGGAGCGTGCCGTGACACCTCGGCCAGGCGCGCGGTGAGGAGCCGTTCCACGGCTTCGGGCAGCCCGTCCTCGTCTGCTCCGTCGGCCAGGGCGTCCTCCTCCAGCGCGTAGAACCAGGCGTCCACGACCGGGCGCAGCGCGCTCGGCGGGAAGCTGGAGGTGGTGAGGCGCTCGGTCATCCGGCGGTAGACGGTCTCCAGCCTGTGCAGCGGGGTCTCGGTCTCCGACACCTGGATCTCGCAGACCGCGAAGTTGCGCCGCTTGGCGCGCTCGCCGAGCCAACGGGTGAAGAAGGTCTTGCCGGATCCGTACTCACCGCGTACGGCTTTGAACTTGGCTCCTCCCGAAGCCACCGCGTCCAGGTCCTCGTCCAGCGCCTGCTCGAACCGGTCCAGCCCGGTGGCGAGCAGGTCCAGGCCGCTCTCGGGCACGGCTCCGCGCCGCAGCGCGTCGACGACGCCGCGGCGGCGTGCGGTACTGACCTGGGCTGGGCGGGATGATCCTGCGGTACTCACACTCTCCACTTTCCCACGAGCTCCGGTGTCCCTCGGCGGTGGTCTTGTGCGTGTAGCCGCTTCCGGTGTCGGGAACGGCTAAACGCACAAGGTCACCACGCGGGGAACTACCCCAGTTCGAACTGGTCGCGCAGCAGTGCGGTGTGGAGCCGCAGTGTGCGCCCGTCGGGCAGGGTCTCCAGGACCTGGACCCCGTCGTAGTTGAGCAGCTGGCGCAGCACAGCTGCGAAACCGTCCGCGCGGGTGGCGGGGTAGCCGATGCGCTGGGCCAGGGCGGTGGCCGGCAGGGTTCCGGCCTCCAACAGCACCTTCACCGCCTTCTCGACCTTGTCCATGGGGGGTTTGCGGGCGAGGAGAGCCACCTGGGAGTCGAAGGTCTGTGTGGCGACGAGGCGTCCCACCAGCTCGCCCCGCGCGTCGACGGCCCCGGCCGACGGCGACGCGACCGGCTCGGGTGCCCCGGTTTCCTCCGGTCCGCCGGGCGACACGTCGAAGAGGGCCTCGTGCGTCTTGGCGATCTCGGCCTCCTTCCGTGCGGCCTGAGGACTCCTGACCGTCCGCTTCGGCGCAGGTGCTGCGGCCTCGACAGCGGGGCCCGCTCCCACCGCGCCTGCATCCACGGGTTCCCGGTGCCACCAGGCGGGGTACTGGTCGCCCAGTTCGCGCCATCCCTTCGGTGGCATGGCTCCGAAGGGCAGGAACGCCAGGACGGGGATGGTGAACTCCGCCGGGGCGGCGCCGCCGTGGTATCCGGCCTTCTGGGAGGTGTACCGGGAGTCGGCGTCCCACAGGGCGACGATCTCGGCCCCGGGCTCGGGCCACACCACGCGAGGTCCGGACAGGGCGATCTCGCCCTCCTGGATCGGCCCCCCGGGTTCACGGTGGCGGGCGGAGGCCGCTCCTTCGGTCTCGACCCTGGCACCGTGCCGGTCAACGACATGCCCGTGGTCGCTGGTGAGGATCACGGCCATGCCCTGGGCTGCCGCCTCCCGAAGCAGTTCCTGGAGCTTACCGACGTCGGAGAGCCGCCAAGCGCCGTCACCGAGCTTCTGTTCCTTTCCGAGCCGGTCGTCGATGGTGTTCAGCACGACGGCGATGTGCGTGCGCTCGTCGGCCAGGGCCTCGGTCAGCCCGGGACCGAACGTGTCCCCGGTGTCCTGGGTGCGCAGCTCATCCTTGTGGAAGACGACGGCCGGGGCTCCCCGCCAGAACCGGTGCTGGGGGAAGAGCCTCTTCTCGTCGGCCTGGCCGCCCTTCATGAGCTGCCCGGCGAACAGCGAGGTGCGGGACACGGCTGTCAGAGTGGGCAGCGCGGCGGCCATGCCCCGGCGCTCGGGCGGGAGGGACACGCCGGCGGGCGGTTCCGGCAGCGGGTCGTACTCGGCCCAGTGCCGTCGCAGCTCCTCGGCCAGTTCCGTGGCGATCGCCGCGCTCATCCCGTCCAGGAGCAGGAGAAGGAGCCGGTGACCGTGTCTGTCCGACACCACGGGCTGCACGACCCGCTTCAGGAAGGACTCCACGGTCAGCATCGTTCCGGGCTCGGTGCCCGCTGCTGTCCAGGAGGCGAGGTCCTGGGCGAAGGAGCGGTCGATGGCCTGCCGCCGCTCCCGGATCCTCCCGCCCAGCTGGGAGTAGGCGGCCCGCAGGTCGGGATCGGGGTCGCCTCCGGCCTCGATGTGGTCCAGGGCCCGGTCCACCCAACCGGTGTCGGCGATCTGGCGCCGCACCGCGGCGGCCACCGTGTCGGAACCGGTGGCCGGGTCGGTGGCGAGCCACTGGGCGAGCCGCTGACCCATGCGGGCGCGTTCGATCCGCACCCCGGTGTCCGCTTCCCCGGCCAGTTTGTGCTCGTCAAGGGCGCGGACGGCCGCAGCGACCGCTTCAGGGCCGGCCCCGGCGCCGACTTCGAAGCCGGCCAGGAGCCGACCGACCTCGGAGAAGCGGGCGTTCAGCCCTTCTCTCAACACCGGGCTGGCCGCGGCGGCGCTCTCCGCGCCGAACTGGGCCACCAGTCGTGAGGCCCGCTCCAGCACGGGCCCGGTGGTCCGCAACGCTTCGCGCGCAGCCCCTCCGTCGCCGATTCCGACTTTCAGCAGCATCTCCACGTACTCCGCGCAGGAGCGGCCGAACGCAGCCAGAAGCACGTCCAGGGCTTCCCCTACCGCGGGCGGCTCCTCACCGAGCCAGCGTTCGGCCCGTCCCCTCGCCCGGTAGGTGGGGGCATCGGCCTCACGGTCTTCGGCCCACAGGGCCGAGCACACCAGTCCGAACGCCACGGCGTCCGGCCCGTGCTCAGCGGTGACCAGGGCGAGCAATACCCGTCCGGCGGGCCCGGCCTGCTCGGGTTCGCCGAGGAAGGCCCCCAGCCCGGCGCGTTCGGGGCCGCGCAGCGCCAGCAGGTGCTCGGGGCCTCCCGGCGCCAGTGACCAGCGCAGCAGGGCGTGCGTGTCCAGGTTCTCCCCGGAGCGGGGGGAGTCGTCGCCCGGAGCCCGGTCGGTGTCATAGCGGCCCAGCCGCAACCTCCGCAGTGTCAGTGCAGCCAGCGCGGCTCGGCGGGACAGGACCCCTCCGGCGACCGTGGGCCAGCCGCACGGCGGGGTGGCGTCCAGTAGGGATTCGGCGGCCCAGTCCTCGTTCTTCAGGCCGGGGTCGACCTGTTCGGCGCCGAAGGCGTCACGCACCACGTCCCAGCGGTCGACGCTCTCGACACGCTGCCTGTACACGCGGGCGAGGACGGCAGGGTCGAGCTCCGTCTGCTCCCGGTCGGTGAGCACCACCAGGATCCGGGGCCCGTCGGCTTCACCGAGGTGACCGATGACCAGTTCGTGTACGGCCAAGGGCGAAGGCGCCTTGGCAACCCTGGCGCTCCGCCCTCCGTCCCAGGTGAGTTCGGCGGGCCCTTCCCACTGGGGAGTGGAGCGCAGGAGTACCACGCGCCGCCGCCCGGTGCCGGTGAGGGAACCCTCCAGCGCCGACTGGGAGGACAGGTACTGGGTGAGTGCTGCAGTGGTCAGTCGCACCGTGCCGGCGGTAGCGGAAACGGGGGCAGGAGAGGTCGTCGTACTCATCGCTCCACGACCCGCCAGGTGATCTCCACGGTGGCGTCCGGCTCGGACTCACGCAGTGCGGCCAGCTCCGCCGCCAACATGCTCTCAGCCTGGCCTGCGGTGGTGCGTGTGGTGCCGAAACGGCGCGGTGAGCCCGCCCCTGCGCCCGTGCCGGTGCTCTCCGGCTGCTCGGCGGATACCTGAGGGACGTTGGACTTTCGGTTCAGATCCACGTCCTCCGGCCGGGCGACGTGATCGTCAGCCACAGGAGACGGCGGGGGCGGAACGGAACGCTGGTTGCGTTTGATCAGGGCGGTCACCTCGCGCCTGGTGGAGGCCAGGGCCTCCACCAGGTCGGTGGTGCGTTGGTCCTCGCGCGCGACCCTGCGCAGCGACTCCAACAGCTCCTGTCCCTCGATGCCCTGGCCCTGCGCCAGCTCCAGGGTGTCCCAGGACGCCATGGTGAGCGCCTCGGCGACTCGCTGGGCCTGCTTGATCGACGTACCGTACCGGTCGGCGTTGACCGCCCCCAGGTCGAATCGGGCCAGCGCCTCGATGGTCCGCTTGGCCGCGCTCGTCCCGGCCGTGCCCTTCCCCGCCTCCGTCAGCTCCCTGAGCAGATCGAGTGAGCGCCGCGCGAGCGCCAGACGCCCCGTCTCCCCCGTCTCGTCCAGTCCGAGGAACACCGAGTGCTCCTCCAGCTTGCGGACGAGGTCCGCCGCCGACTCCTGGTGGATACGGGCGCCCTCGGTGATCTGCTTGGCGAAGTGGTTGACCATCCGACCGCGCCGCAGCGTGGGAGCCTTCTCCCCGAAGACGGCCTCGAAGCGTTCCCGGGCCCGGTCCCAGTCCTGCTGCTCGGGGCTCGGCTGTTCGCGCAGCGCGTCGTTCGGCTTGATCCCCGAGAGTTCGGGCGCGGGGTCCAGCGGAACGCCGCCGCGCACCCACACCCGGTCCGTCATCTCCGCGAACGAGGCCGCGACCAGGCCGGCCAGGAAGGGCTCCAGCCCCCGCCGCTCGGGACGGTCGGTCCAGTCGGTGAGGTGGGTCAGGCTCAGGTCTCCGGTGAACCCCTCCACACGGGCCTGGGCATGGAAGTGCTCGGCCCACCGCACGGACAGCTCGAAGTAGGCCTCCTTCTGCTGCCCGAGTCCGAGCGGTCCCGCCACGCGGCGCATGACAGCCCGGTCCTTGGCGGGGACCTCGGTCCGCCTGTCGCCCGCGTCCGCGGCGGCCCGCACGTGCGTGAACACCGTCCTGGCCTCGCTCGCCTTGACGGCGGTACCGGTGCCTTCCGGGTCCAGGTCGGGGTGGGCGGGGAACTGGTGGGCCAGCAGCTTGCCCGCGACGTGCCGGATACCGTCGCGCATCGGCTGTCCGAGGGAGACCTTGAGGTCGGTTACGTCTGGGAGGGCGTGGAAGTGGTCGTCGAAGTCCGTGACGTCGCCGGGCTTCTTGTCCGCCAGCCCGTACGCCTGCTTGAACGCCCCCTTGACCTGCTTGAGCAGCGCCTCGCGCTGGGACTGGAGCAACCCCTTGGCGCGTTCCTTGTCGTCGGCGTTGAGGTGGGAGGCGTACTGGTTGGCGAAACGGCTCTCGTTCGCCAGGGCCCGGTCGATGACGACGAGCTTGCGGAAGTCCGCCCACCGCTGGGCGGACAGGTGGGCCGGGATCCACGCGACCGTCCGGGAGCGCTCACCCTTGCCCCGGCTCTGCCTCTCGCGCAGGGTCGTGATCCGGTTGACGTCGTCGGCCGGGCTCCGATCACCCTCGTCGAAGGGCAGGTCGACGATGATCCGCCACTGGTCCTCCATCTGCGGCTGAAGGTCGTGGTCGGGCATGTCGTCCTCGTCGGCGACGTTGCCGAAGAGCACCTCGGTCGAGCGGTTGGACCCCCTCCACACCAGGTGCAGGTCGTCCGCTCCCATCCGGCCCTCGGCGCGGTCCACGCCCAGTTCCTCGGCGAGCAGCCGCTTGGCCAGCATCATCCTGTTGCCGGCGTTGTCGTTGACTTCCGCGTTCTTGATGACCGAGTCGACGTCGACCCCGGCCAGTTCCAGCCTGACACCGGGGTTGGCGGCAGTACCGGTCTCCTTGATCTCGGGGAACCGGGCGGCCCACTCGGCGACCTTGTTCTTGATGATGCCGACCTCGGCGCCCGGGAGCGGAGAGGCCACCGACCCGTGGTTGAGAGCGCCCAGCCGACGGACCGTCAGGTCGTTGAGCGTGGGCACGCTCGGCGCCAACGCCGACAGCAGCAGCGTGCACACCAGGCGGTCGTCGCCGACGAACGCCTTGCAGCGGTTGGCCAGCCCCTTGTCCTTGATGTCGGCGCGGTGGTGCAGGTACCGGTCGACATCGTCGTCGGTGAGGTCGTACGTGTTGAGCAGGTAGGGCCGGAGTTTGTTCCGGTACAGCTTGTCGGCGGCGTCGAAGACCACCTTCAGGCTGTCCACGAACGGCTTGTCACCGCCCTCCGCGATGACCGGGTACAGGTCACCGACCGGCACCAGGTCGCCCAGGCGCAGGTCGTCGCGGTGGTCGGCGAGCAGCTGGCCCATCAGCTTCAAGCCCGTGCGGGACCGCTGGAGGGCGGAGGAGATGTGGACCAGCGTGTCCATGAAGGCGGGCGAGAACGGGTAGGTCAGCCGGAAGGAGGCCTCGTCGGCCCCCGTGGTGCTCTGGTCCGACCCCAGCAGGGTGTCCCACACCTGCGGGCCGCCGGCCCTCTTGGTCTTGGCGAAGGCCTCGTCGATCAGCCCGGCCTTGCCCTCCTTCGGCTGGAGCAGGCGCGCGTGGGCGACCTGGGGGAGGTTGCGGTCCTCCAGGGTGATCTTGTCGAACCGGCCCGAGGCCAGGTTCAGCGTGTCCTGGATGGAGGACTCGGCCGCACCGGACACCTCCTCGCCGACCAGTTCGCGCAGGTCCCGCTGGCGGGCGATGAACGAGACGATGGGGATCGCACGGCGGGCGTCCCCGCCCTCCACGAAGTTCGTGATCTTGCTGGCCTCTCGGGCCACGAACTTCTGGTCGTGGATGAGCGTG
Source organism: Nocardiopsis sp. NPDC101807 (assembly GCF_044766605.1). Classification (NCBI taxonomy): domain Bacteria; kingdom Bacillati; phylum Actinomycetota; class Actinomycetes; order Streptosporangiales; family Nocardiopsidaceae; genus Nocardiopsis; species Nocardiopsis sp. NPDC101807. The sequence goes on along the minus strand of NZ_JBIWMK010000011.1, from coordinate 212,914 downwards.
GCCAGCCACAGGATCAGCTCGTCCAGGAACAGGACCAGCCCGTCGTAGCCGAGCGACTTGGCGTGCTCGGCGATCACGGACAGGCCGGCGTCCAGGGAGATGAACCCGTGCTCGTCCTCGGCGGCCCCCCGGGTGAACCCGGGCAGCAGGTTGGTTCCGGCGTCCTTGACGAGTTTGGACCGCAGCTCGGCCGGGGTGGAGGGGTCCACCAGGTTCAGTTCGTCGCCCTCGTTCGTTTCCGGGGCGCTCAGGGCGGTGTCGAGCCGCTCCGACGTCCAGGCGAACTCGTCCCAGTCGTCATCGTCGTCCGTGGAACCGTCCACGAGGGCCCCTGCGCCCGTGGCGGAGAGGCCGTTGATGACCGTGTCGTCACCCATCCGCTCGCGCATGGACCGGATGGTGTCGAACAGGGCGTCGGTCCGGTAGACCTGCGGGGTCGGCGCGTCCGGGTGCAGCTTCTGGACGTGCTTGACGTACCCGCCGAGCACCCGCTGCTCCAGGGCCTTGGCGCCGAGCATGTGGTAGGGGACCAGCAGGAACTTGCGGCTGTCGCTGGCCAGCCACTCGTGCTTGGTCAGCACCTGGTCGAAGTCGCCGCGGGACCGCGCGGCCGCGTTCCCGCTGAGCAGGGCGTACAGCACCGCCATGAAGTGCGACTTACCGGAACCGAACGAACCGTGCAGGTAGGCGGCCTTCGACGTCCGTCCGTCCAGCGCGGACCGGATGAGCCCCAACGCCTCGTCGAAGTTGTCCAGCAGCTTGTCGGTGACCACGTAGTCCCGGAGGGCGTCCTCGACGCCTCCGGGCGTCGTCGCCTCTGCCAGGCTCAGGACGAAGTCCGAGGTGGAGATGGACTCCTTGATGTTGATGACGTCCCGGAGCAGGGGCTGCTCTGACATGGGGGTGTTCGCCTCTCCTTCGATTCCGCCGGACCCGCCGGGGCCGCTGTGCCGATCGTCCCGCTACTGCTACTTCTTCTTGCCCCCGCGACGGCCACGGGTGGCGGCGACGGGGCGCCATTCCCTCAGGTGGTCGTCGGTCAGGCCGTGCTCGCCCTGGAGCTGCTGGCGGTACCCCGAGAAGAACCCGGCGGGAGAACTGCCGTACATCGCGTCGAACTCGTCGTGCCACTGAGCCAGCCACGGCTGGAGCTCGAGCAGACCTGCCAGGAAGGGGGTGATCTCCTCGGCGGACAGAACCTGGACGGAGACGTAGGAGGCCAGCGCCTGCGCCTGTTCCCGGTGGTCCCAGCCGGCCCAGCCGTACAGCTTGGGGGTGGCGTCGTTGGCCGAGCCGTAGGAGATGAACCGCTCCTTGGGCACGTCCAGCTTGCCACGCGCCTTCCAGAAGGAGGCGCGGAGGAAGTCGGCCGAGGTGTACTTGGGCGGGACCTTGATGGAGTCCCGGATCCTGCGCTTGGCGGGTTCGTCGGGGGCTGCGTCCTCCTCCCGCTGGAGTTCCCAGGTCCTCTCCCAGTCGGCACGCTTCTTCAGGCCGGAGGGCTTGTAGCGCAGAGCGGAGATGAAGGGGACGTGCTCTTCGGTCACCAGGGCGGCGACCACGTCTGCGAGCTCTTGGCGAGGGGCGTAGATACGAGCGACCGAGGTGAAGTCGTCATCGCGCGAGAGTGTGTCAACGAGCTGGGAGAGGGTGAGGAGGGCGGGCTGGTCGTTGTCGTCGTACCAGTGCTCGCGGGCCTCCACCCGGTCCAGCAGCCAGGAGCGCAGGGCCTTGTCCTGGAGGGAGTCCCAGCCCTCGGTGGCCCACCGGCGCTTGTACTCGGGGCGCTCCACCATGCCGATGGCCCGGGAGGACTCCATGACGTCGATGCGCTTCTGGACGACCTCGCGGTATTCCTCCGGCCAGTGGGAGGGGATCTCGGTGATAGGTGTGGAGCCGTGGCGCTTGAACCACTCGCCGGAGGCCTCGCCAGCGGCGACCTTGCGGGCGAGCACGATCTCGAACGCGCGCTCGCCGAGCGCGATCTCACGAATGTCGAAGGAGTCCGGGACGCGTAGGTCTTCGTCGTGCAGGTTGTAGAGGGAGTAGACCTGCCAGTCCAGTTCTTCCTGCAGAAAGATCATTTGCCTGCGAAGGGATTCCCAGGTGGCCTTGGCTTCGCGAAGGGCCACGGCAGTAGGCGTAGTGGGAGCAGCCAGAACGGAAGGGCTGGAGACGGCCAGCTTCTGGGCCAGGGCATCCAGAGCGGTGCCAAGCTCAGTGGGGTACTCAGCCGGGAGAGGGAGCCTGGTTACGTTGGTCCCATTGAACTGATAAAAGTCCTCGAATGGAACCGTGGACTGGCGTGCACCCTTGCTATCAACGGTACTACCCTTATTGTGGCACATCATCTTGAGCCAGAAGCAAACCGAAGAGCTATTCAGAAGACCAAGCAGACGCAAATGATCTTCCTCACTTGCCCCTTCACGCAGCTTAATCACTGGAGCCGTCTGCTTAAATACCTTTCCCCCCCGATCCAAAACGAAGTGATTATGAGTCGACACTTCCGCAAACGTGATCGACATTGGCGTGCGTAGTTTTTTTACAGCCAACCTGCCATACTCAGTCCAACGCAACCCAGAGGCTATTTTTGTCTTACCGCCGAACATAACACTTCGAGAAACAATAGTCCGCCCAGGCCACATGTACCGCAGTAGAGATGAATTAGTTTCTACTTCAATCGGCTTGAAGTCATCTTCGTAAGGAAAAATCGCATCTTCAAACCCCTCCCCCACCCAGTCTCGAATAAGGTCTCCGGTAACCATGGGACGACGATATGAAACTGGCAAATCTCGCCGATCAGCACTGCCAGGCCCAATCAGATAGAGGTCATCCTCAAGCGTGAAGCTCGTAATTCCGACTGAATCAGCGATAGAAGATACCCGAGAGAAACTCCCCCTTTCTATCCCCTCAACCATCTCCAGACCACCATCGGCGAGAATCCAAGGCTGCTTACCAAAGTAGCGCGATCGATCGAGATCATCCACCGATATCCACCGACCAACAAATCCCGGGTTGTCAATCTGAGCCACAATCTCAGACCAAACCAGCCCATCCTCGGCATTCACTGGCGCAGAGGGCTCCCCTTGGACATTACGGACGGCCCTAATGGTGCCGGATCGTTCCTTGCCGATACGCCGCGTGCCAACGATAATAACCGTGGGCGTTCCATGCCCTGGAATATAGGCACCAGAAGTGTCGATGACCTCCGCTAATTCAACCTTGCCGCCAAAGAACTCCTCGATCAGCTTGGCGCCGAACTCACGCTTCATGAAGGAATTTGAGGTGATCTGGCCAACATAGCCATAACCGCGCCCATCATCATCACCCCGCTTGACCAGTTCAAAGAAGCGCTGCGCAAAGGGCACCGAAAGGGCGTACTTACCAGAACAGGCGTCATAACTCTTTCGGTAAATCTCATTAAGACTCTTGTCCTTCACTGTGATGTATGGAGGGTTTCCCACCACTACATGGTAGCGCCCCTGTTCCAGGATGCCCTTGTGCTCGTGTACATCCTCTGTCGCATATGCGAAAGACGCCAATGAGTCACCGGAGTTCTCCATTTCCAGGGCCAATTCAAGCTGACGGGCCTCAATCAGCGAGTCACCGACAGCTAGGTGCATCGGCCAGTCGTACCTGCCTGCGTCGGCGAACGTCCGGATATTGGCCGCAGCCATCGCCGCGACCAGCAGCCGGAACCGTGCAATCGCCACCGCGAACGGGTTGATGTCCACACCATGCACCGAGTCCAGAGCTGCCCGCACTTGCTCGTGCGCATCACCGCCAGGCTGCCCCTGCGCCCAGAGCTTCACCATGCGCTTGAAAGCGCCCAACACGAAGTGCCCGGACCCGCATGTCGGGTCGATCATCTTCAGATCCTGGTAGCCGAACTCCCGCACGGCCGGGGTCATCGTCCGATCAAGAATGAACTCCTCGACAAACTCCGGGGTCTGGAGCAGGGCATACGTCTTGCGCGCGTTCTCCGACAGGTCCTGGTACAGGTCGCCCAGGAACCGGGTATCCCACCCCTGCGTACCATCGTCGTTCAACGGATCCGTGAAGTCGTGAATGAGCACGCCCTCACTATCACGCTCACGCCAGAACTCCACCAGGTCCCGGGCTCCATCGTGGGAGAGGGGGATCTGGAACAGCGGGTTGTGCTCGGGGTGGAACAGCAGCTTGCCCACACGGCCCGCGCCCAGCTCCGCAAAAGCCCGCTCCAACCAGCCGCGATACGTGGGGTCCTCGTCAGTCTCCACGTAAGCGCTGTACCGCGCCTCGGCCAGGTCACGGCGTTCGATCTCGGGTGCGGTGAGGTAGGGCTCCGGGATCAGCCGGTTGTCCTCGGCGAACCGGACGAACACCGTGCCCAGCACCCACGCCACCGCGACCTGGGTGATCCGCTCGTCGAGCCACGCGTTCCAGGTCGCCGCCGTGCGGTTGAGCTTGCTCGCGCGGTTGTACTCGCCCCGCAACCGCGTCCTCACCTCGTCGATCTCCCGCACCTGTGCGGCGAGATCGGATTCGGCCCCCTTGACCTGACGCTTCAGATCGTCCAACAGCGCTGCGCGGTCAATCACGTGGCCTTCTCCCGAACCCTTGCCTGCTTGTTCCACTACTTGCCATGACTGCTGCTACTGCTACTACTTCCGCACGCCCGACCGATGCAGGTTGCGCACCCATGCGTCCGACAGTTCGACCCACTCGCCCAACCCCGCCTGGTACGGAACGGCGATCGTGCCCAGCCGGGGGTCACGCGCAGGATCGTCCTGCGGGCACAGCAGCCACAGGCCGCGTCCGCCGTGCCGGGACACCTCGGCCAGCCGGTGCAGCACATCCATCGCGCCGTAACGGGCGAATACCCCAGCATCGGTCATCAGCACCGGTGCTGAGTCCGCGCCTGGCACCAGGAGCTCCCGCAGTCTCGGCTCGATCCGGCTCCACGCGGTGGTGGCATAGGCGGCGAAGTTCGCCGCGGCCTTTGATCCCGGTGTGGCGGCGTCCGCCTTCAGGATCGTCTCCCAGCTCGGTTTGGGCTTCGGATCCACCAGTCCGTGCATGGCTTCCAGGAAGAGGGCCGTGGCAGAGACCTCCTCAGCCGCGAACCGGCTACCGCCCCCTGCGAGCTCGGTGACCGCCAGAGCACTCAACCCCGTGCGCACGGTCAGCACACGGAATCCGTCCCGCTTCGCAGAGGCGGACAATCGTTCCTCCGCCTGGACGGCGTCCGCGATCTGCGGGTCGTCGGCGTAGCGGGTGAACGTACCACCGCGCGTGCTGTGACGCTGCCCGTCGGCCGTGAGGTAGTCGGACCTCGCCCCCTCCTGGGTGGACAGGTAGCGCAGGGTTCCCGTGTCCTCGCGTGTGGACAGGGTGAGGTCGAACCCGGCGTCCTTCAACGCCTTGGTGAGCGGGCCGCCGGTGGGCAGTTCTCGACCTCCCCGGGCGTTCACCAGCTCCGGGAAGCGGGCCCGCACACGGTCGTGCACCTCGCCGGGGGGCAGGCCGGGCTGCTGTTCCCTCGGACGGCCGGGAACCTCCCTGACCAGGCCGGCCTGAGTGAGCCGCAGCGCCCGTACCAGCGACAGGTCGCGCGGGTAGATCTCCAGGCGCGGGGTGGCGGCAGCGTTGAGCGACGCCGCCGCGGCCAGCTCCACCAGCCGGCGCTCGTCCCACTCGACCGTCCCCGGAGGCGGTGTCACCGCTCCCAGTTCGGCAAGCACGGTCGTGGCTGTCGGCAGGGTGTCGAGCTTGCTGAGACGGTTCGCGACACGGCCCAGGCGCACCGCGTAGTCGAGCAGCCCCGGGGCGGACGGGGTGTCCGGGGCGTCGTTCTCGCCGACCTCCAGCGCCAGCAGGCCCGCACTGAGCGCATCGTCCGTGGCGCCGCGGTTGGGCTGGTGCTGGAACGCGCTCTCGTCGGGGGTGAGCTGCTCGATCTCCAGCACGGCGCGTACGGCGGCCAGGGCCAGGGCCCTGCGCTGCCCGCGCTCGCGCAGACGGGTGCCGCGCCGCACGATCAGGGCGTCGGCGATCTCCGCGGCGGAGGCGACCCGGCCCAACCTCGTCAGGAGCCCGAGGATCTCCTCCCGGAGCGCGCGCACCGCCGGAAGCTTTTTCCACCGGGTCCGCTGCGTCTTGATGATCTGCGGAATGCGTCCGGCGGACAGGCCCAGAGCTTCGGCCACGTCCTTCTGCTTGGGCCATACACCGATGTCCGGCAGTTCGCCTTGTTCGTCGGGCAGACGCAGCAGAAGCCGTACCGCCTCGATCTCGTTCTGGTTGGAACCGTTCTTGCGGAGCTCCGGGACGAAGAGCGTGGCCAGGGCGTCCAGGCTGACGGAGCGCAGGGCGCTGTCGGGCAGTGCACGGGTCCCGTCGTGGGCGACGAGGGTGTCCGCCAGGGCGGACTCCATGGCGCTGTACTGCTCCAGCTCTTCCCGGGCCTCCTTGCGGCCCTGCGAGGTGAGCGGGGAGTCCGGTTCCTGGCGCAGCCGCTCGCCCCACTGGCGCTGGCGGCCCTGGATCTCGGTACGGGTCTTGGCGCCCAGGCCGGGGGCGTTGAGGAACTTGCGCTGGCTGTAGTCGAGCAGTTCGCCGACGGTGTTGACGCCGAGCCCGTGCAGGAAGGAGACGGCGATCGGGGTGAGCCCGGCGGTCGACAGGTGGGTGTCCCGGTTCGCCTGCTCCGCCTGCAGGTTGCGCTGCTGCTCGACGGCGGCGATCTCCGAGACCGGCGCTGCCGCTTCCAGTTCGCGCGCGGTGGTGGCGGTTTCGGGGTGGCGGGAGGGGTGGCCCGTGGACGAGATGGTCTGGGCCATGTCCAGGAAGATCTTGCGCCAGGCGTCCCGCATCGGCTTCAGATCGCTGAAGCGCTTGGCCGTGTCACGGTGCAGCGCCTTGCGGAAGAAGGAGACGAGTCCGTCCCGGACGGCCGGGTCGAACGCGTCGGCGGCGATCGTGGGCCGGGGCCACTCCTCTGCATCGGTCTGCGCGGGAACGACCTTGCCGTCGCCCCAGGTGGGCAGTTCACCCGAGGCCATCTCGTGCAGGGTGGCAGCGATCGCGTACCGCTCGGCGTGGGCGTCGTAGGCCGTGCGCTTGAGCGCACCGATGAACGGGTCGAGGTACCCCTGGGTACCGGCGTCCGTCACGCTCGCGGGGTAACCGGCAAGGGAGAAGTCGATGAGGACCAGCTGGCGCGTGCGGTTGGGCCTGATGCGGATGGCGATGTTGTCCGGCTTGATGTCGCGGTGCCAGACCCCCTCTCCCTCCAGGAAGTCGACGGCGCCGAACAGGTAGTCCCCGTAGGCCTCCAGTTGGTCCGCGCCCAGACGGCCCTGGTCGCGGAGCTGGCGGGCCACGGTCTCCTCGCGGCGTCGCGGAACGCTGCCCGACTCGCCCCGCTTCTCCGCGGCACGCTCGTCGCCGACGTACTCCAGGGCCAGGACCGTACGGCCGCCGATGGTCAGGGGCTCGGGTTCGACGAGTCGGATCACCCGTGAGTCGGCGCGCAGGCCCCGCATCACCTCGGCCTCGCGGGCCAGGACCTCGCCGCGGCTGTCGGACAGGGCCACCTTGAGGACGGCCAGGGGGCGGGCGTTGTGCGCTTCGGGGTCGGTGCTCAGGTCACGTACGAGGAAGGCTCGGCTCGTGGAGCCGGTGCCCAGGCGCCGCCGGACCTCCCAGCGGCCGGCCAGCACGTCACCCGCGACGGAGTCCAACGGATCCTTCTCCGGCTCCTGCTCCTGGAGTGCGTCGGGAACCGTGCTGGGGGCGGTCAGGGAGTCCTCGACGTACTCCAGCATCTCCAGGAACTCGTCGACGCTGGACAGGCGCTGCTCGGGACGGTACGCGGTGGCGGCCTGCACCAGCTCGTCGACGTCCTCGGACAAGCCGTCCACGAGGGCGCTCGGTCGCAGGCCCTCCCCCGCCTCGAGCTGCGTCAGGAGCTCGGCCTGGCTCGCGGCGGGTGCCCGGCCGGTGGCCAGGAGGTAGGTGAGGACTCCCAGCCCGTACACGTCGAGGAAGACGGGGTCGGGGCGCGAAGCGCTCAGTTCGGGCGCCAAGTAGGCGTCCGCGGCTTCGGCGACGTGGCCGAGCGACAGCGAGGTGGGGGCGAACTGCCGGGTGCCGCTCTCCTGCCCGCCGTGGCGCTGGGCGATCTGCCAGTCGGAGATCTGCAGTTGCGGGGAGAGCCACCGGGCGTCCTCACCGCCGCGTGCACGGGCTCCGGGGAACACGTGGACGGAGTGCGCGGAGAGGGTGCGGTGGTGGACACGGCTGGAGTGCGCCCAGCGCAGCGTCTCGGCGAGCTGGCGGACCAGGGACATCCTGGCGAGGATGTCGAGCCTGTCGCCGTACTGGATGAGGTACTCGTCCAGGCGCAGGGTCTCCGGGTGGTAGTCGAAGATCAGCGCCGGACCGGAGGAGTGACCGGAGGGGTCGTACTGCTTGAGCTGGACCACGCCGGGGTGCCGGAATCGACGGAGGATGTCCGATTCCCTGCGGGCCGCGTTGTCCACGGATGTGCGCATGGCCGTGCTGGCCCCGCGCTCCCTCAGGTAGACGCGCACCCGCACCAGCTCGGACAACTCGGTGTGCCGGGCGATGTGGTCCACCCAGGTGGGCCCGCTGTCCAGGGGCTTGCGCTCCAGAAGGTAGGGGCCGACCTTGTACTGGGCGTCGCTGCGTCGGATGCCGATCCGGTCCAGCCCGGCCTTGACCTCGTTGGACCTGGGACCGGTGATCCGGTGCCGCTCGTCGTGCGGGGCGCGGGAGAGCATCTCCACGAGCTGGTCGACGAAGTAGACGCCGTTCTGGTCGTTGGAGGGCAGGCGGATCCGGAGGGAGGAGTCGGTGAAGCACACGGAGGCGGACACGAAGACGTTCGCGCCCTGCTTCTTCAGCAGTCCGGCGAGGTTTCGGGCCTTCTTGGTGACCAGGTGCAGCGGGTTGCCGTGCGGCTGGCGGTGGCCGCCCGGTCTGGTCTGGACCCATGTGCCGTTCTCGGAGGTGACTCCTCCGTGCCAGTGTTTGAGCTCCACCATGTGGACGCCGCTGGGCGAGACGACGAGGAGGTCGACCTCGTGTACGTGTCCGGTGTTGGCGGTAAAGGTGAAGTTCGACCAGGCCCGCCAAGCGCCGGTGTTGGGCAGGGCCTTGCGGATGGCTTCCAGCCCCCGGTGCTCGTGGTCGAATTCCGACTCGGTGACGGTCGTCCACCGGCCTTCAAGCATGCACCGCTCCGTCTCAACACCTGGGGGTTACGTGGCTGGCCACGCCTCCGGCCATCCTAGAGGTGGAGACTATCGGGGTAGTACGCCGTTCCAGGAGGACCGAAAGTCCTGAAACGGTTGCATCGACGCAGCAGGGCCGATTTCCAGGGGGCCCTTGGTGAGAGCCGATTCGGTGGCGACCGAATCCTGTGGCCGGAACCGGCCGCCACCGACTGCGTCACCGGGGTCAGTGGTAGGCGGGCCTCGGCAGCCGGAGCCCCGATGCCTCGAGTTCGAGGACTTCCGTCAGGCCGTCGGCCGAGGCCACCCAGTACGACAGGGTCTGCTCACCGAACCAGATGACCAGGTTCCGGTGTCGACCCTGAACGGCGGCGGCTCGGGCGTGCTCACGAGCGAACTCGGAGCGATGGCCGCCCAAGCGGGGCAGGAGTGCCGCCCGGCGCCGACGGCAGGAGGGATGCTCACAGGCCGGGCAGAACGGGCCGACCAGCGGTTGGCGCCGAGGTAGCGGCGGAGGATTCCGGCCCAGTGCATCGCTGGAGATCCGGGCTGCGGGGATAGGATGCGTCACTGATCCTGCTTTCTGAGCATGTGGAAGTGTGCGGACTTCAGGGTTGTTGCGGGCCCGGGAAGAGCGTTGCCGCGCTCTCCTGGGCCCTTCTCCGTTTCGGAGTACTGCTAGCGGGCCAGCTCGGGCCAGCGGCTGCCCTGGAGGCCGTAGGCCAGGAAGAGCCACACCGCGCGGTGACCCGGGCGGCCGTTGTCTCCCCACTCGGTGGCCAGCGCATCCACCATGGCCAGCCCCCGCCCGGCCTCGGCGCTGGGGTCCAGCCCGCCGGGGTCCACGGTCAGGTGGCTGCGGTCGTGCACGCTCGTGGCGGTGTCCTTGGCGATGCCGTCGTCCCGGCAGGTCAGCCGAAGCCCGTCCCGCTTGCGCTCGCACAGCAGGGTGTAGGAACGCCCGGGAATGCCCGAGCGCGAGTGCTTGAGCGCGTTGCTGGCGAGTTCGGAGCCGAGGAGGGTGAAGAGGTAGCGGTAGTCGCTGCTCTGCTCGGCGGCGCAAGTGTCCAGGAACGCCCGCACCAGCGGAAGGAAGAGCAGGGAAGATCCGAAGTCGTAGCGCCGGGTCCGGTAGTAGGGCCGGTCGGGGCTGCCGTTGAAGTAGTGGCGGAGGGCGTAGGGCACCAGCTCGTGGAGAGCGATGGTCACCTCTGACATCGGGGGCACGGGGGCGAGTACGGGCATGACGAACAGACTCCTTGGCGTGTGGGAGTGAACTGAGAGTTCGGTGTGCCCGCAAGGTTGGACCTTCGCGATTCCCGGACGTCGGGAAGGGGCACGGCGTAGCCTGACCACAAGCGACTCTGCGTGAGATGTCGGTCACTGGCTACACTCACGACCCTAGAACTTGAGCCTCAATTTTGTCAACACTAAAACTTGAGACTCAAGTTTTTTTGGCTAGACTGAAGACATGCAACGCTCCCACAGCCCTACGCTGCGTCGTCGCCGCTTGTCAGCCGAGCTCAAGCGTGCCCGCGAGGAAGCCAACATCACATCTACGAACGCGGCCAGGTTGCTCGGCTGGGCAGCTGGCAAGCTCAGCATGATCGAGAACGCCGAGATTCAGAAGGTCAAGGCTGACGATCTCAACAAGATGTTGGACCTGTACCAGGTCACTGATCCCGACAAGCGCGAGGCTCTGCATGCCCTGGCCAGGGACGCCAAAGTCCGGGGTTGGTGGTCGAAATATAGGGAGGTGTTCGGGCCTCAGTCGCTCCCGGACTTCGAGGCGGAGGCATCAACCATCCGGACCTTCGAGTCGTCCGTCATTCCCGGTCTACTCCAAACTCCTGAGTACGCCCATGCAGTCTTCCAAGGCGGGCGGTACACAGGGGCAGAGGAGATCGAACGTCGCACTCAGGCACGTATGGCTCGGCGCGAGATCCTGACCCGCTTCAACCCGACGAAGCTCCGTGTGGTTCTGGATGAGGCAGCGCTCCGGCGCTTCATCGGCGGTCCGGAGGTCATGGTTGAGCAGATGCGCCACCTGCTTCACATGGCGAAGCTGCCGAACATCGACCTACAGGTATTGCTCTTCTCCACAGGAGCCCACAACGCTCTGATCGCACCCTTCAGCATCCTGGAGTTCCCTGAACCCCTGGATCTCCCCATCGTCTTCATCGAGACTGCCACTGGTGGTCTCTTCCTGGAGGAAGCTGACGAAGTGGAACAACATACTGTTACCTTCAGCGACGCTCAGGGCTCAGCAATGAGCACTGCGCAGTCCGCGAAGTTCATCGCTGACGTCCTGAAATCCCTAGAGAGCGACTGATGACCAACGAGCTGGTGTTCCGGAAGAGCAGTTACAGCGGCCAGGGACAGAACTGTGTCGAGATCGCCGACCTGCCCAGCGGCGCGGCCGTTCGGGACTCCAAGAACCCCGCCAAGGGGCACTTCCCCTTCCCCGCCGCCGAGTGGACCGCCTTCCTCCACTCCGCCCGCGGCTGACGCCCGGTCCTGAGGCGCGAGGTTCCCGGCTCACCTGTGCGCCCGGGAACCTCAGCCGCCCCCTCCCTTGGTGAACGCGTCGGGTCCTCACCCCTGCGCCAGCCGGCGGTACTCCCCCGCGATGCGCTCCAGGTGGCTGACCGCCTCATCCTCGAAACAGGCCAGCTTCTCGAGTTCACCGAACAGCTCGACATAGGTCGCGATGTCAGCGGCTCCGGTCAGGGTGGCTGTCGCGGTCTCGGTCCCGACCATCACGGCGTCCTCGTCGAAGATGTTGAAGCCGTGCCCCGGGAAGACATGCGTGGGCCTGGTCCAAGGGATGACGCCGACCACCGCGTTGGACGCCTGGACAACGACTCGGGCGATGTCCTCGATCTGGTCGGCCATGATGTCGGCCGAACCCGCCTGCCAGCGGAGTGCGCCCTCCGGCACGATCAAGTGGTGCCGCGTCGTTCCCTCGAACAGGCCTCGGCGCCGCTCTTGCCTGGCCTGGATCGAAGCCTCCGCCTCCTGAGCCGAGACCTGGGAGCGGGGATCGTTGAACACACACCGGGTGTACTCGCGCGTCTGGAGCACTCCGAGCACGATGACCGGGTGGAACGACCTGATGATCGAAGCCGAAGTGGTCAGGTGGTTGATCCTGCGCTGGAACTGGGACACGCCTCGCGCCATGATCACACGGCTGGACGCCTCTTGTCTCAGGCCCTCCGCCAGGGCCACCAGCTCCGCGCGTTCCTCACTCGCCACCCCGTAGACCCGGCACAGCGCCGCCACGTCGTCCACGGTCGGCAGCAGGAGTGCCCGCTCGATCTTGGAGACCTTGGACTGCGACATCCCCGCCGCCCGACCTGCGTTGACACCGCTGACGGCTGCGTCTGCGCGTGCCTCGCGCAGCGCACGGGCAAGCCGGTCGCGGCCTTCGGCACCACGACCAGCGGAGGTGTTCTGCTGAGCCGTCATACAGTCCGGTTGGCTCTCCATTCCTCGGGATGGCGCGCCCACCACTGAGCGAACGGCTCGGCGGCGGCAAGCGCCGCATCCCTGGCCTTCTGGTACCGGCCCAGGTTATCGACGAGTTCGGCACCGATGAACTCGCCGTTCTCGGCGTAGTGCATGCGCAGGGGGTACTTGTCGTCGATCAGCCAGAAGTCGTGGTCCACCACTTCCGGCGGGAGCGCCCTCGCGGCGAGGTCCAGGACGTGGATCTCCTCGCCTGCCTCGGCGTTGAGGACATAACCCCACTCACAGGCGTAGCGAAGGTAGTCGTTGAGTGGGGTGCGCAGGACCCGAACCCTATGCCTGCGGATGCCAGCGTCCCGCTCAGTCCGCAATGTCTCCAACCAGGGGCGCTTTCGGTCCCAGTCGGGTTCGGGTTCTCCAACCACAAACCGATGGAAGTCTCCTCCGTCAGAGCCGACCTCGTACTGGTCCAGGGTCTCCAATCGGAAGGCCGACTCTGTCAAGCGGGTGTCGAAGAACCCCAGCAGCTCAGCCACTGTGAACACGTGCGGCCTCCTTCAGCAAGGACAGAGGGATCTCCACGGCACTCTCACCTTCAGGGAGGGGGATCTCGGTGAGGTCCCCTGGAGCCAGTGTGTAGCCCTGCACGATGATCGTTCCTCGATCGCTGGCGAAGACGGTAGGGCAGGTCACTCCGTCTGGGCATTCGCCAGCAAGCCGGGTGAGCTTCATCTGTTTCCTCCAGGGGATCGAAGTTGATTCCAGCATGACTGGAATACTTCACCCTGTCACCCCTTGCGTCCACAGAGTTCGGGATCCGCTTGTCGCACCCACCATATTCCTGTACTACTGGAATAGCCAAGCTGGCCGGTCCCGTCTACCGGCCAGCCCCGGACGACTTACGGAGACATCCATGTCCGAACAGGACACCGTCACCCAGCCTCGACAAAACGTGCCCGCACTCTCCTACGAGCCACCGACCGTCACCTGCCTGGGTGAAATCCGAGAGGTCGTCCTGGGCACCGGTTCCCAGGACACCGCGGACATGAACACCTCCCGTTACTGGTGAACCCACCGGGTGCGGCTACTCGGCCGCACCCGACCCTCTCCACAAGGAGCACGGTGTCCCCTTCACCCTGCTACACCGGCACATCCGAGGCCGGGGACCTCTCCCGAACCACGCACAGCGGCTCGGATTTCTGGCACGAACTGCATCTTTGCGATCCCCGGATGATCGGCCACGTGCGCCTTCACCGGAGCCGACGGCGCCGAGCAGTCTTCCTGGGGACGTGCTTCGCCTCCGGAACGATCATCGAACGGATTCTGACCGACGTACCCGATCCGGTGACCGCGGCCGACCGGCTCGGCTCGCTCGCGGGCTCCTACTGCGTCTTCGTCACTGAGGGCCCTGAGCTGGCCTGGGCCGGAGACCTGGCCGGAGCCCACCGCCTCTGGTTCCGCCAAGGCGAACACAGCGTTCGGTTCGCCTCCTCGCCCACCTCTCCCAGCCTCACCCCGACAGCAGAGCCGGAGACCGAGGGGATCGCCGCCTTCCTGTTCCTTCCCGACCTCACGGACGTGCTGGGCATCTGCCCGGTCCAAGGGGTGAGCCCGGTCGGCCCCCACCAGGTACTGCACGTCAACAAGGGCCGTGCGGCCCTACGGCAGCGAAACCTCCCTGTCCCGGAGGCCTCACTCGCTGAAGGCGCGGCCCTCTTCCGCTCGGCCCTGCTCCAGACTCTGCAGAACCTGTGCGGTAACGCTGCGGACGTCAGCTGCGACCTGAGCGGCGGCCTGGACTCCTCCACACTCGCGGTTCTGGCCGCGAGCTACGCCGGCTCCCCGGTGGTCGCCCTGACCTACACGGACGGTTTCGCCCACAACGGCGACGACCTCATGCACGCCGAGCGCATCGTCCGGCAGACCCCCGGCCTGGACTGGACGGTCATCGAGGGCGACCAGAGCACCCTGCCCTTCAGCGGCCTCGCCCAGAGCCCGGAGACCGACGTCCCCTCCCTCGATCCGCTCATCTGGGCCCGCACCCATGTTCGGCTGCGCCCGGCGACGCGCGAAGGCGTGCACCTGGTGGGCGACGGCGGAGACGTGGTCCTCGGCGCACCGTTGACCTACCTCTCCGAACTCGCCCGTATGCGGCACGGCCGGCGCTTCCTCGCGGAGGCCCACGCCCTGGCACGGTTGCGACAGCGACCGGTGCACCGGGTGGTGCGGGCGGGACTGAGCAGCGCCCGTACCGGATTCAGGGCCGTGCTGGCCGACCTCGCCGGCCACCTCCACTCCCCCGGTTGGAGAGCCCAGACGCTGTCTCCTTCACCCGAACTCGAAGCAGGCATCTCCTGGATTCCGGTGGTCGGTGCTCTGAGATGGGCCACCGACGCGGCGATCGGGGCACTGGCCGAACGTGCACGGCTGGGAGCCGATGCTCTGGGTCCCGAGCAGGACGGGGCCGACGCCCACGCTCTGCGCATGGTCCACCGGCACGGCGAGGCCACGAGGTCCTTCCTCCACCTGGCCGAGCTCGCGGGAGTGCGGGTGTGGGCCCCCTACTTCGACAACAGCGTGGTCGCGGCCTGCCTGAGTGTTCCGGCCGGCGAACGTGCCACCGCCTTGAACGCCAAGCCCCTCCTGGGCCGGGCCATGGAGGGCCTGGTCCCGGCCACGCTGTACGAACGCCGCAGCAAGGACGACTACGGGGCGTGTGAGTACCACGGGCTACGCCGCAACGCGGCCGAGGCTCGCGCCCTGCTTCGCGAGGGCCACCTGCTCGCCTCAGGCATCGTCCGTCCCGATCCGGTTCTGCGTGCTCTGGACCTGGCGGTGGCAGGGGGCCGTGCTCCGATGGCGGAACTCCACCGGATCCTGGCCGCCGAACTGTGGCTGCGGTCCCGACGGAACAACCTCCCCACCCCTCGTACGGAGAGTGCACCGATACCGATCGGAGTGATGGCATGAGCGGTTCCGACCCACGACTACGCCGGCACCACGCGGTGTACACCGCCGCCGACCGTGACGGCGCCGTGCTCCTGCACAGCACGCAGAACCGGCTCTACGGCCTCAATCCCTCCGCCGCCGCGTTGTGGGAACGCCTGTGCGGCGGAGAGGATCCCGACTCGGTGATCTCCGACCTGTCCGGTCTCTGGGGCGTGGACGAGGAGCGGCTCCGCGCCGATGCTCGCGGCTTGACCGACACGCTGGTGCGGCTCGGGTTGGCCGTCCCGGAAGGAGGGTCCCGGTGAGTTCCGCGCAGATGGCGATCGTCGCCGAGAGGTGCACGCCTCTCCCTCCCGGGTACCGGGCAGCCGCGGTGGCCGGGTGTCTGGGGGCGCTGGTCCTGCTCCGGCTCCCGATCTCGGTCAGCCTGCGCTTGGTTGCCTTCGGACACCGGCGCACGACCCGAAGGGCGCGTACCCGCCAGGCAGAGATGGTGATCGGCGCTGTCAGAGCGGTGAGCCGGATCCTGCCCGTACGGTTCGCCTGTCTGGAAACCGCGCTGGCCTCGACTCTGACCTGTCTGTTGCTGCGCCACCGCGTCGACTGGTGTATCGGCGCCCGGATGATGCCCTACACCGCACATTCCTGGGTCGAGGTCGAGGGTGCCCCGATCGCGGAGCCGGGGTTCGACGCCCACCCCTACCTGGTCCTGATCCGCACCTGACCGCCCGTTCGTACCTGCCTGCCCGCTCACGCCTGACCGCACGTTGTCCGTTCCAAGTCCGACCACCAACAGAGGAGTACCGTGACCGACGACCACATCCGGAACGCTCTCGCGTCCGTTCCCGAGGAGTACTACACCCGGCGCGAGGACGGGAGCCTCATCCGGCAGAGCAGTTCGGTCGACGCCATCCGTACCGGGTTGGAGCGGCTGGACGTGCGATCGGGCATGCGGGTGCTGGAGATCGGCACCGGTTCGGGTTTCTCCGGTGCGCTCCTGGGCGAACTCGTGGGGGAACAGGGCTCAGTGGTCTCCATGGACGTGGTGTCGGACCTGGTCGAACGAGCCCGGGATCGGCACGCCCGTCGGGGCGCGGATCGGATCCGCGTCGTGGCCGGGGACGGCGCCAAAGGCATGGCCGAGCACGCACCCTACGACCGGATCATCGCGTGGGCCAGTTCCGACCTGTTGCACCGCAGCTGGGCCGACCAGTGTGTGACGGATGCAGTTCTGGTGGTACCGGTGACCATCGCCCCTCTCCCCCGGTCCAACGCCATCGTGCGGGCTAGCCGTGCCCGGGACGGGGGTCTGACGGCGGACCGGCTGTGGCCCGGAGGGTACGTGGAGATGCACCCCGAAGAGCTCACCCAGTGGCTGGTGCCGCCGCGCGGTGTCCACGCCCGGACCACCGACGGAGAGGGGAACCCGTGGTGGATCAGCAGCACGTGGGTCAATGAGTGCGGGGGAGGCGAAACGGCGGCGCTGTCCCTGGTAGAGGTCCTGGCCTCCGAATCCCACGTGGAGGACGAGGCTGTTCTGGCCCCGGAGGAGTCCGCCGCTGAGGTGCACACCTACCTGTACGCGGCCGGGTTCGAGGGGCTGAGCATGTTCGGCGTGGGTTCGCGCGGTTGGGCGCCGGGCCATGCGTCCAAGCAGGGCGCCGCGGCGCTGTTGGGCGACGGTCGGCTGCTCACCGCCGGGGACCCCTCGTCGGCCTGCCGGGTGCGGGAATGGGCAGAGCGGTGGCGGCAGGTGGGAAAACCGGGCGCCGGCTCCCTGACACCGGTGCTGGAAGAGGTGCGCGACGGCTGGGCCGCCCGTGCCCGCGTCCCCGGTCGGGGATAGTCCTCGGCCGCGAGCGGCGTTCGGCGGACAACGGCGATACTCGACGCCATCAGCTCCCTTTTCACAGAACGACTGAACCTCTCCGGCTACGGAGACGGCTTCGGGGAGCGATTCCCACCCCTGGCCACGGGGCCGGGCGACGCGGGCCGGGTGAGGTGCCTGCGCAGGAATTCGTCCACGGTCGCGAATCCGAAGGTGGTCCGCACCTCCCCGGCGTCGGCCCCGGCCGTACGGCGCCGCACGGCTCGGGCCGCCCCTTCCAGCTCCAGGCGGCCGTCGTCCATCACCGCCGCAGGCTGTCCGTCGAGACCGCCCGCCTCGTTGAGGAACCCGTGCTTGTAGCCGTCGAGGAGGTAGAGCTCGCTCGACGCGCCGGCAGCGGCCAGGGCCTCGTGCAGGAGTTCGCTCTGCCTGTACGAGACCAGGTCGTCGACGGTCCCGTGGGAGAGCTGGAACGGTGGTGCGCCGGCGTGGACCCACGTCAGGGGACAGGCGTACCGCGCCGCTTCCACCAGCTCGGCCGGATCTCCGCCCAGCAGCCGGCCCTCCGGGGAGGCCGCGGCGTCCGCGTCCGGGCGCCCGGACTGGGCCTCGGCGACCACGACGGCGAGGTCCACGGGGGCGTAGGAGGCGACGACGGCCTGTACCGACGGGTCGCCGCCGGTGTCCTCCTCGTCGACCAGGGCGCCGATGTGGCCGGTCAGGCCCGCCAGCGCGGCCAGGTGGCCGCCGGCGGAGCCGCCCCACACCCCGATCGCCTGCGGATCGAGTCCGAGCCCTTCCGCGTGCGTGCGCAGGAAGCGGACCGCAGCCCGCACGTCGTGCAGCTGGGCGGGGAAGACCTCCTCATCGGAGAGCCGGTAGTCGATGCTCGCGAAGGCGTATCCGCTGGCGTGCACCCGGCGTACGAGGTCCGGTGCCTGGGTGCGGTCACCGGCGTACCAGCCGCCCCCGTGCACCCAGAGCACGACCGGCACGGGACGTTCGGCGGAGGCCGGCCGGTACAGGTCGAGCAGGAGGTCGCCGGTGTCGCGCCGCGCGAAGACGAATCCGGTGTCGGCCACGACCTGATAGGAAGGCGTCGAGGCGGTGTCGGGGGCGGAGTCCGCAGAAGGGGGCGTGGAGGCATGGCTCATACCGTCCATGGTGCTGTGCGCGAGGACCTGCGACACCACAGGGCGGTCCCGCCTCCCCGCCGAACCGTGATCACCCTCGAAGCGGACGCCGCCCGGCCACAGGGCATCGCCTCGTCGCGAGTACGGTGCCGGGCCTCGCGGCCGATGCCGCCTACGCCCCGGGGAGAGGTGGCCACGGCCACCATGCCGACCACGGCCACGACTCTCGTGACGGAGCCGGGGCGGGTGCCGGTCGGGACTCGTAGGTGCGACTGCGGGCCGCACAGGAGCCCACAACCGGGTTCCGCGGATTCACGCTCTCACTCGTGGTGTCTCCCCGGAAAGCACTACTGTGCCGGGAAACCGAAACCTACGGAGAGGCCCATGCGGGAGATGCTTCTGCTGGACAAGACTGGCACGGGGCGCACCTTCAACTGGTCCGGGACTCCTTACTGATCGTCGTGGACGACGAGTCCGAATCCGGCCTTCTCAACGACAACGTCCTCGCGGTCGCCTTCGACCTGGCGAGCCGCCGTCCCATGGGCCCCGCGCATTCCTCCGCCTCCCCCGTCCACCTGACCAGCCTTCCCACACTCGGACCCGAACCGGTCCTGGCGTTCACCACGTCCAAGAACCTGATGGTCACCGATGCGCGCGACGGGTCCGCCCTGCAGACCTTCTTCCTGCCTGGCCCGCACACGGGGAAACACTTCTATGATGCGTGCTGCCTGGCCCTGGGGCACTACGGCGGGCGTGACCTGCTCTTCCTGCATGAGGCGGGTGAGGGGCCCTACCACCGTTCGGTGCGGGCGGTGAACCTGGCCACCGGCGAGCCGGTCCCCGGCATGGCCTACGACCACTACCGCTACCGAGAAATCAGCGAGCGCCTCACCCTGAACCACGGCTACCTGGCATGGCCTACCACCGAAGAGGTCGTCGAATTCTGGGACGACGACTTCAGCGTCCTCGACAAGCCCTTCGTCTACGTACGGCGGGCGGATGACGGCTCCTGGGTGGGGAAGGTCGGTCTCGACAGTTCGGTCCCCGAGGACCGGGGAATCGGGATCGCCCGCGCGGCCGGGCGCACCTACCTCGCCGAGGCCGGGGACATCGTCACCCTGCCCGATCTGGAGCCGGTGTTCCCAGGGGTAAATCCGTGGGTGGTGGTGTCGAGGGTGACCGAGTGGGGCGGACGGCCGGTCGCCGTCCTCGTCGAGGAACAGGACTACCCGCAGGAGCTCCCGGGGCGGTTGTGCCATCTGTTCCTGGACACGGACACCCCGGAGAAGGTCGCCATCCCCTGGTCGGTGCCGCCACGGGTGCGCGACCTTCTGGTCACCCCCGCCGACACGATCGTGGTCTCCTCGGCCGAGGGCGTCCACGTGCTCGACGTCGACCCCGGGGAGACTGCCCGCACCGGCCGACCGGTGTGAGCCCGCCTCCCCGAGTGCCCGGCTCACATCACCACGGTGCCCGCTGCCTCGACAGCTCCCTCCGGGCGTCTTCAGCCCTTTGCCAGGCTTCTGGCGGAGGCTGAATGGCGACGCCGACCCCCGTCAGCATGCTCAGGTCCAACTCCCACACCACACTCGAACGGCGTTCCCACAGCGCGAACGCCTCGCTGACATGCCGTTGGGCCGCAGCGGGGGAAGCACCGGTGACCTCGATCAGGTGAGCCATCGCCTGACCGGCCATTCCACGCACCTGGGCAAGACCGAAATGTGTGACGGTGTGGCAAGGGGTACAGACACAGATCAGGCGTCGCAGGGTCTGTGTGCTGCTCCGCTCGTCGAAGGTCCACCTCTCGTGTACTTCCAACCAGCGCTTCGCCTCTCGATCCGCGCTTGCTCCGCAGACCTCGCACACCTGGCCCGCCCGGTTCACGACCATGCGGCGCAGCCGTTCCCAGTCCTGCTGGGACACGCATGAACGCACGTTGGTGAACCAACAGGTGGTGGGGACGAGGTCGACGAACAACCCCGAGCCCAGCGAACGGTCCTCCCCCGGCAGCAGATCGGGGATGTCGGGACGAGCAATCCAGCGCTCCAACCCTGCGAGACCGGGCCGGGGCGCGAACCAGCGACGCGCACGGGGGTCCCATCTCGCCCCTTCCGCCTTTGCCAGGTCCTTCTCAGCGTAGGGGACATCCAGCCAGATCCGCTCGGCAGGCACCGTACTCCTCAAATGGTGGGGAGGTGTGATAGCGCAGCGACTCTAGTGGCAGAGGTGAAGAAAAGTCCGCACTTTCACATGACCGAAAACGGCCACCAAAAAGAGGCGTTCGCCCCTTGCCGCCTTGTCCTCCGAGGCACCCCCAGACCACCTCCGATCGATTAGCGGATCATGTTATTCTTCCTATAGACGCACGCTCGCCCCATCGGAGCACGTGGAAGGAAATCCATGCCCCGCCCTTGGGAAGCCGACCCCACAGCGACAATGAAACGTCGATTGGGAATTCCTCCTACCATTCTAGGCAACACCGACAACGTCGACGGATGTCCTGATATATGGGAACTGGATAATGGGGACATCGCAGTGATAGGCCGTGACCTGACGGACGTCTATGAGCACCGGCTTCCCGCAGGTGCGGCCATTGCACAGGACGAACGCCTCGTGGTCCTACCTCGCAACACGTTGATCGCGGCCAAGGCGGATATCCCAGATGCTTGAGAGCATGACTCGACTCACCGGCGAACGGCTGGACGAGGCCTCTTACGGACAGGACTTCAGCGCACGGTTCTGGTCGTTGCGCAACTCCCCCATCTGGAAGCTCGAACGGCAGCAAGTGTTTCACCAGCCGGAGAGCGACAGTTGGATGGCCTTCCTCCAGGGCCGGCGCGAAGAAGCCCTGGGGCTCCTGGAAGCCAGGCGTCCCGCCCTGCGCGAGCAGTTCGACCGCCTCGCCCAGGCAGGAGCCTCGGTTCGACGTGTCCGGGTCGTGGAAAAACCCTTCCCGACCTACCTGCTGTGGGAGTTGCACTCGCTGCGGGTCCGCGCCCAGTGCGGTGAGGACATTCGTGTCATCTCCCCTGCCCCTCTCTCGGCCTTCGAAAGGGAGCATCCCGTCCCGGAGATCGTCGTCCTCGGAGACGAGGTGGCCTACAGGATCCTCTACGACGAGGAGGGCGTGATCGAAGGCGCGATCCGGTTCACCGATCCCGCCGTCATCGACGGGTGCCGGTCCGAGATCGCGGCGCTGCACCAGCCGGCCGAAGTTCTGGAGGACTACTTCGTCCGTGAAGTGTCCGACGCGGAAGCCACCCGTGCCCGATAGGTGCACACCCCGGCACGGTGAGGATCCCGAGGAGAACCCGTCGGCGGACACGCATTCCCGCATGTCCGATGTCTCCGGCCGTGCGGTGCAGGCGAGAGACGTCCGCGGCGGAGTGCACTTCCACTCGGACCGTTCGGAGCGCTTCAGCGCCCCTGTGCCCCGGCAGCTTCCCGGTGACGTACGCGGGTTCGTGAACCGTGCCGGGGAACTCGATGTGCTCAGCAGCCGCCTGCCGAGGACCGGGCAGGGCGCAAACGGGCCCTCCGAGGCCACGATCCACGTTGTCGTGGGCACGGCCGGGGTGGGCAAGACCGCGCTCGCTCTGCGCTGGGCGCACCGGGTCCACGAGCACTTCCCCGACGGTCAGCTCTACGTCGACCTCCAGGGCTACGGCCCCGGCCTGCCGGCGGCCCCGGAGCAGGTGCTGGAGCGTTTCCTGCGGGCGTTCGGTGTCTCCGCCGGGTCGATTCCCCCGGACACCGACAGCCGAGCCGCTCTCTACCGCTCCTTCCTGGCGCGTAAACGCGTTCTGATCCTGCTGGACAACGCCTCGACCGCCGCCCAGGTCCGTCCGCTGTTACCAGGGTCCTCCGAGTGCGCGGTCGTCATCACCAGCAGGGATCGGCTGTCCGGTCTGGTCGCCAGGGACGGGGCACAGCGCCTCACCGTGCGTACCCTCGATACCACCGAGGCGGTGGAGCTCCTGGAGTACGTGACCGTCCACCACCGACCCCAGGACGATCCCCAGGAGGTGGTTGAACTCGCGCGGCTGTGCGGCCAGCTCCCCTTGGCCCTGCGCATCGCAGCCGAACGCGCGGCGAGCCGACCGCACATGCCGCTCGCCGACCTCATCCAGGATCTGCGTGACGAGTCCGCTCTGTGGGACGCCCTGGCCACCGATGACGAGGAGGAGGCGGACACCGTTCGCTCCGTCTTCGCCTGGTCCTACCGGGTCCTGCCCCAGGATGCCGCACGGCTGTTCCGACTCCTCGGCCTGCACCCCGGACGGGATTTCGATGTCGGGGCCGCGGCCGCCCTGGCGGATCTGCCCGTGCGCCGCGCCCGGCGCTCCCTGGACAGCCTTGTCGGCGCCCACCTGCTGGAACAGACCGGCGCGGACCGCTACCGGTTCCACGACCTGATCCGCTCCTACGCGATGGACCAGGTGCGCGACGAGGAGGAGCCCGACCTGCGGCGTGCGGCTCTGGAGCGGCTCCTGACCTGGTATCTGCGCACCGCCTACGCAGCGGTCCAGGTCGTCGACACCAACCTGCGGCTTCCGGAGCCGGATGAGATACTCACCAACCCAGGACAGGAGCCGGCCTCCGGGTTCACCGACACAGTTTTTACCGACAACTCCGGCGCGCTCCGATGGTTCGAACTGGAGTCGGCGAACCTGATGGCGGCGGCGGAGACGGCCGCTGCGCAAGGACTCGACCACCTCATCTGGCGTCTCCCCTACGTCCTGGGACACTTCCCTGTTCACGGCCGAGCATGGATCAGTGCCCTCGACCACGGGCTGGTGGCGGTGCGCCGCGAACACCGCCCCAGGGCAGAATCCGATCTGTGGGAGCACCTGGGCATAGCTCACCTGCACTCCCATCGGACCGTCGAGGGAATCGAGCATCACACCCGCGCCCTCGATCTGCGCCGGGATCTGGGAGACGAGACCGGGGTGGCGATGTCCCTGAACGCCCTCGGCCTGGCCCATCTGCGCGGCCATCGGCTCGACGAGGCACGCGACCACCTCGAGCGCTCCGGTGCAGCCGCCCAAGCCCTCGGTGACCGATTGTGGGAGGGGATCGCTCTGGGGAACCTGGTCCGCTGCCTCCTGGACCTGGGGCTGCGTGAAGACGCGGTGGCCCTGGCCGAGCAGGCCCTGGAGATCCACCGCGAGACCGGCAACCGGATGAGCGAGTTCGCATGCCTGACCTCCCTGAGCGCGGCCCTGCGGGAGCTGGGCCAGGCCGACCGGTCCCTGACCCTCACCCTGAAGGCCCTGGAAATCGCCCAGGAGCTCGACCACGCCGTCCGGGAGGGGTTCGCCCTCCTGGAGCTCGGCCGGATCTACGCTCTGCTCCAGCAACCGGAGGAGGCCCTGACCAGCTTCCACGAGGCTGCGAGCCTGCACCGCTCGATCGGCGACCACGTCCGCGAGTCCGAGTCCTTCGAGGGCGTGGGCGAGGTCTATGAGTCCCTCGACCGCCTCGAAGAAGCTGCCCAGTTCTACCGCCAGGCAGCCAACGGCTATCGAAAGAACCGGTCCCGGTGGAACCTGGCGGTCAGCTTGAACCGTCTGGCCGTCGTGGTGTCCCGGAACGGTGACTCCGGGCAGGCCCAGGAGCACTGGCGCGAAGCCCTGGACGCTCTCGAGGGCTTCACCGATCCCCGAGCCGAGGGTCTGCACGAGGAGATCACCGCGACAGTGGAGCAGGGACCCACTCCCTGAAGCCCTGTCCCACAGGAAGAGCCTCTGGTACCCGTTGAACCAGGTGCCAGCCCGCCCGTGCTCCTGCAGGACAGCCCCCCTTTTGGCTCTATGGTGCCGGCTCCGAATCAAGGTGGTCTGGTTTCACGATCACCGTGGTGTGGCAGCTGGCTTGATGGCGTTCATCAAAATCGGGAGTTCAGGCTCTTTGGCGCTGTCGGTGACCGTCTCCATGGCGAGCCACGAAGGCTGTGGGCTTCCTGTGTCAGCTGTCGATCACGTGGGCGATGTTGTGGCGGTGCCAGGCGAAGTAGGCAGCACTTTCATCCGTGTGAGCAGTACATGTAGCGCCGAGGCGGCCGACAGCAACCGCAAGGGCAGGATCCTTCTCCGACTTTTCCGCAGAGCAAATCGCCCCGTCGGCGGCGACATACACGTAGCCGTGTTCGAAGAGGGAGTCGCATCCGAGCACACAGGCAAACATGAGGTTGTTGGGGTCGAGGCGCACCCTGCGCGGGCTCTCGCTACGCCTCCGGATGTGTGCGGTGTGGACAAGCCTCGCAGGGAGCAGTAACTGGCACAGGTCGCAATGGACCTGGGTCCTGCCGTCGAGCTTGTCCTGCCGCAACATCTTCTGCTCAGCACGCGTGAGGACGTAGGAACGCAGATCGAGGACGGACGGAAGGTCGCGGTTCACACTGTCCGCAGGATCCTCCAACTCGGTGAGCCCGGCCTTGTGGTCCTCGAGGACCTTCGCCAGAACCTTCTCCATGACGGATTCCCGACTCTCGGGAAGAAAGGCAGCCCCCTTGCCACAGGCCGACCCGCGCAAGGCCTCAACACCCTCCTCTCCGATGTCTTCGCTGGTCACGTCGTACATGGTCTCGACGAGTTCGAGGGGTACTCGATAGGGGTATACGTCGTCTTCCCAGACCTTGCTTGTGTCCTCGTACAGCCCGCCCGTCAGCCGTGTCACCACCACCTTGGAGATCACACTGCTCTGTGCCTTCGGCGCCGAGATATGTCCCGAACCGCGAAACCCCAGGTAGAGATAGTCCCCCTTCTTCAGGGAGGCGAGAACGTTGTGGTTGTCCCCCTCGTTGACGGTGTCCGCCTTCCAACCCCAGACCGACTGCTTGATGCCGGTCTCCAGGTTCTTCCTCGCGGTCTTCGCGACATAGACGTAGGCCTTGGCAACATCACTCTCACCCAAGGGTCCAACTCCTGAACTTTCCACGGTCCTCCAGGGCGACAGCTCCACAGTACAAAAAGGCCGTTATGTCAGCATGTCCGCTTATGCTACGAAAATACGCGTGGCAACCACGGGTTCCCCGCACCCATCCTCCGACCCGTGTGGGTGAAGGACCGTCCTACCCGCTGCGGCATCGCTAGCCTGGGCCAGTACCTCTCGCGGCCCGACAGGCTTCCTGCCCCGTAGGACACGCCTCCACCCGCACGAGTTCCTCTTTCGTGCTGCTCTGGAGTCTGTTTTGACGGCTTTCCGCCGATCCGCCGCGTCCCTGTCCCGTTTCTCGCCCCTCGAGGAGGAGCTCGGTCAGCTACTCGCCGAGCACCTGCGGTACGCGACCGGTCGCTCCCCCAGCCCCGCCGAGATCCGCTCCTGGAACCGCAGCCTGCCCGCACTCGCCACCGACCTGGTCGACGCGGGGCTGGGCGATGTCGAAGTGCTCATGGAGTACCGTCTACCGCTCTCCGACAAGCGCGTGGACGTGGTGCTCGCCGGCCACCACCCCGAGACAGACGACCCCAGCTACGTGGTCGTGGAGCTCAAGCAGTGGAGCGAGGCCGAGTCGTGGGAGGAGGACCCGACCATGGTGCTGGTCCCCCACCAGCCCGGCGGACCGAAGCTCCACCCCGTCCTGCAGGTGCGCGACTACTGCTCCTACATCGGCGACTTCGTCTCCTCGGTCACCGACCCCGAGAAGCAGATCCGCGGCGCCGCCTACCTGCACAACGCCTACGACCCGGCTGTGCGCGACCTCTTCGACCTGCCGCAGGACGGCAACGGCCGGCTCTTCACCGCCCAGCGGCGCGGTGAGTTCCTCTCCTTCCTGCGCAGCAGGCTCGCACCGCTTCCCGGAGCCGAGTCCGCCGACCTCCTCCTGAGCGGGAAGATCCGCCCCAGCCGCCAGCTGATGAAGGTCGCCGCGGCCGAGGTCAAGGAGCGGACCCAGTTCACCCTGCTGGACGAGCAGCACACTGCGTTCCGCATGGTGATGCACGCGGTGGAGCGGGCCCACGAGAACGACCGAAAGACCGCCGTGATCATCAGTGGCGGTCCGGGGAGCGGCAAGAGCGTCATCGCCCTGTCACTGCTCGGCGAGCTCTCCCGCAAGGGCATCGGCACCATGCACGCGACCGGCTCGAAGGCCTTCACCGAGACCATGCGCAGGGTGGCGGGCAAGCGAAGCAAGCGCGTGAAGGATCTGTTCAAGTACTTCAACAGCTTCATGGAGGCCTCGAAGAACGAGTTCGAGGTGCTGATCTGCGACGAGTCGCACCGCATCCGTGAGACCTCGGCCAACAGGTACACCAAGGCCACGCTGCGCACCGGGAGGCCGCAGGTGGACGAGCTGCTCTCGGCGGCGAGGGTGCCCGTCTTCCTCCTGGACGAGCACCAGGTCGTGCGGCCCGGTGAGATGGGCACCGTGGAGACGATCCGCCAACACGCGAAGGACAAGGGCTTCGAGGTCCACCAGATCGACCTGTCCGGGCAGTTCCGGTGCGGTGGCAGCGCCCTCTACGAACAGTGGGTGCTCCGCCTCCTCGGCCTGGCTCCCGGCGGTCCGGTCCCCTGGGAGGGCGACGAGAACTTCACCCTCCGCACGGTGTCCTCCCCGGCCGAGATGGACGACGCCCTGCGTCCCACCCTGGAACGGGGCTACACCGCGCGGATGAGCGCCGGGTACTGCTGGCCGTGGAGCAAGGCCGAGAACGACCGGCCCCTGGAGAACGACGTCCGTATCGGCGACTGGGAACGCCCGTGGAACAGCCGTCTGACGCGCTGGCTGCCGGGCGTGCCGCCGAGTTCCCTCTGGGCGACCGAGGAGGGCGGGTTCGACCAGGTCGGATGCGTGTACACGGCGCAGGGGTTCGAGTACGACTGGTCCGGGGTGATCCTGGGACCGGACCTGCTCTTCCGGGACGGTCGCCTGGTCATCGACCGTCAGGCCAACAAGGATCCCGCCATGGGGAAGAAGGCGACCGACGCCGAAGCCGAGGCCCTCATCCGCAACACCTACAAGGTGCTGCTCACCCGGGGCATGCAGGGCACGCTCCTGTACTCGACGGACCCTGAGACGCAGGAGTTCCTGTCACGGTTGACCGCGAAGGCGGCCTGAGCAGATTCCGGGGGGCGTCGGCGGTTCGCTCGTGAGCCGTCCCGCCGACGCCCCCGGAGCGCACTCGGCCCTGGAGGCTTCCCGCGCCGCTCCGGACCGGCTACCAGCCGGCCGCCGGCGCGAGTTCGCGCAGTCCCGGCCGTGCCGCGTCGAGCACCGTCGTGAACCACACCGAGAACGGGTCGGCGCCCGCCAGCTTCGCCAGCTCTTCCGGGCCGACGAAGGCGGTCTCGGCGATCTCGTCGGGGTCGGGGCGCAGGACGCCGTCCACCAGGCCGACGAACAGGTGGTTGAACTCCTGCTCGACCAGGCCGGAGTCCGGGTCCGGGTGGTGGTAGCGGACGGTGCCTGCCTCGCGCATCAGTGCGGGCGCCACGCCCAGCTCCTCGCCGACGCGGCGGGCCGCGGCCGCGAACGGCGGTTCGCCGGGGTAGGGGTGGCCGCAGCAGGTGTTCGACCACACGCCGGGCGAGTGGTACTTGCCCAGGGCGCGGCGCTGGAGGAGGAGGCGGCCGTGCTCGTCGAGGAGGAAGACGGAGAAGGCCCGGTGGAGCCGTCCGGGGGCCAGGTGCGCGGAGAGCTTCTCTGCCGTGCCGATGGTCGTCCCCGCCTCGTCGACCAGTTCGAGCATGATCCGGCCGTCCGGACGGTCTCCGGACGGGACGGTGGCGGAGGTTCCGGGGCGGCCGGCGGCGGGGTGCGTGCTCATGTGGATCCTTCGGTCGGGCGGAGGGGAAGGGGTGACGGGCCCGCGTCGCGGGCCCGTCGTCCCCGTCCGCGGTTGCGGTGCCCGGGCTGTGGGCTACGGGGGGTCTGGAGGGTCGGCGCGGGCGCTCGGCTCAGAGCTGGCGAGCGCCCGCGCGCCGGGCCTGGGGTCAGACCTTGTCGGCGGCGATGAGCAGGTAGTGGAAGCTGCCCTCCTTGTAGGCGGTCAGGAACGGGTCCTCCACGCCGGTGGCGACCGAGGACTGCGCGCGCAGCTCCCAGTAGGGGATCGTGTCGGCGGTGAGGTCGACGACGCTGATGGGGACGAGGTTGTTGGCCGCCATCGCCTTGAAGTAGGCGCTGCGGGGGTGCACGTTGCACGTGTAGTGCTCGTCGATGCGGCTGACCGCCTTGGAGCGTCCGCCGGTCACGTCGTTGTAGCAGCCGGTGATGGTGACGTAGCGGCCGCCGTAGCGGAGCAGGCGGGCGTGCTCGCTGAAGAGCTCGTAGAGGTCGACGTACATGGTCGACTCGTTGTTCCAGCTGGCGCGCATGGAGCCCGTCTCGAAGCCGGTGTCCAGCATGTTGCGGAAGTGGAAGCGCACCTTGTCGTCCACGCCCCGGTCGCGCGCCTGCTCGTTGGAGAAGTCGACCTGCTGCTGGGAGATCGAGACGCCGTCCACGTAGCAGCCGAACCGCTGGTTGGCCATGAAGCTGGTGCCGCCCCGGCCGGACCCGGTGTCCTGGATGCGGTCCTCGGGCCTGATGTCGCCGAGGTGGTCGATGAGCACCTGGGCCTGGGCGGACTCCAGACGGTGCAGCTCCTCGATGATGCGCGCGTCGCGGGTCTCCTCCGGGCCCTGCAGGACGGAGGGGTCGTAGTCGCCGAGCCCGTAGTGGTGGTGGAAGAAACCGTCGACCTCGCCCAGGCGGATGTTGACGGGGTCCTTCTCCGCGTTCCAGTACGCGGCCACGGACTTCTGGTAGTCGGTGCGCAGCACGTTGTCCGAGGAGGGCATGGTGGTGGTCATCGCGTGTACTCCTTGTGGTGGTTTCCGGAGGCGGCCCGGGCAGGGCCCGGGCCGCGGTGGTGACGTGCAGGGGGCCGTGGTCCCCCTCAGGCGGCGCCCGTCCCGTGGTAGCGGGCGGTGCGGGCGTGCCATTCGCGGCTCCCGCCGCACCAGGCCCACACGCCGGCCAGGAACCGGCGCAGCTCGGGTGAGCCGGTGAGGGCCAGGGCGGAGGCCTCCGCCTCGTAGGTGTGCATCAGCTCGTCGTGGAGCACGACGGTGCGCTCGATCGCCTCGCGCTCGGAGCAGCCGTCCTCGGTGGCGATCAGCCGGGGGACGCTGAAGTCGGAGGGGTCCTCCTTGCCCATCGAGTACAGGTCGTTGACGATCACGGTCGCCGATCCGGCCATGGTGAACAGGCGACGCACCCTGGGGTCGGAGAACTCCTCAGCGGGCAGTTCGTAGCCGGCGACCGTGTCGATGAGCGCCATGCAGGGCACGAAGCTGTTCTCGTGCCGGTGCATGAGGAACTCCCAGACCGGCGGCCGCTGACCCGTCGCCGCCCAGACGCCCTCCTGGTTGTAGGCCACGAACATGATGGCCAGCTCGTGGCGGAGCCTGCGCACCTGGGCGGACGAGCCGTAGCGGGCGAGGTTCTTCAGGCTTGAGCGCAGGGCGACCATCACCGGGTCGCCCTGGACGACCTCCTCCAGCTGGGGCGCGTAGCTCAGCGGGAGGTGGGCCTGGTCGATCACCGAGTGGGCGATGGCCAGGCGCTGCCCGAGCAGCTCGGGCTGCGCCTCCTCGACCTCGCCGTCGACGTAGTGGTCGTCCACGGACCACTCCGCCAGGGCGCACTTGGCGGCGGCCAGCAGGCGGTCGGGGTCGTCCGTCTCGGGGTGGGCGAGCATGATGAGGCGTCCGAACCCGGCCGACCTGACACGGTCGAGCTGGCCGGGGTAGACCCCCACCTCCTCGGCCCACTCGACGAGCCGCTCGTCGACCTCGTCGCCCAGGGCGGGGTCGTCGCGGAGGGCCGGCGGGCAGTACAGCACGGGCACGGCGGACGCGCTGTCCGCCGGCGGTCGTCGGGACTCCGCCGGGCGGGCGGTCTCCGGGGAGCCCCCGCCCCCGTGGGAGCCGATGCCCCCGGCGCCGGGCGGAGTCGCGGGGAGCCGCGGGAGGGTCCGCGCTCCGACGCCGGTCCGGGCCGGTGCCGGGGCCCCGAGGGGGACCGCGGCGCGCTGCCGGGCGGGCGGGGCCGGGAGCCGGATCGTGGCCGCCGAGACGCCGAGCCCCGTGGGCCCGCCGGGCAGGCGCGGAGCGGCGGGCCCCTCCGGTGCGAGTCCCTGCGGTGTGGGTGCCGACGGGGGCGCCAGCAGGTCCGGTCTTCCGGGTCGGTTGGAGTCGCGGAGCAGGGCCTCCACCAGGTCCGCCGCCTTGTGGGTGGCGGTGGAGGCGGACATCCGGGCCATCAGTGACACCGTCTCAGTCCTCCTTCCCTGACAGTGTCGGGCGCTCAGGCACGGGGCCGGACCTCGGCGTTCTCCAGGATGCCGATGGCGTCGGGGACCAGGACCGCGGCGGAGAAGTAGGTGCTGACGAGGTAGGAGATGATCGCCTTGTCGTCGATGCCCATGAACCGGGCGTTGAGGCCGGGCTCGACCTCGTCGGGGAGACCGGTCTGGTGGAGCCCGATGACGCCCTCGTTGTCCTCACCGGTGCGGATGGCGATGATCGACGAGGTGTGGTGCTCCGAGACCGGGATCTTGCCGCACGGCAGGAGCGGCACGCCGCGCCAGGCGGGGAGGTGGTGGCCGTTGACGTCGACCGTGCCGATGTTCAGCCCCCGCTTGTTGCACTCCTTGCCGAAGGCGGCGATGGCCCTGGGGTGGGCGAACATGAACTGGGTGTTGCGGCGCATGCTCAGCAGGTCGTCGAGGTCGTCCGGGGTGGGCGGGCCCTCGTGGGTCTGGATGCGCTGCTTGAAGTCGGCGTTGTGGAGCAGGCCGAAGTCGCGGTTGTTGACCAGCTCGGACTCCTGGCGCTCGCGGAGCGCCTCGATGGTCAGCCGCAGCTGCTGCTCGGTCTGGTTCATCGGCTTGTTGTAGAGGTCCGCGACCCTGGTGTGCACGCGGAGCACCGTCTGGGCCACGCTCAGCTCGTACTCGCGGGGCTTGAGCTCGTAGTCCACGAAGGTGCCGGGCAGCTCGGTCTCGCCGACGTGGCCGGAGGAGAGGGCGATCTCGGCCTCGCCGTGCTTGTTCTGCCGGTGCTCGGGCACGGACAGGAAGTGCTGGACCTGCGCCTGGAGGCTGGGCGAGTCGTCCAGGAGGGCGATGAACTCGCGGCGGGGCAGCGCCAGCAGGACACCCGCGGTCGCCGCCTTGATGGTGAAGTCCCAGACCGGGTCGGTGTCGAGGAGGTAGCGGTCCCCGAACTTGTCGCCGTCGGCCAGGACGCCGAGCCGGTTGACCTCGCCGTAGTGGCCGTTGCTGGTCTTGTGCACGCGACCGTGCGCCAGGAGGTAGAGGTGGTCGGCCGGGGTCCCCTGCTGCGCGAGCACCTGCCCGGCCTCGAACTCCTGCTGGACGAAGCGCCCGGCCAGGGCCTGCAGCACCTCCGTGTCCTCGTAGCCGCGCAGCACGGGGAGCTCGCCGAGCTCGGCCGGGATGACGCGGACCTCGGAGCCGGTCTGGTCGAAGTCGATCCGGCCGTCGCCGATGGTGTAGGTCAGGCGCCGGTTGACCCGGTAGGCGCCGCCGTCGGCCTGGACCCACGGGAGCATCTTCAGCAGCCAGCGGGAGCTGATGCCCTGCATCTGCGGCGCGGACTTGGTGGTGGTGGCGAGGTTGCGCGCAGCCGCGGTCGCCAGGCTCCGCTGCTCGCTGGTTCGTACCTCGGGGGCTGAGTCGATCGACATCCGCGGAGTCTCTCCTCGTGGTGGTCGTTGTACCCGTCCCGCGGGTCCTCGGGGGAGCCCACGGGACGGGCGAGGGGAAGGAGGGTTGGCTGAACGCCTACGTGAGCCGCCCGACCCTGGTGGCCCCAGAGCCCGCGTCCCGTAAACCGCTGATCACCCTAGGAGAGCGCCGCCGGACATCGCAGCGGAATCGCGTTTTTCCCACTCTGAACAGGGGTTAACAAAAATCACTGCCCATGCTCGACCTTTCATGAAGAACCCGAGAGAATCCTCTGTTCTCCCTCCTCGACCCCAGGTCAAACCACTCCCTTAACGTGACAAAGGGTGACGAAAAAACTCACGCCATTGACCGCGCCACACGCGAGGCACAGCCATCCCTTTTGAGCGGAAGGTGATGACATAGCACGATTTGAACGCCTCTCGAAAAAGAGGGCCCCGGCACACCACCTGAAGACCAAAGGCCGTGTTTCGGACAACCGGTTACAGCTTCCCGTGTGATCCCAAAGCGGATTTCCCGTCCGGGCGGCCTGGAGGCGGACCCGTCGCAGGGGCCGCCGCAGTGGTCGGACCAGGGTCGGCCGCGACCGCGCCTCCCCGGTCCGGGCCCTGCGGCCCGGCGCACGAGGCGGCCGGCCGGTCCCGGGACGGGTTGGGCTCGCTCCTGATGTTCGCGACCCCGGCGAGTGCCTGGCCCTGACGCAGAACGGTTCGGCCGTCGACCGCTCGGCTCCGCGGGGGCCTCCCCGGCGTCTTCGCGTTCCTGGCCGCGGCGGCGATGGCGCCGGCGTCACACGTCGCCGTTCTCTTCGCGGCGCTGTTCCTCCTGCGCCTGTTCGGCCGGGGGGATGACGCCCACGTGTGCTCTCGAAGAGCGTTCCCTCGGCCTGACGCCCTGCTCCGCGTGGCGGCGTTCAACGCCTGTGGGGCGGACGGCGGAAACCTTCCCTCGCTCGGGGATCGACGGGTGGCGAGGACTGGCCCCAGGAGCCCGGCACGGCCTCCGGGGGACAGGACGTTCGCTGCCCCGCCGCCTTCTCTCCCGAAGGTGGCCGTATCCGGCCATGCCTCCCGGACCTGGCAACACGTCGGCGGCCTCCCACGCGGGACGCGCGTCTCGCGCCCGATCGTCACAGGGGTCGCACAGGATGGGGCCCATGGAACGCTGTGATTTCTGCGAGCTCCCCATCGGCGGCGGCTGCGCCTGCTCCCTCGGCAAGGACGACGGGACCCCTCGGACCCGTTCCGGCGCCGTAGCGGCGGGCTCCGTCTTCCCCGCCGGCGCCGTCCTCGTCTCGCCGCGTGGCGTGGCCCACCGTCCGGGCTGCATGCACCAGAACGACACCGAGGTCACCGCACCGCAGTGGGGATGGATCCCCGAACCCGACCCTCAGCTGTGGAGGCGCATCAGTGAGGGGAGCCCCGCACAGGCCACGCACGGCAACACGGCGCGGATCGCCACGCGCCGCTGCCAGAGCTGCGACGCCTGAGCCGCCCAGGGCGACCTGCGCCGTCTCGACAGAGGGCTTCTCATCCGGGGGCCGCAGGTTCGGATTCTGCCGGGTGCGCCACAAGACCCCAGTTCACAGGGGGCACACGAGGACCTCGTGAGAGGTCCTCGCCGCGTTTCCTGCCCCCGCATGCTCCCTGTGTGCTCCCCGGCGCAAGGTCCACCGGCGATTCCTATGGCAACGCCGTGGTCGAGGCGTCCCACACGCTGTTCAGGGCCGAACCGGACCGCAACCGCAGCCCCTGGGGGCCTTGATCACCTGGAGATCGCGGTGGCCGAGTATGCGGACTGGTTCAACCATCGCCGCCTGCACTGCGCAGCCAGCCCATCTCTCCGGCCCGGCGTCTGAAACCTAGAAGAAGGCGCCCTGTTCAGCCGAGTCGTTCCGTCTTCCACAGGTTGGCGGAACGTTCGGCGCAGTCACTCTTCCTTCCGGCCGGCCCGCCATTCCAACGCCTCCGGCGTCTCGCGGTACTCCAACAGGTGTTGGCCAGAGATCCGCGCCAGGATGTCGCGCACCTCGGCCGGGGTGGCGTGGAAGAACTCACGCCGCAGATTGACCCGGTTGACCCGGCGGTCCTCCAACTCCTTGTGCAGCCGCGACTCCAGCCCCACGGCGTCTTGGCTGAAGATGAGCGCGTGCACGTCGAAACGGAAGGGGACCGAGGCGTCACCCAGTTCGCGCACGCGGTCCATGGGCTCCAGGCGCCGGGTCATACCGACCTTGACCATGTCCTCTCCGAAAGCCCCGATATTGGAGATCACGTAGACATAGCCGGCGCGGATGTTGGCCTCGCGCTCGCTGACACCCTTGATCGCCTCCTCGGCCTCGGCGATCTTCTCGCGCAGCTGCGCCGCTCCGGCTTCATCACCCTTGGCTTCGAGCCTGGCCAGAGCGGACTCGTAGTGGGACTGCTCCTTGAGCAGGCGCGCTTTCTCCCGCTCGAATTCGCGCCGGGCCTTCTCCTCCTCCCTCTGGCGTTCCCGCTCCTCTCGGACTCGCTCCTTCTCCTCGTCGACCTTGGCCAGGTGGTCCGCCGTCAGCTGAAGCTCGTACAGACGCTGCTGGTGGTAAGCGTCGCTGATGCGGATGTGCATCGTCTTGCCCAGCCGGGCGATGGTCTCGCGGGTCTTTCCGAGGCGGTCCGCGGCCGAGGCGAGCTTGTAGGGCTTCATCGAGCGGACCAGGCTGTCCGCCTCTGCGTTGTAGGCCCGCAGCATCAGCTTGGAGAAGTCCCGGACCATCTTGCGTCCCTGCGCCAACGAGCCGTTGACCTGCCAGTCGGCTGCGGCGAGCACGGCACCGTCGTTGGCCGCCATCGCTTTGAGGGAGTCCTTGACCTCCTTCAACCGGGCCTTGTAGGCGACCGCGTCGGCCAGCGGGTGCTGGTATTCGTAGATGCCCGCTTCCTGCAGGAGTGCGATCTCCTCCGTTTCCACCACCTGTGCCCGGGCCTGGTGCACCTCCGAACGCACCCGGCCCAGTTCGGCTTCGGAGCGGCCGATCTCGGCCCGCCACCGGGCCTGTGTCTGCTGGACCTCGTCCTCTTCACGGGCCAGCCGCTCGCGCAAGGCCTCGGTCTTCTCCGCGATCTGCAGGGCGTCCATTCCCTGCAGGCTCTGCACCCACTCCCGCAACCGGGAGTTCTCCGCCTCCAGCTCCTCGAGCCGCTTCTTCTTGCCGAACAGGCCACCGCCGGACCTCGGCGGAGGCGGAGCGGAAGGCAATCCGCTCAGGACCGGCTCCGGCGCCCCCGCGCCGGGAACCCAGAACTGCCATCCCGGCGGCGCCGGCCCCCAGGCGGGATCCGGTGTCCACCCCGGAGGGGGCGTCCATCCTTCTGGGGCGGCAGGCCAGTTCGGCGGAGGGTTGAAACGGTGAACGGGGGTAGAGGGCATACCACTTTCCACATCAAAGGACACAAAGCGCCTATTGTCGCTTTTGACGATCGGTCTCGCAGTCACGAGAACACCTGAATACTCGACGCGATAGGAGCGAAAAAAGATGACATCTCTACACAACGTGACCAGAGCGTGATCCCTACCCCTTTCCCTTCCTGAGGCAGAACCGGCTTCGGCCTTCCCCACCGGATCGGTACCGATTCAAGCGGAACCCGGTCCAGTACCTGATCGGCGCGACATCAACGCGGTCGGCATGTGGTTCCCGGTCTCCACACCAAAGCTGACGGGATCTCCTTCGATCCGTGCCTTGGCCTCGCCCAGGGCGGTGATCTCAGCTGACGCCGTCCTCCTCCGAACGCGGACGGCGCCTCACGGAACGCCGCTGCGCAGAAGGGCCGCGACCACCCATCGAGCTCGGCTGTTCGGGGCGGCCCGCCGCACACGTTCTCGGGGAGGTGCGCCAGCACCCGGGCCGCATACACACCCCCGAACCCTGTTCAAGGTTCGCGCAAGGAACGCGCAAGGCCCCGCTGGAAGGGTGCTGCCATGCTCGCGAACAGGCGGTAGACCACGGCGTCTCCTGGGTCCGTCCACACGGCCGCAGGTCCCGTGGAGAGAGTGAGGAGTTGCCCTGATGGAGGCCATCCCCCCGGCGCGCTTCGGCGCCCGCCACCTCCGACCCGCCTCAGGACGTCCGGGGGTCGCGCACGCCGAGGACGGTCGGCGGCGTCACCGGGCCAGCCAGGACACCGCGGCCTCGACCGCGGCCAGCTGGCGGTCCGGGCGGTCGCCCTCGGACAGCCTCGCGCACCCCGCCCACAGTCCGTCGACGGTCACCAGGAGCAGCTCGGCGACGGCCTCCGGGTCCTTCACGGAGGCCAGTTCGCCCTTCTCCCGGGCGCGCTCCAGGGCCCGCAGGAAGCCGGCGCGGAGCCTGTCGTCCAGCACCGAGAGCACCTCCCCGAACGCGGGGTCGACCACGGCGCGCGCGTAGAGGACGTTCCAGGCCCGCACCTGGGCCAGCCGCCGCTCGTCGGTGGGCAGCAGGTCCACGAGCACCCGTCGCAGGACCTCCGGAAAAGCGGGACGCCCGACCCCGTCCTGGAAGACCCCGAAACACGCAGTGATCTCGTCAGCGATCACCCGGAAAGCGAAGTGGAGCAGCTCCTCCTTGGTGCCGAACTCTCTTTGGACCGCACCCGCCGATAACTGCGCCTCCGCCGCGACAGCGCGAACACTGATGCCCTCCACACCCTTCTCGGCGGCGATCCGGCACAGCGCGTCGACGATCCGGAGGCGTCTTTCCTCTTTGTCCACAAGTTTTGGCATCCGCCCATCATGGCACAGCGGATCGGATTATCAATACACCCGTGACAGCACTTTTACGACGGGACCACAGAATCGAATCCACGAAGTCACGGAGAGCGGAGAAAACCCGACACGGAGACTGTCACCTGCGGGAACACTGAAGATGCACGCGCCAGAGTAATTCATTCCACGGCAATGCCCATACCGACCGCGACGACCGCGAGGCGATCTGTGACCACCCCAGTCATTCACGTGAAGGACATAACGAAAACGTACGGAGAGGGCCAGGCCGCCTCCTCCGCACTGAGAAACGTCTCGCTGGCGGTCGCCGAAGGCGAATGGGTGTCGATCATGGGTCCCTCCGGGTGCGGGAAGTCGACGCTGCTGAACTGCGCCTCCGGTTTGGACGGCATCGACGGCGGCACGGTGCTCGTCGAGGGGGAGGACATCCACGCCCTCTCCGAGCGCAAGCGGACCGTCCGGCGCGCGCGCCGGATGGGGTTCGTCTTCCAGGGGTACAACCTGATCCCGGTGCTCTCGGCGCTGGAGAACGTGGAGATGCCGCTCCTCCTGGGCGGCGCCCGCCCCGGCAACGCGCGTTCCAGGGCGCTCGCCGCCCTGGAGCGGGTGGGGCTGGCCGACCGCTCCCGCCACCTCCCCTCGCAGTTGAGCGGCGGCCAGCAGCAGCGGGTGGCGATCGCCCGCGGGATCGTGCACGATCCGGCCATCGTGTGGGCGGACGAGCCGACCGGCGCCCTGGACTCCGCCTCGACCTCGGAGGTGCTGCGCCTGCTGCGCGAGCTGCACGCCGACGGCCTCACGCTGATCATGGTCACGCACGACCCCGACGTGGCCGCCTACGGGGACCGCGAGGTCCACATGGCCGACGGCCGGGTGGACCGCGTCGAGGACAACTCCGCGCGCCCGGCCGCCGGCCCCTCCGACGCCTCGCCGGGGGTGTGACGGATGAGCGACGCACTCACCCTCGTGGTCGCGGTGGCCTCCCCGCTGCTGCTGATCGCCCTGGTGGCGCTCACCCCGCGGGGCCGGCTGAGCGTGCGCATCGCCATGCGCAACGCCTTCCGCCGACCGGCCCAGACCCTTCTCGTGGCGTTGGGCCTCTCCCTCGCCGCCCTGCTGTTCTCCGCCTCCTTCACCCTGGAGGCCGCACTCCACCAGGCGATGCGGGCCCAGCAGACCGCGGACCTGGGCGGGGTCGACGCGGTCGTGACCCCGGTGGAGGCGGACGACCGGGAGGAGCCGGAGCAGCAGGAGGAGGAGTCGGAGGGGGCCGCCGGGACCGGGCCGCCCGTCCTGGACTCCGACGACGTCCGCTCCATCGAGGACGCCCTGGACGAACCCGACGCCGTGGTCTCCTCCCTGCTCAGCCTCCCCGTCCCCGTGGAGCACGGGCGCGCCGAGCGCGGCGAACCGGGGCTCACCGTGGTCGGGGCCGCGAACAACGACGACGCGGTCCGGCTCGTGGACTCGTCGGGCGCGCCGCTGGCGCGCGAGGGCCTCCGCGAGGACGACATCCTGATCAGCGGGGCCGCCTCCCGCGACCTGCGCGCGGAACGGGGGGACGTCCTCACCGTCGCCGGCCGCACCATGCGCGTCGTCGGCGTGTACGAGGCAGGCGCCCCCCTGGCGCCACCCGCCTCCGCGGTCGTGTCCCTGCGCGAGCTCCAGGAGATCGCCGACCTGCCCGGCCGGGTCAACGCCGTCACCCTGGCCTACGACCGCGAGGTCACCTGGGAGGAGCGGGAGGACCCCGTCCACGGCGAGCTGTCCTCCCTCGCCCGCGCCAACGACTGGGAGGCCGAGCCCCTGCGCGCCTCCGCGCACGAGAGCGCGGACCGGCTCACGACCGAGCTGTCGACCCTGTTCCTGCTGTTCAGCCAGCTGTCCATGGTGGCGGGCGTGCTCCTGATCGTCCTCGTCGTGATGATGCTGGCCGGCGAGCGCCACGCGGAGTTCGGCGTCCTGCGGGCCATGGGCATGAAACGAGGCCGTCTCGCCTTCGTCCTGGCCCTCGAAGGACTGGGGTACGCGGTCCTGGCGTCCGCGGCCGGAACCCTCCTGGGCTGGGGGGTCGGGGCGGGCGCGTCGCGTGTGCTCAGCGACCGGGTCACGGACCCGGCCCTGCCTCCGCCGCGCCTGGAGTTCGGGTTCGACCCCGTGGCCATGGCCACCGCCTACCTCATCGGCGTGGGCGTCATCACGGTGGTCTTCGCGCTGGTGGCCGTGCGGGCCTCGAAGGTGGACATCGTCGCGGCGCTGCGCGGGGCCGAGGCGCCGCCCCGGTCCCGGCGCCGGGCCGTGGTCCTGCCGGTCCTGGCCCTGCTCGCCGGGGTCGCGACCGCGGCCCTGGGCGTGCGGAACGGGACCGCGACCGAGACGCTCACCGGGCTCACCCTGGTGTTCGGGGCGCTGGGCGCCGGGCTTCCGCGCCTGCGGGTCCCGCAGCGCCTCGCCCACTCCGCGGGGGCGGTGGCGGTCATCGTCCTGTGGTCGCTGCCGAGCGAGCTGTTCGGTGAGACCGGGTCCGGCGTCACGATCTTCTTCCTCTCCGGCATCGCCCTGGTCGGCGCGGGCGTCTGGCTGTTCGTGTCCAACGACGACCTCGTGCAGCGGGCCCTGCGGCGCCTCCTGGCGCCGCTGCCGAGGATGACCTCGGTCGTCCCCATCGCGGTGGCCTACTCCGTCCGGAACCGGCTCCGTTCGGGGATGACGATCGCGATGCTGAGCATCGTGGTCCTGACGATCACCCTCAGCGGCTTCGTCACCGCGGCCGTCAACCAGATCTACGCCGACCACCGGTCGGTGACGGGCGGGTTCGACCTCCAGGCGTCCTGGGTCTCCCCGGGCGGGGCGCCCCCGGACCTGCGCGGCGTGTTCGAGGAGAGCCCGCACGTCGACACCTCGCAGGTGGGCCGGATCGGCGGGTACGCCGACGCCTCCGTGCGGGCCCGCCAGATCGACGCCGAGGCGGGCGCCGAGGAGGTCGGGGTCTGGGGGGCCGACGAGGACTACCTCCTCGGCAACCGCTACCCGGTCTTCCTCCGGGCCCCGGGCCTGGACTCCTCCGAGGAGGTCTGGGACGAGCTGCGCCGCTCCCCGAACACCGCCGTCGTCTCCGGGACCATGATCCCCAGCGACTCGGCGGCCTTCGTGGGCGGCGGGAGCGACCTGGAGCTGGAGGGCGTGGACGTCCTGGACGAGGAGCTGCCGGGGGACCTGCGCCTGGAGGTGGCCGGTCCCGACGGCGGCACCACCACGCTGCGCGTCATCGGGGTCGTGGACCGGAGCGCGGAGTACCTCGGGGACGTGGTGACCTCGACCGAGGGGCTGGCCAGGATCACGGGCGAGGACGCCTCCCCCACGCACTGGTTCGTCGCCGCCGAGGACCGGGAGGAGGTCGGGGAGGTCGCGCTCGCCGCCCGGCGCGCCCTGCTGGACCACGGGGTCACGGTCACGCCGCTCCAGGAGGAGGTGGAGTTCCGCGCCTCCTCCAACGGGGTCGTGCAGTGGCTGCTGATGGCCTTCATGGGCTTCGGACTCGTCGTCGGGTGCTCGGCCCTGGGCGTGGTGAGCATCAGGTCGATCACCGAGCGCCGCAACCAGATCGGGGTGCTGCGCGCCATCGGCATGCAGCGCTCGGGGATCCGCCGGCTCTTCCTCATCGAGTCGCTGGTGGTCACGGTGAGCGGCATCGCGCTCGGCGTGGGGCTGGGCTTCGCCGTGTCCCCCGGACTCGTGGACTCGCTGCGGGTCGACCTGCCGGGGGTGGCCTACACGGTCCCCGTGGCCGTGCTCGTCGTGATCATCGGGGCCACCCTCGTGTTCTCCACGCTGGTGTCCGTGCTCGCGTCGCGGCGCGCGGGCGACGTCCCACCCGCGGAGGCGCTCCGTGACCGCACCTGAGACCCGGCCGGTCCCCCTGCGCCGCAACCGGTCCTTCCGCATCCTGTGGACCGGCCAGTTCGTCGCGCAGTTCGGCCCCGGGATGGGGGCCGTGGCCTACCCTCTCGTCCTGCTGGACTCGGGGGGCACCCCGGCCCTGGTCGGCACGGTGACCTTCGCCCTGGGGGCCGCCGCCGTCGCGGCCAGGCTCCCCGGCGGGGCCGCGGCCGACCGGTTCGACCGGCGCGCCCTGATGATCGGCGCGCAGGGGTCCCGGGCGCTGGCCATGGGGTTCCTGGTCCTGGTGCTGGTCGTGGTCGGCGACTCCACGCTGCTGCTGTGGGCGGTGGTGGCGGTGGCGCTGGTCGACGTGGTGGGGCACGAGGGCTACCGCTTCGCCGAACGGGCGGCTCTGCGGCACATCGTGCACCCCTCCCAGCTGTCCGCCGCGGTCGGCCAGAACGAGGCGCGCAACCAGATCGCGGCCATCCTCGGTCCGGTCGCGGGCGGGTGGCTGATGGCGGTGTCGCGGGTCCTGCCGTTCGGCGCTGCCGCCGCGGGCCACGCGGTCGCGGCGATCGGGCTGGTGTTCGTCCGGGAGAGGCTGCAGGGTCCCCGCGAGCCGGCGGCGTCCGTGGAGGGACCGCCGCGCCGGGGCTGGACCGAGGCGTTCTCCTGGATCGGGGAGCGCCCCCCGCTCCAGGTCCTGCTGCTCGCCGGCGCCGCACCCAACCTGGTGGTCAACGGGGTGATGCTGGCGGTCGTCATGGCCGGCGCCGACGCGGGGGTCGGGAGCGCCGCGATCGGCGCCGTGATGGGCACGGCCGGCCTCGGGGGGATCTGCGGGGCACTGGCGGCCTCCGCGCTCCTGCGGCGCTTCTCCCCCAGGACCCTGGTCCTGGTCGTCCTCTGGGTGCTCCCCCTGACGGTGGTGGCGGCCATCCCGCTCGTCGACCACTGGAGCGTGGTGTTCCCCCTGGCCCTGGCCGTGGCCATGGCGCCCCTGCTCTCCATCGTCCTCGGCACCTACCAGCTGCTGACCACGCCCGACCGGCTCCAGGCCCGGGTGGGCAGCGCGTGCACGTTCATCTCCGGGGCGGTGGCGCCGCTCGGCCCGCTCGCGGCCGGGTTCGGCGTGCAGTACACCGGCACCCCTCTCCTGTTCTCGGGTTTCGCCCTGCTCCTGCTCGGCGTGGCCGCGCTCGTCACCGCGCTGCCCGCCACCCGTGAGCTGACCTCCTTCCCCCGGCAGCCGGACCGCCCGGCGGGGAAGTCCTCCGACGAAGCGCCCCCCAGCGCGAAGGAAGCGCCATGAGACCAGACGAGAACATCTCGACCACCTCCGGCACCACCCTGCTGAACAAGGTCCCCGTCGGCATCCTGGGCGTGGGCTCCTACGTGCCCGGGGTGGTCGTCACCAACGAGGACCTGGGCCGCCACCTGGACACGAGCGACGAGTGGATCGTGTCCAGGACGGGCATCCGGGAGCGCCGCTTCCTGTCCGAGGGCGAGAACACGTCCGACATGTGCGTGGCCGCGGCCCTGCGCGCCCTGGAGGACTCCGGGACGGGCGCCGACGAGATCGACTGCGTCATCGTCGCGACGTTCACCTTCGACCAGCTGCTCCCCTCCACGGCGCTGACGGTGGCGGACCGGATCGGCGCGCGGGGGGCGGTGTCGCTCGACATGAACCAGGCCGCTTGCTCCGGCGGGCTGTACGGCATGTGGACGGCGGTGCACCTGCTCCAGAACGGCCACTTCCGACGCGTCCTGGTCATCGGGGCCGAGGCCCTGTCCCGCATCACGGACCCGGCGGACCGCACCACCCGGGTGTTCTTCGGGGACGCGGCCGGGGCCGCCGTCCTCGGGCCCGTGGAGGAGGGCAGCGGGGTGCTGTCCTGGAGCCTGGGGGGAACGCTGTCCCACGCGGTGGAGGTCCCCGCCGGGGGCGCGCGCGAGCCGTTCGGGCCGGAGGTGGTCGGCACGGGCCGGCAGTTCCTCCAGATGGACGGGCCCGAGGTGTGGCGGCAGGTCATGACCCGGATCCCCCCGAACCTGGAGGAGACCCTGAAGCTGGCGGGCCTCACCGCGGACGAGATCGACCACTTCGTGTTCCACCAGGCCAACAAGAACCTCGTGACCGGGCTGATGGACGCGCTGGGGCAGCCGAGGGACAAGGCCGTGACCACCATCGAGGAGTACGGGAACACGGGCGCCGCGACGATCTTCACCGTGCTGGACCGGTTGAGGGGGGACGGGCGCCCCCGACCCGGCGAGCACACGGTGTTCGCCGTGATCGGGGCCGGCTTCCTGTGGGGAAGCATGTGCCTGCGCCAGCAGGGCTCAGGCCTCTAGCGCGGCCCCCGCCCCGCCGGCGCGCCCCCCTCGCACCGGAGCAGGTCCAGCAGGTCCCCCACACTGCGCAGTCCGTCGAACTCCTCCTCGGACACCCGCGCACCGCACCGTTCCCGGATCAGCAGGCGAATCTCGTACCCGGCGATGGAGTCCACCCCCACATCCTGGAGGAGTTCCTCCCTCCCGGGACCTCCCCCCTCCCCGTCAACGGCCTCCCGAATGATTTCCAGGACCATTTCCTCCGTCACGGCGGATTCCTTTCCCATTGCCCGCTCCAAGCTTTTACGACCACGAACAGCAATCAGCAGAAGAATACACACCGAGATAAAACTCTCCAGACCGACAGGGGTTTGAGAATGCGCACGACCGAGTCCTACGAAAGCGAAGTGAAGAAGGTCTACGTCGAGCTCTTCGAGATCGACGCCGCGCCGGAGTCCATCGGCGGCGACGAGGAGCTGTTCGGCCCGCAGTGCGTCCACGGCATCGACTC
Organism: Nocardiopsis sp. NPDC101807; assembly: GCF_044766605.1. NCBI lineage: Bacteria > Bacillati > Actinomycetota > Actinomycetes > Streptosporangiales > Nocardiopsidaceae > Nocardiopsis > Nocardiopsis sp. NPDC101807. The sequence goes on along the minus strand of NZ_JBIWMK010000011.1, from coordinate 169,130 downwards.
GATGGACGTCCTGCGCTTCCTCGCCGTCCTGCGGAAGCGCTACGGCCTGGACGTCTCGGAGATCGCGACCGAGACCTTCCGCACCCCCGCCTCCATCGCGGCGTTCCTCGCGGGGCGCGAGGGGGGCTCCGAGTGAGGGGCGCCCTGGTCAGCGTGTCCGCGATCGAGGACGACGAGTACCCCCTCGTCGCGCAGTGGTTCCGCAAGGGCCTGGTCGGAGCCCTGAGCACCGGCGGCTCCCAACGGTTCACCAGCACGTCCGGCATCCGGGCGGCCATCGAGTCGGGGCCCGAGAAGTTCGCCATGGTCCGCACCCACGAGGGCGTCCCGGTCGGCCTGGTGCAGTGGCGCCAGCGCAAGTACCCGGGGAGCTACACCGTCGGCGGCGTCATCGGCGACAGCGAGCTGTGGGACTCCGGGTGCGGCGGAGAGGCGTCCTGGCTGCTGGTCCACGAACTGTTCCACGCGCACAACGCGCACCGGATCGAGTTCGTCACGGCCGCCTTCAACGCCCGGGTGATCCGGATGCTGGTCAAATCCGGAATGGTCATCGAAGGGGTCCTCCGCGACTACCTGTTCCTCGACGGCCAGTACCACGACGCGATCGTCACCTCGTACCTGCGGGACGAGTACTACGGCGCGGACGAGAGCGGCCTGACCGGCGACGCCTTCTTCGGCGACACCGTGCCGGCCTCGGACAAGGCCGAGGCCCGCGCGCTGCTGCGGGACTACATGCAGAACCGGCGGTTCGACGACATCACCAGGTCCTACACGAAGGAGCCGTGAGAAGCACATGGAACTCGACTCGAAATTCGCCCTGGTCACGGGCGGCGGCAGCGGCCTCGGCCGCGCGGTGTGCCTGCGCCTGGCCGAACTCGGCGCGGGCGTCGCCGTCGGCTACCTCTCACGCTCCGAGGTCGCGGAGAAGACCGCCGAGGAGATCCGCGCCTCCGGCGGCACGGCCCGGGCGGTGAAGATCGACGTCCGCGACTACGCGGAGGTCACCGGGGCCGTGCAGGGCCTGGTCCGGGAGCACGGGAGCATCGACATCCTGGTCAACAACGCCGGCATCTGCACCGCGGGCACCATCGTCTCGACCGAGTCCACCGACGGGTGGAACGACGTCATCCAGACCAACCTCGTGGGCGCCTACAACTGCATCAAGGCCTGTGCCCTGCCGATGATGCTCCAGCAGTCCGGCGCCATCGTCAACGTCTCCTCCATCCTCGGCCTCGTCGGCAAGGGCGGGCTGAGCGCCTACTGCGCGAGCAAGGCCGGCCTCTCCGGCCTGACCGCCTCCCTGGCCGCCGAGTTCGCCATGCACGGCGTCCGGGTCAACGCGGTCGCCCCCGGCCTCTCGGACGGCACGGGCATGATCCAGGAGTTCCCGCAGGACCAGCTGGACATCATCGTCAACGAGCGCATCCCCCTGCAGCGCCCCGCCGAGCCGGAGGAGATCGCCGAGGCCGTCGTGTTCCTGGCGCGCGAGGGCGCCGGCTACATGACCGGGCAGACCATGGTCGTGGACGGCGGGCTCACGTCGGTGATCCGGGGGATGGCGAAGACCAGATGAGACAGAGGACGGCCGTCCTGTTCAACCCCCAGGTGGCCATGCGCCCCGGGGACTACCGGGACCTGTACGAGGCCCTCCCCCGGGTCCGCCGACGCCTGGAGGACGCCTCCGAGGCGATCGGCGCCGACCTGGTCGGGGCCTTCCACTCCGCCGACGCGGACCTGGTCAACCGGGGTCCGCTCATCCGGCCCATGTCGGTCGCCCTGGGCGTCGCCCTGTACGAGTCCCTGCCCGCGCGGCTCAGGGAGGGGGCCGCGTACATGGCCGGGCTCAGCCTGGGCCAGATCACCGCCGCCGCGGCCGCCGGGGCGCTGGAGTTCGCCGACGCCGTCCGCACCGTGCGGACCATGGCCGCCATCGAGGAGGAGGTCTTCGCCGGACGCGACTACGGGAGCACGTTCTGCTACTGCGTGGACCTGCCGGCCGTGCACGCGAAGATCGGGGAGCTCGCCGGGCAGGGGCTGGAGGTGGCGCCCTGCGCCGTCACCGGTGACGACCAGATGGTGGTGTCCGGCGAGGGCCGGGCCCTCACCGCCGTCAACGAGATGGCGGCGGAGACGGGCGGGGTCGGCGTGCGCATCCCGCACGGCCCGCCCGGCCACTCCCCCATGCTGGCGGACGCCGAACGCCGCTTCGCCGCCGAGTGGGGGCAGGCCGACCGGGTGCGCGCCCCGCGGGTCCCCCTCATCTGCAACATGGGCGCCCGCCCGCTGACCACGGCGCGGGAGGTGCGCGAGGCCCTGATCACCCAGTACACGCGGACCGTGTACTGGGCCGAGGGCATCGAACGCCTCCTCGAACTGGGGACCACCCGGTTCGTCGTGGTCGGCCCCGGCCACTTCATCGCCAAGTCCTTCACGTTCATCGGCAGGGCGAAGGGGGCGGACGTGGTCCGCTTCGACCAGGCGCCGTCCTTCGTCCGGGAAATGGCGGAGCACCGATGAGCGCGGTCCTCTTCGGCGGAACGGTCCCGCCGCTGCACGCCAAGACCGGCGACTTCCTGGAGACCGACCCCTACGCCCGTGCCCGGCTGGAGGAGGCCGAGGAGGTGCTGGGAGCGGGCATCCTCCCGCGGTTCGCACGGACCTCGGAGTCCTACTCCCGCGAGGCCCGGCAGGCCTACCTGGTCACGTGCGTCGCCCTCGCCGACCGGGTCAGGTCGGAGGAGGGGGACGCACGCCTCTGCACGGCGGCGAGCATCGGCCACCTCCCCGCGCTGCACTACGTAGGGGCGCTGTCCTTCGCGGACATGATGCGGGCGGGCGAGGCCGTGGCCGAGGCGGAGGAGGCGTGGAACGCGGCCGACCACGGCCGGGTCTCCCACTTCGTGTACCGGGTCGGGCGCGACCGCCTCGCGCAGCTGCGGGCCCGGGTCGAGTCCGAGGGCGGATGGGCCGAGGTCGCCGGCCACTTCAGCGACACCATCCACCTGCTCAACGTGTCGGCGGAGCACCTGCCCCTCCTCGAACGCGAGGTCAGGGCCGGGGGCGGGGTCTCCGTCCTCACCTTCCCCCAGGCCGAGCACAGTCCGTCCAACGCCGGGCTCCGGGACCGGACGGCCGAGGGCGTCGCGGCGTTCCGCTTCCGGGACGCGGCGGTCCCCTTCGTCCGCGGTTCCGACGGCGTCCCGGTGGACAGGGCCGCGGACCTGCGCGACACGCTGGTCCGGGACTGCGTCACCCCGGTCGACTTCCCGCTCGTGGTGGGCCGGCTCCGGGAGCTGGGCGTGCGGCGGGTACACGTGATCGGTCCCGGAAGCCTGTTCGAGCGGCTGACCAGGGACCACTTCGACGTCACGGCCCTGGCGCCCGACGGCCGCGCCCGGGGCCTGACCACGGTCGGCGCGGGCCCGGTCCGGGTGGACGGCCGGTCCGCGGCATCCCCTGGAAGGGGTCGGACATGACGGGCAGGCTCTTCATCGACGGGGAGGAGGTGCCCGGGCCCCGTCTCGCAGAGGACGCCGGGGCGCTGGCGCGGGCGCTGTCCCGCGCCGGCGCGGGACCCGGGCACGGGGTGGTCCTGGGCCGCGACGACGCCTACACCGCGGTGCTCACGGCCCTGGCCGCCGAGTCCCTGGGGTCGCCGGTGCTCTGCCAGGGCGAGCGGTGGCGCCGCATGGGGTGCACCCGGCGGGTGGCCGCCGTCGTCGCACCCGGGGCGGGCGGCGGCCCGCCGGCCGTCACGGCCGTCGCCGACGACGGCCGGCCGGTGTTCTCCGAGACCGCGCACACCCTGCTCTACACCTCCGGGAGCAGCGGTGAGCCCAAGGCCGTGGAGCTGTCGCGCGGCGCGATCGACTACCACCGGCACACGGTGGCCGCCCATGCCGGGGTCGGGCCCGGGGACCGGATGCTGGTGCCGATGTCGCTGCTCAACTCCTACGGGTGGGGGGTGGTCCAGTACTGGCTGGTGCACGGGTTCGCGCTGCACGTGGAGTCGCGGCTGAGCATGGACCGGGTGGCCGGGCTGCTCCGCGGCGGCGCGTTCACCACCCTCGACGGCGTCGGCTCGATGTACGCCGCCCTGCTCACGGCGGCCCGTGAGGACCGGGACCTGGCCTCCGCCCTGGGCGGCCTGCGGTTCCGGGGGTGCGGCGGGGACGTGCTCCCGGTGTCCCTGGTCGAGGGCTACGTGGACGTGGTCGGCGGCCCGATCCACGACGGGTACGGGCTCTCGGAGACGGTCGCGTGGGTCACCCAGTCGGTCCCGGACGACTGGCGCCCGGGCACCGTGGGACCCCTCATCAAGGGCTCCTCCGCCCGGATCGACCCGGACACGGGGGAGGTCCACCTCCGCGGTCCGGGCCTGATGGACGGGTACCTGGACGATCCGGGGGCGAACTCCGACGCCTTCACCGGGGACGGCTGGCTGCGCACGGGGGACCGCGGTTCCCTCGCCGGGGACGGCCACCTGACCGTCGAGGGCAGGATCAAGGAGTCCCTGGTCGTGCACGGTGAGACCTTCCCCCCGCGGTTCGTCGAGGACGTCATGGCCGCCTGCCCGGCCGTGAGGGAGGCCGCCGTGGTGGGGGTGCCCACCGGGAAGGCCAGGGGCGACCGGCTCGTCGCCTTCGTGGTGGCCGATCCGGGGCACGGCGAGGAGGCGCTCGCCCGGGTGCGCGCGGCGCTGCGCGACCACCTCCCGGTGCACCTGAGGCCGCGGGAGATCCGCCTGCTCGACGAGTTCCCCCGCACGAGGACCGACAAGCCCGACCGCCGCGCGCTGCGCTCGTCGGTCGCGGCCGGGGGAGCACCGGCAGCGGCCCGCCGGGAAACCGCGAAGAGTGACACGGGGAACACATAGGAAAATAAAAAGGCGAGACACAGCCGGAGGAATTGCAGAAGCAATATCCCAGGAGCCACAAAAGCCGAATCCGAGAGAGGGCATTCGGCCTGTTCAGCCTGCCCGAAAAAGACCCCGAACCCGAACCGGAAAACACTTCGGAGAGGGTTGACAGGAAAAAATATGCCGTCCTAACATGAGCACTGTTCGCGAATCCGCCCCGCAAAGGCAAAAGACTTACCCCGGGAAAGACGACGCCGGCCACGCCGCACTTCCCGAGTCAATTTCGCTGAAACTCAGAGAGGAATGGTTCCCATGCAGGAGTTCGAGGAGATCATCACCGAGTCCGCCGCCGACGAAGAGGTCTCGTTCATCGACTTCAACTGCTAGCAGGCGTCCCCGGTCCGGCCCGAACGGCCGGCGACCGAAGCACCACGGGCCCCGTGGCGGGGCCGGAAGATCCCGAGACCCCGCCGCGGGGCCCTGCTCGTACGACTCTCCGAACAGAGGATCGACCATGCCCGACAAGGCTCCCGACGGCACGTTCCGTCCCTCCCGATTCAACGTGGTCACCAAGGCCGAGGACATCGGCGCGGTCGTCCTCTACAACTCCATGCGGGGAAGCGTCTTCAAGGTCGGGTCCCCGCTCGGCGAGCGCGTCCACGCCCTGCTCCACAACCGCAAGAGCGTGCTCTCCCGACCGGGTCCGGACTCGGACGAGAGGGTCCTGTTCGACACGCTGGCGGCCAAGGGCTTCCTCGTCCCCTCCTCCCACGACGAGCTGGCCGCCGCCGACGACCTGCGGGACCGGCGCAAGAACCGGACCGACCGCCTGGAACTGATCATCATGCCGACGGAGGCGTGCAACTTCCGCTGCACCTACTGCTACGAGGACTTCGCGCTGGGCCGCATGGCGACCCGTGTGCGCGAGGGCGTCAAGGCCCTGGTCAGGCGCTACCGCCGTGAACACGGCATCGAGAAGCTCACCGTCTCCTGGTTCGGCGGCGAACCGCTCGTCGCCTTCGACGTGATCGAGGAGCTCAGTACGTTCTTCCTCGACTTCTGCGCCGAGGAGGGGGTCGAGTACAGCGCTGGCATCACCACCAACGGCCTCCTCCTGACCCCCGAGGTGGCGTCCCGCTGCATCGAACTCGGCATCAGCAGCTACCAGATCACCCTGGACGGGCCGGCGCACACCCACGACTCCTCGCGCTTCCTCATGGGCGGCGGCAAGACCTTCGACGAGATCGTCGCCAACCTGACGGAGATGTCGCGCACGGACCGGGTCTTCCGCGCCCTCATCCGCACGAACTTCACCGAGGAGAACAGCGTCCACGTGCCCGAGCTCATCGAGGAGATGAGCCGGCTGTACGCGCACGACAAGCGGTTCCGGGTCATCTACCGGCCGGTCGGCGACTGGGGCGGCCCCCAGGGCGAGGACTCGGAGGCCTTCTCCGGCAAGCAGGCGGAGCTGACCAAGCTCGGCCTGTGCACGAGCGCCTCGGACGCGGGCCTGGACACCGCCGACGACGTGTTCCTGAAGCCGAACGGATCCGTCTGCTACGCCGCCTCGCCGTGGTCCTTCGTGATCCGCCCCAACGGCCTGGTCAACAAGTGCACCGTGGCCCTGCGCGACCCGCGCAACGCGGTGGGACGGCTCGGCGCCGACGGCGACCTGGGGCTGGACCCGGAGCTGATGAGCCTGTGGGTGGACAACGACGACGCCAAGGACTCCGGCTGCCGCTCGTGCTTCTTCCGGCCCTCCTGCCAGGGCGCGCACTGCCCCCTCGTGCGCATCCAGGAGGGCGAGCGGCCCTGCCCGCCCCAGAAGGTCTGGATCGGTCCCACCATCACGACCGCGGCCGCCGCCAGGGGGGCCCGGTGACCGGCCGGGCCGGCGTCGCGGTGGACGACGACAGCACCTGGTGCGCCTGGACCACGGCGGAGGGCCTGGTCCGCGCCATGGAACTGGGGGACGGCCGCTCCGGGGAGATCGTCGACGCGGGGCGGGGGACCGCCGTCCACGCCGGGTCCGGGACGGGGCGCTTCCTGGTCCACGACGGGGAGGCCGTCCGGTCGTGGAGCCCGGACGCGGGGACCCGGAGCGTGTGCTCGGCCGCACCCGGCTCACTGCTCCTCGAACCCGGGGGCGCCACCGGGCACGAGGACACCCTCGTCGCCGCCGCCTCGGAGTCGGAGCTGGCGCTGCTCTCGGCGGCCGGGACCGTGTCGTCCCGGCGGCTCGGCGCCCCTCCCCTGGTCCTGGCCTGGCAGCACCGCCGCCGCCGGATCCTGTGCGTCCTCGCGGACGGCACCGTCCACAAGCTCGACCCCCGCACGGCGCGGACCGACACCTCGTCCCTGGCCTTCACGGGGAACCACCGGCTGGCGTGCTACGACGAGGTGCTCGGCGGGGTCTGGTCCGTCCCCGAGCGGTCGCCCGACACCGCGCACTTCCACCGGACCGAGAGCGACCGGCCCGGCACGCTCTACACGCTGGGGCTCGGCACGGTCCCGGCGGTGATCCGCTCCTCGCACAGCGGCGAGTGGCTGATCGCCGCGGCCCCCGGGCGGCCCACGATGCTCACCAACGTCAACAGCGGGCGCTCCTTCACCGTCCCGGGCGAACTGGCCGCACGGGGGGCGCCCGGCGTGTTCTCCTTCGACAACCGGCTGGTGAGCGTCGAGGGCGATGCCTTCGAGGTCCTCCCCGTGCCGGCCCGCGCCGACGTCCGGTCGCGTGACGGCTCCCTCCCCATCGAGACGTTCTGGTCGGCGCCGCCGCAGATGCACCGCGCCACCAGGCGGCCCAAGGAGGAGCGTCCCAGGCGAGAGGGGGGAGGGACACGTGTCGGCGCCGGTCCATGACCCGCCGCTCCGCGCAGGTCCCCCGGGAACCGGCCGCCCGGGCCGTCGGCCGCGGAGGAGGACTCCCCCTCCCCTGTCCACGACAGCGGTCACACCCCGTCAGGACCCGGGCCGGTCCCCCGTCCCCGCTGTGACCGGCGAACCACGCCCCCCGCGCCCGACGCCCCGCCGAGGCCGGCGCCGGGGCGCGTCCGACCCTTCCACTGGAGAACGCATGGCATCCACGACGACCACCGACCGGCAGGAGCTCAGGGGCCGCGGCCCCGCCCTGGGCCGCCTGGTCGGTGACACCGACGCCTTCCTCGAACACTGGGAGCGCGCGCCCGCGGTCGCGGAGGCGTCCCCGGACGTGGCGCGGGCCTTCCCCCTGGAGCGGGCCCTCTCCCTGCTGGGGACCCCGGGCCTTCCCGTCTCGTGCTTCCGGCTGCTCCGGGACGGCGCTCCGGTACCGGAGCAGGAGTACTCCGCGGCCCGTGAGCGCCCCGGCCCCGGCCGGGAGCCCTTCGCGGACGGGGCGGCCCTGCTGAGGGCCTACGAGGACGGCGCGACGATCATCTTCGAGGAGGTGCGCATGCTCGTGCCCGAGGTGGACGCACTGGCCTCCGGCCTCGAGGAGGACCTGGGGTTCGGGGTCTACTGCGCGGCCTTCCTGACCCCCGCGGGGAACTCGGGCGCGCGCCCGCACTACGACCTGGCCAGCGGCCTCCTGTGCCAGATCCACGGATCCAAGGTCTGGTCGGTCGGCGATCCCTCCGAGCGGTGGCCGGCGAGGCCCTGCGGCGACGCCCGGCCCGCGTTCGATCCGGTGCTGGAGACGGTCCTGCGGCCGGGACAGACCCTCTACATCCCCCGCGGCCATCCGCACGCCGGGGCCGCGACGGACGAGCCGTCGCTGCACCTGTCGTTCGCGGTCAGGCCCCGGACGTGGAGGGACGTCCTCCAGTCGTACATCAGGATCGGGGGAACGCCGGAGCCCCTGCGGGAACTCCTGCCCCTCGACCACGCCGGACGCTCCGCCGAGGAGCTGGCGGCCGAGGCCGTCGACCGGCTGCGCGCGGCGCTGCGGTCCCCGGCGGAGTGATCCGCGCCGTCGGCGGCGGCGCGCCGGGCCGCGGAGGACGGACCCGCGACCCGGCTCCGGCCCCCCGCGACGTGAGGGGCGGGCCCCTGCCGGTCCGCCCCGCGTCCGGGAGGGGGCCGGCCTCGCAGCGCGAGCGCGGGTGTCCCCCGCCCCCGGGCACGGCCGGCCCGGAAGGGTCACCGCAGTTCGCGGAGCCTCTCCTCGATCTCCAGCACCTGTTCCGTGCGGTGCTGTTCGCGGTAGAGCTTCAGCGCCTGTGTCCATGCCTCGCGTGCGGGGCCGGGTTCGCCGAGGGCGTGGTGCGCCCTCGCCAGGCCGCTGAGGGTGTTCGCCTCCTCGTAGGAGTCCCGCAGGGCGCGGTGCACCGGAAGGGATTCGTGGTAGTGCTCGACGGCTTCCTCGTGGCGGCCCGCCCGGGTGGCGATGTAGCCCAGGCTGTCCAGGCACGCCGCCTCACCCACCTTGTAGCCGAGGTCGCGGCTGGCCTTGAGCGCGTCCTGGCAGTGGGACCGGCCGCTCTCGTAGTGGCCGAACTGGGCCAGGGTCCACCCCAGGTTGTTGAGCGCGCCGGCCTCCCACGTGGCGTCGCCGACACGGCGGTAGAGCTCCAGGGAGCGTTCCGCGTTCTCCAGGGCCATCTCCTCGTCGCGGATGTGCAGCCCGAAGCGTGTGTAGATCTGGTGCGTGTGGGCCTGGTTGAGCAGGTCCCCGGACTCCTCGAACTGGGCGACGGCCCGCGCGAGGTGCTCCAGGGGCTCCTCCCCCCGGTGGTCGGCCTGGATGAGGGCGGTCGCCAGGCCCCGGTGGGCCATCGCCCGCAGGATCGGGGCGTCCGGCCCCTCGACCCTGGTCGCCGCCTCCAGGCCGACACGCCTGTTGCCGACGAAGTCGTCGACGTCCCCCCAGCGCCGCAGGAAGGTGTGCGTGTCCCACGCCAGCCGCCACACCTCGCGGTGGAGGCCGAGGTCCTGGGCGAGGCGCATGACGGCGGGCAGCAGGGAGCGCTCGGTGGTGAACCACGCCAGTGCGTCGGCCTCCCCCGTGAGCTCGTAGGCGCGTGCGCGCTCCCCGGCCGGCTCCACGACCGCGTCCGACAGGATCTCCTGGGGCGCCAGCAGGTGCTTCCCGAGAGCCGCGGTGCGGACGAAGAAGTCGACCAGTGCGGACAGGCCCTCGCGGCGCTCCTCCTCGGACCGGTCCCGTTCGGTCCGCTCCCTGCCGTGGAGGCGGACGAGGTCGTGGAGCTGGTAGCGGCCGGGTACCGGCTGCTCGACGAGATGGGCCGACCCCAGGGTGCGCAGCAGAGCCCTGGTCCGGGCGCGTGTGAGCCCGGCGAGCGCCGCCGCGGCCGGAACCCCCATGTCCTGCGCCGGCGCCGCGCTGAGCAGGCCCAGCAGCCGTGCCGCGGGTTCGGGGAGGGCCCGGTAGGAGGCGTCGAGGACGCTGCGCAGGGACGTGGCGAAGTCACCCGTGTCCAGGGCGTCGAGCGTGCTCTCGGCCTCCCCCAGCTCGGCCGCGAGTTCGGCGAGCGGCAGGTGGGGGCTGCCGGCGGCGTGGGCGGCGGTGATGGACAGGGCCAGGGGCAGCCGCCCGCAGCCGGCGACGATGGTGTCCACCGCCTCCGGTTCCCCGGCCACGCGGCGTTCCCCGACACGGGCCGCCAGCAGTTGGCGCGCCTCGGCGGAGGTGAGAGGGTCCAGGGCGACGACGCGGACGCCCCCGGTGGTGAGCAGGCCGCTGAGCCGGTCGCGGCTGGTGACCACGACGGTGCAGGACGCCGACCCGGGGATCAGGGGGCGGACCTGTTCGGCGTCGCGTGCGTTGTCCAGCAGGATCAGCATCCGTCTGTGGGCGACGATGCTGCGGTAGAGGCCGAACCGCGCCTCGGCGCTGGACGGGACGGCCTGCTGGTCCACCCCGAGGGCCGTGAGGAAGTCGTGCACGGCGGTCTGCGGTTTCGTGACGGGCGCGCTCGGGGCGAAGCCGTGCAGGTTCACGTACAGCTGGCCGTCGGGGAAGCGGTCGAGGTTGTCGTGCGCCCAGCGCAGTGCCAGCGAGGTCTTGCCGACCCCGCCGAGACCGCAGACCACGGTGACCGGCAGCGCCCCGGGGGCCTGCGTGGCGTCGAGGAAGGCCCTCTCCCTCCTACGCCCGGCCAGCAGCGGCGGAGGCGGCGGCAACTGCATGGGCAGGGGCGGGGGCGGGGGCGCCGGCCGTGCACCGGGGTCCGGCGCGGACGCGTCCGACACCTCGTGCGCGTCCAGGGCCGGGTCCGCGTGCAGGATCTTGCGGTGCAGTTCCCTGAGCTCCGCGCCGGGGTCGGTCCCCATCTCCTCGGAGAGGATCCTCCTGAGGCGCTCGTAGTGTTCCAGCGCCTGCGCGGCGCGCCCCTCCCGGTACAGGGTGAGCATGAGCTGGCCGGTCAGGCGCTCGTCGAGCGGGTGCCGCTGTGCGAGGTCGGAGAGGTCGCCCAGGAGTTCGGACTGCCTTCCGTGCCGGAGGAGCAGGTCGTTGCGGTCCAATTCTGTCCGGAAGCGTTCGAGCCGGAGCCTTTCCCGTAACTCGTTGACCCACGTACTGTCCAGGGTCCCGAACGCGTCGGCCCGCCAAAGGCGCAGCGCCTCCTCGAACAGGGCCAGGGCGGATTCGCCGTTCGCCGAATTCCGAGCCCTCGCGGCGATCTCACGGAAACGGTACAGGTCGATGACGGAGGACGCGTCGTCGTCGAGTGTGAGGATGTAGCCGCCGGGCCGCCGGTCGACCGTGATCCCGTCGACCGCGGCCAGCGTGGAGCGGAGCCGGGAGACGTAGCTGTACAGCGAGGAGCGGGCCCCGTCGGGAGGGCGTGGACCCCAGACCCGGTCGATGAGCTGGTCGACCGTGACCAGGCGGTCGGCGTCGACCAGCAGCCCGACGAACACGAACTGCCGCCTCATGTGCCCGAGATCGACGGGGCGTCCGTCGATCCGCATCTCGATGTCGCCGAGTACAGAGATCTCGACCGTCAACGCCACTCCCGGACTGGAACGAAAGGGGACGACCCATACCCGTGGTACGCGGGAGCACAGCAGTACCTTGGACCCCAGGAGTGTACTCCCGGAAGATCGTTCCAAAACCCTTTGCGGAAGGCACTTTCTCAACAAATCCCCGACGGGGATCGATCGTGGTTCCCGGCGAACGGACCGACCGCCTCGGCCACGGCCCGACCAGTGAAAGGGTCACGGTGAGAACAACTCCACGTGTCCTTTGATCCGATGACCGGCCGCATTTCTCGGGAACGGTCGTGCGGATGATCGACGCCGCCGACGGAAGGCTTCCCGCCGTTCCGCGGCCCGCACCGACCGGCCCGCGCCCGGCCCCGGGTCGGGGGTCCCGTGCGGGTCTTCCCCGTCGAGCGCCCCGTCCCCGGCCCCGGGCCGGGGGTCCCGTGCCGCGGTCGACGTAACGGCGCGTACACGCCACTGCGCGTCGGGCGACCCCGGCCGCACCGTCGTCGTTAGGGTGTGCACAGATCTCCGGACGTTCCGGTTCTTCTCGGCCGATGAACCCTGTGTCGGAGACCTCCCTATTTTCGGGCTCGAACATGCCGAACAACGCTCAGGCGGGGTAGGAGACATCCGGCTTCGACACAGGCCTTGGTTCAAAGAAAGGATCACATGCTGACCCGTCTGCACGACGTCCTGCGGTTGCGGACCTCGCCGCCGATCTTCTTCGGCTCGGCCGGTGTGATCATCGTGTTCGTGCTCGTCACAATCGTCTTCACCGATCCGCTGGACGCAGCCGTCACCGTCGCCTCGGAGTGGCTGTACACCAACCTGGGCTGGTTCTACATCCTCGGCCTCACCCTGTTCCTGGTCTTTCTGATCTATATCGCCCTCAGTAGATTCGGGCGGGTGAGACTGGGCCCCCACGACGAGGTTCCCGAACACTCCGGACCGGCCTGGTTCGCCATGCTCTTCGCCGCCGGCATCGGCAGCATCCTGATGTTCTGGGGTGTGGCTGAACCCATCAGCCATTTCGGCGATCCGCCCCGGGGGCCCTCCCTGGGCATCGAACCGGAAACGACAGCTGCCGCCGCGGACGCGATGAGCTTCACGTTCTACCATTTCACCCTGCACACCTGGGCGATCTTCACCCTGCCGGCCCTGTGCTTCGCCTACTTCATCCACAAGCGGAATCTGCCGCCGCGTGTCAGCTCGATCTTCCAGCCGATTCTCGGCGAGCGGATCCACGGGCCCGTCGGCGTCTTCATCGACGTCGTCTCCATCGTCGGCACGGTCTTCGGCGTCGCGGTCTCCCTCGGCCTGGGCGCCCTGCAGATCAACAGCGGGATCCACCGCGTGCTGGGCGTCCCGGAGAGCGCCGTCTGGCAACTGGTCATCATCGGCGTCGTCGGCGGGGTCGCGATGATCTCCGTCGCGTTGGGCCTGGACCGCGGTATCAAGGTCCTGTCCAACGTGAACATCTGGATGGCCGTGGGCGTGCTGGTGTTCATCCTGCTCACGGGGTCCACCCTCTTCGTGCTCCGGGGCACCATCGAGTCGCTGGGCCGCTACGTGGTGAACCTGCCGGAGCTGGCCCTGTGGAACGACACCTTCGCCAACACCGGCTGGCAGACCGAATGGACGGTGTTCTACTGGGCCTGGACGATCAGCTGGTCGCCGTTCGTGGGAATCTTCATCGCCCGGATCTCCAAGGGCCGCACCATCCGCCAGTTCGTCTCCGGGGTGCTGCTCGTCCCGGCCGGCTTCTCGGTGCTGTGGTTCGGCGTCTTCGGGTTCTCCGCCTTCGACATCGAGCTCAACCGCGGGGGCGGCCTGGTCGAGAGCGTCGTGGAGCAGGGAAACGTCCCCGGGGCGCTGTTCGCGTTCCTGGAGCACTACCCGGCCCCGACGCTCCTGTCGGTCATCGCCATCATCCTGGTGGTGGTCTTCTTCATCACGTCGGTGGACTCCGCGGCACTGGTGACCGACACGATGGCCAACGGCCACGAGGACTTCAACCCGCTGGGACAGCGCATCTTCTGGGCCGTCGCCATCGCCGTGGTGACCGCCACCCTGCTGGTGTTCTCCGGGTCCGGCGGCCTGGAAGCGCTCGAGAAGATCATCGTCCTCGTCGGCCTCCCGTTCTTCGTGATGGGCTACTTCCAGATGTACGCGATGCACCGGGCCCTGCGGGAGGACGCCGGAGAACTGCCCGCGATGCGGACACGCACGTGGAAGAAGGTCCTGCCCCCCGAGGAGTACGAACGCCGCCAGGACGAGGACGAGCACGACACCTCGGAGACCGTCGTCGAGCCCGAGGCCCTCGACGAACCGCCCGTGCTGCGCGACCCCTACGTCGACCAGGACCATCCGACCGGGACGCCCGGCACGCTGCCGGCCCGCACCGGTTCGGCGAAGCTCCCCGGCCACCGGCCGAAACGGACCACCCGGCCGCCGCAGTCCGAGCGCCAGGACCGGGAGGACCCCGAGTAGACGGGGGTTCCGGGGGCCGTCCCGCGCCGGTGGTTCGTACGCGGACGCCGGGCGGGGGCCGCCCGGAGGCACCGGCCCCCGGCGCGCGGCTCCGGTGAGGACGGAAAACCTGCAGCGGGGGCACAGCGCATAGGAACGTGACGACCCGCAGGGCGGTGTCCAGGGCTCCGACGCGCCGTAGCCGGTGGCGTTCGGCGAACAGCTGCGGTTGGTCGGCGTCCCGGACCCACCAGGGCTCGCCCAGGGCGCGGAGCGCCGAACGTCGCTGTGATCCGGGTCATGTCGGTGCGCAGGACGGCCGCGATGCCGAAGTCCAGGACCTTGACCATGCCGTCGTCGGCGATCATGACGTTCCCCGGCTTGAGGTCGCGGTGCACGACGGGGACGGCGTGGGCGTGGGAGAGCGCCGAGCAGATCTGCGCGGCCACGGACACCGCCGCCGCGACCGTCATCGGTTTCTCCTCGGCGATGACGTCGGCCAGGGAGACCCCGCGCACGAGCTGCATGATCAGGTACAGGCGTCCCTGGTCGACGTCGACGGCCGCGTCGTAGACGGCGGGCACGTTGGGGTGCTCGATGCGGGCGGTGATGCGCGCCTCGCGCTTGAACCGGGCGGCGAGCTCCCCGTACTTGCCGGGGTCGGTGACCAGGTCGGTGCGGATCACCTTCAACGGGGATCAGCCCGTGTGGGGGGCGCCCCCAGCCAGCGCGTGTTCCACGCGCAGTCGCTGGGTGTGGTGCATCTCCAGCCCCGCCACCTCCTCGGGACCGAACCAGCGGACCTCGTGGGACTCATGGCTCACCGCCAGGCGACCGCTTACCACCCGGGCCCGGAAGCACACGTTGAACTGGCGGCGCACCTCACCGTCACTGTAGGCGATGATGTGCCGCGCGTCGGTGTAGGTGCCCACCAACCCGGTCACCTCCACCTCATAGCCGGTCTCCTCGCGCACCTCTCGCACGGCCGCCTCCGGAAGGCTCTCGGTCATCTCCATCGCCCCGCCCGGCATCGCCCACAGCCCGTGTTCCCGCCCGTCCTCGCCGTCGACGACACGGCGGTCCGGGTGACCGGCGGCGGGAAGAAGCTCACCTTCCACACGCGCGTCGAACCGGCGCTGCGTGCCCTGTTGTCGGGCCACCCGGTTCGCCTCAAGGAGAAGAACAACGACCTCCGGACCGTGGCCGCACATCTGATCGAGGAGGGCCTGTGTGCTCCGATGACCGAAGGACTGTCCTGGGGCTATACCGGTCTGGTCCCGACCGTGACCTGCTCGGACGGGCCCTTGAACTCGGTGTGACCTGGTTGGACACCGCCTTCAACTACCAGAGGTTCGCCGCTCACCGGGCGCTGGCGGATACGGCCGGGGATCTGCTCGCCTCCTTCGAGGTCAGCACGAAGGTCGGATTCTTCCCTGACGGGCACGACCTGTCCCCGGAACGGCTGAGGGCAGCGGTGCGGAAGATACCCGAAGAGCTCGGGTGTGTTCCAAGCACCGTGCTTCTACACAATCCCGAATGCTCGGCCGATGTCTTCGAAGAGGCCTGCACGGCCTTGTCGGAGATGCGCGATGCGGGGTACTGCCGTGCGTGGGGGTTCTCCTCCTGGGACCCCCGATCGCTGGCTGACCGTGACTGGCCGGTTCCACGGCCGGATGTGGTCATGGTCCGCGCGGGCCTGAGCGTTCCAGCTCCGGTGCTGGATGCCGCCGAGCGGCTCGTGAGACGGGTTGGTGCCCGAGCGGTGTGGGGTATGGCGCCCTTCGGTGGCGGTGCGGCCGGTCCCCTCTGGTCGGAAACCGACACTTCGCTGTTCCTCGCACCCGGGCAGCGGGCCAGCCGCGTCCAGGCGGGGGTGGCGGCGGCCTGGGTCGTCCCGGTCGTCGAAAGGCTGGCCGTGGGTACCTCTTCGCCCATGCATCTGGAGGAGATCGTGCAAGCTGAGTCCCTGACCGTCTCGACCAGCACGGTCGACCGCTACCGCGCGCTGTTGCGTCGCAGAGCAGAAAGAGCCGACACAGCATCATGACCTCCCAGGACAACACCCAGCTGACCGTGTTGGACGACCTGTCGACCGTGGACATCGACCACGTGGTGGATCAGGCCGAACAGCGGCTGGGTCGTCGGCTGTGCCGTGAGGGTGCCCACTACAGCCGGTTCAACGGCACCGCAGGGTTTCGCAGCGACGCCGACACCTGGGTGCGCCTGTCCTGGAGGCGCCGCACACGCCTCCACGTCCCCTCCTGGACCGGGACCGAAGAAGCGGCGGCGGTCATCCACGGGGTCCCCAAACCCGTGTGGATCGCTGCCGCCACCTGGTCCGACCCCGGTCGTGGTGTGGTCTGGAAGGTCGAGGAGACCTCTCTGGCCCCTGCCAGTGCAGTGTCGACCACTGCTGAGATCGTCAGCGATCCGCACCTGCCTGAGTCTTGGTGGACCAGTCTGGGGGCTGGGCTGGCCGAACTCGCCGTACACACGACGGACCGTGTGGCCCTGAACCAGATGCACCTGACTGGACGTGTGCACGAGGTCTACGGCACCGAGGTCGACACAAGAATTCCGGATGGTGAATGGGCCTGTGCCCACGGTGATCTCGGGTACGCGAACCTGACCGGACCCACGCTGGTTCTGTTGGACTGGGAGAGCTGGGGGATGGCACCGATCGGGTGGGACGCCGCCTGCCTGTGGTCGGCTTCGCTCGGCGTCCCCGAGGTCGCGGACAAGGTGGTCGAGGAGTTCACCGAGCCGTTGGCCACCAAGAGCGGACTTCTGTGTCGGTTGCTGCTGTGTGCCAACGTCGCTCGGGCCGGCAGACGGGTGGGGAGGGACCTGCCGATGACCGAAGTCATGGCCTCGACCGCTGACATGCTCATGGCTGAACTCGCGGACCTACCCTGATCCGCCCCTGAGGACGCAGACGTTCGGCGGCCAGGCCCTGGCCGTGCTGCGGAGGTCGGCTACCAGGCGGAACACCCGGCACCTCCCCTGCCCCCTGGTGGAGGTGCTGCTCCGGGAGGGCAGCGGGGACGAGGCGTGGGAGGCCGCCACCGAACTTGGCTGCGATGACAAGCAGTGGTTGAGGCTCGCGGAACTGAGAGAGGACGAGCACCCGGGCGACTCCCTCGACGTGTACGTGCGGGAGGTCTCCCGGCTGGTCGCGCTGACCGGTACGGCGCCCTACCCGCGGGCGGCCGAGCTGGCCCGCAGGGTTCACGGACTGTACGAGCGCCTCGGACGGCCGCAGGACGCCGTGGAGTTCGTGGCCGGGCTGCGCCGGGAGCACCGGCGCAAGCGGCGGTTCCTCGCCGAGTTGGACCGGGCGGGCCTGTAGGGGACCGCGGGCAGGGGGCGAGCGCACCTTCGGGGCGGCGCTCCCTGCCCGCTGCCCGGTTGTCCGCGCGGCACCCCTCCCGGTCCGCCGCGAGGCCGTGTCCCGCACCGGCTGTCGGGGACGGTCACCGGATTCCCTGGAAGAGGACCTTGGTCCTCGGTCGGATACCGCGGACGATCGGCATCATGTCGACATGGACACCCTTCCGTTCGGACCGAACGCCATCCTGATCCACTCGTCCGCCACAGCCCACAGGGTCGGGTGCCGGCACAACGACGAAGCCCTCATCCGTTCCGGGGACCACTCCGGATGGGGTTGGATCCCCGAGGCCACCGCCGAGCAGTGGCTGCGGATCGATGAGGGCCAGGCGCTCCAGGCGACGGAGGGAAACACCTCGCTCTCGGCGAAGAGACGGTGCAAGCACTGCCCCGGCGACTGACGCACCTCCTCAGGACGGCTCAGGGACTGATCGGCCACCGGTCCCGGAAGGTCCCGGGGGCGGAGCAGGCGTGAGCTCCGCCCCCTGCCCCACCTGGGCCGGTGAGCACGGAGCGGGCCGACCGGGAAGCCGTGATCCCGGCCGCACGGGCCTCCCGGTCCGGAAACCGTCGGGCTCACCCGCCCAGCCGGTCCCGTACGCCGAAGTCGGCGGCATCGGCCGCCGCCCGGCCCGCCGTCCAGCCCTCGGCGTTGGAGGAACTCGCCACGGGCACCTCGACCAGCTCGGGGAAGGCCTCGGCGAACGCCTCCTCCACCTCGCGCTCCCTGCGGGCCAGGACGGGGACCAGGTCGGTGCCCGACTCGGCGTACTCGTCGACGGCCCGGTCGCGTCCGGCGACGGCGGCCTCCGCCAGCCGTTCGCCGATACGCGTGGTGAACGCGGTGAGGAACGAGGTGCGGAACGAGCGGGTGGTGGAGCGGCCGTAGGCGTCGCGGGTGGCGCCGGCCCGGCGCATGGCCCGGGTGGCCTGGAGCAGCAGCGAGGTGAAGAGGAGCTCGACGGCGTCGACGTCCCCGGCGGCGCCCATGACGGTGCACATGCCCAGGTCCTTGTGCCACACCGAGCGGCAGTGGTTGGCCTCCGAGACCACGGAGAGCAGGGAGGCCTTGTGCTGTTCGTAGGGCGCCTCCACCGGCAGGCGGCGGCCCCGGGTGTCGCCCGCGGTCCCCTCCTGGGCCGCCAGCGCGGCGTGGTCGATGCTGTGCCGGGCCATCATCTCCTGGGCGCGGGCGGAGAGGGCCTCGGCCTCCTCGGGGAACTCGGTGGCCTCGGCCTTGGCCAGGAGGGCGCGGATGCGGGCGAGCTTGGCCGGGTCGGCCCGGGTGGCGGCGCCGGCGGACGCGGTGCGGGCCTGCCCCGGGAGGGGGCAGAGCACCTGCAGCGCGGGCACGGCGTACAGGAAGGTGAGGACGCGCAGAGCGGTGTCCACGGCCGCGGGGCGCCTCAGCCTGTGGCGTTCGGCGAACCGCTGCGGGTGGTCGGCGTCCCGTCCCCACCAGGGGCCGCCCAGGGCGCGGACCTGCTCGGCCCATTCGGGGGCGACGCGGGCGGCGGCGTAGCTGCGGTACTGGGCCACCACCAGGTCGGCGGTGAGGTCGGAGCCCACGGTCCCGGTCTCCCGGCGGGCGCCGCGGACCAGTTCGGCGGGCTGCCAGCCGCGGGGCCACACCTGGGCCACGGCCTGGTGGAGTTCGGCGAACAGGATCCGGTCGACCGTCGTGCGCCACCCGGCGGGGCCGTCCGCGAGGAGGCCGACGACGCGCTGGGCGGGGCCGGGGCGCCCGTGGTGGAAGGCCTGGACGGCCTGGCCGACCAGCGCGAGGACCCGCTCCGCGTCGCCGGGCCGGTACTGCCCGGACGGCGGCGGCCCCGTCTGGGGCCCTGGCTGGGGACCCGCCTGCGAACCCGTGGCCGGTCCGGTCTGTGCCGCCGAGCGGTGGCGCCTGTGTTCACGCTCCTTCCTGCGCGCGGCCTGACGGCGGTTCCTGTTGTCCGTGCCCATCCGTACCTCCCCGGACATGGTGGCAGACCCGGCCGGGTACCGCTCGACCCCTGGGGAAAACCCCTCCCGAGTCGTGACGCGGCGGTCGCGCGCACGGGCCGGACCGGGAATGCCCGGCCGGGCGGCGGGCGGGCCCCGCGGACCGGCGGTCCCGCCCCCACCAGCGCCTTTCGGGGTCCGCGATCCCGGTTCCCGGGCGGTGGTGGCGTCCGCGGCCGTGAAACCGGGCCGACCGGGTTCGCGAAACCGCCCCACGGCCGCGCCCCGGAGGGGTAGAAGGGATGTCCGCGCACCACCAGGAGACCCGGGAGCGAACATGCCCTCTCATGACCGGTCGGCCCCGGGCCGGGAGCCCTCCTCCGCGAGGGCCGTGTCGCTCCTCCCCGCGGACGTCCTCGCGTGCGCCGCCCTGACCACCCCCCTGCTCCGCGACGCCCTGCGCCTGGCGCGCTGGAGCGCCCCCGCCACCCCGCTCACCCCGGAGGGCCTCCCCTACGCGACGGACATCCGCGCGGCGGACGAGGCGCTGGGGCTGTGGTCGCACGGCCTCGACACGGAGGCCGCCTCCGAGGGGCCGGACTGGGTCGACGCCGAGGCCGTCGAGGCCGCGCGCTTCGCGCTCCCGTGGCGGACCGCCGTGCGGCTGGGCCTGCTGGAGGCGACCGCCGACTGGGCCGGGCCCGAGCCGGGGCTGGAGGAGCGGGTCCGCGAACCGGACGAGGTCCTGAGCTGGTGGACCGAGGTGTTCGAGGCCTCCGTCGGCCGTGCGCGGGACGACCTCTCGGCGGGGACCCCCTGGCCGGGCGTCGACGAGCCCTGCCTCGTCACCGCCGTCCTGCGCTTCCTCTACGAGGCGCCGGACGGGTTCCGGGTGCCGCTCCCGGTGCTGGTCGGGGCGGTCCTGCGGGAACCGGCCGAGGGGCCGGGCCCCGACTCCCCCCTTCCGATGCGGGACCGGCGGCAGGCCACCGGCAGGGTGGTGCGCACCCTGCGCCGGCTGCTCGGGACGGGCGCCGTGGCCCTGGTCACCGCCGAGGAGGCGGTCGCCGCGGAGGAGGCCGGGCCCGACGGGTCCGCCCCCCGGTGCACCGGGTACGGTCACCCGGCGGTGGAGCTGACGCCGCTGGGCCGGTACGGCGTGCGCGGTTTCCTGGAGGAGGAGGGCGTCGAGGCGCCGCTCGTCGGCAGCCTCGCCGGGGCGGGGGCCGCGGGGTTCCTCGACGCCCTGGGGACGCTGCCGCCCGAGCGCCTGATCGCCGAGGTCCGGCCGTGGCTGGACGAGCGGACCCCTGCCGCGGCCCTGCGCCAGATCGTCGCGGTGACCGACGGCCCCGGCCGGGCCCTGCGCCGCTGGACGGGGACGAAGGTGCTGGACGCGACCAGTTCGGAGATCGGACCCGAGCTGCGCGCGCTCCTGTCCTGCGACCGCCCGTGCGTGGCCGGCCTGGCCGCCGTCGTCCTGCTCTCCTCCGGGATGCTGTCCTCGGAGGACGTGGACGAGGTCATGGCCGGGCACGGGCACTGGGTCGTCATCGACATGATCGCGGCGGCCGCGGAGCGCAGTCCCGAGGACCTGCCCGGGTTCCTGTCCGCCGACGGGACTCCGGACATCGAGCAGCTGGTCCTGGACGACACCGACCGTCTCTGGAGCCCCGAGCACCCCGACACGCTCCCCGTCCTGGACGCGGTCGGCCGCCACCACCCCGACGCGTCCACGGCCGCCCGGGCCCGCGAGGCCGTCCGCGCCCGGGCGGTGGCCCAGCTGCGGAACCGGCCCGGCCTCTCTCCCCCTGCCCACCGGAACCCGTTCCGGTTCCGGCCGAGAGGGGCGGCGGTCCCCCGGTACGAGGGCGGCGCCGCGGAGGCCCCCGACGCGGGGCGGGACGGGGGGCGGGGGCGGTTCCGGAACTGGTTCCGGCGCCGTCCCCGCAACCCGTGGCGCGTTCGCGGCAGGCATCGGATCCAGGACCGCGACCACCCCTGAGGCCGGGTCACCCCCGGGCGGCGGCGCGGGCCTAACCGAGCAGGGAGTCGAGCACGGGGCCGAACTCCTCGTCGGAGGTGCGGACGGAGACCGACTTCGCCTCGTGGTCGACCTCGATCCCCACGGCCCGCAGGTCGGGCACGGCGTCCTGTCCGGCGGTGAGCGAGCCGGGGTGCCACCAGTAGAGCTGCGCGCCGATGGGCTTGGCGGCGTCGGCGGCGAACTTCCCGGCGATCTCCTGCAGGTTCTCCATCGCGGCGAAGGGGTGCCCCTGGCCGAGGGGATGGGCGATGAGCACCTCGGGGACGGGGAAGGCCACGAGGGCTCCGTGCGGGGCCTCGCCGATGTGCCGGCCGAGGGCGTGCGCCTGCGCGGCCACGTAGGGGTGCGGTCCGCCGATGTGCACGAGGCGGACCCCGTCGAGGTCGTGCTCGCTCACCTCGACGGGTTCGTCGAGGGAGCCGGCCACGGCCTCGGCGAAGACCTCGTGGTCGGGGCGGCAGGTGTCCTCGTGCGCCTTGCGGGAGAGGGGCTGCAGGCTCTGGGGGCTGTCGACCACGACGGTCTGCCACAGGCCGGGGGCGACCTCCCGGGCGAGGAGTTCCTCCAGGACCCCCTCGGGGAAGGCCGAGGCGGGGTAGAGCCGGACCCGCAGACGCCCGGCCCCGTCCTCCCCGGGGTCGTCGCCGGGCGCCGGGGCCCCGGTGGCGCCGTCCTGCCGGGCGGCCCTGGCCAGCTGGTCGACGGCCGCGCGGGCGAACCCGGCCGCGTGGTGCGCGAGCTGGTCGGGGGCGGCGTCGGCCAGGGCGGAGCGGAACCCGCTGATGTCGGTGGTGGCCCGGTTGCCGTCGGGGAGCGGCACGACCAGCGTGTCCGCGCCCTCGAAGGAGACCTCGACGCCCTCCTCGCGGAAGGCGGAGACGAGGGCGTCCGCGACCGCGCCGCCCGTGTCGGAGGCCGTCGTGGGGGCTCCGCCGGCGGCCCGGCGCTCCTGTGCCGCGCGGGCCACGTACCCGCCGAAGTGGGCGGCCAGGCCGAGGCGCTGCTCCGGGGGCAGGACGGCCGCCTGGTCGAACGTGTCCCCGAGGTCGTCGTCCACGAGGATCCCGCCGTCGGGGAGGGAGACCCGCAGACCGGTCGGCGGCAAGTACTCGGCGCGCAACCCCTCGGCGTCGCACGC
Organism: Nocardiopsis sp. NPDC101807; assembly: GCF_044766605.1. Taxonomy (NCBI): domain Bacteria; kingdom Bacillati; phylum Actinomycetota; class Actinomycetes; order Streptosporangiales; family Nocardiopsidaceae; genus Nocardiopsis; species Nocardiopsis sp. NPDC101807. The sequence goes on along the minus strand of NZ_JBIWMK010000011.1, from coordinate 146,354 downwards.
CTCGACCAGCGCCGCGCCGAAGTCCGCCGCGATCTGCCCGGTCGGCAGCTCCTCCGCCTCCCGGAGCCTGGCGCCCAGCCACGCGGGGACCGCCTCCTCGTCGCGGGGGAAGCGCTTCAGCTCCTGGGCGTAGGCGAGGGGGCTGGCCCCGGGGGCCAGTTCGGGTTCGGTGTCGTGGTTGTACTCGACGTCGAGCCGGTGGGTGTGGTGCACCGAGACGATCATGGAGAGCCAGGTCCCCTTGCCCTCCTGGTACCCGGCGCGCTTGAGGGCTCCGACGAGCTCGCCGACCCCCTCGGGGACCTCCACCTGCTTCACCTGCCCGTCGGCGTCCTGGACGGCGAGGGTCTCGTCCGTGTGGGCGCCGATGACCCTGGTGAGGTAGGTGAGCTGCTGCCATCCCTCGGGCACGGCCGAGACCAGCCGGCCCGCGAGGTCCTGGAGGAGGGGGCCCTGTTCCAGCGGGCCGGGCGTCGAGGCGTTCATGGTGCTCTCCGTGTCCGTTCGGCGACGTTCGCGCACCCTTCCTACCGTGCCGGGGCGGCGTCGCGCACCGCGGGGCGCGCCCGTCGCCGGGGGTTACCGGCCCCCGGGCCCGCCGCCCGTGGCGCCCCGGGCGCCTGGCCCTCCGGCCCGGCCCCGCGGGGTCACTCCGGGAGTGCGTCGAGGTAGACCCAGGCCCCCTCGTGGCGCAGGAAGCGGCTGTGCTCGACGAGTTCGTCCTCCCGGCCGTCCTCCCGGTACACGGCGCGGAAGGCGACCGTGCCCTCGTTGTGGAAGGGCGTGCCCTCGCCGGTGGACAGGACCTCCAGCCGCACCCACCGCGTGCGGGCGTCGAGGTCGAGGCCGGCGGGCCGGGTGCGGGGGTGCCAGCTCCGCAGGAGGTAGTCGCGGTCGCCGACGGCGAAGGCGCTGAAGCGCGAGCGCATCAGCTGCTCGGCGGTGGAGGCCGACGCCGTCCCGCTGTGCAGGCGGCCGCAGCAGTCCCCGTAGGACTCCGGCCTCCCGCAGGGGCAGGGGGTGCCTGCCGCCGTGGTGTGCGGCCGGGGGCTGGTGCGTGGGTTTCGCTGCGACATCCTCCCATTGTGGCCGCTCCGGCCCGTGGGCGGTCCCGGGCGCGCGGACCCCGGCGCGACGGCGGCGGCCGGTGGGCCACGGCCGTGCCCCTCGCGGTCCCGGCCGCGGACGACCGCCGGGACGGCGGGTCACATGGTGTTGATCACCAGGCCGATGTGCGTGTAGTAGTTCAACGCTCCGAACAGCAGGAACGCCGCCCCGGCGACGCCCCACGCGACACCGATCACCGTCCACAGCCCCGAGCCCAGCGACCTGAGGCCGAACGGGAACAGGACCGCGCCGACCCCCACGAGCACGTAGAGGCCGGAGATGAAGGTGGCCTCCAGCCAGGGGTAGGCGCCGAACACCCCGGAAATGGGCTCCTGCGGAGGGGCCGCGAAGAGCATGAACGCCCACCCCGCGGCGGCGATGCCGAACGCCGCGAGGCCGATGCCGAACACCAGGACGGAGAGGGGGCCCGCGACCCGCGCGGCGTGCGCGGCGGGGTTCTCGTGCCCGTTCAGGGCCTCGCCGCGCTTCCACAGGTACAAGGACGCCGCCAGGAGCAGGACGCCGAACACCAGGCTCGGCTCGCCGAAGACGATGTTGTCGAACGGGAACCCGCCCGCCGCGAGCGGCCAGGTCAGGGTCATGTGCAGCCCCGTGGTCGCCAGCAGCAGGCCGAGCGCCCCGAAGGCCAGCGCCCATCCGTCGGGCACGATCCGGCCGCCCCGCAGCAGCGCGCGGCCCAGGGCGACCACCAGCAGCAGTCCGGCGCCCGCGGCGACGGACATCACGGTGTTGTACGTGGGCATGGTCGCCCAGTCGATCGTCAGGCCGCCCTCGACCCCGGTCAGGAAGTCCCCCATGTGCCCCGCCCCCGTTCGAGAACCGGCCCGCGGGAAGAGCACGGGCCGGTTCCGCAAAATTCGCACAGAGTGACTGCGGAGTCACGCATCGACGCAGGTGTCGGGGGGTGGGCCGGGGGCGGCGGGGCACGGGGCCCCGTACGGCCGCCCCTCCTAGGAGAGGTTGCGTCGACGGACGTCCCACTCGGTGGAGCACAGGCCGCAGTCCTCGCCGACGAACTCGCCTCCCGCCTCCTCGTCCCCCTTGAGCCGCCACTTCAGCCACGCGGCGCCGACCCTGCCGTACTCGCCGCCGTCGGGTTCGGCGAAGGTCCCGAAGTGCCCGACGTCGAGGTTGCCCATGAACGCGGGCAGGTCCGAGGGGATCCGCTCCCAGTCGTCGAGGGCGTTCTCGTAGGCGATGTCGGTCGGCCCGCCGGCGAAGTAGGCGATCGGGGCGTGCAGGTCGTCGAGCAGGTGGTCGTCGGCGTCGCTCAGCAGTCCGCTGTTCCAGAGCACGGTGGTGGTGATCCGGGGGTCGTCGGCCACCTCATAGGTCTCCAGCCCGCCGCAGGACTGGCCCATGACGGCGATGTTCTCCGTGTCGATCCTGCCCCGGTACTCGCTGAACAGGCGGCTGTTCTCCGCGATCGCCCAGTCGACGGCCTCGATGAGCATCTCGGGGTCGGTCCTGCCGGTCCCGCCCGGGCGGCCGTTGGCGATGACCAGGAACCCGTGCGAGGCGAACTCGGTGAGGATGTTCTCGAACCACGTCCCGTCCGCGCGGCAGGCGCCGTTGCCCCAGGCGACGACGGGCAGCGTCTCGTTCTCGGGCAGGTCGACGGGCCGGTAGACCGTGTGGTCGCGCAGGCGGAGGGTGGTGACGTACCCGGCGTCGTAGGGGCCCGTCCCGCCGGCGGCCTCCACGCGGTCGGCGGCGGCCGTTCCGGGGACCAGGGGGGCGAGGGCGGCGGCCAGCAGGCCGACGAGGACGGCTGCCGTCCGGCGGCCGGGTATGCGCGATTCCATCTCGGGTCTCCTCGAAAGGGTGCGGGGGACAGCGGCCTCGGGCGCGCCGTCCCCCGAATATTCGACACCGGAAAACGGAAGTCAATCGCGCTCGGCCAGGACCGGTCGATCCACCGATGAAGCCGATGCGGCTCCGGTGAGCCCTCGGGAAAGGAGTGGGAGAACCACCGTCCGAGCCCTCTCCGCCCCGCCTCGATTCCCCCTTCCGCGGCCCCTCGCGCGCGGGGCGCCGACCGAATCCGCCCCCCGGAGGGGCGCCTCCTGGGCGTCGACCGAACGCCACCCCGTTTCCCTTCGGGACGAACGACCCGAAACGCCCCTGACACCCGGACGCCGCCCCCGACCGGACCCCCGCACCGCAACCGCACATGTCCGGCGTTTCGCCGCCGCCGGCCGCACGGAACCCGACCATACGGAGGAAACGCCCCGGCGGGCCCTCCGCGAGCCGAACGGGAAGGAAAGCGAACCCCCGCCGGAAAACACCGAACAGGCCGCAGCCACGATAAAAAATGCCACCACACCCCCAGGGATGCACCCGAACACCAAACAGAAAGAATCACCTCAGGAATCACACCAGCCACACATAGGGAACAGAAAACCGCAACGGAATCCGTTGAAGCGCCTCTCGGAAAGAAGTACAGTATGCCTCCCCTATATTTTTCCGATGACAAGCATCTTGGTCACGTGAAAACCGGATCGCTTTCTCTCACCTCCACCACGAGAAGGGAAAGGTGGCTTGGCCACGACCCCCCGCGTGAAGCCGGCCGGGCGCCGCACGGCCCTCGTGACGGCGCTTGTCCTGCTCCTCGGACCGGCCGTCCCGCTCCCCGCCCCCGCCGGGGCGCTCGCGCCACGGCCCGGGGAGGACGCCCCGGTCCCCCTCGACATCGTGGTCCTGGTGGACGAGTCCGGCTCCCTGGGCCGGGAGGACGTCGATGAGGAGGCCAAGGCCGCCTCGACCATCGCGCAGAGCGTCCTGGACCCCGGGTCCCGCGTCACCGTGATCGGCTTCGGCAGCAACAACGGTGAGTCGGGCCAGATCGCCGCCCGGGAGGTGTGCCGCCCCACCCTCGTCGACGAGGACGGGGGCCGCCAGTACCTGGCCGACTGCGTCGACGGCCTGGAGCGCCGCGAGGACTCCGAGGGCGACGACACCGACCACGCCGAGGCGCTGGGAACGGCGCTGGGCCACCTGACCGGCGCGGACTCACCTGACGGATCGTCCAAGATCGTCTTCCTGCTCACCGACGGCGCGCTCGACGTACGCGACAGCCCCCAGTACGGCGCGGCCGAGCGCCGCAACGACAATGCCGCCTCCCTGGTCGGGGAGCACCTGGAACGGGCCGCGGAGAACGGTGTGCGGATCTGGCCCCTGGGGTTCGGGAGCGCCATCGACCGGGACCAGCTCGACGCGTTCGCCGCGGGCGGCTCGCAGGACACCTGCAACGACCTCGAAGTGTCCGCCCCGGTGGCCCGCGTGGCCGACGACTCCTCCGACGTGGCGCGCACCCTCCAGGAGGCCCTGGCCGCGGCGTCCTGCTCCCAGGTGGGGGAGCCCGCGGACGAGACCCTGGCGGGCGGGGGCCGGGCCACGCTGGAGGTCGACATCCCGCTCGTGGCGACCGACGGCGCGCTCATGGTCACCAAGAACAACCCGGCCATCCGCGTGGAGTACCTCGACCCCGAGGGCGAGACGGTGGACACCGGCGCCGCCGAGCACCGCGGCTCCGCCATCACCGTCAGCGGTGAGAACAGCCCCGTCGAGGTGCTGCGCCTCGTCGACCCGATGCCCGGCGCCTGGAGCGTCCGGCTCACCTCGCCCGAGGGGACCCCCGAGGAGCTGGTGACGGCGCGCGCCCAGTGGAAGGGCTTCATCAACACCTTCCTCCGGGTGGAAGGAGGGCAGGACCCCGGCGAGCTGGTGGTCCGGGTGGACATCCGCACCCGCCGGGGCCCGATCACCTCCCCCGAGGCCCTCTCCGGTCTCGACTTCTCCGCCGAGGCGGCCTTCCCGGACGGCTCCTCCGCCCCCGTCGAGATCGGCGACGGGGGCGAGGCCCCCGACTCCGCGGCCGGGGACGGTCAGTACGCCGGCACCGTCTCCGTCCCCGAGGGGACCGGCGAGGTGACCTTCACCAGCCGGGTCCAGGGGCCCGGCGTGCCCGACGACGTGCACGAGTACGTGTACACCTTCGACCCCGGGGGCAGCAGCCTCCGGCCCAGCGTCTCCTTCGGGGAACTCCCCGAACGGGTCTGGGCCGGACAGGAGGTGCCCGGCACCCTGACCGTCGACAACCAGGGGGCGCGGGAGGAGGACGTCGAGCTGGTGCTCGCCCCCTCGGAGGGCCTGCTCGCCACCATCGCCCAGGACGACGCCGGCTTCGCGCCCGGGAGCAGCCGCAGAGACTTCACGGTCCGCATCGGGGAGGGCTCCGCACTCGGCCCGGCGACCCTCAACGTCCTGGCGGTCGACGCCCGGGGCGAGGTCCTGCACACCTCCCCCACGATCGCGACGACCGTGCGCTCCGCCCCCGGCGTCCTGGAGCGGTACTGGTGGCTCTGGGCCCCGCTGGCCGCCCTGCTCCTCCTCGGCGGGGGCTCGCTCCTGCTGGGCCTGAAGAAGGCACGGGAGGAACGGGACGTCGGGGGGATCGTCGCCACGCTCCACCGGGACGGCGGCGCCCTCCTCCCGCCCCTGGCGGCCCCCGCCAGGCGGAGCACGGTCTTCGCCTTCACCGTCCGCGAGGAGGCGGGGGCCGACCCCCGGCTCGACCACGCCCGCGGCCCCGGTCCGGCCCGCGTCCACGAGGTCCGGCGGCGCCGCTCGGGCGGTGTGCGGCTGCGCACCGCCGACGGCCGGGAGCAGCTCCTGGCCTTCGGCCAGGGCAGCGAGCCGCTGTCCGACGGCCTGTCCCTGTCCTTCGAGGACCGCCGGACGCTCCGGAGGACGCCCTCCCCTCCCCCCGCGCAGAACGCCCACCCCCGGCCCCCGGGCCCCGGTCCGGCCGCCCCCGGGCAGGGACCGCCGGCCGACGGCATCCACATCGACTGACCCCTCCCGAGGAACGACGCACAGCCGAAGGGTTGCCCTCTCCATGACGATGAAGCTCTACCAGCCGCTTCTGTACGTCGGTCTCGGCGGTACCGGCTGCCGCATCGGCGCCGAGCTCGAACGCCGTATGCGCGAGGAGTTCTGCGGCCCCGACGGGACCGAGTTCCAGAGGCGCCGCCCGGGCGCCGACCTCCTCCCCTACCAGCTGCCGTCCTGCGTGCAGTTCGTCTACGCCGACGTCAGCCGCAGCCAGCTGGACGCCATGCCCTCGAGCGTGGTGCCCGGACGCCAGTACTTCCCCGCGGTCGAGCGCACCGCCCACTACGTGCGCGACCTGCTGCCCGAGGTCCGCACCTACCCGGAGGCCGCGCGCAGCCTGCGGCTGAGCGCGGGCGAGACGGTGGGGCACTGGCTCCCGCCCGACGCGGGCGAACCCCGGGTGGCGCCGCTGGACCACGGGGCCGGGCAGTTCCCCACGGTGGGCCGGGCCGCCCTGTTCGAGACCTTCCGGGGCGGCGTGGGGCCGGCCGTCGCCCCCCTGCACGAGGCGATCAACCGGCTCGCCACCTCGGCCGGGGACCTGGCCGCGCTGGGCGGCGCGCTGCCCCGCGCGTGCGACGTGTTCGTCTCGTTCTCCGTCGCGGGCGGCACGGGGGCCGGGATCTTCTACGACTACCTGCACCTGATCGCCCGGGCCTTCGAGCGCTCGGGCATGCGCATCCAGATCTACCCCCTGGTCCTCATGCCCTCGTCCTTCGACGAGGGGTTCGGCGGCGGGCGCAACGCCCGGCTCAACGCGGGCCGCGCCCTCCTGGACCTGTTCCGCCTCGTCGACGACCAGAACGGGCGCGAGGCCTCCCTGGAGCTGGCCGACGACACCCGTCCCTCGCTCCGCAGCCGCGAGGAGGCCTGCGTCCACTACCCGGTGGAGGGCCGCGTCCAGATGGCGTCCTCCACGATGCAGACGGCGTTCCTGTTCAACAGGCCGACCGGGACCGACCGCGAGGACCTGCACCGCTCGGTGGTCTCCCTGATGCTGTCCCTGGCCGGGACCGACCCCGACGACAAGGCCGAGGAGGCCCCCGCTGCGCAGCAGGAGTACCAGTCCTTCGCGGACAGCTTCATCAACGGGGACAGCAAGCGCGGTTCCGCGGCCGAGACGGGCATCGGCAACCAGGGCGTGTCGACCGCCCTGGTCGCCTCCATGACCGTGCCCGTCGACGAGATCGCCGACATCATCGGCTCCCGGCTGCTGCGCTCGGCGGTGGAGGACATGCAGGCTCCGATGCGCGCGCTCCCCCCGGAGCAGATCCAGGAGGCGCTGCGGAACTTCTTCTCCGAGGCCCAGCTGCACCCGCTCCTGGCCCGGACCGGCATCGGCTTCGCCGAACCGCAGCCCGCGGACGGCGCCAAGGAGGTCGCGGGGGCCCTGTACGACCGCGGCGAGGCCATGAAGCACAGCCTGGCGGCCCTGCGCTCCCGCCTCGCCCGCGAGGCCCCCGACCTGGCCCGGAGCTTCGACCACCGGGCCGGGGTACGCGCGCTGCTCTCCGGTCTGGACCCCTTCCAGGCGCTGCGCGTGCTCTCGGGCGACCCCCGGAGCAGCGACCCGGCGGCGCAGCTGGGGGTCCTCGGCCTGATCCAGCGGCGCCGCGACGCACCCCCGCCCCCGGAGGGCATGAACGGGTTCCCGGCCCTGCCCGAGTTGCGGGACCGGCTGGGCGGCCTGCGCAGGATCCGCTTCGCCGACCCCGAGCCCTCCGCAGCCCGGGCGCGCCAGGACGCCTGGTACGACTGGCAGACACGGACCGCCTGGAGCGAGGCCTGGGCGGCGGCCGAGCCCCGCTGGAAGCAGCAGACCGCGCAGATGGCGCGGGACCTGCCCGCGCTCGTCCAGCAGCTGGACGAGCACGCCAGGGCCGACCGCCCCCGCTTCGAACGGCTCTCCCGCGAGCTCTACCGGCAGCGCACCGGGGTCTCCTACCTCCTCCCCCCGTCCGGCGGCGACCTCGAACCGTTCTTCGCGCGGGTCCGGGAGCAGGTGGTTCGGGACCTGCACGAGTCGGGGCAGCTGCACGCCTCCCCCACCGACGCCGAACTGGTCCAGACGCTCCTCGGACCGCACATCTGGGCGGAGGCCTTCGGCGCCGCCCTGGAGAGCGGTCCGGCCGAGGCCGTGGCCTTCCTTCGCGAACGGCTCAAGACCTGGGTCAAGAGTTTTTTGCGAGACCCGGAGTCCTCCAGGTCCCACCTCCTGCCCCGGCTGGCGGATCTGCTCTCCCACGCCGCGGGGCAGACGGCGGGCAGGATCGCCGAGGAGGACCTGGCCCGCTTCCGCGCCCAGGTGGCCGGCCTGCTCCCGGTGGGGTACGACCCCCAGGGGAACGGCCCGCTCAAGATCCTGATCTCCTACGACTCCCCGACCAAGAACGCCGCTGTCGAGCAGTGCCTGCGGGAGATGCTCAACCTGCCGCGGGGCGCCGGGCACAGGTTCGAGTACCGGGTGACCGGCGCCGAGAGCATCAGCGTGGTCCTCTTCCGCAGTTCCATGGGCATCACCGAGGTCCCCGAGGTCCGGGAGGTCATGCGGCTGTGGTCCGACGCGCTCATCCGCCACGAGCCCGGCGACCACCTGCCCTGGCGCCAGCGGCTCGGGTACGACTTCAGCCACCTGGCCACGACGGAGCGGCACCGGGTCCGCATCCTGCAGCGGCTGCTCAGCGCCCTGTGGAACGGGAGGGCGTCCGTGGTCGGCGACCCGTCGGCCCCGGACGAGGTCCGCTTCACCCTGGGCGGCGGGGTCACCATGCCGCTGCGGCTGGCGCCCCTGGGCCGCACCTCCTCCTGGGGCAGCCTGCTCCAGGCCTACGAGCGCTGGGCCTTCACCGGCGAGGACGGCATCACGGGGCAGTTCAGCACCCAGCTCATGCGGGAGGTGCCGTTCGGCGTCGACAGCAGGCCGGAGCCCCCGCACCCGGTCTTCGAGGCCTTCTGCCGCCTGGCCGACGACCGGAGCGAGGCGCGGCGGCTGGAGCGGATGGCGCAGGGCCTGCCCGGCAGCTCGCGCGGCAGACTGCTCCAGGCACGGGACTTCTGGGAGCTCACCGTGCCCGCCGCCATGGACCTGGACTTCACGGGGGTACACATGCCGCTGTTCTCCAACCTGGGGCAGCTGCGCTCGGAGGCGTCGGCCTCGGGCGGCGGGGCGGGACACGGGTACCGGACCGCGGGCCCCGGGGAGCCCGGCCCCGACGGCACGGACTTCGGCGGGAACAGCCCCGGACGGTCCGGGGGCCGGGAGGGTGACCCGCTGCGATGAGCGTGCGCCTGTTCGACCTGCGTGGGAGCAGCCCGGCGGAAGCCCTGGGGACCGTCCTCGGCGAGCTCGGGGAGGGCACCCCCCTCACCGGGGCCGACCGGGTCGTCCTCCTGGACGGGACCCGGTCGCTGAGCGGACACACGGCCGCCTACGAGGCGGTGTTCACCAGCGGTCGCGTCCGCTCCGCGGTGTGCGTCGCCGTGGGCCCCCCGACCACGGACGCCGGGCGCCGGTTCCTGGACCGCCCCGGCCAGCTGGGCCCCGGGCGCGGTGTGGCCACCCTGTGGGTCGGCGACACCACGGGGGTGGACTGGGGCGTCAGGCCGCCGGGGCCGCCCCGGCCCCGGGCCGGCGTCCCCGCCGGTTCCGGGGCCGGCCTGGAGCGCCTGCTCGCCGCACTGGGCCAGGTGGAGGTGTTCGACCGTGTCGTGGAGCTGAGCGGTCGGCTCCCCGAGGCCGCCGCCTCGCCCGGCCTGTGCTGGTCCGAACCCGCCAGGGGCGGCGGCGCGGCCGATTCCGCGCTGGCCGCGGCCCTGCGGCGGTACGCCTCCGGAGGGGGCGCGTCCGCGGGCGGGACCGGCCCGGCCCCGGCCGCCGCGCCCTCCCGGGGGAACCTGCTGGCGGACCTCGTGGCGGGCGCCCGCACGGCCCGCCCCGCCGACGTCCGCCGCGGCGAGGGTGGGCTCGGGACCCGCGAGCGCCACGCCCGGGACGCGGTCGCCGCGGCGGAGGAGGCCCTGGCCTCGCTCTCCGGGGTGGGAGGGGCGTTCTCGCGCGCCACGCCCGAACGCGTGCGCCGGGAGGAGCTGCGGACCGCCGGGGAGGCGCTGGACGCCTACCGCGCCCACGTCGACGGACTCTTCCGGGAGCTGGCCCCCCTGACCGGGAACCGGCTCGCGGCCGCACTGGACCGGGCCGGGGTCCGGGGCGCACCGCCCACCCGCGAGGAGGTCGACGAGGCGCTGGGCGCGCTCGTGCGGCTCCTGGACGAGGGGGTGCGCGGGGGCGCCTCGCTCGACGGGCTCGCCCGGGACCTGGAGGAGGTCTCCCGGCGCGTCGCCCCCCGTGACGACGCCGCCCCGCCGCCGACGGGCCCGGAAACCCCCGACGACGTGCTGCGGTCCCTGGCGGACCCGCCGCCCTTCCCCCTGCCGGGGCCGCTGTCCCCGCTCCTGCTCCCGGCCTTCCTCCTGCCCGTTCTGCCCGCGCTCGCCGGCGGACTCGCGGGGCTCGCCGGGGGGATCGCCGCCGCCCTGGCCTGGGTCCTGGCGGTCGCCGCGGGCGCACAGCGGGCCCGCGGCCCCGGCGGCGGGCTGCCGACCGCCGCCGCACACGCGGTGGCGGCGTTCTCCGGCGTCCTGGCTGGGGCGGGCGCGGGCGGCGCCCTGCGGATCGGCCTCGTGGTGCCGCCGCCCGTGTGGCTGTCCCTGGCGGTCCCGGCCTGCGCGGTGGCGGGGGGCGGCGTGCTCCTGTACACGTGGTCCCGGCTCGCCCGCAGGTGGCGGGACCGGATCGCCCCGGAGCGGGCCGACGCGTCCGTCACCGCCCTGGCGGCGCTGGTCGACCGGCGTGCGCGGGAGTCCTGGTACCCCGGGGCCGCACGGAGCGGCGTGGCCGACGCGGCCCGCTCCGCCCAGGGGGCGGTGCGCGCCGTCGCCGACGCCTTCGCCGGGGCGGCCGCCGCCCTGCCGCCGCCCTCCTCGCACCCGGAGGAGCTGGAGGCGGTGGTGCGCTCGGACCTGTCGGCTCTGGCCCGCGCCGCGCTGGAGCCGGTGCGGGCCGGGCTGCGCTCGGGGGCGCCCGTCGGCGACCTCTCCCGCAGGGTGCGCGGTACGGCGACCGACCTGTTGGAGGGGTACCGGGACCACCTGGCCCGGGTGGGGGCCCACGTCCCGCCCCGCTTCGCCGACCCGGACACGCCCCGGCGGGTCCAGGGCGGCCCCGACCTGGACCGGGCGCTGGACACCCTGCGCGTGGATCCCGACGACCGCATGCTGCAGCTGTGCGACCCGGGCCACCTGTCACTGCTGGGCGAGAGCGGCCCCCCGGTGCGGGTGGTGCGCTTCGCCCCGTACTCGCTGCGCGCGGGGGTCGCGGCGTACGGGGACCCGGACTCGGCGTTCCCGGACCGTTCGGCCGTGTGGACGCGTGCGGGGACGCTCACCGGGGTCCTCCGGCTCGTCCCGCTGCGCCGGGGGGTGGTGCGCACCCGGTGGTCCTGGACGGAGCCCCCGGACGGCGGGCACGAGGACGCGTCGGGGCGTCCGGCCCCGGGCCTGGAGGACGCGTTCGCCGCGGGCGCGGCCGGGGGACCGGCGGAGGCGCCGTCCGGGGAGGACCCCGCGGACGGGCCCCGCGGGGGCGCGGAGGACCGGGGGGCCGGGACCGACCGGCCGGAGGAGGACTACCTGCGTTGAACGAGCACAGTGCCGTGGAGGCCGCCTACCTGACGCCCCGCCGGGAGAGCGCGCGGTGCCGCCTGGTCCCGGCCCCGGACCGGGCCGTCGACGCGCCGGCGCACCCGCTGCTGGACCTGGTGGCGGTGCACGACGAGGTGTCCGGGCGCGACCTGCTCAGGCTGTCCGTGCGCCCCCTCGGCGGCGAGCGCGTCCAGGACCGGGCGCGGGCCTTCGCCGCCCTGGACAACGAGATCCTCGCGGGGGTCCGGCTGGCGAGGGCCTCGTCCGGCTCGCCCCCCGTCGAGCTGAGCCGCCTGGTCGGCTACCGCGACGACCCCGCGGAGCCCTTCGCCCTGCTGGAGCCCTACCGGGGCGAGCCGCTCGACGCGGTCCTGGGCAGGCGGCTGCTGTTCGAGGAGGAGCGGGCGGCCTTCCGGGAGGGCCTGTTCCGGGCCCTGTTCTGGCTGCAGGCCGGCGAGGTGGTGCACAGGGACATCCGGCCCGGGACCGTCCGCTGGGACGGCGGGGGCGGGGGCGTGCAGGTGTGCGGCTTCACCAGCGCGACCGTGGCCGGTGTGGCGCGCGAGTCGGTGGGCGTCGGCCCGTGGGCCTCCCACGAGCAGCGCGCGGCGGTGGGCCGCTGCGACCCCCGTGACGACGTGTGGTCGGCGGGCCTGGTCCTGTTCCAAGCCCTGACCGGCCACGACGTGTCCGGCGGAGGCTTCCTTCCGCTGGCCGGGCACCCCGGACTGGCGGCGCAGCTGGAAGGGGTCTTCGCCCGGGAGGCCGAGGAGCGCCCGGGGGCCGGGGAGCTCCTGGCCCGGGTGGCGGGCGCGGCGCCGCCCCACCGGACCGGGGTCGGCGACCACCTCCGCCAGGGCCGCACGAGGTTCCGGGAGAACAGGGAGCGCAAGAGGCTCGCGGCCGGGACGGCCCCGCCGGACGGGGACGGACCGGTGCCCGACGGGCCCCCGCCCCGCGCCTCCGCCGCACCCTCCCCGGGCGCTCCCCCGCTCCAGGGCCCCGCCCCGGACGTGGAGGCCGTCCGCCGGGCGGGCCGCTCCGGCTACGTCGGCCTCGCTCTCCTGCTCGCGCTGATGGTGGCCGCGTCCGTCGCCCTGTTCCTCCGCTTCGGCTGACCGAGAGGCTGACCACCCATGACCGACGACTCCGCGGACGCCCCCCGGGTCCTGTGCCCCGTGTGCCTGAGCCGGGTCGGACCGGACAGCGGGGAGCTGAGGGAGTGGCGGGACGGCGAGTACCGCCCGCTGTACGTCCCGGACGGGGCCACCGAGCGCATGCGGCTCCGGATCATGCGCACCCGGGCCCAGGTGCTGTGCCCCAACAGGGGCAACGAGTACCCCGAGCACCACCTCCCTTACCAGTACGTCAACCAGCGCCGCGACCCGGTCGTGGTCGCCCTCGTCGGGGCGCCGCGGTCCGGCAAGACCCACCTGCTCGCGTCGATGGTCGGCGCGATCCAGGAACAGGGCCTGAACCGGTTCGGCCTGTCGGCCTCCCCCCTGGACGTCAACGCGTACGAGCGGTTCACCAACACCAGGGTCCGCCCCCTCCTGGGCCAGGGCCGGGTCCTGGCGCGCACCAACGACGACGTGTGGGAGTTCGAGGTCGGGCTGATGGTCTCCGACGGCTCCGACCAGCGCGCGGTGGCCTTCTTCGACGTCTCGGGAGAGGTCATGGACACCGTCGGCAAGGTCTCCCGGCAGGCGTTCTTCGACAAGGTGGACGGGTTCGTGTTCGTCGTCTCCCCCGACGACCTGGAGGAGGACCGCGCCGACACCACCTTCTCCGCGGTCCTGGACGTGGTCGAGGACAAGCAGGACAAGGCGGCCGTCGTCGTGGTGGGCAAGGCGGACGTGTACCGCTACGAGCACCCGGTGGACCGGTGGCTGCGCGACGGTGTGTGCCTGGACGACGCCCCCCGCATCGCGGCCGAGACGGAGGACCTCTACGCGTTCATCGACCGGTACGACAAGGGCGGGAGCTACCTGAGGCCGTGGACCGAGTTCGGCCGGAGCGCGATCCACGCGGTCTCCGCGACGGGGGGCGCCCGGCTTCCGGACAGCCCCAGCTACTCGCGCCCGGTCCGGCCGCAGCGCACCCTCCAGCCCTTCCTCACGCTGATGGCCATGACCGGGGTCGCGACCAGCCCGGGGGCGCGGGGGGTGGGGCTGTGACCGCGGGACCGGGCGCAGGGGGGACCGGCAGGGAACCCCTGGAGCGGATCTCGTTCGGCTACCGCCGGCAGGGGCTGCTGGGGACGGGCATCGGACCCGTCGGGACGTCCCTGTCCGACAGCGCCGAGGGCTACATGCGGCTCGTCACGTGGCGGGACCGGCTGGACGGGGTGGTGGCCCCGGAGCTGCCTCCCGAGCACACGGCGCCGAGCTACTGGTACCGCAGGTTCCAGGACGGGCAGGGCGTCCTCCTGCGCCGGCTGCCCGAACCCGCCCCGTCCGACCGCCGGGGCAGCCGTGCCCGGGCGGTGGTCGGCGACGACCTGAACGCGCCCCGCGCGCTCCTGGTCGCGCTGGACGCCGTGCCCGACCTGGGCGCGTGGCTGTCCGAGCCCCGGGACCTCGAACGGGGATGGGCCTGCACGGCTCCGGCCCTCGTCCCCGGGAGCTTCTCCGACCTGCCCGAGCGGCTGGAGCGCGAGGCCGCGGCGCAGGCGGGCCTGGCGCCCCTGGTGGCGAGGCTGCTGCAGGCCCCCGGCTCCCCCGTGGACGTCGCCGTCCCGGCGGGCGCCCCCGCCCTGGACGAGAGATCGAGGCTGCTCCTGCTGTGGGGCGCCTACGTCGTCCTGCGGGACGTGCTCGGCACCGAGCGCAAGCCCCGGGGCGAGCGGTCCGACTGGTCGTTCTCCACCTACGAGCCCTGGCCGGAACGCGGCGCCGCCCCGACACGGCCGAAGATCGCGTTCCGGCCGCCGGGGCCCGCGGCCGGTGCGGGGTCCGGCGCCGCGCTCGACGTCCTCTCCGGCGGCGACGGGTCCTTCCACCACGGCCTCGCCCGCTGGCTCGTCGGACACCTGGAGGCGGGCACCGTGCTCGAGGCCACCGAAGGGCTGCAGGAGGACCGCGCGTCCGATCACCGCCGGGTTCTGGAGCTCCTGGCCGCGCGCATGCGGGAGTCGCCGGCGCGCCCCTCCCGAGGGGACACCGCCTCCGAGGACGGCCCGCCCCGGTTCGCGCCCCGCGGTGCGGCGGACGCCCTGTGGCCGACGGGGCCCGCGGCCCCGGACGCCTCCGCGGACCCCGCCGCACCGCAGGAGCGCGCCGACCCGGCCGGGCGCTTCCCGGGGGAGCGCCCCCGGGACGCGCGACCGGACACTTCCCGCACGGGGGAGGTGGAACCCCGGGACCGTCCGCCCGCGGACCAGGGGGTTCCCGGCCGCCCCGGCCCGGGCGGGCCCGACCGGGGGCCCCGCCGGGATCCGCCGCCCTCCCACCGGGCCGGGCACCGGGCCCCTGCGCTCCGGCGCCCCGCCTCGCTCCCGGGACCCGCGGCGACGCCTCCGGAGCACGTCCCCGAGGAGCTGCTCCGGCTCCTCGACGAGCTGGGCCGGACCCGGGACCCGGACCGGATCAGCGACCTGGCCACCCGGATCGTCGAGCACCGGTACCCGGGGTTCGGGCGCAGGCTCGTGGTGCGCGGGGCCGCGGCGGGCGGGTGGGAGGTCCGCCCGGGGCTCGTGGCCGCCCTGATCGTGCAGCTCCTCCTCGTGCTGATCGCGGTGGCGGTGTTCACGGGCAGTTAGGATGGCCTTTGTTGGAATCATTCCAGAAAAGTGCTTCAATGGGCCCATGCACCAGACGGAGACGGAGGCACTCCTCCGGGAGGCCTCGCTACGCGTGACCCGGCCACGGGTGGCGGTCCTGGAGGCTGTCGGGGCTCATCCGCACGCCGATGCCAGCACCGTCCTCCAGGCGGTCCGCGGCCAGCTCGGTGCGGTGTCCACACAAGCGGTGTACGACGTGCTCAGGGCTCTGACAGACGCCGGGCTCGTCAGAAGGATCGAACCGGAGGGGTCGGCGGCGCGCTACGAGCGGAGGGTGGGGGACAACCACCACCACGTGGTCTGCCGCAGTTGCGGCGTGATCGCGGACGTGGACTGCGCCACCGGAGCCGCCCCCTGCATGACGGGTTCGCAGGACCACGGCTTCGCCATAGACGAGGTCGAGGTCACCTACTGGGGCGTATGCCCCGCCTGCCAAGAGGCCTGACACACGACCGGTGCTCCACCGCAGCACCAAGAGATCCCACCTTAGGACCGAGGAACGAATGTCGCACGACAACACCAAGCCGCTGACGACAGCCAACGGCGCCCCCGTCGCGGACAACCAGAACAGCCTCACCGCGGGCCCGCGCGGCCCGATGCTGCTCCAGGACCTGTGGTTCCTGGAGAAGCTCGCCCACTTCGACCGCGAGGTCATCCCCGAGCGCCGGATGCACGCCAAGGGCTCCGGAGCCTTCGGCACCTTCACGGTCACCCACGACATCACCCGGTACAGCAAGGCCGCGATCTTCTCCGAGATCGGCAAGCAGACCGAGATGTTCGCCCGCTTCTCCACCGTCGCCGGTGAGCGCGGCGCGGCCGACGCCGAGCGCGACATCCGCGGCTTCGCCCTGCGCTTCTACACCGAAGAGGGCAACTGGGACATCGTCGGCAACAACACCCCGGTCTTCTTCTTCCGCGACCCGCTGAAGTTCCCCGACCTCAACCGCGCCGTCAAGCGCGACCCGCGCACCAACATGCGCTCGGCCGAGAACAACTGGGACTTCTGGACCAACCTCCCCGAGGCCCTGCACCAGGTCACCATCGTCATGTCGGACCGCGGCATCCCCGACGGCTACCGCCACATGCACGGCTTCGGCTCGCACACCTTCTCGTTCGTCAACGAGGCCGGCGAGCGCTTCTGGGCCAAGTTCCACTTCCGCACCCAGCAGGGGATCAAGAACCTCACCGACGAGGAGGCCGCCAAGGTCGTCGCCGAGGACCGCGAGTCCTCGCAGCGCGACCTGTTCGAGGCCATCGAGCGGGGCGACAACCCGAAGTGGACGTTCTACGTCCAGATCATGCCCGAGGCCGAGGCCGCGGACTACCGCTTCCATCCCTTCGACCTCACCAAGGTCTGGTCCAAGAAGGACTACCCGCTGATCGAGGTCGGCGAGTTCGAGCTCAACCGCAACCCCGAGAACTACCACGCGGACGTCGAGCAGGCCGCCTTCACCCCGGCCAACATCGTCCCGGGCATCGGCATCTCGCCCGACCGCATGCTCCAGGGCCGCCTGTTCTCCTACGGTGACGCCGCCCGCTACCGCCTGGGCGTCAACCACCACCAGATCCCGGTGAACTACCCGCGCGGCGCCAAGCTGGTCAACACCTACCACCGCGACGGCGCCATGCGCGTGGACGGCAACCAGGGCGGCGTCCCCGGCATCGAGCCCAACTCCTACGGCCGCTGGCAGGAGCAGCCCCAGTACGCCGAGCCGGCGCTGGCCGTGGGCGCGACCGCCGACCGGTTCGACTACCGCGAGGACGACGACAACTACTTCGAGCAGCCCGGCAACCTGTTCCGCCAGATGACGCCGGAGCAGCAGCAGGTCCTGTTCGAGAACACCGCCCGTGCGATCGACGGCGCCTCCCAGGCCACCATCGAGCGCCACATCGGCAACTGCACCAAGGCCGACGCCGCCTACGGCGAGGGCGTGCGCAAGGCCATCGAGGCCCTGCAGGCGGGCAAGGTCTCGCAGACCGAGCCCAACCCGAACAACGTTCCGGCCTGACCACACGCCTGAACGCCTGAGCACCCGGGTGCCAGGACACCGAGCCGACGCGGTCCCGACCGCGTCGGCTCGGCCCGTTCGCGGGACGGGCCCGGGTCGGAGGTCGGTCACGGCGAGGCTGCCGGCGCCCGGGAGGGACGGGGCCCGCCCGGGTCCGCCCCCCTGCGCGCGATGGTGGTATCAGGCTTCGACCGGCGTACCGGGGCCGATGTCGTACGCCTTCCGCACCAGGTCGGGACGGCGTCCGTCGTTGATCCGCCGGCCCCACTGGGCGTCGACCTGTGCGCGGACCTGCGGCTCCGTCTCCGCGGGGAGCAGGTGCCGGTAGCGGATGTCCTCGCCCAACACCACCTCGACGGTCTTCCGGTAGACCGGCTCGGGGTCGTACTGCTCGTGCGGGAAGGCGAGTTCGGCGTAGTCGTAGAGGCGCTCGGCCGGATCGTCGCGCCACTCCTTCCACGTCTCGAACATGGTGTCGTTGAACCCGGTGAGGAAGGGGCCCGGGTTGATCGTCGCCACCGTGACGCCGAACTCCGCGAGCTCCTGGTCCAAGGCGTCGGCGAACGCCTCCACCGCGTGCTTGGAGCCCGCGTAGGCGCCGGTGAACGGGTCGACGGTGAGGCCCGCGACCGAGGACATGAACACGATGCGGCCGCCGCGGCGGGCCGCCATCTGCCGGGCGATGCCCTGGGTGAGCAGGACGGGGCCGAAGACGTTCACCTCGAACTGGCGGCGGAGCCTCTCCTCGGGGATGTCGGCCGTGGCGCCGCCTTCGGAGACACCGGCGTTGTTGAGGAGGACCTCCACGTTCCAGGTCCAGGCCTTCTCCCGGTCGCCGGGATCGGTCACGTCGAGCTTCTCGACCCGCAGGCCGACGCCCCGTTCCCGGGCCTCGGCGCGCAGAACGCCGACCTGGGCGATGATCTCCACGCCCGCGATCACCTCGTGCCCGGCCCCGGCGAGCCGCAGCGCGACCTCCTTGCCGAAGCCGCTGCCAGCACCGGTGATGAGAATCGGTCCCGCCATGACGTCGCACCTTCCCCCTGCTGGGTGTCCGGCCCCTCCGGACAACACATGCCCCCGGCCCGCCGGCACGGGCGTGGACGTTCCCGCGGGCGCCGACGGGATCAGGTCCCCGGACGGCCCCCGCAGGGCCACGTTAGGTCCCCGGCGGCCACGGCCCCCTCGTGGCGCACGGGGCGGGGGAAAAAGCCTTCCGCCGTGACCGCCGGACGGGGGTCCGCCCGCCGCCGCGCACCGGGCGGGCCCGGGCGCAGGCCACGGGCAGCAGGAGGGGCCGACCGCAGCGACCGGATCGGCGTGCGGGCGGGGGACGCGGCGGGCCGCCGGCACCGCCGCCGCGCGTGCCCGCCGACGGACGGGCCGCGTCTGCGGTGCCCCGGCCGCTCCCATCGGAAGGGCCCCGGTCCGGGGGCTCCCGGAGGGGAGTTCCCGGACCGGGGCCCGGAGTCGGCCTGTGCAGGCAGAGGTCGGGGACCGTGGTCGTCCCGGATCAGGGCAGCAGGTCGGTGCGGCCGAACATCTCGGCGGCGGCACGGGCGCTCGGCGTGCCCGCGTCGAGGTCGGCCCCCGCCTCGACGAGCGCCGCGACCACGCCCTCCTCCCCCTTGAACAGCGCCCCGGCCACCGGCGTCTGGTCCTTGCCGTTGCGCAGGTCCACGTCGGCGCCGCGGTTGACGAGGGACCTGACCGTCCCCTCGTGTCCGTGGTAGGCGGCGAGCATCACCAGGCTGTTGCCCTGCTCGTCCTGGGTGTCCACGGGCAGGCCGTGGTCGAGGAACTCCATGAGCTCCTGCGTCCCGCCCTCCCGGGCGAGGTCCATGGCCAGGGCGATGATCCGCCCGGTCTGCTCGGGTGAGAGTTCGTTCATGGGTTCCATGCTAGAAGCGCCCCTCCGCCCCGCCCGACACGTGCCCGCCCCCGGCGCGGTGACGACGGCCACGCCCCCGGGGAGCACACCGCGGTCGGCGGCCGGGACCGCGTGAGCGCCCCCCTCGCGGGGAGCCCGCGCGGTCCCCCTCCGGGGCGGTGGCGGCCGGCGGCCTGTGGTGTACTGGCTCGCGATCGGATCGGAAGCGACGGACGGGAGCGGGGCATGCTGCTGAACCCCAGTGCAGGCGAGGGGTCCGCGGTGCGGGTCGGCGGGGCGGGACTCGACCGCGAGGAGCTGTGGGCCGCGGCGGGCGCCGTGGCCCGCCGGATCTCCGGGGCCGGGGCCGTCGCCGTCCACGGGGAGGCCTCCCTGTCCACGGTCGTCGCCGTCGTCGGCGGCCTGCTCGCCGGGGTCCCCGTGGTCCCCGTGCCCGCGGACGCGGGCACCGCCGAACGCCGCCACATCGTGCGCGACTCCGGGGCCGCCCTGTGGCTGGGCGCCCCGCAGGAGGGGATCGACCTCCCGGCGGTGCCGGTCGACCCGGCCGAGCGCGCCCCGTTCACGGCCCCCGAGCCCCCGCCCGGGGCCGCGGCGCTGATCATGTACACCTCCGGGACCACCGGCCGGCCCAAGGGCGCCGTCCTGTCGCGGCGGGCCGTCGCCGCCGACGTGGACGCGCTCGCCGACGCCTGGGACTGGACCCGCGAGGACGTCCTGGTCCACGGGCTCCCGCTGTTCCACGTGCACGGCCTGGTCCTGGGCGTGCTGGGGGCCCTGCGCGTGGGCAGCCCGCTGCTGCACACCGTCCGCCCCACCCCCGCGGCCTACGCCGCCGCAGCGCGCGGGGAGCACACGGGCCCGGGGCGCGGAACCCTGTTCTTCGGGGTGCCGACCGTGTGGTCGCGGATCGTCCGCGACCCGGACTCCGCCCGCGCCATGGCCGGTGCGCGGCTGCTCGTGTCCGGGAGCGCGGCCCTGCCCGACCCGGTGGCCGAGGGCCTGCGGGCCGCCTGCGGCCACAGCCCCGTGGAGCGGTACGGGATGACCGAGACCCTGATCACCCTGGCCGCGCGCGCCGACGCGCCCCGCCGCACCGGCTGGGTGGGGACGGCGCTGCCCGGCGTGGAGTCGCGGCTGCGCGGCGAGCACGGCGAGGAGGTCGCCCCGGACGGGGAGGCCGTCGGCGAGCTCCAGGTCCGGGGCGCCACCCTGTTCGACCGCTACCTCGGCCTGCCGGAGGCCACCGCGGCGGCGTGGACCGACGACGGCTGGTTCCGCACCGGCGACGCCGCGGTCATCGACGGGGACGGCTGGCACCGGGTGGTCGGGCGCATGTCGGTCGACATGATCAAGACCGGCGGCTACCGGGTGGGCGCCGGAGAGGTCGAGTCCGCGCTGCTCGGCCACCCCTCGGTGCGCGAGGCGGCCGTGGTGGGCGAGGCCGACGACGACCTCGGCCAGCGGATCGTCGCCTACCTGGTGGGGGACGGCGTCGACCCCGGGGCCGTCATCGACCACGTCGCCGCCCAGCTGTCGGTGCACAAGCGCCCGCGCGAGGTGCGGGTGGTGGAGACGCTGCCCCGCAACGCGATGGGCAAGATCCAGAAGAACCTCCTGGGCGGCGCGGCGGGCTGAGCCCCTCCCCCGCCGCCCGAGAGGCGGGTGTGCCCGTGGTGGCGCGGCGGCCGCGGTCCGCCGCGCCACCGCCGAGGGGGCGGTGTCACAGGGGCGGGGGTGCGGGGGCTCGGCGTTCAGCGGGATCCGGGGCGGGCCGTCCCCCGGGAGCGCCTGCCGTGCGGTCCCGCCCCTGCGGACCGGCCGCTCAGCCGCTGACCGCGAGGTTGGAGTTCCCGCTGCTCTGGTACCCCTCCGTCGCGAGGATCATGTAGTAGTTGAAGGCGCCCAGCCCCATCCCCGCGCGGTTCCACGCGTCGAAGTGGTTGCCGCTGGTGATGGTCCCGCCCGTCCTCCTGGACTGCCGCACGCTCCAGTACTGCGGGAACGTCCGGATGCCCTCGACGGAGGGGGCGTTGTACCGCATCGTGCGGTAGAGGTCGTACGTGCCGCCGTCGGTGTTGACCGTGCCCCGGTACTCCCCCGTGGGCCGGTAGTTCCCGTAGTTGTCGACGACGTAGTACTCCACCAGCGGGTTCGACGTCCACCCGTACAGGCACAGGTAGCCGTTGCCGGACGGGTTGAAGCTGCCCGAGTAGTTCACGTTCCTGCGGCTGCCGTTGCCCCAGCCCTTGCCGCAGACGAAGTTGCCCGTGTTCCTCCACGAGGTGCTGTAGCTGCCGCCGGAGCCCAGCGTCATGGAGACCGAACCGCCGCCGTCGGTCCAGAAGGAGTAGTAGAACCCGTTGTGGGTGCCGGTCTGGTTCTCGGTGATGGTCGTCCGGGCCAGGGCGGGGCCGGCCAGCAGCCCGGGCGCCGCCACCGCCAGGACGCCGGCGCCGCCGAGGCCGATGAATCTCCTGCGGTCGAACGGGCGGACGGGGTTGTCGGTCATGGTCGCTCTCCTCTTCGTGAGGCCGGCGCGGAGCCGGGAGGCGCGGCACGACCCGGTGGGGATGGCGGCGACCGGGGGCGGTCACCGCACGTCGGTGCCGTACGGCGCTGGGGGAACGGCGGATTGCCGTGACCGGCAGTATTCGTCCGCCTCCTCGGGGTTGTCAATGGTTTCCGAAATGTTTCGTAAACTCATGCAAGCCACAGTTCGCCAAAGGCCCAGTTCAGGCGGCTGGAGAAAGTGAAATCCGGATCATCCCACGAGTTGTCAGCGCGCTGAGCGGGAACTCGGACCCGATTTCTCGAAACATTTCGGAACCACTTGGGTCGACTTCGGCGAATACCGACGCGCTGGCGTCGCCCACGGCAGGCGGTCGACCGATCCACGGGGCCCTTCGCCCGGATCCGCTCCACATGCGTCCATGGCGGCCTGGGGTGCGCGCCCAGGGGAACCATCGGCGACGCCCTGCCCGAGCCGGCGGACCGGGTACCGCCCTGTCGGGGACCCGCCCGGGCACAGGTGTGCCCAGGAGCGCCCGGCCGCCCGCGCTCCGGTCAGGCCTCGACCAGGGCCTCCGGGGTCGGCGGAACGGTGAGCAGCTCCTCCGGCGCGGTCAGGTACCAGGCCTCCAGGGTGAGCTCGCTGAGCTCGTCCAGGTCGATCCCGTCCAGGTGGACGACCACCCAGCCGAACCCGCCCGCGGTGAACTGCACCTCGAACACCTCGGGCCGCTCGGCCACGAGCGCGGTCTGCTCCAGCAGGGTCTGCTTCAGCCCCACGGTGGCGGTGTCCGGCCACAGGTAGCCGAACGGCTTGCCGCGTACGCGGAACGTCGTGTACCGGTCCGACTCCGTGTGCTCGCACCCCGGCAGCGCTCGCACCAACCGCAGAAACCGCTCGATCTCAACACCCATGGGGTGAGACAACCACATCCCACCGACACCGCGAGCCCGGTGGCGGCTTCGGGCCGCCCGTCCGTCCGTGCCCCGGGTCCACACGGAGCGGATTCCCGGCGAGCACGACCAGCGGCACGGCGGAGGCCGTCGGGGAGGAAGCGTGTCCCAATCCCGACCAGGGGGCACACCGTGATTCTGGGTAGAGAAGTACACAAAAGGGAGGAACGCAGGACATATCACCCGACCGGGGCGGGCAGCGGGTCCCCGGCGGACACGGCGGTACGGCGTGTCCGCCGGTGCGGCGAGGAGGCTTCGACATGGAAGCGGTGCAGATCAGCAGCATCGGTACGGCCCTGCCGCCCGCTGCCCTGGACCAGACGGACCTGCCCGGCCTGCTACCCGCCGACCACCCCGGGGAGCGGCTCCTGCGCAGGATCCTGGCGGGTTCGGGGATCCGCAAACGCCATCTGGTGATCGACCCCCGCGTCGAGGACGGCTCACACTGGTCGACGGCCGCCCGGATGCGCCGGTTCCAGGACGAGGGTCTGCCCCTGGCCGCGGAAGCGGTCGGGGGAGCGCTGGACCGGGCGGGGGTCCCGGCCGACGAGGTCGGCCTGCTGTGCCTCGTCTCCTCGACCGGCTACGGCACCCCCGGGGTCGACTCCCGGCTGCTCCGCGACCTGGGGATGCGGCCCTCCACCCGGCGGCTCGTGGTCGGCCACATGGGGTGCTTCGCCGCGCTTCCCGGTCTGGCCGCGTGCGTCGACTTCGCCAGCTGCCACCCGAAACCCGCCGTGCTCCTCAGCCTCGAACTGTCCTCGCTGCACCTCCAGCCCCCGCCGTGGGACGTGGAGCAGTTCGTCATCAACTCCCTGTTCGGCGACGCGGCCGTGGCCCTGGTCGTCGAGGGGGACGCGGGCCGGCCCGCGGACCACCCCGCGCCGCTCGTGCTGGACCTGGCCTCCCACACCGACCACGGGCACGAGGAGCACATGACCTGGGAGGTGGGGGACCAGGGGTTCAGGATGGGCCTCTCCGCGGCCATCCCCGACCTGATCGCCGCCTGCCTGCCCGGCCTGGTCGCCGACCTGCTCTCCCCGCACGGGCTGACCCCCGGCGACGTCGACTGGTGGGCGGTCCACCCCGGCGGCCGGCGCATCATCGAGGCCGCCGAGGAGAGCCTCTCCCTCGGCCCCGCGGCGACCCGGGCCTCACGGCACGTCCTCCAGGAGTACGGGAACTGCTCCTCCGCCGGGCTCCCGCTCGTCATGGCCGAGCTCCAGGACACCACCCCCCTGGCCCCCGGCAAGCACGGGGTCGCCATGACCTTCGGCCCCGGCCTGACCCTGTACACCGCCCTGCTCCAGGGCACGTGAACCGCGCCGCCGCACCGGACTCGGGGAGGGACCGTGCACGAGGAGACCACACGCCTGCGCTCACTGCTCGACCGCGCCGACATCTGCGACCTGCTGGCCGAGTTCGTCCGCCGCCTCGACGACCGGGACTTCACCGGCTACGCGGCCCTGTTCACCGAGGACGGGGTCCTCCGCATGCCGGGGAGGGAGCACCGCGGCCGCGCCGGCCTGGCCGAGTACGTGGAGGCCGACCTGGGGCACTACCACCGGACCCACCACCTGAGCGCGAACCACCGGGTGGAGGTCGACGGCGACCGCGCCACGTCCCGCTCCTCCATGCACGCCGTCCACCTGCGCAGCGCGGACGACCCCGCGGACTGGTGGTCGGTCGGCGGCTGGTACGACAACACCTACCGGCGGGTGGGCACGGTCTGGCGGTTCCACACGGTGGACATCACCCCGGTCTGGCTCGGTGAGGGGCCCTGAGCCCGACCACTGCCCCCGGCGGGAGGCGGTGCGCGGCAGGAGCGGTTCAGCAGGGCACGGCCTCGACGAGGCTGTGCGGAGAAGAGGTCGGGACGACGCGCCGGAGCCGCAGGCCCGCCCCGGCCAGCAGTTCGGCGAACTGCTCCTCGGTACGCTCCCGGCCGCCGGAGAGGACGAGCATGGACAGGTCCATGGCCTTCCCCGGGTGGGGCGCGCCGTCCGACGGCAGCACGGACTCGATGAGGAGGAGTTCGGCGTCCTCGCCCATGGCCCTTCGGCAGCTGCGCAGGATGGCGGTCGCGCGCTCGTCGGACCAGTTGTGCAGGACCCACTTCAGCACGTAGAGGTCGCCGCCCGCCGGCACCTCGCGGAAGAAGTCCCCGCCCACCACCGAACACCGGTCCGCCACGCCCTCGTCCCGGAGCCTCTCCCGGGCGGAGTCCGCGACACCGGGGGTGTCGAAAACGACCCCGCTCGCGCCGGGCGCGCGGTGCAGGACCGCGCTCAGCAGGGCACCGGATCCTCCCCCGACGTCGACGATGCGGGAGGCGCCCGCGAAGTCGTAGGCGTCGAGCACCGCGGGCACCGCGACCCGGGTCAGTTCCCGCATCGCCTCGTCGAACAGGCGCCCGTGTTCGGGGTGGTGCGCCATGTAGTCGTAGATGTGCTCCCCCGCGACCACGGGGAAGGTCGCCTCGCCGGTGCTCAGGCTGTGCCGGACTCCCCCCAGGACCAGGGGCGCCACCGTACCCGCCAGGGCCAGGACGGAACGAACGGACGCCGGGTGGTCGGAGCGGAGCGGGCCGCCCGTCTCCGTCAGCTCGAAGACACCGGGCCCGGTCTCGTGGAAGAGGCCGCGGGAGGCCAGCAGCCGCATCATGCGGTGGAGGGCCCCCGGATCGGAGTCCGTGCGCTCCGCCAGGTCCTCGGACGTGCAGGGTCCCGGGGCCAGGAGGTCGGCGATGCCCAGTTCGGCCGCGATCTGCAGCGCCCGGGCGTGGACGATCTCGTCCCCCAGGTCGAGCAGGGCGTAGGCCCGTTCCTGGTCGCTCCTGTCACAGGCCACGCGTTCCCCCCGTCCCGACACCTCGGCACCCCCGTCGGCTGCCTGCCGGACTGCCACCGACTGTAGGTTCCCGCAGGCGGGGGCACCGGCAGGGCCGGCGCGTGGCGTGTCGGGTCCACGCACACCGGGAACACGTGCCCGTCCCAGAACGCGCCGGGCGCGCGAGGCGCCCCTGGTCCGGCGCCGGCAGGACCGGCGCCAGTGACGCGGCCACGACCGATGGAGGGGTCGGCCGATGAGCCCGACCGCGTGGTGGGGGACCTCGGGCACGGCGGCCCGGGGCCCGACGCGGAGCCGTCGGCCCGGGGGACGATCCTGTCATGGGTCATGCCCTGTCGGAATCTTTGCGAATGTCCGGAGGCGGGACCGACCCATAGCGTCTCATTTCCGTCCGCACCAGCCCCCTATTCCATGGGGAAAACTGCGGCACCGCCCTTCGCCGAATATCACCAGTGTGGATGCACCGCCGTTCCGCCGCTGTCCGTATGTGGCCACCCCCTTGACCGAGGACGGGCCCTACCATAATTTTTACCCAATAACCTCAGGGTTGAATTTGGAGGCCGACGATTTCCACTCATCCCCCCTCGGCGTCTCCCCTGGAAGCCTATGAAGGGCTCGCCAGCCAATACGACGCGACCTCGAGAACTTCCGACTACCACCGTTGGATGAATCTTTTCAGTGATCTCCTGAAAGAATTCAACGTCCCGGGGGAACGGCTGGTCGACCTCGGCTGCGGCACCGGCAACAGCTCCGTGGAACTCCAGAAGAGCGGATACAGGGTCACCGGAGTCGATCTCTCCCCCGCGATGGTGGCGGCGGCCAGGGGCAAGGAGGAGATGCGGGGGATCGATTTCCTCGTAGGAGGGTTGACCGACCTCCCCATCCCTGATGCGCAATTCGATGCCGCCGTTTCCGCGGGCGAGGTGTTCCACTACCTCTCCGACGACGGGGAGTTGGACGCGGCTTTCGCCGAGGCCGCGCGGGTGCTGGCTCCCGCCGGCCTTCTGATCGTGGAAGTGAACACCGAACTGTCCTTCCGTGTGCTCTCCCGGGCCCCCAACATCCGCAGGTCGGACGACGGGTTCATCTCCTTCTCACCGCTGGCGCCGACCGACTTCTCCCCCGGCGAGGCCATCGACCTCGAGGTGGACTCCTTCGCGCGGGTGGCGGGCGACCTCTGGGAGCGTTCCGTCACACGGCACCGGCTGCGCCACCTGACGCACGAGCGCGTCCTCGCGAGCCTCGCCTCCGCCGGCCTGGAGTTCGTCTCCGTCCGGGGCTTCCACGGAGGGGCCCTGGAGGACGGCCTGGACGACGGAAGACACCCCAAGGCTCTGTACGTCGCCCGACGTACAGGTTCCGTGGCTTGACCGCGGAAATCCCCCGGTTGGAACCCGGTTCCAACAGCTAAGGAGAAGGCCATGATCAAGATCGAGCCCGTCGAAGAGCTGACCATCATCATCCAGTTCAGCCCCAGCTAGCACGCGGCCCGAGGAGGTCGGCCCCCTGGCGGGGCCGACCTCCTCTTTTTACAGGGAGCACCACTGTGAAGTACAGGTCGGCGAAACACCTCGAATGCTTCTGGGACGCATCCGGTTTCTTCGTCAAGAACCCTCTGACCAAAGCGAAGATCAGCACCGACCCGATCACCGCGAGCGTCCTCCACAGCTTTTCCGAGCTGCGGTCCGTTTCTGACGTCGCCCAGGATCTGGGGCTGGACGAGGACGTCCTGAAAAGTGCGGCGTCCTCCCTTTCCTCCCTCGGTTTCCTCGAATCCGAGGAGCAGGGCGGGCACGAAAGCGCCGCAGAGGGGCTCGACGCCTGGGCGCCCTGGGGAAGGGAAGGCCTCTCTTTCCACTTCTCCACGAGGGACGCCCCTTTCACGCCGAGCACCGACGAGATCCGGGAGGAGATCACCAAGGACCCGTCGCCTCCCCTGTTCAAGGAATACAAGGACGCGGACAGGATTTTCCTCCCCCGCTACCAGGAGGATCCCGGCCGCTCCTACCGGGAGGTCCTCTACCGGAGGAGGACCCATCGGGACTTCGTCGACGCGCCTCTCGGACGGGAGGTCTTCTCGACCCTCATGGCGATGACCTTCGGCGTGAAGGACTTCATCGACGCCCAGCAGTTCGGCGCCCTCATGCTGCGCACCAGCCCCGCCGGGGGCGCCCGCCACGAACTGGAGGCGTACACGGTCGTCACCGGCGTGGCCGGGATCGCCCCGGGGATCTACCACTACAACGTCCGGGAGCACTCCCTGGAACTGCTCCGGGAGGGCGAGTTCCGGGACAGCCTGACCCGTGCGTGCGACTCGCAGTCGGGGGTGGGCGAGGCGCCCTTCTCCGTGGTCCTGACCGCGGTCGTCCCACGCCTGAGCTTCAAGTACCGGCATCCTCGCGCCTACCGGGTCATGCTGATGAACTCCGGGCACCTCGGCCAGACCTTCGTCCTGACGGCGACGGCGCTGGGGCTGGGCCCCTTCCAGACCGCGGCCTTCAACGACTCGGCCGTCGAGGAGCTGCTGGGCGTCGACGGGGTCCGGGAGACCGCGCTGTACGTCCTCTCCGCCGGCGTCCCCGCCGTGGACGCCGACGGGGACGTGATCCTCTCCCACCCGCCGATGAGTCTGGAGGGCTCCCGGAAGGCCAGGTTCGAGTAAGCCCATGGACATCGACTCCTCACAGGCCAGGGGCGATCCGCCGGCGGTGGGGCTGGGGGGAGCCTTCCACCGCTTCTGGGCCGGACACACGTCGGCCAACCTCGGCGACGGCGTCCTCCTGACCCTCTTCCCGCTCATGGCCGCGGCCCTGACCTCCGACCCCCTCGCGGTCTCGATGCTGACCGTGGCGGCCTACACCCCCTGGCTGCTGTTCGGCCTGCACGCCGGGGCGCTGATCGACCGGATCGACAAGCGCCGCGCCATGGTCGTCGGCAACCTCCTGCGCTGCGCGCTGCTCGGGGTGCTGGCGGTGGTCTCCTGGTTCGGCCCGGTCCCCGTCTGGGGGTTGTGCCTCTTCGTCCTCGCCCTGGCGGTCTGCGAGGTCTTCCACGACGGCTCGGCACGGGCGCTGCTGCCCGCACTGGTCGCTCGGAACCTCCTGATCAGAGCCAACAGCCGTCTGCAGGGGACGCGTGTGGTGGCCTCGGACTTCCTCGGCGGTCCGATCGCGGGGCTGCTGTTCGCCCTCTCCACGGGGACGGCGCTGCTGTTCAACGCGGGGGCCTACCTGGTGGGGGCGCTGTTCCTGCTCTCCGCGGCCGTCGCGGCCCGTTCCCTCGGCGGTGAGGAGAGGGACGAGGGCGAGCGGCCCCCGGACCCGGAGCGCGCCTCGCTGACCCGCGAGGCGCTGGACGGGCTCCGGTTCGTCAGGGACGACCGCGTCCAACGGGGGTTCGCCGCGGCCGCCGCCTTCTCCGGGTTCGCCACCGGCGGGGTGTCGGCCATCCTGGTGCTCTACGTGACCCGGACCCTCGACGTCCCCGAAGCACTGTTCGGGGTCTACACGATGCTGTCCCCGGTGGGCGCGCTCGCGGCCTCGTTCCTGTGTGCCCCGTTGGGGCGGTGGTGCGGCCACGGGCCCCTGCTCGTCTTCGCCCACGTCCTCGGTGGCGGGGCCCTGCTGACCATGGGACTCTTCCCCCACGTCGTCGTGGGGGCGCTCGCACTCGGTGTGTTCGGCCTGGCGGCGACGACGATCGCCGTGAGCGCCGCCTCCATCCTCCAGGCGGTGACGCCGATGCCGGTCCTGGGGCGCGCGTCCATGGCCCGCATGCTCCTCGCCCAGGCCTCCGTCCTCCTGGGGGTCTTCACCGGCGGCCTGCTGGGAGGGTTCGGGCTCCACGTGCCGTTCGTCGCCGCAGGAGTGCTGCTCCTGGCAGCGCCCCTGGTGTTCGGCCGCGTGTTCCGGGAGGGGGCGAGGCGCGCCGCGGTGTGACCGGCCCTGGACCAGGGGCCTTTCCGAGCGCTCGGTACCCAGGCCGCGGCTCCACTTTCCCATGCGGCGCGTGTCATCAGGCCACGAAGAAAGCGGCGGGAACACACGGAGAGCTTCTCGCGCGACTCACCGAACACAGGAGAGCAGCGCGGCTAACCCAGAAGCTTCTTCTCCCTGGCCCACTGCTCGAACCCGCCCTTGGGAAAGGGCAGCCGCATACCGGACTCGTGGAGGTCGTCGACGAGCACGGAGGCTCCGGTGACGGTGCAGTCCCCCCGACCGCAGGCGTCGGCGATCAGGCCGACCGTTCCGCGGACGCTCAGGCCGTACTGCGTGGCGACCTTGCGCGCGTTCTTGTCGTCCAGGACCAGGACCCCGCCGTGGAGTTCGGCGTAGGCGCACAGCGTGGTCTCCCCGATGTTGTGGTCATCGTCCAGACCCATGCGTGCGCTCCACTCGCCGTAGGCCACGAGGAACATCAGCGAGTCGGTGGGAACGACCGTGAGCCACGCGGCTGCCACGACCTCCGAGCGGGCACCGGGATGCCTGCGGCCGACCTCGTCGATCACGGCCTGGGTGGTCAGGCACGAGGATCCGCTGACCAGGTCGCCCAGGACGTCGAGACGGTCGGCCTTCGCGGCGTGCAGCAGCGGGGAGGCGTCGAACAGCAGTGGGACCGGGACCGCGGGGGGAGGAGTCAATCCGTTGCTTCCTCGGTGAGGGCTGCGAGCGAGACCTGGCCGCGCAGCATCTCCACTGCCCGGTGGGGAGTGATCTTATCGGTCGCCATCGCCATCACCACCGCGGAGGCGTAACCCGGGGGAACCCGGATGGAGGCGAGGTCGGGCTGGGGTTTCCACCCCAGGGCGTCCTTGAACTCGACGTCCGTCGGCGTGCGGGTCCGCAGCCTGCGCACCTCTTCCGGTGCGACCTCCCCGGTGCGCCGGAGCTGGGTCACCGCCAGCCCCCAGGAGACGCGGTAGGTCGCCGACAACCGGACCAGCTCACGGCGCCGGGACTTCTCGCCGTCCTGCTCGACGGCCGACCCCATCTCCGAGGTCGGCAGGAGGAACTCGGCCGCGAACGCCTCCACCACCTTCTCACGGTCCTCCCGTGAGGCGTGTACACCGAGGTCGCTGGAGAACTCGTCCCCCAGGACCATGTGCCCGAGCTCGTGCGCGGCGGTACTGCGCCTCCGCCCGGGTGCCTGCTCCTTGTTGACCACGGCCACCGCGACATCCCCGTCCACCAGGGAGGCGCCGTCCGAGGGCAGCGGGACGACGGCGGTGAACTGCCCCGCCTGCTCGCACACGGCGGAGACGGACTCGATGGGACCCGTGCCCAGATCCAACCGGTCGCGCAGCCACAGGGCCGACCGGCGCGCCTCTTGCGCGCCCCGCACCTGCTCGGGGTACAGGAGCATCCGTCGTGGTTCCAGGACTCCGAACCCGATGAGTCGGCGTACGTCTCTCAGCCACTCGGAGAGCAGCGCCTCGGTCCGATAGGCGTCGCGCGCAGCCCGGCTCTCCCCGATGTCTCCGCCGTCGGCAATGGCAGCCCTGCGGGAGACGACCTCAGGGGCGGGGTGGAGAAAATGAGACAGAGGATAGTCGAGCGCGCGGGCGAGGCGGGTGAGTTCGACCGCGTCGATACGGCGCTCACCGTTCTCCAGTTTGGAGACCATGCTGCGCTCCAAGCCGACTCTTTCGGCGAGGAGGTGCTGGGAGAGTCCGGCGGCGGCCCTGCTCTCCCGTACACGCTCGCCGATCTGCGCCCAACTCAGCTCTTCCCTCATATGTGCGATCTTCGCACAAGGGTCTTGGACGTGTCGCCGTTGTCGACAGTAAAAATTCCGTTGTTTTGCAGCCCCGGCTCCGCCGCAGCCGGTGTCCGCGATCGAACCGCCGTGGCCCGCCGTTCCGCGTCCGGCACCGCACCCGTCTTCGGCCGGCACCGCCTCTTCCCGTCGGCGGGCGGCAGGCGCCGTGCAGGCGGCCGGTGCGCGCGGCGTCGGTACCGTGTCGGTGCTCGGAACGCCCACCGTCCGCCGACACCTCCCACCTGCGGCGATCCGCGGGCGGACAGACGTGACCCCTCGCGTTTACCCGCTTTGCCACCCGTTGAACCATCGACTTCCGACCTCTATCGTGCATGAGTCGCATCAATCGTTCATTGAACGATTGATCCGTTCGCAGCACACCACGGAGGGGAAAACATGCCGCGTTCACCGGGGGCCGAGGGCGCCCCGCCGCGGATCCCGCGCAGAACGGCACTGCTGGGGGGAGCCGGGGCGCTCGGGGCCGCGGTCCTGCTCCCCGGCTGCGCCGCGTCCGGGCCGCAGGCGGCTCCGGCGCTGCCCGAGGCCGCCGCCACGGGCGCCACCGCCGACGGCGGCGTGCTGCGCATGGCCCGGCCGCCGGCGTCGCAGGCCGAGACCCTGGACCCGGCCAGCTCCCTGTCGGCCTACGAGTACCTGGGCGCCCTGTACAGCCGGCTGGTCCGGATGGACGCGGAGGGGCAGACCGTGCCCGACCTGGCCACCGGGTGGGAGTCGGACGACGACGGCCTGGTGTGGACCTTCCGGCTGCGCGACGGGGTCCGCTTCCACGACGGCCGCGGCTTCACCTCCGCGGACGCCGCCTACACGCTCCGCCGGATCGTCGACCCCGACCTCGCCTCGCCGCAGGGGACGGTCCTGGGCCCGCTGGTCGAACCGGGCCGGGTGCACACCCCCGAGCCGGGCGTGCTGGTCGTCGAGCTGACCACGCCCAACTTCGAGTTCCCGGCGCTGCTCACCAACTACCACTGCTACGTCGTCCCCGACGGGGACGGCGACACGGTCGGCGCGACCGGCATCGGCACCGGGCCCTTCCGGCTCGACTCCTTCTCCCCCGGCGGCCGGGGCCGCGTCGTCGCCTACGACGACCACTGGGAGGGGCCGCCCGCCCTGGACGCCATCGAGATGTTCTCGATGACCGACATCCAGGCGCGGACCAACGCGCTGCTGGCCGGCCAGGTCGACCTGATCTCGCAGACCAACCTGGACTTCGCCACCGCCCGCGTCGTCGAAGCCTCCGAGCGCGCGACCATCGCGCGCTCGGTCAACGCCCAGTGGTACGTGCTGCCCATGCTCACCACGGCCGAGCCGTTCACCGACGCGCGCGTGCGCCGGGCGATGAAGCTGGCCTACGACCCGCGGCACGTCATCGACGTGGCCCTGCAGGGCACCGGCGTACCGGGCAACGACAACCCGGTCCCGCCCGGCACGCCCTACTGGACCGACTACGCGCTCGAACGCGACCCGGACCGGGCCCGCGCCCTGCTCGCCGAGGCCGGGCACGAGGGCCTGAGCCTGGAGCTCTACACCTCCGCGTACGACCCGGTGTTCACCCCGATGGCGCTCGCCTACCGCGACTCCGCGGCCGAGGCCGGGATCGACATCACCGTCCGCAACACCTCGGCGGACTCCTACTACACCCAGATCTGGATGCAGAAGCCGCTGATGGCGACGTACTGGTACACGGGGCGTCCGGCCGACCAGCTGCTCAACCAGGTCTTCCGCAGCGGCTCCTCCTACAACGAGACCGCCTGGTCCGACGGCGCCTTCGACGACCTGCTCGACGCCGCCCGCGCCACCGCCGACGAGGACCGCCGCCGCACCCTGTACCAGGACGCCCAGCGCATGGTCGTGGACGAGGGCGGCGCGATGACCCCGATGTTCGCCGACCGGCTGGTGGGCCTGTCCCGGGACGTCCTCAACTACCACGAGTCCGGTTTCGAGTTCGACTACCTCAACATCGGATTGAGGCCCTGATGATCGTCTACATCTCCAGGCGGCTGCTGTCCGCGGTCGTCACCGTGCTCCTGGCGTCGGTGATCGTGTTCGCCGCCGTGCAGCTGCTCCCGGGCGACGTGGCCACGCAGGTGCTCGGCCAGGACGCCACCCCCGACGCCGTGGCCGCGCTGCGCGAGCAGATGGGCCTGAACCGCCCGGCCGTCCTGCGGTTCCTCGAATGGATCACCGGTGCGGTGCGCGGCGACTTCGGGGTGTCCCTGGTCTCCGGCGAGCCCGTCTCCGCGACCCTGTGGCTGCACCTGCGCAACACGATACTGATCGCGGTCGCCACCATCGCCGTCGCGGTCACCTCCTCGATCGTGCTGGGCGTCGTCGCCGGCCTGTACCGGGACCGCTGGCCGGACACGGTGATCTCCACCCTGACGCTGATCGGGATGAGCGTGCCGGAGTTCGTCGTGGCGACCCTGCTCGTGCTGGCGCTGTCCATCACCGTGCCGGTCCTGCCCGCCGTGGTCCTGGACGAGGCGTCCGCGCCGGTCGCCGACCTGTTGCCCGCGGTCGTGCTGCCGACCATCGCGCTGTCGGTGGTGATGACCGCCTACATCGTGCGGATGACCAGGACCAGCGTCATCGACGTCATGGAGAGCGAGTTCGTGACCACCGCGCGGCTCAAGGGCCTCGGCACGGGCCGGGTCGTGGTGCGCCACGCCCTGCCCAGCGCGCTGCTGCCCACGCTGAACGTGATCGCGATGAACGTGGCGTGGCTGGTCGGCGGCGTGGCCGTGGTCGAGAACGTCTTCAACTACCCCGGCGTCGGCCGGATGCTGCTGGAGGCCGTGCACAACCGCGACCTGCCGGTCCTGCAGGCCATCGCCGTGGTCAGCGCGACCGTGTACGTGCTGTGCAACCTCGCCGCCGACCTGGGGGCGATGGCGCTCAACCCGCGCCTGCGCACCGGAGAGAGGAGCGCCCGATGACCGGGTCCCCGCACGGGGCCTCCGGGCCCGCCGAGACGACCGGGACGGTCCGCGCGACGCTGCGCTCGCTGGCGCGGTCCACCCCCGCCGTGGTCGGCCTGTCCCTGGTCGCCCTGCACGTGCTGCTGGCGCTGTTCGCACCGCTGCTCACCTCCTACTCCCCCACCGCCAACGACCCCGGCGGAGCCCTGCTCGGGCCGGGCGCCGACCACTGGGCGGGCACCGACTCCTACGGCCGCGACGTGGTGAGCCGGGTGCTGTACGGCGGCCGCTACGCGCTGACGGTGTCCTTCGCCGCGACCGCCTGCGCGGTGGCGCTCGGCACCGTCGTGGGCTGCGCGGCCGCGCTCAGGGGCGGCCGGCTGGACGACGCGCTGATGCGCGTGCTGGACGCGATCCTGGCCATCCCGCCGATCCTGGCGCTGCTGGTCGTGGTGACCGTGCTCGGGGCGGGCCCGGCGGTGATCGTCCTCGCCGTGACCGTGGTCTACGCGCCCCAGGTGGTGCGCGTGGTGCGCGCCGCGGCGCTGGGGGTGGCACCGCTCGACTACGTGACCGCCGCGCGGGCGCGCGGTGAGCGCACCGTCTCCATCCTGGTCCGCGAGGTCCTGCCGAACATCGCCCACGTGGTGTCGGTGGAGTTCGCGATGCGGGCCTCATGGGTCGTGCTGCTGATCAGCTCGCTGTCCTTCCTCGGGTTCGGCGCCAACCCGCCCACCCCGGACTGGGGGCTGATGGTCGCCGAGAACCGCACCGCCATGGTCGTGGTGCCGTGGGCGACGCTCGCCCCGATCATCGCCCTGGCGACCCTGGTCGTCGGGCTGAACCTGTCCGCCGACGGCCTGTCCCGGGCCTGGGGCGTCGACCGCGCGAAGGAGAGCTCATGAGCGGCATCGAGTCCGGCCCCCTGGTGCGGGTCGAGGGGCTGTCCGTGGCCTACCGTTCCGGCGGCGCCGACGTGACCGTGGCCCGCGAGGTGACCTTCGAGGCGGCGGCCGGGGAGACGGTGGCCGTGGTCGGCGAGTCCGGCAGCGGCAAGTCCACCGTCGCCGGGGCCCTGCTCGGCCACCTACGGCACGGCTCCCGGGTCACCGGCGGCCGGGTCCTGGTCGACGGCAAGGACGTCCTGTCCCTGGACCGGCGGGGCCTGCGGGAGCTGCGCACCCGCGACATCGCCATGGTGGGGCAGAACGCGGGGCACGCGCTCACGCCGTCGATGCGCGTCGGCGCCCAGATCGGGGAGTCCCTGCTGTCCCAGGGGCTGACGCGCGCGGAGCGGGGCGAGCGGGTCCGCTCCCTGGTGGAGAAGGTCGGGCTGCCCGACCCCGGGGGGATCGTGCGCCGGTACCCGCACCAGCTCTCCGGCGGGCAGCAGCAGCGGGTGGCGATCGCCATGGCGCTGGCGGCGCGCCCCAAGGTGCTGGTGCTGGACGAGCCCACGACCGCTCTGGACGTGGTCACCCAGGCGCGGATCCTGGACCTGGTGGCCGGACTGGGCGAGGAGTTCGGCCTGACGTCGGTCCTGGTCAGCCACGACCTGGGGGTCGTCGCACGGATGGCCGGACGCGTCGTGGTCATGCGGGAGGGCGAGGTCGTGGAGGCCGCCGTGGCGGCCGAGCTGTTCGACGCGCCGCGGCACCCGTACACGCGCCGCCTGCTCGCGAGCGTTCCCCGGATCGGCGACCGGGGGCTGGCCGAGGTCGCCGAGGACGGGACGCGGACCGTGCGCGAGCGCGTGCCGGTCCCCGACGACGCGCCCGAGGTGGTGTCCCTGCGCGACGTCACGATCGACTACGGCGCGCACCGGGCCGTCGGCGGCGTCTCGCTCGGGTTGCGCCGGGGCGAGGTGCTGGCCCTGGTCGGGGAGTCGGGCAGTGGGAAGTCGACGCTGGCCTGGTCCCTGGCGGGCCTGCGCGCACCGTCCTCGGGGACCATGCGGCTGCTCGGCGCGGATTCCGGGGGCGACGACCGCACCGGGGACGGGGGCCGGGACGGCGAAGGCGACCTGGCCGTGCGTGCGCGGCAGCGCCCGCCGGGCGTCCGCCGCCGCGTCCAGCTCGTGTTCCAGAACGCCGACACCTCCCTCAACCCGCGGAGGATCGTCCGCGAGGCCGTGCGCCGGCCGCTGCGGTTCTTCGGCCTGGCCGAGCGGTCCCGCGCCGACGACCGGGCGCGCGAGCTGATCGCGGACGTCGCCCTGGACCCGGCGCTGTCGGACCGGCTGCCCGGACAGCTCTCCGGCGGGCAGCGCCAGCGGGTCGGCATCGCCCGCGCCCTGGCCGGGGACCCGCGCGTGGTGGTCGCCGACGAGGTCACCACGGCGCTCGACGTGTCGGTCCAGGCGGCCGTGCTCGCGCTGCTGGACGACCTGCGCACCGAGCGGGACCTGGCGTTCGTGTTCATCAGCCACGACCTAGCGGTGGTGCGCGGGATCGCCGACCGGGTCGCGGTGATGCGGGACGGGCTGGTCGTGGAGGAGGGCCCGGTCGCGGCGGTCTTCTCCGGGCCCAACCACCCCTACACCCGGCGGCTGCTGGACGCGGTCCTGGAACCGCGGCCGGTCGGGGAGGGCGCCGGCGCGACCGCGCAGGCGCCCGGGCCGGCCGGGGCCACGGCCGCCCCGCCCCGGGACCTGGCGGAGGTTCCCGACCCGGAGTGGATCGACCTGGGCGGGGGCCACCGGATCCGCCGGTGGGACGCCGACGGGACCGGCCCGCGGTCCTGACACACGGTTCCCGACACACGAACGGCCCCGTCACGCACGGGCCCACACGAGAGACGAACGGGGGAGCATGCGCTACCGAGAGGACTTCGCGCGCGAGGTCGAGGTCCGCGAGGACTGGATCCCGATGGCCGACGGCACGCGGCTGCACGCGCGCGTGTGGCTGCCGGCGGACGCCCTGGCGGACCCCGTCCCGGCGCTGCTGGAGTACCTGCCCTACCGCAAGGGCGACTGGACGTCGCCGCGCGACGCCCAGCGCCACCCCTACTACGCGGGCCACGGCTACGCGTCGGTGCGGGTGGACCTGCGGGGGTCCGGGGACTCCGAGGGCGTGATGCTCGACGAGTACGCCGAGCAGGAGACCGCCGACGGGGTCGCGGTCGTGGAGTGGCTGGCCGCGCAGCCCTGGTGCACCGGCCGGGTGGGGATGTTCGGCATCTCCTGGGGAGGGTTCAACTCGCTCCAGATCGCCGCCCGGCGCCCGGAACCGCTCAAGGCGATCGTCACGGTGTGCTCGGCCGACGACCGCTACGACAACGACGTCCACTACATCGGCGGCTCGGTGCTGGGCATCGACATGGCCGGCTGGTCCGGCACGATGCTGGCGTTCACGTCGCGTCCGCCGGACCCGATCACGGTCGGCGACGCGTGGCTGCCGATGTGGAAGGAGCGTCTCGACGCGCTGGAGCCGTTCGTCCACACCTGGCTGGACCACCAGACCCGGGACGACTACTGGCGGCACGGCAGCGTGTGCGAGGACTACTCCGCGATCGACGCCGCGGTGCTGGCCGTCGGCGGGTGGGCCGACCCCTACCGGGACACCGTGCTGCGGCTGGTGGAGCACCTGCCCGGCCCGGTGCGCGGACTGCTGGGGCCCTGGGCGCACCAGTACCCCGACATCGCACGGCCGCCCGGCCCGCACATCGGCTTCCTCCAGGAGACCCTGCGCTGGTGGGACCACTGGCTCAAGGACGCGGACAACGGCGCCATGGACACCCCGCGGCTGCGGTCGTGGGTCCAGGAGCCGGTGCCGCCCGCGACCGCCTACACGGAGCGGCCCGGCCGCTGGGTCACCGACGACGCCTGGCCCTCCCCGGCGACCCGCTGGTCCGAACGGCCCCTCGGCGCGGCGGGCGGCGCACCGGTGACGGTGCACAGCCCCCAGCACACGGGCGTCGACGCGGGCCGCTTCTTCCCCTACGGCAACGCCACCGACCTGCCCCCCGACCAGCGGGAGGAGGACGGCAGGTCGACGTGCTTCGACGGCGAGCCGCTGGCCGAGCGCGTCGAGGTCCTGGGCCGGGCGCGGGTGCGCCTGCGCCTGGACGCCGACAAGCCCCGGGGCACCGTGATCGTACGGGTGTGCGACGTCGCCCCCGACGGGGCCTCGACCCTCGTCACCCGCGGCGTGCTGAACCTGGGCAGCCGGTACGGCCGGGACAGGTCGGCGCCGTGGGAGCCCGGAAACCCCGAGGACGTGGAGGTGGAGCTCACCGGGACGGGGTACGCGTTCCCCGCCGGGCACCGGATCCGCGTCGCGGTGTCGACCGCGTACTGGCCGTGGGTGTGGCCGCAGCCCGACGACCCGGCCCTGACCGTGTGGCCCGACCGGAGCGCGCTGCTGCTCCCGG
The DNA here is from genome assembly GCF_044766605.1 of Nocardiopsis sp. NPDC101807. Classification (NCBI taxonomy): domain Bacteria; kingdom Bacillati; phylum Actinomycetota; class Actinomycetes; order Streptosporangiales; family Nocardiopsidaceae; genus Nocardiopsis; species Nocardiopsis sp. NPDC101807. The sequence continues at coordinate 107,570 of NZ_JBIWMK010000011.1, read as the reverse complement.
TGCGGCCCGCGGGCACGGACGAGGGGCGCGCGCCGGTGGAGTTCGAGGAGCCGGAGCAGGCGACGCCGCTGGCGGTGGAGCTGGGCGCGTCGGAGGCCCGGCCCGAGCGCCTGGTGTCGCACGACGTCGGGACCGGCGAGTGGGTGCTCGACGTCGACCCCAACTACGGGGGGACGCGCACCTACCCCAACGGTCTCGTGTACACGGAGAAGGCGCGGGAACGGTACCGGATCCGGGTCGACGACCCGTTGTCGGCCATGGCAGGATCCGAGTGGGAGATCACCATGCGCCGGGAGGACTGGGACGTTTCCGTGCGGACCTCGAGCGAACTGACCGCCACCGCGGACCACTTCGTCGTGCACAGCACGGTGGAGGCCCGCTCCGGCGGCGAGGTCGTCGCCACCCGGCGCTGGGAGCGCGAGATCCCCAGGACCGCGGGATGACCGGCCCTGCCGAGGGGCCGCCGGTCGCCGGGGCGGCGGGGGCCAGGCGCCGCGCGGTCGCGCCGGACAAGCGCACCCGCCAGCCCACCGAGGTGCGGCGGCGGCTCATCCTGGAGGCCGTCGTGCCGCTGGTGATCGAGCACGGGGCGAGCCGGGTGGGCGTGCGCGACATCGCCCGCGCGGCGGGGGTGTCCGTGGGCACGGTCACGTACCACTTCGGCGGTGTGCGGGAGATCCTCAGCGAGGCGGTGTCGATCGAGATCGACTCCTACTACCGCCCGCTCGGCGAGCGGATGCTGGCCTGCCCCACCGCCGCGGAGGGGCTGACCACGCTCGTCGAGGGCGTGTTCAGCCCGGAGACCGACCGGCACTGGCGGCTGTGGTTCGACAACTGGGCGGCCGACGCCAGCCTGGAGCCGGACTCGCGCCAGCACCGCCGGTACGAGGAGTGGTCGGACCGGGTGGCCGAGCTGATCGCCCGGGGCCGCGACCGGGGGGAGTTCCGCTGTCCCGACGTCGCCGAGACCACGACCCGCTTCAACGCCCTGGTCGACGGTCTGGCCCTGCGCCGCCTGCGCGGCGCCCCGCCGCTGAGCATCGAGCAGGCCCGCGCGCACCTGCGCCGGTTCCTGACCGGGGAGCTGGGCCTGGAGCCCTCCCCGGCCTGAGCCGCACGGGACCGCTCCCTCCCCCGCCGCTCGGGCGGGAGGGGGCGGTCCCGGCGGCCTGCGCCGTCCGATCCGGTTCGCGGGGGGTCGGGGCCGTGTCCGGGCCGACCGCATCGTCCGCGATCCGCTGGGGCCGCGGGGAGCACACGGCGGAGGCCGGGGCAGGAAGGCCTCGGATCAGGTCAGTACCGCGACCACCACATTCAGGTCCCCGCACCGGGCGCGGAGCCGCGACCTGCCCTCGGCCTCGGCGTCCAGCACGTGCGGGACCAGCACCTGCCCGCCCTGGGCCGCACCGGAACCGGTGTTCTCCCCACCGGCTTCCCTGGACACCGCGACCTGCTGGGCCCTGCGCCCCACGACGCGGCCGCCCTCGTGGATCTCCAGCTCCGCCTGCTCCTGCTCACCCACCAGCGCCCGCCGGAAGCACGCGAGCGCCACCCCGTCCCGGGTTCCGTCGTAGACCCAGCGCGGACCGAGGACGGAGTGCTCCAGGGTGCCGACGAGGTGCTCCTCGTGACCGGCGAGGGGAGCGCCCCGGTAGGTCAGCGGCACGTGGAGCAGGCGGTCCCCGCGCCGGACCAGGAACGCCTCCACCCCGACCTCGCCCTCCGGGTCGTCGAACCGGTACGCGCCCAGCACCTCGTCGGTTCCCTGCCCCGCCCACGGACGGCCGTCCAGCCAGGCCCCGATCAGCGCCGGTTTGCTCGGTGTGAGGGTCGCACTGTGAATGATCGCCATGGGCACCAGTATCCGGCAGCGGCTCGGGGGAAACCGGCACGGGTCCGCCCGCGCCAGCACGGCTTCCGGTGGGCTCTCACCCGGTGTCCGCCCTCCCGGCAGCGGCCCCTGGGACCTCGGGGACCCCGAGCGCGAGCAGCGCGGTGTCGTCGTCGAGCCCTTCACCGAAGCCCCAGAGCAGGTCGCTCAGGGCGTTGATCGCCTTGGAGGGGCTGGAGGGGGCGTGTTGCTCGGCGAAGGCGAGCAGGCCGTCCTCGCCGTACAGGGTGTCGCGCCGGGGACCCGTGCGGGCCTCGGTCAGGCCGTCGGTGTAGAGCAGGAGGGTGTCGCCGGGGCCCAGGACGGTCTCGGCCGTGGCGAATCCGGCGCCGGGCAGCACGCCGACGAGCATCCCTCCGGGGGTGTCCAGGAGGTCGACCCGGCCGTCGGCGCGCAGGACCAGGGCCGGCGGGTGGCCGCCCGAGGCCAGGCGGACCCGGGCGGGTCCTCCGTCGCCGTCGGGTTCGAGGATGCCGAGGACGACGGTGCAGTGCCGTGCCTCCTCGTCGTGGGCGTGCCCCTCCAGGAGGACGGTGTTCAGCGTGTCCAGGGCCTCGGCGGGCTCCGAGGTGTGCAGGGCGGCGGCGCGCAGGGCGTACCGGACGCGGGAGGTCAGGGTCGCGGCCTCGGGGCCCTTGCCGCGCACGTCGCCGAGGAAGAACACCCAGCGGGTGTCGTCCAGGTGGATGAGGTCGTAGAAGTCGCCGCCCAGCTGGTCGGGGGAGGCAGGGTGGTAGTAGGAGGCCGCTTCCATGCCCGGCACGGCGGGCAGGCTGTCGGGCAGGAGGGCCTTCTGCAGGACCGTGAGCGCGTCCTTCAGACGGGCCCGGTCGGTGTCGGCCTGCCGGTGCGCCCGGTCGGCCTCGGCACGGGCCCGATCGGCCTCGGTCTGGAGCCGCTCGGCCTCGGTACGGGCCCGATCCGCCTCCCTGCGCCGGTGCAGCAGCTCTTCCTCGTAGGCGCGGCGTTCGGTGGCGTCGAAGACGTTGGTGTGGATCAGCAGCGGTTCGCCCCGGCCGTCGTGCTTGACGACGGAGGAGACGAGCACGGGGAGGCGGGCTCCCCCGGCGGCCCTCATCTCCAGGGCGATACCGCCGGCCTTGCCCCGCATGTACAGCAGCGGCGCGAAGTGCGTCTCGTGGTAGAGCCTGCCGCCCACGGTGAGGAGGTCGCTGAAGCGCATCCGGTCCACCACGGCGTCGCGTTCCAGGCCGAGCCACTCCAGCAGCGTGGCGTTGATCCGGACGATCGTGCCGTCCATGAGCGTCGACAGGTACCCGCAGGGCGCGAACTCGTAGAACTCCTCCGCCCCCTGCTCCAGCAGTGCGCCGACGGCCGTGTCGGGGCGGCCGCTCCTCCCGGACGGTTCGGGTCCCCCGGTCACGGCGTGCTCCGCAGGGTGTCCAGGAAGTCCAGGATCGCCTCCGCGGTGGCCTGGGGTGCGCTCAGCTGCGGGCAGTGGCCGGTGGCCTCCAGCGTGACCAGCCGGGAGGAGGGGATCGACTCGTGGACGAAGGCCCCGACCCCGCGGGGGGCGATGAGGTCCTGGGAGCACTCCAGGACGAGGGTCGGGACCTCCACGCCCTCCAAGTCCGCACGGTTGTCGGACAGGAAGGTGGTGCGGGCGAAGACCCGGGCGATGTCGGGGTCGGTCGCGCAGAAGCTGTCGGTCAGCTCCTGGCCCAGCTCGGGCCGCTCGGGGTTGCCCATGATCATCGGCGCCATGGCCGACGACCAGCCCAGGTAGTTGGACTCCAGCGAGGCCAGCAGCTCGTGGATGTCCTGTGTGCTGAAGCCGCCGCGGTAGTCCCCGTCGTCGATGTAGCGGGGCGAGGGGGTCACCATCACCAGGGCGCCGATGCGCTCCGGCACAGCCCGGACAGCCAGGACGCCGACCATGGCGCTGACCGAGTGGCCCACGAACACGGCCCCTTCGAGGTCCAGCGCCCGGCTCAGCTCCACCACGTCCTGGGCGTAGCCGTCCAGCGAGGAGTACCTCTCCTCGCTCCAGGAGGCCAGATCCGACCCGCCGGAGCCGACGTAGTCGAAGAGCACCACCCGGTACCGCTCGGCGAGGGCCGGCGCCACCAGGCGCCACAGGTTCTGGTCGCAGCCGAACCCGTGGGCGAGGACCACCGTGGGCCCCTCGTCCGTCCCGGTGATCGTCACGTTGTTCCTGCGGAGGACGTCCACCCCGGACACCCCTTCACCTGGTCCAGTCCACCGAAAAAGATATCTGATCCCATCAGACCATATTCGGTGTCAAACCTCGTTTTTCAGACTTCCAAGGATGAGCGGTGACGCGGATCGGCGCCGGGTCCGGGGCCGGTGGGCGTCCTGGCCGGCCTCGCTCACGGGTCGTCGTCCGTCCGGCGCCGCGGCACCCGCCGCCCGTGTCATCCCTGCCGGCCGAGCAGGTCGCGACCACCGGAGTGTTCGGCGCAGGGGTCCGGGTACGGCTCTCGGCTTCCGGCCTGCCACGGTCGGCCCGTCGAACCCGCAGAGTCCCTGCGCTCCCGGTTCCGTCCAGGTAGTCATCGATCGGCCGGCAGTTGGCCGGTCCGCTGTGAGCCTCCTGCACGCCCTCTGCCGGTCCTGCGTGCGAACCGTGTTTTCTCTGCAGCAGACACCCTGTCAGCAGGTCCCTCTCCCGCCTATATGGCAATACGGGTATCGGATGCCTTTGGTGAGTTGCCCGTGCAATGGCGAACGAAGATGGGCGAGGCCTGCCGCGACATTCGATCGGCCATGATCGCGCTGGAATACCCATGCCTTCCGAAGCGCATGGGGCCGACACGGTTCGGCCCGGGCCGCCCCTTCTCCTGTGCCCTTCCGGAGCAGTACTGGCCGGAATCGGCCACCGATCATCCGCTTGACCTCTGACGACGCGGAAACAGTGATGCATGGGGCGAAACCATGGCAATAGAGTCTGCATCGCCACTAGAAACGCCACCCCGTTCCCACGTCCCGAGGCAGAGGGGAGACCCACGTGTCAGCCTGGAACATCCAGACCGGAGAGGTATTCAGCGTCCTCTCAGGCGTCTCCGGACACATAGGCGACGAAGAGGGAAGCCAAGGGCTCACCTCGCACTTGAATTCGATGGAAACGCATCTGAACGAGGCCAACAGCGCGGCCAACAGCGACCCGATCGGGATGGCCCTCTCCGAGTTCGCCGAGCACTACTTCGACGAGGTCGGCGGCATGGTCGAAAAGAGCGCCAGTGCGGTCGGGGGCGCCAGCGATGCCACCTTGCACTATGTCAACGGCAACCTGCAGATGGCCGCGGACGCCCAGGCCAACGCGGGAGAGATCGCGTAGGAACGCTCCCCCGGCAATCACGCCCACTCCATGAACGTGCCTCCCGAACTCCCCGACGGAGGAAGGGACAGCCTCCATAGCGCCTTCCGGCCCCACGAAACTGCCGCAGGCACTCCTTCTCCGCCGACCCGCACCAAGGTCACAAGACCCTTCCTCCGCGAACGCGACGCAAAACGACACACAGACCGGCCTCGCCCCAGCCACCGCTGAAGTGCACCCCCTACACGGATAGCGAATGCTCAGTGAGTGATGACCTGATCGACCCGGATGCGATCCCCGTCCCCATCGTGAACACCGTGCTGTTGGAAAGCGCGGCCGGCGGCCTCAGGACCGACGGCGAGAACATCGCCGAATCAGGACAGAGCATCAAAAGCTCATGGGCCGGGCTCCAGGCCGTCTACAGCGCGCCCGAGGCCGAGACCCTGTACTCGGCGGTCGACCCCGTCGCCACCACGGGCGACGCGGTGGAAACCGACTTCGGCACGGCGGCGACCGCACTGGAGACCTTCGCCGAGAGGGCACGTGAGCTGCGCTCCGAGCTGGTCCAGGCCCGCCAGGACGCCAGAGACCTGGTCGCGGAGATCCGGAGCGACGACGACTGGGACGACGGCGGCTTCTTCGGCGGCGAGAGCGACAAGGTCGAGGAGCACAACAACCTGCTCAACCACGTGAACTCGCTCCACCAGCAGTACCAGGAGGCCGAACGGGAGTGCGCCAACGCCATCACCGCACTGTTCGGCGGCACCACCTTTATCGCGAGCAACGCCGACGGAACCACCCAGCCCGGTGCCGGCGAGGCCGTCCACGGCTTCGAGGAGGCGCCCGAGGACGTCGGGACCCCGTGGGGCTCCCCCCAGGGCACCGACCACATGTGGTACGTGGACGCGATCCACGGGGGCGGGGACGTCCTCATGGGCAGCCTGGAGGACATGGGCGGCGCGGTCGGGATCCACGGTTCCGAGGGCTGGTTCACCGGCGGCTGGGGGGACAACTTCACCTCGTACTGGGGCGACTCGATCGCGGGCCTCGGAGCCATGACCGGCTTCTACAACCCCCAGACCGGTGAGATGGTGAACAGCCCCGGCGAGTGGTGGGACACCGCCAGGGGCGCCTGGGGCGACGCGATCCACGGTTTCTTCCCCTGGACCGAACTGGGAGAGCGCCCCGGCTACGTGTTCGGCACCGTTCTGACCAACATCGGCATGATCGCGGGTGGCGCGGCGTTGAGCGCCACAGGTGTCGGGGCGGTGGTCGGTGTGCCCATGATCGCCGCCCGGGTGTCGCGCATCCTGGGAGGCGCCGGAACCGGCGACGGCCCCATCAGCGGAGGCATCGACGCGGACGGCTCCGAGGGTTCCGACGGCTCCTCCACCACCGCGAACAACGAGTCCAGCCCCACTCTCAGGCCTGACGGCACCCACCCGGACGCGCCCACAGCACCGGACAGCATCGAGCCCGACGGAAGCGGCGTCCCCGCAGGTCTCGGGGACATGCACGAGTCTCTGAGCGACCTGGAGGCCCATCAGAACCAGGGGCCGCAAGCAGACCCGGCCCCTGCACCGGACAACAGTCCGGATCCGACGCCGGAACCCTCCACACCACCCGCCGAGCCCGCCGCCCCGGAGAGCAACCCCCCGGAACGCCCGGAGTCCGACAGGGACGGTGCCGGTTCTCAGGACGCCGACACACCCGGTCAGCGAGCGGACGAGGATGTGCGGCGCGATCCGACGACCGCAGAGGTCGACGCTGCCTTCTCCGAGATCGCGCGGCGCAACGAGGACCTCGCCGATGACATGGACACCGCCGACGGCGGCCGGATGGCCGAACTCGACGGTGAGGCGCCCTGGACCATCGACGCCCTGGAGAACAGCGGCTCCACCGGACATGGGGACGGCCCCGGCGGCAGCGAGAACTCCCGGGTCCCCGTCACCCCCGACGGCATGGAGATGCACGCCGACGGCACGGTCGACAACAGCGCCGACGGCGACGGACCCCGGCTCGACGAGGGCAGCGATCCGGTCACCGTGCACGAGGACGCGGACCCGAGTGCAGGGGACTCCTCTTCAGGCGGACCCCCGAGACCCCCCGGGCCGCCCGGCCCCTCCGGCCCCGACCGGCCCGAACCAGTTCCGGATCCTGAACAGGAGAAAGCTCTCAGGAAGGCGGACAGCTTTGAAGACGCACTTCGCAACGCAGGGCTGACTGACGAAGAGATCAACCAGTTCCGTGGAGACAACGAACGCGACGGTCGCGGCTGGCAGAGGGCAGCCAAGGCTGTACTCGACAACAAATTCCCGGACAGGAAGAAACTTCGACTTGCCGATATCATGATGCCCGAGGGAATCAGGTTTGCCCTCGACGGAACGACCAGCCCATTCGAATTCGCCTACCGCTATGAGTACTTCAAGGCAACCTTCGACCAAGAAGCACTAAGGATCGAAGCAGAGATCAGGAGCGAACTAGGAGAAGGACCAAGCCAGGTAAACATCCCGAACCAGGCAAAGACAAATGCGGCAAATATAATTCTGAACGGGGAGGTGAATATAGCGGAGCGCCTCGAATTCGATCGCTCCACAGTGCGTGAGATGAGGAGCGAATCTCCGAGAATTGAAACCGATCCCCCGGATCCAGAAATAGCCGACCTGACCCGCTCACAAGCAGGGGAAATCGGCATGGGACCAGAGAGTTCAGCCGCATACCATGCACGAAAGCACCAGCTCGAGATCCCCACGGCGGAAAGGACCGGGGACCCCGTTCGAGACTACTTCAACAGTGCCGAAACCACCATCAGAGAGGGAGAACTGGTGAACTTCACCCGCCTGGAGGACGGCGGAATACACATGACGTTCGAGCGGGTAGTGACCCCCGAACCAATCACACCCACCCCCAGCGGAACGAGGGAAGTCCAGGTCATGGTGGCTCAAGTCTATCTTCGGGAGCACACCGGAGCCGTGATGTCGACCTACGGATCCAAGACGAGAATAGTATAGTAGGAACATGGGACTCCTTGAAGACACCAAAAATCTCATGGAAGAGATTCTATCCAAATTCCAAACCGGAACCGAAAGCCAAAATCCCGAGAACACGGAACAGGGCATTGTTCTTGCTGTAGCTTTGTACGCAGGAGGCGGATTCGTCCTACTCCCGCCAGAGGAGCAAGAATCATTCAGGTCCCGCATATCTGCTGCGTTGAAAGAGGGAAGAAATCTCGCCTCTCTGCTCAGCTACATAAGCCAGTGTGAATACTATTCCCGAATGAGCAGGCTAGACGGCTTCAAAAGGTCATGCCAAATAAGGAGCAACCTTCAGATAATCAATGACGAGTTCGTTCCCTTGACTGCGCTCGTCAGCCCAGTCGACCTTGAAACCCTCGAGGAAGCAGAAGAGACATACAGAGAAGACGCGGACGACATTCCTCCCGTCCCCGAGGAGGAGATACCTGCGTGGATACCTGACTCGCATTGGTGGTGGCACGCCCCGACACGGAAGGACATGAGCCAAGAGGAGATCGACGGAAGACTCCATTATGACTGGCACGATGGGCTGGAATCCTGATGAATTCCGATCGCACGCCGGAGGAGATCGCAGCGGAACGCATCGTCTCTGACCCCGGCTTCGCACAGAGACGCTTGAACGAAGACCTCATCGCAGTTGCGGAGCTGGGACGCACTGGTAGCCAGATCGACCCCCGCACCGACGCCGTCGCCCTGTCCGAGGCCATTCGGATGGCTGCCGACCAGATCGGGTTTGCTTCGCCTGTCGAAGCAGCCACGCAGGCCAAGCGCCGCCTCATCGAACTTCCCGTAGTGGAACGCAAGAGCGGCTCCGCCATCCACGCGTACCACGAGGCCGCCTCCGCAACTATGCGCGATGGCGTGTTGAGCCTCGACGATCTTCTGTCCGACGGAACCCGTGTTCTGGGGTTCCAACGCCAGGGGCAGGAGGCTGAGCTGGTCTCCATCTCACTGTCCGCCCGAATACGTGTGGAACCCGATGGTCAAGTCCACCTCGACAGTTTCGGCTGGCCCGAGTCACCTCAGCACCCCATCCACTCCTTCAACGGAAGCGCAGGAGACCACCTCACCCGGGCCGTGGCCGATCTTTACGATCCGGGCATGCCGTTGGACCGCGCCATGATCATGCTGCTGGGCGCTACCAGGAGTTGGCCCACCGACACTGATACACGCCAGGAACGAACCAGGATCGCCGAGTTGGTCACGCTTCGCAGAGGCGAACTCAACGGTTACGTCAGACAGGCTGAGACATACGCGCTCGCGTCAGCGAGCTCGGGTTGGTACCCGGCGTGCCTGTACCGCTCCGCGCTGGAGAACCTGTTCGAGGCCTTCCTGGGCAGCGTCTCGCTCTCTCTCGTGGACATGGAGGACATCGAAGCCATTGACGAAGAACTACGGAAAGGACTTCCCGAAGCGGAAGCTGCCGTGTCGACTGCAGTGCCTCTGGGCATCCCTCCCCATCACTGGTGGTGGGGGACCGCAACGCAGTGAGACGAGGAACTCGCTGTTGAGGCGCCCTTGACTCGAGTACACCCCAGAAGAAGCGCCATCAGCTCCACATCACTCTTCACACCGAGACGGTTCACCAGAGATAACTGCTTCGGTACAGCTGTGTCTACGGTGTGGCCGCACCGCGCAGCGGCTCGAAGATCACAGGACTCGACGTGACCGAGCGTCTTTGACTCGAGGAACCCCATGACACATGACGTGGTCGCCCTGCTCGAGAGGGCACCCACCCTGCGCGGCATGACCAGGGCACTGGTCCAGGCGGGACCGGAGCTGCAGGTCCGTGCCGTCGCCGGCGGAGCAGTCGTCCAGCTCCGCGACGCGTCGGGACGCATGGTCGCGGCCGTCCAAGCGGCACAGAGGCTCGCGCTGTCCTCCGAGGCCGACCGCCTGCTCGCCGAGGGGATCGCCGACGACCTGCCAACCCAGCCGTGGTGGGTGGAGGCACGCGGGGCCGAGACCGGCCCGGGAGGGGCGGACACGGCAGGGGCGGTCCGCGGCTTCGCCGGTGCCCTCGTAGCGGAGTTCGGAGGCCTCGTCTGGGAGCCCGAGCGCCGACTCGACCGCGACGATCCCCTGCTGGCCGGGGCCACCGACCACCCCGCGATCACCCGCGTCACGGACCGGGTGGCTCTGGCCGTCCAGGACCGCCCGGTGGTCCCGCTCTCCACATGGCTGGTGGACGCTGTCGCCGAACACGCGAAGGAGGGCCGGGCGTTCCAGCTGGTGACCCCTTCGGGTTCGCGTATCACCCACGCACTGCGTTCGGTTCTGGGCACCCCGATGGCACGCTGGGTGGCCCGGGCTCCGGACGGCCGGTACTACGACGGCTTCTCCGGGGTCCCCCTGGCCTGGAACGGGGAAGCCGGTTTCGTCCGCGACACGACCGCGGCCCCCGAGAACGTGCCGCATTCGGCCTTCCGAGGGGCGGAGGAGGACCGGGGAACCCAGATCCTCGTCGATCTGAAGGTCCTGAACCCCGCCGATGCCGGGCTCCGCCTGGGAAGGTCGGTGGAATTCCTGTCCCGGACCCTGGCCGGCTCCGTACCGGCCCTGTGGGGGACCGGTGAGCCCGCCACCCTGGCCTGGGACCCCGCGGACCTGACCGCGTTGGCCCGCAAACGCGCCCCGGGGAGTTCATGGTTCCTCTTCACCGGCCCACCGAACACCCTCCGCACCGAACCGGTCCGGCCGTTCTCCGGGACCCTGCTCGTCACCCGCGTGCCGGAAGGGGTGAAGGAGAGCATCACGCTCGCTGTGGGACACCCACCCGGCGATGAGCCCGACCTGTCGGTCCTGTCCGCCCTGGTCGAGGAGTTCACCTCACGAGGGGTCCTCCAGACGATCAGCGTGCACCGCCGTACCGGACGGCCGGACCTGGGCTATGAGGCACGCCGGTCCGGGCCCTCCCTGCCGATCGGTCTGGGCATCGGGGTGGAGGGGGTGGCCTCGATCGGGTCGGAGCGGGCCATGGCTGCCCCGGTGCCCGCGGTCACGGTCGGACCGCCCCTGACCCACGCGGTCTGGTACCGGATCGGTGACGGCACCGAAGCCGACTCCCAGGAGCGCTTCCGAGCGCTCCTGGCGCACCTCCGCCCTGAAGGCTCCCCCATCGCCGGACAGCGAGCCGGCGGCTGATCGGCGTTCCCGATGCCGGCCCCGGCCTTTGCAAGCGCGCCGCGTCGCACCCCGTCCTCGAGCGGTCTCCACGCCGGTTACCGTCTGAGCATGGTGATCCCGAACGACGAAGAGATCCGTGCGCTGCACGAACGGTACGCACCCACCCGGGAGGCGTTCGACCTCGTCCACACCCACTGCGAGATCGTCCGCGCCATCGCCGAGCAGCTCATCGACCGTTCCGACCTCGTGTTGGACCGCGACCTGGTGCGGGCCGGATGCCTGCTGCACGACATCGGGGTCTACCGCCTGTACGACCCCTCCGGCCGGCTCAACCACGCGCGCTACGTGAGCCACGGGGTGCTCGGCCACGAGATCCTCGCCCAGGAGGGGCTGCCCGAGGCGCTGTGCCGTTTCTGCTCGCACCACACCGGGGTGGGCCTGACCCGCGAGGACGTCCGCGACCAGGGGCTGCCCGTCCCGGAGGCGGACTACCTCGCCGAGTCGGTCGAGGAGGAGCTGGTGATGTACGCGGACAAGTTCCACAGCAAGCGGAACCCGCCGGTGTTCTTCTCCGCCGACTCCTACGCCGCGTCCGTCGCCCGCTTCGGCGAGGACAAGGTGACCCGCTTCAAGGAACTGCGGACACGTTTCGGCACACCCGACCTGGCCCCGCTCGTGGCGGCCCACGGCCACGCCCTGTTCTGAACCTTCACCGCAGTACGCTGCTCTGCCTGCTACGCCCTCGCGGCGGTCGACGGCGAGGTCGAACGGACCTCGGTCGCCCTGCACGGTCGGCTGGACGTCGAGAAAGCTCCCGAGGTGCGCGTCAGCCTGGTTCTGGCCATCGCGCAACTGGCTCGCGAGCACCACACGAACCGTGACACCACCGTCTGGGCCCGTGAGCTGTGGGCCTCCTCCGGCCAAACCGCCGAGACACGACTGGGCGCAGCACTGGCGTGGCTGTGCCTGACAGAGGAGCCACTGCCCGATCAGCTTCTGTCAGTCCTGCCCCAGGTGCTCACGCCGACGGTGGTCGACGCCATGTCCCGGGTTCCGTGGATGCAATACGTCGACATCGGCAACACCGGGGTGTACCGCTGCCTGACCGAGATGCTCGGCGCGCAGGCGCAGCAGGTGCTCGGCGAAAACACGCAGGACCTTCGGGACCCCGACCCGTGGGAGTGAATACCGCTACCACACCGCGACCATGTCCACCATCACCGGCAGCTCCGGCAGCTCCGGGGTGCGGTAACAGGCGCGTGCCTTCTCCACACGGGCCGGTGTCGCGCACGGAATGTCGACCGTCCGCTGACGCTTCACCCTCCGAGCGCATGCCGGCCTTCCGGACGCGGGCAGGGATCCCGTACGACCCCGGGTTGGAGTGGTCTCCGTAGCACCGACGCCCAGCGCACACGCCCCGATCCTCCCTCACAGCAAGGGCCGCCCGGCAACACCATCGGTTCACCGCATGACCGAACCCGGCCAACCGGACTCGGCCTCTACCGCGCCCGCCGACCCGCTGCTATTCGTTCTCCATGACCTACGATCACCGGTTGGTCCAGACCGCGACCCTCGGCGGGCGCCGTTCCGATGAGCCCGTGTTCCTCCCCATGGAACGACACCTGGCCCTGAGCTTCAGGGACCGGCACCAGGACGCCACCTTCTGGTGCGGCGAGCTGCTCGGCGGTTGCGGTGGCCAAGTGGGGGTCGAGAACTACCTGGACTTCCTGGCAGCGCGCCGGGAACTGCTGGCCGACGTGGCCGACTCGTTCCTGTCCGAGCTCGCCTCGGGCTCCGACTCCACCGCCGAAGCGGTGGAACCGCTGAGGCCGGTCGTTGTGGTCGCCGGCGAACCGGACGACGCCCGGTCCATGCAGGTTCGGGAGATGGTGGACTCACTGCTGGGGTTCGTGAACCGGCGCGGCCAGGACGCGGCGGGCGAGTCGGCGGAGGAGGCACGGACGCAGCCGGAGTTCTCACCGTTGTTCACCGAGGAGGAGCTGAACCGGGCCCGGACCAGGCTGGAGCAGTTCGGGCACCGCTTCCCCGACGCCTGACATCCTGCACGCCTGATCCGCCCCCGGGCCGACGAGGAAGCGATGCCCGAACCAGACGAGTCAGAGAAGGCCCGGGGGTCCGGGCAGCCTTCCGGCAGCGAGAACCGGCTGCACGGGGATATCCACAGCCCGACCGTGATGGCGCGTGACATCGACGGCGGGGTGTACTACCAGCAGATCACCGTCCTGACCCGGAAGCGGGAAGGTCTGGACGACGAGGAACGGGAACTCCTCGCCACCCTCGGAGCCGAGACGCTCCGGGCGGGACAGCTGGCGGGGGAGGTCTCCTCCCTCCGGCGTCAGTTGGAGGAACATCGCAAGACCTCGGCGGCCGAACACGGCCTCCTGCGCCGACGCATCGCCCACCTGGAAGAGGAGCGCACGCACGCTCTCCACAGGATCGAAGAGCTGCACAGCGAGCTCAAGGAGTCGCGTGAGCAGCGTCTGCGGGTCGAGGCCGAGCGGGACGAACTCCAGGAGGACCAGGTCATGCTGCACTTCGCGCGAGCGGAATCGGAACTGCAGCGCAACGAGGTTCTTCGGAGGGAGATCACGGAACTCTCGCAGCAACGCGACCTCCACTACGAGTGGGCGCAGGAGGAAGAGCGGCGCGTCGCCGGAACGCGTGACGAGCTCGTCCGTGCGCGTCAGGAGGCAGAGGTACGTGAGAGCGAACTCCTGCAGGTCCAACAGGAGCTCGAACGGACGGTGACCGAACTGGCCGGCCAGCGCGACCTCCACCGGGAGCGAGCCCAGAACGAGGAGCGACGTGCAGCCGAAGCCCTGTCGGAGCTCTCCCGAATCGAAGAGGAGAACGGACGGGGCACCCACGCGACGCCGACCGGACCCTTGCGCGTCCTCCCGTGGCAAGCCGCTTTCCTGGGCCTGCTGGTCGGCCTCGTCCTGATGGCGGTGCTGCTCACCTGACCGCACTGCACGGCGCGGTGTCCGACTCCGTACAGGCCAGCTGTAGGTGTTTCGATGGCAGCGCGTGAAGGTCGGTCGGTCACTGCCGCGCCCCCGCGTTCCCGACCTCCGGGCTCTGGCCTGCGCATCCCGGCCGGGACTGCCCCGAGGACACACACGCCCCCACCCGGCCAACGGCCCGCTGACAGAGGCGCCCTGTCAGCGGGGGTCAACCGGCCTGTTGGGGGTTCGTTCCACGGCCGAACGGGCTCACGGCGCCGACAGTGCAGCTCACAGACCCGGAGGGTGTTCGTGTGAGAACCCCGACTTCTCTGCGTTTCCCCCGCATCTTCTCTCTCGGCCGGGGCGGGGAGGCCGACGTCCGGGTTCGGGACGGGCGGAGCGGTTCTTCACCGCGATGAGCCGGACCTGGAGTCCTTCGACATGGCGGAGCAGCGGTTCCCCTCCACGGGGCGGCCGCCCGTGGTGCTGACGCACGTCCGCGCACGAGCGCGGCGGACCGGGCGGCGGACCGGTCTCCCGGTCCTTCGGACGATCAGCGTGGAGGGCGGGCTCATCACGGAGGTGCGCCCCTTCTACCGGGACACCGCCGCCATGGCCGGCTCCTGCGCGGTCCCGGGGCCGGAGGTCTGACGGCGCTCTGCAGGCGCACCGTGCCCCCTCGGGGGCCGGCGCCCGGGTCCGCCACGGCCCCGGGCGCCGGCGTCTGGGTGGGGGGTCAGTCGAAGTGGCAGCGGGGGTGCGGGACCCGGCCCAGGGGGCGCTTCGGGGGCCGGGGACAGCGGGTGAGCGCGCGGACGCGGTCGTGTCCGCCGCGGGCCCGGCGGCGTGCGAGCGTGTCGCGTTCCTCGGCGGGGGCGGGGGCGGCGGACTGCGTGGGAGGCGTGCAGGGGGCGAGGAGCACGTGCGGGTTGCCCAGGGCCGCCGTGAGGGCGAGCGCGAGGAACCCGGAGCAGGGGATGAAGAGCGGACGTCGTTGCTCAGGCATACACGAAGCCTGACAACAATCACGCTGGGTCGTGCGCCGATCACAGGAAGAATCGTGTCCGGTTCAGGCCATGGGGAGAACACATGAACCCTGTCCGGCACGGGTAGCGCTTCAGCCCCGAAGGCGACATATCAGCCTCCATGGGTTTTTCCGGCCCCCATGGCGCCCGGAGCGCCACCCCCGATCTCCGCAGACCGACACCGACGCATGCGCGCAACCCAGGTTGACACCAGGGAGCGCGCAACCTAGGTTGACAACATGGACGCAGTAGAGCTGGCAGCCGTCGCATCGGACACGTCGACCCCCGTACAGGGTCTGCGCGCCGTCGCCTCGTTGCGCGCGGTGGTCGACTCCCTGGAACTGCGGCAGGTCGAGGAGGCTCTGCGATCGGGTGAGTCGTGGTCCTCCATCGCCGCCGCGCTCGGGGTGACCCGTCAGGCCGTCCACAAGAAGTACGGGAAACGGCTGCGTCACGTCGAAGCGACCGAAAGAGGACAAGGATGACGAACCCGTCGCCTAAACAGGGTCTGCTCAGCAGGAGTTACGACCGGGCCGCGATCCACGAGGCCGCGAGCCGTGAGGCGGCGCGCGCGGGCCGGCACGAGGTCGGCTTCGAGCACCTGCTCCTGGGAATACTCGTCAACGGCGGCCCGGGCGCCCGTCTGCTCATGAACGCCGGGGTGGGCCTGTCCGAGGGACGTTCGGCGATCGACGGGATCCTCCGCGAGGATCTCGCCCTGCTCGGGATCGACGTGCCCGTGCCGCCCCCCTCCGGCGGTGGGAAGCCGGGGCTCCTTCCGCTCACCCCCCGCCTGGAGGAGATCGAGATCGACTGCCCGTGGAGCGGGGGCGACACGGCCCTGCTCGCGGCGCTGATCGACGACGAGGGCGGCCGGGTACGCAGGCTGCTGGACCGGCTGGGCGTGGACACCGACAGGTTCCGACGCGACCTCGACGAGCCGGTGGAGGCCCCCGAGCCGATCCCTGCGGACGGCTCCCGCCTCGACGGGCAGCCGTCCGAGGGGTGGGCGTGCACGACCTACGACCTCCAGGTGCCCGTGTCGGCGGAACGGGTCTGGGAGCTGGTCAGCGCCCCGGGGCGCCGGAGCGAGTGGGAGCCGTCCGCCGTGTCGTCGCGACAGCTCGGCGGCGGTGTCGTGGAGCTGACCGCCATGTCGGGGCAGACAAGCCGGGAGTCCATGACGCACAGCGTCCCCGGCCGCGAGGTGACCTGGACGCGGAACCCGGGGTCCGAGACCCCCCGCAGGACGCGGATCGTCATCGAGCCGGTCGGCGACCACGCCAGGCTGCACCTGCGCATGGACTGGCCCAACGCCGTGCGGGGCTGGATCGCCAACCGCATGCTCGGGTGGATCAGCCGGAACATGCTGCGGAGCAGCGCCCAGGGCATCGCCCACGCCGCCGCGTCGTAGCGGACCTGCCGACGGAGAACCCCGGCCGGTACCCGGAGACCCGGCCACCGGAGGGAGCACATCGGCTCCGCTGTCCGGCCCGCCGTACGGGTGTGGGTCCTCCGCAGGGCCGGTCCCCCAGGGGCGCCCCCGTGACAGCGCCGTGCCCCCCAGGAGGCAGCCTGGGGGGCACGGCGTACGGGTCCGGGCGACCCTCCGTACCGGTGCGGGTCAGTCCCGGGGGAACTCCTCCGCGGAGGCGGCCCTCTCCTCCGTCCCGGTCGCGTCGCGGGGCGCGCGCCGGGCCCAGTAGGTCGCGACGAGCGCGCCCGACAGGTTGTGCCACACGGAGAACAGTGCGGCGGGCAGCGCCGCGAGCGGTGCGAAGTGCGCGGTCGCAAGGGCGGCGGCGAGGCCGGAGTTCTGCATGCCCACCTCGACGCTGACCGCGCGCCGGGCGCTCTCGGGCATCCCGCCGACCACGCCGACCAGGTATCCCAGGCCCAGGCCGAGGGAGTTGTGCAGCACCACGGCCAGGGCGACGAGGAGCCCGGTGGACAACACCGCGTCGGCGTTGGCGCCGACCACGGCGGCGACGACGAGGACGATGCCCACGACCGACACCAGCGGCAGGACCGGCAGGATCCTCTCCACGAACCGCTTCGCCGCCATGCGCAGCAGCAGACCGGCGACGACCGGGAAGAGGACCACCTGCAGGATCGACAGGAAGAGGTCGGACGCCGAGACGGGCAAGGAGGACCCCGCCAGGCCCAGCACGAGGAGGGGGGTCACGACCGGGGCGAGCATGGTGGAGATGGAGGTCATCGCCACCGAGAGGGCCACGTCGCCGCGGGCGAGGTAGACGATGACGTTGGAGGCGGTGCCTCCGGGCGCGGAGCCCACCAGGACCATGCCGACGACCAGCAGGGGCGGCAGGCCGAGCACGTGGGCGATGCCCCAGCCCAGGAGCGGCATGACCGTGTACTGGGCGAGGACGCCGAGGACGACGGCCTTGGGGTGCTTGGCGACGATCGCGAAGTCGACGGGGCGCATCGTCAGCCCCATGCCGAACATGATGACGCCGAGGAGCAGGGAGACGTGCGGGGCGACGAGCGCGGCCTGGTCGGGGACCGCGAGGCCCACGACCGCTCCGGCCAGGACCAGCAGGGCGAACCACCGGCCGACGAAGTCGGCGATGTTCTTGATGACCGTCATCGGACTACTTCCGTGTGTGCCCCGGGGGCGGTGGGTACTGTCCCCGGACGGTTGCCGCCGTTGCCGGTCGACACCGCGCGGCCATGGTAGTCCGCCTGTGACGCCTGTGTTTCGTCCGGGGTGCCCGCGGACCAGGGGCGGGACCCCGTGCCGTCCCGTCCCGCACCGGTCGGCGCCGTGGGAACCGCCACAGGGACGCGGCCCGGATCCCCGTGAGGAACGGCGTTCCCGGGGAAGGGGTCCGGCAGAGGACCCCTTGCCCCCAGGAGGAACGTGGACGTCGGAACGAGGGAACGACGGTTCGTGTGGAGACACCGGCACGGCGCCGTGCTCGCCGCGGTGGTGGCGCTGATGGTCGGCGCGTGGGTGGCCCAGAGCGCCCCGCGGCCCCTGCTGTGGGTCGCGGCGGCGGTGGCGGTGGCCGCCCTGTCCTGGTGGGCCGTGGGCCGTGTGCGCAGGACCCGGGAGAGGCGGGCGCTCGCGCGGACCGACCTGTCGGAGCTGGACCTGATGTCCGGCACGGAGTTCGAGGAGTACGTCGCGGGCCTGATGCGGGTGCACGGCTACACGGCGGTCATCGTGGTCGGCGGGGCCGACGACGGCGGGGCGGACATCACCGCGCGCTCCCCCGGCGGGAGCGAGGTGGTGGTCCAGTGCAAGCGGTGGCGCCATCCGGTGCCTCCGAACGACGTCCGCGCCTTCATCGGGATCCTGAACAGCAGCTTCGAGGGCTACCAGGGGATGTTCGTGGCCTCCAACGGGTTCACCGAGGCGGCGGCCCGTGAAGGCGCGGAGCACATGGTCCTGGTGGACCGGGACGGGCTGGAGCGGTGGATGGGCGGCGTCGAGGTGCCGGAGCCCCCGCGGGTCTGAACGGCGCGGTCCCCGCGGGCTGAGCCTCGCGCCTCCCGCGCCGCCCGCCGTCCGCCGGGCTCAGCGGGCCCGGCGGACGGCACGGCTCAGGACGGGGAGAGCGCGCGCAGGCGTCCGTCCAGCTCGCGCCGGTAGAAGTCGACGAACCCGTCGGGGTCGGGCCCCGCGTTCTGCATGACCAGGCGGTCGAAGCCCGCGTCGACGTACGTGCGGGCGGCCTCGACGTAGCGCTCGGGGTCGGGCCCGCAGGCGAAGTGCGCCAGGACGTCCTCCTCCCGGACCGTGGTGGTGGCGGCCTCGAAGTTGACCGGGTTGGGCAGTTCACTCATGACCTTCCACCCGGTCAGGGCCCAGCGGGAGGTCTCCAGGGCGGCCTGCGCGGCGGTGTGCTCGTCCTGCGCCCAGGCCATGGGCACCTCGGCGTAGCCCGGGCCGTCGCCGCCGGCGTCGCGGTAGTCGCGCACGATCTCGCCCTTGGCCTCGGTGGCGAACAGTCCGTCGCCGTACTCGGCCGCGAGCCTGGCCGACACCCCTCCGCTGGCCGCCACGGCGATCAGCGGCAGGGTGTCGGGCAGGTCGAAGACGCGGGCGTCCTCCAGTCGCAGGTAGTCGCCCTCGTAGGACTGGTAGCCGCCGCTCCAGAGCAGGCGGATGATCTCCAGGGCCTCGCGCAGCATGTCGTGCCGCACGTGCACCGAGTCGGGGAACTCCTGGCCGACGACGTGCTCGTTGAGCCGCTCCCCGGAGCCGACGCCGAGGACGAAGCGCCCCCGGGAGACCAGGGCCAGGGTCGCGGCGGCCTGGGCGATGATCGCCGGGTGGTAGCGCACCGTCGGACAGGTCACCCCGGTCACCAGCCCGATCCGCTCGGTCCTGGCCGCGATGGCGCCGAGCACGGTCCAGGTGAACGGCGAGTGGCCCTGGTTGTCCAGCCAGGGGTGGTAGTGGTCGCTGATCTCCACGAAGTCGAACCCGGCGCGCTCGGCCAGCACCGCCTGCCGGATGAGCTCCTCGGGCCCGAAGGCCTCGGTCGCCAGTTTGTACCCGATCTGCATGCGTCCCCCTGCTCGGTGGTGGTTCCGGGCGCCCGGCCGCACTCCCCCGGCCCGGCCCCGTTCAGGTGCGGGTCGTCGGACGGACGCCCCGGTTCCCGTCCCCTCTCCCCGGGCACCCATCCAACTACCGCGCGGGGCGCGGGCGGCGCTCCGACACACGAGGGGCAGGCCCGGCCGCCGGGCCCGACCGGCCGCGTTCGGTCAGGTCAGCCGTGTCCGGACGTGGCCGGGAGGGGTGGCGACGACCGCGGGCGGGAAGGTCCCGGGCTGCCGCGCCCACGGGGCCGGGGCGCCGGTCCCTGCCGCGGGACGGGACGGCTCCGCGTGGGGAGCGGGCCGCCGGCACCGCCCGGCACCGGGCGTGGAAGCCTTCCGGGGCGAGGGCGGCGCTCCGGCGCACAGTGGACGGCCGGGGCCGACACCGGAAGGAGCGGGGAGCGAAGACCTCCGGGGCCCGGCGGCCCCGCTGTCCGAGAGGCGACGGAGGAGGCCCTCCCGGTCCGCGGGTCGGCCACGTCGCCCCGGCTCCGCCCCGCGGGCGCTTCCCGAGGAAGGGCCGCCCCCATGCCCCCTCCGCACGTCACCGACGACCGCTCCCCCGACGACGGCACCAGGCTGGGCTTCGACGACCTGCCCGACGCCCCGGCCTTCGCCCAGGCCCTGGACAACCAGTGGATGCCCCCCGACCTGGCGGCCGAGCGCCAGGACGCCAGGCCGTGGGAGGGCACGGACGAGGTCGACGCCGCGGCCGGCGCGGAGCTGCGCCGCGCGCTGGTCAACAGCGGAACGCTGCTCGTCAACCGTGCTTTCCTACTGAACAACCCGGTGCTCAACCGCCACTACGCCCCGGGGTGCGACCCCGGGGAACGGGCGGCCCTGGCCGCCCTGCTCGACGAACGCGCGATCATCCCCTACCTGCTCTACGAGCGGTCGGCCGACGAGAGGCCCGCGTTCACGGTGGACGACGGCGTCTTCGACGCGTGGACCGAGCTCGTGCGCCAGACCCGCCCCGCCTGCCTGCGCTACTCCTGGGACGACGGGGCCAACTCCGCCTTCACGGCCGACACCAACCGGTTCTTCGCCGAGCGCGTGGCACGCGTCCACGAGCTCGACCCCCACCGGCTGGCCGAGGGCCTGGGCCTGCCGCGCGAACAGGTGGACGACATGCGCCGGACCCTGCTGCGGGAGGTCGCGGCCTTCGCGGCCGGGGCGGAGCAGGACACCGGGCAGGTCACCCGCAGCACGGTCTACCAGCGCTTCCTCACCCGGGAGGGGACCCTGCCGCATGAGCGCCTGCTCCGGGAGGGCGACCACGTCGTGCCCGTCAAGCACCTGGTGGACCTCGTGTACAACACGGCCCTGCCCACCCTGGGCGGCGCCAACGCCCACACCCCTCCCCAGTCGCCCCCGAGGAGCGTGCTCCAGGAGCTGGACGGCGCGGGGCCGGAGGCGGACCCCGAGTCCCTGGCCCGCCTGCTCACCACCTTCCGCGGCGTCTACGCCGACACCCTGTACCGCGCCCTCGACGGGCCCAACTCCTACACGGACCTGTCGTTGCGGGCCGTCGTCCGGCTGAGGGCGAGCCCGGAGTGGAGGGCCTACACGGACGCGGTGGGCCGCCTGACCACCGGCCTGAGCTGGGACCGGGTCCCCGACGCCGAGGAGTTCGCGGAGCTCACCAGGGCCGCGGCCCGGTCGCACGCGCAGATGCTGCGCACGGCGCGCAGGCTGGGCGGCCCGGCGGCCGGACGGGGCGGTCCCCGGTCGATCGTCACCGACCTGGTCCTCCAGGCGCCGGGGATGACGGTCACCGTCCTGTCGGAGGACAACCTCGTCCTGGCGGGGTTGGGGGTGGCCGCGGCCCAGGCCCCGCTGGTGGCGCGCCTGGTGTTCCGCGACCGGTTCTCGCCCGCCGCGAGGAGCCTGTCCCACAGCATCACGTTTCCGACCATGCGGCTGGGGAACGCCAAGAGCGACCTCGACGACATCGTCCGTCTGTTCAGGGAGGACCGCGGCCGGGTCCACGCCGACGACCGTGTCGCCGGCCGCCCCTCCGACCAGCAGGTCAACGACGAGGAGTGACCCCTGGACGGGACCGACCGTGGGAGACCCGTGGATCCCTACACCGCGTTGCGTGCCTCACGCCCGGAGGAGTTCGCCAACCTCTCCGGGGGGATCGAGATCCTCACCGACCCGGAGGACGTGGCCAAGGCGCGGGAGCGCGCGGGCGGGAGCGTCGGCGTCGTCTACGCGGACGAGTACGTCACGGTGGTGCGGGACGCCGTGCGCTTCCCGGACGGCCGGCTGGGCGCCTACGTGCGCGTGCTGGGCTCGGACCGGGAGCCCGGCGCCGTCGTTCTTCCCCTGTTGGGCGACTCGGTGGTGCTGGTCGAGCACTTCCGGCACGCCACCCGGGCCTGGCACGTGGAGGCCCCGCGCGGGTTCGGCGAGGACGGCGAGCCCGGTGAGGCGGGGGTGCGCCGCGAGCTCCGCGAGGAGCTCGGCGCGGAGGCCTCGGAGCTGTTCGACCTGGGCTCCGTGCACCCGGACTCGGGGCTGTTCGGCGGGCACGCCCGGCTGTGGGCCGCACGGGTGGCGTCGCTGGGCCCGGTCGACGTCGGGGAGGGCCTCCGCCGCTCCCTGGTCGTGTCCCCGGGCGAGGCGGAGGAGATGGTCGGCGACGGGCGGATCACCGACGCCTTCACCATCGCGGTCCTGACACGCGCCCGGATGCACGGGCTCCTGGGCTGAGTCCGGCGGCGGGCCGGGCCGGGCGGCGGTGGCCGCTCCCGGTGAGGGGGGCCGGGGGCTTCCCCGGGTTCCCGGCCCGGCGGCGGTCGGCCCCGGCGGCGCGGCGCGAGCTCCGGGCCGGGGCCGGGACGCCGGTCCGCGCCACGGTACGGCCCGGGGCCGCGTGGGGGGCGGGCCGCCGACACGGAGCGGGCACCGGAGCGGCTCCGGTGCGGCCGGGGCCCGGGGCCGCGCCACCGGGCGGGACCGCGCCCCGCGGAAAACGGGTTGCCGACGCGGAGCGGGGCGTGGAAGCCTTCCGGGACGCGCCGGCGACCCCGCGCGTTCCGGCAGAACCCCACGTGGAGAGCGGTCTTGGGCTACATCGACGTCAACCAGGTCAGTCATACCCTTCCCGACGGGCGGGTCCTGCTGGACGCGGTGTCCTTCCGGGTGGGCGAGGGTTCCAAGACGGCGCTGGTGGGGGCCAACGGCGCGGGCAAGAGCACCCTGCTGCGGATCGTGCGCGGCGATCAGCGCCCCGGGGAGGGCGCGGTCACCCTGGACGGCGAGCTGGGGGTGATGCCGCAGTTCATCGGGCACGTGCGCGACGAGACCACCGTGCACGAGCTGCTGGTGTCGGTGTCGCCGGCGGCGGTGCGCGAGGCGCACGCCG
The DNA here is from genome assembly GCF_044766605.1 of Nocardiopsis sp. NPDC101807. NCBI lineage: Bacteria > Bacillati > Actinomycetota > Actinomycetes > Streptosporangiales > Nocardiopsidaceae > Nocardiopsis > Nocardiopsis sp. NPDC101807. The sequence goes on along the minus strand of NZ_JBIWMK010000011.1, from coordinate 84,287 downwards.
ACGTGGAGGCGGCCGAGGCGGCGATGATGGTCGACGACGGCGAGAAGACGCAGATGCGCTACGCCGGGGCGATCGCCCGGTACGGGGACGCCGGGGGCTACGAGGCCGAGGTGGTGTGGGACCAGTGCTGCACGGCCGCGCTGGGCGTCCCCTACGAGCGCTGCCGGTGGCGCGAGGTGCGCACCCTGTCGGGCGGTGAGCAGAAGCGCCTGGTCATCGAGGCCCTCCTGCGGGGGCCGGCACCGCTCCTGCTGCTGGACGAGCCGGACAACTACCTGGACGTGCCCGGCAAGCGGTGGTTGGAGGAGGCCCTGCTGGCCTCCCCGAAGACCGTGCTGTTCGTCTCCCACGACCGCGAGCTGCTGAGCCGGGTCCCCGACCGCATCGTCACGGTCGAGCTGGGCGCCGCGGGCAACACCGCGTGGACGCACGGGGGCGCCTTCGACACCTACCACGCGGCGCGCCGGGAGCGGTTCGAGCGCCTGGACGAGCTGCGGCGGCGCTGGGACGAGGAGCACGCCAAGCTGAGGGCGCTGGTGGCCACCTACAAGCAGAAGGCGTCCTACAACTCGGACATGGCCTCGCGGTACCAGTCGGCGCGGACCCGCCTGCGCCGGTTCGAGGACGCGGGGCCGCCGGAGAACCTGCCCCGGGAGCAGAACCTGCGGATGCGGCTGCGCGGCGGGCGCACCGGCAAGCGGGCCCTGGTGTGCTCGGGGCTGGAGCTGACGGGGCTGATGCGCCCGTTCGACCTGGAAGTCTGGTTCGGCGAGCGGGTGGCCGTGCTGGGCTCGAACGGGTCGGGGAAGTCGCACTTCCTGCGGCTGCTGGCCGGGGGCGGCAGCGACCCGGCGTCGACCCCGCTGTCGGAGGAGGAGCGGGCGCGGGTGCCCTCCGTGGAGCACTCCGGGACGGCCCGGCTGGGCGCGCGCGTGCTGCCCGGGTGGTTCGCGCAGACCCACGAGCACCCGGAGTTCGCGGGCCGCACGCTCCTGGACATCCTGCACCGGGGCGAGGGGTCCCGGCGGGGGATCCCGCGGGAGGAGTCGGGGCGGGCGCTGGACCGCTACGAGCTGGCGCCGGCCGCGGAGCAGGCGTTCGACACGCTGTCGGGCGGCCAGCAGGCGCGGTTCCAGGTGCTGCTGCTGGAGCTGTCGGGGACGACCATGCTGCTGCTGGACGAGCCGACGGACAACCTGGACGTGGTGTCGGCGGAAGCGCTGGAGTCGGCTCTGGATGCCTACCAGGGCACCATCCTGGCGGTCACGCACGACCGGTGGTTCGCGCGGGGGTTCGACAGGTTCGTCGTGTTCGGCGCGGACGGTGGCGTGTACGAGGCCCCCGAGCCGGTGTGGGACGAGGCGCGGGTGCGCCGCGCGAGGTAGGGCGGGCGCCTCCCGGGCGCTCCCGGCGGGAGGCCGGGCCGCTCCCCCGGGGGGTAGGGGGAGCGACCCGGCCCGTCTGCGCGGCGGCCGGGCGCCGGGCCGCGTGGTCACCCGCGGTGTCCGGACCGGGGGCGCGAGCCCGGGGTCCTCATGGGTTTCGTACGAATTGCGCCGTGTGGCGCCACAATCTATCACCGGGGCCTGCGGGGGGCCACAGCCCCGGCGACGCCGGAGGGCGGCCCCCGCCCGGTTCCGGCGCTCTCACCTGACGGGCACCGCCAGTTCGACGAGGGAGGCGCACTCCTCCAGGCATCCCCCCACCCGGAGGACGCCGCCGGAGGAGGCTCCGGGCAGGTGGAAGGCGGCGCGGGCGAGGGTCCCCGCGTCGAGTTCGGGGCGTCCCACGACGGCGTCCACCCGGCTCTCGTGTCCGGTCCCGCTCCGGTAGACGGCCCCGCGCAGGTCGAGGTCGGCGTTCTCGCGCGTCTCGAAGCCGACCGTCACCACCAGGGCCTTGGCGGTGGTCGACCGGTAGGCGGTCAGCAGGGTGGCGCTCACCCCTGCGGACTCCGCCCGGGGACGCGTGCCCGGGGCGGGGACCAGCAGGCCCGGGCCGGGGTCGCCGCCGTTCACGCGCAGGCCGCCGACCAGCCCGTCCTGCGCGGTGAAGCCCCGGTACCCGGAGCAGCCCGGTGCGCCGCCCGGGTCGGACTCGCGGCACAGCTTCCAGCCGTGGGCGGTGCGCTCCGCCTCGAAGGCGGCGGCGGGGGCGCCCCCGTCGGTCCCGGCGCGGGCGACGGACGCCTGGTGGACGAGGTAGTCGTGGGCGGTGGAGCCCTCGGCCGCGTACGCCAGCCCGGCGGCCATCCGTGCGGGGTCGCCGGAGGCGAGCGCCTCCATGTACGCCGTCACGGCCTCCTCCGGGGCCTCCTCCGGCTCCTGCGCCTCCTCGGTCCCGGGGTCGGATGCGGAGGGCCGCTCCTCGTGGTCCGATCCCGGGGTGGGGCGGGGTCCGCCCTCCCCGCCGGGGGTGCGGGCCGGCCCGGGCGCCGGGGGCGCGCCGGCGGGGTCGGTCGGCGCGTGCCCGCCGCCGGGCGGGAGGCTGACGCCGGGGGCGTCGCAGCCGGGCGCGGCGGTCACGAGGAGGATGACGGCCGCGGTGGCGGCCAGCCGGTTCGACGCCATTCCCGTTTCCCCCGTGTCCCCCGCGAGAACCCACGACCCGCCGAGTCTACGACCCGGTGTCGTCAGTGCAGGGGCTTGTCAACGTAAGGAGTTGTCGACGGTTTCCCGCTCCGCCGGGGCGGGGGCCGCCCCTCCCCGGACGGCCCCCGCCCCGGCCGGACCGCCTACGGGCGCAGGACGACGGGGAACTCCCGCAGGCTGGTCACCGACAGCGCCGCCACGACCTCCAGCTCCTCGTCCGGGACCGCCAGGCGCAGGTCGGGGAAGCGCTCGAAGAGCATCGGCAGGATGATCCCGGCCTCCAGCCGCGACAGGGGCGCGCCGGGGCAGATGTGCGGACCGTACCCGAAGGTGATGTGGCGGCCCCGCGTCCGGTCCGGGTCGAACACCGACGGGTGCGGCTCCTCGCCGAACTCCTGCCGGTCCCGCGTCGCGGCGCCGTAGTGCGTCATCAGCGCCTCGCCCTTGCGGATGGTCTCGCCGCCGATCTCGACGTCCTCGGTGGCGAACCGGAACATCATGACGTTGTTGGGCGGGTCGTAGCGCAGGGTCTCCTCGACCACCGCGTCCCAGGTGACCTCGCCGCGCCTGAGCCGGTCGAGCTGCTCGGGGTGGGCGAGCAGCGCGCGCACCACGTTGTTGAGCAGGTTGACGGTCGTCTCGTGCCCGGCCGCGACCACCGTCAGCAGGGTGACGGCGATCTCCGTGTCGCTGAGGGCGTCGTCCTCCCCCTCGCCGGCCCGGAGCAGGTCGGCGGTGAAGTCGTCGTGCTCGTCCACGGCGGCCCTCTTGCGGGCCGTCATCTCCGCGAAGAACTGGAACAGGGTCGCGTAGACCTGGAGGTGCTCCCCCTCCTCCGTGGTGCCGGAGAAGAGCTTGGCGTACATCTCGCCCAGGTTGGCGTACTCCTCCTCCGCCACCCCGTACAGCTCGCCGATCACGGCCATGGGCACCTTGAACGTGAACTCCGACCTCAGGTCCAGCCGCTCGCCCGCCCGCTCCTCCAGCGCGTCCAGGGCCTTGGAGGTCAGCGCCTCGATCCGCGGGCGCAGCCTCTCGACCCGGCGCGCGGAGAAGGGGCTGGCGATGAGCCGGCGCATCCTGCGGTGCGGCGCGCCGTCCAGGGCGAGCATGTTGGTGTCGTCGGTGGGGATGGTCCCCATGAGCGGCCACTCGGCGGTGACCGCGCCGCTCTGGAAGTCGGCCCAGTGGGCGACGCTCTTGACGAACCGGGGGTCGTTGAGCGTGGCCCGGCTGACCTCGTGGTGGGTGGTGGCCCAGGCGCGCACGCCGCCGGGCAGCTCCACCCGGGTGACCGGGCCCTCCTGGTACAGGCGCTCGCGGTCGGCCTGCACGTCCTCGGGCACCGCGTGGACGAGGACCGCTCCGTCGGGGGTGTGCTGAACGGGACAGGGCATCACATGACTCCTCGGGGGGGTGCTGGAGTGAAGGTGACCGGGAGGGAGACGACCCCCCGGACCCAGGGCGACGGACGCCACCGGACCTCGTCGGCGGGTACCGCCAGCTCGATGTCGGGCAGACGGTCGAGCAGGACCTCGATGGCCGTGATGGCCATGGTCTCGGCCGTCCCCCGCGCGGCGTGGGGGCAGCCGTGTTCTCCGTGGGAGAAGGACAGGTGGGCGTGGTTGGTCCCGCCGCCGGGCGCGCGCGGACCGGCGTGCACGCGCGGGTCCTTGTTGGCCGCGGCGTACCCGAGCAGCAGCAGGTCGCCCTTGCGGACGACCTTCCCGCCCAGCTCCACGTCGTGGACGGCGAAGCGGCCCGCGTTCATCTGCGACGGGGAGTCCTCCCACAGGACCTCGGTCAGGGCCTCCTGGACGCTGCTGCGCGCCCCGGACAGGGAGGCGGAGAACCGGTCGTCGGTGAGCATCAGGCGCAGCGCGTTGCCGATCCACTCCGAGGTGGTCTGGTGGGCCCCGCCCAGGACCGCCACGAGTTCGGCGACGAGGTCCTCCTCCGTGTAGGCGGCGGGGTGGGCGATCATCCGGGAGACCACGTCCGGTCCGGGCTCGGCCCTGCGCGCGGCGATCAGCCCGGCCAGCTCGGCGGCGATCTCGGCGTGGGCCCTCTGGGAGTCGGGGCCGGCGTCGAAGACGGTCCCCATGAGGGAGGCGATCCTCTCGCCCCGGTCGTCGTCCATGCCGTACATCCAGCACAGGAGCAGGGAGGGCAGGCGCTGGGCGTACTGGGAGCGCAGGTCGGCCGAGGAGGAGGCGCAGAAGCCGTCGACGAGGCGGTCGGCGATGCGGGTGGCGACCATGCGCAGCTCGTGCGGGTCGGCGCCGTCGAGGGCGTCGTTGACCGCCCGCACCCTCCGCCGGTGGTCCTCGCCCTCCGCCGAGAGCAGGTTGGGGAGCGGGACCAGCACCGGGAGCAGCGGCCAGTTCTCCGGCACCCTGTCCCAGGCGTTCCAGCGCCGCGGGCTGCGGGCGAACACGCCGTGGTCGCTCAGCACGTGGTGGAGCTCCTGGTAGCCGATGACCAGCCAGGCGGGGACGTCCCCGTCCATGAGCACGGGCACGACCGGCCCGTGCTCCTCGCGCATGGACCGGTAGAAGCCCTCGGGGTCGGCGTTGAACGCGGGGTCGTACAGCTTGACGGGCTGGCCTCGCACGGGGTTCCTCTCCTGGAGGGGGCGCTGCCCCGCGCCGACCGTCTCGTGCCCGGTCGCGCGCGTGGCCTGGGGGTGGGCGTGTGCCGGACCGCGGCGGCGCCGGCACCGGTGTCAGTGCCGCGCGGGCGGCCGGGGCCGGGGGTCCGCGCAGGGGCCGCTCACCGGGCGCTCCGCGCCGCGACGAGGGAGCGGACGTGCCGGACCAGCGAGATCAGGACCTGCTTGGCCGAGTCGCGCTCGCGCGCGTCGCAGCGCAGGAGCGGGACGGCCGGGTCGAGGTCGAGGGCGGCGCGCACCTCGTCGAGGCCGTGGGGGGTCTCCCCGAAGTCGTTGTGGGCGACGACGAAGGGGGTCCCCTGGGCCTCCAGCCGGTCGATGGCGTACCAGGACTCCTCCAGGCGGCGGGTGTCCACGAGGACGACCGCGCCGAGCGACCCGGCGAAGAGGCGGTCCCACAGGAACCAGAAGCGCTCCTGGCCGGGCGCCCCGAACACGTACAGGACAGCGGTGGCGTCCAGGGTGATGCGGCCGAAGTCGAAGGCGACGGTGGTGGCCCGCTTGCCCTCCACGCCCTCCAGGTCGTCGACGGCCGCGCCCGCCCGCGTCATGGTCTCCTCGGTGTCGAGCGGCCGGATCTCGCTGACCGAGCGCACCAGGGTGGTCTTGCCGACGCCGAAGCCCCCGAGGACGGTGATCTTGAGGGCCTGCTCCGTGGTCCCGGGCAGCGGCGCCTCGGCGGTGCGGGGCCCGGGAGCGGGGGGCTCAGAGGTTGTGGAGTGCAACGAGGACCTTCTCCAGGACGTCCGGTGAGGCGAGGGGCTGGGCCGGCGAGGGCGCCGGCCGGGGGTGGCGCGCGGTGATCCTGCCGGTGTCCAGGAGGTCCGTGAGCAGGATGCGCACGACCGCCACGGGCAGGCGCAGGTGCGCCGACACCTCCACCACCGCCGTCGGGTTCCGGCACAGGCGCAGGATCTCGGCGTGCTCCGACTGCATGCCGGGCACGGCCGCGCTCTCGGCCACGACGAGGGTGACCGCGTCCAGCGACGCGTCGGCTCCCCCGCTCCGGCCGGAGGTGATCACGTAGAGCCGGTCGGGCCCCTCGTGGCGGTGGGCGCCGTTCATGCCGGTCCGGGGACCGCGCGCGGCGGCGTGGTGAGGTGCTCGCCCATCTGCTCGACGAGTTCGTTCATGTTGTGCCCGACCAGGCCGGGCTCGGCCTCCGCCGACGTGATGACGGCGAGGTGGGCCCCGTGCCCCGCCTCGACGATGAACAGCAGCCCGCCGTAGAACTCGGCCATGGCCTGGCGGACGCCGCCCCCTCCGTCGCCGAACTCCACCGACGCGCTGTGCGCCAGGCTCTGCACCCCGGCGGCGATGGCCGCGAGGTGGTCGGCGCTGTCGGTGCGCAGGCCCGCGCTGTGGCACAGCTTCAGCCCGTCGCGTGACAGGACGAGTGCGTGGCGGGTGCCGGGCGTGCGTTCGAGGAGGCCTTCGAGAAGCCAGGTCAACGTGTCGAGGTCCATCATGCGTCCTTCGGTGATCCGGTCGGGTCCTGGCCGCGCACAGCGGAGCGGAACGCGCCGAACCCCTGGGCCGCGGTGGCGGGACGTGTCGTACGGGGTCGGGGCCCGGCGCCCTCGGCGGCGGCGAGGGTCTGCCCGCGGCGGCGCTGGGGCAGCCCGCCGCCCGCGGCGGCCGGCGCCGCGGCGGGGAGCGGTCCGGTCCCGGCGTCCGCGGTCCCCGGGCGGACCGGGGTGGAGGGGGCCTCCTCGGGCGCCGGGCGGACCGCGGGCTCGGGCAGCGGTTTGACGAGCTTGCGGGGCAGGAGCAGGACGACCGCGGTGCCGCCGCGCGAGGAGGACCGGAAGGAGACCGACAGGCCGTACCGGTGGGCGATCCGGCCCACGACCGACAGGCCGAGGCGCGTGCCGGAGATGGCGGAGAGGTCGAGGCGGTTCTCGACCGCGCTGCGGGCCCGGCGCAGGGCCTCCTCCCCCATGACCAGCCCGCCGTCCTCGACCATGACGGCGATCCCGGCCTGCACCTCCTCAACGTGGACGTGGACCTCGGCGGTGGGCGGCGAGAACTTGGCCGCGTTGTCGAGGATCTCGGCGAGGGCGTGGATGACGCCCTCGGCGGCGAACCCGGCGACGGCCTGCTCGGACACGTTGTGGACGCGGACGCGCCGGTAGGCGCCGATGCGCCCCATGGCTCCGCGCACGACGCTCTCCATCGCGATGGCCCGGCCCCAGCGGCGGCCGGAGCGCGCCCCGGTCAGGACGGCGATGCTGTCGGCGATGCGCCCCGCCTGGGCGGTGCCGTGGTCCAGGTGCATGAGGTCGCCGAGGACGTCGTCCCCGGAGCCGTCGCCGTGGCGCTCCTGCATCCGGCGCAGGTCGGCGAGCATCGTGGTGGTGAGCGCCTGGACCCGCCCGGCCGCGGTGGCGCAGGCGACCATGGCGGCCGACCTGCGGCGTTCGGCGGCGGCGATCTCCGCGGCGACCGCCTTCAGCGCGGTGTGCGCCCCGGGGTCGGCGATCCGGGGCAGGCGGTGCAGGGCGGTCTCCGCGGAGTCCCCGGCGCGCAGGCGCTCGACCAGCCGGGGCAGGTGCTCGTCGGCGAGCGCGGCGGTGTCGGCGCGCAGGCCGGCGAGCTCGGCGCCGAGCTCGCGGACCCGGCGGTCACGGCGGTCCAGGAGCAGGGCGAGGGCCGCGAGCAGCAGGAGGGGCACGGCGGACACCGCGGCGACCGGGAGGTCCCGGAGCCCGGGGACGGCCCACAGGGTCCAGCCCCAGAAGGGCAGGGCGGCCAGCGGGAGCAGGAGGAGCCGGCGCGGGACGCGCGTCCTCGGCGGCGCGTCTCCCGGGGGGAGGGGGGTCTTCCAGGCGGTCATCGGGCTCCACGTCCGGCGGCGTCTTCACTTGCGGGCAGTGCACGGGGGCACGCGGAAAGATCGTTTTCCGCATACGGGAGTCCACCGAAAGGGAGGACGCAATTGTCTCAACCAGCGCTTTTCAGCGCACAGCGAGTCAACATACCATCAGACGACGGAAGCGACCATGCCAGGACAATGAAGAATCAATGGGGGCCTCGACCCGGGCGCCCGCATCCCGCCGGACAGAGGGCTTCCGAAACGTGATAAGCACTTTCTCGGCCTCTCGGAAAATGAGCAGACGCCATTGTCCGGACAATCCGGACGCACATCTCGTGAACAGCGACAACAGCACGCGCAAGCGCTCCCGTGTTACAGATGTGGCAGGTGTGACTAGCGCGCCCAGGGGGCCGCGGAACACCTGCGCGGCCGCCCGCCGCGGCGCGCATCTCCTCGCGCGGGCGACCGCACCGCGGGAACGGCGGCGACCGGACGGACACGGAGCGCGATGCCGCGCCGTTCCGCCGGGGCGGACAGGACCGGCCCCGACCGGTCGGCCCGCCCCCGGGGGACACGCGGCGCCCCTGACCGGCGCGTGAGCCGCGACGCGTCGGCCTATGGAACAAAGGGGGTGTACGGGATGTTTTTCTTCCAAGGACGCGCGGAATAGAGACACACCCGAAAAGGGCACCCTGGAGTGCCGCAGGTCACATGTGCCAGACTCTGCGCGCCGGACGAAGTTTCCGAGGACGAGTGGCCCCGAGAGCTCCCGGGGTGATTCGACCTCAGGTCAGCGGGGAATCTTGACGTGGAACGACGTGTTACACCCCGCGAGACCGCACAAGCGCCTGGAGGCACCCACACGATGGCCGAGCGAGCACTTCGCGGCACCCGGCTCGGGGCGACGAGCTACGAGAACGACCGCAACACCGACCTGGCTCCGCGGCAGGAAGTCACCTACGACTGCACCCGGGGCCACCGCTTCTCGGTCACGTTCGCGACCGAGGCCGAGATCCCCGTCGAATGGGAGTGCCGCTTCTGCGGCGACCGCGCCCTTCGGCGGGACGGCAACGGCGAAGAGCCCAAGAACACCAAGCCGGTGCGCACGCACTGGGACATGCTGCTGGAGCGCCGGAGCATGGAGGACCTCGAGGAGGTCCTCGCCGAACGCCTGGCCCTCCTGCGCGCACGCCGCCGCGAGGAGGCGGCCAAGGTGGAGGAGCTCGCCAAGCAGCGGCAGAGCGCCTGACCACCCCGCGACACACGGGGGCGGCGGACGATGCGTCCGCCGCCCCCGTCGTCGTGCGCGGGGTCCGCCCGCAGGACGGGCGGCCGTGCCCCGGCCCCGGCCGCAGGGGTCAGCGGTCCCGCCAGGCCCGGGGCGGGACGCCGAGGCGCTCGACACGTTCCCCGTGGCGACCACCACGTGCCCCGAGGCGTCACCGCCCGCCATGAGCACGACCGGGCCCTCACGTCGCACGGGCCACGGCTCCGGCCTGCCCCCTAGCCGCGGTTGAAGGGGTCCTGCGTGTGTCCGACGAGCTCCTTCACCGACTCGAGCACCCGTGTGGGGCGGTAGGGGAACTGCTCGGCCGTGTCGCGGCCGGAGATGCCCGTCAGCACCAGGACGGTCTGCAGGCCCGCCTCCAGGCCGCTGAGCACGTCGGTGTCCATCCGGTCGCCGACCATCAGCGTGTTCTCGGAGTGGGCGCCGATCCGGCGCAGCGCCGACCGCATCATCAGGGGGTTGGGCTTGCCGATGAAGTAGGGGCGCCGCCCCGTCGCCTTCTCGATCAGCGCGGCGACCGCGCCCGTGGCGGGCAGAGGGCCCTCGGCGCTCGGACCGGTCTCGTCGGGGTTGGTGGCGATGAACCTGGCCCCGCCGCGGACCAGGCGGATCGCGCGGGTGATGGCCTCGAAGCTGTAGGTGCGCGTCTCGCCCAGGACCACGTAGTCGGGGTTGCGCTCGGTCATCACGTAGCCGACGTTGTGCAGGGCGGTGGTGAGCCCCGACTCGCCGACGACGTAGGCGGAGCCGCCGGGGCGCTGGGTCTGGAGGAACTGCGCCGTCGCCAGCGCCGACGTCCAGATGGACTCCTCCGGGATGTCCAGGCCCGTGTTGAGCAAACGCGCGCGCAGATCACGCGGGGTGTACATGGAGTTGTTGGTCAACACCATGAACGGGGTCCCGTGTTCGCGCAGCTCCGCGATCAGCGTGTCGGCGCCGGGGATCAGGTGTTCCTCGCGTACGAGGACGCCGTCCATGTCGAAAAGGTAGTTCCACTCGTTGCTCACGTGCACCATTGTGCATGCCGTGGTCGGTAGTGCACCATTCCTACCCCCCGGTAGTGGACACGACTCACACCCGCACGCCCGGGACGGGGCACGGGAGAACACCGCCCGTCCACGCTCCCGGCGCCCGCCCCCGCCTCCGGCCGTCGCCCGGGGCGTCGGCGCGCCGGGAGGGGCGTGGCCGCGGGCGGAGGCGCCGTGCGGGCCGTTCCACGGCCCGCGGTCAGACCGGGGGCCAGGGGACGGCCGGCCAGTCCGGTGCGGGGTAGGGGTGGATGCCGTGGCGGACGAGCAGCTCCACCCGGCTGCGGACCGCGTAGGCCTCCGGGCCGGTCAGGTGGCGGCGCAGGGCGGCGGACAGGGCGCTGCCGGAGTCCTCGAGCTGGGCCCCCACCGCCTCCAGCCGCTCCACGACGTCCTCGGGCAGGGGCTGCCCCTGCCACTGCCACAGCACCGTGCGCAGCTTGTAGTCCTCGGCGAAGGCGACGCCGTGGTCGCAGCCGTACAGGTGCCCCCCGGGGGTGGGCAGCAGGTGGCCGATCTTGCGGTCGGAGTTGTTGACGACCGCGTCGAACACCGCCATGCGGCGCAGGCCGGCGTTGTCGGTCTCCCTCGACAGGGCGACCAGGTCCACCGTCGTGTCGCCGTGCACCCACAGCTGCACCATGCCCTCGCCGAAGGGGCCCTCGCGGTGGACCGTGGGCGGCACGACCGCCCAGCCCAGCGCCTCGGAGACGGCGTACGCGGAGACCTCGCGGCCGGCCAGGGTCCCGTCGGGGAAGTCCCACAGGGGCCGCTCCCCCGCCACCGGCTTGTACACGCACGCCGCCGAGCGGACGCCGTCGGAGACCGTGCAGTACAGGGTGGCGTTGGACGCGGCGGTCAGGCGCCCCTCCACGGTGATCTCCCCGTGGAGGAGGAGTTCGAGCCCCACGGAGGGGCTGAGGCCGTCGAAGGCGTCGGCGGTGTCCCTCATGGCGGCCCTCCGGGGGTCGGGAGTGAGCGTGTCGGGACCGCCGGCGGTGTCGTCACCGGCGAGGTCAGACGAGGCGGTCCGGGCGGTAGCCGTTCTGGCGCGCGCAGATGTGCCCGTTGGGGTCGAGCGGGCGCCCGCACAGCGGGCAGTCCGGGCGGCCGGCGGCGACGACCTTCATCGCGCGTCCGGCGAACGCGCGGGCGGCGCCGGGCGTGAGGTAGACGCGCAGGACGTCGCGGTGGGCGGGGGCCTCCTCGGCGAAGACCTCCAGCTCCTCCTCGTCGTCCTCGACCAGGTCCTCGCCGGCGGTCTCGTCGACCTCCTGCGCCTCGATGATGACGCGGGCCGCCTCGGCGTCCCAGGCCAGGGCGAGGGTGCCCACCCGGAAGTCCTGCTCGATGGGCTGCTCGAGGGGGCCGTCGTCCTCGGGCGAGGCGACGTCGTCCGGCGGGGAGCCGAAGCGCCGGTGCACTTCTTCCAGCAGTTCCTCGATACGGGTGGCGAGCGCCTCGACCTGCGCCTTCTCCAGCACGACGCTGGTGATGCGCCCCTCTCCCACCGCTTGGAGGAAGAAGGTGCGGTCTCCCGGCTGGCCCACGGTTCCTGCGACGAACCGCTCCGGCGGGTTGAACTGAAAGACGGGCATGGGAAGAACCTTAAGGGATAGCGCGGGCCCCGCGCCAAACCCCCCGGATCCGCTGGTGGAGCGGCGGGGCGGACGGGGCGGCCCGGTGCCGGGTCCGGGACGGGGTCCCGGCGCCCGCGGCCCGCCCCGGCCCCTCAGGCGGCGCCCGGGGCGGGCGCCCGGCTCCCCGCTCCCCCGCCCACGGCCGCGTCCCCGCCCGCCTCGGCCCGGGTGGGCAGGCCGGCGGCCAGGCCCTCGCCCGTGTCGTTGAGCTTGTTGAGGAACGGGCGGGTGCGCGCGTAGGTGATGGAGGTGACCGAGCAGGGGTCCACCCGCAGGCGCTGGAAGAGGTCCAGGTGCATGCCGAGGGCGTCGGCGACGATCGCCTTGATGATGTCGCCGTGGCTGCACACCACGTACACGGGCGGCTCGGCCGGGGCCTGCGGCGCGGCCGGCGCGTCCCCGTCCCCGGCGGGGAACGCCGTCGGGGGCAGCAGCAGGCGGGTGTTCCAGTCGCGGACGGCCTCGACGGCGCGGGCCGAGGCGGCGGCGAGCGACTCGCCGCCGGGGAAGCGGGCGGCACTGGGGTGGTCCTGCACGACCCGCCACAGGGGTTCGCCGGACAGCTCGGCCAGCGGGCGCCCGGTCCAGGAGCCGTAGTCGCACTCCAGGAAGCGCTCGTCCTCGGTGACGGGGACGCCGAGCCGTTCGGAGACGGCCTCGGCCGTCTCCCGGCAGCGTTCGAGCGGGCTGGAGAGCAGGGCCGCCGGGCGGAGTCCGGCCAGGCGCGCGGCCAGGTCGGCGGCCTGGGCACGGCCCGTGTCGTTGAGGTGGACCCCCGCGGCCCGCCCGGCCAGGCGGGGCCCCGTGGCGTCGGTCATCCCGTGCCGGACGAGGAGGAGGGTGACCGCCTCGGGCGCGGTCGGGGTCTCGTGGGGTGCTGGTGTCGCCATGGGCACCAGGGTAGGCCCGGCCGGGGCCGCCGGGCCGGAGCCCGGGGACGCGCCCGCCGTGTGGGCGGGGCGCGCCCCCGGACCGGTCGGGGAGCCCGGTCAGCCGACCCCGGCTCCGCCCTCCGGGGAGAGCACGCCGAAGAGGACCAGGGCGAGGATGACCACGCCCAGGGCGATGCGGTAGATCACGAACGGCATGAAGCTGTGGGTGGAGATGAACCTCATCAGCCACGCGATGACCACGTAGCCGACCACGAACGCGACGAGGGTGCCGACGAGGGTGGCGCCCCAGCCCGCGTACTCGTTGCCGCCGATGTCCAGCATCTTGTAGAGGCCGGAGGCGAACACGGCGGGCATCGCGATCAGGAACGCGAACTCCGCCGCCGCCGGCCGGGTGAAGCCCAGCAGGCGCCCGCCGGTGATGGTCGCGCCGGAGCGGGAGACGCCCGGCACGAGCGCCAGGCACTGGAACATGCCGAAGACCAGGCCCCGGCCGAGGGTGAGGTCCTCCAGCTCGTTCTGGCGGCGGGCGTAGTGGTCGACGGCGCCGAGGATGACGCCGAAGACGATGAGGGAGAGCGCGATCAGCCGCAGGTCGCGGAACACGCCGTCGATCTGCTCCTCCAGGAGGAGGCCCAGCACCCCGATGGGGATGCTGGCGATGATGACGTACCAGCCCATGCGGGCGTTGACGTCACCGCGCAGTTCGCGGTCGAACAGGGAGCGGCACCAGGTGGTGATGACCGCCCAGATGCGTCGGCGGAAGTAGACGACCACAGCCAGTTCGGTGCCGATCTGGCTGACGGCGGTGAAGGCCGCACCCGGGTCGGGCCAGTTGAAGAAGGCCGCGAACACCCGCAGGTGGGCGCTGGAGGAGACAGGCAGGAACTCGGTGAGTCCTTGGATGAGGCCGAGAACGACCGCCTCGAAGATGGACACGCGGTTTCGGACTTTCTGGTAGTCCGGCGTCAGGGGGCGCCGGAGCACTGCTGGGGAACGGCCCGGCCGGGGCGCGCGTACGCGGAGGGGGCGGGCGGCGCCGCCCGGGGGACGGAGAGGGTTCGGTCCCCGCCGTGTTCGAGCCGCGATCGTGGCGAACGTCCCCGGTCCGGGCTGCGCCGAGACTACGCGGCGAGGGTGTACTCGGGGCCGACTCCGGGTGAACACGGTACTCTCCGCCGCATGGAACAGCGACAGGTGGGCAGATCAGGGCTCTGGGTGTCTCGTACCGCCCTCGGGACGATGACCTGGGGAAAGGACACCTCCGAGGAGGAGGCCGGGCAGCAGCTCACCGCGTTCGTCGACGCGGGCGGCACGCTCGTGGACACCGCCGACATCTACACGGGCGGGCAGAGCGAGCGCATCCTGGGGCGGCTGCTGCGCGCCGCCGTGCGCCGGGACGACGTGGTGGTGGCCACCAAGACCGGCCACACCCCCGAGGGCTACCGGCCGGTGGACGCCTCCAGGCGGCACCTGCTGGCGTCCCTGGACGCGTCGCTGCGGCGGCTGCAGACGGACTACGTCGACCTGTGGCAGCTCCACGTGTTCGACCCGGCCACCCCGCCGGAGGAGTCGCTGGCCGCGATGGAGTCCGCGGTGGCGGCGGGCAAGGCCCGCTACGTGGGGGCGGGCAACCTGGAGGCCTGGCAGTTCGCCACCATGGCCACCTGGCAGAGGGCGCAGCCGGGGCGCGTTCCGCTGGTGAGCGTGGGCACCGAGTACTCCCTGCTCAACCGGGGCGCCGACCGGGGGCTGCGGCCCGCCGCGGCGGCCGCGGGCGCCCACGTGATCGCGTGGGCGCCGCTGGGCCGCGGGGTGCTCAGCGCCAAGTACCGCAACGGGACGCCGCCGGACTCGCGGGCGGCGTTCCCGCACATGGCCCCGTACGTGGAGCCGTACCTGGACGACCGCAGCCGCCGCGTCGTGGAGTCGGTGTGCACGGCCGCCGAGGGCCTGGGCGTGCCGCCGCTGGCGGTCGCGCTGAGCTGGGCGCGCGACCAGGAGGGCGTGGCCGCCGCCGTCACCGGGCCGCGGACCCTCGCCCAGCTGGAGGAGGTCCTGGGGGTGGAGGGAGTGGAACTGCCGTCCGAGATCCGCGACGCCCTCGACGACGCGACGGCGCGGCCGGAGCGCTGACCCCTCCGGCCGCCGCCTCCACCGGCCGGACGCCGCTCCCCCGGCCCCCTCCCCGGGTCAGTCCCGGGTCGCGGGCGGGATCGGGAAGTTCTTGTCGAACAGGTTCCCGGGGTCGTACTCGGCCTTGAGGGCGCGCAGTCTGCCCAGGGCGGGTTCGGGGAAGGCCCGCGCGAGGACCTCCGGCCCGGTCCTGGTGTCGAAGCTGAGGTACATCCCCTCCAGGTGCTCCTCCAGCTCTGCCCAGCGCTCGTCCATGCGGGGCACGCGCGGCCCCGAGGACATGGCGGCCAGGCAGAAGTTCTGGGTCCGGTGGGCGTAGGCGGTGGCGTCGGCGGGGACGTCGTTGACCGCCCCGCCGACCTGTCGCAGCTGCATGAAGTACGCGTCGCCCGAGGCGAGCAGCCCGGCCATGCCCCCGGCCAGCTCGGGCGTGATGTGCCGCAGCAGCCCGGTCCGCGAGGCGGGCAGCCCGTGGCCCCGGTGCGGGGCGTCGTCGTGGGGCAGGATCGCCGGGTAGGGCGCGACCTGGGCGCGCTGGTCCAGCACCGGCCCCGCCGCGAGGAACGGTTCGAGGGCCCGCACCGCCAGGTCCGTGTCGTCCCCGGCGTAGACCACCATCGCCTGCGCGACGGGCCCGCCGCCCCCGCGCCCGGGGCCGGTGGTGAGGAACGCGGTGACCTCGCGGGGCGCGGCCTCGGCGATCTCGCCCCAGGCCCGCAGGAACCCGGCCGTGTCGCTCGCGTCGTAGGCGAACTGGCCGAGGACGACGTCGCGGAGCGGCGCGGCGGTGGCCTCGACCGCGGTCAGCACCCCGAAGTTGGCGCCCGCGCCGCGCATCGCCCAGAACAGGTCGGGGCGGTGGTCGGCGTCGGCCCGCACGAGCTCCCCGTCGGCGGTGACGACCTCGACGGCGGTGATGTTGTCGATGGTCAGGCCGTGGGCGCGGGAGAGGTAGCCCAGTCCGCCGGTGGTGGCCAGACCGCCGACCCCGACGCCCCCGTGGTCGCCCGAGCCGAGCGCGAGCCCGTGGGGGGCCAGGGCGGAGGCGACGGCTCCCCAGCGGGCCCCGGCGCCGAGCCGCACCAGTCCGGCGCCGGGGTCCAGGACCTGGACGCCGTCCATGCGGGAGAGGTCGACCACGACGCCGCCGTCGCCGGTGGAGCGTCCGCTGATGCCGTGTCCGCCGCTGCGGACGTGGAGCGGGGCGTCCTGGGCCCGTGCGTAGGCCAGGGCCGAGGCCACCCCGTCGGCGTCCCCCGGCCGCAGGACCAGTCCGGGGCTGCCGTGCTGCATGTAGCCGTGGCGGACCTTGGCGTAGCCCTTGTCCCCGGGCTCGACGGCGCCGGCGCGCAGGGCCTCGGGGACGGCGTCGTAGTCGATGCCGGTGCGGCGGGCGGCCAGGGCTGCGACGGGGCGGACCGGACCGGTCGGGGTGCCCGCTCCGGCGCGTTCGGCGGCCACGGCCTCCCTCAGGGCCGGGGCGACCTCGGCCGCGAGGGTCCGGAGGGTGCGGGGGTCGTCGGTGGCGGCGATGAACGTGGAGAATCCGTGTTCGAGGACGAGCGGGAGGAGTTCCTCCACCCACTGCTCGGGCGGCCCCTGGAGGAAGCCCCGGTTGCCCGGCAGGAAGGCGTTCTGGGAGAGGTTGAGCATCCGGCGGATCTGGCGGGGGTCGCGGCCGGCCGCCAGGGCGGCCTCGTCGACGGTCTTGTTGGACGAGGCCATGTCCTCGGGCCGCAGGTAGCCGAGGCTGGGCAGCCAGCCGTCGGCCTTGGCGCCGACCAGGCGGAGCATGCGGGGCTTGTAGGCGCCGAGGTGGATGCCGATGTCGTGGGCGGGGGCGGGCCCCCGCTTCATGCCCCGGACGGAGTGGTGCTCGCCGTCGAGGCGGACACCGCCGCGGGCCTCGGTGTCCCAGACGGCCCGGATGATATCGATGCCCTCGTCGAGCGCGTCGACGGACTGGCGCGGGGTCAGGCGCCGCGCGCCCATGGCCTCCATGCCGTCCCAGAAGGCCCCGGCGCCGAGGCCGAGCTCGAACCGGCCGCGGGAGAGCAGGTCGAGGCTGGCCGCCGAGCGGGCCAGCATCGCGGGGCCGCGCAGGGGCAGGTTGAGCACGTTGCCGGACACCCTGATCCGGGTGGTGCGGGCGGCCACCCAGCTGAGCAGGGTCCAGGTGTCGAGGAACCCGGGGTTGTAGGGGTGGTCCTGGTAGGTGACCAGGTCCAGCCCCGCCTCGTCCGCGAGTTCGGCCAGGGTGACGGCCCGGTCGGGGTCCTGCGCCGCGGGCGTGACGAAGGCGCCGAACTCCAGCGGGTGTCCGTAGTCGGGCATGGGGCTTCTCCTCGGAGGGGGCGAAACTAGTTTGTTCAGCAAATGATGTTGGCAACAACTTATCTTAGCCACCACGTATTCCTGGTACTCTCGGTGGCATGACGACCACCACTCCGGACGGCGGCCCCGGCACGACCCTGGGGTGGTCCCTGGCCGTCGTGCTGCGCCGCTGGCACGAGCTCACGGAGTCCTCGCTCACCGACATCCCGCACGGCAGCCGCGGCTACCACGTCCTCACCGCGGCGGTCCACTCCGAGCCGCCCACCCAGGCGGCCCTGGCCGAGCGCCTGCTGATCGACCGCAGCGTGATGACCTACCTGCTCGACGACCTGGAGGAGGCCGGACTGGTGCGCCGCCGGGTCGACCCCGGCGACCGCCGGGTGCGGCGGGTGTGCGCCACCGAGCGCGGACGCCAGGTGCTGGCCGACGCCCGCGACCGGGTGGACCGCGTCGAGGAGCGCGTGCTGGCCGGCGTGGACGAGTCCTCCCGGGCCCTGTTCCGCGCGAGCGCCCTGCGCGCGGCGACCAGCATCCAGGAGTCCTCCCCGACCACCGATCCCTGCCTCGCGGTGCGCGAGGTCGTGGGCGGGGACGACGGGCCCGCCCGGGGGCGCGGGCGCACGCGGCGCGGAGCCTGAGCGGACGCACCCCCCGCAGCTCGGCGCGGGTCGGCGCCGGACCGGAACGTCACCGCGAGTCGATAGGCTCCCAGAGTCCACGAACCGCGTGACGAGGGGAACCACCCGAGGTGTCCGAGGCTGTCGAACAGGTCAACGCCGTCCTTGACCGGATGGGCGCCCCCGGCGCCCTGGCGCCCCGGCTGCTGGCCGCACTGGGGCCGGGCGCCGCCGCGGACCTGGACGCGAACCCCTGGCTGCTGCTGCGCCTCCCGCAGGTGACCGTGGAACAGGCCGACTTCTGCGCGCGCAGACGCCTGGGCGACTCCGCCCGCCCCGACGACCCCCGCCGGCTGGCGGCCCTGACCGCCCACGTGCTGCGGCTGGCCGCGCGCCGGGGCAACACCGTCGTGGAGGAGAAGCGGCTCGCGGCGGCCGTCGGCAAGCTGGGGGCGCCCGCCCCCGCGGCGGCCCTGGAGGCGGCCGTGGCCGACGGGAGCGCGGTGGTGCTGGAGAGCACCGACGAGCCCGACGACGACTTCGACTTCGAGGAGGGCGTGGTCCCGGAGGTGCCCGAGGACACCGACCGCTACTACGCCCTGGCGGACGTGGGCGGCGCCGAACAGCGCCTGGGCGAGGAGCTGCTGCGGCTGATCGGCGGCAACGACCCGATCATGGACACGGCGACCGCCGGGGAGACCGTGGAGGCCGCCGAGGAGCGGGGCGGGTTCTCGGTCTCCGACCGGACCCGCGAGGCCGTGGTGACCGCGGCCCTGCGCCCGGTGACCGTGCTGAGCCACGGGCCGGGTGAAGCCGGGGAGATCGCCAGGGCCCTGCTCTGCCTGCACGCGATCGCCGCCGACAGCCGGGTGGGGATCGCGGTGGCGGCGCCGACCGCGCAGGCGGCGGCGGCCCTCGACGCCGAGATCGCGCGCGCCCGCGGGGCGGACGCCGGGCCCGGCGACGGCCCCGCGCGGGACGCGTCCGGCAAGGGGGACCGCGCGGCGGCCCCCGCCCCGCCCGGGGACTCCGCCGACGGGGGGGGACCGGCCGAGGGGGAGGGCTCCGGGGCCCCCGACGGGCCCGAGGAGGGCGAGAGGACCGAGGAGGGCCCTGGTGAGGGGCCCGAGGCGCCCGCTCCCCTGCGCGCGGTCCCGCTGGCCGACCTGGTGGCCGGGGCTCCCCTGACGGTCGGACTCGTCGTGCTGTACGAGGCCATGTCCGTGGGAGCGGCCCGCACCGCCGAACTGGCCGCGGCGTGCCCCGACGGCGCCCACCTGGTCCTCGTCGCCGACCCCCACCAGGCTCCGTCCGCCGCGCCGGGGCGGGTCGTGCTCGACGTCGCCGCCTCGCGGACCGCGCACGTGGCGGAGATCGCCGGAGCCGAGGCCCCCGGGCCCCTCGCGGAGCTCGCGTCGGCCGTGGCCGACGGCGGCGTCCCCGACGTGGAGGCGCCCGGACGCGAGGTCGTGCGGGTGCCCGCCTCCTCCGCCGAGGAGGCCGCGCACCGGGTGGTGCAGCTGGTGACCGACTCCATCCCGCGCGCGCTGGGCATCGGCGCCGAGGACGTCCAGGTGGTGGCCGCCCGCGAGGACGGACCGGCCGGCACGCGCTCGCTCAACGCCGGGTGCAAGGAGCGGCTGAACCCCGGACCCGGCGCGCACGGGGGGTTCGACGTCGGCGACCGGGTCGTGCTGGCCGCCGCGGGTCCCGGCTTCGTCCCGGGCGACACCGGGTACCTGCGCGAGGTGGACCGGGGGGCCGTGGTGGAGCTCGCCGGCGGCGCCAGGGTGAGGGTCGCAGACCCGGCGGCTCTGCGCCACGGCTGGGCGGTGACGGTGGCCGCCGCGCACGGCGGCCTCTGGCCCGCCGTGGTGGCGGTGTTCCCGCCCGAGGTCCCCGTGTCGCGCCCGCAGGTGTACACGGCGCTGACGCGCGCCACGCGGCACGTGTCGGTCGTGGACGCCACCGCGGGCGCACTGGAGGCGGGCGTGCGGGACAACGCCGTCCTGGAGCGCTCGACGCTCCTGGTCCGGATCCTGCGCGAGGGGTAGCCGCACGCGGCCGCCCCGGGCGCGGCGGCCCCGCCCCCTCCGGGACGGGGCGGCCCTCAGCGGGCGTACTGGCGGCACTCGCCCGTGAAGACGGAGGCGAGTTCGGCCCCGAGCACCGCCCGCGCCCGCTCGGCCGCGCCGGGGGTCCCCCGGTGGACCTGGGTGGCCAGCCCCTCCGTCACGGCGCCCAGGCGGGCGGCGGCCGCGTCGGCGTCGAGGCCGGGCGCCACCTCGCCGCACTCCACGCCGTTGCCCACGGCGCGGGCGAGTGCGGCGTGCATGGCGGCTCCGGCGCGGGCGTCCACCTCGGCCAGGGCCGGGTTGTCCAGCGCCCGGCCGGCGAAGGTCCGGATCACGCGGAACTCCGCGCGCCGGGGCCCGTCCAGCGGCAGGTGCTCGGCCAGGGCCGCGCCGAGGATCTCGGCGATGGTCCGCTCGTGCCGGGCGCCCGCCCCGACGATGTCGGAGACACGGGCGGCGACGTCGCCGCTGACGCGCTCGAACGCGTGCAGCAGCATGTCGTCCTTGGACGGGAAGTAGTGCTGCACGAGCCCGACCGACATCCCCGCGCGGGCGGCGGTGCGGGCCACGGTGACGGAGCCGAGGCCGCTGTCGGCGATCAGCTCGCACACGGCCCCGGTGATCTGCGCCCGCCTGTGGGCGTGGTCTGCGGTTCTGGGCACCGCACGACGGTACCAGGGCGCGCCGACACGACCATACAGCCGTACGGCGACGGTGGCGGCGTGCGCCCGGGCGCGGGGTCCGCCCCGCCCGTGCGCGCCCCGCGGGCCCGGGCGGAGCCGCGCGCACCCGACGGGCGGGGCCCCGGGGTCAGACCCGGTCGAGGAAGCCCCCGTCGACGACCAGGTTCTGCCCGGTGACGAAGGCGGCCGCCGGGCTGGCGAGGAACACCACCGGGCGGGCGACCTCCTCGGGGCGGCCCAGGCGTCCGTGGGGGATGCGCTCGCGGATGCTCTCGTAGAACGCGGGGTCGTCCTCGCGGCGGCGCGCCCACCCCCCGCCGGGGAACTCGGTCGGACCGGGCGAGACGGTGTTGACCCGCACCCCGTCCGGCGCCCACGCACGGGCCAGCGAGGACGCGTGGTGGTTGAGCGCCGCCTTGACGGCGCCGTAGGACCGCGGCCCGGCGGGCGCCGTGGTGTGCAGTGCGGAGGTCGTGGAGACCAGCACGACGGCGCCGCCGCGCCCGGAGGCGCGCAGGTGGGGCCCGGCCGCCCCGGTCAGCCGCACGAACGGCATCAGGTCGGCGTCGAACCCGCGCTGCCACTGGTCCGCGGTGGGGGCGCTGCCGCCGGACACGTTGGACACCAGGACGTCCAGCCCGCCGAGGGCCGTCACCGCGTCCTCGACGAAGGACGGCAGTGCGTCGTGGTCCGTCACGTCCAGCTCGCGGGAGAACACCTTCACGCCGGTCCCGCTCAGCTCCTCGGCGGCCCTGGCGAGGGGTTCGGGGCTGCGGGCGCAGATCGCGAGGTCGGCGCCCTCCTCCGCGAACGCCTGGGCGATGGCGCGGCCGATCCCGCGGCTCGCCCCCGTCACGATCACCCGTGCCCCTGACAGTCCCAGATCCATACGTCCGTACCCTCCGACGCCGTCGCACTTCTCGGGTTCTCGCGGCCGTCCACCAGGGTCACACGGAAAGCGCCGGGCACACGGGTGCACACGCCGCGACCGGTCCCGGGACGGCACGCGGTCGGGAGCCCCGGGGGCTCCCGACCGCGTCAACCTACCGCACGGGGGAGCGGGCCCCCGGCGGCCGGGTCAGGCCCCGGTGGAGTGGAAGCCGCCGTCGACGTGGACGGTCTCCCCGGTCGTCGCCGGGAACCAGTCGGACAGCAGCGCCACGACGGCCTTCGCCGCGGGCTCCGGGTCGGTCATGTCCCAGCCCAGCGGGGCCCGCTCCGGCCAGTTCTGCGCCAGCTCGGCGAAGCCGGGGATGCTGCGGGCCGCCATGGTGCTGAGCGGCCCGGCGGAGACCAGGTTGACCCGGATGTCCCGGTCGCCGACGTAGCGCGCCAGGTAGCGGGCGGTGGAGGCGAGCGCGGACTTCGCGACGCCCATCCAGTCGTAGGTGGGGTAGGACACGCTGTTGTCGAAGTCGAGGGCCACGACCGAGCCGCCCCCGCCCATCAGCGGCATGAGGGAGGTGGTCAGGGACTTCAGGGAGAACGTGGACGTGTGCACGGCGGTGGCCACGTCCGCCCACTCCGTGTCGAGGAAGTTCCCGCCCAGGGCGCCCTGCGGCGTGAACCCGATGGAGTGGACGATGCCGTCGAGGCCGTCGACGTGCTCGCCGACGCGGGCTGCGAGGGTGCCGAGCTGCTCGTCGTCGGTGACGTCGAGCTCCAGGACGGGGGGCGTCTCGGGCAGGCGCTTGGCGATGCGCTCCACCAGGCTCATCCGGCCGTAACCGGTGAGCACGAGCGTGGCGCCCTGCTCCTGGGCGAGGCGCGCCACGTGGAAGGCGATGGAGGAGTCGGTGAGCACCCCGGTGACGAGGATGCGCTTACCTTCGAGGATTCCCATGGTTCGGGTGGTCCGTCCTGTCTTGCTGTCCCGGAGGGGGAGCTCCGGTGGCTGCGGTCTGCGAGGTGCGGGGAAGGGCCGGCGGCCGGGCGGGGCGGCTCAGTGCCCCATGCCGAGGCCGCCGTCCACGGGGATGACGGCGCCGGTGATGTAGGCGCCCCCCGGGCCGGCGAGGAAGCCCACGGTCCTGGCGATGTCCTCGGCCGAGCCGAGGCGCCCCAGCGGGACGTTCTTCTTGATCTCCGCCTGGCGGTCCTCGCTCAGGACCGCGGTCATGTCGGTCTCGACGAAGCCGGGGGCGACCACGTTGACCGTGATGTTGCGCGAGCCGAGCTCACGGGCGAGGGAGCGTCCGAAGCCGACCAGGCCGGCCTTGGACGCGGCGTAGTTGGCCTGGCCGCCGGAGCCGAGGAGGCCCACCACGGACGAGATGAGGACGACGCGGCCGGAGCGCTTGCGCATCATGCCGCGCACCGCGCGCTTGGTGACGCGGAACGAACCGGTGAGGTTGGTGTCCACGACGGACGAGAAGTCGTCCTCGCTCATCAGGGCCAGGAGCTGGTCCTTGGTGATACCGGCGTTGGCGACGAGCACCTCGACGGGGCCCTGCGCCTCCTCGACCTCCTTGAAGGCGGCGTCCACCTGGGCGGAGTCGGTGATGTCGCAGCGGACGCCGAGCAGGCCCTCCGGCGGTTCGCCGGACCGGTAGGTCACCGCGACGGAGTCTCCACCGGCGGCCAGCTCACGGGCGATGGCCAGACCGATTCCGCGGTTGCCGCCGGTGACCAGTACCGAGCGCGACATAGGGGCTCCTCTTCTCCTGCGGCTGCTGTGATCAGCCACGACGTGATGTTCCGGGGGTGGGATCGCATTGCAGCGTACCGAGCTACCGACCGGTAGACGCAACTGAGGCGGAGGACGACATCGACCCCCATATCCCCACCAAGCGGCCGGACCTGCCCCGATGCGGCCCCACCTCGTCGGCGCGGGCGGCGCCGTCCGCCGCCGCGCCGCGCGGAGTGACCGTTGTCTCGCCGGACGGGGTACGGGCCGTCAACCCCTCACCAGGCAGAAGGGATGGCCGGCCGGATCGGTGAGGACCCGCCACACCCCCTCGCCCGGCTGGTGGTCCGGTCTGCCGGCGCCCAGCTCCAGCAGCCGGGCCTCCGCCTCGTCCAGGTCCTCGACCGCGAAGTCGAGATGGAACTGCTGGGGGACGTCCTGGTCGGGCCAGCGCGGAGCACGGTAGCCGTCGACCCGCTGGAAGCCGATGAAGAGCCCGTCCCCTCGCGTGAGGCCGGCGAAGTCGGCGTCCGACCCCGGGTGCGGTTCGAGGCCGGTGGCCCGCTGGTAGAACGCCGCCAGGGCCTGGGGATCGGCGCAGTCGAGTGTGATCGCGGTCAACCTCATCGGTGGGGACACGGGCACCTCCGCGCCGGTCGGTGGACGTGTGCGTGCTCTGCCGGGGACGGGCGCCCCCGGGCCGCGGGCGCCCGACCCGCGCCGGGGATCCCGCCGCGGTTCAGGCCCATCCCGCGTCGTGGGCGAGGATGGCGGCCTGCACCCGGTTGGACATGCCCATCTTGGCCAGGATGCGGCTGACGTGCGCCTTCACCGTGGCCTCCCGCATCCCCAGGGCGCGGCCCGCCTCGGCGTTGGACATGCCCTGGGCCACCGACACGAGCACCGACCGCTCCCGCTCGCTCAGCACCGACAGGCGCCGGGCCGCCTCCTCGCGCCCCGCGGCCGAATCGGCGGGGGCGGGCGAGGCGAAGCGTTCGAGCATGCGCTTCGTGACGCTGGGGGCGAGCATGGCGTGGCCCTCGTGCACGGTGCGCACCGCGGCGATGAGGTCGCGCGGCGGCGTGTCCTTGAGCAGGAAGCCCACCGCCCCGGCGCGCAGCGCGCTGTGCACGTACTCGTCCAGGTCGAACGTGGTCAGCAGGACCACGCGGGGCGGTTCGGGCAGGGACGTGAGACGGCCGGCGGCGGTGATCCCGTCGGTGCCGGGCATGCGGATGTCCAGCAGGACCACGTCGGGGCGGAGCTCCTCGGCGAGGCGCACGGCCTCCTCCCCGTCTCCCCCCTCCCCCACGACCTCGATGTCGG
The DNA here is from genome assembly GCF_044766605.1 of Nocardiopsis sp. NPDC101807. NCBI lineage: Bacteria > Bacillati > Actinomycetota > Actinomycetes > Streptosporangiales > Nocardiopsidaceae > Nocardiopsis > Nocardiopsis sp. NPDC101807. Next base: position 59,567 of record NZ_JBIWMK010000011.1, on the reverse strand, counting down.
GGGCGGAGTCCAGGATCATCCGCAGCCCGGACCTGACCAGGAGTTCGTCGTCGACCAGGAGCGTGCGGATCACCGTGCGGGTCCTCTCGTGTCGGTGTGCGAAGGCAGCGGCGACCGCGCCGGCGGCCGTCGGCGGCTCCGGGCGCGGCCCGGCGGGCCCTGCCCCCCGGAGCAGGGTTCCCGGACCCCTTCGGCGGGGTTCACTCCGCGTCCCGGTCCGGGTGGCCGCCGGTTGGCAAGATAGCGCGCAACCGCCACCCCCCGTCGGGGCACACCCCCGCGCTGAGGTCGCCCCCCGCCAGCACCACGCGCTCGTGGAGGCCGGTCAGCCCGAACCCGCTCTGCGGCATGGGCACGGTCGGCGCGGGCGCGGGCTCGTTGGCGACCTCGACCTCGACCTGGCGGGGACCGTGGTGCAGGCGCACGGCGACCTCCGCGCCGGGGGCGTGCTTGGCCGCGTTGGTCAGCCCCTCCTGGACGATCCGGTAGGCGGTGCGCTCGACCCCCGGCGCCAGGGGCCGCACCCGGCCCGTCTCCTCCCTGCGCACGACCATGCCCGCGGTGCTCCACTCGCCGATGAGCCGGTCCAGGTCCGCCAGGACGGGCTGGGGCGCCGTGGGCGCGGCGGCGGTCGTCTCGTCGCGCAGCACTCCGAGGATCCCGCGCAGCTCGGACAGCGCCTCCCGTCCCGTGGTGCGGATCAGACCCGCGGCCTCGACCGTCCTGGCGTCCTCCGAGGACACCTCCAGCCCGCCCGCGTGCAGCACCATGAGGCTCACCCTGTGCGCGACCACGTCGTGCATCTCCCGCGCGATACGGGTGCGCTCGGCGGTGAGGGCCCGCTCGGCCATCAGGTGCTGTTCGCGTTCGAGCCGCTCGGCCCGCTCGTGGAGCCGTTCGACCAGCTGGCGCCTGGTCCCGATCCACAGGCCCGCCGTCACCGGGACGACGAGGAAGAACACCACGGCGATGACGTACGTGAGGCCGTTGGTCCCGTACCCGCCGCCGGTGGCCAGGCACAGCAGGGCGAACCAGGCGGCGACCAGCCTGCGGTTGTCGAAGTAGACGGCGTACGAGTAGATGGCGATCGAGGCCGGAACGAAGTTGCCGAAGCCCGCCAGGAGGACGACCGCGATCAGGAGCAGCCACTTGGGCCGGGTGCGCCGGAACAGGATGGCGGCGGCCGCCACGAAGGCCGGGACCACGGAGAGGAGGACGGCGAGGCCGAGCAGCGCGATCATCGCGCTCACGGACCCGGAGCGCGAGAGGGCGGCGGACGCGGTGTCGATCGCACCGCTGAAGACGCCGTTCACGCCCACCTGGAGGAGCAGGCTCAGCGGCAGGGTCCCCAGCGCGTAGAGCCAGTCGGCGATGCGGAGCCTGCGGTCCCACCACCACTGCCAGTTGCTCCGCCACCGGGCGCCGACGGACCGCCCCCTGTCGTTGACCCAGGTCCTCATGGTGCGGATTCTACGGGCGGCCCCCGCCCGTCCCGCCGCGTCCGGTGACCGCCCCGTCACTCCGCCACACCCCCCGAACTTTCGCGTCACCGCAGGTCGGAGCCACCGTTTCCGTCGATCGACACGGACAGTGACGACCCCGCCCCCGACGAAAGTCGGGGGGTCGGCCAGACGAAGGAGTCCCGAACCCGGCTCGCACCCCTCCTTCGGCCGATCCCGGGATCGGCCCAGCGGTGGACGCCCGGGCGGCCCCCGCGGTCCTAGCGTTGTGGTGTGCCGGGCCGGACGAGGGGTCCCCCGGCGCGGGCAACACCGATCAACCACTCCCCGCACATCCGTCGTCTCACCGTCTCTGGAGCTGTCTGTCGTGACCGAGTCCACTGTGAAAACCGTCCCCCCGGTCGCCTCGCCACCGGTCGTGGTCGCGCGGGGCCTCACCAAGACCTACGACACCGGCGACAGCAAGGTCCACGCCCTGGCCGGGGTCGACGTGGAGTTCCACCGGGGCGCGTTCACCGCGATCATGGGCCCCTCCGGCTCCGGCAAGTCCACGCTGATGCACTGCCTGGCCGGGCTGGACGTGGCGACGTCCGGCACCGTGCACCTGGGCCGCACCGAGATCACCGGTCTGCGCGACGCCGAGCTGACCCTGCTGCGCCGCGACCGGATCGGGTTCATCTTCCAGTCGTTCAACCTGCTGCCGATGCTCACGGCCGAGCAGAACATCCTGCTGCCCTCCCAGATCGCCAGGCGCGCGGTCGACAAGGAGCGCTTCGAGCACATCGTCGACGTGGTCGGCCTGCGCGACCGGCTCCACCACCTGCCCGCGAAGCTCTCCGGAGGGCAGCAGCAGCGCGTGGCCGTCGCCCGCGCCCTGCTCAACGCCCCCGAGGTCGTCTACGCCGACGAGCCCACCGGCAACCTGGACTCGCGTTCGGGCTCGGAGGTCCTGGCCTTCCTGCGCGGCTCCGCCCGCGACCTGCACCAGACCATCGTCATGGTCACCCACGACCCCGTCGCGGCCTCCTACGCCGACCGCGTGGTCTTCCTCCGCGACGGCCGCCTGGTGGACGAGGTCGTCGAGCCCACCGCCGAACTGGTCTCCGCGCGGCTGCTGAAGCTGGAAGAGGTCTGATCCATGCTGCGCACCACGCTCGCCGGGCTGCGGATGCACAAGTCCCGGTACGCCACCACGGTGATGGCCATCCTGCTCGGCGTCATGTTCGTCTCCGGCACGATGGTGTTCGCCGACACCCTGAACGCCAACTACGAGAAGTCCGTCATGGGTTCCGCGACCAGCGTCGACGCGATCGCGGTCCCCGCCGCCGAGGAGCCGGCGGACCCGGCGGAGCCCTCGGAGCCGGAACCGCTGACCGAGGCCCAGCTGGACGGCGTCCGCGCCCTGCCCGAGGTGGCCGGGGCCGACGGCATCGTCAGCGGACAGGCCGTGCTCCTGGACCGTGACGGCCGCGCGTTCGGCTTCATGCCGCCCGCCGCCATCTCCGTCGGGGAGACCAGCCGCTTCTCCGCGGCCGAAGGCGGGCTGCCCGAGGGCCCCGACGAGCTGGCCCTGGCCAGTTCCACCGCCGAGCAGGCCGGATTCGAGGTCGGCGACACGGTGACCGTGCTCGACCCCGCGCAGGAGGAGCGCGAGTTCACCGTGACCGGCCTGGTCGACTTCGGCGTCGACCCGGGCTACAGCTACGGCGGCGCGCTCGTCTTCGCCCCCGGCACCGTCGGGGAGATGACAGGCGCCACCGGCTACACCGAGATCGACGTGCTCGCCGCGGAGGGCCACACCGACGAGCAGGCGGCCGAGGCCGTCGCGGCCCTGCTGGGGGACGGCGCGGACGTGCGGACGGGTGAGGCCTTCGGCCTGGAGATGGCCGAGTCCGCCGGCGGCGACACGGCGATGATGCGGACCGCGCTGCTGCTGTTCGCGTTCATCGCCATGTTCGTGGCGGGGATCGTCATCTACAACACCTTCGCCATCCTCATCGCCCAGCGCCAGCGGGAGATGGCCCTCCTGCGGTGCGTCGGCGCCAAGCGGGGCCAGGTGTTCCGGTCCGTCCTGCTGGAGTCGGTGGCGGTGGGGCTGATCGCCTCCGTCCTCGGCGTCCTGGCGGGCGTCGGCATCGGCATGGCCGGTGCGGCGTTCGGCGGCCCGCTGCTGGGCATGGGCGGCTCGGTCCCCGTGGTGATCACGCCGCTCGCCGTGATCGTGGGCCTGGCGGTCGGCACCGTGGTGACCGTCTGCTCCGCCCTGGTCCCGGCCACGCGCGCCACCCGGGTCCCGCCGCTGGCCGCGCTGCGCACCAGCGCGACCGCGGGCGGCCTGGAGAAGGGCACCGGCTGGATGCGCGTCGTGTTCGGCGTCCTGGCCTTCCTGGTCTCGGCCGCGCTGGTGGCCCTGACGCAGGTGTCCGGCCCGAACCAGCTGGGACCGGTCGTCGTGACGGCGGCCGCCCTGATCGCCTTCGTGGGCGTGGTGGTGCTGGGACCGCTCCTGGTGCGCGGCATCGTCCGACTGGTCGGCGTCCCGCTGCGCAGGGTCGGCGTGCCGAGCATGCTGGCGGTGGACAACTCCACCCGCAGCCCGCGCAGGGCGGCCACCGCAATGATCGCCCTGACGGTGGGCGCCACGCTCATCACGGGCTACTCGGTGGTCAGCGCCTCGCTGGAGTCCACCATGACCCGGATGCTCGACGAGCAGTTCCCGGTGGACTACCAGGTCAGCGCTCAGTACTCGATGGACGGCGCCTCCGGCGGCGACACCGCCGCCGAAGAGGCCCCCGCCGAGGACGCACAGGACGGCGCCGGGACGGACGGCGTCCCGACCGAGGACACCGTGCAGCCCCCGCCCGGGAGCGAGCAGGAGGGACAGGAGGGCGGGGCCGACGGCGCGTCGCCCGAGGACCCGGCGGACGCCGAGGACGGCGCGGCCTCCCCGGAGGAGGGAGCCGACGCGTCCGGGGGGACCGGCATGCCCCTCGTCCCCGCCGAGGTCGAGCACGCCCTCGCGGAGAGCCCCCTCCTGGACAAGGTGATCGCCCAGCGCGGAGGCACGGTCGAGGGCTACGACGCCTCCCCCGTGGGTTCGCTCTCCGTCAGCACCTACGACGGCGCCGAGCTCGGCGTCGACATCACCGGCGAGACCGTCGAGGGCGAGATCTCCGGTTTCGGCCCCGGCGAGGTGCTGCTCTCCGAGGGGCTGGCCGACGGCCTGGGCGTGGGCGACACCCTCACCCTGCCGTCCCCGGACGGCGAGGTCGACCTGGAGGTCGCCGCGATCCTGGCCGACGCCCAGACCCTGTGGGGCGCGGTCGTCTCCCCGGAGGACTTCGCCACGCTGTTCCCCGACACCGCCGACAGCGAGATGGTCTACGTCCGCGCGGCCGAGGGCGCCGACGCCTCCGAGGTGCGCGACGCCGTCTACACGGCGGTGGACGACCACCCGACCATGCAGGTCATGTCGGTGGCCGAGATGAAGAACCAGTTCTCGGACATGATGGACATCGCCTTCTACACCATCGCGGCGATGCTGGGCCTGGCGATCGTCATCGCGGTGTTCGGCATCTCCAACACGATGGCGCTGTCGGTGCTGGAGCGCACCCGCGAGTCGGCCCTGCTGCGCGCGCTGGGCCTGGCCAAGGGGCAGCTGCGCCGCATGCTGGGCGTCGAGGCGGTCCTGCTGTGCCTGATCGGCGCCGGTATCGGCATCGTGCTGGGCGTGGTGTTCGGCTGGGCGGCGGGCGCGGCGACCCTGCCCGACATGGTGCTCACCGTTCCGGCCGGGCAGATCGCGGTGTTCATCGCCGTGGCCGTGCTCGCGGGCCTGCTGGCCTCGGTGCTGCCCGCCCGCCGGGCCGCGGGGGCCTCCATCACGGGAGCGCTCGCCAGCGAGTAGGCGCAGGTCACATCCTGCACAACTCGGGGACAAGAGACGCGGACCCCCGCCTTCGGGCGGGGGTCCGCGCCGTACTGTGGACCGGGGGGTGTGTGCTGTGACCGGATCTGCTGCGGTACCGGGGACGAGCGGCGCGGTGGCCTGGGGGACGCCGGCCGCCCGGTGGATGCTGACCGCCACCGTGCTCGGCTCGGGAATGGCCTTCCTCGACTCGACGGTGGTGACGGTGGCGCTGCCCGCCGTCCAAGAGGACCTCGACACGGGGCTGTCCGGGCTGCAGTGGATCGTCAACGGCTACATGGTGACGCTCTCCGCGCTCATCCTGCTCAGCGGCTCCCTGTCGGACCGGTTCGGCAGGGTCCGCCTGTTCATGGCCGGCGTGGCCGTGTTCGCCCTGGCGTCGGCGCTGTGCACGTTCGCGCCCACCCTGGAGTGGCTGATCGCCGGACGCGTGGTGCAGGGCGTGGGAGGCGCCCTGCTCACCCCGGGGAGCCTGGCCATCCTCCAGGCGGGCTTTCGCGAGCAGGACCGTGCTCGGGCGATCGGGGCGTGGTCCGGGCTGACCGGGGTGGCCTCCGCGGTGGGGCCGTTCGTGGGCGGCTGGCTGGTGCAGATCGGCGACTGGCGCCTCATCTTCCTCATCAACCTGCCGCTCGCCGCGGCGGTGCTGGCGATCGCCTGGTTCAAGGTGCCGGAGTCGCGCGACACCCGGGCCCCCCGGAAGCTGGACTACCCGGGCGCGCTGCTGGGGGTCGTGGCCCTGGGCGGGATCACCTACGCGCTGATCCAGTGGGGCGCGGTCGGCGGCACCCCGGCCGTGTGGACCGGCGTGGTGGTCGGCGTGCTGTCCCTGGGCGCTTTCCTCGCGGTGGAGGCGCGCACCGCGAACCCCATGCTGCCCCTGGGGATCTTCTCCTCCACCTCGTTCAGCGTGACGAACGCGGCGACGGTGCTGATCTACGGATCGCTGGGCCCCCTCCTGTTCCTGCTGGTCATCCACCTCCAGGAGGTGGGCGGGTACTCGCCGGTCGCGGCGGGGGCCGCGTCGCTGCCGATCACGCTCCTGATGCTCGCCCTCTCCGCGCGGTCGGGCAAGCTCGCCGCCCGGATCGGCCCGCGGCCCCAGCTGGTGGCGGGCCCGCTGCTGCTGACCGCGGGGTTCGTGCTGCTGTCCCGGCTGGGCCAGGACGCGCCCTACCTGACGGGGGTGCTCCCCGGGATCCTCCTGGTGGCGCTGGGGCTCTCGACGACGGTGGCGCCGCTGACGGCGACGGTGCTCGCGTCGGCGTCCGAGCGGCACGCGGGGCTGGCGTCGGGGGTGAACAACACGTTCGCGCGCGCCGCCCAGCTCATCGGTGTGGCCGCCGTCCCGGTCCTGGCGGGGATCGGCGGTTCCGGGAGCCAGGGGTCCGGGTCCGGCGCCGCGTCGGCCGAGATCGCCCAGGGGTTCGGCCCGGCGATGCTGATACTCGCGGGCCTGTGCGTCCTGGCCTCCCTGTGCGCGCTGGCGCTGCCGCGCGGGCGGATGCCCGAGGCCGCGGAGGCGGCCGAACGCGGTGCGATGGCCGAAGAGGCCAGTGCGGTGGCCCCGCGCGCCGACGACCAGCCGCTGCGGTTCTGCGGTGTGGCGGGGCCGCCGCTGCGCTCGTGCCCGGGTTCGACGGCCGGGGAGATCTCGGACGGCCGGGGGCCGGGCGCGCCGTCCTCCTGAGGGGCGCGGTGCGCGGGACCCGGGCCCCGACGCGGGACGCGCCGACCTTCCGGGGGACACGGGTCCGGGGACCGGCCGCGGCGGCGCCCGCGGCCCGGAGGGGATCGCCGTGGGCGGGGCCCCCGACCACCCGGCCGCAGCAGAGCGCGGCCCCGGCGGCCGGAGGGGCCGCCGGGGCCGCGAGGGGTGCGGCGGCGGGGACGCCGGTTCCCGTCGGCGGCCGTGCCCGGCCCCCGCCGCGGGTCCCGGATCAGGCGTCCGGCGCCCCGGTGTCCTTGGGGTCCTCCGCGTCGGGCACGTAACCGGCCGGGTCCGCGGTGCGGTCGCGCTCGTCCGCGCCGTGCGCGTCGGCCCGGTGGGCGTCGGCCTCACCGGGGTGGGGGCTCCTCACCGCCGCGCCCTCGCCGATGTCGGGGGAGTATCCGTCGTCGATCTCGTTGACGGCCTCCTCCTCGGCGCTCCGGGTCTCCCCGCCCCAGCTCTGCCGCGGGTACACGTCGTTGCGCTCGTCCCGGACCGCCTCGCTGATCCCCCGCTCGCCCCGGCTGTCGTCGTCCTCGAAGTCGTACTCCTGGATGTCGTAATCCGGTTCGATACGCCGTTCGAGCTCGGCGGCCTCGCTCTCCTCGGGGTCGTCACCCATGTCGGTGTCCACGTCATAGGGCTCTTCGGTCACTGTGTTCTCCCCCTTCCCACGTTTCCACCGATGCTCTCAGACGAGCGGGCGTATGTGAAGAAAGGCGGGCCGGGGCCGGGGCGTGTTCCGTGGATGCCGTCCGTCGCGAGCGGCGTATCCGGTGCGTTCGTCGCAAGGCCGGAGAAGGGGTCGGGGTGGGGCCCTGTCGACGGAGGAGAACGCCGCGAGGGGCGTGCCGGGGCGACGAGCAGCGAGGCGGGTGTCCGCGGAAGGCGCCCTAGCGCCGCCGGGACCTCTCGGCCCTCCGCAGGCGCAGCGGGCGCAGGGCCGCCTCCAGGGCGACGGCGCCGTCGAGCTTGCTCTCGCCGGCGACGCGGTCCTCGAAGTGGATGGGGATCTCCATCATCTTCTGGCCCCTGCGGTGGGCCCGGTAGTGCATCTCCACCTGGAAGGCGTAGCCGGTGCTCTCGATGCTGGACAGGTCGAGGACGCGCAGCGCCGAGGCACGCCAGATCTTGAACCCGGCGGTGACGTCGCGCACGGGGATGGACAGCACGGTCTTGACGTAGGCGTTGGCCCAGCCGCTGAGGAGGCGCCGCCGCACCCCCCACTGCTCGGACAGGCTCCCGCCCGGCACGTAGCGGCTGCCGATGACCACCCCGGCGTTGGTGGAGTGCAGGGTGCCCAGGAGCTGCGGGACGTAGCCCACCGGGTGGCTGAGGTCGGCGTCCATCTGCACGACGTAGTCGGCGCCCTCCTCCAGGGCGCGGTTCATGCCCTCCACGTAGGCGCGGCCGAGGCCGTCCTTGGCGGTGCGGTGCAGGACGCCGACCCGTCCGGGGAACTCGACGGCGAGCTTGTCCGCGACCTCGCCGGTGCCGTCCGGGGAGTTGTCGTCCACGACCACGACCCTGAGGCGGGGCAGGTCCAGGCTCATGAGCTGCCCGACCAGCACGGGGAGGTTGGCCGCCTCGTCGTAGGTGGGGACGACGACCGTCAGGCGCGAGTCCGCCCATGGCTCGGGGAGGGCCACCGGCTCGGGGGTGACGCGCACCGGTTCGGACGGGACGTGCGGCGGCGTCGGCTGTGAGGGCATGCGCGGCGGCTCCTGCGTGTGGGCGGCGGTCGGTCGGGAGGGCGGACTGGGGTGGGCCCAGGATCACGCACCGGGCGCCGATCGCGCAATGGGCGTGAACGGTAGGGTACGCGGTCCTTCCGACCGGTCGCGGCGGGGCGGCCTCACTCGCCCCGTTCGTCGGCGACCACGGCGACGTGGACGAGTGCTCCCAGCTCCTCCAGGGTCATCAGCACCTCGGGGTCGGCGCTGCTGTCGGTGACGAGGTGGGCGATCTCCTCCGGGGCGACGGTGGGCACCATGGTGTCGGCGCCGATCTTGGTGTGGTCGGCCAGGACGATGGTCTCGTCCGCGCAGGCCGCCAGCGCGCGGTCCACACTGGCCACCGCGGGGTTGGGGGTGCTCAGCCCCCGGTCCGCGCTGACCCCGTTGCCGGAGAGGAAGGCCCGGTTGACGCGGAGCCCGGACAGGCTCACCTCCGCCGAAGCCCCGACCAGCGCCCGTATCGGCCCGTGCAGGGTGCCGCCGGTCACCACCACCTCGACCCGCGCGGCCTCGGCGAGGACGTCGGCGACGCGCAGGGAGTTGGTGACCACGGTCAGGTCGTGGCGGGTGAGGAGCTCCTTGGCGAAGGCCTCCGCGGTGCTGCCGGGGCCGATGCTGACGGCGTCGCCGGGGCGGACCAGCCGCGCGGCGGCGACCGCGATCGCGGCCTTCTCCGCGGCGCACTGGCCGCTCTTGCCGGAGTAGCTCTGCTCGTGGCCGATCCGGCCGGGCAGGGCGACCCCGCCGCGCCGGCGGTCCACGACCCCCTCGGCCTCCAGCGCGCGCACGTCGCGGCGGATGGTGACCTCCGAGGCGCGGACCTTGGCGGCGATGTCGCGCAGGGACATGGTGCCGTTGGCGCGCACGAGTTCGAGAATGCGCTCCCGTCGCTCGGCGGCGAACGCCGGACGGCTTTCCTCGGCCATGTGGACCCACCTTCACCCGTGCCATCGCACGGGCGTGGTCCCGCGCCGCTCTAGAGTACGGACCGGTCCCGGGCCACGGGTTGCTCCGCCTCGGGCTTCTCGGTCAGGAGGGTGACGACGACGACCGCCGTCAGCGCGACCAGGCCGATGAGCGCACCTGCTCCGAACAACACGAAGACGGACATTCGGGCCTCCCCAGGGGACGGGCTGACCTGCCATTAACCGAATTCCCGGTTTGGGTTGACCTCACACCCCCCAACGCGGGGAAAGTCGGGTGACAATGAGGAGCATGAAGTTCGACCCCGCGCCCCCGGCCCACGAGGTCTGGTGGGCCCACACCTCCACCGCCGACGACCGCCTGCTGCGCCTGCTGGACGAGGAGGAACGGGCGCGCAACGCCCGCTTCCGCCACCAGGCCGACCGCGACCGGCACCTGCTGGGCCGTTCGATGGCCCGCCTGGTCCTGGCGGACCGGGCCGGCTGCCCGCCCGAGAAGGTCGCCTTCGACCTGCGCTGCCGTTCGTGCGAGGAGAAGGAGCGCACCGGCGCGGGTCCCGGGGACGCCGCTCCGCACGGCAAGCCGCACCCCTCCGGGCCCGCCCAGGGGTGGGAGGTCTCCGTCAGCCACTCGGGCGAGTGGGTCGTCCTCGCCGTCTCCGAGGGCGTGCCCGTGGGGGTCGACGTCGAGCGGGTCTCCGAGGCCCGCGACCTGGCGGGGCTGGCGGGCTACACGCTGGCCGCGCCCGAGCACGCGGCCTGGGAGCGCCTGGCGCCCGAGGACCGGGTCGGCGCCTTCTTCCGGTACTGGGCGCGCAAGGAGGCCCTCCTCAAGGCGACCGGGCTGGGCCTGTCGGGCGGTCTGCGCAGGGTCCTGGTGAGCCCTCCCCACGACGACGCGGCGCTGCTCTCCTGGGAGGGCGGCGGCGGCCCGGAGTGCGCCGCCCTGACCGACCTGGAGTGCGCCGAGGGGTACCGATCGGCCCTGGCCGCGCTGGCCCCGGGCCCTCTGGAGCCCGTGGTGCGCACCGCCGGGGACACGGCGGGGCTGCTCCGCTCCTAGGCCGTGGTCCGCGGGTCGTCCCGCGCTCGCGCCCGCCGGGCCGCCTCCGCCGCGCCGACCGCGCTCGGGCGGGGGCCCGGGGCCCGCCTCCGCCGCCGTCCCGCGCGGGAGGGCCCACGGCCGCTCGCGGTGGTCGGCGCGGGCGCCGGGCCGGCCGGGAGCTCGCACGGGCCGCGCCCCGGACCGTGGCCGGGTTCGGTGCCGGGGCCGGGGCCCCTCGCCCCGGTGCGGCGGCGCCGGCGCCGAACCCGCCGTCCGGTCAGCTCCCCTCCCTGGCCAGGTGGCGGCTGATCACGAGGCGCTGGACCTGGTTGGTGCCCTCCACGATCTGGAGCACCTTGGCCTCGCGCATGTAGCGCTCGACGGGGAAGTCGCGGGTGTAGCCGTAGCCCCCGAAGACCTGGACCGCGTCGGTGGTGACCCGCATCGCGGTATCGGTGGCCATCAGCTTGGCCATGGCCGCCTGCCGGCCGAAGGGCCGCCCGGCGTCGCGCAGCGCGGCCGCGGACAGGTACAGGGCCCGGGAGGCGGCGATCTGCGTGGCCATGTCCGCGAGCATGAAACCGATGCCCTGGAAGTCGCCGATCGCGCTGCCGAACTGGCGGCGCTCCCGGGAGTAGGCCACGGCGGCGTCGAGGGCGGCCTGGGCGACGCCCACGGCGCAGGCGGCGATGCCCAGGCGGCCGGAGTCGAGCGCGGACAGGGCGATGCCGAACCCCTGGCCCTCCTCGCCGACCAGTGAGTCGGCCCCGATCACGACGTCGTCGAGGAGGACCCCGGCCGTCGGGGAGGAGCACATGCCCATCTTGCGTTCGGGCGGCGCCGAGCCCAGCCCCGGGGTCCCGTCCGGGACGTGGAAGCAGCTGATCCCCCGAGCCCCGGAGTCCGGCGCGCCGGTGCGGGCGAAGAGGGAGTAGTAGTCGGCCTCGCCGCCGTGGGTGATCCACGCCTTGGCGCCGTTGAGCCGGTACCCGTCCTCCGCCGGCTCGGCACGTGTGGTCATGGCGGCGGCGTCGGACCCGGACGCGGTCTCGGAGAGGCAGTAGGCGCCGAGGAGGTCGCCGCCGAGCATGGCGGGGAGGAGGGCGGCCTTCTGCTCCTGGCTGCCGAAGGCCGCGAGCGGGTAGCAGGACAGGGTGTGGACGCTGACGCCCAGCCCCACCGCGAGCCAGCCGCGGGCCAGTTCCTCCACCACCTGGAGGTAGACCCCGTAGGGCTGGTCTCCGCCGCCGTACTCGCCGGGGTAGGGGAGCCCGAGCAGGCCCGCCCCGCCCAGGACCCGGAAAACCTCGCGGGGGAAGACCCCCTCCTCCTCGTCCCGGGAGGCACGTGGGGCGAGCTCCTTGTCGACGATCTCCCCGGTCAGCTCGAGGAGCTGTTCCGCCTCGGGTGTGTACAGCGTGCGTTCGACCGCCATGAGCCTCTCCCACGGTTCCGCGCCGGCCCCATCCAACAACTGGATGTAGTAGGACGTCCAACTATATGGTGACGAGCGGCACCCTATCCCAAGGCGCGAACACGCACGAGGACCGGGGCGTCCGCCTCTCGACAAAGGGGAATCGGACCCCCGATCCCCTGGACGGCCCGACGCGCAGCGGCCTCCGCGACAGCACGTCTGTACACGGGCACCCTCCCCGTCCTAGATTCCACGCATGGACCTCGAACTCCGCCACCTGCGCACCATCTGCCTCCTGGCCGACACCGGCAGCGTGACCAAGGCGGCCGCGGCGCTCTCCACGTCCCAGCCCGCCCTCACGACGCAGCTCCAGCGGATCGAGCGGGAGGTCGGCGGACCGCTCTTCCACCGCGGGCGCTCCGGGGTCCGCCCGACCGAGCTCGGGGAGTTCGTCCTGGTCCGCGCGCGCTCGGTCCTGCTCTCCATGGACGACCTGCTGCACGACATCACCGCCCGCGGGGCCTCCCCCACCACCCTCCGCGTGGGCGGCGTCGGGCCGCTGACCATCGAGCTGTCGGCGCGGCTCCCGGAGGTCTTCCCGAACGTCCCCGTGCACGTGCGCACCGAGTACTCCCCCAAACTGGTCACCGACCTGGTCCGCGCCGGGCGCCTGGACCTGGGGACCACCATCGACTACGTGGACCGCGACCTGTCCACGGACGGCCCGCTGGCCTGGGCGATGCTCTCGGTGGAACCGCTGCACGTGGCCCTGTGGGCGGACCACCCGCGCGCGCACCAGACACTGATCCGGCTGGACGACCTGGCCGCGTCCCCGTGGGCGCTGACCCCTCCGGACGGCACCGGGTGGCCCGAGTGCTTCTACCTGGCCTGCCAGCGCGCCGGCTTCACCCCCGAGGTGCCCTACCGGCTCTACGACCGGTCGGAGATCCGCGACCTCATCGCCGACCGCCGGGCGGTCGCCCCCTGCCAGTCCGACTTCGACACCGGCGAGGGCGTGGTGATACGTCCGCTGGAGGGCGCACCCATACAACTGCGGCACCTCCTGGTCTGGCGGCGCGACAGCGCGGTGCACCAGGCCTCCGACGCCGTCGCGCGGCTGGCGCGCGAGATCCTGCGGGGCGCTCCCCGACCCGCGGGCTCGGTCAGCTCGGTCGAGGCCGTCGCCGCCGCGGCCGGAAGCGGCGCCGCCCCCGGCGACGGCGTCCCCCGGGCCGCGGCCGGCCCCTCCCGCGGACGGACCTCCGACCGGCCCGAGGGCTGACCCCGGCCCCGGCGGGGCACGCGGGGGCGGCCGGTGGAGGCGGCCCTCCGGCCGAGGTGGGCGCCGCGCCCTTCGGGGGCGGCCCCTCACGGCCCGGCGCCGACGGCCTCACGGCCCGGCGTCCCGGGCGGGGCAGGAGGGCACGGGCCCCGGCCCCGCGCGAGGGCCCCGCGACCGCGTCCGCCCGGAGAAGGGGCCGGGAAGGACGCCCCGGACCGGCACGGCAGCGCGTTCCCGTGCCCGTCCGGCGAGGGCACCGCCGTGAACCCCCTCCCCGCGCCCGCCGAGCGGTGATCCGCGCCACGGACCGTGCGCGCCCGCCCCCTCCGGAGCCGCGCCGGAACCCGGCCCCGGCCGCGATCCCCTACGGACCCGCGCCCGGCCCCGGCCCCCGCGTCCGCGTGCGCGCACCCCCGATCGGTTGCAGTGGCGTGCGACATGCGTATGGTGTTTACTCGCAAGTAACGTACCCGCCAGTAGGGTTCCCCCCGTTTCCTCTCCCCCACCCGCCCACTACTCCCCCAGGGGCCATCCACCCAGTCTGATCAGGCGCGACCTAGTCCAGGACACCATTCATGCGACCACTGAGCACCATCGCCTCGGCACTCGCCGTCGCGGTTCTCGTCTCCTCCTGCTCCGGCGGACGGACCGCGGAGGAGGAAGCCGCGGCCGTCGAGGCCGACACCCGGGGGGTCAGTGACGATGCCGTCGTCATCGGCACGCACCAGCCCCTCACCGGACCGGCCTCCCCCGGGTTCCGCCACGTGTCCACGGGCGCCCGCGCGGTGTTCGACTACATCAACGACAACGGCGGCATCCACGGGCGCCGGATCGAGTACCAGGTCCAGGACGACGCGTTCGACCCCGCTCAGACGATGGAGGCCACCGAGACCCTCATCGAGGACCAGGAGATCTTCGCGATGCTCGGCGGTCTGGGGACGCCGACCCACGAGGCGGTGATCGACGACCTCAACGAGGAGGGGGTCCCCGACCTCTTCGTCTCGTCCGGCGCCCTCGCCTGGGACCAGCCGGAGGTCTACCCCTACAGCTACGGGTTCCAGGTCGACTACTCCAAGGAGGCCAAGGTCCAGGGCAGCTTCATCGCGGAGAACTTCCCCGGTGACGACGTGGGCCTGCTGTACCAGAACGACGACGTCGGCCCCTCCTCCCACGCCGGGATCGAGCAGTACCTCACCGAGGAGATCGTGGCCTGGGAGTCCTACGACCCCGGCGTCCCCGAACTCGCCGGGCAGGTCGCCGAGCTGAAGGCGTCCGGCGCCGACCTCGCCGTCTGCTACTGCATCCCCGCGTTCCTGGGCATGGCCATCCTGGAGGCCGCCTCGATCGGGTACACCCCGCAGTGGGTCGCCCCCAGCTTCGGCGGGGACGTGGAGATCGTCACCGGGCTCATCGAGGAGTACGCGGAGGGCACCGCCGCCGAGGACGTCCCGCCCGAGTCCTTCACGGACGGGCTCATCATCACCGCGTTCCTGCCGATGGCGGCCCAGCGCGAGGACCCGTGGACCGAGTTCTACCTGGAGATCCACGAGGAGTACAACGAGGGCACGCCGTTCACCGACACGACCGTGTACGGCATGGTGCAGGCGACGCTGTTCGCCCAGCTGCTGATGGAGGTCGGGCCCGACCTGACCCGGCAGAACCTGGTCGACACCCTGCACGCCAACGAGTGGACCGGCCCGGGCCTGGTCCCGTTCGTGGCCACCGAGGACGACCACAGCGGGTACTCCGGCGTCATGGTGGTACGGAACAGGGCCGGGGAGGAACCCGAGGTCCTCCAGGAGCCGATGGTCACCGACAGCGACGGCGGTGAGATCCTCCCCTTCGAGCTGGAACGCCCCGCCCCCGACGAAGTGGCCCTCTTCGACGGCGCCGCCGGCGGATAGGGCGGGGGGGGGGGGGGGGGGCCCCCCGGCCCCCCCCCCCCCCCCCCCGCGCCCCCCCGCCCCCCCCCGGCCCCCCCCCCCCCCCCCCCCCCCCCCCCCCCGCGGCCCCCCCCCCCCCCCGACGAGGGGGCCCGCTCCGCCGGCGCGGCCGGCGGTTTGGGGGGGGTGCGGGGGGCGGCCCCCGGCCCGCCCCCGTCACCCCCGGGTCCGCGCCGCGGACCGTGCGCGCAGCCACCACGCCGCGCCGATCACCACCGTGAGCAGCACCCCGGCCACGGCCACCGGCACGCCCAGGTCGGCTCCCCCGCTCCCGAGGAGCACCAGCGCCGCCGTCGCGGGGACCGCGCCCGCGAACGTGCCCGCCGCGAAGGGCCACACGCCCGCCCGGGTCAGCCCGAGACCGTAGTTGACCGCCTGGTAGGGCACCACCGGCAGCAGCCGCAGCTGGAGCACCGCCACGAAGGCGTGACCGCCCACCAGGGCGTCCAGCCGGGCGCGAAGGCCCGGAGGCAGCCGCCGCGCCACCGCGTCGCCCGCCACGTGCCGCGCCACCGCGAACTGGGCCAGGGCCGCGCACACACCGCCCGCCAGGGCCAGCGCGAGTCCGAGGGAGAACCCGAACACCAGGCCCGCCAGGGCGTTCAGAGCCGGCCGGGGCACCAGCGCGAAGACGGCGACGACGTAGAGGACCAGGTAGACCGCGGGGCCGGCCGCGCCCGCCCCCTCCACCCGGCCGCGCAGGACGTCCGCCCCCGGCACGTGGAGCAGGGCGAGGACCACCGCCGCCGCCCAGGCCGCGAGCAGCAGGAACCGCGACGCCCGCGCCCCGCGCCCGCCTCCGCCACCCGTCCCCTCGCCCATGCCGGAAGCCTATTCCGCACCGCGTCAGCGGCGCTCCAGTCGCGGGAACACCACCTGTTTCAGGATGATCGTGAGCGCCGCCACCGTGGGGATCGCCAGGAGCGCGCCGACGAGCCCCATCAGCGTCCCGCCGACCAGCGCCGCGGTGATGTTCGCGGTCGGCGCCACGTCCACCGCGTGGCGCATCACCCGCGGTGAGATCACGTAGCTCTCGATCTGTTGGTAGACCAGGAAGAACACCAGCGTGACCAGCCCCAGCAGCGGGCTCCCGAGGGCCACCGCCGCGGAGGCGGCCAGCGCGCCGATGGTGGTGCCCACCAACGGGATGAGCGCGGTCACCGCCACCACGAGCGCCAGGGTGAGGGCGTAGGCCGAGCCGATCGCCCACAGGAAGAAGAACGCCACCACCCCGCCGAAGGCCGCCACCACCAGCTGGCCCGCGATGAACGCGCCGATGCGCCGGACGATCTCGTCGCCGATCCGGCGCACCCCGTCGCGGTTGGAGCGGGGCACGAACCGGTAGGACACGTCCAGGATCCCGGGCAGCGACGCCATGAAGAACAGCGTCAGGACGAACACCGTGAACGTGGCGAACAGGGTGTTGAACACGACCTGTCCGACGCCGACCAGCCCTCCGAAGAGCTGCTGCCCGAAATCGGGGGCCGTGACCAGGCCCTCGACCCGTTCCAGGACGTCGTAGCGCTGCTCCAGGTCCGCGAAGAACGGCGTGCGCTGGAGGCCGTCCACCGTGTCCGGGAGGTTCGCGGCGAAGCTCGCCACCTGCTCGGTGATCGGGGGCACGATCGCCCAGACGAACACGGCGGCGAAGAGCACCATCGCCAGGCACACGGTGAGGATGGCCCCCCAGCGCGGCATGCGCGCGCGGTCGCGCAGCCCCTCGATCACGGGGTTGAGCCCGACCGCGAGGAACAGCGCGACGAGGATGTACACCAGGACCGCGCGGACCCCGATCAGCGCCTCGACGAGGAGCCAGGCGGTGAGGACGCCCAGGGCGCCGACGAACCCGAGGAGGAAGGAGTTGGGGCGCCCCGGCCCGTCCCCGTCCGCGGGCAGTGCGGTCAGTCCGCTTCCGGGTGGCATGTCCCTGTCCCGACTACTCGGCCGTGTCGGGGATGCGGAGGGTGAAGACCGCACCGCCCAGCAGGTCGCTGTCCCCGGCCACGAGGCTGCCTCCGTGGGACTGGACGATCTCCCGCGAGATGGGGAGCCCGAGCCCGCTCCCGCCCGGGTCGCGCTCGCGCGACTCCTTGAGCCGCGCGAACCGCTCGAAGATCCGTTCGCGGTCCATGGAGGGGATCCCCGTCCCGTCGTCGTGGACCTCCACCACGGCCGCGTCGCCGTCCCGCTCGACGACGATGTCGATCCTGGAGCTCGCGTGGCGCTCGGCGTTGGCCACGAGGTTGGTGAGGACGCGGACCAGGCGGAGCCGGTTGACGGTCGCCCGGACGGGCCCGGAGGAGTGCACCCGCAGCGCGGGGTGTCGCCGCTCGTCGACGAACTCCTCCCTGATGAGCGCCGCCAGGTCCACCTCCTCCCGTTCGCGGGCCACGTCCTTGTCCAGGCGGGCGAGTTCGAGCAGGTCGGAGACGATGTTCTCCAGCCTCTCGGTGTCCGAGAGCAGACCGGTGAGCAGCAGTTCGCGCGAGCGGGCGTCGGGGTCGGGGTCGGAGAGCTCGACCTCCAGCTTGGCGCGCATCCCGGCGATGGGGTTGCGCAGCTCGTGCGAGGCGTCGGAGACGAACCGCCTCTGCCGGGTGACCGCCTCGTCGAGCCGTGCCAGGCTCGCGTTGGCCGTACGGGCCAGGTGGGCGATCTCGTCGTGCGTCCCGGGGACGGGGAGCCTGCGGTTCAGGTCGGTGACGGAGAGCTTGTCGAGCTGGGCGCTGATCCTCTCCACGGGCCGCAGCGCACGCCCGACCCAGAACCAGATGACGGTCGCGGTGATCACGAGGAAGGCCACGGAGGTCCCCACCAGGACCGCCTCGATCAGGGACGTGCCCAGGATGCTGGGCGACCTCGCCGCCGCCAGGACCAGTACCTCGCCGTAGACGGAGTCGGAGAGGCCGTACCCGACCACGAGCAGGCAGTCCCTGGGCTCGGGGCCCGCGATGTCGCCGCAGACGGTGGTCTGGAGGCGGAAGTCCCCCGCCTCCGGACGCTTGTCCGTCACCGGGGGCTTGCCCTCCATCGCGTCGGTGGCGGCGACCACCTCGCCCGTCTCCCAGTCGACGACCTGCACGCGCAGGACCGTCTCACCGTCGGGGATGGCACCCTGGTAGCGCTCGGTGGCGATCCGCTCGGAGACCTGGCGGGCCTCGTCGTCCGCCTGGTCCCTGGCCTGGGTCAGCGAGATCTCCCGTATGAGGAAGCTGCTGAGGGAGAGCGACAGGCCGGTGATCAGGATCAGGGTGACCACGGCCCCGGTGGTGACCCTGGCACGGATCGACCGGGGGCGCAGTCGGCCCCACCCTCCCCGGTTTCCGTCGCTCCGCTCTGACACCCGCCCATTGTCACCCAGCGCGACCACAATCCGGCGAATGGTGAACGGTGTGGCGAAGAGTGAGCAGGAGCGGGGTCACCATCCGACTCAGGGAGGAACCGGACACCCCTCGGGGGCTACTCGTAGGGGTCCGGCGGGTCGGTGACCTCCTGGAGCTCCAGGACCGTCAACTCGTGCTGGCTCACCTCGGAGAGCTCGCCCTCGGGCTCCACCCAGGTACCGCGCACCGTCCACCAGGTGTCCGCCTCCGGCGCGGGCTCGTTGGAGATGTACACCTTGTTCACGACGGCGTCGGCGGCGCAGCAGGCCATCTGGAGTCGGGCGAGGTACCACCCGTCGCCGTCCTTCTCCGGGACCGCGAACCCGGTGAGCTCGACCTCCTGGCCGACCAGCAGGCGGTCCTCGTCGATCCAGGCCCGCATCACGAACTGGCGGATGTCCATGGAGACGACCTCGCCCGGAGCGGCCTCCTCGACCCCGTCGTCGAAGGCGCCCGAGCGCCGGTCCTCCGGGGGCGGTCCGGAGGAGCCGGAGGTGGCCTCCACCGTGTAGGAGCCCAGCGCGGGCGGGGCGACGACGAACACGGCGAGCACCGGCAACAGGAGCAGCCACGCGACGCCGGGCGCCCGGGAGTGGTCGTGCCCCTGGTGGCCGCGTCGGCGCCCGTACGCCTCCTCGTAGTCCCTCTCCACGGCGGACGCGCTCTCCTGCGCCGACACCGTGTTCCCGGCGGCGACGGCCTCGGCGTCCGCTCCGTGCACGTGCTCCTCCTCCGCCTCGTCCTCGCCGCGCAGCTCGGCGGCGATGACGAGCACGCCGAGCAGGACCATGGCCACGCCTGCGGCGATGAGGAAGGGGCCGAAGCCCGCCTTGACCCAGTTGAGGTAGAGGTCGGTCGGGATCGTGCTGGTCAGCGCGGCCGCGCCGAGCAGGACCAGGGTGAGCCCCTGGGCGATGCGGTTCACAGGATCAGTCCTCCGATCAGGAACGTGCTGAGCAGGCCGACCAGCAGGCACAGCGGGGCGAAGCGGGCCACGAAGCGCCAGCCGAACACACCCGCCTGCATCGCGAGGAGCTTGAGGTCGACGATCGGCCCGATCACCATGAACGCGAGTTTGGCCGTGGGGGAGAAGTCGGTGAGGCTGACGGCGACGAACGCGTCGGCCTCGGAGCAGATGGACAGCAGGATGGCGAGGAGGGCGAGCACGAGGACCGAGACCACCGGCATGCCGGCGACCGCCAGCAGCCACTCGCGGGGCACCATGATGTTGAGGGTGGCGGCGGCGAGGCCCCCGACCACCAGGTAGCCGCCCGCGTGCATCATGTCGTGCAGCATCGACTCGCGGAAGACCTGCCACCGCGAGGCCCCGGGTGCGTGGTTGTGCGTGGGCAGGCGCAGCCAGTCGGCGCGGCCGAAGCGCACCCAGATCCATCCGATGACCACGGCCGCCAGCAGGGAGGCCGTGAACCGGGCGAGGATCATCTCGGGCTGCCCGGCGAAGGCCACCGCCGTGGCGATCATGACGACCGGGTTGATGGAGGGCGCCGCCAGCAGGAAGGTGAGCGCGGCGGCCGGGGCGACCCCGCCCTTGATGAGGCTTCCGGCGATGGGCACCGAGGCGCACTCGCAGCCGGGCAGCAGGGCCCCGGAGGCCCCCGCGACCGGCACGGCGCGGCTGGGCTTGGACGGGATGAACCGCTGGTAGGCCGAGGGCGGCACGAACGCGGTGAGCGCGGCGGACAGCGCCACCCCGAACACCAGGAAGGGCAGTGCCTGGAAGCTGATCGCGGTGAAGATGGTGGCCCACGCGAGGAAGGCCTGGCTGGTCAGCTCGTCGGAGATCCAGGCGTGCCCCAGCGCCATCGCGGTGATGAACAGGGCGAACAGCCAGACCGTCCCGGTCCTGCGGCGGCCCCGCGCGCGTCCCCAGTCCTCCGGGGGGAGCTCCTCGCCGCGGTCCGCCCACCCCCCGGCGAGGGAGTCGCCGAGCGAACTGCTCGGGGGCGGGCCGGGGTCGGTGGCCGGTGTGGTCCGGTCGGGCACGTCGGTCTCCGTGGTGGTCGTGCGGGATCTTCACGCATAGTACCGAAAATCGTTTTCGCCCGGGACGACCCGGCGTTTCCTGTGGACAACGGCCCCCCGGTGGCGGGAACGGGTCAGCCCGGCGGCCCGTCCCGTTCCGCGGGAAGGGGTCGCGACGGGTGCCCGCGGAGAGCGGGAGGCCGGGAGGCGGGGACACGCGCGGAACGCCCGAGGACCCGTGCGGCGGGTGCCCGAGGCCGGCGAACGGTCGGGCGGCGGCCCGGGAGGACGCGGCTAGCGCCCCTCGGAGCCCTCCCCGCGGCCGTCGTCGGAGGGGCCCTCCTCCTCACCGGGGTCCGCGTGGGCTCCGCCCGCCCCGCCGTCCCGCGTGTCCGCGTCCCGCTCCGCCAGCGCCGAGGCAGGGTCGCCGGGGGCCTCCCCCTCCCCGCGCTGGACGTCGTCGGGCAGGGAGCCCGACGCGGGCCCCCAGCACTCCACGTTCCGCAGGTCGGGCATCTTGGACAGCGTGAACTGCGGGTCGAGCCCGTTGCGCAGCTGGCGGCTGTAGTCGCCCAGCAGCCGGAAGGCGACGGCCGACAGCGGCGCCAGGGCCACGAGGTTGACGGTCGCCATGACGCCCATGGAGATGTCGGCGAGGTTCCACACCAGCGTCAGCGGCGCGACGGATCCGATGAACACCGCGGCCAGCACCGCGTAGCGGAAGTAGGTCATGTGCTGCGGGTCGGCGTCCAGGAACCGCAGGTTGGACTCGCCGTAGTAGTAGTTGCCCAGCACGGACGTGAAGGCCAGCAGGAACAGGATCACCGTGAGGGCGTGCACGGACCAGTTCCCCAGGGAGGACTGGAGCGCCCGCTGGGTGACCTCGGCCCCGGTCACGGTGGCGAAGTCGGGGTTGTACACGAGGACGATGAACGCGGTCACCGAGCACACCAGCCAGGTGTCGAAGTACACGCCGAGGGTCTGCACGAGCCCCTGCTTGGCGGGGTGGGAGACCGACGCGGTGGCTCCGGCGTTGGGAGCGGACCCCAGGCCCGCCTCGTTGGAGAACATGCCCCGCCGCATGCCCTGCACGAGCGCGGCGCCCACGCCGCCGGCCGCGAACTCGCGCAGCCCGAACGCGGAGGCGAAGATGTCGGCGACGACCCGGGGCAGCTCGCCGATGTTGAGGACCACCACGGCCAGGCCGAGGAGGATGTAGAGGATCGCCATGAGGGGGACGAGCGCCTGGGCGACCGTCGCGACGCGCCGCACCCCGCCGAAGACGACGGCGGCGGTCAGCCCGACCAGCGCCAGCCCGACCAGGACGCTCAGGAACCAGCCCGTGGGCGCGCCCAGCTCCTGCATGGAGGTGGAGATGGCGCCCGTGATGCTGTTGGCCTGCACGGAGTTGAAGACGAGGCTGAAGGTGACGGTGATGAGGACCGCGAAGAGGACGCCCATCCACCTCTGGCCCAGCCCGTGCAGCATGTAGTACGCGGGTCCGCCCCGGAACCCCGTGCTGGTGCGCACCTTGTACAGCTGGGCCAGCGTCGACTCCACGAACGCCGCGGCCCCCAGCACGCAGGCCATGGCCCACATCCAGAAGACCGCCCCCGGTCCGCCGAGCATGATCGCGGTGGCCACGCCGACGATGTTCCCGGTCCCCACCCGGGAGGCGGCGGAGATCGCGAAGGCCTGGAAGGAGGAGATCTCCCTGCCGCCGTCGGGCGCGGTCCCCGGGCTGCTCCGCAGCACCCGGAACATCTCGGGGAGCAGGCGCAGCTGCACGAAACCCGACCGCACCGTGAAGTAGACGGCGAGAACGACCAGGAGCGGGATGAGGAGGTAGCTCCAGAAGAAGTCGTTGACGGTGACGAGAAGGACGTTGAGGACGTTCACGCATTCCCCTTCAGGCGGCGTGGTGGTCCCGAGTGCGACATCGGGGCTGTCCCGCAACTGTCCACGCCCCCCGCGGTACCGGGCGATTCGGACACGCGAAGGGGCGGTAAAGGACCGTAATGGGTCACCGTCCCCCGGCGGACCCGCCGCCGGGCCCGCCCCGTGTCCGTCCGGGCGCGGCGGCCCTCCCCCGGCCGCGGCGCCCCGGGGCCCGGGCCCGCGCGGGGCGCCGCTGTCCGAGAGAGGTGGGCAACCCCGGAAAAGGCCCGGGCCCGGCAGGAGATCCTGCCGGGCCCGGGTCCGTTCACACCCTAGTGCTGCGGGGCGGAGTCGTAGCGGTCGGTGCGGGGACGGTCGCCCCGGTAGCCGCCGCCACCGCCGCGGTAGCCGCCGCCACCGCCGCTGCGGTCACCGCGGTAGCCGCCGCGGTTGTCGCCGCCGCGGTAGCCGCCACCGCCGCGGTTGTCACCGCGGTAGCCGCCCTCGGAGCGCGGGGCGTACTCGCGGCGCTCGCCGCCGCGGTAGCCGCCGCCCTCGCCGCGGGGGCGCTCGCCCTCACGGAAACCGCCGCCCTCGCCGCGGTCGGTGCGGGGACGGTCGCCCCGGTAGCCGCCGCCACCGCCGCTGCCGCCGCGGTAGCCGCCGCCACCGCCGCTGCGGTCACCGCGGTAGCCGCCCCGGTAGCCGCCGCCACCGCCGTAGCCTCCACGGCGGGGGCCGCCGCGGCCACGACGCTCGCGCACGGGCTCCGGCGGCTCGATCCACGGCTCCCAGGAGGGCTCCTTGGCCCCGGTCACCTCGGTGAGCAGCTCGTCGCCCGGGTTGACCAGGTGCTGCTTGGCGTCGACGCCGGCGTCGCTGAGCAGGCGGCGGGCCATGCGGCGCTGGTTGGGCGCGACCAGGGAGACGACCAGGCCGGAGGCTCCGGCGCGGGCCGTGCGGCCTCCGCGGTGCAGGTAGTCCTTGTGCCCGGTGGGCAGGTCGATGTTGACGACCATGTCGATGCCGTCGACGTGGATGCCGCGGGCGGCGACGTCGGTGGCGACCAGCGCCTGGATCTTGCCCTCGCGGAACTTGGCGAGGGTGCGGGTGCGCACGCTCTGCGTCTTGCCGCCGTGCAGGGACGCGCAGGGCACGCCCGCCGCCGCCAGCTGCTCGCTGATGGCGTCGGCGCGGTACTTGCTGCGCACGAACAGGATCGTGCGGCCGTCGCGCGCGGCGATCTGGGTGATGATCTTGTTCTTGTCACGGGGCAGCACCTTGAGCAGGTGGTGCTCCATGGCGGTGACCTGGGAGACCGGCGGGTCCACGGAGTGGGTCTGCGGGTCGTTCATGTACTTGCGGACCAGCTTGTCGACGTCGCCGTCGAGCGTGGCCGAGAACAGCAGCGTCTGGCCGTCGGGGCGCACCTGGTCGAGGAGCTCGCTGACCTGCGGCATGAAGCCCATGTCGCACATCTGGTCGGCCTCGTCCAGCACCGAGACCTCGACGTCGCCCAGGTCGCAGGCGCCCTGGTCGATGAGGTCGGTGAGGCGGCCCGGGGTGGCGACGAGGACCTCGACGCCGCGGCGCAGTTCGTTGATCTGGCGGGTGTAGGAGCTGCCGCCGACGACGTCGCCGACGCGCACGCCCACGACGCGGGAGTAACCGCGAAGGGCGTCGCGCACCTGGTGGGCGAGTTCGCGGGTGGGCACCAGGATCAGGGCCCGGGGACGGTTGGCGGCGGCGCGGCGCTCCGCGGCGCGCATCAGGACCGGCAGGCCGAAGGCCAGGGTCTTGCCCGATCCGGTACGACCGCAGCCGAGGACGTCGCGGCCCTCGATGGCGTCGGGAATGGTGGCGGCCTGGATCGGGAACGGGTTGGTCACACCGTTCTTGGCCAGCTCGTCGACGATGTCCTGGGGCAGACCCAGGGAGTCGAAAGCGGGCATTACGGCAGTGTCCGTCGTCAAGTGACGTGTACCTTCCTCATCGTTTGGCGGCGTTTCGAGGAAGGCTCCACACGGTCACAGCGGACCCAGCGAAGAAATCACACAAACGCGCCTGATCACACGCGGAAGCGGACCCCTTCGATTCTCGGGGCTCCTGTGCTCGGTGCATCCCACTGAGTGGGCACGAACAACTCTTCTGGCAAGAGTGGCGCCGACGGGGTCGACACGCTCTCCGCGTCTTGTGCGGCCTCGGCGCGCTCGGATGCGCGCGGCATTACTGGACGACCGCTTGCAGAAGCGTACTAGACATCGTCCGGAAACGGGGACGGGATGGGGGTTTTTCACCGGTGATACGGGTCTCCCCCATCCCTCCGGGGGCGGCACGGCGCCGGCGCGGGGCGGCGCCGTGCCCGGCGGGTCAGCGGTTGTCGGCCGCCATCGACCCGGCGAGGGCGGTCAGGCGGGCGACCTGCGCGCGGCGTTCGGCCTCGGCCTGTTCCTCGAGCGTGTTGCCCGCGGCCTGCTGGAGGAGGGCCTTGGTGGCGGCGGCCGCCTCGGCGTTCGTGGCGAGCAGCGCGGCGACGACGTCGTCCACGGCGCCGGGGAGTTCGTCGGCGGGCACGACCAGCTCGGCCAGTCCGAGCTCGCGGGCCTCCTGTGCGCCGACGCGGCGGGCGGTCAGGCAGATCTCGACGGCGCGGTGGACGCCGACGATGTCCACGAGCGGCTTGGTCCCGGTGAGGTCGGGGACGAGGCCGAGCGCGGGCTCCTTCATGCAGAACTTGGCGTCGTCGGCGAGGATGCGCAGGTCGCAGGAGAGCGCCAGCTGGAAGCCCGCGCCGATGGCGTGGCCCCGGACCGCGGCGACGGTGACCAGGTCGGGGCGGCGCAGCCAGAGGAAGCCCTCCTGGAGGCCGGCGATGTACTCCTCGACGTCGGCCTCGGTGGAGGAGCCGTCGAGGATACCGCCGACCATGGAGCGCTCGCCGTCCACGCCCTCGGGGGTGAACATGCCGAGGTCGATCCCGGCCGAGAAGATGTCGCCCTCGCCGGCGATCACCACGATTCGGACATCGGCCGGGAGGGTCTGGCCGATGTGGGCCAACGTGGTCCAGGTGCGTCCGGTCATCGCGTTGCGCCGCTCGGGGCGGCTGATGGTGATGCGGGCGACCGGCCCCTCCACGGCCAGTCCGAGCCCGGCCCGGGTCAGCTCCGCTTCCGCGGGCGGCCGCCCGGGCCCGTTCGACGCCTGTGCCATGGGTTCCTCCGTCGTGCTCGGTGTCACCCTCGATATTACCCATCGGTAACCACCGGTCGCGCGGGCGGGGCCTCAGGCCTTGCGGGTCGCCCCGCCACGGCCGCGCAGCTCGGCTCCGGCCTCGCTGAGCAGCCGGTGGACGAAACCGTAGGAACGCCCGGTGGCGGCCGCCAGCATGCGGATGCTCTCCCCCGAGTCGTAGCGCCGCCTGAGCTGGGCCGCGAGCTCGGAGCGGTCCGTTCCCGCCACGCGGGTGCCCTTCCTCAGCGCATCGTCCACAGTCCACTCCTCCGGGTCGTCCGGTCAACGCTTCTGGAATCCCTGCCATGATCCGGCATCGCGCTCACGCCCCGCCACATTCACCGTGCGCCGCGCCGGGCGCCCCCTCCCATGGCCGGGTTTCGGAGCGCCGCAAACGTCGTCCGAAAAGGACGGAGGTGAACCTCCCAGCACGCTGGGCGTCCACCTCCGTCACCGGGGCCCGCACGGCCCCCGGCTCACGCCAGCGAGATCAGGTCCTCGAAATCGGCGTTCCACACGTCCTCGACGCCGTCGGGCAGCAGGATGACGCGCTCGGGCTGGAGGGCGTCGACCGCGCCCTCGTCGTGTGTCACCAGCACGATCGCGCCCTTGTAGTTGCGCAGGGCCGCCAGGATCTCCTCGCGGCTGGCCGGGTCCAGGTTGTTGGTGGGCTCGTCGAGCAGCAGCACGTTGGCGCTGGAGACGACCAGGGTGGCCAGGGCCAGCCTGGTCTTCTCACCTCCGGAGAGCACGCCCGCCGGCTTGTCGACGTCGTCACCGGTGAACAGGAACGAGCCCAGCGTGCGGCGCGCCTCCACCTCCGGGAGCTCCGGGGCCGCGCTCATCATGTTCTCCAGCACGCTGCGGCCCACGTCCAGGGTCTCGTGCTCCTGGGCGTAGTAGCCGAGCTTGAGCCCGTGCCCCGGGACCACGGACCCCCGGTCGGGCTCCTCGACGCCGCCGAGCAGCCGCAGCAGCGTGGTCTTGCCGGCGCCGTTGAGCCCCAGGATCACCACGCGGCTGCCCCGGTCGATCGCCAGGTCCACGCCGGTGAAGATCTCCAGCGAGCCGTAGGACTTGGACAGCCCCTCCGCCATCAGCGGCGTGCGGCCGCTGGGAGCCGGGTCGGGGAAGCGCAGCTTGGCGACCTTGTCGGACTTGCGGACGCCCTGCACGCCGTCGAGGAGCCGGTCGGCCCGGTTGAGCATCTGCTGCGCGGCGCGCGCCTTGGACGCCTTGGCCCGGAACCTGTCCGCCTGCTTGCGCAGGGTGTCGGCCTGCTTCTCCGCGTTGGCCAGCTCGCGCCTGCGCCGCCGCTCGTCGGCCTCGCGCTGCTCCAGGTACAGCTTCCAGCCCATGTTGTAGATGTCGATGACGCTGCGGTTGGCGTCGAGGTAGAACACCTTGTTCACCACGTGCTCGACCAGGTCCACGTCGTGGCTGATCACGATGAGCCCGCCCTGGTGCGACTTGAGGAAGTCGCGCAGCCAGACGATGGAGTCGGCGTCCAGGTGGTTGGTGGGCTCGTCCAGCAGCAGCGTGTCGGCGCCGCTGAACAGGATGCGCGCCAGCTCGATACGGCGGCGCTGACCGCCGGAGAGGGTGTGCAGCGGCTGGGAGAGCACCTTGTCGGGCAGGCCCAGGCTGGAGGCGATGGCGGCGGCCTCGGACTCGGCGGCGTACCCGCCCAGCACGTGGAGGCGCTCCTCCCACCGGGAGTAGGCGCGCACGCCCTTGTTCCGGGTCTTGGTGTCGGTGCTCGCCATCTTCTTCTCGGCCTCGCGCATACCGCGCAGGGCCTCGTCGATCCCGCGCGCGGACAGCACGCGGTCGCGGGCGATGACGTCGGGGTCGTCGGTGCGGGGGTCCTGCGGCAGGTAGCCGATGGTGCCGGAGGAGGTGACCGTGCCGCCGGTGGGCAGGCCCTCGCCCGCCAGCACCTTGGTCATGGTCGTCTTGCCCGCACCGTTGCGGCCGACCAGTCCGATCCGGTCCCCGGCGGCGACGCGGAAGGTGGTCGGCTCCAACAGGAGTCGAGGACCGACACGCAGTTCGAGGTCGGTGGCGATCAGCATGGTGGGGCTTCCTACGAGGTGGTGGGACGGTTCGGTACGGCCGGACGCGCACCCGCGGTGCACGGGAGCGGCGGCTCCTCCGCGTGGGTGGGGGGTGGTGGCCTTCGGGCCGACCGACCCAGCCTAACGGCACGGGCGGGGGGTGCGGCGATCCGTTTTCCGGGAAGCCCCCGGACACGGCCGCGCCCCCGCCACCCGGTCAACGGGTGCGGGGGCGCGCCGCATTCCCCGCGGCCCGGCGGCGCCGGTCACCCCTGCGCGCGCCCCGCCGCTCCTCCGGTGCCCTGCTCCCCCTCGGGGGCGGGGTGCGCGCCCTCCGGCTCCTTGTCCTTGGGGACCTTGGCCACGACGACCGCCGCCGCGACGGGCGGCTCCCCGTCGGGGCCCTCCGAGGACTCCTCGTCGGGGTCCCCGGGCTTGCCCGGCGGGCGGTTGCGCAGCAGGGCCGCCAGGACGGCGGCCACCGGCGTGGCCAGGAACATGCCGGGAATGCCCCCGACCACGGCGCCGACGGAGATCGCGATCAGCACGACGGGCGAGGGCAGGTCGAGCGAGGCCCCGTAGATGCGCGGCGCGAAGACGTTGCTCTCCAGCTGCTGCACGAGGACCACGGCGCCGACGACGAAGAGCGCGACGATCCAGCCCTCGGTGACGAACGCGACCAGTGCGGCGAGCAGGCCGGTCAGGAAGGCGCCGATGATCGGCAGGAAGGCGCCGACGAAGGTCAGCACGATCAGCGGGATGGCCAGGTTGATGTCGATCAGGAAGACCAGGGCGATGCCGATGCCGACGGCGTCGAAGAAGCCGACCGCGGCCACACCGCGCACGTACCGTCCCATGACGCCGTAGGCGACGTCCCCCGCGTGGCGCAGGCCCGGACGGGACCGCGGCGGGAACAGGGTGAGGAACCAGTCCATGAGCTGGTCGCCCGAGTGCACGAAGTACACGGTCAGGGCGATGATCAGGACGATGCCGACGAGAACCGAGATCACGGCCGCGCCCGCGGTCCAGGCGCCGCTGAGCAGCTGGTCCTGGTTCTCGCTGATCATGGCCTGGATCTGCACCCAGGCGTCGTCGATCATGTCGGTGAACAGCGCCGGGTCGAGCCCGAAGGGCACCTGGATGTCCTGGAGCTCGCTGACCGCGCTGGTGACGCTGTCGACCAGGGGGC
Organism: Nocardiopsis sp. NPDC101807; assembly: GCF_044766605.1. Classification (NCBI taxonomy): domain Bacteria; kingdom Bacillati; phylum Actinomycetota; class Actinomycetes; order Streptosporangiales; family Nocardiopsidaceae; genus Nocardiopsis; species Nocardiopsis sp. NPDC101807. The sequence continues at coordinate 30,404 of NZ_JBIWMK010000011.1, read as the reverse complement.
CGAACCCCTGCACGGCGGGCGTGACGATCATCGAGATGACACCGCCGAAGACGATGAGCCCGACGAGGATCGAGATCGTCGTCGACGAGCCCCGGCCCAGGCCCTTGCGGCGCAGCAGGTTGGCGAGCGGCATGAGCAGCGCGGTGATGAACACCGCGAGGATCATCGGCAGGGTGACGACCGACAGGTAGACGAGCCCGTAGAGGAGCAGTCCGGCCACGACGCCGATGAGGAGGAAGCGCCAGGCGACGTCGCTGACCGACTTCAGGATGTCCCCCGCGCCCACGTCGTCCTGTTCGGCCGGTCCCTGGTCCGGGGACTGGGGTTCGGGCTCGGAGTGCTCCTTCTGAGCCTCCAACTGGGCGAGGCGCTCGGCTCGCGCCCTGCGGGCGGTGAGCCATTTGTTCAGGAGCGCCCACACTCCCGGCCGTTGGGCTTGCACATGGACTCCATTCTCGGGGTGCTGCGTGGTGCCCGCACGGGAGGCGACGGACACGCGGGGGTGGTACCGGGGGGATGCGCGGACGAGGGTCCTGGTTCTCCCGTGTCCGTCGGGAACTCAACGGCGTCAGAACTGCCAGGGTTCCCTAGGGCGGCCACTGTGCACGATCTCGTTGCCGAACGGCGCGAGCGCCACGGGGATCATCTTCAGCGAGGCCCACGCCATCGGAATCCCGATGATAGTGACGGCGAGGCCGATCGCGGTGGCGATGTGGCCGATGGTCAGCCACCAGCCCGCGACGATCAGCCAGATGACGTTGAGGAAGGTGCTGCCCCCGCCCGACCCCGGCCTGCGCACCAGTTCGCGGCCGAAGGGCCAGATCGCGTAGCTGGCCATGCGGAAGGAGGCGATCCCGAACGGGATGGTGACGATCAGGATGCAGCAGATGACTCCGGCGATCACGTAGCCGACGGCCAGCCAGAAGCCGGCGACGAAGAGCCAGATGACGTTCAGGATGAGCCGCAAGAGGGCCACGGTGTTTCGTCTCCTTCGATGGGGTCCCGGTCGCGGGTGCGCGACCTCCTGGAGGAAGAGTCCCCGCACCCGTTGCTTTCTACCGTCTGGGACGCCGCCGCACCACGAGCCGTTCCGGGCGGCTCCCCTGGTCCTTCCCCTAGGGGGCGCGGGAACGGGCCGCCGGACCCCCGCGACGGGTGCGGCGGGGCGCTTCGCGCGGGGGCGGGGAGGGCAGGGGAAGGCGTCGACCCGGTTCACCTGGGGCGCGCCGGCGGGCGTGGCGTCCCCGGCTGGCGCGACACAGCGTGATGACATACGGCCACGCCATATCTCGGAGCTCCGAGCAGACCACAATGTGATCGGCGCATCAGGAGAACCCCCTAGGCAGGAGGGACATCGCACCATACGATGTGCTGTGTCCTGCTCAAGACCGTAGATCTTGTGATTTACGACAAACTCGGACAAACGACCGAAGACCGGTCAGTAGACATCAGGTTTCGGTAACGGTTGGGCGAGTAATTTCCCCACCCCCCGTGCAGGATCGGGAGCGGGGATGGCATGATTACGTACCGGCTCGGACGGAGGCCGTCACCGCCTCCGCAGCCGTTCGCGTGAGAGCACTCCGTCAGCAGCACGTCCTGCCGCGTGGTCCGTGCTTCTCGTGGTCTCAGCCACACCGGGGAACATCGTCTGCACCGTCCGGCGTTTGCGTCGTGCGGGGTGGCTCACGCCGCATGACCAATCTTTTGGTGACTGAAGCTTTTTCCGACAGCTTACTAGTGATTTCAGTAGAGGTGGTTCAAGCATGTCTCAGGTACGTCGGCAGGCCGCGCTGCGCCCCCGCCCGAGCTGGGGGTGGCAGGATGCCGCCGCGTGCCGGGGCGAGGACCTTGTGCTCTTCTTCGGCCCGGACGGCGAACGCCAGCCGGAGCGGGAGATCAGGGAGCGCAAGGCCAAGGAGATCTGTGCGGCCTGCCCTGTGCGAACCGACTGCCTGGACTACGCGATCTCGCGTCCGGAGAAGTACGGTACCTGGGGCGGTCTGAACGAGGACGAGCGCGCCTCCGAGCGCCGTCGCCGTATGCGCCGCGCCAACGCTGCCTGACCGAGGTCCACGGACCACGGCACAGCGGATCTCCCCCGGTGGCCCCGGCCCCCGATCAACCCGCGGCGCCCCGACGAGCAACGTCGAGGGCGCCGCGGGTTTTCTCGTGCCCGGCGGGGACGCGGCCCACGGCGCCGGCCCCGGCTCACCCCGCCCCGCCCCCGACGTGGCGGTCGAACCAGTCCAGGGCCTCCACCGCGACCTGTCGCCACTCCTGCGCGCCGGGGAGCAGCTGTTCGACGCCCGGCACGACCCTCAGGTCGGTCGTCCCACCCATCCGCCCCCGGGCCCACTCCCCCAGTTCGCGGACGAAGGAGTCCCCGCTCTCCAGCAGGACCAGGACCGGGGCCCGGACGTCGGACAGGCGCGGCTCGGCCAGGTCGATCCGTCCGCCGTGGACCACCACGGCGGCCACCTCCCGGGGGCGCTCCGCCGCGGTGACCAGCGCCGCCGGCGCAGCGCTCCCCGACCCCAGCACGCCCAGGGGCCGGTCCGCCGCGTCGGTCGCGCGGCGGAGCCAGCCGACGGCCGCGCCCAGCCGATCGCCCAGCGCGCCGACGTCGGCGTCGGCCCGACCCGACGCCTGTTCCTCCGCGGTCAGCAGGTCAAGGACCAGGGTCGCGTACCCGGCCCGCTGCAGGGCCGACGAGACCACCCTCCGGCGCGGGTCGGCCCTCCCCTCCCCCGCGGCCAGGACCACCGCGCCGCGCAGGGCGGCGGGCACGGTGAGATCGCCGTCGAGGTGGACCCGGCCGGCGGGCACCCGCACGCCGCGGGCCTCCTCGCCCGGCGGACGGACGCGGCCGTGCTCGTCGAGGATCGCGGTGACGTTCCCGTCGGAGAGCTGGCCGAAGTCGCGGTACCACTCGCCCACCGAGTGGAAGTTGTCGGGCGCGCCGAGCACGACCATCTCGTCGACGTCCTCCCGCAGCGCCTCGACCGCCTCGGGCGCCGCGACCGGCACGGCCAGGATCAGCCGGGACGGTCCGGCCCGGCGCACCGTCCGCAGCGCGGCGCGGGCGGTGCCGCCCGTCGCGACGCCGTCGTCCACGACCACGCAGTCGCGTCCGGCGATGCGCGGTGCCGCGCGCTCGCCCCGGTAGACCCTGCGCCGGCGGTCGAGCTCGTCTCGCTCGGCCGCGACGGTCTCGGAGAGGGCCTGGCGGGGCACCCGCATCCGCGCCAGGGCGCGGTCGTCGAAGAACACCTGCCCGTTCTCGGCGACGGCCCCCACCCCCGTCTCCGGCCGGCCGGGCAGCCCGATCTTGCGGACCATGAGGACGTCGAAGTCGGCGTCGAGCCGCCGGGCGAGCTCCGCCCCCACCGGGACCCCGCCGCGCGGCAGGGCCAGGACGAGGGGATCGTCGACCACGAGGGGGCGCACCCGCTCTGCGAGGCGGCGCCCCGCCTCGGACCGGTCGGCGAAGGGCAGTGAAACGGGTACCGGGTTCATGTCCTCACCGGCGCCGGGACCGGGGCCCCGGCACCGCTCCTCTCGGCTGTGTGGATGAGCCGCTGGAAAGTGCTACCGGCATACCCCCCGACCCCGCGGTCCCAACCCCGGCACCGGGCAAAAACCGCATGGCTCAGGTCCGCCGGAACCCGCTCCTGAGCACCCCCATCAGCAGCTCGTCGTGGCGGCGCCCCTCCCAGAGCAGCGAGTCGCGCATCCGCCCCTCGACGGAGAAGCCGCAGGAGCGGTAGACGGCGATGGCGCGCATGTTGAAGGCGTAGACGTGGAGCCACACCCGGTGCAGGCCGATGCGCTCGAAGGCGTACTCCAGGACGAGCTGGGTGGCCTCCCGGCCCAGGCCCTGGCCGGTGAACTCGATGGCGGACAGGGCGATGCGGTAGCCGGCGCTCTCGTTCTCCGCGGCCACGGCGTAGACGGACAGCTCTCCCAGGTAGCGCCCGTCCCCGGGCGCGAGGATGGCCAGGTCCAGCCGGTCGGTGCTGCCCGCGCGGGTCGCGCACCACTCCCTGGCCTCCGCGTAGGTGAGGTGGCGGTGGGTGCCGGTGAGTCTGCGGACCTCCGCGTCGAGGCCTGCGGTGAAATAGGCGTCGGTGTGCTCCGGTCCCAGGGGTACCAGATGGACGCGTTCCCCGGTGAGAGTGGGTTTTTCTCGCAGCGCGCTCGTGTTGATCATGAGATCTTCCGGTTCCGTCCGGGCCCGCGTGTGGCGGTTCCCGGCGTGGGGGAGACGGCGGACAGCAGGCTGGGGGCCCTGCGCGGGAGCGGGCCTCGGGGCGGGCCGGGTCAGGGGCCCCGGGTCTCGGTGGGCCGAGCGGTCCGGGTCGGAAACCTCTCGGATGCGGAGCGGACCCCCTATGTAAATCGGGTCCGCGTCCTATGGCAAGCCCGCCCGACGCGGTGGCCGAAAACGTCTGTCGTCCCATGAGCGGACTGGATAGCATCTGCGCGCACGGAACCGTCCACGTGGGAGCCGCCTTGAGCACGTCCGCCGAGAAGACCGCAGCACCGCCCCCGGAGGCCCGCCGGGCCCGGGTCGCGGTCTCCACCCTCTTCTTCGTCAACGGATTCACCTATACCAACGCGGTGCCGTGGCTGCCGGTGATCAAGGACCGGCTGGAGCTGAGCAACGCCGAGCTGGGCCTGGCGATCGCGGCCATGCCCACCGGGGCCATCCTCACCGGCATGCTGGCGGGGCCGCTGATCCACTGGTTCGGCAGCGGACGGGCGGCCGTCGGGACCAGCCTGGTCTCACTGGGAGCGCTTCCATTCATCGCCCTGGCGCAGAACTGGTGGATGCTCGCGGCCGCGCTCTTCGTCCTGGGCAGCGCGGACGCCTGGACCGACTCCGCGCAGAACTCGCACGGGCTGCGCGTCCAGCGGCGCTACCGCCGCAGCATCATCAACACCTTCCACGCGGTGTGGAGCCTGGCGGCGGTCGCGGGAGGGCTGCTGGGCGCGGCGATGGCCGGGCTCGGGGTACCCCTCCTGTGGCACCTCGGCACCGTGTCCGCCGTGCTGCTGGTGGTGAACCTCGTGGTGAGCCAGATGCTGCTGCCCGGACCGGACAGCAGTGAGCGCGAGGACGGGACCAGCGGCGAGGACGGGAGCCGACTGCGCGTCCCCGGCCGCGCGGTGGTCCTCCTGGTCGGGCTCGGCGTGCTGCTGATGTTCGCCGGAGGCATCGAGGACTCGGCCGCGTCCTGGGGCGCGGTGTACATGACCTCGGAGCTGGACGCGTCGCTGTTCTTCGCCGCCCTGCCGTTCGTGGCCTGCCAGGCGATGATGACGCTGGGAAGGCTCGCCGGCGACCGGGTGACCGACCGGTTCGGCGCGGTGGCGGTGGGACGCGCCAGCGGACTGCTGGCGGGCGGGGGGATCGCGTTCGCCCTGCTCCTCCCCCACCCCGTGACCACCGTGATCGGTTTCGGCGTGATGGGCCTGGGCGTGGCCACGCTGTTCCCGCTCACCCTGGCCGCGGCCGGGAACGTGCCGGGGGTGCGCACCGGCGACGGCGTGACCGTCGTCGGCTGGCTGGGACGCGCGGGGTTCCTCGGGTTCCCGCCCCTGATCGGGCTCCTGGCCGACTCGTTCAGCCTGGGGACGGCCCTGTGGGTGATCTCCGGCGCGGGCGTCACCGCATTCCTGCTGGCGGCGGCACTGCGTCCGCGCGGGTGAGAGACCCGTGCGCCGGGGCGGGGGAGCCCCCGGGCCGGAACACGGGCAGGGCCCCCGGTCGTGGGACACGACCGGGGGCCCTGGTGCGTCCACGGCCGGGGCCGTGGGACGCGGGTACCGCTAGGCGACCGGGGCCGGGCGCCGCGCGCCGGCCCAGAGGGCCAGAACGCCGATGCCCGTCACGACGGCGCCACCGAGCACAAAGCCCTGCATGTCGACGCCGGTCTGGGCGAGGGTCTCGTCGGCGCCGCTGTTGACGGGGGCCGGGGCCTCGGGCGTGGTGGTACCACCGGGGGTGGTGCCGCCGGGGGCCTGGCTCTCGTCGCCGTCGTCGTCACCGGGGTCGGTGCCCTCGCCCGGGTCCGGGTCGGGGTCCGGGTCCGGGTCCGGGTCGGGATCCGGATCGGGATCCGGATCGGGGTCGGGATCCGGGTCCGGGTCCGGGTCCGGGTCCGGGTCCGGATCGGGGTCAGGATCCGGGTCCGGGTCCGGGTCGGGTCCGGGCGTCTCACCGTCTCCGGGGTCCTCGCCGTCACCCGGGTCACCGGGGTCCGGGTCGACCGGCGGGTCGGGGTTGCCCGGGTTCTCACCATCGCCCGGGTTCTCCGGGGAAGGGGGGAAGTCGGCCGGGAACAGGTCCGGCACGGTGATCGGCGCGTCCTCCAGGACGACCTCGTCGAGGACGGGGAGGACAGGGGACTCGGCCGTTGCCCCGGTCACCACAGGGGCGACGTCGGGGGTGGTCTCGTCACCGGTCACGGCGAACGCCGGACTGACAGAGAAACCGGCCATGAACAGACCGGCCGCGGTCACGGTCAGCACGCGCTTCTTGGGGGACATCCCACTCCTTTCTCTTCTCTGCGAGTGATCTGCTCAGGGGGAGAGATCTACTCAGGGGGGATGGCATAGAGGTGGTCGTCGTGGACCACCACGGCCCGCTCGCCGAGCAGGCCGTTGGGCTGGACCGAGCCTTCGGGGGCCGCGGACGGCTCTCCGGAGGCGTCGACGGCGACGAGGGCGCCGTCGAGCCGGCCGAAGACCCGTGCGCCGACCGCTATCTCGGGTGTGAAACCGGGGACCACCGCGGACTCGCCGGTCGCCGGGTCGAGGACCATGGGCCCGTAGGCGACCACGTCGGTCCCGACGGGGCCGGAGCGGTGGCGGACGTCCTCCAGGAGGGCGGGATCGACGGCCGCGGTACCGATCACGCTGCCGTCCTCGCTGTCGTGGAAGGCCAGGATCGTCTCGTCGCCCTCCCGGGGCTCCCAGCGCACGATGACGTAGTCGCGCAGGGCGGTGACCACCGACTCCATCTCACCGGCCTCGTCCGGGCGCTCGGCGTCGACCTCGACCGGGTCGCCGTCCGGGGAGACCCACGTCCAGGGCCCGCTGAGGACGGCGGCGAGGACGTTCTCCCCCTCGGCCAGCATCGGGGCGGCGCTCCCGGGGACCTCCACGGGCTCCAGCGCGTCCGCGACCGGGACGTAGGCCTCCTCCTCGCTGCGCACGAGCACCGAACTGCCCACGTACTGGGCGGAGGCGTTCTCCGGGATCGGGATGTCGACGGGGTCCCCGCCGTCCGCGGGCCAGAACCAGAGGGTTCCCGCCGTCTCCGCCACGATCGCGGGACCGCCCCCGTACTCCACGAACCTGGGCGAGCCCAGGAGTTCCCCGGAGCCCATCGGCAGATCGACCGCCCAGAGGCGTGAGCCGTCGGCGTCGAACAGGTTGAGCCGGTCCTCGGGGTCGACGTAGGCGAGGAGCCCGCCGTCGCGGCTGACCCCGGGCTGGCTCCCCGTGGCGAGCGCCTCGCTGAAGTCGACGGTCTCGGAGAAGTGGGGCGGCGCGGGGTGGTTGAGGGTGACGTCGTCGGTCGCCTGCTCCGCGGGGTCGGCGCCACCGCCCGGGAGGAAGCGCGTCACGACCACGCCCGCGCCCACGAGCAGGACGAGGGCCAGGGCCGCGGCACCGGCGATGACCAGGCCGCGCCTGCGCCCGGAGCCGGCGGGCCGGGCCGGGTTCGCGGAAGGCGCGGGGGGCGTGGGCGGGACCGGGGAGGCGACGGGCGCGGGAGGCTCGGCGGCCTGGACCACCCCGTCGGGCGTGGCGACCAGGCGCCAGACACCGTTGGCGTCACGGGCGTCGACCAGGACCGGCTGCCCGATTCTGGCGGCGTAGCCGGTGGCGACGTCCAGGGCCGCGCGCCGGGTCTCCTTCGGGGCGCGGCCGGTGACGACCTGGCGCTGCCCCTCGATGACGATCTCGGCGCTGTGTTCGTCGGGCGCGATGACGATGACGGCGGTGGGCCGGGACTGCCCCGGTCGGGACGCCCGGCTCATGGTGCCTCCGAAGGCATGGGAAACGTGGACCTGTTCGTGTACGGGTTACGGGAGACCTCGGTCAGCGGTGACGGTCGGTCGCGGCCTGGGTGGTCACCAAGCGGTGGTGCCGGCACACGCGTAGTCGATGCTGCTGGAGATGATACTGATGGTCGCCCTCCGGACCTATTCCGGCCATGGGCAGGTGGACCCGGTATCCGCCGCGGAACTTCCGACAGTGTTTCCGTTGCCCCTCCCCCGACCTGCACGATCACCCCGACACGGGATGCGGACCGGACTTCCCGCGCTGTCCCGCCCCTGTTGTGGACCCTCCGACCCGTCGTGAGGTTCACACCGAAAATGGCCGGATCCGGCCAGGGCCCCGTGGTTCGGTCCGCCGCGGGGCTCGCACGGCCCCCGACCGGCACCGCCGCCGCGGTCCCGGGACCGCGCGCCGGCCCCGCCGGGACGGTGCGCCGGTCAACCGGGGACCCTGGAGAGCCTGATGTACTCCTGGGGCCGCTTCCGCTGGTCGGCGGCCGCGGCGGCGGCCGTTCCGCCCGGCTCGCCCACGAGGTGGACCGGGACGCCCGGGGCGGCCACGAAGGACACCGGGGCACTGGAGAACCCGGCGTACGCGCACCGGGCGCTGTGCGGCCCCGGGGGAAGTCCCACGACGAGGCTCTCCCCGGGAGCCACCGTCCCCACCCTGTCGCCGTCCACGTGGACCCGGTAGTCGACGAGCATGTCCCGCATGCCCGCCCGCGGCCGGTGGACCACCACCGGGACCCACCCCTGCGGCACCTGTTCCGGGCCGCGCAGGCCGATCACCTTCGGCCCGGTGAGCACCGGTTCCGCCGCGGCCTCGCGCCGCGCCGCCCCTTCCCTCCTCAGGTGGGCCCGGGCGAGGGCGGCGGCCCCGCAGGAGACCGCCAGCAGGGGCATCAGCGCCCAGGCCGAGTGGAAGAGGGCGAACGCCAGGGCGAGCAGGGTGAGGAGGACGGAGGAGACGAGGTTGAACCGGGTCGTCACGGAGAAGAAGTGCGCTCCCTCCGCCCAGCGGATCCTCTCCGAGGGCGTCGTCTCCAGGTGGGCGACCTCCGTGCAGCAGGCGACCGCCCACAGGAGGAAGAGCGCGAGGAAGACCCCGGCCGCCACCGGCACGGGGTTTCCCGTGAACCACGTCACCGGGAGGATCATGAGGCAGGCCGCAGGGCCCGCGACCGCGCAGACGGCGAGCAGGGACGACGCCCTCATCCGCCGCACCCCCGCTCCGGTGCGACGGTACGGGGTCGGGGACCGGCGGGGGCCGGGGGGACGGCCATGGGGGTGACCTCTCGTGGTGCGGCGTCCGGGCCGGGGCCGCGGGTTCGCGGCCCTACCCCGGACGGTTCCTGCGACGGTACCGGGACGGAGCGACCTTCGGGGACGTGCCGGCGGGCCTCAACGGCCGTTGCCCTCCGCGATCGTGTCGATGACCGCCTGCTCACGCCGCTGGACGAGGCGGTCCGCCCGCTCGAACCGGCGGTTCGCGAGCTCGGCCCTGGCCGCGGCGGTACGGACGGTCGGCCACATGGCGTCGATCTCGGAGTTGAACGAGGACCCGACCAGGACGGCGACGGCCATCACGTACAGCCAGGCCAGAATGGCGATCGGCGCCGCCAGCGAACCGTAGATGGTCACCTGGCCCAGGGAGGCGTCCAGGTAGGCGCGCAGGGCGGCCGACCCGCCGATCAGCACCAGCGCGGCCAGCAGCGCGCCGGGCAGGTGGCGCCACAGCGGGGTGCGCACCGGCACGCTCAGCGCGTACAGCAGCGTGACCGCCGCGATGGCGAGGAGCACCACGGTCGGCCAGTAGAGGAGGTTGAGGCGCCCCACGGTGACGGGCAGGAGCGCGTGCACGAGGTCGGGCCCGGCCACCAGGACCGGCAGGACCAGGACCGCGAACAGCAGCCCCCCGAGGTAGGCGACGAACGCGAGGACCCTCTGGCGTATCCAGCCCCGGAGCTCGTCCAGCCCGTAGGAGATGGTGATGGAGCGGATGAAGACGTTCATCGCCCGCGACCCCGACCACAGCGACACCGCGAAGGTCACCGAGAGCAGCCCTCCCTGGGCGCCGCCGAGGAAGTCGTCGACGAGCGGCCTGACGACGCTGTCCACCGTGCCCGGGGTGAGCACGCGCGCGGCCAGGTCCAGGATCCAGACCCGGATCTCCTCCACCATGTCGTCGCCCAGCACCGCGGCCAGCGGCCCCAGCGCCCCCAGCAGGCACAGCAGCAGCGCGGGCAGCGAGATGAGGGTGAAGAACGCCGACTCGGCCGCGAGGCCGACCACCCGGTCCCTGGCGAACGCCCGCACGGTGCGCAGGACGAGCAGCATTCCGCCGTGCGCGCGGGGGTGCCGTCTCAGCCACGCGTCGACGGCGTGCCACAGCGCCTCCCAGAAACCCACCACGGGGAGAACGTTAGCGGGCGCTGGCCCCGCCGGGCGACGCGGCGAGTGACGTGACTCACGTCGGGGGCCTTTCGGAGCGTCTGGACAAAGTCCGGAAGCCCGTGACATTCTCATTGCATGATCGCTGCCCTGGACCCCATGCTCTGCGTGCGCCGCCACGTGGACTTTCTTCGGGTCCGCAGTGCCATCTGTTGCAGCGTCGGTTAATCTCGCCGCCTTTTGACGCATCCCAGGGGTGCGCGCGGCCCCGGCGCTCTCCCTCTTCTTCGCTTCCCCACACGCGGATTCCACCCGTGACGCCCGACACGACGACGTGCGGCGCCCACGGGCCGGTGGTGCGGGCGCCGGGACTGTGAGCACCCCGCGACCCCATCGGAGACACCCGCGATGCCTCCCTCTTCCGCGCAGCCCGGCAGGACAGCGACCGCGGCCACGCCGCGACGCCGCCGTGGCGAGGGCCAGTGGGCCCTCGGCTACCGCGAGCCGCTGAACAAGAACGAGGAGAACAAGAAGAACGACGACGGGCTCAACGTCCGCGATCGGATCATCAACATCTACTCCAAGCGCGGGTTCGACTCGATCGACCCGGCCGACCTGCGCGGGCGTTTCCGCTGGTTCGGGCTGTACACGCAGCGGGCGCCGGGCATCGACGGCGGCAAGACCGCCGTCCTGGAGCCGGAGGAGCTGGACGACAGCTACTTCATGCTGCGCGTGCGGATCGACGGCGGCCAGCTCTCCGCGGCGCAGCTGCGCGCCATCGGAGAGATCTCCCGCGACCACGGCAGGGACACCGCCGACATCACCGACCGCCAGAACGTCCAGTTCCACTGGATCCGGGTCGAGGACGTGCCCGCGATCTGGGAGAAGCTGGAGTCGGTCGGCCTCTCCACCACGGAGGCCTGCGGCGACACCCCCCGGGTGATCATGGGCTGTCCGCTGGCGGGCGTCGCCGAGCACGAGGTCATCGACCCCACGCCGCAGATCCGCCAGATCTACGACGAGCACATCGGCAGCCCGCTGTACTCCAACCTGCCCCGCAAGTTCAAGACCTCGCTGTCGGGGTGCAGCTCCCACTGCGTCAACCACGAGATCAACGACGTCGCGTTCGTGGGGGTGCGCGACGCGGCGGGCGAGGCCGGCTACGACCTCTTCGTCGGCGGCGGCCTGTCCACCAACCCGATGTTCGCCCAGCGCCTCGGGGCGTTCGTCCGACCCGACCAGGTCAGCGAGGTGTGGGCGGGCGTCTGCTCGATCTTCCGCGACTACGGCTACCGGCGCCTGCGCACCCGCGCCCGGATCAAGTTCCTCATCAAGGACTGGGGCGCGGAGAAGTTCCGCCAGGTGCTGGAGGAGGAGTACCTGGGGTACGCGCTCCAGGACGGCCCCGCACCGGAGCTGGACCCCGGGCTGGAACGCGACCACGTGGGCGTGCACCGCCAGAACGACGGGCGGTTCTACGTCGGTTTCGCGCCCAGGGTGGGACGGGTCTCCGGCACCTCCCTGCTGCGCATCGCCGAGATCGCCGAGGAGCACGGTTCGGACCGCATCCGCACGACCGCCGACCAGAAGCTGGTGATCCTGGACGTCGAGGAGGAGCGGATCGACTCGATCCGCGCCGCCCTGGGCGCGGAGGACCTCCAGGTCGAGCCGAGCGTGTTCCGTCGCCAGACGATGGCGTGCACCGGGATCGAGTTCTGCAAGCTCGCGATCGTGGAGACCAAGGCCCGCGCCTCGACCCTGATCGACGAGCTCGAGAAGCGGCTGCCGGACTTCGGCGAGCCCCTGACCATCAACCTCAACGGCTGCCCCAACTCGTGCGCCCGCATCCAGGTGGCCGACATCGGCCTCAAGGGCCAGCTGGTGATGAACGCCGACGGCGAGCAGGTGGAGGGCTACCAGATCCACCTGGGCGGCGGCATGGGCATGACCCGTTCCTTCGGCAAGAAGATCCGCGGCCTGAAGACCACCGCCGACGACCTGCCCGACTACGTCGAGCGGGTGCTGCGCCGGTTCCAGGACCAGAAGAAGGACGGCGAGTCCTTCGCGTCCTGGGTCGGCCGGGCGGACGACGCCGACCTGAAGTAGCGACCGGAGCGGCCCGGCCGGGGCGGGCCCCCGCCCCGCGGGCCGCCCCGGCCGTGCCCGAGCAGGACCCGTGGAACACGACGAAGGAAGAGGTGCGCCATGTCCGAGAGGGCCGCGCCCCACTACTGCCCCTATTGCGGTGACGAGGACCTGGTGCCGGAGGAGGGAGCCGCCGTCAAGGGCGAGGGCTACCCCTGGGCCTGCCTGTCCTGCGCCCGCGTGTTCCGCGTCAAGTACGTCGGGTTGCGCTCCGCGTCGTTCTCCGGCGCGGACGCCCCCTCCAGACCGACGGAAGGGAACTCATGAACTCCACCATCACCGCCGCGGGCGGCCCCGAGCTCGCCGTGCGCGCCGCGCGCGAGCTGGAGGAGGCCTCCGCCCAGGAGATCATCGCCTGGGCCGCGGAGACCTTCGGGGACCAGCTCTGCATGACCTCGTCCATGGCGGACGCGCTCATGGTCGACCTGGCCTCGAAGGCCGCGCCCGGCATCGACGTGATCTTCCTGGACACCGGGTACCACTTCCCCGAGACCCTGGGCACCCGCGACGCCGTCTCCTCCGTGTACGACATCAACCTGATCAACGTCGAACCCGTCCGCACGGTGGCCGAGCAGGACCTGGCCCTGGGGCCGCGCCTGCACGGCCGGGACCCCGGCATCTGCTGCCACCTGCGCAAGGTGGAGCCCCTCCAGCGGGCGCTGGCCCCCTACGCCGCGTGGCTGACCGGCCTGCGCCGCGAGGACTCGGTGACCCGCCGCGACACCCCCGTCGTGCAGTGGGACAAGCGGCGCCGGATGACCAAGGTGAACCCGATCGCCCGCTGGACCCAGGAGGAGGTCGACTCCTACATGGCCGAGAACGGGGTGATGGTGAACCCCCTCCAGTACGACGGCTACCCCTCGATCGGCTGCGAGCCGTGCACGCGCCGCGTCGAGCCGGGCGAGGACCCGCGCAGCGGCCGCTGGGCCGGGACGGGCAAGACCGAGTGCGGGATCCACGTATGAGCGCCGGGACGCCGGGGTGGCGCCCGCCGGCGCCCCTGCTGGCGGTGGCGCACGGCAGCCGGGACCCGCGGTCGGCCGAGACGGTCGCCGCGGTCCTGGACCGGGTGCGCGCGCTGCGCCCGGGGCTGGACGTGCGGGCGGCCTACCTGGACCACGTGGCGCCGGGGGCGGACGAGGCCCTCGGCGAGCTGGCCTCGGGGGGCGCCGGCGAGGCCGTGGTCCTGCCGGTGCTGCTGACCGCGGCCTACCACAGCAAGGTGGACCTGCCGAGGGCGCTCGCCGCCGCGCGCGGGCGCAGCCCGTGGCTGCGGGTGCACTACGCCGACACGCTGGGGCCGCACCCCCTGCTGCTGGACGCCGTGGAGCGGCGCCTGACCGAGGCGGGGGCGGACGCCGGCCCGGGGACGGCGCTGGTGCTGGCCTCGGCGGGGTCCTCCGACCCGGGGGCCAACGCGACCGTGGGGGCGCTGGCGGAACGGCTGGCGGAGCGCGGGCCGTGGCGCGAGGTGGTGGCGGCCTTCGCCTCGGCGTCCCGCCCCTCACCGGGCGAGGCGGTCGCCGCCCTGCTCGGCCGGGGTGCGCGGCGGGTCGCGGTCGCCACCTACCTGCTGGCCCCGGGCTTCTTCGCCGACCGCATCCGCTCGCAGTCGCTGTCCGCGGGGGCCTCCGTGGTCTCCGAGGCCCTGGGTGACGTGCCGGAGCTGGCCCGGGTGGTCCTGGACCGGTACGACTCCGCGGTCGCGGCCCGGCGCGCGGTGGTCCGCGTCTGAGAGGCGGCTGGGGCGGGCCCTGTGCCGGGCCCGCCCCCGCCGGCGCCGTCCCGCCCGGCCCCGCCCTCCGCCGACCCGTCACCGCTCCCGGCCGTCCCGGCCCCTGACCGGGGGCGACGCCCTCGGGCGCGGTCGTCCACAGGCGGCGGCGTCCCTTGTGCCGGACGGCGCGGGAGAGAAGAATCAGGACCGGCGGTGCTCCGTCCGGACGCCGCCGGCCGTACGAGTCGTGGAGGTGGCCGTGCCCGGGGACGAGGGGGCGCCGGAGCCGCAGGGGGCGCCGGCGGAGGACGGCGTCAGGGACCTGCTGAGGGGGCTCCCGGTGTTCGCGGGCCCGCTGCCGGGGTTCGACCCCGCCGCGGCGCCCGACGACCCGGCGGAGCTGTTCCTGGAGTGGTTCACCGCGGCGCTGCGGGACGGGGTGCCCGAACCGCACGCGATGACGTTGGCCAGCGCGGACCAGGCGGGCGCCCCGTCGGCGCGGGTGGTGATCATGAAGGACTTCACGCCGCGGGGATGGTGGTTCGCCACCACGACGACCTCCCGCAAGGGGCGGGAGCTGGCCGCGAACCCCGCCGCGGCCCTGCTCTTCCACTGGGTGCCGCAGGGACGCCAGGTACGGGTGCGCGGCTCGGTGGAGCTCGCCTCCCCGGAGCAGTGCGCGGCCGACTTCCTCGCACGTCCCCTGGAATCGCGGGTGGCCGGACTGCACGGCGGACAGAGCCGGCCGCTGGCCGACCCCTCCGAGGTGGACAGGGCCGCGGACCGGAGCCGGGAGCTCCTGGGGCGCGAGCCGGGGCTGGTCCCCGGGGACTGGGGCCTGTACGTGGTCTCCCCCGCCGAGGTCGAGTTCTGGCAGGCCGACCCGGACCGGCGCCACACGCGCCTGCTCTACTCCCGTACGGGGCCGGACGGGTCCTGGGAACGCGGTCTGCTCTGGCCCTGACGCGTGGGAGGGCTCCCATGCCCCGCGGCCCGCGGCGCCCGGTCTGATCAGGCAGGGAACGGGGAAACGTGTTTCCACAGCGTTACCGAATCCTGTTCCGTTCGGCGTCCCGGGCACGGATAGGATTCCGGCACCCTCCGAACACCGAGCCAGAAGGACGGTAGGCCGATGCCCCCGACACACGAGGTGTTCAACCAGGCGGCCCCGCTCGGCGACTACAGCGCCGGGGAGGACCCCGCCCTCCTCGAAGGACTGCGGCGCGAGGGCGCCGAGTGGGCCGAGGCCGACGTGCGCGCGGTCGGCGACGCCGCCGGATCGGAGCGGGTGCGCGCCTGGGGCGAGTCCGCCAACGCCTATCCCCCGGTGCTGCGCACGCACGACCGCTACGGGCACCGCGTGGACGAGGTCGACTACCAGCCCGCCTACCACGTGCTGATGGACCAGGCGGTCGAGCACGGCATGCACGCCGCCCCCTGGGCGGAGGACCGGGCGGGCGCGCACGTGGCCCGCGCGGCCAAGTTCTTCCTGTGGTCCCAGGCGGAGAGCGGCCACGGCTGCCCCGTCTCGATGACCTACGCCGTGGTGCCCGCGCTGCGCCACGCCCCGGAACTGGCGCGGCGGTACGAGCCGCTGCTCACGGCCCGCACGTACGACTTCGGGCTGCGGGCACCGCACACCAAGCACGGGCTGCTCGCGGGCATGTCGATGACGGAGAAGCAGGGCGGATCGGACGTGCGCGCCAACACCACGCGCGCGGTGCCCTCCTCCGGCGGGCACCACCTGCTCACCGGGCACAAGTGGTTCACGTCGGCGCCGATGAGCGACTTCTTCCTCACCCTCGCACAGGCCCCGGAGGGGCTCACCTGCTTCCTCGTGCCCCGGGTGCTGGAGGACGGCAGCCGCAACGGGCTGTACATCCAGCGGCTCAAGGACAAGCTGGGCAACAGGTCCAACGCCTCGGCCGAGCTGGAGTACGACGGGGCCGTCGCCCACCTGGTCGGCGAGCCCGGCCGGGGCGTGCCCACCATCATCGAGATGGTCAACAGCACGCGGCTGGACTGCGTGATCGGCTCGGCCTCGGGCATGCGCGCCGCGGTCGTGCAGGCGCTGCACCACGCCGAGCACCGCCGCACGTTCGGCACGGCCCTGGTCGACCAGCCCCTGATGCGCAACGTGCTCGCCGACCTGGCGCTGGAGTCCGAGGCGGCGACGGCCCTGATGACGCGCCTGGCCGGGGCGGTGGACCGCTCGGTGCGCGGTGACGGGTCGGAGTCGGCGTTCCGGCGCCTGGGGGTGGCGGTGGGCAAGTTCTGGGTGACCAAGCGCCAGCCCGCGCACGCCGCGGAGGCCCTGGAGTGCCTGGGCGGCAACGGGTACGTGGAGGAGTCGGGGATGCCCCGCCTGTTCCGCGACTCACCCCTCAACTCCGTCTGGGAGGGTTCGGGCAACGTGGCGGCGCTGGACGTGCTGCGGGCGATGGGCCGCAGCCCGGAGTCGGTGGAGGCCTTCTTCGCCGAGCTGGCCACCGCCGCCGGCGTGGACGACCACTACGACGCGGCCGTCAAGCGCCTGGAGCAGTCCCTGGGCGACCGGGAGGAGCTCCCGTACCGGGCCCGGTCCGTGGTGGAGCTGATGGCCCTGACCCTCCAGGCGTCGCTCCTGCTGCGGTACGCGCCGACCCCGGTCGCGGAGGCGTTCACCGTGTCGCGTCTGGGCGGCGAGTGGGGGCACGTGTTCGGCACCCTGCCCCGGGGGACGGACACCGGGCTGATCCTGGACCGGGCCCGGCCGCGCAGCTGAACCGCGTCCGGCCCGCCGGCCCCGGCGCGCGCCGGGGCCGGCGGCCCCGCCCCCCGTGCGGCGGCCGCCGCACGGGGAATTCCGGGGCTGCCCGCCGAACCGGGGATGACAATTCCCGCAAAGGACACGAAGAGGGACGGCCCCTCGATGCTCATCGTCCGGGGTCGGCATACTTCGCCCGCAGCGGCGGAAGGAAGAAGTCGTCACGAAACACGTCCGCCCGCTTTCGGGCACGGCGTGGCGGACGACCACCCTTCCGAACGGAACGGATTCGCGCCGTCCCGTCCAGGCCCGAAGGCCCCGACACCAAGAGACCGACAGATCCTATGGTGGAAGTCTGGCCAGGTAGTTCCTATCCGCTCGGTGCGACCTACGACGGGTCCGGCACCAATTTCTCCCTCTTCTCCGAAGCCGCCGAACGGGTGGACCTGTGTCTGTTCGACGACGAAGGCGAGGAGACGCGCGTACCGCTGACCGAATACGACGGATTCGTCTGGCACGGGTACCTGCCCGGAATCGGACCGGGGCAACAGTACGGGTACCGGGTACACGGCCCCTACGCCCCGGAGCACGGTTTGCGGTGCAATCCCGACAAACTACTCACCGATCCCTATGCGAAAGCCCTGAACGGCGATCTCACCTGGCACGAGTCGCTGTTCAGCTACCGCTTCGCCGACCCCGACCGCAAGAACACCGACGACAGCGCCCCCTACGTGCCCAAGTGCGTGGTGGTGAGCCCGTTCTTCGACTGGGGCAACGAGTCCCGGCCCCGCACCCCGTACCACCGGACGGTGATCTACGAGGCGCACGTGCGCGGCCTGACGATGCGCCACCCGGGCATACCCGAGCACCAGAGGGGCACCTACTCGGGACTGGCGCACCCGGTGGTGATCGACTACCTCACCTCGCTGGGGGTGACGGCGGTCGAGCTCATGCCCGTCCACCACTTCGTGCCCGAGCACGCCATGGTGGCGCGCGGGCTGACCAACTACTGGGGGTACAACACCCTGTCCTTCCTGGCCCCGCACAGCGGGTACGCCGCCCGCGGCTCCCGCGGCCAGCAGGTCCAGGAGTTCAAGGCGATGGTGAAGTCCCTGCACGAGGCGGGCATCGAGGTCCTGCTCGACGTGGTGTACAACCACACCGCCGAGGGCGACCACATGGGCCCCACGCTGTCCCTGCGCGGCATCGACAACCTCAGCTACTACCGGGTGAGCGACGAGGACCAGCGCTACTACCTCGACTACACCGGGTGCGGCAACAGTTTGAACGTCCGCCACCCGCACTCGCTGCAGCTCATCATGGACTCGCTGCGCTACTGGGTCCTGGAGATGCACGTGGACGGGTTCCGGTTCGACCTCGCCTCGGCCCTGGCCCGGGAGTTCCACGACGTCGACCGGCTCAGCACGTTCTTCGACATCGTCCAGCAGGACCCGGTGATCTCGCAGGTCAAACTGATCGCCGAGCCCTGGGACGTGGGTCCGGGCGGATACCAGGTGGGCAACTTCCCGCCGCTGTGGACCGAGTGGAACGGCAAGTACCGCGACACCGTCCGCGACTACTGGAGGGGCGAGCCCGTGATGGGCGAGCTCGCCTCGCGCCTGGCCGGGTCGAGCGACCTCTACCAGGACGACGGCCGCCGCCCGGTGGCCTCGATCAACTTCATCACCTGCCACGACGGCTTCACGCTGGCCGACCTGGTCTCGTACGACCACAAGCACAACGAGGCCAACGGCGAGGGCAACCGCGACGGCACCGACGACAACCGCTCCTGGAACCACGGGGTGGAGGGGGACACCGAGGACCCGGCGGTCATCACGCTGCGCCGCCGCCAGGTGCGCAACTTCCTCACCACCCTGTACATGTCGCAGGGGGTGGTGATGCTCTCCCACGGCGACGAGGTGGGCCGCACCCAGGGCGGCAACAACAACGCCTACTGCCAGGACAACGAGATCGCCTGGATCGACTGGAAGGGCGCCGGGCTGGAGGAGGACGAGGAGCCCGACAACGACCTGCTGGACTACGTGCGCGGGCTGGCGCGCCTGCGGCGCGACCACCCGGTCTTCCGACGGCGCCGCTTCTTCCGCGGCGGCCCGGTGGAGGAGGCCGCCGCCGGGGAGGGCGGCCTGACCGACATCGCGTGGCTGCGGCCGGACGGCAAGCCGATGTCCGGTGACGACTGGGACTCGGCCGGCCAGGCGCTGGGGGTGTTCCTCAACGGGGACGCCATCACCGAGCCCGATCCGCGCGGACGGCGCATCCGGGACAGCTCCTTCCTGCTCCTGCTCAACAGCGGCGCGGACGCGGTGGACTTCACCGTCCCGGGGACCGAGTACGGGACGGCGTGGGAGACCGTCCTGGACACGGCCGAGCCGGATGTGTCCGGGAGGCCGTTCGTGGCCGCCTCCGGACCGGTCCGGGTGATCGACCGGGCGCTGCTCCTGATGCGCCGCGTGTCGCACAGGAACTCCTGACCCGGGGGCCCGGGGAGGGCGGGGCGCCGGCCCTCCCCGGGCGGCCCGTCCCCGCACCCCCTACGCTGGGTGACCATGTCGACCGAACCCGCCGGCGGCGCCGGCGCCCCCGCTCCCGCTCCCGTCACGTTCCGCGAGCTGCTGCCCTCACCGGGCGTCGCGGACGTCGACCCGGCCCTCGCGTACGCCTATCCGTCCCGCCTGGACCGCCCCTGGGTGCGCGCCAACATGGTGGCGAGCGCGGACGGCGGCGCGGTGGGGCCCTCGGGCCGCAGCCGCGACCTGTCCTCGGCTCCCGACCGCAGGCTGATGGGGGTGCTGCGCGGCCTGTGCGACGTGGTGCTGGTCGGAGCGGGGACGGCGCGCACGGAGGGGTACGGCCCGGTCCGGGCGAGGAAGGCGTGGGAGGGGCTGCGCGCCGGGCGCGCCCGGACCCCCGCCGTGGCGGTCGTCTCCCGCTCGCTCGACCTCCCGGAGGAGCTGTTGACGGAGGCCCCCGAGGACGCCCGCACACTGGTCCTCACGACCCGGGGCGCCCCGGAGGAGAGGCGGCGGCAGGCGGCCCGGTACGCCGACGTCGTGGTGGTCGACGGGGCGTCGGTGACGCCGGCGCACGTGGTCGGGGAGCTGGCCTCGCGCGGGATGCACCGGATCCTGACGGAGGGGGGTCCGCACCTGCTGGGCGAGTTCGTGGCCGCCGGGCTCCTGGACGAGCTCTGCCTGACCCTGAGCCCGCACCTGCTGGGTTCGGGACCGCCCCGCATCGTGGCGGGAGGCCCCGGAGCCCCCGGGGCGCCGGAGGCGTGGTCACGACAGAGCACACCCGTGCGCATCGCGCACCTGCTGGAGGCGGAGGGGAACCTGTTCGCGCGTTACGTCAGGGGCTAGGGCGTCTCGCGGGGACGCGGCTGTAACCGGTCGGTTTCGGCCGCCCCACAACGACGCATGAACCATCCCGCAATCGGACATACCCGATGTGTGTCCTCCACCGGAATCACCGCCACGGGACACACCGCATCGACGGGGCTTACCGGCTTGGCCCCCGGCCGAGAGGATGAACGTAGTGCCGACGTCCGAAAACGGGTCCCCTCCGGTCTACCGGGAGATAGCCGAGGAACTACGCGGACAGATCCGCTCCGGGCGGTACGCCGACGGCGACCGCCTTCCCGGGGAGAACACCCTCATGGAGCGTCACGGGGTCGCCCGGGCTACGGCCCGGCAGGCGCTCTCCGTGCTGATCAACGAGGGCCTGGCCGTGGCCGTACGCGGCTCGGGCATCTACGTCCGCCTGTTCCGGCCGGTGCGAAGACACGGCGCGCGCCGCCTGTCCAAGGAGCTGTGGGGCCAGGGCAGGGCGATCTGGCAGACCGACGGCGAGGAGAGGGGCTACGAGGTCGACGGGGTGTGCGTGGACGAGACCGTCGCGGACGAGACCGTGGCCCGCGCCCTGGGGCTGGCCGAGGGGGGCGGGGTGCTCCGGCGCTCGCGCCGCTACCTCGTGGAGGGGAGGCCGGTCCAGCGCGCGGTCTCGTACCTGCCCCTGACGGTCCTGGTGGACTCCGCCGCGGCCAGGCGCGTCCGTGAGCACGACAGCGGCCCCGGCGGGATCTACGCCCGGCTGGCCGAGCTCGGGCAGGCCCCGGCCCACTTCACCGAGGAGATCCGGGTGCGCATGCCCACCCCGGAGGAGAGCCAGGAGCTGAGGCTGGCGCCCGGGACACCGGTGCTGGAGGTGGCACGCACCGCCCTCACCTCCGAGCACCGCCCCGTGGAGTTCAACGAGATCACCATGGACGGCTCGGCGTACGTGCTCCAGTACGACTTCGACGCCTGACCGCCGCCCCGCCCGCGCACCGGCCCTGACACGGCGGGAGGGGCGCCGGTCCCGGCGCCCCTCCCGCGAACCCGGCTCAGCGACAGCCCCTCCTGGAGGCGAACACCAGGTACGCCAGCGACAGGAACACGAGTCCCACCGCCGGCGCCCCGGCGGCTGCGAAGAGCAGGGAGTTCGACTCGGTCATCGCCCACCGGGCCATGCCGGCCCCCAGGACGGTCGCCACGGCGAGCGCGCACACCGCGAGCACCGTGGCGGAGACCAGGAGCTTGCGGTCGCTCCAGGGCTCGGGCCTGGACAGCTCGGCCGTCCTCGTCATGGTGCGAAGGCTCAGCTCCGCGGCCCACGCCAGCTCGCGGCCGGCGGCAGCCGTGCCCCCGGCGAGCGCCCGGGCCCGCCCCCGCAGCCCCGCGGTGGTCCGGTCCAGCCACCACAGCCCGTATCGAATCCTGCCCACACGCAGCGGCCGCCTGCTCACTCCGAGTGCCTGTTGCGCTGCAACCGCCATGTCACCCGCCTCACATGCACCGTACGACCACTGACCTCGGTGGTTGCCGTACCCGTCGACTCGACCACTGAACGTCGCCAGAGGTGAAGTTAGGCGTATATAGCCATGAAGGATGATTTACCGTCACCAGAGGCTCTATGTACCGTTGCGTCCGGTAGAGGGCGCCGTGGCAGCAACAGGACACGATTCGGGGTAGCGTCGTCACATGGCTGACTCATCGGACCAGGCCCCGCACACCGGCGACGGGACCGAACGTCTTCCCCAGAGCGACCAGGAATGGCGCGACCGGCTCAACGCCCAGGAGTACGCCGTCCTCCGGCAGGCCGCCACCGAGCGCCCCTGGAGCGGCGCCTACGTCGACACGAGGACCAGCGGCGTCTACCGCTGCCGGGGCTGCGGGGCGGAGCTCTTCCGCTCCGACGAGAAGTTCGACTCCCACTGCGGCTGGCCCAGCTTCTTCGACCCGGCCGACTCCGACGCCGTCACCCTGCACGAGGACAGGTCCCTGGGGACGGTGCGGACCGAGGTGCGGTGCGCCACCTGTGACTCCCACCTCGGCCACGTCTTCCACGGCGAGGGCTACGCCACCCCCACCGACGCCCGGTACTGCATCAACTCCGTCGCGCTCACCCTCGAACCGGCCGACTAGACCTCCCCGCCCGGTCCCGGACGCGTGGTCCGGGGCGGTCGGCGCGCGTATCACCGTGCGCCCGCGACCCGCCCGCGACGGGATCGGGGATAATCGCATCCAGCGCGTCAACGGTCGGCCCCCTCGGCTGCCCGCGAGGCGCGGCGCGAAGGCCCGGACCACGCCGGGTCCTCCGCGCACCAGCCGGCCCCCAGCCACCGGGCCGACCCCTCACAGCGGCAACCGATGTGCGGGCGACCCGACCGACCCGCGACGAAAGCGCTCGATGACCGACGACTCACCTTCCTCATCAGTCACCCACCGCCCCCCGGCACGTCCCCGGTTCGGCATGGCCCAGGGGTCGGGCCCCTGGCTGGTCCCCGCCCTCGGAGCCGCCGGGGCCGCCGTGCTGGCGGCACGGGGCTCCCGTGCCCGTACGGCGCTCGCCGTCCCGGTGGTCGCCCTCGCGGCTGGGATGACCTGGTTCTTCCGTGACCCCGAACGGGGGCCCGCGACCGGGCGGGTGCTGTCCGCGGCCGACGGCGTCGTACAGAGCCTCGACCTCCAGCCCGACGGGCGGATCCGGGTCGCGGTGTTCATGAACCCCCTCAACGTGCACGTCAACCGTGCGCCCCTCGCCGGTGTGGTGACCGGCGTCGAGCACCGCCCCGGGGGTTTCCGCCCCGCATTCGACAAGGACAGCGAGCGTAATGAGCGCGTCATCTGGACCCTTGAAACCGAGATCGGTGAGATCACGGTCGTTCAAATCGCCGGCGCGATGGTCAGGCGTATCGTCCCGTATCTCGCTGCGGGGCAGAAGGTCGAACAAGGCGAGAGGATCGGTCTCATTCGGTTCGGGTCCCGGGTCGACGTCTACCTTCCGGCCGGGATCGCCCCGGCGGTGGAGATCGGCCAGAAGGTCCGCTCCGGAGAAACCCGTCTTGACGCCGACTGAGAGCGCGGAGGGCGTGGCCGCGGCCGAACGGTCCGCGGGCGCCGTCGAGGCGGCCCCCCTGCTGCGCCTCGGCGTGGCCGACTACCTGACCCTGGGAAACGCCCTGTGCGGCTTCCTCGCCGTGTGGGCGCTGGTCGTGGCGCAGACCGCCCACGCCGCCGCCGGGGCGGCCGGCCCGCTGCCGCGCACCGCGATGGCCACGGTCGTGGGCCTGATGATGGTCGCGGCCGCCCTCGACGTGCTCGACGGCCGGGTCGCCCGCAAGCTGGGCGGCAGCGGCATGGGCGCCGAGCTGGACAACCTCGCCGACGTGATCAGCTTCGGGTTCGCCCCGGCGTTCTTCTTCGTCGTGTGGGCCATGCAGGCCGGTGACGCCGGCCTGCTGCCGGTGGCCGCGGGCGGCGCGGTGCTGCTCGCCGTGATCGTGCGGCTGGCCCGGTTCTCCTGCCAGGCCCCGGGCGCGGACTACTTCACCGGGCTGCCCTGCCCCTTCGGGGCGATGGCGGTGGTGACGGTGGTGCTGCTCGACCCGCCCCTGCTCGCGGGGGTCGCGGCGGTGCTGCTCATCTCCTGGCTGATGGTGAGCCGCATGGAGTACCCCAAGCCCCGCGGCCGCAAGGCCTACGCGGTCCTGGGCGTGCTCGGCTTCGGCGTGGCCCTCATGGCCGCCTGGGGCATGGGGCTCCCCGCCGGGCAGTCGCTCATCTACCTGATGAGCGCCCTCGTGCTGGGCTTCATCGTGACGATCCCCTTCTACGTGCTGGCCACGCGGAGGTCCGCCTCCGACCGGGGCTGAGGCGGGGAGACACGGGGAGCGCCCCGGGCGGAGGACCTCCGCCCGGGGCGCTCCGCGTTCCCGGACCCCCGACGGCCGGCGGGCCCGCGCGGACGGCCCCGCCGGGAGCGGGGGCGCGTCGGCGCGGGCGGTGGGGCGGAGAGGGCCGGTCGGCCGCCGGTGGGACGCCGCGTCCGCCCCGGGCCCCTCCGCCCGTGTCGGGCGGAGGGGCCGTCGCCGCCCCCGGCGGCCGGCGGGCCTAGGGCAGGGCGTCGACCAGTTCCGCGACGCCCTTGCGGCGGCCGGTGTAGAACGGCAGCTCCTCGCGGGTGTGCAGGCGCGCCTTGGCTCCGCGCAGGTGGCGCATCAGGTCCACGATGCGGTACAGCTCGTCGGCCTCGAAGGCGAGCAGCCACTCGTAGTCGTTGAGGCCGAACGAGGACACCGTGTTGGCGCGCACGTCCGGGTAGGGGGCGGCCATACGGCCGTGCTCGGCGAGCATCGCGCGGCGCTCGTCGTCCGGCAGCAGGTACCACTCGTAGGAGCGCACGAACGGGTAGACGCAGATGTTGTCGCGCGGCTCCTCCCCGGCGAGGAAGGCCGGGACGTGGCCCCGGTTGAACTCGGCCGGACGGTGGAGCCCCATGACCGACCACACCGGGCTCGCGGCGCGGCCGACCTCCGTGCGGCGGAACGCCGTGTAGACCTCCTGGAGCTGTTCGGGGGTGTCCGCCACCCACCAGAACATGATGTCGGCGTCGGCCCGGAAGCCCTGCACGTCGTAGGCGCCCCGCGTGGTCACGCCGCTCTCGGCCGCCTTGTCCAGGAGCGTGCGCAGCTCGTCGGCGGCGGCGCCCCGGTCGACGCCGTCGAGGCGGTCGACCTTGAAGACCGACCACATGGTGTAGCGGATGAGCTCGTTGAGGTCGGCGCCGTCCTGGCCGACGGCTTCGTTCTGCTGGCCCGTCACGGGTTGACTCCTTGCTGGTTCGTTCCGGCGGCGTGTCCGCCGCCGCTGCGGCCGTGGGTCGAGAGTGAGCCGACCAGGCGTCCGGCCTGCTGGTCGGCGTCGGCGATGCAGGCGGGGATGCCGACGCCTCCGTAGACCGCGCCGCACACCCCCAGCCCCGGGATGCGGTGCACGTCGGCCCGGAGGCGCTCGACGAGGTCGGCGTGGCCGACGGAGTACTGGGGCAGCCCGTCGTTCCAGCGGGTGACCCGGCTCTCCACGGGGCTGCCGGCCATGCCGGTGACCCGTGCGAGGTCCGCGAGGGCCGCCGCCTCCAGTTCCCCGTCGGAGCGCTCCAGCACGGCGTCGTCGCCGAACCGGCCGATCGAGCAGCGCACGGCCACCAGGTCCTCGCCGGGGTTGGCCTCGGCCAGCGCCTCGGCGAGCCAGGGCCACTTGTTGCTGGAGAACGTGGCGGCCTTGACGGTGAGCCCCTCCCCCGCCGGGACCAGGAACCCGGTCCCGGCCAGGGGCCGCGGGAAGGCGGCGGCGGGCAGGACGAGCGTCACGAGCGCCATGCTGGCGTACCGCACCGCGCCCAGGTCGCGGGCGGCCCCGGGCGCGTGCCCGGTGAGCAGGCGGGAGGCCTCCGGGGCGGGGCACGCCAGGAGGACGGCGTCGCAGGCGACCGGCTCTCCGCCCTCCAGGTGCACCCTCCAGCCCGTGGGGAGGCGTTCGAGGGAGGCTGCGCGGGTCCCGGTCCTCAGGTCCGCGGCGTGGCGCTCGGCGAGCGCGGCGACGAGCTCCGCGACCCCCCCGCGCAGGGAGGCGAACACCGGTCCCGGCCTGGTGGGCGCGGCGCCCCGGCCGCGGAGGCTGGCGCCCACCGCCCTCATCAGGGAGCGGTCGCTGCGCGCCATCGGCGCGATCTGGGGCAGGGTCGAGTCCAGCGAGAGGAGGTCGGCGCGGCCCGCGTACACACCGCCCAGGAGCGGTTCGACGAGGCGGTCGACGACCTCGGGGCCCATGCGGGCGCCGACGTAGGCGGCGACGGACACGTCGCCGCGGACGGGCGTGCGCGGCCTGACCAGGTCGAGTCCGGCACGCACGGTGCCCGGCCACGACAGCACCCCGCTGCGGGCGAGGGCGCGCAGGTCCCCCGGCACCCCCATGAGCTGGCCCCGGGGGAGGGAGCGGACCCGGCCCCGGCTGTAGACGGCGGCGGCGCCCGGGCCGGGGTGCACCACCCGGTCCTCCAGTCCCAGCTCCGAGAACAGGTCGACGGCCTCGGGGCGGCGGGCGAGGACCGCTTCGGCGCCCGCGTCCATGGGCACCCCCGCCAGCGGGGACGCGTGCAGCTTCCCCCCGGGGCGGTCGGCGGACTCGACCACCGTGACGGTGGCGCCGAGACCACGGAGGCGGTGCGCGGCGGTGAGTCCGGAGACCCCTCCGCCGACCACGACGACGTGCGGTGCTTCAGGCATGTCACCAGCTTCCCAGATGTCACGGGTCACAGCGATCCGCCATACCTCCTGGCACCCGGTGACCTCGGTCCCCCCGGCGCCGGGAAGCGGCCCCGGGGGGCCGGCCTGTGCGGCGTGGGGAGCGGGGCGCTCCGGTCCGCCCTCCTCCCACGGGTTCCGGCCGGGGTTCGCCGGGCCTCCCCCGTTCCCGACCGTCCCTCCGCCCGCCCCGGCGGTTCCGGCCGCGCCTGTCCGGCAGCCCTGTTGCGGGGTCGTTACCGAAGGCCCGCAACCGGCCGCGGAGCCGGGTGCGTCGAACGTTCATGGCTACTTCAGCGGTCCCCCCGGCGCGGCGTGTCGCCGGGGCAGCGTTCTCCGTGGGCCTCGCGGCCCTGCTCCTCACGGCCTGCGGGGCCGGTGGGCTCTCCAGCTCCGGCAGCTTCGCGGGCGGGGGCTCCGAGGAGGGCCCCGCCGCGGCCGGGGACCGCGCCGCGGGCGCCGACGACGGGGGCGCCCGGCAGGAGGACGCCCCCTCCTCCTCGGTCGGGGCCGACGTCGAGGTCGGCGAGCGCGACCTGGTCCACACCGCGGACCTGACCGTCCGGGTGGACGACGTGGCGGAGGCCTCCGAGCTCGCCAAGGAGCTCACCATCGGGGCGGGCGGCTACATCGCCTCGGAGAGCCTCTCCACGCCCGCCGGCGGCACCCCCGAGGGCAACCTGACCCTGCGCGTGCCCAACGACGGCTACGAGGGGGCCCTGGAGGCCCTGGGCGAGCTGGGCGACCGCTCCCACCTGGAGCGGTCCGTGGAGGACGTCACCGAGGAGGTGGCGGACGTCGAGAGCCGCATCGCGTCCTCCGAGGCCTCGCTGGAGACGCTGCGCGGCTACCTGGAGGAGGCCCGTGACGTCGACGACCTCCTGCGGGTGGAGAGCGAGATCCAGACGCGGCAGTCGGAGCTGGAGGCGTTCCAGGCGCGCCTGGAGACCCTGACGAACCAGACCGCGTACTCGACGGTGCACCTGCGGCTGACCCCGCCGGAGACCTACCTGGAGGAGCCGTCGGAGGAGGGCATCGGCTTCCTCGGCGGCCTGGAGCGCGGTTGGCGCGCGCTGGTGGCCCTCGGAGGGGGCGTCGCCGTGGTCGCGGGCTGGCTGCTGCCGTTCCTGGTCGCGGCCGCGGTGCTCGGCGCGGGCCCGCTGTGGTGGTACCGCTCGCGCCGGCGCGGCACGGCCTCCGGGCGCAGGGCCCCGGGCAGGCCCCGCAGGACCGGCGCCACGGCACGGCGCACGGCCGGCGGCGGTGCGCCGGAGCGGACGGCCGGAGGCGGGAGCGCCGCGTCGGCCGCGTCCCCCGCCCGGTCCGGGACCGCCGACGGCGAAGCCGCCGGGGAGGGGACCGGCGCAGCCGCACCGCGCACGGCCGGCGGCCGGAGCGCCGACGGCGAGGGGACCGGCGCGCAGGACGGCAGCGGCGGCTGACCGCGCGCGGCGGCGCCCGGCCCCTGGGGGCGGGCGCCGCCGATGTGTGCCGCGGTCCCCGGCTGCCGGGGGCTCCCGCCGTGTCCGGCCCGGGAGCGCACGCGTCGTCTAGCCGGCGGTCTCCTCGTGCACGAACGCCGTGAGGCGCTGGAGCACGTCCGGGTCGGTGCTCGGCAGCACCCCGTGGCCGAGGTTGAAGATGTGCCCGTCCGCGGCGCGGCCGCGGGAGAGGATGTCGCGGGTCCGCTCGGCGACGACCTCCCAGGGCGCGAACAGCGTCGCGGGGTCCAGGTTGCCCTGGAGCGCGGTGCCCGGCTGGACGCGCTGGGCGGCCTTGTCCAGCGGCACCCGCCAGTCCACGCCCACGACGTCGGCCCCCGCCTCGCTGAGCAGGCCGAGGAGTTCGCCGGTGCCCACGCCGAAGTGGATGCGCGGCACCTCGTACTCGCTGAGCTGGCCGAAGATCCACGACGTGTACGGGAGCACGGAGGCGCGGTAGTCCTCGGCGCTGAGCGCCCCGACCCACGAGTCGAAGAGCTGGACCGCACTGGCCCCCGCCTCGATCTGGGTGCGCAGGAAGCCCAGCGTGATGGTGGCCAGGCGGCGCATCAGCTCGTCCCACAGCTCGGGCTCGCCGTACATGAGCGCCTTGGTGTGCTCGTGGTTCTTGGACGGGCCGCCCTCGATGAGGTACGAGGCCAGGGTGAACGGGGCTCCCGCGAACCCGATGAGCGGCTTGTCGCCCAGCTCGTCGACCAGCAGGCCGACCGCCTCGGTCACGTAGGTCAGGTCGTCGGGCTCGATCTCGCGGAGCCGCTTGACCCCGGTCGCCTCCCGGATCGGGTCGGCGACCACGGGGCCGACCCCGGGCTTGATGTCGAGGTCGATGCCGATGGCCTTGAGCGGCACGACGATGTCGCTGAAGAAGATCGCGGCGTCGACGTCGTACCGGCGTACCGGTTGCATCGTGATCTCGGTGATCATGTCGGGGCGCGCGCACGCCTCGAGCATCGGGACGTCGGCGCGCACACGTCGGTACTCGGGCAGGGAGCGCCCGGCCTGGCGCATGAACCACACCGGCGTGTGGCTCACGGGAAGGCGCCGGCAGGCGCGGAGGAAAGGAGATTCTTGCAGGGTCACCCCTCGATCGTGCCATGCCCTCCCCGGTACTCCCACTCGGATCGCCCGAGCGGGGTGGCGGGGGCGGGCTCCCCGGGGCGGTCGGAGGTCCCGAACCGGCGCGGTAGAAGGCGACCCGGTCCCAAGATCATCACAAAACACCGACACGCCGCCCCAACTCCGTCCCCCGGCCGGTGACTCGTGCCACGGTCGGGTGCGTGCCCCTCCCCCCGCCCGCGGCGGGACGGCGGAGCACGTTCAGACGACACCCGCCGGTGCGTGATCACCAGAGAACGAAGGCTGACGTTTCCACCATGCCCGATGTCGGTAGCGCCGAGGACGCGCATGAGACGTTCCGGCGAGCGGTCGAGGCCCTGCACTCACCCCTCCACCGCCCCGAGATCACCGTCCGGGAGATACCCGCCCCCCAGCGGTTGGCCCCCCACTCCGCCGCCGTGTCCGCCGAGGTGACGGTCGACGGCGAGGAGGTCGCCTGGGGCCGTCTCATCGTGCTGTACGACCCCGAGAACACCCGTGACTGGCCCGGCCCCTTCCGGGTGGTCTGTCAGGTCAACTCCGAACTGGAGTCGGACATCGCGACCGATCCGCTCCTCGGACCGGTCGCGTGGAGCTGGCTCACCGACGCCCTGGAGGAGAGTGCGGCCACGCACCACACCCTGAGCGGCACCGTGACCCGGGCGACCACCGAGGGTTTCGGCACGAAGTCGGACCAGGGCTCCACCACCGAGGTCGAGATGCGCGCCTCGTGGACCCCCGGGTCCGACGACCTGTCCGTGCACGCCGACGCGTGGGCGGCGCTGCTCGCCTCCGCGGCGGGGCTGCCCCCGCTGGACGTCGCCGACATACGCCGCCAGCGTTCGCGACCCTGACCCGGGGCGGTCGGGGGGGGGGGGGGGGGGGGGGGGGGGGCGGGGGGCCGGGGGGGGGGCGGGGGGGGCCCCCCCCGCCGGCGGGGGGGGGGGGGGGGGGGGGGGGGGGGGGGGGGGGGGGGGGGGGGGCCGCGCCGGGGGGGCGGAACCGCCGAACCCGCGCCCCGGGGGTGACGTGACGCACTAGCATCCAGTCAGCGGCGGACGGCGCGGGCCCCGGGGCCCGGGAGGGGCGGACG
>NZ_JBIWMK010000010.1:207595-313080 GCF_044766605.1 Nocardiopsis sp. NPDC101807 | reverse complement strand
TCTCTTTCCGAACCCGGTCGTTAAGTCTCCTTGCGCTGATGGTACTGCCCTGTGGTGGGGTGGGAGAGTAGGTCGCTGCCACGGTTTTTTGTGGGGAGGGGGTCGCCTTGTTGGGCGGCCCCCTTCTTTTTTGTGTTTGTTTGTGCGTTTGTGAAAAGAGTGGCGAAGGAACGCCTGTGGAGAGAGTTCCCACTGGTCGGCGGAGCCGGGTGGCCGGCGCTGTGGCGGTGGACGGCGATGTCATGTCGTAAGCTGGAGAGCACGAGTACTATGACGCGCTGCTACTGCTCAAGGTGGCAGCGCTTTTGAGTGTTGACGGACGGGTTGGATGACTGAGGACAGCCGATCGGGAGACCGCGAGGACTCCGGAGCAAACGAGCATGGTGGTGACCGCTCCGGCGAGCCTGGCGGTCGGGGACGTGGTGAAGGACCCCGCTCCCGATCCGGCTACAGCGGCTCCCGGGACAACAGAGGCGACGACCGCCGTGGCGGCGGCTACCGGCGGGATGACCGCGGTGGCGCCCGGGGCCGTGACGACAGTCGGGGCGGCGGTTACCGCGGAGGAGACCGCCGGGACGACCGTGCCCCGCGGGACGATCGTGGTGGCTACCGCGGACGTGACGACCGCGGTCCCCAGGGTGACCGCGGTGGTTTCCGTCGTGACGACCGTGCCCCGCAGGGTGAGCGTCGTGGCGGCGGGGGCTTCCGCAGGGACGACCGCGCTCCGCAGGGCGACCGCGGAGGCTACCGTAGGGACGACCGTGCCCCGCGGGACGATCGTGGTGGCTACCGCGGACGTGACGACCGTGGCCCCCAGGGTGACCGCGGTGGTTTCCGTCGCGACGACCGTGCCCCGCAGGGTGAGCGTCGTGGCGGCGGGGGCTTCCGCAGGGACGACCGCGCTCCGCAGGGCGACCGCGGAGGCTACCGTGGGCGGGACGACCGCGGCGGAGGTTTCCGGGGCGGGGACCGCCGGGACGACCGGCGCGGCGGAGGCGGCTTCCGGGGTCGGGACGACCGGCGCGACGACCGTCGCCCTCCCCGCGAGGACCGCGACCCCGCCGACATCCCGCCGCAGCTTCCGGAGGAGGCCACCTTCTCCCAGCTCGACCCGGAGACCCGGCGTGAACTCCACTCGCTGCCCAAGTCCTTGGCCGAGCTCATCGGCAAGCACATCGTCGCCGCGGGCATGCTCCTGGACGAGGACCCCGAGCGGGCCTATGCCCACGCCGCCTACGCCCGCCGCAAGGCGTCGCGTGTCCCCGGCGTGCGCGAGGCCTCCGGTGTGGCCGCCTACACCGTCGGCAAGTGGCAGGAGGCCCTGTCGGACCTGCGGGCCGCACGCCGGATGAGCGGACGGGACAGCTTCCTCGCCATCATGGCCGACTGCGAGCGCGGTCTGGGCCGGCCCGAGCGGGCGCTGGAGATCACCGACGACCCCGCTGCGGCCTCCCTGGACACCGCCGACCGCATCGAGCTGCGGATCGTCGCCGCGGGCGCGCGTCGCGACATGGGTGACGCCAAGGCCGCCCTGGCGGAACTCCAGGTTCCGGAGCTGAAGGAGCGCCGGGCCCGTCCGTGGGTCGCCCGCCTGTTCTACGCCTACGCCGACGTCCTGGAGGAGCTGGGCCGCGAGGACGACGCGCGTGAGTACTTCTCGCGGGCCTCGGCCGTGGACAGCGACGGTGTGACCGACGCCGACGAGAGGCTGGCCGCGATCGAGGGCGTCGAGCTGGTCGACGTCGACACCGAGGACGGGATCGTCTGGACCGACGCCGAGGAGCAGGAACTCCCGGAGGCCGACGAGGCCCCCGCCGACGGCGGTCGTGAGCGTCGCGACGACCGCGACGGCGGCCGGGCACCGCGGGACAGGTACTGAGCCCTTTCAGGGACACCGACGGCACCGCGCCGCCGGGCGGTGAACAGCCGCTCGGCGGTGCCGTCGTGCGCCTGGGGGCGCTCCCCGGCGCCCACGACTCGGTGGTCTGCCTGACCTACGACGGCGACCGCCCCCTGCTCGTCCGCCACAGGGACCGGGGCTGGGAGTTCCCGGGAGGCCATGCCGAACCCGGCGAGACGGTCGAGGACACCGCCCGGAGGGAGGCGCGCGAAGAGGCGGGCGCCACCCTGGGCGAGGTCGGGGTCGTGGGCCACTACGTTCTCGCGAGCGGGCACGTCACCGTCGTCACCCACGCCCGGGTGACCCGGTTGGAGCCCCTGAGCGGGCATTTCGAGACCGTGGGGGTGCGCTCCTTCGACGTCCTGCCCGCCGACCGGGAGCTGTCCTGGCCGGACGGCGTCTACGCGTACCTCCTCCGGGAGCTGGGGCTGCCCGGGGCGCCGGCCCCTCGGCCCCCGACAGCCCCGGAGTAGACGGTCGCGGCTGCGACCGGTCGGTAGCCGAGCCGCCGGTCGACGGCCGGCATCGGCGCGTCGTCCCCGTGGTCGCCGGCGCGCCGGAGTGCGGCGCGTATGTGGCCGACCACGCTCCCGTCCTCCTCCACGGCGACGGGACGGTCTCCTCGAACTCGGCCGAAGGGCGGTCCGGCCGCCACAGGACGACCTCCTCCGTCAGCACGCGACACGGGTCCGCCCGGTGGAGGGGGAGAGGAGACCGGGTGTGTCGGCCCGCCGGGCCGGGCGGATCTCGACCGTCACGCGGCGAGCCCGGCGGGGGCCGCACCCCTTTTTCCGCCGTGCCGGCGCCCGGGCCTCAGGAGCGCTCCCCGTCCGCCTTTCGCCCGGCCTGTTCCTGCGCCAGCCGGTCCAGCCAGTGCACGATGCCGGCCACGTTGGTCTCCGGCCCGGCGAGGATGTCGAGGACCGCGGCGGACTCCGGCGGCGCGTCGGCGGGGAGAGGGCTGTACCTGGAGACCACCTTGTCCCGGACCATGGCGATGGCGTGGTCGAGGTCCCCGGTGGTCCCGTGGGACTCGCGCACCGTCTCCACCCACAGGCGGAGCTCGCTCTCGGCCTTGTCGAGGGTCTCCGGCACCGCCGTGACCGCACCGAAGTGGGAGAACATCAGCCGTTGGGCGCCGATGTCCCCGAAGAGCCGGAGGGTGCGCAGGCACGCGTCCAGGTCGAAGTCCGGCGGCGGTGTGGCGGGGCTGACGTCCCCGGTGAGCGGCCTGTACACGCCCAGGGCGTCGCCGACGTAGAGGTCGCCGGTGAGGGAGTCCACCAGGCCCATGTGGTGCTTGGCGTGTCCGGGCGCGTAGTGGGAGACGAGTTTCCGGCCGCCGCCGAGGTCGATCTCACCGGTCTCGCCCACGGCGCGGATCCGCGCGGCGTCGGTGGGGCTCATGTGCCCGAACAGGGTCTCCAGCCGGTCACCCCACACCATGGCGGCGCTGGCCATCAGCCGGCTCGGGTCGGCCAGGTGGCGGGCGCCGCGCTCGTGCACCACGATCTCGGCGTTGGGGAACAGGGCGGCCATGTCGCCGGTGCCGCCCGCGTGGTCCAGGTGGATGTGGGTGACGACGATGGTGGCCAGGTCCTCGGGGGCGAGCCCCAGGCTCGTGACGGCGCCGTGCAGGACGCGGGCCGAGGTGGCGGTGCCGACCTCGACGACGCAGGGGCGTTCGGACCGGATGAGGTAGCTCGACACGACCCCCGGGTATCCGGCGAGCATCGTGTCGATGGCGAAGATGTCGTCGCCCAGGGGGGTGATCCCCTCGGGCGGACCGCTCACGTCCACGTCGTCGTGCACGGCAAGCACCCCTGTTCCCTCGGTTGCGTGCGGTACGGGAAGGACCTGTCCCGAACCGAATCCGACTCTAGGACAAGGGTGTCATGACAGGTCGGACCGGGGGCGGAGTAGAGGGGCCGGGCCGGCGGGGCCCGACGGGCGTCCGGGGCGGGACCCCCGGCGTGCGGGCCGGTGCGGGTTGTCCACAGATTCCGGCCGGGCCTTTCCCGCGGGGGCGGCCGGGGCGATCCTGGAGATCAGCGCAGACGCCCCCGTCGGTCGCGGAGCGCCGGACCCCGGCGACCTCCGAGCCCTCCGCCGCGTCGCGCCCCTTTCCCCGCCCACCACCCCAGGAGGACGTATGCGACAGGAGACGGCGGTCGCCCGGCGGCGTGCCGCGGCCCGTCCACCGACCGAACAGCCCGGCACCGCCACGGATCACCCTCCCGGGCCCGGGGCCCGCGCGGTCGATCGCCGTGGGGAGCCGGACCCCTCCGACGGGGCCGGCGCCCGTCGCGAGCCGGGCCACCGCAACGAGATCGTGGTCGCCGGGCGTGTCACCGCGGAGCCCCTCGTGCGCGAGCTCCCCAGCGGGGACCGTGTCGCCACCTGGCGGGTCTGCGTGGCGAGGCCGACCGACACCCGGTACGCCGGCCGGGGGGTCGACTCGATCACCTGCGCCAGCTTCGACCAGGACCTGCACGAGGGGATCCGGGCCTGGAGGCTGGGCGACGTGGTCCAGATGAGCGGGGAGCTGCGCCGTCGTACCTGGCGCGGGCGGGAGGGGGTTCGCAGTGTCTGCGAGGTGGAGGCGAGGACCGCGACGCTGGTCCGCGCGGCCGCACCGGGCCACGACGGGCGCAAGGAGCCGGGGCGGTGAGGCCGCGGCTCGGGTGCTCACCAGCCCAGGCGGGCCAGAACGCCGTGCGCGGCCGGGCCGCCAGGGTCCACCGTGGCGTCCGCCCACACGGCCGCGCACAGGGCACGGAGGCCGTCCAACCGGTCGCCCGTCCCCTCGATCGCCGGAGCGCCCCCGGTGACGGTCACCGTCCACCCGCCGCAGCTGGCCCCGTGGCCGGTGCGCGCCACCTCCGGGTGCGGGTCGTTCATGCCCGACACGTCCCACGCCAGGTAGGCGGGCCGCTGGTGCGCGGGGGCCGCGAGGAGGTCCGCGGGGCCGGTCACCCCGGACAGCACCAGCAGGCCCGCCGCGCCGTGCGCGGTGGCCCCCTCGATGTCGGTGTCGAGGCGGTCCCCGACGATGAGCGGGTTGCGGGCGCCGGTGCGGCGGATACCCTCCTCGTGCAGGGGGAGCATCGGCTTGCCGGCGACGACGGGCTCGACCCCGGTGGCGTGCGCGATCACCCGGACGAACGACCCGTTGGCCGGGGTGGCGCCCCACTCGCTGGGCGCGGTGGCGTCGGCGTTGCTGGCCACGTACAGCGCGCCGCGCGCCACGGCGAGCGCCCCCTGGTCGAGCAGGTCCCGGCTCATGCTCCGCGAGTACCCCTGGACCACGGCCACGACCGAGTCCGAGGCCACCGTCACCGGGCGCAGGCCCATCTTCCGGACCGCCTGCCGCAGACCGGTGTCGCCCACGACGAGGACGTCCGAACCCGCCGGGTGGCGCTCGCTCACGAGCCTGGCGGCCGCCTCGGCAGAAGTCACCACGTCGTCGGGTGCCGCGGCCACCCCCAACTGCGTGAGGTGTTCGGCGATCCGGGCGGGGGTGCGGCCGGCGTTGTTGGTCACGAACGCCACCTTGGCGCCGGCGGCTCGCGCCTTGCCCACCGCCTCCGGGGCCGCGGGCACCGCGTGCGGGCCGATGTACACGACCCCGTCGAGGTCCAGGAGCATCGCGTCGTAGAGCGTGTTCAGGGGACGGTCTGCGGCGAGCAGGGACATGTCGGGGAACCTGTTCCGTGCGGTGGCGTGGTCGGTGTTCAGGCTATGGCCTGACCTCCGGCCCGCGTGACCGCGCACCCCCGCGACGGGTGTGCCCTGCGTCGCACGGGGTGGGGCGCCCGGGACGGGGCCGGACCCCGCCCCGGGGTCGTGGCCGGAGCGGGGCCCTGACCCTTCCGGGGCAGCGGCGGGGGCCAGCACGGGGCGGGTGGCCGTGCGCCGCGTGGTGCCGACCCCGCCGCCGCGTGGTGCCGACCCCACCGGGAGGGTGAGGAGAACCCCAGCCCGGTACTGCGGTCGGCTCCGTGGCGCCGGAGGCACGCCGGCGAACACGATGGACCCATGCCCAGACTTCCCGCGGCGCTGCTCGCCGCCTCCGTCCTCCTCCTCTCCGGGAGCCCCGCCGCCGCGGACACGGCGGGCCCCGGGGGAGGAGCGCTGACCCCCGGCGCCGTGGACGACTACCTGGAGGACTACCTGGCGTCCTCGCCGCTGCCCGGCGCCGCGGTCGCCGTCACCCGGGGCGCCGAGGTGGTGCACGTCGCGGGGTACGGCACCGACTCCGGGGGCCGGCCGGTCACCGCCGACACCCCGATGGGAGTGGCCTCCGTCAGCAAGGCGTTCACCGCCCTGGCGGTCATGCAGCTCGTGGAGGAGGGGGAGATCGGACTCGACGACCGGGTGGCCGACCGGCTGCCCGGGTTCGCCCTCGCCGACCCGCGCGGCGCGGAGATCACGGTCCGCCAGCTGCTCACCCACACCTCCGGGATGTCCGACACCTCCTTCCGCGAGAAGAGCGAACCCGCCCCCGACGACCTCTCCGGCGCGGTCGCCCGGCTGGCGGGCGCAGGCCTGGCCGCGGAGCCGGGCACGGAGGTGAACTACCACAACCCCAACTACCACGTGGCGGCACGCCTGGTGGAGGTCGTCGGCGGCCTGCCCTTCGGCGAGTTCCTGGAGCAGCGCACGTTCGCGCCCCTGGGCATGGACGACACGGTCACCGTCGACACCGTCGGGGAGGTCTTCGGGGCCGGTGTGGCCAGGGGCCACGTCGGTGTCCTGGGGAACGCCGTTCCCGCCGTCGAACCCGCGAGCTACGTCAACGGCGCGGGGGGCATGGTCACCACCGCCGCGGACATGGCCCGGTGGCTCGTCGCGCAGAACGGCGGAGGCCGGGGCGCGGACGGTGCGCGCATCCTCTCGGAGGAGGGCGTCGCCGCCACCCACGCCCCGCTGGGCGGAGGCGGCGGAGGGGAGCGCAAGGGGCTGGGCTGGGACGTCGGGGAGACCCCCGCCGGGGCGCCGATGCTCTCGCACGGCGGCATCCAGTTCACCTACACCGCCCACCAGGCACTCCTGCCGGAGAGCGGCCACGGGATCGCGGTGATGGCCAACACCGGGCTGGGCGGCGCCGACGCCTCGGCGCTGCTCCACGGACTGGTCGCCCTGGCCGAGGGGGACGAGCCGGCGCCCCCCGCCGGACCTGTCCTGCTGGCGGTGGACGCGGTCCTGGCGGGCCTGGCCGTGTCGGCGTGCCTCCTGGCCGTCCGGGGCGTGCGCGGAGCCGGGAGGTGGGCCGCCGCGGCGCGGGGACGGGCCCGGTGGCGCACCGCGCTCCGGCTGCTACCGGGTCTCGCGGTGGTCTGTGCCGCGGTGGTCCCGCACCGGCTGGTGGCCCTGCTCGCCCAGGGCCGTGACCTCACATGGCTCCAGAGCCTCTACACCGCGCCCACGGCGGTGACGCTCCTGGTGACCGCCGCGCTGGCCTTCGCCGCGGTGTACGCGGCGCGGGCGGTCGCGCTGGCCCGCCCGCGCCGGACGCTCAGTCCAGAACCCGCATGACCAGCCCGGTGCGCGGCTTGGGGCCGAACGAGGTGGACTTGCGCGGGGTCAGCTCGCCGCGGTCGGCCACCGCGTACACCTGGCCCACGCCCAGCGCGGGCACGACGACGGCGGTCCCCTTCTCGTGGTGGGCGGCGGCGACCGCCTCGGCGGGGTCGTCGTGCACCATCCGCACCAGGTCCTCCGGGAACTCCCACAGCGGCATGAGCACCTCGTGCAGGACCGCGGTGGGAAGGCGGCGCCATGCGGGGGACCGCTCCGGCATGGCCCGCTCCAGCACACCTTCGTCGAAGCCGTGCGCCAGGTGGGCGTCCCCGTCGGGAGACACCAGCAGAAGGACGGGGGACTCCGACCCGGCCCGGGCCGCCACCCCGGCCAGGACCTCCGGCGAGGCCGTGCCGAGCGGTTCCACGGTGGCCGCCTTCCGGGCCTCCCGGACCGCCGTGTCGGTGTCCAGGCCGGGCAGGACCCGGTGGATGGCGCCCAGCCGGGGCGGGTGGGCGTCGCTGTCGACCAGCAGGGCCAGCCCGTAGCCCCACCCCGGGTCCGGGTACTCCCGGTGGAGGCGGCGGTAGGCGGCGTAGCGGTGGTGCCCGTCGGCGATCAGCGCGGAGCGGCCGGCCAGGTCGGCCGCGACACGCCGCAGCTCACCGGGGTCGGTGAGGGCCCACAGGCGGTGCTCGGAGCCGTCGCGGGTGCGTGCGGACACCAGCGGGGCCAGCGCCGCCGCGGCCTCGGTCGCGGCGGTCGCGGCCCCGCCGCCGCCCCGGTAGACCAGGAAGATCGGTTCGAGGTTGGCCCGGGCCAGGCCCATCAGGGCGAACCGGTCGCGCACCGGCGGGTCGGCCACGTCCTCGTGCGGGCGCACCGCCGACCCGGCGCCGTCCTCGGGCAGCCGCAGGTTGCCCACCAGCCCGCGTTGGCGCCGGCCGTCCGCCGTGACCTGTTCGTACACGTACAGGGCGGGTTCGGCGTCCAGTGCGAGGACCCCGTCGCCGATCCAGCTGTGCAGGAGGTCGGCGGCGGCGCGGTAGCGGTGCGGCACGGCGCTGTCCGGGTCCTGCCTGCCCAGTTCGTAGGGCAGGGTGACGCGGGCCGCGTTGTGGGGGTCGGACCGCTGGAGCTTCCGCGCCTCTTCGGCGTCGGGGATGTCGTAGGGCGGCGTCAGGAGTCGTGCGAGGTCGAAGTCCCCGTCGATGAACCGGTCCACGTCCGGGTCCGCGTAGCGCAGACCGCGGAAGGGGGCCAGTTCGAGAGCGTGGCGTGGCATCCCAGCAACGTACCCGCCGTGCGGGGTCCGTCGTGTCCGCCCGCGCGCCGGTTCAGAGGAGGCGCCGCAGGCGCAGGAGGTCGCCGACGCTCGCGTCCACCCTGACCCTGCGGCCCAGGAGGGCGCGGGCGGCGTCCAGGCGGTCCTCGGCCAGGGCTACGAGGTCGTCGCTGTCGACGGTGACCCGCACCTGCGGTTCGGGGGCCGCGCGGTCGGCGGGCCGGTGGGTGAGACCGGTCAGGCCCTCGACCGTCAGGCGCATGTCGAAGGCGGTCGCCAGGTCCGGGACCACCACGCTGACGGAGCGCTCGCGGATGTGCTTGCGCCGCCTCTCCTCCGGCTGGGAGAGGATGCGCCGGTTGATCTTCTCGATTCCCACGAGACAGGCGTCGATGCTGCTCATGGCGACATCATGCCCTACCGCGCGGTGCCGGGAATCCTTCTGGGTCCACCGTGACGAATGGGATGGCCTGCCGCGAACGCGTGTCAACGGCGGCCCCGCAGGGGTAGCGTGGGAAGCGCCCCCCGCTGCGCAGTGGCCCCTGCTTCCCGGGCCCTTCCCCATTCTCCCGCGGTCCCATCAAGGAGCACCTGAATCATGGTCGTCGACGCGGTACGCACCTATCTCGATGCCGCCAATGGCCTCACCGAACTCTCGCGCAAGCAGGCCGTCGCCGCTGCCAAGACCCTGCTGCGGGCGAACGGCGCCGGAGGCCCCGCCCTCCCCGGGGCGGGAGAGGGCGACACCCCGCCTCCGCGGGTGGGGCAGAGCATCCAGGCCCTGGCGGGCGAGCTCATCGAGACCAGCCAGGCGAACAGGTCGGCCATCGCCGACCTGGTCCGCGCGGAGGTCGGGCGCCAGCTGGAGCGGATGGACGTGGTCCCGCGCGGTGAGCACGAGCGGCTGGTGCGCCGGGTCGCCGAGCTGGAGCGGCGGCTGGCCGCCCGCCACGCGGTGGAGAGGGCCCTGGCCCCCGAGGCGGCGGGGGCGTCCTCCCCGGCCTCCCCGGCGGTTCCGGCCGCCGGTCCCGCCGGGGAGGACGCGGACGCCGCCCGCGGACCCGCCGTCCCGCCGGAGACCGAAGGGGCCGCCGCGGGCGGGGCCCCCGAGGTCGCGGAGGCCCCCGGGGGCGAGGGTCCCGAGGGCTCCTCCGACGCCGCGGCCGACGGCCGGGACGGTGCCGGGGACGCCGACGGGGAGGCCGGGGAGGCCGGGGAGGCCGGAGCGGCCGGGACCAAGTCCAGAACGCGGGCCCCGGCCAAGACCGCGCGGGCGCGCTCCACCGCCAAGCGCACCCCCAAGGGCAAGGGCGCCGCGAAGAAGTAGAGTTCCGTCGAACGCGATCACCGGGAGAACCATGGACCCCAAGGAACAGGCCGAGGCCGTGGCCGAGCAGACCCTCAGCGGCACCCGGGAGCGCCTGGAATCACTGGGCTCCCGACCCACGTCCGAGCACGTCGAGGTCTTCGACGCCCTGCACCGGGAGCTGTCCGGTGTGCTCGGGGCGCTCGACCAGAACGCGAACACCCCCCGATAACTCTCGGTATCGTAGGTGACCATGGCAAAACGTACTCGGCTCGACGCGGAACTGGTCCGCCGCGGGCACGCACGCTCCCGGGGTCACGCCGCCGAGATCATCGACGGCGGGTTCGTCAAGGTGGCCGGGGTCGTGGCCTCCAAGGCCGCGACCCAGGTGGGCCAGGACCAGCCCATCGTGGTCAGGGCCCCCTCCGACGAACCCCCGTACGTCTCCCGGGGCGCCCACAAGCTCATCGGGGCCCTCGACGCCTTCGCCCTGGACGTCACCGGCCGCCGCGCGCTGGACGCCGGCGCCTCCACCGGCGGCTTCACCGACGTGCTGCTCCGCCGGATGGCGGCCCACGTCACCGCGGTCGACGTCGGCTACGGGCAGCTCGCCTGGGCGCTGCGCAGCAACGACCGGGTGCGGGTGATGGAGCGGGTCAACGTCCGCGAGCTCACCCCGGAGCAGATCGGCGACCCGCGCCCGGACCTGGTCGTCGGCGACCTGTCCTTCATCTCCCTGAAGCTGGTCCTGGGGCCGCTGAGGGACTGTGTGGCGGCCGGCGCCGACTTCGTGCTCATGGTCAAGCCGCAGTTCGAGGTCGGCAGGGACAAGGTCGGCGCGGGGGGAGTGGTCCGCGAGCCCGCGCTGCGCGCCGAGGCGGTCTCCGACGTCGCCGCCCACGCCCTCTCCCTGGGACTGGGCACCGTCGGCGTGACCGCGAGCCCGCTCCCCGGGCCCTCCGGAAACGTCGAGTACTTCCTGTGGCTGCGCGCGGGCGCCCCGGCCCTGGACCCGGCCGACCTGGCCCGGGCCGTCGAGGAGGGGCCGAGCTGACGGGCGTGGCACCGTGTCTCAGGTGTCCGGTAACGTGACCCGGCCGGGTCAGCGAAGGCTCCCGGCCAGTACTCGGGCTTCCCCGTCGGGGAGCGAACGTAAGGGGACGGCGATGACCAGCGGACGCAGTGTTCTCCTGCTGGCCCACACCGGCCGGCCCGCGGCGGTGCGCAGCGCGCAACTGGTCCACGAGAGCCTCAGCCGCGCCGGCCTGACCGTGCGCATGCTCAAGGCCGAGGTCGAGGAACTGGCCGCGGTGGGCTGCGTGCTCTCCCCGATCGAGGCCGTCGGGTCCGCGGACGCGGCGGAGGGGGTGGAGCTGGTCATGGTCCTCGGCGGCGACGGCACCCTGCTGCGGGCCGCCGAGATGGCCCGGCCCGCCGGGGCGCCGCTCCTCGGGGTGAACCTGGGCCACGTGGGCTTCCTCGCCGAGGCCGAGCGCGAGGACCTGGGCGCCACCGTGCGCAGCGTCGTCAACCGCGACTACGACGTCGAGGAGCGCATGACCCTGGAGGTCGCGGTCTTCAACGGGGGGCGCAACAACGGGGCCCCGTCGGTGCGCTCCTGGGCGCTCAACGACGCCACGCTGGAGAAGGGCGAGTCCCGGCGCATCCTGGAGGCCGTCCTGGAGATCGACGGCCGTCCGCTCTCCCGCTGGGCCTGCGACGGGGTGGTGTGCGCCACCCCGACGGGGTCCACGGCGCACGCGTTCTCGGCGGGGGGACCGGTGGTGTGGCCCGACGTGGAGGCCCTGCTGGTCGTGCCGCTCAGCGCGCACGCCCTGTTCGCGCGGCCCCTGGTCGTGGGGCCGAACGCCACCATCGCCTTCGAGGTGCTCCCGGACACGGCGCCGGGGGTGCTCTGGTGTGACGGACGGCGTATGGTCGAATTGCCCGCGGGGGCACGAATCGAGATCACCCGTGCCGATACGCCGGTCCGGCTGGCCCGGTTGCACCGGGCGCCGTTCACCGACCGCCTGGTGGCCAAGTTCGGCCTTCCGGTCGCGGGTTGGCGCGGGCGTGTCGAGCACGGTCACTGAACGCGGAGTGCGTTCCGGCGCGGCGTTCGGGCGAGCGCGCGCAATGAAGCGGAGCCAACCACAGGAGAGGGATCGGTGCTCGAAGAAGTCCGTATCCAGGGACTCGGGGTCATTGACGACGCCGTTTTGGAGTTGTCACCGGGGCTGACCGTCGTCACGGGCGAGACCGGCGCGGGAAAGACCATGGTCGTCACCGGGCTCGGGCTGCTCTTCGGCGGGCGGGCCGACCCCCAGCGCGTACGGCCCGGCGCCGACCGGGCGGTGGTGGAGGGGCGGCTGACCGTTCCCGCCGGCGGCCGTGTGGCCGACCGCGTGCTGGAGGCGGGGGGCGACATCGACGACGACGTCCTCATCCTCACCCGGGCGGTGTCCGCCGAGGGCCGGTCGCGCGCCACGATGGGCGGGCGCTCGGCCCCCGTCAGCCTGCTCGCCTACCTCGCCGACGACCTGGTGGCGGTCCACGGGCAGTCGGACCAGCAGAGGCTCCTGCGCGCCGACCGGCAGCGCTCCTCGCTGGACCGCTTCGCCGGCGAGCAGCTGGCGAAGGCCGCCAAGCAGTACACCCTGGCCTACCGCCGCCACCGGGAGGTGGCCGCGGAGCTCGAGGAGCTGGTCGAGCGGGCGCGCGAGCGCGCCCAGGA
The DNA here is from genome assembly GCF_044766605.1 of Nocardiopsis sp. NPDC101807. Taxonomy (NCBI): domain Bacteria; kingdom Bacillati; phylum Actinomycetota; class Actinomycetes; order Streptosporangiales; family Nocardiopsidaceae; genus Nocardiopsis; species Nocardiopsis sp. NPDC101807. Next base: position 300,332 of record NZ_JBIWMK010000010.1, on the reverse strand, counting down.
GGCCGACATGCTCCGCTTCGGGGTGGAGGAGATCTCCGCGGCCGAGCCCCTGCCGGGCGAGGACGCCGAACTCCTGGCCGAGGAGACGCGGCTGGCGCACGCCGACGGCCTGCGCGTGGCGGCGACCACCGCCCACGAGGCCCTGGCGGGGGACCCCGCCTCCGACGTGGAGGTCGACGTGGCCGCGCTGCTCTCCGCGGCCCGCCAGGCGGTGGCCTCCGTCCGCGAGCACGACGCGGAGCTGGCCGCCATCGGCGACCGGCTGGACGAGGCGTCCTACATCCTCACCGACGCGGCCACCGAACTGGCGTCCTACGCCGAGTCCGTGGACGCCGACCCCGGCCGCCTGGCCCAGGTGCAGGAGCGCCGCGCGCTCCTGACCTCCCTGTCCCGCAAGTACGGCGAGACCACGGACGAGGTGCTCGGCTGGGCCTCGGAGGCGGCCAAGCGGCTGGCGGACCTGGACAACGACGACGAGCGCATCGAGGCCCTGCGCGCCGAGGCCGCCGAGCTGCACGAGGGGCTGGACCGGTGCGCCGCGGAGCTGACGCGCGTCCGCACCGAGGCGGCCGACCGCTTCGGCGCGGCCGTCACCGAGGAGCTGACCGCCCTGGCCATGCCGCACGCCCGCGTGAGCGTGCGGATCACCACGGGCGAGGAGTTCGGCCCGTACGGACGCGACGAGGTCGAGGTCCTGCTGGCCCCGCACCCCAGTTCACCGCCGCTGGCGCTCAACAAGGGCGCCTCCGGCGGCGAGCTCTCCCGGGTGATGCTGGCCATCGAGGTGGTGTTCGCGGGGGCCGACCCGGTGCCGACGTTCGTCTTCGACGAGGTCGACGCGGGGGTGGGCGGCAAGGCCGCGGTGGAGATCGGCCGCCGCCTGGCCAAGCTCGCGCAGCGCTCCCAGGTCATCGTCGTCACCCACCTCCCGCAGGTCGCGGCGTTCGCGGACGCGCACCTGGTGGTGGAGAAGTCGACCGAGGGCCTGGTCACGGAGAGCGGCGTGGTGCGGTTGGACCGCGCCGGCAGGGTCCGCGAGCTGTCGCGGATGCTCGCCGGCTTGGAGGACTCCGAGCTGGGCCGCGCCCATGCCGAGGAGCTGCTCACCAACGCCGACCCGGAGCGCGCCTACCCCGCCGCCTGAGCGGGGAGCCCCGGGGCCCGCGGGGCGGATGTGTGAGACGGGCCCGTTCCCGGGTAGGGCGGTGGCAGGCCGCCGTCGGCGCCCCGTCGGGGTGATGGCGGCGGCCCTGCCCGAACACGCCGATCTCCCAGGTGTTATGACTTACCGTAGTCGCGTTCTGACAGTATGCCAGCGATGAAGGTAACGGATGCGCTCAGCGCCACAGTCATGCGGTTCCGCCGCTCCCGGGCGGACGCTCCCACAGGGCTGGTCGCGCCCGTCCGCTCGGACCGCCGCACCAAGAACCTGACCAAACGCCTCCGCCCCGGCGACATCGCCGTCATCGACCACGTCGACCTGGACCGGGTCAGCGCCGAGGCGCTGGTCGGCTGCGGGGTCTCGGCGGTGCTCAACGTCGCCAAGAGCATCAGCGGCCGCTACCCCAACCAGGGGCCGGAGATGATCGTCGCGGCGGGCATCCCCCTCGTCGACGACGTCGACCCCGAGGTTTTCACCCGGGTCCGCGACGGTGAGCGGCTCCGGTTGGAGGGCGCCACCCTGTACCGCGGCGACGAGGCGGTCGCCCGCGGGAACCTCCAGGACGCGGGGACCGTCAGCGCCGCGATGGCCGAGGCCCGGGCCGGGCTCGCCACACAGCTGGAGGCGTTCGCGGCCAACACCATGGCCTACCTCCAGCACGAGCGGGACCTGCTCCTGGACGGCATCGGGATCCCCGACATCGAGACCGACATGGAGGGGCGCCACGTCCTCATCGTGGTCCGCGGCTACCACTACCGCGAGGACATCGCCGCCCTGCGCCCCTACATCCGCGAGTTCCGCCCCGTCATCATCGCCGTGGACGGCGGCGCGGACGCGGTCATGGAGGGCGGCTACCGGCCCGACATCATCGTCGGCGACTTCGACTCGGTGTCGGACCAGGCCCTGGCGAGCGGCGCCGAACTCGTCGTGCACGCCTACCGGGACGGCCGGGCCCCCGGCCTCCCCCGGCTCACCGACCTCGGCTACGACGCGGTGGTCTTCCCGGCGACGGGCACCAGCGAGGACGTGGCGATGATGCTGGCCGACGGCTCGGGCGCCGCCCTCATCGTGGCGGTGGGCACGCACGCCACCCTGGAGGAGTTCCTCGACAAGGGCCGCTCGGGCATGGCCAGCACCTTCCTGACCAGGCTCAGGGTGGGCGGGAAGCTCGTCGACGCCAAGGGCGTCAGCCGCCTGTACCGCTCGCGGATCTCGCCCTGGGCGCTGCTCGGGCTGGTCGCCGCCTGTCTGCTCACCATCGTGGTCGCCGCCTACAGCTCACCGGCGGGACAGGTCTACCTCACCTTTCTCGCGGCGCGCTGGGACGTGTTCTCCTACTGGCTGACGGGACTGCTGACGTGATCGATTTCCGCTACCACCTGGTGTCCATAGTCGCGGTGTTCCTCGCGCTCACCGTGGGGCTGGTCCTGGGGACCACCATGCTCCAGGACCCGCTGCTGAACACCCTCCAGTCCGAGACCGCGGACCTGCGCGGCCAGAGCGAGGACCTGCGCTCCGAGCGCGACGTCGCGGACAAGGTCAACGCCGGAGCCGACGAGATGGCCGAGGCCGTGTCCTCGGACATGCTCGACGGCCGCCTCACCGGCCTGGGCGTGGTCGTGGTGACGGCCCCGGGGGCCAACCCCGAGGTGGCCGACGGGCTCGCCGAGCGGGTCGAGGAGGCGGGCGGCGAGGTCGTCGGCCGGGTCGCCGTCACCGACGCCCTCGTGGACGCGGGCAACGCCACCTTCGTCGACGAGCTGTCGATCCAGGTCTCCCAGGACCCCGACGGCCTGACCGGAGGACCCTACGAGAAGGCGGGCACGGAGCTCGGGCGCGCCCTGGCGGCCGCCGGGGAGGCCGGGGACGGGGACGAGGAGGGCGCCGGACGGGAGACGGAGGACCCGCGGGACGCGGAGGAGTCCCCCGGAGGGGGCGGCGCCCACGACGCCGAGGCCGTCCTGGACGCCTTCTCCGAGGGCGGCCTGGTCCAGGTCGAGGGCGACCCGGCCGTGTCCGCCGACGCCCTGGTCGTCCTCGCGCCGGCGGCGGGGGCCGCCGACGGGGCCGACCGGGAGGCCGTCAACGCGGTGCTCACCACCGTCACCACCGCCCTGCACCGGGAGGTCGGCGCCGCCGTCCTCGCCGGGGACGTGCCGTCCTCCCGGGGCGACGGGATGCTCGCGCAGGCCCGCGCGGCCGAGCCGGAGTTCGCCACCGCGGACGTGACCGGGCGCCCCATGGGCGACATCATCGCCGTTCTGGCCCTGGCCGAGAACCTGGAGGGGGGCGCCGGGGCGTACGGGATCGGTGAGGGGGTGCGGGGGTTCCTGCCCGACCCGCTGCCCGCCGCCCGCGAGGCGGAGGACGCGGCGTCCGGCGCCGCGGAGGAGGCGGCGACCGGCGGGAGGGGCGGCGCCGACGAGTCCCGCCGCACCGTCAGGGGCGGGGAGTGACGCCCGTGCGCCCCCACTCCGTGCGCCGGTCCGCGCCCGTGCCCGCCTGCGGCGGGCGCCGTCCCGCCCCGTCTCCCGTCCGCTCCCTCGCGCAGGGCCTGGCGGGCGCCGTGGTCGGCGCGGCCGCCGCCCGGGCCGCCTACGCCGTGCTCACCCTGCCCGAACGCGCCTGCGCCCCCGCCGGGCCGGGGGCGGGCGGTGCGACCGGCACGGCGCCCGGCGACCCCGGAGCGGAGGACCCCGCGGGGGGACCCGGTGCGGACGCCCCCTCCGCCTGGCTGCGCCGCAACTTCCGGGGCCGCGTCGTCACCCTCCAGGAGGGCCCGGCCCTGGCCTCGGGGGTGTGCGCCGCCAGCCTCCTCGTCCCCGGGCCGGCGCCGCGTGTGCGCGCCGCGTCCGCCCTCGCCGCGGCGGGGGCCGCCGCGTTCGGGGCCTACGACGACCTCTCGGGCAACGGCCATGCCCGTGGCCTGCGCGGACACCTGTCCGCGCTCGCTCGCGGAGAGGTCACCACCGGCCTGGTCAAGATGGTCGGCATCGGCGCCACCGGGGTCGCCGCCGCCTCCCTGCTGCGCCGCGGGCCGGTGGACACCCTGGTGGACGGTGCGCTCATCGCGGCCGGCGCCAACCTGGTCAACCTGTTCGACCTGCGCCCCGGGCGCGCCGCCAAGTTCGCCCTCCTCGCCGCGGCGCCGGCCCTGGCCTCGCCCGCGGCGCCCCTGCTCGGCCCGGTGGTGGGCGCCTGTTCCGCGCTGCTCCCCGACGAACTGGCCGAGCGCTCCATGCTGGGCGACGCGGGGGCCAACGCCCTGGGCGCGGCCCTCGGGGCCGCGGCCGTCGCGCAGGCGCCGCGCCCGGTGCGCCTGGCGCTGTTCGGCGCGGTGGCCGCCCTGACCCTGGCCAGCGAGGTGACCAGTTTCTCCCGTGTCATCGACCGCGTCCCGGCCCTGCGCCGCCTCGACCAGTGGGGCAGGCGCCCCGTCCTGAGGACGGCCGCCGGAGGGGCGGAGGACGGCGGACGCACGGGTGCTCCGGGCGAAGGGCGCCCGGTGGGAAGGTGCGCGTGAGGTGTCCGCGGTGGCCCGCGCCGTCCACGGCGTGACGAGCGGTGTCGGCGCGGCGGCGGCGCTCATCGCGGTGGCCACCGTGGGGGCGCGCCTGGCCGGGTTCGGCCGCACGGTGGTCTTCTCGCAGACCGTCGGCGACACCTGTCTGGGCACCGCGTACGTCACCGCGAACCAGATCCCCGCCGTCCTGTTCGAGATCGTCATCGGCGGGGCGCTCACGGCCGTGGTCGTCCCCGTCATGGCCTCGGCCGCCGCCCGCGGCGACCACGACCAGGTGCGCCGCACCGCGTCCGCGCTCATCACCTGGGTGCTGCTCCTGTCCGTCCCGCTGTCCGCCCTGCTCGCCCTCGCGGCGCCCCCGGTGACGGCGCTGATGCTCGGTGCCGGGGCCGGCTGCGACGGGGAGGCGCTGCTCGCCCTGTCCTCCCGCATGCTCGTGGTCTTCGCACCCCAGATCGTCTTCTACGGGCTGGCCTCGGTCCTGTACGGCGTCCTCCAGGCCCACCGCAGGTTCCTGGCTCCCGCGCTGGCCCCTCTGCTGTCCAGCCTCGTGGTGATCGCCGCCTGCCTGGCCTTCGTGCCGCTGGGCGGCGGCCACCGCCAGGACGTCGCGGGCCTGCCCGCCGCGGCGGAGCTCACCCTGTCGCTCGGCACCACGGCGGGGGCGGCGGCCCTGTTCCTGACGGTGCTCGGCCCCGCCGCGCGGCTGAGGGTGGGGCCCCGGCCGCGCCTGAGGTTCCCCGCCGGGGTGGGGGAGCGGGTGCGCTCCCTGGCGGCGGCGTCACTGCTGCCGCTGGCGGCCATGCAGGTGTGCCTCCTGCTCTCGGTGGCCCTGGCCAACTGGGGCGGGGGTCCGGGGGCGGCCGTGCTCTACACCTACGCGTGGGCCCTGTTCACCCTCCCGTACGGGGTGATCGCGGTTCCCATCGCGACGAGCGCCTTCACCGCCCTCGCCGTGGCCCACGCCGAACACGACCGGGAGGGGTTCGCCGCGCTCGCCGCCGGAGGCGCCCGTGCCTGTGTGGTGGCCACCGCGGGGGTGGGCACCGCGCTCGCGGCCGCCGCCGCCCCGGTGGCCGGGGTCTTCGCCCAGCAGGATCCGCAGACCCTCGAACGGGCCCTGCTGGCCTACGCCCCGGGTGTGGTGGGCTTCGGCCTGGTCGCCCTGCTCAGCCGGGCCCTGTACGCGTCCCACCACGGACGTTCCGCAGCCGCCGCCCAGGTGGTGGGATGGCTCGTGGTGACGGTGTGCGCCGCGCTCCTCGTGTGGCTGCTCCCTCCCGGGTGGTCGATCGCCGGGCTGGGCGCTGCCAGCACGGTCGGCCTGACCCTGGCGGCCGTACTGCTGTGCGCCGGCGTGGCGCGCGCGCACGGCCGCGGCGCCCTGGCCGGCGTGGCGCGCTCGGTGCTGGCCGCCGCCCTCGGCGGCGGCGCCGGGTGGGCGGCGGGCCGGGCGGTCGCCGGGCTCCTGCCCGCCGACGGGGTGTGGCAGTCGGCGGGGGCCGCCGCCGCGGCGGGCGCCGCGGGGCTGGGGGTCTACGCGGCGGTCGCGGCCCTGGCGGACCGCGCCGCCGTGCGGGCCGTCGCCGACCGGGCCAGGACCGTACTCGAACGCAGGAGGGGGAAGCGGTGAACGGCAGGATCGCGCTGGTCGTCGGTACCAGCACAGGAGGCGTCGGCCGTCACGTCCGCTCACTGGGCGCGGGACTGCGCGCCCGCGGGTACCGCGTGGCGGTGCTCGGCCCGGCGGAGGCCGAGCAGGAGTTCGGGTTCACCTCGGAGGGCCTGCGCTTCTCGCCGGTGCCCATCGGCCCCGCCCCCTCTGCGGGGGACCCCGGCGCGGTGCTGCTCCTGCGCTCGCTGACGCGTGGCGCGGATGTGGTGCACGCGCACGGGATGCGCGCCGGTGCGCTCTGCGCGCTGGCGGGCGTACGGCCGCTGGTGGTGACCGCGCACAACGCGCCGCCGTCGGTCGGGGGCCTCCTGGCCCTGGCCTACCCCCTCCTGGAGCGGATCGTGGCCCACCGCGCCGACGCGGTGCTGGGAGTGTCCGGCGACCTGGTGCGGCGGATGCGCGCCCTCGGGGCGCGGGAGGCCCGCCTCGCGGTGGTGGCCGCGCCGGAGACGGGGACGCCGCTGAACGGGCGCGAGGCCACGCGCGCCGACCTGGCGGTCCTGCCCGAGCGCCCCCTGCTGTTGACCATCGGCAGGCTCGCGGAGCAGAAGGGGCTGCACATGCTCCTGGACGCGGCGCCCTCCATCGCCGACCGCAGCCCGGAGCCGGTGATCGCGATCGCCGGGGACGGCCCCCTGTGGGGCCGCCTGCACGACACGGCGGCGGAGATGGACGCCGACGTGCGCATGCTCGGCCACCGCTCGGACGTGGCCGACCTCCTCGCCGCCGCGGACGTGTTCTGCCTCACCAGCCAGTGGGAGGGGCCGTCTCTGGTGATCATGGAGGCGCTGAGGGCCGGGCTCCCCGTGGTCTCCACCCGGGTCGGGGGGATCCCCGACCTGTACGCGGGGACGGTGCTGATGGTGCCGCCGGGGGACACGGCGGCGTTCGCGGCCGCGGTGGGCCGGGTCCTGGACGACCCCGTGCTGGCGGCGGACCTGCGGACCCGTTCACGGGAGACCGCGCGGACGCTGCCGACCGAGGAGGACGCGGTGGAGGCCGCCGCCTCCGTGTACAAGTCGGTGCTCCGCCGCTGAGCCGCCGCGCGCCGGACGGCGGGGCGCGGCGGGATCCCCCGGACCGGGGTTCCGGGCCGGGGGACCCCTACCCGGGGGCCTGACCCCTGTGTCCCGGGGGAGCCATGGATACCACCGCCGCCGCGACTTCCCGGGGGAGCCGGAGGATGCCATCCTGATCCGTGGGTCCGAAGGTGTGTCACAGCGTGCGCACGACCGGTACCCTGGGTTTCACGTGAGGGGAGTATCCCTGTCGCGGCGGTGTCGTCATCACGGAGTACAGAGTCGTTCTCCCGGTGCCGTCGGTTCACGTCCTCCGGACGTGAGCGGGAGAGACCTCCGGTAGTTCGACGTGCGTGCACACTGCTCGCGCGCACCAACCGGAGGAGAATCCGTCTGTGGACGTTCCCATGTGGGTGTGGGCTGCGACGATCGGTGGAATGATCGCCGTCCTGGTGATCGACCTGGCCATCGTCGACCACCCCTGGAGCAAGAAAAAGGGTCCCCAGGAGTTCGGGATCAAGCAGGCTGCCTGGTGGGCGGCCTTCTACATCGGCATCGCCATCCTCTTCGGTTTCGGGGTCTGGTACTTCGGCGGCGGTTCGGCCGGCGCGGAGTACTTCGCGGGCTTCGTCACCGAGAAGAGCCTGAGCATCGACAACCTCTTCGTGTTCTACCTCCTCATGGGCTCCTTCGCGGTGCCCAAGAAGTACCAGCACGAGGTCCTGCTCGTCGGCATCGTGATCGCGCTCGTCATGCGCGGCATCTTCATCGTCCTCGGCGCCCAGGTGATCAACGCCTGGAGCGAGGTCTTCTACCTCTTCGGCGCCTTCCTGATCTACACCGGTTACAAGATCCTCCGTGACCACATCAAGGGCGACGAGGAGGAGAAGGACTTCACGCAGACCCCCGTGGTCCGACTGGTCAAGCGCTTCTGGCCGGTCAGCAGCGAGTACCACGGCGCCAAGCTGACCGTGAAGCTCGACGGCAAGCGCCACGTCACCCCGATGCTCCTGGTCATCCTCGCGATCGGCGTCATCGACCTGGTCTTCGCCGTCGACTCCATCCCGGCGATCTTCGGCCTGACCCAGGACGCCTACATCGTCTTCACCGCCAACGCCTTCGCCCTGCTGGGCCTGCGCCAGCTGTACTTCCTGCTGGCCGGCCTCATGGACCGCCTGGCCTACATCAGCTGGGGCCTGTCGGCGATCATGCTGTTCATCGGCGTGAAGATGATCTTCCACGCGCTGCACGAGAACGGCATCCACATCGTCGACATCGGCATCGGCACCTCGCTGACCGTGATCCTCGGCATCATGACGATCACCATCGTCGGAAGCCTCGTCAAGTCCAGGGTCGACGAGCGCAACAAGCCCGCCGTCGAGGAGGAGAAGGACGTTCCGGCCGACAGGTCCTGATTGCGGGCGGGCGGCCTGCGGGCCGCCCGCGGACATCCTGCGATTCGGCCTTTTTCGAACAGCTGTTCGTCTATAGTGGTGGTGTCCTGGCGCGTGAGCGCCGGGGCGCCACCACTTCTCCGTAGTGGAAGAAACCGACGTCGGCGATCGTTAGTCTTGACGGACGGGGAAGGCCGGAGCCCTCCCCGCATCCCCTCACCGGCCCGATTCCGAGGCCGAGGCGGTCGCCCGAGGCCGTTCGCCCGCCACGCCGCGAAGCCACACACGGGTCGCCCGCCGTCATCGGACGCGGTCCGCGACCCGGTGCGCCTATGCCGAAGGATGTCTCACTCGATGGTCGAACAACTGGTAGTCCGGGGAGCCCGAGAGCACAACCTCAAGGACGTCTCGCTGGACCTGCCGCGTGACTCCATGATCGTGTTCACCGGCCTGTCGGGGTCGGGGAAGTCGTCGCTGGCCTTCGACACGATCTTCGCCGAGGGGCAGCGGCGCTACGTCGAGTCCCTCTCGGCCTACGCGCGCCAGTTCCTCGGCCAGATGGACAAGCCGGACGTGGACTTCATCGAGGGCCTGTCCCCGGCGGTGTCCATCGACCAGAAGTCCACCAGCCGTAACCCGCGTTCCACCGTCGGCACCATCACCGAGGTGTACGACTACCTGCGCCTGCTGTGGGCCCGCATCGGCGTGCCGCACTGTCCGGAGTGCCGTCGGGAGATCGCGCGGCAGACGCCGCAGCAGATCGTGGACCGTGTCCTGGAGATGACCGAGGGCACCCGCTTCCAGGTGCTGGCCCCGGTCGTGCGCGGACGCAAGGGCGAGTACACCGAGCTCTTCAAGGACCTGCAGTCCAAGGGCTACACCCGGGCGGTCGTGGACGGCGAGGCGGTGCGCCTGGACGAGGCGCCCAAGCTGGGCCGCTACGACAAGCACGACATCGCCGTGGTCGTGGACCGTCTCTCCGTCAAGGAGGGCGCCCGAGGCCGGCTCAACGACTCCGTCGAGACCGCGCTCAAGCTCGCCGGCGGCACCATCGTCCTGGACTTCGTGGACCTGGACGCCGACGACGCCGAGCGGGAGAAGGTGTTCTCCGAGCACCTCTACTGCCCCTACGACGACCTCTCCTTCGAGCAGCTCGAACCCCGCTCCTTCTCCTTCAACGCCCCCTACGGCGCCTGCCCCGACTGCTCGGGCCTGGGCACCCGCATGGAGGTCGACGCCGAACTGCTGGTCCCGGACCCGGAGAAGACGCTGTCCGAGGGCGCCATCGGCCCCTGGTCGGGCGGGCCCAACAGCGGCTACTGGGAGCGCATCCTGACCGCGGTCGGCGAGGCCGTCGGGTTCGACCTGGACACCCCCTGGGAGAGGCTGCCGCGCCGCGCGCGCAAGGCGCTCCTGGAGGGGCACGACACCCAGGTCCACGTCACCTACCGCAACAGGTACGGGCGCAACCGCTCCTACTACACCGAGTTCGAGGGCGTCATCCCCTGGGTGAAGCGCCGCCACTCCGAGACCGAGAGCGACTACGGTCGCGAGCGGCTGGAGGGGTACATGCGCACCGTGCCCTGCCCCACCTGCGACGGGACCCGCCTCAAGCCGGTCGTGCTGGCCGTGACGGTGGGCGGCCGGTCCATCGCCGAGGTCGCGCAGATGTCGCTCACCGACAGCGCGGCCTTCCTCGCCGGGCTCAAGCTCTCCGACCGCGACGCGGTCATCGCGGCCCAGGTCCTCAAGGAGATCAACGCCCGCCTCGGCTTCCTGCTCGACGTCGGCCTCGACTACCTGAGCCTGGCCCGCTCCTCCGGGTCGCTCTCCGGCGGCGAGGCCCAGCGGATCAGGCTGGCCACGCAGATCGGCTCCGGTCTGGTGGGGGTGCTGTACGTGCTCGACGAGCCGTCCATCGGCCTGCACCAGCGCGACAACGCCCGCCTCCTGGAGACCCTCCAGCGGCTGCGCGACATCGGCAACACGCTGATCGTGGTCGAGCACGACGAGGACACCATCCGCGCCGCCGACTGGGTGGTGGACATCGGCCCCGGCGCGGGAGAGCACGGCGGGCACGTCGTGGTGTCGGGCATCGTGGACGAACTCCTCACCTCCGAGACGTCGCTGACCGGCGAGTACCTGTCCGGCCGGCGCGTCATCGCGCTCCCCGAGGGGCGGCGCCCCCTCACGAAGGGGCACGAGCTGGTGGTGAAGGGCGCCCGTGAGAACAACCTCCACGGGATCGACGTCGCGTTCCCGCTGGGCGTGTTCACGGCCGTCACGGGGGTGTCCGGTTCGGGCAAGTCCACCCTGGTCAACGAGATCCTGTACAAGGCGCTGGCCAAGGAGCTCAACGGGGCGCGCGACGTGCCCGGCCGGCACGTGCGGGTCAACGGCATGAACAAGGTCGACAAGGTCGTGCACGTCGACCAGAGCCCGATCGGGCGCACCCCGCGCTCCAACCCGGCCACGTACTCCGGGGTCTTCGACCACATCCGCAAGCTGTTCGCGCAGACCACCGACGCCAAGACGCGCGGCTACCAGCCCGGCCGGTTCTCCTTCAACGTCAAGGGCGGCCGCTGCGAGGCCTGCGCCGGCGACGGCACGCTCAAGATCGAGATGCAGTTCCTGCCCGACGTCTACGTGCCCTGCGAGGTCTGCCACGGCGCCCGGTACAACCGGGAGACCCTCCAGGTCCACTACAAGGGCAAGAGCATCTCCGAGGTGCTCAACATGCCCATCTCCGAGGCGCTGGAGTTCTTCGAGCCGATCAACGCCATCCGCCGCCACCTCCAGACCCTGGACGACGTCGGCCTGGGCTACGTCCGGCTCGGGCAGCCCGCCACCACCCTCTCGGGCGGTGAGGCCCAGCGCGTCAAGCTCGCGGCGGAGCTCCAGCGGCGCTCCACCGGCCGGACGGTGTACGTGCTGGACGAGCCGACCACGGGTCTGCACTTCGAGGACATCCGCAAGCTGCTGGGCGTGCTCAACCGGCTGGCGGACACCGGCAACACGGTGATCGTCATCGAGCACAACCTCGACGTCATCAAGACCGCGGACCACGTCATCGACATGGGACCCGAGGGCGGTTCGGGCGGCGGCACGGTGATCGCGGAGGGCACCCCGGAGGAGGTCGCGGCGGTCGCCGAGTCCTACACCGGGCGGTTCCTCGCCAAGCTGCTCTAGCAGTCAGGTGCCGGGCGGGTCCGCTCCCACCGGGTTCGGCGGGCCGGGCCCCGCCCTCCCGGGGCGGGACGCCCGGCCCCGGACGGCGGGGCCGGCCCCGGCGGGTCGGCTCCTTCGCGACGAGTGCCGCCGGGTGGGTACAGTCGGGCGTGTCCGTGCGCCACCCTGCCCCGCGCAGCCCCTCGACCGCCAGGAGGTCGGCCACCGCCATGAACGCTCCCCCGACCGGACCCGAACACGGAGTGCCGCCGGAGGGCCGCCAGGAGCCGCCCCGCGACCGGGCGCACGGGTACGCCCCCGCGGACCCGGCCGAGACCACCGTGCCCGGCACCGGGCACGCGGCCCCCTCCGCCCCTCCCGGGCCCGAGCGGCTGTACCCGCTGGCGGGCTGGCGGACCCGGGTCGCGGCCAGGCTCGTCGACCTCGTCGTGGTCGCCCTGCCCGCGCTGCTCGTCGGACTCGTCGTGACGCTGGCCTGGGTCGGGGTCCAGCAGGTCTCCGACGGGTCGACGCAGGGCATCGAGGACCGGTACCCGGTCTTCCTGTCGGTGATCTGGTTCGCGTTCTGCACCGGCTACGAGACCTTCGCCCTCGCCCGTCGGCACCAGACCCTGGGCAAGCGCCGGATGGGGCTGAAGGTGGCGCCGGCGGAGGGCGCCGGCAGCCTGGGCGCCGTGCGCATCACCGCCCTGGTCGTGCGCGCCGCACTGCCGGCGCTGCCCTTCCTGTTCGTGTACCTGCTGTTCTTCGCCCTCGGCTGGCTCTGGTGGCTGCTGGTCGCCCTCATGGTGGTGCTCACCGGCGGCATGGCCGCCTGGAACAGGCCCAACCGGCAGGGCCTGCACGACAGGATCGCGGGCACCGTGGTGCTCGACGTCGCCGACCCGCAGGCGCCCCCGCCGGCCCCGTAGCCCCGACCGGAAGGGCTTCCCGAGGGACCCGGCACAGGGCACCCCCCGACGCCTACTACATTGTGTAGTAGGGCCACTAACCGTCGTGCGACACGCATCATGCGAGGTCAGGGGGACGGTACCACGACCGTCGTGCAACAGGTAGTGCGGTCAATCCAAGACCGCACTACCTAGGTGCGAGAGTGTCCGGGATCGGCCAAACGGTCACAAGCACCACCGGCCACCGGCTACGCTCGCCCTTCAGCCGCGCATCCCCCGCTCGCCGCACGGCAGTTCCTCCGCGGCTCCCGCTCGCCGCTCCGCACCATGAAGACTCGGAGCTCCCCCATGTCCTACGGACCCTACGGACAGGCCGTCCCCCCGCCCCAGCCCCCGAAGCAGGGCATGTCCACCGGCGCGAAGATCGGCCTCGGCTGCGGAGGCTGCCTCGGCGTCTCCCTGCTCCTCTTCCTCTTCGTGGGCTGCGTCGCCGTCATCGGCTCCGACACCCCCGAGGCCTCCTCCCCGCCCGCGGCGACCGCGACCACCGAGGAAGAGGTCGACGAGGCCACTTCCGAGGAGACCGAGGAGGAGGTCGAGGAAGAGCCGGAGGAAGAGCCTGTCGAGGAGGACACCTCCACCATCGGCGACGGCATCCACCAGGTCGGCTCCGGCATCGCCCCCGGCGTCTACACGACCGACGGCCCGAACCCGGACGACCTGCTCCCCATGTGCTACTACGCCCGACTCTCGGGGCTGAGCGGGGAGTTCGACGAGATCATCACGAACAACAACATCGAGGGCCCCGGCACACTCGAGGTCGCCGAGTCCGACGCCGCCCTGGAGCTGTCCGGCGGCTGCGAGTGGACCCTCCAGGACTGATCCACCCCACATGAAGACGCCCCGGCGCGGTGGTTGCACACCACGCCGGGGCTGGCACACCTCTACAGGCCAAGGAGCCAGAGATGCGCGTGAAGAACACCGTACCGCCCCCTACCCGAAACTCCTCCGCCGCCCTCCTTGCCGCCATCTACGGGGGGCGCGCGGAGGTGTCCGGTGTCTGAGTCCACGACCGAGCGGGGCGAGATTACCGAGATACGGGCCCGGCCCGGAGGGGCCGCGGCGGCGCAGGGGCGCTGCCTCGCGCAGCTCGTTCGGGGTGGTTCCGGTGAACGGCCACGCCACCAGCTCCGTGAACGGGCGGGTGATCACCCAAGTCGCCAGCGGGTGGTTGTCCAGGTCGATAGGGCCCTCACAGCTCAGCACGTACCCGATGAACCGGTCCGCTTCCAGGCCCGTGTCCAACTGGCTGAGGAGGCGGGGGCGCGCCGAGCCGGTGCAGCAGGTGGCGGAGTCGCAGGTACGACCCGGCGGGGACGGACATGAGCGGGCGCCGCCCGGACTCCCACCCCTGGAGGGTGGACACGTCCACCCGGGCCTGCTCGGCGAGCTGCTCCTGGGTGAGGCCCACCGTCTGCCGAATCGCCTTGAGGACGTACCCAGAGACGCGCCCTTCGCGGTCGGAGCCGGCCCGCAGGGCCGAACCCTGACTGGTGGTCAGGGTTGAGGGGCGGCGCTGCTGTGCCATGGGGGTCTCCGAGAGGGTGCACTCGTACCAGCAGTCCGTTCTGCGCTGGTGACGTGGTCCGTAGCGTCGTAGCCACGATAAATGGAGGGGAGCCGCCGTGGGGCCGACGCCACGACAACAAGGCCGGAGTCAGCGACTGGAGGTGAGGGCCGCATGATGCTCCCCGCGCTGCGTGCCCGCCGGCCCCGTCCCGTACCCGCACCGGATCCGGTTCGAGGACCCCGCCCGGCACGGCATCGTCCTGGGCCACGAGCGCGACTACACCGACCTCACCAACTGGGTGCACGTCGTGGCCCCGGCCCCGGCGGCGCGGTGCGTCGACCAGATCGCGACCGCCCTGGTCTCTAACGCCCACCGGCACACCCGCAGCGGTGACCCGGGCGGCACCGTGCGCGTCGCCATCCACGTCGACGCCTTCCTGCTCACCCTGCGCGTGACCGACAACGGCCCCCGGGCGGGCGACACCATCCCCTACCCGCGCCTCGGCGAGCAGCGGCCGTCTCCGGTCTCCGGCTTGTATCTGGTCGACCAGCTGACCGTGTACTGGGACTGGGAGTGGCGGGGCACCACAATGGGCCCGCTCACAGCCCGCGCGGTGGTGGAGAACCCATGAGCCGGAGGAAAACATCGCTTCGCCCCGGGTTGTCCAGGCCGTGATAGTCCGGGTGGTAGAGGAGGCCGACCAGGCCGCCGAGGCGCATCCCGGTGTCGGCGAACACCCTGAGGATGGCCTCGTCACGGATGTCGTCGAAGCCCCGGTCCCGGCCGCCGCAGGTCTTGATCATCGCGGCGACCTGGTCCTGGGTGAGGGGCGGGCGAGGGGTGTCGTTGGGGGAGGGCATGTGCACGTCGAGCATGGGGTTCTTCCCGGCCGTCACCATCCGCTCATGCACGGCCCAGGCCCAGAAGGCACCCGCGTTCCTGTAGTGGTGCAAGGCGTTGCCCGAGCTCGACTCCGCGGCGAGGACGTCGAGCCAGTCGGTGATCTCCTCGGCGCCCACCTTCTTCAGCGTCCGGGGGTGGCCGGCCTCCTCGAGGTGGGCGTCGAGCAGGCGCAGGGACTTAAGGTAGTTGCGGATCGTGTACGGCGATGCGGGCTTCTTCTGCTTCTTCGTGGCGGTCCCGGATCGGAGGGCCCGCTCCCACGACTTTCCGAGGGTCAGGAGCGGGCTCGCCGACGTTTTTTCTGGCACGTACTACTCCGGTGGTCGAGGGTGGTCGTCGTTCGGCAATAGTGCTGCCGACGACCGTCGTGCTACTGGATGAATTTGCCTCGCCGGAGCGTCTTCGCAGGTCAGGTGCATGATCAGCCCCGAATCAAACCGGGGGTTGTGCTGTACTACATTGTGTAGTGATATTTCCGCGCAGGTGAGGGAGCGTTCGGTCGTGGCCGGTAAGAGGACGTGCGGGTGCGGGGTGAGCAGGCGGGCCCTGCTCGGAACGGCGGGCGCGGCGGCGGCCGTCACGGCCGTGAGCGCCTGCGGCGGGGAACCGCCCCGTCCGCAGGACGTCCGGCGCGGCCAGGTGATCGGCCAGACCACCGAGGTCCCCGAGGGGGCGGGCGCGGTCTTCCACCACAGCAAGCTGGTGGTGACCCAGCCGGAGAAGGACGACTACCGGGCGTTCAGCGCCTCCTGCACGCACGGGGGCTGCACCGTCCAGGAGGTCGACGACGTCATCCGGTGCCTGTGCCACGGCAGCGAGTTCGACATCTCGACGGGCGAGGTGGTCACCGGTCCGGCGCAGGAGCCGCTGGAGGGGTTCACCGTCACGATCGACGGTGAGGACATCATCCTGGACTGACGTCCGCAGGAGCGCCCCGGAGCCGTGGCCCGGCCCCGGGGCGGACCGGCCCAGCGCACACGACGGCGCCCGGAGCGCGCAGCCCCGGGCGCCGTTCGCACGGGGTCAGCTCTCCCCGGGGTCCCCTCCGGGAGGGCCGGTGACGCCGTTCGGCTCCCGGCGGCGGAACGCCGAGGTGGGGAACTGCGTGGCGTACGAGGCGTCGTCGTCCCCCGAGACGAACTCGGTGCGGTTGCGCGGCAGCGACTCCGGGTAGTGCGCGACCAGCCAACCGATCAGGTGTTCGCGGATCTCGCAGGCGATGTCCCACTGGGCCCCGGTGTCGGCGGCGGTCGCCACGACCCGCACCACCACCTCGCCCGTCTCGGTGACGTCGACGACCTGGCACGACCAGCTGCGCCCGTCCCAGTTGGAGCTGGAGGTGATCAGGCGGCCGGCCTCCTCGCGCAGCTCCGCGATCGGGACCTCCCAGTCCAGGGGGAGCATGACCTTCGCGGTGATCGCGGTGCCCTGCTTGGTCCAGTTCTCGAAGCTGGTCGTGGTGAAGTTGGCGACCGGCACGACCAGGCGGCGCTCGTCCCAGATCTTGATGGTGACGTTGACCAGGCTCAGCTCCTCGACGCGCCCCCACTCGCCCTCGACCACGACCACGTCGCCGATGCGCAGCGCGTCGCTGAAGGCCAGCTGGAGGCCGGCGAACAGGTTGCTCAGGGTCGACTGGGCCGCGACACCGGCGACGATGCCGATGATGCCCGCGGAGGCCAGCAGCCCGGCGCCGAGCGCCCGCACGGAGTCGAACGTGAACAGTATCGACGCGATGGCCAGGACCACGATGACCGACGTGATGACCCGGCGCAGCAGCCGCACCTGGGTCTGGAGGCGCCGGGCCTTGCGGTCGGCGTCTCCGTTGGCGACCGACAGCCGTGCCAGGACCATGTCGGTGACGGCGTGCGCCAGGCTGATGCCCAGCGCCGTCAGCGACCCGATCATGAGGATCTGCATCGCGTGCTCGATGACCTGGTACGTGCTCCAGGGCACGTCCGACCGGTCGGGCAGTGCCAGGTTGGCGCCGACCACCGCGGCCGCCGTGTAGCCGGAGACGCGCGTGCGCGCGACCACGTAGTCCGCGACCCGCCAGGCCTTGGCCAGCTTGTTCTTGAGCACCCATCTGATGGCGAACACCAGCAGCAGGGCGAGCGTGACGGCGATGCCGATCGCGATCCATTGGGAGGGGTCCACGACGAGGGTCCTCCTTGTCGTTCATGTCCGGAAGTTCGTCTGTACCCGCCCAACCTAGACCATGCAGATGCGCAATCGTGACGTTTGCATGACCAAGGGCGCACCCGCACGCGCGGGCCGGGCCCGGGGCCCCGCCGCCACAGGGGCGCCGGGGCCTCCGGCGGCCGGCGTGAGCCCCGCCACGGCGCCCCCGGGCGGGCCGCGAGTGGCCGTCTGTCCCCCCGACCTACCAGAATGGGGTCATGGCTGTGACTCCTCACCTGCGTCCCGCGCCCGGATCCATCCCGACCTCTCCGGGCGTCTACCGGTTCAGGGACGCGTCG
Source organism: Nocardiopsis sp. NPDC101807 (assembly GCF_044766605.1). Lineage (NCBI taxonomy): Bacteria > Bacillati > Actinomycetota > Actinomycetes > Streptosporangiales > Nocardiopsidaceae > Nocardiopsis > Nocardiopsis sp. NPDC101807. The sequence goes on along the minus strand of NZ_JBIWMK010000010.1, from coordinate 282,527 downwards.
GGGCAGGTGATCTACGTCGGCAAGGCCAAGAGCCTCCGGTCCCGGCTCTCCTCCTACTTCCGGGACTTCGCGGGGCTGCACCCGCGCACCCAGCAGATGGTCTCCACCGCGGCCGACGTCGACTGGACGATCGTCGGGACCGAGGTGGAGGCGCTCCAGCTGGAGTACTCCTGGATCAAGCAGTACAACCCCCGGTTCAACGTCAAGTACCGCGACGACAAGAGCTACCCCTACCTGGCGGTGACCCTCAACGAGGAGTTCCCCCGGGTCCAGGTCATGCGCGGCGCCAAGCGCCGGGGGGTGCGCTACTTCGGCCCCTACTCCCACGCCTGGGCCATCCGGGAGACGGTCGACCTGCTGCTGCGGGTCTTCCCGGTGCGCACCTGCTCGGCGGGGGTGTTCCGCGGCGCGCGCAACAGCGGACGCCCGTGCCTGCTCGGCTACATCGGCAAGTGCGTCGCGCCGTGCGTGGGCAAGGCCACCCCGGAGGAGCACCGCGAGCTCGCCGACGACTTCTGCTCCTTCCTGGCCGGGGACACCGGGCGGTTCATCCGCGAGCTGGAGGCGCGCATGAAGGAGGCCGCCGGGGAGATGGAGTACGAGCGCGCCGCGCGCATCCGCGACGACATCGAGGCCCTGCGCGCCGCCCTGGAGAAGCAGGCCGTCGTCCTGCCCGACTCCACCGACTGCGACGTCATCGCCATGGCCGACGACCCGCTGGAGGCGGCGGCGCAGATCTTCCATGTGCGCGGCGGCCGCATCCGCGGACAGCGCGGCTACGTGGTGGACAAGGTCACCGACGCCGGCCCCGCGGAGCTCATGCGGACGTTCCTGGGCCAGCTCTACGGGGCGGCCGAGGGCACGGACGAGACCGCGGGCACCGGCACCGCCGTCCCGCGCGAGGTCCTGGTCTCGCACGAGCCCGCCGACCCCGAGGCGCTGGCCGCCTGGCTCTCCGGGCACCGGGGCTCCGCCGTCGACCTGCGGGTGCCGCAGAGGGGGGACAAGAAGTCCCTCATGGAGACGGTCGAGAAGAACGCCAGGGAGGCGCTTGCCCGGCACAAGACCCACCGGGCGGGGGACCTGAGCACGCGCAGCCGCGCCCTCAACGAGATCCAGGAGGCCCTCGACCTGGCCGAGGCCCCGCTGCGCATCGAGTGCTACGACATCTCCAACCTCCAGGGGGAGCACGTGGTCGCCTCCATGGTGGTGTTCGAGGACGGGCTGGCGCGCAAGTCGGAGTACCGCCGCTTCTCCATCCGTGGCAGCGGGGAGGGCGACCGGGAGCAGCACGACGTCGCCGCCATGTACGAGGTCGTCAGGCGCCGGTTCCGCCGCTACCTGGAGGAGAGCTCCAGGAGCGGCGAGGTCGCCCGGATGGGCGAGACCGGCGACCCGGGTGGCCACCGGACCGACGACGAGCCCTCACCCGGGAAGTTCGCCTACCCGCCTAACCTGGTGGTGGTGGACGGGGCCAGGCCCCAGGCCGAGGCGGCGCGCCGCGCGCTGGACGAACTCGGCATCGAGGACGTGGCCGTCTGCGGCCTGGCCAAGCGTCTGGAGGAGGTGTGGCTGCCCGGCGACGAGGACCCGGTGATCCTGCCGCGCACCGGCGAGGGCCTGTACCTGCTCCAGCGGCTGCGCGACGAGGCGCACCGCTTCGCCATCGCCTACCACCGGCAGAAGCGGGCCAAGGCGCTGACCGGCAGCAGCCTGGACGAGCTCCCCGGGCTGGGCCCGGCGCGAAGGTCCGCCCTGATCAAGGAGTTCGGCTCGGTGAAGAGACTTGCCTCGGCCTCGGCCGAGGAGATCGCGAACGTGCCCGGCATCGGCCCCAAGCTGGCCGAGACCGTGCACGCGCACCTGTCCGGCGGCCCCGCCGGACGGGACGGGGAGGGTGACGGGGCCTCAGCAGGAGACACCACTGACGGGGAAGGAGACACATGACGGTCGAACTGGGCGGGGAGCTGCCGCCCGAGGTGGTCATCGTCACCGGGATGTCCGGTGCGGGCCGCAGCACGGCGGCCAGGGCCCTGGAGGACCTGGACTGGTTCGTGGTGGACAACCTGCCACCGGGCCTTCTGCCCACGATGATCGAGCTGGCCGGCCGCACGCACGGGGCGGTCCCCCGGGTCGCGGTGGTCGTGGACGTGCGCTCGCTGGCCTTCACCGAGGACCTGCTGTCCACGGTGGAGGAGCTGCGCAAGCGCGACATCGTCGCGCGGGTGCTCTACCTGGAGGCGGGGGACGACGCCCTGGTCCGCCGCTTCGAGGGGGTGCGCAGGCCGCACCCGCTCCAGGGCGACGGCCGCCTGACCGACGGCATCGCGCGCGAGCGCGAGACGCTGCTCGCCGTCCGCGGCGAGGCGGACCTGGTCATCGACACCTCGCAGCTCAACGTGCACCAGCTCAAGGCCCGGGTGATCGGCTTCTTCGGCGAGAGCGACGAGTCCCGGCCGCGCGCCAACGTGGTCTCCTTCGGCTTCAAGCACGGGCTCCCCGTCGACGCCGACCTCGTCCTCGACTGCCGTTTCCTCCCCAACCCCCACTGGGTGCCGGAGCTCAGGCCCATGAACGGCCGCGACGCGCCGGTGAGCGACTACGTCCTGTCCCAGGACGGGGCGAAGGAGATGCTGGAGGCGTACGCCGAGGTCCTCAGGCTGACCATCGCCGGATACCAGCGCGAGGGCAAGCACTACATGACCCTCGCGGTGGGCTGTACCGGCGGCAAGCACCGGAGCGTGGCCATGGCCGAGCAGTTCGCCGACCGGCTGCGCGGACAGGGGGTGGACGTGCACGTCGTGCACCGCGACGTGGGCCGGGAGTAGGGGAGGGCGGGGGCGGTCGGCCGGCGGCCCCCGCGCCGCGGGGGCGCCGACGCGGCCGGAGCCGGGGCGGTCGCGCGCCCGGGGGCGGCGGGGCGGGTCAACCGAATCGCCAAGAGGGGCGTCTTCCCCTAGATTGGCCCGGTCACCGCTGGTGCCGTTCCCCGCGCGGACGGGGCGCCGGCGGACCGGGGGCGTGTGCCGACCTGCTGCCCGCCGTCCTCGGCGGCACGGTCCGGCGCGTCCGCTGCAGTCGGGACGAGGGGGCAGGCCACAGCCATGGCGAGAAGCACCGGGCCGGAGGACGGGGACGGGCCGCGCCCGCCCCGGGTGGTCGCGCTGGGCGGGGGACACGGGCTGCACGCCTCCCTCTCCGCCCTGCGAAGGGTGACCACCGACGTGACGGCGGTCGTCACGGTCGCCGACGACGGTGGTTCCAGCGGTCGGCTCCGGCAGGAGCTGGGGGTCCTCCCCCCCGGTGACCTGCGCATGGCGCTCGCCGCCCTGTGCGGGGACGACGAGTGGGGCCACACCTGGAGCCAGGTGCTCCAGCACCGGTTCAGCTCGGAGGGCGAGCTGCACGGCCACGCCGTCGGCAACCTGCTCATCGTGGCCCTGTGGGAGCTGCTGGGCGACTCCGTCGCCGGACTGGACTGGGTCGGGCAGCTGCTCGGCGCCCACGGCAGGGTCCTGCCGATGTCCTCGGTCCCTCTGGAGATCGCCGCCGAGGTCTCGGGCGTGGACCCGGAGCGGCCCGACGAGCTGACGACGGTGCGCGGGCAGGTGGCGTGCGCCAGCACCAGCGGCCGGGTGCGCTCCGTCTCCCTGATCCCCGAGGCACCGCCCGCGAGCCCGCAGGCCGTCAAGGCGGTGCGCGAGGCCGACTGGATCGTGTTCGGCCCCGGATCCTGGTTCACGAGCGTGCTCCCCCACCTGCTGGTCCCCGACCTGGCCCACGCGCTGGTCACCACCCGGGCGCGGCGGCTGGTGACCCTCAACCTGTCGCCGCAGAGGGGCGAGACCGACGACTTCCGGCCCGAGACCTACCTGGAGGTCCTGCGCGAGCACGCCCCCAAGCTGGGGGTGGACGTGGTCCTGGCCGACCGCGGCACCGTCGACGACGCGGCGCCGCTGCGGGCGGTCACGCGTGAACTGGGCGGACGCCTGGAACTGGGCGACCTGTCGTGCTCCGACGGCAGCCCCCGCCACGACGCCGAGCTGCTGGCGGCGGCCTTCGAGCGGATCCTGGTCGACTGACGGGTTCCTCCGGCCGCGGGCCGGGGAAGACCGGGGTCATGGCCGATCGGAACGTGTACCTGGAGCGCGTCTACGACGAGGTGCGGGACCGGGGCGGCGGCGAGCCCCCCGGGGCCCGCTTCCTCGTGGACCGCCTGTGGCCGCGCGGGGTCGGCAAGGCCGACATGGAGGGCGTCCGCTGGGTCCGGGAGGCCGCTCCGAGCAGTGAGCTGCGCACCTGGTTCGGCCACGACCCGGAGCGCTTCCGCGAGTTCGCCGAGCGCTACCGGGCGGAGCTGGACTCGCGCCCCGAGGCGCTGTCGCCGATCCTCGACGCCGCCCGCCGGGGGCCGGTCACCCTCCTGTACGCCGCGAAGGACGTGGAGCACAACCACGCCGTCGTCCTGCGGGACCACCTGGAGGGGCTCCTACCGGGGGCGGGGGGCAATTGACCCCACACCGCCACGAAGGCCGACAGCGCCCCGGTTGGGAGGGGCGGGCGCGGGGGCGACACGCCGTCCGGGGGTCGGCACCGGGCGTCCCGTGACGTAGTCTGCCTCGGAGAAAGTCCCCGGCGGCCAGCCCGCGGGGACGCATCCCCGGTACCGAGCGCGCGGTGCCGGTCCGGGCTGTTCCAAGGGGAGGATCGCAGCGATGGCGATGACCGGCGTGGTGAAGGATGAGTTGAGCCGTCTGGCCATTCTCAAGCCATGCTGCCGCAAGGCGGAGGTGTCCACCATCCTGCGTTTCACCGGGGGACTGCACCTGGTGGGCGGGCGGATCGTGATCGAGGCCGAGCTCGACACCGGTGCGGCCGCACGGCGTCTGCGCAAGGACATCTCGGAGGTGTTCGGACACGAGTCCGAGGTGGTCGTGCTCTCCCCGAGCGGGCTGCGCAAGGGCAACCGGTACGTGGTGCGGGTGATCAAGGACGGCGAGTCCCTGGCCCGGCAGACGGGTCTGGTGGACAACAACGGCCGCCCGGTGCGGGGCCTGCCCCGGCACGTGGTGGCGGGAGGGGCCTGCGACTCCGAGTCGGCGTGGCGGGGCGCGTTCATCGCGCACGGCTCCCTGACCGAGCCGGGCAGGTCGATGTCCCTGGAGGTCACCTGCCCCGGGCCGGAGGCCGCGCTGGCGCTGGTGGGCGCCGCCCGCCGCCTCAAGGTGCACGCCAAGGCGCGCGAGGTGCGCGGCGTCGACCGCGTGGTGGTCCGCGACGGCGACTCCATCGGCGCCCTCCTGACCCTGCTGGGCGCGCACCAGAGCGTGCTGGCGTGGGAGGAGCGCCGGATGCGGCGGGAGGTGCGGGCGACCGCGAACCGCCTGGCCAACTTCGACGACGCCAACCTGCGGCGCAGCGCGCGTGCGGCGGTCGCGGCCGGGGCGCGCGTGGAGCGGGCCCTGGAGATCCTGGGGGACGAGGCGCCCAAGCACCTCGTCGCGGCGGGCCAGCTGCGCCTGGCGCACAAGCAGGCGTCGCTGGAGGAGCTGGGCCAGCTGTCCGTCCCCCCGCTGACCAAGGACGCCATCGCCGGCCGCATCCGCAGGCTCCTCGCGATGGCCGACAAGCGGGCGAGCGACCTGGGCATCGAGGGGACCGAGGCCAACCTCACTCCGGACATGCTCGTCCCCTGAGCCCCGGGTGGGCGGGGAAGGGTCGGCAACAGGGCCGCAATGCGGATGTTCGGCTTTGTTAACTGGGAAAACTCCCGGATAACTTCCGAAAATGGTATAGACCTCTTAGCTTTGCGATGTCAGGATGGTCGCGAACCCGCGAGGGGTGGCGGGTCGCTGGACGCGGGGTCGGAACGGCTCCCCGTCGACATTCCGCTAGGCTCTTTGTGAACACCTGTTACGCGTTCACGCTGTTCAACACGGTTGGGTCGGGCTGTACCAGTCCGGTTTCCCCGGGAGTGTGCGGACGCGCGGGTGAAACTGATGTGCGACATATGAGGAGATTGGTTCCGTGACCATCCGTGTAGGCGTCAACGGCTTCGGTCGGATCGGCCGCAACTTCTGGCGAGCGGTCGCCGCCGGCGGCAGCGACATCGAAATCGTCGCGGTCAACGACCTCACCGACACCAAGACGCTCGCGCACCTGCTCAAGTACGACACCGTGCTCGGCACCCTCGACGGCGACGTCGAGGTCGGTGACGACTTCATCCGCGTCGGCGACAAGAACATCAAGGTCCTCGCCGAGCGCGACCCGGCCCAGCTGCCCTGGTCCGACCTGGGCGTGGACGTCGTCATCGAGTCCACCGGTCGCTTCACCAAGGCCGAGGACGCCAAGAAGCACATCGCCGCGGGCGCCAAGAAGGTCATCATCTCCGCGCCCGCCAAGGGCGAGGACCTGACCGTCGTGATGGGCGTCAACGACGACAAGTACGACCCCGCGAACCACCACGTCATCTCCAACGCCTCCTGCACCACCAACTGCGTGGCGCCCATGGCGAAGGTGCTCCTGGACAGCTTCGGCATCGTCCAGGGCCTGATGACCACGGTGCACGCGTACACCAACGACCAGGTCATCCTGGACTTCCCGCACTCGGACCTGCGTCGTGCCCGCGCGGCCGCGCAGAACATCATCCCGACCACCACCGGTGCCGCCAAGGCCACCGCCCTGGTCATCCCCGAGCTCGCGGGCAAGCTGGACGGCATGGCCATGCGTGTCCCCGTCCCGGACGGCTCCGCCACCGACCTGGTCGTCACCCTGGAGCGCCCGGCCACCAAGGACGAGGTCAACGCCGCGTTCAAGGCCGCGGCCGAGGGCCCGCTCAAGGACGTCCTGGTCTACACCGAGGACGAGATCGTCTCCTCCGACATCGTCGGCACCCCGCCCTCCTGCACCTTCGACTCGAAGATGACGATGGTCGCGGGCAACCAGGTCAAGATCCTCGGCTGGTACGACAACGAGTGGGGCTACTCCAACCGCCTCGCCGACCTGGCCAAGCTGGTCGGCTCCAGCCTGTAACGCCTCGGCCCCCTGGCCACCGGCGCGTGAGACGGCACCCCTTCGCCCGCAGTGCGCGCGGAGGGGTGCCGTCGTGAGCACCCCCCGGCCGTACCGTCCGGGACAGAGCAGACCACACCCCAACGAGGAGACCAGCATGCGGACGATCGACGACCTCGACGTCTCCGGCAAGCGCGTGTTCGTCCGGGCCGACCTGAACGTGCCCCTGGACGGAGAGCGCATCACCGACGACGGGCGCATCCGCGCGGCCCTGCCGACCATCGCCGAGCTCCGTGAGCGCGGCGCCCGCGTCATCGTCGCCGCCCACCTGGGCCGCCCCAAGGGCGCCCCGGACCCCCGCTACTCCCTGCGGCCGGTCGCCGCCCGCCTGGGCGAGCTGCTGGGCGCCGAGGTGGCCTTCGCCGCCGACACCGCGGGCGAGTCCGCCCGGGCGACCGCCGCCTCCCTGGAGGACGGCCAGGTCGCGCTGTTGGAGAACGTGCGCTTCGAGCCCGGCGAGACCAGCAAGGACGACGCCGAGCGGGGAGAGCTCGCCGACCGCTTCGCCGAGCTCGCCGAGCTGTACGTCGGCGACGCCTTCGGCGCCGTGCACCGCAAGCACGCCAGCGTCTACGACCTCCCCGGCAAGCTCCCGCACGCCGTCGGCGGGCTCGTCCTGACCGAGGTCGAGGTCCTGCGCAAGCTCACCGCCGACCCCCGGCGCCCCTACGCGGTGGTCCTGGGCGGCTCCAAGGTCTCCGACAAGCTCGGCGTCATCGACAACCTGCTCGGCACCGCCGACCGCATCCTCATCGGCGGCGGCATGGTGTTCACGTTCCTCAAGGCCAAGGGCTACGAGGTCGGCTCCAGCCTGCTGGAGGCCGACCAGCTCGACACCGTGCGCGGCTACCTGGAGCGCGCCGAGCGCGAGGGCGTGGAGATCGTCCTGCCCGTCGACGTCGTCGCGGCCGAGAAGTTCGCCGCCGACGCACCGCACGCCCCGGTCGACGTCGAGGCCATCCCGGCCGACCGGATGGGCCTGGACATCGGCCCGAGGAGCCAGGAGCTCTTCGCCGGGAAGCTGGCCGACGCCAGGACCGTGTTCTGGAACGGCCCGATGGGCGTCTTCGAGATGGAGCCGTACGCGGGCGGCACCCGCGCCCTGGCCCGGGCCCTGGTCGACTCGGACGCGTTCACCGTGGTCGGCGGCGGGGACTCCGCCGCGGCCGTGCGCGCGCTGGGATTCGACGAGGCGGCCTTCGGCCACATCTCCACCGGCGGGGGCGCCAGCCTGGAGTACCTGGAGGGCAAGGACCTGCCGGGCATCGACGCCCTCCGGTAGTCCCGCGCCCCCCGGAAGGCCGACGCACCAGGTCGGCCACCGACCCGATCCCTCCCAGACAGGAAGTACGAACATGGCCAAGCGCCTGCCGCTCATCGCGGGCAACTGGAAGATGAACAACAACCACCTGGAGGCCATCGCGCTCGTCCAGAAGCTGGCGTTCGGGCTGAACGACAAGGACTACGACAACGCCGAGGTCGTCGTCCTGCCGCCGTTCACCGACCTGCGCAGCGTGCAGACGCTGGTCGACGGCGACAAGCTCAAGATCGGCTACGGCGCACAGGACATCTCCGCGCAGGACAAGGGCGCCTACACCGGTGAGATCTCCGGCTCCATGCTCGCCAAGCTCGACTGCTCCTACGTGCTGGTGGGCCACTCCGAGCGCCGCGAGTACCACAACGAGGACGACGCCCTGGTCAACGCCAAGGTGAAGGCGGCCTACCGGCACGGCATCGTGCCGATCCTGTGCGTCGGGGAGGGGCTGGAGGTCCGCAAGGCCGGACAGCAGGTCGAGCACGTCCTGGCCCAGCTGGACGGCGCCCTCAAGGAGGTCACGGCCGAGCAGGCCGAGCGGATCGTGGTCGCCTACGAGCCCGTGTGGGCCATCGGCACCGGAGAGGTCGCCACCCCCGGGGACGCCCAGGAGGTGTGCGCGGCGATCCGCGCCCGCCTGGCCGAGCTCTACTCGCCCGAGGTCGCGGGCGCGGTGCGCGTGCTCTACGGCGGCTCGGTCAAGGGCGACAACGCCCCCGGCATCATGGCCGAGGACGACGTCGACGGCGCCCTGGTCGGCGGCGCGTGCCTCAAGGCGGACGAGTTCGTCAAGGTGATCCGCTTCGGCGAGAAGTAGTCCCCGGCCGTCCCGCCCGTCACCCTTCGATGTCGAACGGTGACGGGCGGAGTGCCCGACAGGTCCGCGGTCGGGCTAGACTTCGCTGTGGGGTTCTCCGTGCCTCGCGGTTTCCCCACCCGTGCCGGCAAGGCACGGTAAAATCCGAAATTGTCCCCGGTCTCCTCCTTCCCCTTCTCCGTGCAGGCCCGGTGCCGCGGCGCCGCCGCCGGTACGGGCGGGAAATAGGGGATCGAGGTTTCCATCCCCCCGCTGCGGGGTCGAGCTACGGGTGAGCGTGTGATCCTCGGTCTGTCCATCTTCGTGATGCTTCTCAGCGTGCTGTTGGTCCTCCTGGTGCTCATGCACAAGGGCAAGGGCGGCGGCCTCTCCGACATGTTCGGCGGTGGCGTCACGTCCTCGCTCGGCGGATCCTCGGTGGTCGAACGCAACCTGGACCGGATGACCATCGTCATCGCGGTGGCGTGGATCCTCTCGATCGTCGTTCTCGGCCTGCTGATCAACCGGGGCATGTGACCCGCGAGCCGCGGGGCGCCCCCAGTCCACAGTCAAGCTCGCCCGATCATCCGGTGGGCCAGTTCGCTGAAGGAGTTTTTCGTGGGTAGTGGCAGTGCCATCCGTGGCAGCCGTGTCGGAGCCGGCCCGATGGGCGAGGCGGAGCGGGGCGAGGCAGCCCCGCGCGTGCGGGTTCCGTTCTACTGCGCGAACCTGCACGAGGTCGTGCCCAGTTTCGCGAGCGAAGCTCTGGTCCCCGACGAGTGGGACTGCCCGCGCTGCGGCTTCCCCGCGGGCAAGGACAAGGCGAACCCCCCCTCACCGCCGCGCACCGAGCCCTACAAGACCCACCTGGCGTACGTGAAGGAGCGCCGCAGCGAGGAGGAGGGCAAGCTCATCCTGAACGAGGCCCTCGCCAAGCTGCGCGCCGACCGGGCCGCGGTCGAGGCCCACATGAGGGCCGCCGCGCAGAACTAGGCCGGGGTCCCGCAGACCTCGCGGAAGGGGTCCGTCGCCGTCGCGACGGGCCCCTTCCCGCGTTCGCGGCCGTCGCGGCGCCCGCTTCGGCCCCGTCCGCCCGGAAGTCCTCGCGATCACGTAGCGTGTGTACATCATGTCGGAGAGTGGCGAAATCCAGGTCGGGTCGACCGAAAACCCTCCTTAGACATGAAGAAGGGAACAACTCTCTCATTCTCGGGACTGGTGTGGCTGGTGAGGCATAGGGTGATCGCCACGCACACCCCCGAATCCCCTTGAGGAGATGGTGTCGATGTCAGCGTGTCCTACCGGTGGGGACCACGACTGGATTCTCGGCGACGACCGCAAGTTCCAGTGCGCCAAGTGCGGAGCTCAGAGCGCCCGGCGGTTCTGAGCCCCGGGGCCGGGCTGCACGGTTCCGCGTCCGGCGAGCTCGCCCTTCTCCATGGCACGCCAGGTCACCGGCTCTCCCAGCGTCTCGGCCACCCCCTTGGCCCAGCGCTCCAGGGGAGCGAACTGCTCCGGCCCCTCCGGGAGCACGGTGCGACCCTGGTAGGGCATGCCGTCGAGGACGATGACCTCGCCGTTGAGCCGCAGCTCGGTCTCGTACTCGTTCGCGTTGGGCCTCATGGACCGGACTCTAGTGGGCCGCCGCCCCGGCCGCCCGGACTTTGGCGGGATTGGCCGGGCGCGGCCACCGCCGGGCCCGCTCCACGGGGGTTCCACCGCACGGAGCACCCGGAAGAGTTGGAAGAATGGGGGTATGGCCTCCCCCGAAAACGCGGACGTGCCCCCTGTGGTGCGGGGCGTCCCCTCGGACCTGACCCAGCCCCCCGGCGGTGTCTCGCACCTGCGCCGGTACGTCAGTCTGCGCGGCCCCAACACGCGGATGTGGATGACCGCCGCGTACTTCTCCGGAGCCCTCACCCTGGGCTTCCTGGTCGTCCTGGGTTCCATGGTCTGGCACGTGCTGGGCGAGGAGTCCACCGTCGGCTCGGTCTCGCTGTGGGCGGTGGCGGGCCTGACCATGCTCTTCATCGGCCCGGGGAGCAACCTCCTCCTGGTGCGGGGCCTGCCCCAGCGCATCACCCGCCAGGGCATCAGCGCCGACAGCGACGGCGTCACGGTCCTCCAGGAGCGCAAGTGGTGGTTCCCGGGCGAGGGGACGTTCATCGCGTGGCCCGAGATCCGCCGCGTCCGCGAGGTGCACACGGGCGGGCGCCGGCTGACGTACTTCATCGAGTTCGTGCTCGACACCCACCGCACCGGGACCGAACTGCCGAGCTGGGCGGAGACCGCCGAGAGCCTCGGGCTGGATCCGGTGGACGCGCCCACGCAGTTCTACGTGCAGGTGCCCAAGGAGCACAAGGAGAGGATCCTGAGGATGGTGGAGCGCACCGCGCCGCTGCCCTCGGTCGTGGAGCGGACCCCGCCGCTACGGTGAGGCGCGCCCGTCCAGCCGCCGGGTCAGCTCCGCGGCGGCGTCGCGCGCCCTCCCAGCGAGCGCCCGCGGGGTCACCGGCCGCGCGCTCGGGACCGTCAGGCTGATCGCCGCGGCGGGGTGGCCGTTGTGGTCCGAGGCCGCCGCCGCCACCGACACGAACCCCTCGGTGACCTGGCCGTCCTCGATGGACCAGCCCTGACGCCGCTCCTCCTCCAGGAGCCGCCGCAGTTCCCCGGGGGTGGCCGGCCCGCGCCCGGTGCGGTCGGTGAACGCCGCCGCGTCGGGGTACAGGGCGCGCACCTGGGCGCGGGGCAGGCGCGCCAGCATCGCCCGCCCCGACGCGGTCAGGTGCGCGGGCAGGCGCACCCCCACCCCGGTGATCAGCGGAGCGGCGTGCGGCGGCTGCTCCTTGAGCAGGTACAGGGTGTCGGCCCCGTGCAGCACGCCCAGGTGGGCGGTCGCGCCGGTGCTCTCGGTGAGCTGGTGCAGCAGGGGGCGGGCCAGCCGTTCCACGCCGTCGTGGCGCAGATAGGCGGAGCCGATCTCGAACGCCGCCACGCCGAGGCCCCAGCGGCGCTCCTCCGGGAGGTGGGTCACGAACCCCTCCTCCGCCATGGCCTCCAGCAGCTGGTAGACGCTGGAGCGCGGGAGGCCGAGCCCGGCGGCGACGGCCGAGGCGGACACCGGCCCGGGGCGCGCCGCCAGGAACCGGAGCAGTCGCAGGGCCCGTGTCGCGGCCGGGACGAGGCTCATGCGCCGATTGTCCCACGCCCCGCCGGTCCCGGCAGGGGCCGAACGGCCCCGTCCCGCCTCCCGGGCCCCGTCCCGCCTCCCGGGCCCCGGGCGCCGCGGACCCCGGCGCCGCCGGGCGGCGGGCGCGGACGGTCGGCCGACGCGGGGGCGTGCCGGCCGTCCGGGGCCCCCGCGGCGGTGCGGGACACGGGCGGGAACCCCCTGCGCCCGGCCCCGGGGCCTGCGCCCTATCCTTGGAAAACTGTTGAGACCCCGGTCGTCCTCGCCGGACGGACATCCGGCGAAGCCCCGAACCAGGGACCACGATGCGACCATCCGACCTCGCGCACGAGCACGGTATCTCCACCCAGGCGGTACGCAACTACGAGCGGGACGGGTTCCTGCCGCCGGCCGAGCGGACCCCCAGCGGCTACCGGGTCTACACCGAGGCGCACGCGGCGGCCCTCCGCGCCTACCTCGCCCTGGTCCCGGCCCACGGGTACACGTCCGCGGGCAGGATCATGCGGGCGCTCCACGACGGCCGGACCGAGGACGCCCTGGAGGTCATCGACCGGGGCCACCTCCAGCTGCTCCGGGACCGGGAGACCCTCGCCGCGGTGCGGGAGGCGCTCGGCCGCCTCACGGGGCGGGCCGATGCCGGCCCGGAGCGGCCGGCGGACGCCGGGACCCGCACCGTCGGCGCGCTCGCGCGCCGCCTGGGCGTCACCCCGGCGACCCTGCGCAACTGGGAGGCCGCCGGCATCCTCGCCCCCGGGAGGGACCCCTCCACCGGGTACCGCGTGTTCGGACCGCACGACGTCCGCGACGCCGAGCTGGCCCACCTCCTCAGGCGCGGGGGCCACCCCCTGGGGCACATCGCCGCGGTGGTCGGGCGGATCCGCGCGGCCGGGGGCGCCGACGCACTGGCCGGCGCCCTGGAGGACTGGCAGGGCGGGCTGACCGCGAGGGGCGCGGCCATGCTCCACGCGGCCGCCCTGCTCAGCCGGGTCGTGGACGTGCGGCCCCCGGCCGCGCGGGGCCGTGCCGGGGCGGGCCGGACCGCGGGGGCGCCGCCCGGCTGAGGAGCGGACGCGCGGGAACCGCGCCCGTCCGCGGTCGGCGGTGAGGGCCCCGCGCCCCCGTGTCTGAGATGTCAGACGGAACCGCCGTGTCAGCGCTTCACCGGGGGCCGTCCGGGCGGTCCAATGGGGTCATGTCCACAGCAGTTCCTCCCGTCGTCGTCGGCGGTGCCCCGCTCACCCCGGCCCAGGTCCTCGACGTCGCGCGCCACGGCGCCCGCGTCACCCTCTCCGAGGAGTCCCGCAAGGCCGTCCGCCACGGCCGGGAACGGGTCGAGGCCCTCGCCCGGGGCGAGGTCCCCGCCTACGGGGTCAGCACGGGCTTCGGCGCGCTCGCCACCCGCCACATCGCCCCCGACCTGCGCGCCCGACTCCAGCGCTCGCTCATCCGCTCGCACGCGGCGGGCACGGGGCCCGAGGTCGAGCGCGAGGTCACCCGCGCCCTCATGCTCCTGCGCCTGCGCACCCTGGCCTCCGGCAGCACCGGCGTCGAGGCCGCCACCGTCGAGACCCTCGCCGCCCTGCTCAACGCCGGGATCACGCCGGTCGTCCACGAGTACGGCAGCCTCGGCTGCTCCGGCGATCTGGCGCCGCTGTCGCACGTGGCGCTCGCACTGATGGGCGAGGGCGACGTACGCGACGCGGCCGGTGAGGCCAAGCCCGCCTCCACCGCCCTGCACGAGGCGGGGATCCGCCCGGTGGAACTGGGCGCCAAGGAGGGGCTGGCCCTCATCAACGGCACCGACGGCATGCTCGGCATGCTCGTGCTGGCCTGTGCGGACCTGGAGCGGCTGCTCAAGGTCGCCGACATCACCGCCGCGATGAGCGTCGAGGCGCTCCTGGGCACCGACAGGGTGTTCGCCGACGAGCTCCAGCGGCTGCGCCCGCACCCGGGGCAGGCCGCCTCCGCCGCCAACCTGCGCGCCCTGCTGGCCGACTCCCCGATCGTCGCCTCCCACCGCGGCCCCGACTGCAACCGCGTCCAGGACGCCTACTCCCTGCGCTGCGCCCCCCAGGTCGCGGGGGCGGCGCGCGACACCCTCGCCCACGCCCTCCTCGTGGCCGGGCGCGAACTCGACAGCGTCATCGACAACCCGGTCGTGCTCGACGACGGGCGGATCGAGTCCAACGGCAACTTCCACGGGGCGCCCGTCGCCTACGTCCTCGACTTCCTCGCCATCGCGGTCGCCGACACCGCGTCCATCGCGGAGCGCCGCACCGACCGCATGCTCGACGTGTCCCGCTCCCACGGACTGCCCGCCTTCCTCGCCGACGACCCCGGCGTGGACTCCGGGCACATGATCGCCCAGTACACGCAGGCCGCCATCGTCTCCGAACTGAAGCGCCTCGCCGTCCCCGCCAGCGTCGACTCCATCCCCAGCTCGGCCATGCAGGAGGACCACGTGTCCATGGGCTGGTCGGCCGCCCGCAAGCTGCGCCGCGCCGTGGACGGCCTGACCAGCGTGCTCGCGGTGGAACTGCTCACCGCCGCCCGGGCCCTGGACCTGCGTTCGCCGCTGCGGCCCGGCCCGGCCACCGGCGCCGTCCTGCGCGCCGTCCGGGAGAGGGTCGACGGTCCCGGCCCCGACCGCCACCTGGCCCCCGAGATCGCCGCCGTCGCGGCCATGGTCGCCGACGGCTCCGTGGTCGGGGCGGCCGAGACCGTCACCGCGCTCGCCTGACCCCGGCGCGGCCCGGCACCGGGCCGCGCCGGCCCACCACGAACGAGGAGCCCGCATGAGCACCCCGCGTACCGTCCGAGCCGCGCGCGGCACCGCCCTGTCCGCCAAGGGCTGGCCGCAGGAGGCCGCCCTGCGCATGTTCCACAACAACCTCGACCCCGAGGTCGCCGAGCACCCCGAGGAGCTGGTGGTCTACGGCGGCACCGGCAAGGCGGCGCGGGACTGGCGCAGCTTCGACCGCATCACCGCCTCCCTGCGCGACCTGGAGGGGGACGAGACGCTGCTCGTCCAGTCGGGCCGGCCGGTCGGCATCATGCGCACCCACGAGTGGGCTCCGCGCGTGCTGATCGCCAACAGCAACCTCGTGGGGGACTGGGCGAACTGGCCCGAGTTCCGCCGCCTGGAGGCCCGGGGCCTCACCATGTACGGGCAGATGACCGCCGGGTCGTGGATCTACATCGGCACCCAGGGCATCCTCCAGGGCACCTACGAGACCTTCGCCGCCGTCGCCGCCAAGAGGTTCGGCGGAACCCTCGCCGGGACGATCACCCTCACCGCGGGCCTCGGCGGCATGGGGGGAGCGCAGCCGCTCGCCGTCACCATGAACGACGGCGTGGCCGTCGTGGTCGAGTGCGACGGCAGCCGCATCGACCGCCGCATCGAGCACCGCTACCTCGACGTGCGCGCCGACGGCCTCGACCACGCCCTCGACCTCGCCGTGAAGGCGCGGGACGAGCGGCGCCCCCTGTCGATCGGCGTCCTCGGCAACGCCGCCGAGGTGTTCCCCGAACTCCTGCGCCGCGGGGCCCCGGTCGACGTCGTCACCGACCAGACCTCGGCCCACGACCCGCTCGCCTACCTGCCCGCGGGCGTCGCCGTCGAGGACTGGAAGGACCTGGCCCGGGCCGAGCCCGAGGAGTTCACCCTCCGGGCGCGCGAGTCCATGGCGGCGCACGTGGAGGCCATGGTCGGCTTCCTCGACGCGGGCGCCGAGGTGTTCGACTACGGCAACTCCATCCGCGACGAGGCGCGCGAGGGCGGGTTCACCCGGGCGTTCGACTTCCCCGGGTTCGTGCCCGCCTACATCCGCCCGCTCTTCTGCGAGGGCCGCGGGCCGTTCCGCTGGGCCGCGCTGTCCGGGGACCCCGCCGACATCGCGCGCACCGACCGCGCCGTCCTCGACCTGTTCCCCGAGAACGAGCACCTGGCCCGGTGGATCCGCCTGGCGGGGGAGCGGGTGGCGTTCCAGGGGCTCCCCGCCCGCATCTGCTGGCTGGGCCAGGGCGAGCGCGCCGCGGCCGGGCTGAGGTTCAACGAGCTGGTCGCCTCCGGCGAGATCTCCGCGCCCCTGGCCATCGGCCGCGACCACCTGGACACGGGCTCCGTGGCCTCCCCCTACCGCGAGACCGAGGGCATGAGGGACGGCTCCGACGCCATCGCCGACTGGCCGCTGCTCAACGCGCTCGTCAACACCTCCTCCGGTGCGTCCTGGGTGTCCGTCCACCACGGCGGCGGCGTGGGCATGGGCCGCTCCCTCCACGCCGGGCAGGTCAGCGTCGCGGACGGCACGGACCTGGCCGCCGCCAAGCTGGAGCGGGTGCTCACCAACGACCCCGCCACGGGCGTCATCCGCCACGTGGACGCCGGGTACCCCGAGGCCGAGCGCGTCGCCGAGGCGCACGGCGTCCGCGTCCCCATGAAGGAGGGCGAGTGAGCTTCGACCGCCTGTGGGCCGACCTGGAGCCCGTGGGGCGCCACGCCGGGAGCGGCGGCTACCGCCGACACACCTGGGCGGGCGCCGACACCGACGCCCGCGCCTGGTTCACGGAGGCCGCGACCGCGCGCGGGCTCGACGTGCGCACCGACCGCAACGGCAACCTGTGGGCCTGGTGGGGCGCCCCCGGTCCGGGGGCGGTGGCCACCGGATCCCACCTGGACTCGGTGCCCGACGGAGGGGCCTTCGACGGTCCGCTCGGCGTCGCCGCCGCCCTGGCCGCCGTGGACGAGCTGCGCGGGCGCGGGGTCGAACCCGCCCGCCCGCTCGCCGTCACGGTGTTCGCGGAGGAGGAGGGCGGACGGTTCGGCGTCCCGTGCCTGGGCAGCAGGCTGAGCGCGGGAGAGGTCTCCCCCGAACGCGCGCGCGGACTCACCGACGCCTCCGGGGTCACCTGGGGGCAGGCGATGGAGGCCGCCGGGCACGACCCGGCGGCGATGGGCGCCGACACAGGGGCGCTCGCCGACCTGGACGTGTTCGTGGAGCTGCACGTGGAGCAGGGCCGCGCACTGGAGGACACCGTGCACCCGGTGGGCGTGGCCGGCGCGATCTGGCCCCACGGGCGCTGGCGGATGGACTTCACCGGACGCGCCGACCACGCCGGGACCACTCGGCTCGACGACCGCAGCGACCCCATGCTGCCCTTCGCGCACGCGATCCTGGCCGCACGGGCCCAGGCGGAGCGGCACGGCGCCCGCGCCACGGTCGCCAGGGCCCTGATCGCCCCCAACGGCACCAACGCCATCCCGTCCCGGGTCAGCGCCTGGCTGGACGCCCGCGCCGCCGACGCCGCGTCCCTGGAGGCGGTCGTCGACGGCGTCCGCGAGGCCGCGGCGGGCGCCGCGAGCGACCACGGCGTGGGCTACGCGATGGCCGCCGAGTCCCTCACGCCCCTGGTGGAGTTCTCGCACGGCCTCCGCGACCGCCTGGCCGCCGTGGTCGGGGCGGGGGCCCCGGACCCGCGCGTTCCGCTGCTGCCCACGGGCGCCGGACACGACGCGGGCGTGCTCGCCGCCCACGTGCCCACCGCCATGCTGTACGTGCGCAACCCGACCGGGGTGTCCCACTCCCCGCAGGAGTACGCCCGCCCCGAGGACTGCCACGCCGGGGTGCTCGCCCTCGCCGACGTCCTCCAGGACCTCCTCGCCCGCCCCGTGCGCCGGGACGGCGCCCGGTGACCGGCGCTCCCGGGGCGCCGCGGGCGGGGGCCGCCGGAACCGCTCCCGGAGCCCCGGGGGCACGGACCGGGGGGACCCGCGCCCCCGGGGGCGGGCCCGCGCCGCGCCGCGTGTGGTGCGAGTGGGCCTGGACCGGGGCCGAGGACGGGAGCCCCGAGCACGGCGTGCTCGTCGAGACCGCCGGGGGCCGCATCACCGCCGTGAGCCCGCGAACCGCCCCGCCCGCCGACGCCGAGACCCTCACCGGCCTCACCCTGCCCGGCCTGGCCAACGCGCACTCGCACGCCTTCCACCGGGCCCTGCGCGGACGCACCCACACGGGCGGCGGGTCGTTCTGGACCTGGCGCGAGGCCATGTACCGCGTCGCGGACCGGCTCGACCCGGACACCTACCTGCGGCTGGCCAGGGCCGCCTACGCGGAGATGGCCCTGGCGGGCGTCACCTGCGTGGGCGAGTTCCACTACCTCCACCACGCCCCCGGCGGGGCCCGCTACGCCGACCCCAACGCCATGGGCGCGGCCCTGGTCCGGGCGGCGGCCGAGGCCGGGCTCCGCATCACCCTGCTGGACGTGTGCTACCTGTCCGGCGGACCGGCCCCCGGAGGGGCGCACCGGCCGCTGGAGGGGGCCCAGCGGCGCTTCGGCGACGGCGACGCCGCGCGGTGGGCCGACCGGGCGGCCGGGTTCGCCCCCGGCGGGGACCACGCGCTGGCGGGCGCCGCCGTCCACTCGGTACGGGCCGTCCCCGCCGCGCAGCTGCCCGACGTCGTCGCCTACGCCGCCGACCGCGACACGCCCCTGCACGCCCACCTCTCCGAGCAGCCGGCCGAGAACGCGGCCTGCCTGGCCGCCTACGGCCGCACCCCGACACGGGTGCTCGACGACGCCGGGGCGCTCACGCCGCGCACCAGCCTCGTGCACGCCACCCACCTCACCGACGACGACGTCGGCGCCGTCCGGCTCTCCGGCGCCACCGTGTGCCTGTGCCCCACCACCGAGCGGGACCTGGCCGACGGCCTGCCCCGCACCGGCGACCTGCTGCCCGCCCCGATCACCCTGGGCACGGACCAGCACGCCCAGCTCGACCTGTTCGAGGAGGCCCGGGCGGTCGAGCTCCACGAGCGCCTGCGCACCCACAGGCGAGGCACCCTGGGAACCGGCGCGCTCCTGCGCGCCGCCACCGCCCACGGGCACGCCTCCCTCGGCTGGGAGGACGCGGGCGCGCTGCGGGCCGGGGCCCGCGCCGACCTGGTCAACATCCCCCTGGACGGCGTCCGGCTGGCCGGGGCCGACCCCGCGCGCGCCGCCGACGCCGTCGTCTTCGCGGCCTGCGCGGCCGACGTGCGCCACGTGATGGCCGACGGCCGCTGGACCGTCCGCGACGGCGTCCACACGCTCGTGCCCGACACCGCGCACGAACTCGACACGGTGATCAAGGAGATCCACTGATGGCCGACGTGCCCGAGAGCATCCTCATCGACGACATCGCCACCCTGGTCACCAACGACCCCTCCCGGGGCCGCGGCGCCGTGGGCGAGATCCGGGACGCCGCCCTGGTGGTGCAGGGCGGCAGGGTGGCCTGGGCGGGCCCGCGCTCCCAGGCGCCGGCCGCCGACGCGCGGGTCGACGCCGCGGGGCGCTGCGTCCTCCCGGGGTTCGTGGACAGCCACTCCCACATCGTGTTCGCGGGGAACCGCAGCCGCGAGTTCGCCGCGCGCATGAGCGGGCAGCCGTACTCGGCGGGCGGCATCCGCACCACCGTCGCCGCCACCCGCGAGGCCTCCGACGCCGACCTGCTCGCGGGGGCGCGGCGCCTCGTGGCGGAGGCCCGCGCCCAGGGCACGACCACCCTGGAGGTCAAGTCCGGCTACGGGCTCACCACGCACGACGAGGAGCGCTGCCTGGCCGTCGCCGCCCGGGTCACCGACGAGGTGACCTTCCTCGGCGCGCACGTGGTCGCCCCCGAGTACGCCGACGACCCCGAGGGCTACCTGGACCTGGTCACCGGCCCCATGATGGACGCCTGCGCGCCCCACGCGAGGTGGGTCGACGTCTTCTGCGAGCGCGGCGCCTTCGACGAGGACGCGTCCCGGCGCGTCCTCACCGCCGGCGCGGAGCGCGGCCTGCTGCCCCGGGTGCACGGCAACCAGTTGGGCGAGGGGCCGGGCGTGCGCCTGGCCGTCGAACTCGGCGCCGCCTCCGTGGACCACTGCACCCACCTGTCCGCCGCCGACGTGGAGGCCCTGGCCGAGGCCGGCGGACGCCCCGAGCCCACGGTCGCCACCCTGCTCCCGGGCGTGGACTTCTCCACCCGCCAGCCCTACCCGGACGCGCGCGCCCTCATCGACGCCGGTGCGGTCGTCGCCCTGGCCAGCGACTGCAACCCCGGCTCCTGCTTCACCTCCAGCCTGGCCTTCTGCATCGCCGTCGCGGTCCGCGACATGGGCATGACCCCGGACGAGGCGGTGTGGGCCGCGACGGCGGGCGGCGCGCGGGCCCTGCGCCGCACCGACGTCGGCCACCTCGCCCCGGGTGCGCGCGCCGACCTCACCCTGCTCGACGCGCCCGACCACGTCCACCTGGCCTACCGCCCCGGGGTCCCGCAGGTCGCGGCGGTCTGGAAGGACGGGGAGCTGGTCGCCGGACGGCCCTGACCCGGGGCCGCCCGGCGGAGTATGACGCGCGGAGGTCCGGCGCCCGCGAAACGCCGTCCGAACTCAACGGGCGGCTAACGTCCGCGAAACCTGCGCCGTCCACCCTGGTTCCACGTCGGTGCGCGTCCCGCCGCCGCGGAACAGCGTCGTTCCGGGGCGGCGGGTGCACCTTCTCCCAGGGAGGGCCGCAGTGAGCCTTTGGCGGATCAGGACGGCTGTCGAGGACCGGCCGGGCGGGCTCGCCGGGGTCGTCGGCGCCCTCGCGCGATGCGGCGGCGACATCGTCGGACTCTCCATCCACACGGACGTGTCCGGGGTGGTCGACGAGTTCGTCGTCGAGATCCCCGGCGACCACGGCCGCGCCGTCCGGGCGCTCGGCGAGCACTGCCCCACCGGAACGGTCACGGCCGTCCCCGCCCAGAGGCGCGAGGTCGGGGACGACGTCACCCGGGCGCTGCTGCTCACCGCGAGGCTGCGGTCGCACCCCAACCGGCTTCCCGACGCCCTGGTCGAACTCCTGTCGGCGGACGGGGCCCACTGGACCAACCTGACCCGTGTCGAGGAGGCCGCCGATCCGGAGGGCACCGCCATGCTGGTGCCCGTCGGACCGCTGCGCGGCGTCCTCGTCCGGCGGCGGTCGCACCCCTTCACCTGGACGGAGTCGAGCCGGGCCGAAGCGCTCGTGCGCTCGGTGATGCCCTCGACCGGGCCGGTGCCCGCCGACCGGGCCGTCCGCACCGCCGGGGGCGAGGAGCTGTCCCTGCGCCAGGTGCGCGAGGCCGACGCGCCCGCGCTGAGCGACCTCCACCGGCGCTGCTCGGCGGAGACCGTGCGCAGCCGCTACTTCGCGGGGATGGCGGAGCTGAGCCCGTACATGCTGAGGGTGTTCTGCGACCCCGGGCGCGGGCTCACCCTGGCGGTGCGCCCCCGGGGAGCGGAGGACCCGGTGGCCCTGGGCCACCTGATGTACACCCTCGACCCGGGGGTCGGCGAGATCGCCTTCCTGGTGGAGGACGCCTGGCAGGGGCGCGGGGTGGGCACCGCCCTGGCCCGCGAGCTGACCGTGATCGCCGCGGACTGGGGCCTGGCCGAGGTGCGGGCGGAGACCGCGCTGGCCAACGCGGGGATGATGCGGATCATGCGGCGCCTGGGCGCCTCCGTGCGGTCCCAGGGGGAGGGCGGCCCGTACGTGCAGGCCCGGGTCCCGGTCGCCGAGGCGCTGCAGGCGGGATCCGGCGGGGCCGCGCGGCACGGGGGCAGGATCGCCCGGCTGATGGGACAGGGCTGAGGTCTCGGGCGGGCGCCGGCCGCGCGGTCCGGCGGCGGGACGCCCGTCCGCGGGACGGGTCCGAAGACCCGGCCGCCGCCCGTCCGTGACGCGTGTCGGCGGCGGGGCCGCGAGGACGCGGGGGCGGCGACCACCGGGGGTGTCGCCGCCCCCGCTCGCGGTTGACGCGATGAGGTGTCTCCTGGGGCACGGGAGGACCGTTCCCCGGAGGTCTCCTGCTGCTACTCGCTGTCGCTGTCCGCGGCGTCGTCGCCGTTCCCGGCGTCCTCGGCGGAGGCGGGGGAGGACTTCTTGGTGACGCGGCGCTTCTTCACCGGACGCGAGTAGTCGACGAGGGGCTCCAGGCGGGCTTCGTGCTCCTTGAAGCACTCGCCGCAGGCGTCGACCTCGCGGACGGCGCCGTCCCAGGCGAACTGGATGACCTCACTCGCCTCGACCTTCTCCTCGCGGACGGCGTGGGGATCGCAGTACTTGCGCGTGAAGACCTCGGTGACCACGGCGGGGATTTCCCTTCGGTATCGCGTGAATGTGCGGACCCCTTAATCATACACATGTACGAACGCGGAATCCGGCTGAACGCCGGGATTCCGTCATGGGTTCGGGGTCGCCCCGAAGCCTAGCGAAGACCGGCGACATATGCGCCAACGTGTGGCGCGAGTGCCCTCGGTGACCAGCGTGTCCGCGCGGTACGGGAGGGGCTGTGATCCCCGTCGCGCGGCGCCGGGGGCGGTTCGGGTGCCGCCGCCGCGAGCCGGGAAATGGCGCCGGGGCGATATGGGGCCGGGTGATCGACTTCTCTCTTCTTCGTCCGATTTCTCGTGTCGGCGCGCCGGAATTCCGGAAGTGGATGTGCGAATTCGGTGAACGCGGAGTGGTGCGCGTGGCTAGTGTGTTGCAGATCCGGAGCGGGCCGCCCAGCGGGCGGAGCCGTCCCGGAAAACCGGTGGGGGGAGCACGCGGGGTGCGCACCGGTGAATGGCGGGTCCCGCGGGGAGCGGGCGCGGTCGAGGAACGGGGGGAGCGTCGTGGTCGAGTACATGGAGGGCGCGTACCGGGGGCGTGTCGGAGGCCCGGGGGAGGTCTTCGGCGGACGTGAGGGCAGGTCGGAGGCGGACCGGCGCCGTGCGCGCGCGGAGGCGGCGCACGCGTGCGAGCGCATGTCGGCCGATCCGGGGTTCGTGAAACTCCGAAGGGGATTCACACTCCAGTCGGTCCTGCTGGTGTCGTCATTCCTTCTCGGTTACCTGTCCTATCTGCTCCTGTCCGCGTACGCGCGCGATTTCATGAGCATCGAGATCGTGGATTCGGTCAACGTGGCGCTGGTCATGGGAATCGGACAGTTCCTTCTCACGTTCGTGCTCGCCTGGGCGTTCAGCCGTTTCTCCGACCGCTCCCTCGACCCGCTGGCGCGGGAGATCCGCGACCGGGCCCGCGCCGACGCCGCGGCGGTGCGCTGATGCCCGCCGCGACCGCCCCCTCCGCGGGGGCCGCGGACGGCGCCGCCACGGGGGACGGCGCCGTCCGCGCACAGGCCCTCGCCGACGGCGCCGGAGCCCCGGCCGTGCCGGGGGGCGTGCTGGAGGGCCAGTTCGGCATCGCCCACGCGTGGACGATCGCCCTGTGCGCCCTCTTCGTCCTGGTCACCCTCGCCGTCGCCGTCCGCACCAGGCGGACCACCCGGGGCGCGGTCGACTTCTACGCGGGCGGGCGCGGGTTCTCCAGTACGCAGAACGGGCTGGCCCTGACCGGCGACTACCTGTCGGCCGCGTCCTTCCTGGGCATCGCCGGGATGATCGCCCTCCAGGGCTACGACGGGTTCCTGTACTCCATCGGCTTCCTGGTGGCCTGGCTCCTGGTGCTGCCCATGGCCCAGCTGATGCGCAACACCGGCCGCTTCACCATGGCCGACCTGCCCGCCTTCCGCATGCGCCGGATGCGGGTGCGCCTGGCCTGCGCCGTCTCCACCGTCACCGTGTGCGTGTTCTACCTCGTCGCCCAGATGGTCGGCGCGGGGGCGCTCGTCGCCGTCCTGCTCGGGCTGCACGACGGCGGCACCTTCCTGGGGATGGACGCGGGCCAGGCGCGCACCGGGTCGATCGTGCTCGTCGGGGTGCTCATGATCGCCTACGTCATGTACGGGGGGATGAAGGCCGCCACCTGGCTCCAGATCATCAAGGCGGTCGCGCTGCTGGGCGCCACCGGCCTGCTCACCGTCCTCGTGCTCGCCCTGTTCTCCTTCGACCCGCGAGCCCTGCTCGGCGGGGCGGCCGAGGCCAGCGGGCACGGGCAGGCGTTCCTCGAACCCGGTCTGCGCCTCGGGGTGGAGGTGCTGGGCGACCCGGTCCGGACCCTGTTCAACAAACTCGACCTGATCAGCCTCGGCCTGGCGCTGGTGCTCGGGACCGTCGCGCTGCCGCACATCCTCATCCGCTTCTACACCGTCCCCGACGGCCGCTCCGCCCGGGCCTCCGTGCACCGCACCATCGTCATGGTCGGCGTCTTCTACCTGATGACGCTCGCCCTGGGGTTCGGCGCCGCCGCCCTCGTGGGCACCGATCGCATCCTCGCCCTCGACCCGTCCGGCAACACCGCCGTGCCGATGCTCGCCGAGGAGGTGGGGCGGCTCACCGCGGGCCCCGTCGGCGCCGCCGTGCTCCTCGCCCTGATCTCCGCCGTGGCGCTGGCCACCATCCTCGCCGTCATCGCGAGCCTCACCCTCGCCTCCTCGTCCTCCATCGCGCACGACCTGTTCGGCCACGTCCTCATGTGGGGCAGGCCCCGGGAGACGCAGGAGGTGGGGGTGGCGCGCCTCTCCGCCTGCCTGGTCGGCGGGGTCGCCATCGTGCTCGCCGTCCAGGCGCAGGCCCAGAACGTGGCCTTCCTGGTGGGGCTGGCCTTCGCGATCGCGGCCGCCGCCAACCTCCCGGTCATCGTGCTCACCCTGTTCTGGCGGCGCTTTAACACCCGGGGCGTGGAGTGGGGCGTCTACGGCGGACTGTCGGCCACACTGCTGCTCATGCTCCTGTCCCCGGTCATGTCCGGCAGGACCGACCCGGTGACCGGCGAGAACCTCTCCGTGCTGCCGGCGGGGATCGACGTCCAGGTCTTCCCCATGGAGAACCCGGCCCTGGTCGCGGTGCCGATCGGCTTCGCGTGCGCGATCGCGGGCAGCCTGCTCTCGGCCGAGCGCAACACCGCCAGGTTCACCGAACTCCGGGTGCGCTCCCTGACCGGCTGGGGCGCCGACCAGGGCTGAGCGGCCCGCGTGTCAGCGGGAGCCCTCCCGGGGGCCCGCGGCTGCCAGGGCCGCGGCCAGGTCGTGCAGCAGCTCCGGCAGGCGGGGCGCGTTGCGCGCGATCCGGTCCCAGGCGAGGGCCGTCCGGTCGAGCCGCTGCCGGGTGGTCGGCTCGCCCGTCCCCAGCCTGGCGGCGCGCCGTTCCGCCCGCCGGAACGACGAGACGGCCGCCCACACGGCCGCCGACACCACCGGGCGGAAGACCCCCTTGCCGCGCACGTCCAGCACCGCCTCCACCGACCAGCGGCCGTCCGCCCCGGCGGCCGGCGCCAGCCAGGCGTCGACCTCGGCGATGGCGTGGCGGGCGCGCAGGCGGGCCGGACGGCCGCCGCCCCGGCCGGAGACGGCCGAGTACCAGTCGCCGGTGGAGAACCGGAACTCTCCCGACGCGGACCGCAGCCAGGCGCCCCTCCCCGGCAGCTTCACCTCGGCGGCCCAGGTCAGCAGGCCCGCGGGCCCGTCGTGGGTGACGGTCCCCCAGGTGACCGGCGGTTCGGTTCCGCCGACCGCGTCGGGCATGCTGAAGTCCACGGAGGAGGTGCCCGTCTCGTCCCAGGCGGTGACGGTCAGCCCGGTGCCGCTCCACCCCTTCTCCTCGTCGTCGGCGGGTTCGACGGGCACGCCCTCGGGGGAGAGCTCGGCCACGAGGTAGTGGCTCCGGGGCGCGAGGTGCCGACCGGTCTGCAGCTGGAGGGCGAGCTCCGCGGCGGCCACCTCGAGTTCGTCGGTCTCCGCCTGCGTCCGGGGGGAGTCCTCGCGCAGCCGTGCGGCGGCGGCGCGCCGCTCCTCGCGCAGCTGCTCGGCCGACTCCCGGTCGACCAGCCCCAGCTCGTCCGCCCGCACCACCAGGCGCTCCCACGACTCCGGGTCGGGGGGGAGCAGCCATCCCCGGCCGTCGAACCGGCAGCCCCGGGCGACCTCGTGCAGGGCGGAGACGATCCGCCCGACCACCTCCCGGTCCACTGCGGTGATGTCGAAGGTGTGGCTCAGGCGGGGCACGGCGTCTCCGGTGTCGTGGGCGGTCGGCGGGGCGCGTCGCGTACGCCTGCAAGCGTACGCACCCGGAGCGCCCGACGGGGCCCGTGCGGCGCCGGTCGGCCCGCCGGGACGGTGCGCGGTCCGCCCTCCCCGGGCCCCGGGCGGCGGACGGGGCCGCGCTTGCGGCGGCGCGCCGGCGGCGGCAGGCTGGAGACCATGACCGAGTACGTCGCGCTGCTGCGCGGGATCAACGTCGGCGGTCACCGCCGCATCGCCATGGCCGACCTGCGCGCCCTGCTGGAGGACCTCGGGTACACCGGCGTCGCCACCTACGCGCAGAGCGGGAACGCCGTCTTCGGGGGAGGGGACGCCGACCCCGCGGAGGTGGCCGGGACGGTGCGCGACGGCATCAGGGACGTGCTCGGGCACGACGTCCCCACGGTGGTGCGGACCGCGGCCCAGATGCGCGCCGCGGTGGAGGCGAACCCGTTCGACGTCCCCGACCCCTCCGGGTTCCTCGTCCTCTTCTGCGCCGGAGCGGTGGACGCGGACGCGCTGAACGGGATCGACCCCTCCCGCCACCCCAAGGAGCGGATGGCGCTGGTGGGCGACCAGGTCTACACCTGGCACGAGGACGGGATCAGGTTCGCCGGACTGCCGGACCTCGTGGCCCGGCACGTCGACGGGACGGTCACGAGCCGCAACTGGCGGACCGTGCTGCGCCTGGCGGAGATGGTCGGGGACCTGGGTCGGGCCCGCCCCGTGACTGTCCGAGAGAAGTCCTCGGTGAACCGAGGACGGCGCGCACCGGACGCCGCCACGACCACGCGAAGGGGTGGTGCCCGTGCCGAGACGGTGGACCGTGATCCTGCGTGACCTGTCGGACACGGCGCGGCCGATCCGGCCCGAGGACTGCCACGGCCTCCTCAACCGGTGGTGGCCTCAGCCCGCGGAGGAGCACGCGGCGGCCAAGCGGTGGTCCATGAACGGGTGGCCGCGCCCCCTGGGCGACCGCCTGCACCACTGGACCCTGACATGGCTCGACGACGAGGTCCCGCCCTCCCTGGACCCGGAGGACCTGGTCGGCGACCCGCAGCGGATCGGCGACCACCTGCTGGTGCCCCTCTCGGTGACGCGCACGCACGAGCGCACCTACGCCCAGATGCTCGTCGAGCCGCGGGGCCCGTCGGCGGTGCGCGCCGCCGAGGTGCGCAGCCGCACGCCCGTCGTCATGACCACCCGTGACGCCACGGGCGAGCGCATACCGCACATCTGGCCCGGCCCGCGACGGCTCTTCGGAGCCGTGCACCGCTCCGGCGGCGGGATCGTCGGGGGCAGCGGGGCCGTCGGCGCCGTGGCGCGGTTCGCGCCGCCCGCCCTCGCCGAGAGCTGGCTCGAACTCGTCCTGGGCGGCATGGCCCAGGTGCGCCGCACGCCCCTGCCGGGGGAGGAGGTGCGGCTGGCGGAGCACCACCACGCCGAGAACCGCACCGTCCTGGGCTGGCACGGCGGCTTCAGGCTGGAGATGGCCGGCGGCGACCGGCGCCACGCCGACGCCTTCGCCACCCTCCTCGAACTCCTCGAACTCGCCGGCGTCGGCAAGTACACCGCCCAGGGCTTCGGCTCCGTGCGCGTGGACACGGTCACCTGCGGCCGGCCGTTCGCGGAGGCGTCGGCGCCCCGCGCGCGCAGGATGCCGAACCGGGTGGCCCGGCGCACTCCCCAGCGGGTGGGGGACACCCACGTCCGCGCCGTCGCCGAGGCCGAGGAGTTCGGCGGCACGCTGTTCGACTGACCCCCAGACCGCCGGTTCCCGCCCGAGGACGGCGGGCGGGGACCGGTGCCCCACCAGCTCCGGTCCCACCGGCTCCCACCCCGTGGACGGGGGTGGGAGCCGGTGCCCCTCCCCGTCGTGTGCGCCGGAGGGCGCCCTTCCCGTGGTGTCCCTTTCCCGCCGTGCCCCTCCCCGCCGGGTGCGCCGGAGGGCGCCTTTCCTGCGGTGTCCCTCTCCCGCCGGGTGCGCCGGAGGGCGCTCCCGGAGGCGCCGGGGCCGCTGCCCGGCCGGGCAGTCGCACGGCGCCGCCCGGCCCGCACCGCCTCAGGTGCGCGGGGCCCCTCCCTCCGGCGCCGTCCGCCCGGTGTCCCGGTCCCGGAGCGCACGGGCCAGCCCCCGCAGGTGCGGCACGAGCTCGCGGGGGACGAGCTCGGGCGCGTCGGCCGGAGGGGCGTGCGGGTCGCGGCCGCGCAGGGCGATCGTCTCGGACGTGTGCGGTGCCATGGGAAGACCTCCGTGCCGGGGAAGGGCGGTGCACCCAGCTCTCTCGGACAGAGCCGCGGTCCCGGGCGGGCCGACCGCCCCCGGAGGAGCGGGCCCGGGCCCGGCACCACCACGCGGCCGAGGCTCGGCGTCGACCGCCCCCGGAGGGGCGGCCCCCGGGCCCGGGTGGTAACCGTGGTCTCTCACGGCCGGTGGAAGGCGGGCACCGTCCGAGAGGAGTCCCCGGGAGGCGGCCCCGCGCGGCCCGCGTCCTCCCCCCGCACCCGCCGACGAGGAGACCCGACACGGTGACCCCCGTTCCCGCACCGCACCGCCCGCCCGGCGCCGCCCCGGACGCCGGGGGGCCGCCGGCCGGCGGTGTGGTGGTCGGCGTCGACCTGCGCGGCATCCAGGCCTACGTGTACAGCGGGCGCCGCATCCTGGACGCGGTGGGGCGCGCGGCGCTCGTCGCCGAGCTGACCGACACCTCCGACGCCGAACACGGGATCGCCGACCTGGTGCCCCCCGGCTGCGTGGTCCTGCGCGACGCGGGAGGGGCGCTCACGGCGGTCTTCCCGGATGCCGCGGCCGCGCGCCTGTTCACCGCCCGCTACACGCGGCGGCTGCGCGACCGCGCGGGCGACCTGACCCCCGTGGTCGCGCACGTCCCCTACGGCGCGGCGGAGGCCGAGGGCCCGGGTGCGCCGACGGCCGGCGGGCCGGTCGCCGGCGTCGACGCGGCCCTGGCGGTCCTCCCGGAGCGGCTGAGGGAGGCCCGGCGGCACATGTCGGCGCTGCACACGCCGGCCCACGGATACGGCATCACCGCGGTCTGCTCCGTCAGCGGCGGCCCGGCCGAGACGGTGGACAGCAGCCGGGCCCAGGACGACCACCCCGACGTGCACGAGCGGGTGACCGCCGACGTCGCCAGGGCCCGGGGGATCGGCCGCCGCTGGCACCGCGCCCACAGCGCGGACTGGCTGGCCGGAGCCGCCACCGCCACAGGTGCGCCCGCGCTCGCGCTCCCGATGGAGGTCGACAGGCTCGGCCGCGACCACGGCGAGGTCAGCAGGATCGCGGTCGTCCACATCGACGTCAACGGGCTCGGCATCCTCCTGGGCTCCTACCGCGAGCGCGCGGGGGACCCCCGCGTGCCCGGCTCCGGGGCGATCGCCCAGCGCCTCCTGTCCGGGCACATCGCCGGCCTCACCGAGGGCCTGGCCCGGGTCCTGGTTCGCGCGGTGGCCGCCACGGTGCGGGCCGAGCCCGGCCGGGCCCCCGTCATCCCGGGAGCCGGCGCCGCCCGGCCCGTCACCCTCCACCACGTCCCGCCCGGCCCCGTCCGGATACCGGTGCGCCCCGTCGTGGTCGCCGGGGACGACCTCACCGTCCTGTGCGACGCCCGCCTGGCCCTGAGCCTGGTCCGCTACGCGCTCGACTGGCTCGACGCCGACCCGGAGCGGGTCGGCGACCCGCGCGACCCCCGGGTGGCGCTGCACCGCGCCCTCGCCGGGGCCCACGGCGGGCCGACGGGCGCGGGCCGGACCGTGCGCCGGCCCGACGGGGGCGCGCACACCACCTTCGTTCCCACGGTCGGGGCGGGGATCGCGGTCCAGCCGGTCGGCGCGCCCCTCTCCCTGGGCTACGACCTGTGCGAGGCGATGTGCCGCAGGGCCAAGCAGCACAGGGTCGCGCTCGCCGAGGCCGACCCCGGGGCGCCGGACGAGCACGCCGTCGCCTGGACGACGCGGTTCGACGGCGTCGACCGGGTCCTGCGCCGCCTCGACGGCGCCCGCCTGGCGCCCGTCCCCCGCACCGGGCTGCCGTTGACCGGGACCGGGTTCGCCCGCTTCCTCGACCGGTACCTGTCGGTGTCCGCCCCCGGCAGCCTCCTCGCGGAGGGGGACGCCCGGCGGCGGAGCTGGCTGGTCTCGTCCCTCGTGCCGCTGCTGGAGTCGGGCGCCGACCCCGGTCCCGAGCTCGCCCGCCGCGCCCGTGTGACCGGCGGCCCCGTCGGGCTCCCCCTCGAGTGGACCCCCGGCGAGCTGCTCGACGCGGTCGAGGTGATGGACCTGTACCTGGACCCCGGCCTGGCGTCGGCGCTCGACCCCCACCGCCCCCGGCCGCGGGGACGGGCGGGGTCCGGCGGCCCGCGCCCCCCGGCGCCGCCGGGGGGTGCGCGGACGTGAGCCCGCCGGACCGCATCCTCGTGCGTCTGGCCTCCCCCGCGCTGTTCGTCGGCGCGAGCGCGGACGGGACGGGCGCGGACACGGACGTGGTCACCGACGAGCACGGCCTGCCCTACCTGCCCCGCCACCGCCTCGCGGCCAGGCTGCGCGCGGGGGCGGCCGACGCGCTGGGGGCGGCCCCGGAGCTGGCCGCCGCGTGCGACGAGGTGTTCGGCCGGGGGCGCTCCCACGGCGCGGACCGGATGCTGCGGGTCGGCCACGCCGTCCTGGGCGAGGACGTCCGCTCGGCGGTCGCACGCGCCCTGGCCGGCCGGGACGACCCCCTGCGCTCCGTCCTGCGCCGGGCGGTCACGGACGCGTACACCTCCCTGGAGTCGGGGACCGCCGTCGGACCGGACGGGGCCCCCGAGCCGGGGAGGCTGCGCACGAACCGGGTGCTCCTGCCGGGACCGACCCTGGCCGCGACGCTGACCTGGGCGACCGCCCCCGGAGAGGCGCACTGGCGGCTGCTGGCCCGGGCCTGCCTGGCCACCACCCGGATCGGGCTGAGGACCACGCGCGGCCGGGGCCGGGTGGACGTGCGCCTGTCCGGGCCGGACGGGGACGACCCGCACGCGGTCACGCTCCGCCTGGCCGCTCCGGTGAGGAAGGGGCCGGGCCGGGAAGGGGT
The DNA here is from genome assembly GCF_044766605.1 of Nocardiopsis sp. NPDC101807. Taxonomy (NCBI): domain Bacteria; kingdom Bacillati; phylum Actinomycetota; class Actinomycetes; order Streptosporangiales; family Nocardiopsidaceae; genus Nocardiopsis; species Nocardiopsis sp. NPDC101807. The sequence goes on along the minus strand of NZ_JBIWMK010000010.1, from coordinate 251,133 downwards.
ACCCGTGTGAACACCGGCCCCCTCCAGGACCCACCCCGCGGTCGGCGCCCCGCCCGCGCGGCGGGCGCCGCGCCGCCTGCGGGGGTGGACGCGTGAACCCCCTCCCCGCCACCGGTTACCTGCCGCTGCGCTACGTGCTCACCGACACCCTGGCGGTGCGCACCTCCCTCGACCCGCTGCGGATCGACTCGGAGCACTCCATCGGCGGGCGCGCCCAGCGCGGCATGCTCGCCGCCGCGCTCCGGCGCGCCGGCCGCGAGCGCGAGCTCTCCGACTGGGTCGCCCGCGGCGACCGGATCCGCTTCGCCCCCGCCTACCCGCGCCTCGAACCGGGGGCCGACCCCGACCTGCCCGCGGACTCCGCGCCGGCGCGGGCGCTCGTGGCCTACCCGGCCCCCGCCCACCTCTACACACCGGGCAAGGACGGCGACACCACCGTCGACGTCTTCGCGGGCACCGACCCCGCCACCCCCTACCGCGCCGTCCGCGGCCACGTCACCCTCGACCGCTCCCTGCGCGCCGCCGTGCGCACCACCGCCGAGCAGTACCTCGGCCGGTCCCGCACGGGCGACCGGTCCCAGGGGGTCCCCTTCTTCGCGGTCACCGTCGACCCCGGACAGGTCTTCGAGGCCCGCTGGCAGCTGCTCGCCGCCGACGGCGGATCCCTCCGCGACCTCGCCGAGCGCGTCGCCGAGGTCCTCGACGAGGCGGACGGCACCCTCACCCTCGGCTCCGGCGGGACCCGGGCCCACGGCGGCGTCAGTGTGACCCCCGCGGACCCGGACCGGCTGCTGTCACCCGACCGGGTCGCCCACCCCCACACGCGCCACTGGCCCCCCGGCGCCCCCCTCGACCTCCTGCTGCTCTCCCCGGCCCTGCTGGTCGGCGAGGAAGGCCAGTCCAGCCCGCGGGCGCTGGTGCCCGCCGTGCTCGACCTCCTCGCCCGCCGCCTCCCCGGCTCCGGCGCCAGGGTGCTCGCCCACCACGTGGAGGCCGGGCTGCTCGGCGCCTACCACCGGGGCTACCGGGGGCCGATGGCGCAGCGGTGGGCGGCCGTGCCGGGTGCGGTGGTGCGCCTGCGACTCGACGGGGGGCTGACCGCCGACCAGGCCCGCGACCTGGAGGCCCACCCTCTGGGCGAACGGGTGGTGGACGGCCACGGCCAGTTCACGCTCCTCCCGGTCCCGCCGGGCGGGCCCGCCCCCCTCGCGCCGACCGCGGTCCCGCTCGCGGCGGCTCCGTCCGCGGGCCCGCCCCCCGCGCGTGTCCCGCCCCGACCGGCGCCCGCCGGAGCCGTCCCTGAGGACCCTGCGTTCCCCACGGCCCCTGAGGTCCCTGCGTTCCCGGCGGCCTCGAAGGCCCCTGCGGTCCCAACCGTCCCGGGCGGGGAGGGCGGGCTCGACGAGCTCTACGACGAACTCCTGTGGAACGCCGCCTCGCGGCCGGTCCGCGACCACGCGCGCTCCCTCGCCCGGGACTCCGCCCGGGGGCTCGCCCCCCTCACGCCCAGCCTGCTCGGACGCCTCCGCGAGGTCGTGGGCCACCCCCACCGCACGCCCGAGGACGCGCTGTCCGCCCTCGGCCGCACCGTCTCCGGCCGTGCGCGCGGCCGGGCCGACCGGGCGGGCACGCACAAGGCCCTGCACGACCGCGCCGTCCGCGCCCTCGCCGGGGCCCGGCTGACCCGGCCCGGCCGGCCCGGTCCCGTCCCCGTGCAGTCCTGGCTCGGAGCCCTCGCCGACGGGGGCGCGGCCGCGGCGTGGTGGCGCGACAACAGGCCCGAGCCCCCGCACAGCCCCGCCTACTCCCGGGCGATCGCCGCCGTCGACCTCTCCCTCACCGACGGCCTGCCGCCCCGCGACCACCCCAGCGGCCTCTCCCCCCGCGCCCGCGTGTGGGAGCGCCGGGCCGCTCCCCGCCTGGCACTGCTCCTCGCCTCCTCCTGGCTGTCCGAGGCCGGACGGGTCCTGCGCGCCGTCCAGGAGGGCCGACACGAGCCTGGGGGAGGCGGTTGAGCACCCGCCCCGCCCGTCCCGGGCCGCTCTGGGAGATCGCCGTCCGGCTGTGCCTGCTCTCCGACACCCACATCGGCGCGGCCCGGGCGGTGCCCCGCCACGCCGCGGAGGGCGACGTCGACCTGCGCGTGGACCGCGACCCCCGCACGGGCGTGCCCCGGCTGCGGGCGACCACCCTGGCGGGTCTGCTGCGCCACGAACTCGCGGCCCGCACCGGGGACCCCCGCCAGGTGGGCCGGCTCTTCGGGGCGGCGGGGTCCGGGCCCCCGCCCGGCGGGGAGCCGGACGCGCCCGCGGAGAGCGCGCTGGACGTCGACGACGCCGCCGCCGAGCTGCCCGAGGGCACGACGGTCGCCGTCCGCGTCGGCACCCGCGTGGACCCGGCCTCCGGCACCGTCCGCCCGGGGCGCATGTGGCAGTGGGAGGTGCTGCCGGCGGGCACCGTGTTCACCGCCCACCTGCGGCTGCGCGTGCCCGTCCCGGCCGACGAGGCGCTCCTGCTCGACCTGCTGGTCCTGGCCGCCGACGGGTTCTCCGGGGAGGGCCCCGGCATCCGCGTCGGGGGGCGCACCGGACGCGGCCACGGCGCCGTCCGCGCCACGCACTGGACCGCGGAGCGGTACGACCTCACCGACGAGCACGCCTGGTTCGCCTACCACGCCCGGTCCTGGGCCGACCGCTGGGAGCGCGGGGCCGCGGCGCTCGCGGACGCCCCCGCCGACCTGTCCGCCGCGCTGGCCGCGCGGCTGCGCGCCCACGGGCGGGCGGCGACGGCCGCCCGCCCGGAGGCCCGCCCCGACCGACCCGACCGGCGCCACCGCGCCGAACTCCGCCTGACGCTGGCCGTGGCCGAGCAGCCCGATCCCGCCGGACCGCCGCCGCGCCGGCCCCGCCCCGGCCTGATCATGGTCGGCGACGTGCCCGCTCCCGAGAGGCTCGGGACCGTGGACCGGGCGCACCGCCACCGCCCGGTCGTGTCCGACGCGGACAAGGCCTCCGTCCGCCTCGCGCCGGTGCTCGGGGACACCGCCCTGTTCGCCCTGTTCAAGAGGATCGGCGGCAGGCTGGTCCGGGACGCCGCCGAGCACCTCGGCGCGGAGGGGGCCCGATGGCAGGAATGGCACTCCCACTGGTGGGGGGCGGACACGGACCCCGGGAGCGCGCGCCCGCGCCCCTCGCGGGTGCGCCTGAGGGCCGTCCCCCCTCTCAGGGGCGGGGCGCACCTGACCGCCACCCGCCTGACCGTGGACTCCCTGTTCGGCGACGCGGTGGACGGGCGGGTGTTCACGAGCGACCTGCACTGCGGCGGCAGCGGGGAGGCGGTCCTGGACGTCCGCGACCCCGACGACGCCGTGCGCGGCCTGCTCGTGCTCGTCGTGCGCGAACTGGCGACGGTCCCCTTCGACACCCTCGGCGCGGGGGCGGGGAGCGGGAACGGGCGCCTGACCGCGACCCGCGCCGCCCTCACCACCTGGTCCGGGGACGGCGGTCCACCCCACCGGGTGGACCTGCTCACGGCGCTCTTCGACCCCGGCAGCGCGGAGGCGGCCACCGCACGCGGGTGGGTGTCCGCCCTGGGGACCCGGCTCGCGCCGGGGGACGGGGCGGCGCGGGGGGAACGGGGGACGCGGGCCGGCGGGGAGCGGTGAGGCCGCCGCGGGCCGGGGCGCGGGGCGGGGACGGACGACGGGACGGAAGGGAGCACAGGTGGACCACACACCCCCCAGACCGGAGGGACTGGCCGTCCGGAGGCTGGACGGCGGACAGGTGGAGGACGTCCTCGCCGACGTCTTCACGCGCGGCACCCGCTGCCGCCTCCTGGACACCGGGACCGACGGGATCCCCGGAGCGCCGGGGGCCCCGCAGTGGCTGCTCGCCGAACTCGGCGACGGACGGATCACCGGCGCGTGCCCGGGAGGGCGCTGGCGCCGATCGGACCACCCGTCCACCGCCGACCTGTCGGCCCCCGCGCTGAGCCCCGCGACCGACCGGTGGCGCGTCCTGGAGGTCCTGGTGTTCGGCCCCCGCGCCCAGATCAGGCTCGGGGAGGGGGCGGAGGACGGGTGGATCAGCGCGGACGACCCCGCCCCGCTCCCGGAGTGGCTGCGTCCGCGCGACCGCTCGTTCCTCCTCCAGGGGTGGAACGGCCGGGCGCACAGCCGTACCCTCGGCGGGGACGTGCCCTTCTCGGTGACGAGGGAGCCCTCCGGCACCCTGGCCGCCCTGCCGGTGGGGTGGACCGACTTCACCGGCCGCGCCCGCCCGCGTCCGGGTGGGCGCGGTGCGGCCCTGGAGAGCGCCGGCACGTGGCTGACCGTGCGGGAGTACTGGGCGTCCGACCCCGGGACGGGGGCGGTGGGGGTGGCCTTCCACCGGCTCACGGGGATGCGGTCCGGGGCCAAGCCGACGGGACCGGAGTTCGACGTGGGCACCGGGGACGAGACAGCCGGGGAGGAGCGCACATGGTGAACCCCCGCGACGTCGCCTCCCGCTTCGGGGGCGGGCCGTCCCCGCCGCCGGGGGCGCCCTCCGAGCCCGACACCGCGGCGGACGCGGTCGCGGGCGGGCGGTTCCACGCCACCGCGCCCTACGGGCTGGTCGCCCTCGCCGAGACCCCCGTGCCCGCGGCCGACCTGCACGCCGGGCACGTGACGGACGACCTGCTGCGCAGCCACGACCGCACGGTGGACGGAACCCGCTCGGGGTGGATCGACCTGGCCGTCACCACGCTCACCCCCACCTTCGTCGGCCAGACCCCCGAACCCGGCCGGGTCGGCTCCTCCCTCCGGTTCCCCCACGGCGAACGCCTCCTCCCCGCCCTGCCCGGATCGAGTCTGCGGGGTCTCGTCCGCAACACCGTGCGCATGCTCACCGGCGGCGAGACCGGCCCGGTCAACACGCCGATGCTGTTCTTCCGAGCTCCCGTGCGCATCGACCCCGGCAGCGCGGACAGCGGCCTGTCCACCCGCGCACGCCAGGTCATGGCCCGGCAGCACGCCGACTACCGCAGGCGCCGCGCGGGGCTGCGCACCAGGCAGGGGTTCCTGTTCCACTCCCCGCCGGGCGGCTGCTGGTACGTCGTGGAGGTCCCCGGCACCGCTGTCTCGGCCGAACCCGGGCAGGCCCTCAAGGTGCCCTTCACGGTCCTGCGCGAGAGCCTGCGCACCTGGGACTTCGGGGTCGACGACTTCCCCGACCCGCCCCGCGGGAACACCTACGTGCCCACCGCCCACGAGCAGCACGGACGCCTCCAGCACCGGTGGGTGCACGCCGTCCACCTGCCGGGGGAGCGGCGGATCGCCGCCGTCGCCCCCACGGCCGGGCAGGCGCGGGAGTACCTCGCGGCCCTGACCGCCGGAGAGGGAGGGCCCGACGGGGGAGGGGTCGTGCAGGCGCTGGTCGTGCTGACGGGGGCCGCCGCGGGGGACCGCCGCAACGCCTACCTCTTTCCCCGCCCCCGCGACCTGCGCGGGGGGCGGTTACGGGTGCCCGGGCCCATGGTGGAGCTGTTCGAGTCGGCCGAACAGGTCACCGGCTACCAGAGGGCGGCCTTCCCCGACGGCCTGGGAGCCGGCGGCGCCGAACCGGCCCGCGAGCCGGTGGCCGGGACCGGCGGCGGCGGACTGCCGCGCCGCAGCCTCGAACCCGTGTGGTTCGACGTCGACCTGTCCGGGGCGGTGGTGTCCTTCGGCCGCTCGGGCGGCTACCGCATCGCGGTCAGCGAGGACAACCCCGTCCGCCGGGCCGTCCCCGGACCCGTGCTCGGGCCCCAGCACGGCGACCCCGACCGCGCCGACCGCGCCGGCCGCCCGGTGGACGTGTGCCGCGCGCTGTTCGGCGACACCGACACCTTCGCCGGCGAGTCCGGGGCGTCCAAGGGGCGCGTCTCCTTCGGCAGCGCGCTCTCCTTCGACCCCGACCCGGACTACCCCGACGGGGCGGCCCTGCGGGTGCGCCTGCTCTCGCCCCAGCGCGGCTGCTTCGCCAACTACCTGGTGCAGGGGCCCGACGCCGGGGCGGGGGACCGGCCGGACATCGTCACCTGGTCGCACGAGGGGCACGTGCGCCTGGGCGGGTACAAGGTGTACCTGCACCGCCACCCCGGGGGCGGCGCCCGCCCCTTCCGCTACGACGCGCGCGCCCAGGAGGAACTGGACCTGACCGTGCTGGACCCCGGCCACCGGGCGAAGCCGCCCCGGGACACCGAGCGCGACGTGGTCCCCCTCCGGGACGGCCTCACCTTCCACTCGCGAATCACCTTCACCAACCTCACCGACGGAGAACTCGGCGCCCTGCTGCGGGCCCTGCTGCTCGACAACCCGGTCGGCGGCGGGGGCCCCGCCGACCCCGAGTACGCGCACAAGATCGGGATGGGCAAGTCGCTGGGCATGGGGAGCGTGCACCTGGCGCCGGAGCTGTACCTGGTGGACCGGCGCGCCCGCGCCCTGGACCTGGACCCCTCCGCCGGGGTCGCCCGGGCCACCGGCGCCCAGGTCAGGGGGTTCCTCGACGCCTTCGACGGCGCGCTGGCGGCGCGGCGGCTGCCCGGCGGGCCCGGCCCGGCGCGGTGGCGCGAGGTGGAGCAGGCGCGCGACGTGTGCCTGGCCGGCCGGTGGCGTGGACGCCTGCCCCTGGAGGAGACGGCGGTGATGTCCTTGCGCGAGTTCGCCGAGTTCCCCGTCCTGCCCCCGCTGGCCAGGCGCTTCTCCTCCGGCGGACGGGGACAGGGGGGCTGAGCGGCACGGGGTCCTTCCGGCGCGCCGGGGGGAGGGCCCCGGCCCGGGTCGCGGTTCGGCGCCCGGACCCGCCGCGGGGGCCGGGGCCGTCGGGCGAGCCCCCTGGGCACCGGCGGCGGTCCGGGCCGGCGCGCCCGCCGGGCCCCGGGGGCCTACCTGTCGATGGCCTCCGCCAGCGCCTCCACGAGGTCCGCGCGCAGATCGGGGTCGTCCTGGGCCCCCGCCCACAGGGCGGGGACGTCGGTCCCCTCGTCGAGCAGCCGGCACAGCAGGGACTCCAGGGCGCCCTGCGGGTCGGCGTCGAAGGCCGACCGCGACTCCTGGGCCCGCGTCGTCAGCGCGAGGCCGGTACGGCGCAGCCAGGAGCGCTCCGCCTCGTTCAGCACCTCGCGCCGCCGGGAGGGGTCCTCCGCGGGGTCCGCCGGATCGGGGTCGGGAACGGGGGAGTAGGGGGCGCTGCGGGCCCGGCCGCGCGCCTGCTGCACCAGTGCGAAGTGGCGGGGCATGGTCGTGGCCATCCGACCCAGCACACCGGTCAGCCGGCGGGCGACGTCCTCGCCGTTCAGCCCGGGCAGGAGGCCGCGGAGCACGAGGCGCCGCCGCTGGTCGGGGGTGCGGCCCGGGTCGGCGTCGCGCCCGGCGGCCAGCTCTGCCAGCTTGCGCAGCAGGTAGTCGCCCGTGGCGGTCGAGACCATGGGCGGCTCCTTGACGGCGGTGAGCGCGCGGCCGTGCAGGTCGGCGACCGGCACGGCGCTGCCGTCCTCCGTGAAGGAGACCGTCTCGCCCGGGTGGATGTCCTCGGGCAGGTCGGCGGCGGGGTTGCCCCAGCCCGCGGTGAGCACGAGCATGGCGAGCGCCTCCTGGTCGACCACGTCCGTGGCGACCAGGGCGACGTCGCGGCGCTGCGCCCAGCGGCGCGGGCGCTCGGAGAACGCGCAGCGGATCCGGCCGTCGGGCGCGCTCTGCGGGTAGACGCGGCGCAGGTTCTTGTAGGAGCGGTCCCGGCGCACGTCGTCCAGGGCGTCCCGCAGCCGGTGCGCGGCGGTGCGGTCCACCCCCGTGGCGCCGGGCGCGGCACGGCGCATGCGCACGGCGACGACGCCGTCGGGATCGGCCCCGTGCACCGGGCACGGGCAGTGCTCGGCGCACAGGTCGACGTAGTCGCAGAACTGTTCGGAGTGGCCCGAGCAGCCCTGCGCGGTTCCGTCCGCGGAGCACGGCCCGCATCCCAGGACGCGCGTGAAGACGCGAAGGAAGGCGGCGGAGCCGAACAGCTCCCAGGCGGAGCAGTGGTGCGTGCTCACGAACTCTTCTCCCCGGGTGTTCCGGGGCCGGTTGCTTTCCCAGCCCTCCGGGAAAGCACATGTGGAAGAGACGTGAGACCTCAGGTGACACCCCCGCGTGAACGGGAGGTCGTATAGCAAAATAGGCCCACACATAGGGAAATGTCAATTGTTGGGCTGGATGAACAGGTTGCATAAAGCAGCCCTCATGCTGATGAAATGGACATCCGAAACAAGGGCCCCACTTCTTTCCCGGGGTCGGTCCGCCGCGCACGTCCGAAGGCCCCCGTGCGTGTGTCCGAGAGACTGCGGTGAAGGCCTTGGACCGGTGCGCGGCGCGGCCGGACCCGGCACGCCGGCCGGCCGCCGCGGACCGAGACGAACGGGGGTGCCGGATGCCGGTGGTCAACCTGACGCCGCATGCGGTGACGGTCGTGGACGAGAGCTTCCGCGTCATCCGCCGCTGGCCGGGGTCCGACGCGCCGGCCAGGGTCGAGGCGGTGCGCGTGCCCGTCGGACTGGAGGTGGCCGGGGTGCCGCTGATGGCCGAGGAGCGCACCAGGGCCAACCTGCCCGAGCCGCAGGACGGGGTGTGGTTCATCGTGTCCTCCGTCGTCGGCTCCGCCCATCCCGAGCGCCGCGACCTCCTGGTCCCCTCCGACCTCGTGCGCGACGGCAGGGGCGTGGTGACCGCCTGCCGCTCCTTCGTGATCAGCGGTTCGCCGGTGCGCGGGAGGACCGCCGCCGCTGAGGAGAGGGTCGGGGCCTGAGCGCCCGGCCTCCCCGCCGGACGCGGGGGCGGCCGCTTCCGCGCCGCCCTTCCCGGGACCTCCCCGCCCGGCGGCGAACCGGCGCCGCACGCCCTGGAGAAAGGGCGGATTCCGGCAGTAGCGTGTGCGTACCGAAACCGCCCCCGTACCCTGTGCTGAGGACGATGTGGACAGTCCCCGAACCGCCGTCGTGCTCGTCGGGCAGAACCCCACCCCGGCCCTGCTGTCCTCGCTCACCCTCCCCGCCGACCACCTGGTCCTCGTCGCCAGCGACGGGACCCTCCCCGTCGCGCACCGGGTCGCCCGCGCGGTGGAGCGGCTCGCCGGCCGGGCGTCGGTGCGGGTGGCCAGCGTGGGACCCGACCCGCACGACTTCGGGCCGGTCACCGACACCCTCGCCGCGTTCCACCGGGACAACGGGGGAGAACCCTGGTTCCTCGACTACACCGGCGGGACCAAGGTGATGAGCGTGGCTGCCGCCCTCTTCCACGAACGGGCGCTGCCCCCGGGCAGACACCCCCGGGCCCCCCGCTGGCGCCACTACCTCGACGCCCAGCGCGACGTCCTGCGCACCGCGGACGGCTCCCATCCGGGACGCCCCGTGGCCGGCGACGGCGTCGACCTGCGCACCCTCGCCGGGATCCACGGCGCCCGCTGGCTCGACGACCGCGACCCCGAACCCGTCCGCCTCTTCGTCCAGGGCGGCAAGCAGGCCCTCCTGGCGCGGTTCCCCGACATGTCCCCGGCGGTGCGCCGGGGCGTCGTCGCCGAGGGCCGGGTCCTCTCCCACCTGCTGCGGCACACGCGCCGCCACCGGGACGCCGAGGTGCTCGGCCCCCGGCAGGTCGCCGACCCGCTCCACCCCGGCGGGGCCGTCGCCGACTTCGACGCGGTCCTCCGCTACCGCCACCGCGTGCTGTGCGTCGAGGCCAAGTCCCGGCCCGACGACGTCGTGGCCCGCGCCGGATGGACCGTGACCAAGGCCCGCCGGGTCTTCGGCGGAGCGGTCCAGGTGCTGTTCGTCCACTCCGGCCCCGCGGTCCCGGGGCTGCGGGACCGGGTCACCGCGTACAACCCCGCGCTGAGCGCGCGCAGCGTCCACGTGTGGAGCCTGGACGACCTGCTCGCCCGGCTCACCTCGTTCGAGGAGGTCCGCAAGGCGTTCTTCCCTGGCCTGGGGGCCCCGCCGCGTCGCGGCGACGCGCGACCGCCCGTGCCGCCGGAGCCGCGTCCGGACGGTGCGCGGCCGCCCGAACGCCACCCCGGGCCGGAGGACGGCCCCCTGCTGGTCACCTCCCTGGGCGGCAGCCGCATGGGGACCCTCACCGCCGTGCACGCCCACCGCCCCGCCGACACGCTCGTCCTGCCCTCCCGGCAGAGCGTCCTGAGCGGCGTGCGCGAGGCCGCCGCACGCACGCTGCACGCGGCCGAGAACCCCGGCGCGGCCCGGCCGGAGGCCGCCGAGCTGAAGGAGGGCGGCTACCGCGACCGGGTGCGCTTCACCCCGGAGCCGGTGGACGGGTCCGACACGGAGGCGGTCACCGGGGTCGCCCGGCGGTGGATCGCCGAGCGGCGGTCCGGCGGGGCGGCGGCCCCGGTGGTCGTCGACATCACCACCGGGACCAAGGCGATGAGCCTCGGCCTGGCCCTGGCCGCGCGCCGGTCGGGCGCCTGCGTCACCTACCAGCTCGGGCGCAGGCGCACCGTGGTCTGCATGACCCACGGCTCCGTGCCCCTGAGGGGGCGCGCCGCCGTGGACTGGCCGCTGCTCCTTCCGGGGTACTCGCCCCTGACCGGACCCCTGGCGGGGTGGGTGTGCGAGGAGGCCCGCGACCAGGTCGACGCCGACCTGCTCGACGCGGCACGCGCCGCCCTGGTCCGGGCGGCCGGGGGACCCGTCGGGGTGTGGGCGGACGCCTCGCTCGGCCACCCGGTGGAGTGCCTGTCCGCGCAGGAGCGGCCCAGCCTCGTGCTCACCTTCGGCGACCGGGCCGTGGGGCTGGCCGCGCCCGGCTGGTCCCGGCGCCGCACCCCCGGAGGCGGCACGCACCCGGTGGGCCGGGGCGCGTGGGCGCAGAGCGTGTTCTCCGCGACCCTGCTCCTCAACACCGGCTGTGACGTGGCGGGGACCGTGGTCGCCCTGACCCGGCCCGGCGGGGACGTCAGCCGCGCCGTCGAACTGGTCGACTGGATCGCCCAGACCGAGGGGGAAGGGCGGGGGCGCCACGCGCGGATCGGCTTCGGCGAGCCCCTGCGCCCGCTGGTGGCGGTGGCGTCCCCGGAGGACCTCCCGGACCTGTTCGACACCGACGTCACCCTGCTCTGAGCCCCGGCCGGGCTCCCGGGGGCCGGGACGCGGTCCCCGCCTCCTCCCGCCGTCCGCCGTCCGGCGGGCGCGTCCCCGGCCGGAGGCGCGCCCGCCGGGGGCGCCACTTCTGTTTTCCGGGGCGGCGCCGGACCGGCGGGTGGATCGCCCGGGGTCCGTACGGCACCCTCTCGTGGTGGGGGACGAGCCGGTCCCGGTGTGACACGGCCGCCGCGCGGGGGCGCGGGGAGAGGAACGGAGCCGCGCGTGGGCAGGGGAGCAGCGGTCGTCGGGGGAGGGGCGGGGACGGGGGCGGCCCCGAGGGCGGTGCCGGCGGGGGCCGCGGCCGCGGTGCTGCTGCTCGCGGGGTGCTCGTCCGCTCCCCCCGGGGAGGAGGGGCCCTTCGCCGGGCAGACGGTGGACTGGCGCGCCTGCTACGACGAGCGGCAGGTCGGCGAACTCGCCGGGTGGGGGGCGGACGCGGCCTGGCTGGAGACCCTGGAGTGCGGAACCGTGGCCGTCCCCCTGGACCACGACCGACCCGACGGGACGGTGCTGGAGATCGCGCTGATCAGGGCCCCCGCCACCGGCCCGGAGGGTGAGCGCCTGGGGTCCCTGGTGCTCAACCCCGGCGGCCCCGGCGTGTCGGGCATCGAGATGCTGGACTTCCCGTACTTCGGCGACGAGGTCCGCGCGGCCTTCGACCTGGTCTCCTTCGACCCCCGCGGCGTGGGGGAGAGCGGGGGCTTCGCGTGCGGGGACCGGTACGTCCTGGACGACGCGTTCCGGCGCGTCGCGGACACCGACCCCGAAGACCTGACCGACGTGGAGCTCCAGCCGCTGGAGGACGCCGCCCGCCGCTACGCCGAGGCGTGCACCGAGGCGGTGGGGGAGGAGTTCCTCGCCCACCTGGGCACGGTGAACGTCGTCCGCGACCTGGACATCGTCCGCGACGCGCTGGGCGACGAGCGGTTGAGCTTCGTGGGCTACTCGTACGGCACGCACATCGGCGCCCTCTACGCCGAGATGTTCCCCGCGAACACGCGGGCGCTGGTCCTGGACGGCGCCGTGGAGACCGAGCTGTCCAACGCGGGGATCGCCCTGGACCAGGTGGCCGCCCAGCAGAACACCTGGGACATGTTCGCCGCCCACTGCGCGGCGGAGGCCGACGGGTGCCCGTTCGCCGGAGCGGCCCCCGAGGGGGGCCGCTCCGACGCGCGGATGCTGGAGCTCCTCGCGGGGCTCGACCGCGAACCCGCCGAGGTCGAGGGCATCCCCGTCGACGGCGAGACCCTGCTCCAGATGATCGGCACGGAGCTGTACCACGAGGAGAGCTGGGACTACCTGGCGGCCCTCCTCGCCGCCCTCGACGCGGACGACGAGGAGGGGACCGCGCGCCACCTCGGTGAGCTGTACGACAACACGTTCGGCAAGTACGAGGACGTCGACCCGGAGGACGTCGACCCCCGCATGGAGCACCAGGACGCCAATGCGGTGTTCACCGCCGTCAACTGCGCGGACCGCGCCGACCCCGAGGACGTGGCGGCCTACCGGGACGCGGCCGACCGCGCGGCCGGGCTGTCCCCGCTGTTCGGCCCCGGCCTGGTGTGGGAGCAGCTGCCGTGCGCGTACTGGCCGGAGAGCGAGGAGGCGCCCACGGGGATCACCGCCCCGGACGCCCCGCCGATCGTCGTCATCGGGACCGTCGGGGACCCCGCCACCCCCTACGCGTGGGCCGAGGAACTCGCGGACCAGCTGGAGACGGGCGTCCTGGTCACCTACGAGGGGGCGGGGCACACCCTGTACGGCAAGGAGCGCAGCCCCTGCGTGGACCGTCCCGTGGACGCCTACCTGCTGACGGGGGAGGCGCCGCGTCCCGGTCTCACCTGTCCGCGCGCCTGACCCGCGGACGGACGCCCGCAGACAAGACCGACTGTTTACCTCCCGAACGGGATGTTACCGTCCGTGATCGGTTTGTTCTCCGCTGAAATGGTGCGAAAGGCCCCGGCAGCGGCCGGGCGGCGCTGACGGGAACGGAGCCAAGGTGCGGACAAGGCGCTGGTGTACGGGTGCCCTCGGGCGGTTCGGCGGAGCGGGCGCCGTCCTCGGGGCCGGGGGACTGGCGGTCGTGCTCGCGGTGACCACGGGTTCCGCGCGGCCGCCCGCCGACGCCTACGTGCCCCTCCCGTTCTACGGCCAGGACATCGCGTGGAGCCCGTGCTTCACGCAGGAGGAGCTGGACGCCGTCGACGCCGACGCGGGCGGGGGCACCCCGCAGTGGATGGCGCAGCTGGAGTGCGGCACCCTCACGGTCCCGGTCGACTACGGCAGCCCCGACGGGGAGACGGTCGCGATCGCGCTGGCCCGGAGGCCCGCGCACGGCCCGGAGGCCGAGCGCAGGGGGTCCCTGGTGGTCGACTTCGGAGGGCCGGGGGTCTCGACGGTGGACGGCATGCGCAACCCCTTCCTGGGGGAGCGGGTGCAGTCCTCCTTCGACCTGGTGGGGTTCGACCCCCGCGGGGTCGGGCGGAGCGGGGGCCTGGACTGCGACGGGTCGGAGGCGTGGGAGCGGGAGCTGGAGCGCGTCGCCCCCGGGGACCCCGCGGAGAAGACCGCCGCCGACCTGCGCGGGCTGGGCGAGGCCGCCGAGGCCTACGGGCGCAGCTGCGCCGAGGCCGTCGGCGGGGAGTTCCTGTCGCGCATGGGCACCGTCAACGTGGTGCGCGACCTCGACGTCCTCCGCGACGCCCTCGGGGACGAGGGGCTGACGTACGTCGGCTACTCGTACGGCACCCACATCGGGGCCCTGTACGCCGACATGTTCCCCGACCGGACCAGGGCGCTGGTCCTGGACGGGGTCGTGGACACGGCGCCCTCCAACGCCCGGCTCGCGGTGGAGGTCCAGGAGGCGTTCCAGGACTCCTGGGAGATGGTCGCCGAGCACTGCGCCCGGACCGTGGAGGGCTGCCCCTTCACGTCGGGCCGGGCCGCGGTGAAGGAGGCGCCGGCCCTCCTGGAGCGTTTCGACCGGGACCGGCCGACCGTGCGGGGGCGGACCGTCACCGGCGAGATGCTGGCGGAGATGGTCGCCGCGCAGCTCTACGACGAGTGGACCTGGGACTACCTGGCCGGGTTCTTCACGGACCTGGCCGAGGGGGACACCGGGTCCGAGACCTACCGGCGGTACCTGGAGTACATGTACGACCGCGCCTTCGGCGAGGAGGCGGACGGGGGCACGGACGCCTACACGGCCGTCATGTGCGCGGACCGGGACGACCCGGAGGACCTGAGCGCCTACCGGGACGCCGTGGAGGCGGCCGAGCTGCGCGCCCCGCTGTTCGGAGGCGGGCCCGTGTGGGCGACGGCCCCGTGCGCGCGGTGGCCCCTCGCGGAGACCGGGGCCCAGGAGTTCACGGCGTCCGCGGCCCCGCCGATCGTGCTCGTCGGCAACGTGGGGGACCCCGCGACCCCCTACCTGTGGGCGCAGCGCATGCACGCACGGCTGACGAGCTCCGTCCTGGTCACCTACGAGGGCGGCGGCCACACCGTGTACGGCAGGGGCAAGAGCTCCTGCGTGGACCAGCCCCTGGACGAGTACCTGATCAGCGGGAAGGTGCCCGAACACGGTCTGACCTGCCCCCAGGTCCTCGCCTAGGCCGCACCCGCACCCGCGCTCGCCGCCCGCCCCCGCCCCGGGCGGACCGCGGCGCCGCCCTCCCCCGACCTCGTCCGGCGACCGGGACCCGGTCGGCGGCCCGTCCCCGGACGGACCGCCGGCGGCCGGGCCCCGGGCCCCGGGCCCGGCGCCCGACGCCGGCGCGGGAGGCGACCGCCCGCGCGAGCCGTTCCGACCACACGGAGGATGACCATGGCCGACCTGCCCAAGGAACTCGGACTGACCCCCTTCAAGGACGCCCTGCCCGTCCCGGCCGCGGCCGACCTGTCCGAGAAGGGCCCCGACGGGGTGGCCCAGGTGACGGTGAGGCTGAAGCGGACGAAGGTGAGCCTGCACTCGGAGCTGGACGTGCGGGGCGAACCCGCCACCGAGGTGTTCGCCTACGACGGGACGGTCCCCGGGCCGACCTTCGACGTGGCCAGGGGCACGCGCATCCGTGTGATCTGGGAGAACGCGATCACGGCCGGCGAGAAGTACCCCGTGCGCCACGTCTGGGTGCCGCCGAGACCGCCCGGCACCCCCTCCCGGCCGGGCAGCGAGGGCGCCGCGACCGCGACCGCCGTCGAGGCGATCCGTCCGTGGAGCGTCACCCACCAGCACGGCGGCTACACCGACGGGGGGAGCGACGGGTGGACGGACGACGCCGTCTACACGGGCCGCGCCCAGCTCTCGGAGTACGCCAACGACCAGCCGGGCACCCTGCTCTGGTACCACGACCACGCGATGGGGATCACCCGGTGGAACGTCTTCGCCGGGCTGTACGGGGCCTACATCCTGCGGGACGGGGACGACGAGGCGCTCACCCCCACCAGCGGCGCGGACGGCGGCACGGCCCACGAGGTCCCGCTCATTCTCGGCGACCGCAACTTGGAGACCACGGACGGCAGGCCGGGGAGCCCGCCCACCGCGCAGCTCCTGCACAAGGTGGTCGCCCTGGCGGACGGCCCGGCGACCGGTACGGGCAGCGACGGCGTGGATCCGGAGGATCCCACCACCTGGCCGTCCACGCTCCCCTTCACCGGGCCCTACCAGACGGTCAACGGGAGGATCTGGCCGTACCTGGAGGTGGAGCGGCGCTGGTACCGCTTCCGGGTCCTCAACGGGGCCAACGCCCGCACCTACACGCTGCGCCTGTTCAAGGAGGACGACGGCGGCGGCCTGACCGCGCCGACGCCCGAGGAGGTCCGCGGGGCGGTGCTCCAGGTCGGCACGGACAGCGGGAGGCTGGGCAGGCCCATCGACCTCCAGGGGCGGCTGACCATCTCCCCGGCCGAACGGGCCGACCTCCTCGTGGACTTCAAGAAGTTCGGGACGGAGGCGGGGAAGGCGTCCCGGCTGCGGCTGGTGATGGTCGACGACCAGGGGAACCCGAGCCGCGGCGAACTCTTCCCCGGCGTCATGCAGTTCCGGGTCTCGGCGACCGGGGTCACGGACTCCTTCACGCCTCCGGCCAACCCCGCGCTCAAGGCCGGGTACGTGAGGGTGAGGCACGAGGACCACCCCCACCACGGCCACCGGATGGTGCTGATCACGCAGCCGGACGCGTTCGCGCACCCCAAGTTCCTGGAGCTGGAGCACGTGGCGGAGCCCGGTGACCACTCCCCGCACGCGGCGGGGCCGCACACGGCGCACGCGGACGACGGCCACGCGGCGCACCCCGAGGGGGGCCGCATCCGGATCCGCGACCACTCGGGACGCCTGCGCACTTACCGCAAGGCCGCCTCGACCTTCATGGACACGATCAACTTCGTGGTCCCGCTCGACGGGTGGGAGATGTGGAGCTTCCTCAACCTCGGCGGCCCCATGCACCCGATGCACATCCACCTCACCAGGTTCCAGGCGCTGCGCCGCGACACCTACGACGTCTCGGGCTTCGACCGGGTGGACGAGACCACCCGGCACCCCCTCGCCTTCGCGGGAGCGGGCGTGGTCAACCCGGACGAGGAGGGGTGGAAGGACGTGATCCGGGTCGGGCCGGGGACGATGGTGAGCGTGATGGGCCGGTTCACGGGAGGGACGGGCCGGTACATGTACCACTGCCACCTGCTCGAACACGAGGACATGGGCATGATGCGCCCGTTCAACGTGGCGCCCCCGGAGATCGCCCGGTTCGGCCACACCATGGGCCACGGCGCCGCGGCGACGGCGGTCCGGATCGCCCGGGACGCGGCGCACCCGGGGGCGTGAGGGAGGGCGGCCCCGGGAACGCGGCGACGGGGCCGCGACCGTCCCGCGTCCGGCCGCCGAGGACGCCGCGGCGCGCGGCGGGGCAGCGCCCCTCGGCGGCCGGCGTGAGGCCACCGCCCCCCACACGGTGCGGGGCCCGGGCGGAGGGAGGACCCGCGGACGCGGACTTGACCTTGCGGTTACCGCAACCCCGAGACTGGCGGCATGAGCCTGTCCATCAAGGAATTCAGCGAGATGAGCGAACTGTCCCCGCAGACGCTGCGCTTCTACCACTCCGAGGGGCTGCTGGTCCCCGCCGAGGTCGACGGGGGAACCGGGTACCGCTACTACTCCATCGAGCAGGTCGCGACCGCCGTGCTGGTCACGGCTCTGCGCGGCGCCGGCATGAGCGTCAAGGACGTCCGCCGCGCCCTGGATGCCCCCGACACCGCGGCCGCACTGCTCGAGGAGCACACCGGGGTTCTGCACCGCCGGCGCGGGGCCGAGGACGAGGCGATCGCCACCGCCCGCGCACTCCTCACCGCCCCGCCCGGGGTCCGGCGCCGGGAGGTCCCGGGGACGGCGGTCCTGTCGAGGACCGTTCCCCCGGTCGCCGTGGAGCGGCGAGGGGGCCGACCCGACCAGTACGACTGGGACGCGGTCACCGGAGCCGTCACGGCCACGGCGGCGGAGCTCGGCGCCCTGGCCGTGGAACACGGCGCCGCCGTCACGGGCGCCCCCTGGTTCGCGTGGGCCGGGGAGACCGCCGAGCAGAGGGCGAGGGCGCTCACCCCGGAGGGCCCGCACTGGGTGGCCAAGGTCCCGGTCACCGCGGCGGCCGAGGCGCGGGCGGCCCTGGCGGAGGAGGTCGAGGTGCAGGACTTCGAGGCCCGTGAGGAGCTGTCGATCCACCTCCCGGGCCGGAACTCGACGCCCAAGTACGCCATGGCCCACCTCCGGCTGTTGGCGCACACCCCGGAGGGGCACTTCCCCGACCACTCCGGCATGCGCCACATCCTGCACGGGGACGGGACGGAGACCGCCGTGCGCCTGCGCCCGCTCGGCGAGGCCGGCGACCTCACCTGAGCCGCGCGTCCGGGGCGCGGGGAAGGGGGCCGTACCGCCCGGCCCCGGCCGCGCCCCCGCGCCCCGTTCCGGGGCCGGACACGCGGGCGCCCCGGCCGGTCCCGGCCGGGGCGCCCGTACGCGCCGTCGCGCGCTACAGCTGGGAGGCCGCGGCCTCGTCCACCCAGAACACGGTCTTCTCCGCGCCGCGGGCGCCGGCCACCGGGGCCTCGTCCACGCTGCCCCCGGCCAGACCCAGGCGCACCGCCTCGGCCTTGCCCTCGCCCGAGGCCAGCACCCACACCTGGCGGGCCGCGCGGATGGACGGCAGCGTCAGCGTCACCCGCTCCGCCGGCGGCTTGGGCGAGTCGTGCACCGCGGCGACGGACGCCTCGTCCTCGCGCACCCCCGACAGCCCCGGGAACAGCGAGGCCACGTGGGCGTCGGGGCCGACCCCCAGCAGGCACACGTCGAACGCGGGCACGGGCCCCTCCCCGCGCGCCGCCACCGCCAGCTCCCGGCCGTAGCGGGTCGCCGCGTGCTCCACCTGGCCCCCGTCGAGCCCGTCGGAGGCGGGGATCGGGTGAACCTGGTGGCTCGGGACGGAGATCGAGTCGATCAGGGCCGCGCACGCCTGGGTCTCGTTGCGCTCGGGGTCCTTGTCCGGCAGGTAGCGCTCGTCCCCCCACCACAGGTGGACGTGGTCCCAGCTGATCCCGGCCTCGTTGGCGTGGTCGCGCACCGCCTCCAGGGCGCGGATGCCGATCCCGCCCCCGGTCAGGACGAGGTGGAAGTCACGCTTGTCGGCCTCGGCCTGGACGATCATGTTGACCAGCTTCAACGCGACGCTGTCGGCCAGTCCTGCGGCGTCCGCGTGGCGGACGATCTCCGGTTCGCTCATCCTCGTGCTCCGCTCTCCGCGAGCAGCGGCCCCAGGTGGCGGGCCGCGCTCTCGTAGGTCTCGTCGGCGTCCAGGCGGCGCAGCTCCTCGGCGAGCGCCAGTGCGGCGCCGCGCCGTGCCAGCGCCACCGTCTGGTCGGGCTGTCCGAACCGCGACAGCGTGGCCACCCTGCCGTCCACCCGGGAGACCGCGATGTCCCCCTCCGAGGTGGTCAGCCTGACCTCGGTCAGCCCGGGGCCGTGGGAGACGGCCCGTTCCACGGGCGCCTCCAGCCGGTCCGACAGCCACGCCGCCAGCAGTTCGGCGCTCGGGTAGTGCGCCTCGGCCGTCACCCTCGCCGAGTTCACCCACCCGCACGGCTGGTCCATGGCGCTGGCCAGGAGCGAGCGCCACGGCGTCAGCCGGGTCCAGGTCAGGTCCGTGTCGCCCGGACGGTAGTGGGCCACCCGTTCCACGAGGTCCCGCAACGGGTCGGGGGCGCGCAGCGCGTCGGTGATGCGGCGCTGGGCCAGACGGCCCACGGGGTCGGCGGCCGGGTTGAGGGGGCCCGCTCCCGGCCACCACGCCACCACGGGGGCGTCGGGGACCAGCAGCGGGGTGACCACCGAGTCCGCGTGCTCGCCGAGCGGACCGTACAGCCGGAGCAGCACGGCCTCGCCCGGCCCGGAGGTGCCGGGTCTGCGGATCTCGGCGTCGATGGCCGGTTCGGCGTCGGGGTCGCGCCGGATCAGGGCCACCACGCGCGAGGGGTGCTCGCGGCCCGCCTCGGTGGCGGCGCGCACGGCGTCGTAGTGGTCGGCCTCGTCGGTGACGATGACCAGGGTCAGCACCATGTTCATGGCGCCGCCGCCGACGCTGAGCCGCTCGGACATGAGCGCCTCGGTGATCTGCGACGTCGTGGTGCGCGGCAGGTAGAGCGTCATGGGTTCCTCCCCGCGTGGTCGTGGCTGCTCACGGGCGCCGCCACTGGCGGCCGTCCCTGGCGAGCAGGTTCTCGGCGGACTCCGGGCCCCAGGTGCCCGAGCCGTACTGCTCGGGCCGGCCCGACTCGGCCCAGTACTCCTCGACCGGGTCGAGGATGCGCCAGGAGAGCTCGACCTCCTCCTGCCGCGGGAAGAGGGGCGGGTCGCCGATGAGCACGTCCAGGATGAGCCGCTCGTACGCCTCGGGGCTGGCCTCGGTGAAGGACTGCCCGTACGTGAAGTCCATGCTCACGTCGCGGACCTCCATGCTCGCGCCCGGCACCTTGGAGCCGAACCGCAGCGTGACGCCCTCGTCCGGCTGGATGCGCAGCACCAGGGCGTTCTGGCCCAGTTCGCTGACGTCGGTGCGCGGGAACATCTGCTGCGGGGCGGCCTGGAACACCAGGGCCACCTCCGTCACCCGCCGGCCCAGCCGCTTGCCGGTGCGCAGGTAGAACGGCACCCCCGACCAGCGGCGGGTGTCCACCGCCAGCTTCAGCGCCGCGTAGGTCTCGGTCACGGAGTCGGAGGGGATGCCCTCCTCCTCCAGGTAGCCGCGCACCGCCGCGCCGCCCTGCCACCCCGCGGCGTACTGGCCGCGGGCGGTCCCGGTCCCCAGGTCCTCCGGCAGCGACACCGAGGCCAGGACCTTCTCCTTCTCGGCGCGGATCGCGTCCGCGCTGTAGGAGATCGGCTCCTCCATGGCGACGAGGGCCAGGAGCTGCAGGAGGTGGTTCTGGATGACGTCGCGGGCCGCGCCGATCCCGTCGTAGTAGCCCGCGCGCCCGCCCACGCCGATGTCCTCGGCCATGGTGATCTGCACGTGGTCCACGTAGCTGCGGTTCCACAGGGGCTCGAACAGGGTGTTGGCGAAGCGCAGCGCCAGGATGTTCTGGACCGTCTCCTTGCCCAGGTAGTGGTCGATGCGGAACACCGACGACGGCGGGAACACGTCGTCCACCACCGCGTTGAGCTCCTGTGCGCTCTCCAGGTCGTGGCCGAACGGCTTCTCGATCACCACCCGGCGCCAGGGGGTGACCTTCAGGCCCCCGCCCGCGGGCCCGTCGTCCTCGCCGGGCTCGGCCAGGCCGGACCGCTTGAGCTGCTTGACCACCGTCGGGAACAGCTTGGGCGGCAGCGAGAGGTAGAACGCGTAGTTCCCGCCCGTGCCGCGCACCGTGTCGAGCTCGCGCACGGTCTCCGCCAGGCGGTCGAACGCGTCGTCGTCGTCCAGGTCGCCCTGCACGAACCGGACGCCCTCGCTGAGCTGGCGCCACACGTCCTCGCGGAACGGCGTGCGCGCGTACTTGCGCACGGCCTCGTGCGCCTGCTCGGCGAAGTCCTGGTCCTCCCAGTCGCGGCGGGCGAACCCCACCAGGCCGAAGCCCGGCGGCAGCATCCCCCGGTTGGCGAGGTCGTAGATCGCGGGCAGGAGCTTCTTCCTGGCCAGGTCGCCCGTGACACCGAACAGCACCAGCACGCTGGGGCCGGCGATGCGGGGCAGTCTGCGGTCCAGGGCGTTGCGGAGCGGGTTGGGTACCGCTCCGGGCATCACCGGTTCTTTCACAGGTCTCTTCCTTCTGAGAGCGGCCGGTGGGCGGTGGCCCGCCGCCCGCGCCCACGCCTCGGGGGCGCGGGCGCGGGCGGCGACGGGGCCGGGGCGGTCCCGCCCGGGCCGCGGGCCGGGGGGACGCCTCAGGCCGAGGCGGCCAGCTTCTCGGAGAGGCCCTCGAGCAGGCTCTCCCACGAGGCGACGAACTTGGCGACGCCGTCCGTCTCCAGGTGGCCGAACACCTCGGTGAGGTTCACGCCCGCCGCCTCCAGGGCGGCGAAGTCGGCGTGGGCCTGCGCGTAGCTGCCGAGCACGGTGTTGCCCGTGACCACCGCGTGGTCGCCGGCGGCGTCCAGGGTGGCCTGCGGCATCGTGTTGACGGTGTCGCGCGCGACCAGCCCGGTGACGTAGAGGGTGTCCTCGTAGGCGGGGTCCTTCACGCCGGTGGAGGCCCACAGCGGGCGCTGGGGCTTGGCGCCGAGCGCTTCCAGGGCCTTCCACTCCTTGCCGTCGAACACCTGCTCGTAGGCCTGGTAGGCCAGGCGGGCGTTGGCGAGCGCGGCGCGGCCGAGGAGCGCCGTGGCCTCCTCGGTGCCGATCGCCCGCAGCCGCTTGTCCACCTCGGTGTCCACGCGGCTGACGAAGAACGAGGCCACGGACTGGATCCGGGAGAGGTCGTGGCCGTTGGCGCGGGCCAGCTCCATGCCCTCCAGGAACGCGTCCATCACCTGGCGGTAGCGCTCCAGGGAGAAGATCAGCGTGACGTTGACGCTGATGCCCATCCCCAGCACGCGGGTGATGGCGGGCAGGCCCTCCGCGGTCGCGGGGATCTTGATCATCAGGTTGGGGCGGTCGACCAGCCACCACAGGGCCTTGGCCTCGGCGACCGTGCGCTCGGTCTCCATGGCCATGCGCGGGTCCACCTCCAGGGAGACCCGGCCGTCGACGCGGTCGGTGGCGTCGTACACCGGGCGGAGGGTGTCCGCCGCCCAGCGGATGTCGTAGGCGGTGAGCAGGCGCACGGCCTCCTCGACCGTGACGCCGCGCGCGGCGAGCTCGCTCACCTGCTCGTCGTAGGCGTCGCCCTCGGACAGCGCCTTGTCGAAGATGCTCGGGTTGGACGTGACGCCGACGACCTTGTGGGTCGACATCAGCTCTGCCAGGTTGCCCGTCCGCAGCCGCGTGCGGCTGATGTCGTCCAGCCAGACGGACACGCCTGCCTCGGACAGGTCCTGGAGTGGGTTGCTCATGGTGTTCGCGCCTTCCTCACGGGCGTTGCCGCCCTCTCGCACAAGGGGAGCGGGTCCCGCCGGGCGGCGGCGGGACCCGCGCTGTCAGCGTCCGGCCCTGGCGGCGCTCTTGCGAGCGGCCTCCACGACCGCCTCGGTGGTGAAGCCGAACTTCTCGTACAGGGTCTGGTACGGGGCGGAGGCGCCGAAGTGCTCCAGGCTCACCGACTCGCCGGCGTCGCCGACGTAGGAGCGCCAGCCCATGGCGATGCCGGCCTCGACGGACACGCGGGCGCGCACCGACGACGGCAGCACGCTCTCGCGGTACTCCTCGCTCTGGTCCTCGAACCACTCCACGCACGTCATGGACACGACGCGGGTGGGCGTTCCGGCCTCCTCCAGGACCTTGCGGGCCTCCACGGCGATCTGCACCTCGCTGCCGGTCGCCAGCAGGATGACCTCCGGGGAGCCGCCGGTCGCCTCGGCCAGCACGTAGCCGCCCTTGACGGCCTCCTCGGCCGGGGCGTACTCGGACCGGTCCAGGACGGGCACGTTCTGCCGGGTCAGGGCGAGCGCGGCCGGGCGGCCGGAGTTCTCCATGACCGCGCGCCACACGACGGCCGTCTCGTTGGCGTCGGCCGGGCGGATCACGTCGAGGCCGGGGATGGCGCGCAGCGCCCACAGGTGCTCGACCGGCTGGTGGGTGGGGCCGTCCTCGCCCAGGCCGATGGAGTCGTGCGTCCACACGTAGGTGACCGACAGCTTCATCAGCGCGGCGAGGCGGACGGCCGGGCGCATGTAGTCGCTGAACACCAGGAAGGTGCCGCCGTAGGGGCGGGTCGGGCCGTGCAGCGCCATGCCGTTGAGGATCGAGCCCATGCCGTGCTCGCGGATGCCGAAGTGCAGCACGCGCCCGTACGGGTTGCCGGGGAACTTGCTGCTGGCCCGCTCGAACGGCAGGAAGGACGGCTCGCCCTTGGGCGTGGTGTTGTTGGACCCGGCCAGGTCGGCCGAGCCGCCCCACAGCTCCGGGAGCACCGGGGCCAGGGCCGAGAGCACGTCACCGCTGGCCTTGCGGGTGGCGACGCCCTTCTCGCTGGGCTCGTACGTGGGCAGGGCCTCCTCCCAGCCGTCGGGGAGCTTGCCCGCGGCGAGGCGGTCGAACAGCTCGGCGCGCTCGCCCGCGCCCTGGTGCCACGCGTCGAAGGCGGTCTGCCACTCGGCGCGGGCCTCGCCGCCCCGCTCCAGGGCCTTGCGGGTGTGCTCGATGACGTCGTCCTGGACCCCGAACGGCTCGTCCGGCAGACCGAGGATGCGCTTGGTGGCGGAGATCTCGTCGGCGCCCATGGCGGCGCCGTGGACCGCGCCGGTGTTCTGCGCGTTGGGCGCGGGCCAGCCGATGACGGTGCGCAGCTTGATGAAGGTGGGACGCTCGGTCTCGGCCTTGCCGCGCAGGATCGCCTGGTAGAGGGCGTCGACGTCCTCCACGTACGAGCCGGTGGAGGTCCAGTCGACCTCCTCCACGTGCCACCCGTAGGCGCGGTAGCGCGCGGCCACGTCCTCGGAGTGGGCGATGCGGGTGTCGTCCTCGATGGAGATCTGGTTGTCGTCCCAGATCATGATGAGGTTGCCCAGGTTCTGGGTGGCGGCCAGGGCGCTCGCCTCGTGGCTCACGCCCTCCTGGACGTCGCCGTCGGAGCAGAACGCGTAGACGTGGTGGTCGAACGGGCTCGCGCCCGGGCCGGCGTCCGGGTTGAACAGGCCGCGCTCGCGGCGGGCCGCCATCGCCATGCCGACGGCGTTGCCCACGCCCTGGCCCAGCGGGCCGGTGGTGGTCTCCACGCCCGCGGTGTGGCCGACCTCGGGGTGGCCCGGGGTCAGGCTGTCCCACTGGCGCAGGGACTTGAGGTCGTCCAGCTCCAGCCCGTATCCGGCGAGGTAGAGCTGGATGTACAGGGTGAGGCTGGAGTGGCCGATCGACAGGACGAACCGGTCCCGGCCGACCCAGTCGGGCGCGGCGGGGTCGTGGCGCATGACCTTCTGGAACAGCAGGTACGCGGCGGGAGCCAGGCTCATCGCGGTGCCGGGGTGTCCGTTACCCGACTTCTCTACCGCGTCCATCGCCAGCGCCCTGACCGTGTCGACGGCGCGGAGGTCGAGGTCCGACCACTCCAGGGATTGCGGGGTGTGGGCGTTCACGGACTTTCGTTCTCCTTCTCGGGCACCCCTGGCGCCCGGTCTGCGGGCTGGGTGCGTCGGTTGCGTTGGTCGTCGGCGGCGCCGGGCACCCCGGGAGGGCCCGACGGAGGGACGGGCCGTGAGGGGTGCGGGAGGGCGGGCCGCGCTGCGGTTGTCAAGGCGCGGACGCGTCATCGGTGGTGCCCCCGGCGACGGCCGCCGCGGCCGGGAGACCACGACGGGTTCGGCCGTGTTCGAGCCTATCGTCCGCGCCCCGGGATGTCGTTGCCCGACACCTCTCATTACCGAGTGGTAGCACCGCTGGTCCGGCGGTGCGCGGGCCGTGCGCCGGGGGAGGCCCGTGCCCGGGGGTCCCGGCGCGTGGCAGGCTGGATGAGCGACGGGGCGTGTGCGACCCTTCTGTACACCCGGCGGCCCGTGTGCGATCCGCGCAGCCGGGACCAGGGCCTTTCGTTGTGAGGGGGCTGGTCCACGGTCCCCGCGAGGAAGTACTACAGTATGTCGTTGACGGGGTTTTCGCCGTTCCTGACGCTTTGTCGGTCCGCTCGGCCCCGCGTGGCGAGCAGTGTCGAAATCCCGAGAGTTGTCGAGGTATCCGCGTGTCTGAAACCGAGCCGGTACCCCCCGTGGGGACGCGAGCGAGCCGTCCGGCCGTGAGGACGCGGCACTGATGGCGCTCACGAACCGCGTACCGGGCACCACCCCCGACGGACGCGAACCCGGGGCCCCCCGCAGGGCCACCACGGGCGAGTACGTCAAGGCCTACGTGGCGCTCTCCAAGCCCCGCGTCATCGAACTCCTCCTCATCACCACCATCCCGGTGATGTTCGTCGCCGCCGGAGGCGTGCCGCCGCTGTGGACCGCGGTCGCCACCCTCCTCTTCGGCACGATGTCGGCGGCCAGCGCGAACGCGATGAACTGCTACATCGACCGCGACATCGACCGTGAGATGCGTCGCACCAGGCAGCGCCCCGGCGCGATGGACCTGGTGACCCCCCGGGGCGCCCTCACCTACGGGCTGGTGCTCGCGGTCGGCTCCACGGTCGGGTTCGCGCTCCTCGTGAACCTGCTGTCGGCCGCGCTGTCGGTCTTCGCGATCCTGTTCTACATCTTCGTCTACACGCTGCTCCTCAAGCGGCGCACGGCCCAGAACGTCGTCTGGGGCGGGATCGCCGGGTGCATGCCCGTGCTGATCGGCTGGGCGGCCGTCACCGACAGCCTCGACTGGGCGCCGTTCGTCCTGTTCCTGGTCGTGTTCTTCTGGACGCCGCCGCACACGTGGACGCTGGCCATGCGCTACCGGGAGGACTACGCGCAGGCCAAGGTGCCGATGCTGCCCGTGGTCGCCAGCGACCGCCGGGTCCTGCTGGAGTGCGTGCTCTACAGCTGGGCCACCGCCGTCGTGTCGGTCGTCTTCTGGCCCGTGGCGGGCACCACCTGGTTCTACGGCGCGGTCGCCGTCGCCCTCGGCGCGCTGCTGGTGTTCCAGGCGCACCGCCTGCTCAGCCGCTCCCGCGCGGGGGTCACCGGCGCCCAGCTCAAGACGATGGGCTTCTTCCACCTGTCCAACGCCTACCTGGCGCTGCTGTTCGTGGCGGTCACCGTCGACCCGCTGATCGCGAACGCGTTGGGCTGACCCCGCCGACGCACACGTGGCGCCGTCCCCCCCCCCCGGGGGCGGCGCCACCGTGCTGTCCGCGGCCCCGGCCGTGCGGGGCGTCGGCCGCCCGGCCCCCGCCGGCGCGCACGCGCGGGACCGGCGCCTGTCCCGGGCGGCCCCCTCCTCGGCCCTTCCCGTCGGCGCGCACGCGCGGGACCGGCGCACGGCGGCGGGCACGGGGGCGGGGCCGGTCCCGGGGGACCCGGCCGCGCGGGGGATGACACACGGTGCACGGACACGCCACCCTTCGTGGCGAAGGGGGCGCCTACGGGTGCTGTGTCCCGCGTTGTCACCGGTCACCGCTATAACCTCACCATGGCAACGACTTCCCCACCCCCTGCCGCCGACCTGGTCTGGACAGACGGCCCGGACGGCTACGCGCTCGCCCTCGACGGCTCCTCCCTCGTGTGCCGCAACGCCAAGGGCCGCAGGCTCAAGACCGTCCCCAAGAAGGTGCGCGAGTCCGCCGAGGCCGAACACCTCCGCGGCCTCCTGCTCCGGCTCGAACGCCACGAGCGCGAGTGCGTCGAACGCGTCGAGTCCTGGCTCCTGGGCTCCCTCCCCGTGCCCGCCTCCGTGATCGCCCGCGTGTGGGCCGACCCCGCATGGCGGGAACTGCTCACCGACCTCTTCGTCGTCCCGGCCGGGGGCGGCGACGGCGGCTTCCTGCGGGGCGTGGACGACCGCGGCCGGATCGGCGTCCTGGACCTGGACGCCGAGAGCGTCTGGCTCGACGCCGACCGGGTCGTCCCGGCCCACCCCGTCCTCCTCGAGGACCTGGACGACGTCCGCGAGTTCGCCCTCGAACTCGGCATCACCCAGCGCCTGCCGCAGCTCACCCGCGCGATCCACCGCAAGCCCGACGCCGTCGAGGCCGGCGCCACCGCCGTCGAGGACTACTCCGGCGGGGAGTTCGACCAGCTGCGCCACGCCACCGGGCGCGCCCAGCGGTACGGGTTCACGGTCCGCGGGGGCTACGCCGTCTGCCGCGTCACGGAGCGGGGGCGCCAGGTCCAGGCCCGCTACTGGATCGGCTCCGAGGCGCCCGACTACGAGACCGAGACCGGCCGGCTCCTGTGGGTCGACGACGCCGAGCGCCCCCTCCGGCTCGGCGACGTCGGCCCCATCGCCTGGTCCGAGGGCATCCGCATGGCCGAGCTGATCCACGCGGGTCGCAGGAACACCGAAGAGGAGACGACGCAGTCGTGACCACCACCCCCGGCACCGGCCTCCTCGAAGCGGGCCTCGCCCCCCTGGACGCCACGGCCGACGGCGCCACCGACGCCGTCCGCGCCCGCGCCTACACCCACCCGATGCTGGGCGGCCGCACCGTCGTGCGACTCGTCCCCGACACCCTCGCCCCCGCCGAGGACGCGGCCCTGGACTTCCTCGGCTTCACCGTGGAGGACGCCTCCGAGCCCCTGGCGCTGGCCCGCCCGCGCGGCCTCGGCTACCCCGAGTGGGCGCTGGTCAACGACCCGGAGCGCCGCGCCGAGGCGCTCGCCCTGGTCCGCCCCATGGAACGCGCGGCCCGCCTGGCCGCGAACCGTCCCGGACCGGCCTCCGACGAGTTCGCGCGCATCGCCGAGGGCGTGCCCCTGCACCACCTGCCCTCCTACTGGGAGCAGGCGGGCCGCGCGTTCGTCGCGGCCGGCAACGCACGCACCGCCGCCGTCATGTTCGGCCGCGCCCGCGAGGCCGAACGCGTCTACAGCCTGCCCGTGGACGAGGCCACCCGCCGGGAGGCCTTCCTGGAGTTCGCCTTCGCCGGCGCCCTCACGGTCAAGGCCCTGGCCGGGCACGCCGCCGAACTCGCCGCGCGCTACGAGCCCGCCCGCGCCTACGCGGAGTTCCGCGAGCTCAGCGTCCGCCGGACCCTGGGCGGGCTGCCGCCCTGGACCGGCTTGCCCAAGCAGATCCGCTCCCTCGCCGGGGCCGCTGGACTCGACCCGGCCGAGGAGGAGTCCGCCGTCCTGCGGGAGCTCCTGACCGTGCCCGCCACGTCCTCGGCCCCGGAGGGCTTCTGGAGGGCGGCGCGGCCGGGCCTGGTCGCCCTGGGCCGCTCCGACGGGGACGCCGCCCGCGCCCTGCTCGGCCTCTTCGTCTCCGGCGGGTCCGCGTTCCAGCAGTGGTGGCTGGAGATGCTCGACGACGCCGGGGCCGTCGACCTCCTCGCCGACCCGGCCCGGCCGGTCCCCGGAGGCGCCGCGGCCTGGTTCTCCCGGATGGTCTCCCACTGCCGGGGCTGGCGGCGGAGCGTTCCGGGCCGCCTCCTGGAACTGGTGCCGCGCCTCGCCGACCGCCTCCGCGCCGACGGCGACCCGGTCGGCCTCGGAGGGCGCGGCAGCCGGTTCCGCGGCGAGGTCTCCCCGGTGCTGCTCGACATGTGCCTCGAACTGGGCGTGCCCGTGCTCCCGCCGGAGGAGGCGGCCCTGGACCTGGAGTCCTGGGTGGTCGACCGGGGCGGAGCCCCCCGGCGCGACCTCGCCCACGTGCGGGCCGACCCCGTGTGGGAGCCCGTGCTCGCCGCCTCCGCCGCCGGGTACGGCCGGCATCACAGCCGGGTCCTGGACGAGCTGCTGCCCTACGAGTACCTGCACCCCTATGTGGACCGGCGGCTCGGAGAGCTGGTCGGCGCCATGGGCGGGACGGCCCTGGCCCAGCTCGGCATCCACCTGGAGCAGCTCAGGTCCGAGGTCGGGGGCGACGCCTTCCGGGCCTTCCCCGACCGCCTCGCCCAGCTGGAGTCCGTCGACGTCGCCGCGGCGCTCGCCGCGACCCTGCGCGCCGGCATCGTCGGCGAGTACGCCTGGGAGGCGCTGGAGGAGGCCGCCAGGGAGCTCGGCGCGACCGGTACCGGCAAGGGGCCCGGGATCAGCGGCACCGCCAGCTGGCCCGTCCTCACCCTGGCCTCCGTCGCCAAGGTGATCGCGGTCGGGCCGCGCGGCAGGGTCGCCGAGCACACCCCCCGCCTGCCGGCCGGAGCCAAGGACGTCCGGGCCGTGTACGCCGACGGGGCCCTCCTCGTCGTCTACCGGGTCGACTACGAGAACCGCGGCTACTGGACCACCGACCCCGACACCGTGCTCACGTTCCCCGGCTACGGCTCCGCCGTGCACTCCTGGGGGTCGCGAGGCGGGAGCCCGGGCATCGCCCAGCTCACCGCGGACGGCGCCCGCATGGGCGGCCACCGCGCCGTCCGGGCCGGCGACGACCCCGGCAAGGCCGACCGCCACGTGCTCGGCGACGGCCGCACCCACTGGGTGCTGGACCGCGGCCGACTGCACGAGGCGGACCCCGCCACCGGGGACCGGGGCCGCAGGAGCCTGCCCGCCTTCCTGGAGGACCAGCCCCTCGCGGAGGGGGAGCTGCTGCTCGAACACGCCTGCACGCTGGGCCCCCTGGACGAGCCCACGGAGGGCTCCCCCCTCGGAGCGGCCGACGGGGTCGCCGGGTTCGCGGTCGTCGGACTCGGCCGCGGCGCGGGGGGCGCCGCGTTCCGGATCACCGCCCCCGACGGGCGCTCCGCCGAGGTACGCGTCCCGGCCGGGAGGGGACGCCACCTCTACGCCGCCAGCACCCCGGCCGCCCTGTTCACCGCCCCGGGCGGCGCCACCCACGCGCTCAGCGGCGCCGGGGGCGCCACCCTCCTGGCGGCCGACGGCTCCGGGCAGATCTGGAGCTGCCACACGGGCACCGCCTGCGAGTGCAACGCCAAGTGGGGCGTCCCCTACCTCCCCGAACCCGTGTTCTGGCACTTCATGACGGCGAGGGACCCCCGCTCGTCCGCCCTCCTGCGCCGCGTGTCCGCCGCCGACCTGGGCCCGCTGCTGGACGCGGCCGAGTCGGAGCGGCGCGCGAGCAGGACGCCGGGCACCGAGCTCACGCGGAAGTCGGCCGGGGCACTGCTCTCCGAGGACGGGGCCGCCCCCGACACGAGCCTGGTGTGGAACGTCACCGGGCTCGCGCACTCGGCCGCCGGGATCCGGGCAGAGCTGGGCGAGTACCTCACCGGGACCCGCCGGACCGTGGAGCGCGCGCCGAGGAGGCCCGAGTCGGAGCCCCTGGCCCGCGGCCTGCACCGCTTCCTCCCCGACCTGGGCAGGGGCGACCACGACGCCAGGGCCCACCTGGAGGCCACCTCCCGGTTCCTGCGGGGCGAGGCCGACGCGGGGGAACTCGCGGACCGTCCCCGCACCAGCGCGGACTGGAGCGTCCTCCTCGGCCGGATCGGCGCCCTGGCCTGGCAGGCCGCCCTGCCCGGCGTCGCCGAGGACGAGCGGGCCGCCCTGCTGGACTTCCTGCGGAGGTGGTCGGGGACCCTCTTCGCCGACCGCGGCGCGACCGTGGAGACGGGGAGGGTCGTCGGCGGGGAGGAGTTCACGACCCTGGCGGGGGAGGGGGTCCGCCGGGCCGACATGGGGTTCCGCTCCAGGGTCCCCGGCCCTGAGGCCCGCTTCGGCAAGCACAGCACCCTGCACACCTTCGTGGAGGCGGGCACGGGCGCGGCCCCGCCCGCGGAGTCCCCCGAGGCCGGGTACGAGCGCCGCCGGGCCGACCTGGCCTGGGGCGACGCCGCCCAGCTCACCGCGTTCACCGCCGCCGTCGCCGAGCACGGACCGGTCCCCTGGGACCCCGGCGCCGCCGAGGCCCTCGCCGAGGACACCGGGCTGGTCCCGGAGGCCGCGGAACTGCTGCTGCGCGCCCCGTGGAGGGTCGGCGCGGGCGCGGTCCCCGACCTGGCCCGCCGCGAGCTGGGGCTGTCGGCGGTCGGCGCCCGGTTCGCCGCGGAGGAGTTCGCCGGCGTCACCGCGCAGGACGTGCTCGACCTGTACAGCGAGGCCCTGCCCGAAACCCCGGAGGGCATCGCCGCCCTCTGGGGGCCGGGAGGCGTGTCCGGGGTCGCCGAACGCGTCGCCCGGGCGTGGAACGCCCGCTTCGGACGCCGGTCCGCCCTGCCGGAGTCCACCCTGACGGCGTTCGGGGCGTCGGGGCTGGACCGGGTCTGCCTCCAGCGGCTGCGCCTCCTCGCCGACCACACGGGGGAGGCGGCCCTGACCCGCGACGCCGTCTCGGAGCTCCGGCTGTCCCGGGGCCGCCACCACGACTCCACGGAGCTCCTCCACACACCGGTGGAGGCGGGGCGGCTGTCCGCCGTCCTCGTCGACCTCGCCCACCTCATCCCGTGGGCCTGCGCCGAACTCCCCGCGGGGGACCCGGTGCGCGAGGGCGTCCCCGCCACCCTGGCCGCGGTCCGGGAGCGCCTGAGCGCCCCCGGGCTGCTGCTCGGCGCCGGGGCGATGTGGGTCACCGACGTCCGGCGGCGCCTGGAGGAGGCGGGGGGCGAACCCTACCGGGACTCCGCGGGCGGCGCCCCGTTCGCGGAGAGCGCCGACAACGGCGTGGCCGTGCTGACGTCCGTCGGCCGCGGCGTGGTGCAGGTGTGGTTCCGCCCGTCCGGGCTGGGCCAGGACGTCCGTTCGCGGGTGCTGCGGAGCGTGGTGGCCGACGGCTCGGGCTACGGCGGGCAGGGGGTCCTCGCGGAGGTGGAGCTCCTGCTGAGCGAGGGCTTCGCCGCCCTGGCCGAGCGGGTCTCCTCCGGGGAGCTGCCCGAGGGCGCCAAGGAGCACGACCCGGCCGCCTCGGCGCCCGGGGTCCTGGAGGAGGCCCGCGCCGAGCTCGGGCTCTCGCCGGACGCCGCCCGCCTGTACCTCCAGCTGCTGACCCTGCTCGAACCCACCGACCGCAGGATCCGCGCGGTCAACGGGTGGACCCCCGCACGCCACAAGAAGGTCCAGGCGGAGCTGGCGGCGACGGACCTCGTGCTGACCGCCAAGCGCTCCAGGTCGGGGCGCTCGGTGTTCGTCCCCGGTCCCTGGACCGACGCCAAGGCGCCCAACCTGCCGTACGAGGCGTGGAAGCTGCCGCTGTACGACCTGGGCGCCGGGAGGAACCGCCTGCCCTCGGGCCGGCTGGTGAGGTTCCACGCCACCCGCCCCCTGCCGGACCTCTTCGCCGAGGCGTGGGGACGCTTCCGCGACGGGGACCGGCCCGGCCGGTAGCCCGCCGGTCCGCGGCCGCGCCTCCCGGGCACGGCCGCGGACCGCGCCCCCCGCCGCCCCCGCGCCGCAGGCCGGGGCGCCCCTCCGGACGCCGCGGGCGTCCCCGAACCGTGTGCCGCGCGGACCGGCCCCGCCCGTCCCCGCCAGACCCGACCAGAACCCACCCCGAGGAGAAGCGGTGCCAGAAACCGCGTCCGACGTCCAGATCGAGCCCGCCGAACTCCGGTACGCCGGAGAACTCGCCTTCCTCGCCGCCCACGACCCCGGGCCGCGCCCGCCCGGCTGGCGGCTCACCCCCCGCGCCGTCGTGACGTTCGTCGTCGGCAGCGGCGGCGCCGCGCTGCGGCTGCCCGCCCCCGTCGACGGGCTCCCGTCGAGCATGGAGATCCCCGCCAAGTTCGTCGGTGAGCGGGGGCTCGTCGAGCGCTGCGTCGTCACCCTCGCGGGCGAACGCGGCCTGCTGCTCGTCGGCGAACCGGGCACCGCCAAGTCGCTCCTGTCCGAACTCCTCGCCGCCGCCGTCAGCGGAACCGGCTCGCTCACCGTGCAGGGGACCGCGGGGACCACCGAGGAACACCTGCGCTACGGCTGGAACTACGCGCTCCTGCTCGCCAAGGGCCCCACCGTCGACGCCCTCGCGCCCTCGCCGGTGCTCACGGCGCTGCGGACGGGCCGCGTCGTCCGGGTCGAGGAGGTCACCCGCTGCCTGCCCGAGGTCCAGGACTCCCTGGTCTCGCTGCTCTCCGACCGGCGGATGGCCGTCCCCGAGCTCACCGACGACGGCCAGTTCCTGGCGCGGCCCGGCTTCAACGTCATCGCCACCGCCAACCTGCGCGACCGGGGCGTGTCCGAGATGAGCGCCGCGCTCAAGCGCCGCTTCAACTTCGAGGTGGTCCCGCCCATCGCCGACCTGGAGGCCGAGGTGGACCTCGTGCGCCGCCAGGCCGGCACGGCGCTGGCCCGTCACGGCCACGAGCTCCCCGTGGACGACGCCGTGCTCGAAGCGCTGGTCACCGCCTTCCGCGACCTGCGCTCCGGAGCCTCCGTCGAGGGCTGGCCCGTGGAGCGGCCCACCACCGTCATGAGCACCGCCGAGGCCGTCGGCGTCACCACCTCCCTCGGGCTGCAGACCGCCTACCTGGGGGCGGCCGACCCCCTCGCCCTCGTCCCGGGCTACCTGCTGGGAGCGGTCCGCAAGGACGACCCCGACGACCAGGGGCGCCTGCTCGCCTACTGGGACTCCGCGATCCGCCACCGGGCGGAGAACGGGGCCCGGCTGTGGAAGCGCCTGTACGAGCTGCGCCACGTCGTGGGGGAGTGATCCGCGTGTCCCACGAACCGGACCACCGGGGTCCCTCGCCCGCCGCAGGCGGGGCCCCGGCGCCGGACGCCGCAGAGGCCCTCTGCGGGCCGGCGGGCGCCGCAGCCGTCCCCGAGGCCCTGGCGGCGTGCACGGAACCCCTCCTCATCGGGGTGCGCCACCACTCGCCCGTGCTCGCCGCGGCGGTCCCCGCGCTCCTGGACGCGGCGGACCCCGACGCCGTGCTCGTCGAACTCCCGCTGGAGGCCGGGCCGTGGCTGGAGTGGCTGGGCCACCCGGACACGGTGGCCCCGGTCGCCCTCGTGCTCGGCGACGCGGGGAGGGGGGACCACTCCTACTACCCCTTCGCCGACTTCTCGCCCGAGCTCGCGGCGGTCCGCTGGGCGCGTGCCCGGGGCGTGCCCGTGCACGCCGTGGACCTGCCCGCCTCCCTGGCCGTCGACGAGGCCCACGCCGGTCCGGCCGAGGGCCCGGCGCCCGACCGCGCGCTGCTGCGCGCCGCCGGCGTCGAGGACGGGGAGGAGCTGTGGGACCGGCTGGTGGAGGCGCGCTCGTACGGCGCCGCCCCCGAGAGGGTCCGCAGGGCGGCCCTCGCCCTGGGGTGGGCGCACCGCGCCGCCGCCCTCCGCGCGGGCGGGATCGGAGCCCGGGACCGCGCCCGCGAGACCTGGATGCGGCGCCGCGTCGGCGAGATCGGCGCGGCAAGGCCGGTGGCGGTCGTGGGCGCGTTCCACGCCGCCGCGCTCCTTCCCCCGCACGCCCTGCCTGCGGTGGTCCGGCCGGCGGGTGAGGGCGCCCCGGGCGGCGCGCCGGACACCGCCGCGGCGGCGTTCCTGAGGGGGCCCGAGCCGGAAGGACTCCCGCCCACCGGCGGGATCACCGTCCCCGCGCCCGGGGAGCGGCCCGGCGAAGGGCTCTCCACCGCCCTCATCCCCTACACCTTCGCCCTCCTGGACTCGCGTTCGGGCTATCCGGCCGGTATCCGGGACCCCGAGTGGCAGCAGGACGTCCACGCCGCCGGGGGAGACCCCGAGGGGATCGAACGCGCGGCCGTCCGGCGCCTGGCCGCCATCGGCGGACGCCTGCGCGCGGACGGACACGTGTGCGGGGTGCCCGACACGACCGCCGCCTACCGGATGGCCCGCGACCTCGCGGCCCTGCGCGGTCTGCCCGCCCCGGGCCGACGCGAGCTGGTGGAGGGCCTCTCCGGCGCACTCGCCCAGGGCGAGCCCCTGGGCCGGGCCCGCGCCCTGGCCCGTGCCGCCCAGCACGAGCTGGTCGGATCCCGGCGCGGCGCCCCCGCCCCCGGGGCCCCGGTCTCCGGCCTGGTCGCCGACGCCGCCTCCCTCCTCCGCCGGCTCGGCCTGCCCGGCCCGGGGGAGGAGGGCCGGGACATGAGACTGGACCCCCTGCGCGGCGGCCGCGACCGCGAACGCCACATCGTCCTCCACCGCCTGTACGCGGCGGGCGTCTCCTACGCCGAACCCCGGGAGGGCGGCCGCACCGCCGACGGGGAGACCC
This sequence comes from Nocardiopsis sp. NPDC101807, assembly GCF_044766605.1. Classification (NCBI taxonomy): domain Bacteria; kingdom Bacillati; phylum Actinomycetota; class Actinomycetes; order Streptosporangiales; family Nocardiopsidaceae; genus Nocardiopsis; species Nocardiopsis sp. NPDC101807. Next base: position 215,710 of record NZ_JBIWMK010000010.1, on the reverse strand, counting down.
TGGGCCGCCTGTGGACCGCGCGCTGGACACCGGCCACCGGCGCCACCCTCGAACTCGCGTCCTGCTACGGGCCCACCCTCGAACAGGCCGCGCGCGGCCGCGTCGCCGCACGCCTCCGCGACGCCGGGGACGGCGGGGAGGGCTCCCTGACGCCGGAGGCCGCCGGCGCCCTCCTCACCCAGGCCGCCGAGTGCGCCCTGACCGACCTGGCCGCCGAGCTGGGCGACCGCGTCCGGGAGGAGGTGCTGCCGAGGGCGGGCCTGTCCGACGCCGTGGAGCTCCACGACCGGGTCCAACGCGTCGTCTCCGGCCAGGTGCCGGGCATGCCGCGGGCCCCCGAGCCCCTGCACCTGCTGCGCGTGCGGCTGGCCGAGGCGGCGGTCGCCTCCGTCCCGGGCGTCTCCGGCAGCACCGACCCGGCGGACGCCGCCGCGCTGCTGCGGGTCGTGCGCCTGGTCCAGGACCAGGCGCCGCTTCCCGGTGCGATGGGGTCCCAGCGACTCCTGTGGCACCTGGGGCTGCTCGCCGAGAGCGGCGGGCCGCTCGCCCAGGGAGCCGCCTCCGCCGCGCTGATGGTCCTGGGCGCCCTCCCGCCCGGGGACATGGCCGCACGCCTGGCCGGCTGGGTGGAGGCGGCCGCCGGGGGAGGGCCGCTCGCCCTGCGCCTGGCGGGGGCCCTGACCGTGGCCGCCCCCGTGGTCGAGGCCGACGCCGGCGTCCTGGACGCGCTCACGGCACGTGTGGAGGCCTGGTCCGACCCCGGCTTCCTCACGCGGCTGCCCGCCCTGCGCGAGGGGTTCGAGGCGCTGTCGGCGGCGGCGCGCTCGCGCTTCCTGGACGCGGTCACCGAGAGGATCGGCGAGGTGGACGCCCGCCTGGAGGTGCCGCCGGCGCTGGCCCTCGCGCTGGCCGGCGCGGACGCCGCCGCACGAGCGGCCCTGGAGTCCCTGGTGCCGGGGCTCCTCCACGGTGCGGACGCGGCCCCCGCGGGGTCGGGGACGGCCGCTCCGGCCGCCGGCCACCGGGCCGCGGGCGCCCCCGGCCCGGGCACGCCCGCACCCGGCGTCCCCTCCGGTCCGCTTCCCGCCGGGACGGGGGACGGCGCCGGCCCGTCCGCCCCCGCAGGAGCGGTCCCCCACGCGGACGGGGCGGAGCGCCCCGGGACGGCCCGCGCGGCGGCGCCCCCCGGCGTCCCGGACCCCGCCGGGCAGCTTCCCCCGGGGCCGGCCCCGGACGGGGGCGCCCCGCACGCCATCGGGGCCGCGGACCGGTGGCGGCTCGTCCTCGGGCGCAGGCCCCGGGGCGGCGGGACCCTGGCCCGCAGGGCGTCGGCGGCACTCGACGAGCTGTACGGCCGCGGCCACGGTGAGGGCTCCCAGGAGACCGCCAACCGCCCCGGTGCGAGGGGCGGCGACGGGAGCCCGGAACCCGCCGCGCGCCGGTGGGACGAGGAACTCCAGGACCTCTTCGGCGGCACCGTCCGCGAGGAGGTGCTGGGCCGGGCCGCCGCGCGCGGCCGGGCCGACGCCCTCGACCACCTCGACCCCGGCCGGGTCACGGCCTCCGTCGACCTGCTCGAACAGGTGCTCTCGCTGGCCGGGGCGCTGCCCGAGGCGCGCCTGGCCAAGCTGCGCCCCCTCGTCGCGGCGATCACGGAGCAGCTGGTGCGCCGGCTCGCGCGCCGCATGAGCCCCGCCCTGTCGGGCCTGTCCGTGCCGCGCCCCACCAGCCGGCGCGGCGGACCGCTCGACCTCGGCCGCACCGTCCGCGCCAACCTGCGCACGGTCCGCCCCGGCCCGGACGGTCCGCTGCTGATCCCCGAGGAGCCGGTCTTCCGGACCAGGGCGCGGCGGAGCGCGGACTGGCACGTCCACATCGTCGTGGACGTGTCGGGGTCGATGGAGCGCTCCACGGTCTACGCGGCCCTGGTCGCGGCGGTCCTGCACGGCCTGCCCGCGCTGAGCGTGTCGTTCACGACCTTCTCCACGGAGGTCGTGGACCTCACCGACCGGGTGCCGGACCCGCTGTCCCTCCTGTTGGAGGTGTCCGTGGGCGGGGGCACCGACATCGGCGCGGGGCTGGCGCACACCCGGGCGAAGGTCAGGGTCCCCAGCAGGACCATCGTCGCTCTCGTCACCGACTTCGAGGAGGGCGGGAACCTGTCCCGCACCCTGGCCGAGGTGCGCGCGCTCGCCGCCTCCGGGGCCCACCTGCTCGGGCTCGCCGCCCTCGACGACACGGGGGCGCCGGTCTGCAACCAGGCGCTCGCCGCGCAGTTCGTCGCCGCGGGCATGCCGGTCGCGTCGCTGAGCCCGCAGGAGCTGGCGTCGTGGATCGGTGAGAAGGTGCGGGGGTGAGCGCCCGGGACGGGCACGCCGCCGGGGCCCCGACGACGGTGCCGCGCGGGCCGGGCGCCCCCCGGACCCCTCCGCGGGACGCGCCCGCCGGACCTGTGCCGGAGGGGAGCCCCCGGGGCGCCGCGCCCCGCGGCCGGGCGGGGCCGCGGAGGGGACCCCGCACGCCCCGGCCCGCCGGCGGACCCCGACCGCCGTGCCGTGACCACCGTGCCCGACCGACCACCGGGGGCCGCCGGGCCGTCCGGTCCCGTACGCACACGCAGTCCGAGGAGGACCCCAGGTGACCGCCGAACGCCCCCGCATCGAACCGGGCCTGCTCGCCGAGCTGCTCGAGGCCGCCCCCGGCCGGGTCCGCCGCAAGCTGGACGCCGCCCCCCGCGCGGCCGAGGGGTGGGACTGGAGCCTGGACGGCCCCGTGTGGACGGTCGGGGCGGGGAACGAGACCGTGACCCTGACCGGCCCGAGGATCACCGAGTCCTCCCAGGCGGTCTGCACCTGCCTGCTCAGCCCCCGCTGCCTGCACCTGCTCTCGGTCGTCGGCCTGCTGGCGCCCACGGGCGAGGACGGCGAGGACGGACCGGGGCCCGGCGCGGAGCCGCATCGCCCCGTGCCGCCCGGGGAACCCGCCGGGGACCGGACCGCCGGAGCCGTCCCCCCGCAGGGCGGGGAACCGGGGCCGCCCGCGCCGTCCGGCCGGGGCGGGCGGCCGGAGGGGACGGACGGTGCGGCCGTCCCCGCGTCCGCGGGCCGGAGCGGCGCCGCGGAGACCGCCCGCGCCTCCGGGGACCCCGTCGCGGATCCCCTCACGGCCCCGGCCGGCGTGGACGGCGACGCCCGCGCCGCGGCCGCGCTCGCCTGGGCGGCCGGGGCCCGGACCCTGGCGGCGGGGGTCCGCGCGGCGGGTTCCTCCCAGCGCTCCGAACTCCTGCGGGCCGCGGCCACGGCCCGCGCCGCCCGCCTGCCCCGCCTGGCCGCCGCCTGCACCGCCGTGGCCGCCGGTCCGCGCGACCACGCCACGCCGGCCTTCGCCCTGGCCGAGTACACCGCGGCCCTCGCCGGGCTCCTCGACACGTCCTGGCGGCTCGGCGGCGGACCGGAGGGCCCCCGTCCCGAGCCGACCCTCGCGGACGTGGGCATCGGCCGCCGCTCCTACACCGAGGTCGGCTCCCTGCGGCTGTACGGGCTGGGCTGCGAACGCGTCGTCACCGCGTCCGGGTACGCGGGCGTCGTCACCCACGCCGTGTCCCTCGCCGGCGGGACGCGCCTGTGGAGGATCGGCGACGTCGCCCCCGGCGGCCCCGACAGGGCCGCCGCCGTCTACGGCGCGGGGATCGCCTTCGGAGGGTCCGCGCTGAGCCACCGCGACCTCGGCCGCTCGGGCATGGTCGCCCAGCGGGTCGCGGCCAGCGCCGACGGCCGTCTGAGCGGGGGGTCCGCGACGACGGCGGCGGTCTCCGCCGGATGCGCCTGGGACGAGGAGCCCCTGGCGGTGCTGTGGGGGCGGCCCCTCGCCGATCAGGTCGCCGCGGCCGTCGCCGCGCAGGCGGCCCCCGTCCACCGCACCGGCGACGACCTGGTCTTCGCCGACCTCACCGTCACGGGTGAGGCGGAGGGCGGGACCGCGGTCGTGGAGGCGGCCACCGGCGCCCCCCTGGTCCTGGGGCCCGACGGCGCCCAGGACCTCCTCCGGGCGCGCAACCTCCTCCGGCTGGCCGCCGAACCCGGACTCGCGCTGCGCGCGGTGGCGCGGCCGGTCCCCGAGCGGCCCGGGTTCCTCGTGCCGGTGGCGGTGCACGCTCCGGGGCTGCCCCTGCCCGCCGCCTGGAAGGGGCGGGTCAACCTGTCCCTGGACACCCTGCCCTCGGCCGGATCGGCGGACCCGACCCGCTCCCGGCCGACGGAGCCGCCCGGAGCGGACCCCGGCCTGGGCGCCCTGACCAGGGTCCTCGCCCGGATCGCCGAGGCGGGACGGGAGGCCGCCCCGGACGGCTCGGCGCTGCCCGCCCGGCTGCGGGGCCACCACCTGCCCACCGCCGCCGACGTCCTCGGCGAGGTGGTCGGGGCGGCCCGTGAGCGTCGGCGCACCGCCACGGGCGAGTCGGTGGTCCCCCCGCCGGACCGCCTGGCCCGCGCGTGGCTGGCCGCGACGACCTACCTGGGGGCCGCACACCGGCACCTGCGTGTCCTGGCGTGGGCCGAACGGGTCGGCGGTCCGCCCCGGCCGGCGGCCTGACCGGGGCCCGGCGGGCCCGTGCCCGGTCCGGGCCCTCCCGGGAACGCGGGGGCCCCCCCCCCCGGGGGGGGGGGCCGCGGGGCCGGGGGGGGGCCCCCCCCCCCCGGCGGGGGGCGGCCCCCCCCGGGCGGGGGCCCCCCCGGGGCCCGGGGGGCCCGGGCCCGGGCCGGGCCCCCCCCGGCCCGGGGGGCCCCCCCCCGGGGGGGGGGGGCCCCGCGTTCCCGGGAGGGCGCCCCGACGAAAGCGGCGGTGACGCGCCCGCCCCGCGCGGATCAGGGCCTGCGCCAGGCCAGCACGGCCGCCCACACCGCGGCCCCGGTCAGGACCAGGGCGAGCGGGACGTGCGCCTGGAGCGGCCCGTAGGTCCCCAGCGCGGCCTGCGGGAAGCCGAGCAGGAACGCCGCCAGGCCGGTCAGGAGGATCGCGCGGGGGCGGCCGGGGCCGCCCCCGGAGCGGTACCAGTACAGGCCCGCCGCGACCACGAGCAGGCCCGCCGCCACGTGCACCCCGAACGCGCCGTAGTAGTGCAGGGGCAGGGCGGCGGTGTTGAACGTCACCAGCTGCCCGGCGGTCGCGCCCTCCCAGAGGACGGCGGCCAGCTGGAGGAGCGCCGTCACCCGTATCGCCCACAGGAGCGGTGGTGCGGTGGTGGACGGCATGGTGGTCGGTTCCATGGCGGGGCCCTTCCGTTCTCGTGCGCTCGCGACTCGCGGACTCCGATCCTGCCCCATACGGGGCGTTCCGTCCCCGCGCGCCGCCGCCGGAGCGTGTCGCCCCCCTTGCCCGCCCGGGGCCGCGCCGCCCGGGAGCGCGCGCAGTCTCGCGCAGCCCGCCCGGGGCCGCGCCCCTCCCGCCGGGGGCGAAACACGTGGTCGCCGCGGTTCCCGCTACGATCGGTGCCCATGCCCCGACTCGACAGCAAGGCCATCCTCCAGGGCCGACGCTCCCGTTACTCGACCACCCTCATCCTGGGCATCACCGTCAGCGTGGTGTGCATGGTGGGCATGCTCGTCTACCTGTGGCTGCTCGCCATGGCGGGCGGGGCCGCGGCGGGCATCGACGGCGCCGTGGGGTTCGGGGTCAGCCTGGTCGCCGCCGTCATCCCGGTCGGCATCCTCGTGCCGCTCATCCTCATGCTCGACCGGATCGAGCCCGAGCCCGGCTGGGTGCTGTTCTTCGCCTTCGCCTGGGGTGCGGGCGTGGCGGTGGTGGCGTCGCTGCTGCTCAACGGCTGGGGGCTGGCCCACGTCACCGTGCCGCTGTTCGGGCAGGAGCTGGGCGGCTTCCTGGGGACGTCCGTGGTGGCGCCCCTGGTGGAGGAGAGCGCCAAGGGCGTGGTGCTGCTGATCCTGCTGTGGCGCAGACGGCACGAGATCGACACGTTCACCGACGGTGTGGTCTACGCGGGGATGGTCGCCACCGGCTTCGCCTTCACCGAGAACATCCTGTACTTCCTCAGCGCGTTCTTCGACGGGACCCTCGTCGCGACCTTCGCCATCCGCGGGGTCATCGCCCCCTTCGGCCACCCGGTCTACACCGCCATGATCGGCATCGGCGTCGCCTACGCGGCCATGCGCACCGGCCGCCTGCGCCTGCTGGCGCCGGTCGGGGGCTGGGCGCTGGCCGTCCTGCTGCACGGCATGTGGAACGCGTCCACCCGTTTCGGCTGGACCGGCCTGGCCGTCGCCTACGTCGTGCTGTTCGCGGTGCTGATGGGCGTCCTGGCGCTGGCGGCGCGCGACCGGCGGGGGCAGATCGGCGCCATCGACCGGTACCTGCCGCCCTACATCTCCACCGGGCTGGTCACACCGGCGGACATCACCATGCTCAGCTCCATGCAGGGGCGCCGCCGGGCCCGTGAGTGGGCGGGGCGCAACGCCGGCCGGCGGGGGCGGACGGCGATGAAGGAGTACCAGCTGGCCGCGACCGAGCTGGCGCTGCTGCACCAGAGGCTGGACGCCGGGTCGGCCCGCCAGGACTGGAAGGTCCGCAGGGACTCCTTCCTGGCGCTGATGCACGTGGCCCGGGACACCTTCCTGGGGCGGGTGCCCCAGCCGGTCACCCCGGGCTGGGCGGAGAAGCCGACCGACTCGGGGTTCCTGCGCCGGGCCGACTTCGCCCACGTCATAGCGCAGGCGAGGAGCCAGCAGGAGTACGTCCCCCGTCACGGCCAGCAGGCCCCTCCGGGCCTCGGTTGAGGCCGTCGTCGACGACCTCCCCCACGGGCACCAGGCGGCTGGTGGAGAAGTACAGCCGGGAGACGGCCACCCAGGTCAGGGCGGAGCCGAGCACGTGCAGGACGACCAGCGCCTCGGGGAGCCCGAGGGCGTACTGGGTGTAGCCCAGGACCCCCTGGAGGAGCACGATCGCCACGAGGGCGGCGCTGCTGATCCGGACGGGGCGGCGGGCGCCGCTCCGGAAGGCGATGACGGTGGCGGCCAGGGCCCCGACCAGGGTGAGCCAGGCCAGCGCCGAGTGGATGCGCGTGACGACCGGGATGTCGAACCCGAAGCGCGGGGCCGCCGCGTCGCCGCCGTGGGGGCCGGAGCCGGTCACGACCGTGCCGGCGACCAGCAGGAGGAAGCCGATCACGACCAGGCCGACGCTGATGGCGTGCAGCATGGGGCCGACGGAGACCTGCGGCTTGCCCTCGGGCTCCCGGCAGCGCACGTACAGGGCGACCGTGATGAAGGTCATCACCATGGACAGCAGGAAGTGCGTGGCGACCGAGGCGGGGTGCAGGTCGGTCCACACGGTGATGCCGCCGACGACGCCCTGGCCGAGGACGCCGAACGGGATGATGGCGGCCATCCGGACCAGGTCGAGGCGGCGCGGCGACATCCGCATGACGGCGATGAATGTGATGACGGCCACGGCCAGCACGACGAAGGTGAGCGTCCGGTTGCCGAACTCGACGGCGGCGTTGAAGGCGGCGTGTCCCGTGTCGATGGGCACGAAGCTCTCGGGGGTGCACTTGGGCCACTCCGAGCAGCCGAGCCCGGACTCGGTGACGCGGACGGTGGCGCCCGTCACGGCGATCCCGGCGTTGACCGCGATGTTGCCGAGGGTCCAGGCGCGCAGGGACCTCGGGGTCGGGTTCCAGATGGTCCGGGCCAGGAGGACCAGGGCGAGCACCCCGGCGACGGCCACGGCGACCTGCCAGGCCCACAGGGGGGCGCCGAGAAGGATGATGTCCTCCGCCGCGAGCGGGGGGAGCGTGTTCGGGGCCAGCGTCGCGGCGGCCGGGAGATCAGACATACGACAGAGCGTAGTACTTCCTTCGACCACTGTGGCACCGGGGTGCCTCCAGTGAAATGCGAGGTGACGGGGGTCATGGGGGGAGGCTGTGGTCGCGTTCCGCCCGGGGGCCGTCCGGCGGGCGCCGCTGCGGCGGCCCCGATCACGGCCGTGGGGGGGGGGGGGGGGGGGGGGGGGGGGGGGGGGGCGGCCCGCCCCCCCCCCCCCCCCCCCCCGCCTCCGGCGCACCGCCCGGGGGCGGGCCGACGCGGGCGGGCCGCGCCGGCC
>NZ_JBIWMK010000010.1:175091-207587 GCF_044766605.1 Nocardiopsis sp. NPDC101807 | reverse complement strand
CGGGGCGGGGGGGGGGCGGGCGGGGGGCCCCCCCCCCCCCGGGGGGGGGGGGGGGGGGGCGCCCCGGCCCCCCCGGACCGCTCCCCCGAACCGGGGACCGGTTCAGGAGACAGGCATTAGCGGTTGTAGTTCGCGATGCACTGGTTGAGCAGGTTCAGGTCCAGGTTGATCAGACCGAGGAAGCTCTGCTGGCTGGTGCAGGCCTCGTACGCCTCGACGTGCGAACCCTTCTCGCCTGCAAGGGCGGCCCCGGTGCCCATGCCGAGGAGTCCGGCGGCGAACAGAGCGGTCATGGTGATCTTGGCAGCGGTGCGCATTGCTTCCCTTTCGAGAGCGAATATTCGAAGAGGTCGGCCGACCCACCAGGACTGATAACCGTTTGATCACGGTTGGAAACGCAGAGTAGTCAACCAGGTTCTCCGGGATGAGGTCGCGAGGGGTCGCCGTGGCCACTACCTTGTCAGTGTTTCAGCAGCTCAAGCCACGGTTTTCGTAAATAATTACGAGAGGTGGCCGGCAACTGAAAATCTTGACAGGTGAACCAGGTCGTACCGCCGTGCGGGTCTCAACCCCGCCGGCGGTCTCCCGGCGGCGGGGGCGGGGCCGGCGAGTCGTCGCGCGTCCGTCCGCCGCGCTCACGGGCGGACGTGCGGGTGGAGCCGGCGCTGGCGACGATCACGCACCCCACCGCGAACCACTGCCAGAGCGAGAGCAGCTCGCCCAGCAGCACGAGCCCCACCACCGCGGCCGCGGCGGGCTGCAGGCTCATCAGCACGCCGAACACCCGGGGCGGCATCCGGCGCAGGGCGTTCAGTTCCAGGGTGTAGGGGACGATCGAGGAGAGCACGCCCACCACCAGGCCGAACAGCAGCAGCCGCCAGTCCAGCAGGGCGGCGCCCCCCTCCGCGATCCCGGCCGGGGCCATGATCACCACGCCGACCACGCTGGCGAACGCCAGTCCGGAGGCGCCGCTGAAACGCTGCCCCGTCGCCGCGCTGAGCAGGATGTACCCCGCCCACGCCACCGCCGCGAGCACCGCGAACAGGAGGCCCAGCGGGTCCATGGAGCCCGACTCCAGGCCGAGCGCCACCACGCCCAGCCCGGCCAGTCCGGCCCACAGCAGGTCGATCCTGCGCCGTGAGCCCAGGATCGCGATGGCCAGAGGGCCGAGGTACTCGATCGTCACCGCGATCCCCAGCGGGATGCGCGCGAACGCCTGGTAGATGAGGAAGTTCATCATCGCCAGGGCGACGCCGTAGCCGACCACCACCAGCCAGTCGGTCCGGCTGCGGGCCCGGAGGGCCGGACGGACCAGCAGGACCAGGAGCACCGCCGAGGTGAGCAGCCGCAGCCACACGACGGCGGCCGGGGGAAGCTCCTCGAACAGGTTCTTGGCCACGCCCGCGCCGGTCTGCACGGAGACGATGCTGACCATCACCAGCCAGACCGGCGGTATCGCCTCCGCCGCGGTCCGCAGGGAGAAGGGTTCCTTGGGGGTGGCCGGGATGCTCATGGGTATTCATCCTACGTTTTCGGTTCTCCGCTCGGCCGTCCGCCCTCGCCCCGGCGGTCCTCCGGCTCCGCGGTCCCCGCGGGCACGCGCGGCCGACGGGGTCGCGCACCCGCCCCGGCGGTCGGGACCACGGGCGGGACGGCGGGCGGGCGGTGGATCACGGCGGTCAGGACCAGCAGCCAGGCCACCACCACGACCAGGGGCTGGAGCAGGGTCATGACCAGGCCGAACACCGTCCTCTCCGCCTGGTCGGTGAGGATCTGCAACCCGATCCACAGGAACGGCAGCGCCGCCGCCACGAGGTTCGTCACCAGGGCGGCCCAGACCAGTCCCCGGCGGGCGGGCGGGCGCCACACCAGCAGTGCGCCGCCCGCCACGAGCAGCATGAGCGGCGGTCCGAGGTACCGGACCGCGATGAACCAGGGGACTCCGATGGCTTCCATGGCGGGACCCTATCGAGGACCGCCGGGGGCCGACCGAGGGCGAACGTGCGCGAAGTGCCTCAAGTGGTGTCAAATAGTGCGGGGCCGTGGCCGACACGACCCTCACCCGTCGCCCGCTGGAGTGTCCTCACATGTCCCGACGCCGAGCCCGCAGCGCCTCCCGTGCCCAGGAACGGCACGTGCCGACCTGGCCGGTCTTCGTCGGAGCGCTGGCGCTCGTCCTCGTCGCCGCCATCGGCGGCTACACGGGCGGCCTCCTCGCCGCCGGAGAACCGGAGGAGCCGGGGATGGACGTGGTCTCGGGCATCCTCGCCGAGCCCTCCGGCGCGCCGGAGGAGACCGGGGAGCCCGAGGAGGAGGAAGAGGAGTACGTCCACCCCGCCGGGATGGACCCCGCGCGCGCCTACGTCCTCCAGAACGTGCACGGCGACCGCGTCGCCGACGTCGCGGGCGCCTCCACCGACAACGGGGCCCCCGTCCACCTATGGGACCGCCACGACGCGGAGAACCAGCAGTGGAGGTTCGTCCCGCTCGACGAGCAGGGCTTCTACGAGATCGAGGGCGTCGGCAGCGGAAAGGTCCTGGAGGTCGCGGCCGACCCCGCGCAGCCCGCCGCCACGCTGCTCACCCGCACCGGGGCGCCCAACCAGCACTGGTCGCTGGACGAGGTCGGCAGCGGGGTCGTCCGGCTGGTCAACCGGGCCACGGGCCGCGCCCTCGAAGGGCAGGGCGGTGCGCCCGACAACGGCACGGCGGTCGTCCAGGCTCCCGACGGCTCCCACGCCCACCAGCAGTGGCGCCTGCTCCCCATGGGCTGACCCGGGACGGGCCCCCGCCGCCGGGACGGGCCCCGCTCGCGAACGCGCGCGCCCGTGCAGCGTGGCCGGACGCGGGTTCCCGGAGACGGGCCGCTCCCGCACGTGCGGAGGCCCCCGGTCGTGGGCCGGTGCGCGGGAACCCGGTCCGAGGCCCCCGGAAGGCCCCGGCCCGGGCTCAGCCGAGGAGGAGCGACCGGGCGGTCTTCCAGCACTCGCCGTCGGAGGCGCACAGCAGGCCCACGGCGTCGTCCCCCGGACGGTACTCGCCGCCGTCCGGGCGCAGGCACACGCCTCCGGCCTCGGTCAGCATCAGGGAGCCGGGGGCGTGGTCCCAGGGCATGGTCCTGTGGAACAGCAGGAAGTCCTGTCCGCCCTCGAACAGGAGCGGGTAGTCCACCCCGACGCAGTGCGAGCCCGGACCCATGGACGCGAAGCGGGGGGCGGCCTCGTCCACGCGCCGCCTCGCGGCGGGGTCGAGGAACCGCGTCGCGGCCGAGCCGTGCAGGCGGGCCGGGTCGGCCGGCGCGGGCTCCCGGCGCACCCTCACGCCGTCGCGCCAGGTGCCGGACCCGCGCTCCGCGACGTAGACCCGGTCCTCGGTGGGGCGCAGGATCCACGCCGCGACGGTCTCGCCGTGGCGCACCAGGGCGGCCATCACCGCGAAGCGCGTGTCGCCCCGGACGAAGTTGCGGGTTCCGTCGACCGGGTCGACCAGCCACGCCACGGGCTCCCCGTACAGGGCCCGGAGCAGGCCGGGGTCGTCCGAGGCGGCCTCCTCGCCCACGACCGGCGCCGCGACGACGCCGCGCAGGCGGGCGCCGATCAGCTCCTCGGCCTCGCGGTCGGCGACGGTGACGAGCTCGCCCGGGGCCTTCTCGGTGACCTCGCCCTCGGACAGGGAGCGGAAGCGGGGGAGGACCGCCGCCTCCGCCGCCTCACGGAGGATCTCGGTGACCGCGTCGACGTCGAGCATGCGCCCCATCCTAGGAGCGGCGGGCGCGGGCGCGGGGAGCGCCCCTCCCGGAGAGGCCCGCGGGCCTCACTCCCAGCGGAAGAGGCGGCTGGCGAGCAGTCCGCAGACGAGGGCCCACACGGCCAGGACCGCGAACGCGCCCCAGCCCGGCAGGGACCCGTCCGCGAGGACGGCCCGCAGGCCCGAGCTGAGGGCGGTGACCGGCAGGAGCGAGGCGGCCTGCTCCAGCGGCGCGGGGAAGCTGCTGGTCGGGAACAGCACCCCGCCCAGCCCGAGCATCAGCACGTACACCAGGTTGGCCCCGGCCAGGGTCGCCTCCGCCCGCAGGGTGCCGGCCATGAGCAGGCCGAGCGAGCTGAACGCCGCGGTCGCCAGCAGCACCAGGGCGACCGCCGAGAGCACGCCCGCCGGGTCGAGGCCGGGGGACCAGCCCAGGGCCAGCGCCACCGTGCACAGCAGCGCGATCTGGATGGCCTGCACGCCCAGGACGGCCAGCGTCTTGGCGGCCAGGAGGCCGAACCGGGACAGCGGCGTCGCCCCCAGGCGCTTCAGCACCCCGTAGCGCCGCTCGAAACCGGTGCCGATGGCCAGGCCGGTGAACGACGTCGACATCACCGCCAGTGCCAGGACCCCCGGCGTGAGGGCGTCGACCCGCGGGCCCGGGCCCACGTCCAGGACCGAGGTGAGGCTGAAGCCCACCAGCAGGAGGACGGGGATGACCATGGTCAGCAGGAACTGCTCGCCGTGGCGGAGCATCACCCGCAGTTCCATGCGGGCCTGCGAGGCGATCATCCGCCACATCGGCGCGGCCCCGGGCGCAGGGGTGAACAGCGAGGCGCCGCCGTCCCGGGAGGGGGCGGTCGGGGCGGCGTCGGCGGCCCGCGTGGTGGTGCTGGAGGTGTGCTCGGTCATTGGTCGCGCAGTTCCCGGCCCGTGAGTTCGAGGAAGACGTCTTCGAGGGTACGCCGTCGCACGCGCAGGTCCTCGGCGAGGACGCCGGCCGACGCGCACCATGCGGTGACCGTGGCCAGGAACTCCGGACCGAGCGCGGCGGCGTCGTCGGTGGTGACCACGTACTCGTGGCGGCCGTCCGCGGCGGCGCCGCCGGCGACCCTGCTGCCCTCGGGCAGGGCGGCCAGGAGCGCGGAGGCGTCCACCGGCGCGCTGGAGAAGCACACCTCGCGGCGCCCCCCGGTGAGCGCGGCCGGCGCGCCCTCGGCGACCACGGCGCCGCGGTCGATGATGACCACGTGGTCGGCCAGCCGTTCGGCCTCCTCCATGTGGTGGGTGCTCAGGATGACCGCCACGCCCGCCTCGCGCAGGGCCGACACCAGGTCCCAGGTGGCCATGCGCGCCTGCGGGTCCAGGCCCGCCGTCGGCTCGTCCAGGAACACCAGCTCGGGCCGTCCGACCAGGGCGCAGGCCAGGGAGAGGCGCTGCTGCTGTCCGCCGGACAGGCGGCGGAAGGGGGTGGCGGCCACCGAGTTCAGGCCCAGCCGCTCCATGAGGACCCCGGGGGCGATCGGGCTGGCGTGGAAGGAGGCCATCAGGTTCAGCCACTCCGCCGCGCGGGCGCCGGTGGGGACCCCGCCGGACTGGGGCATCACCCCGACGCGGGGCTTGAGGGCGGTGGCGTCGGCCACGGGGTCCAGGCCCAGGACCCGGACCCGTCCGCCGTCGGCGCGGCGGAAGCCCTCGCAGATCTCGATGGTGCTCGTCTTGCCCGCCCCGTTGGGTCCGAGCAGGGCCGTCACCGCCCCCCGCCGCGCGCTGAACGTGAGGCCGGAGACTGCGGTGGTGGCGCCGTAGCGCTTGACCAGGTCGACGACCTCGACCGCGGCTGTGTCCATGGGGCCTGAGTTTACGTGCGGCCGGGCGGGGCCCTTCACCGCCCCGCTCGGGGGAGGAGCCGCCGAAAACTCGGGTTGTCCACATGTTGGTCATGCTGTACCGGAATGTGGTCAATCCGGGCCGTTCCTGCCCCTCGCGCGGTGACGACCTCGGGTTTCGGGCGCATGAATCCGCTGTTAGGCAAGCCTGACCTTCGTGATGAAGGGCATGAGGCGGCGTTTGCCTCAACGGACTTATTTAGGCCACACTGATGTTGTCAAAACCACGAGCCGCGTACGACCAGGGAGGGGAGAGCCGTGCCCGAGGCGACCAGTGTGCCCCGTGCCCTGGCCGGACCCGAACGCGGGGCCGAGACCGGCACCCGCGCCCGCGTCGCGCGGCTCATCCTGGAGAAGGGCCCGATCACCGCATCCTCCCTGGGGGAGCGGCTCGGACTCACTCCGGCGGCGATCCGCCGCCACCTCGACAACCTGACCTGCGAGGGCATGGTCGAGGCCCGCGACGCCCGGCCCCACGGCGGACGGCGCCGCAGGGGCAGGCCCGCCAAGGTCTTCGCCATCACCGAGGCCGGGCGGGACGCCTTCGTCCACGCCTACGACGACCTCGCCACCAGCGCGCTCCGCTTCCTGGCGGAGACCGCCGGGGACGGGGCCGTCGGCGAGTTCGCCCGCAGTCAGGTCGCCGATCTGGAGAGGCGCTACAGGCCCCTGCTGGACGCGGTCCCCCCGGAACAGCGCGTCCGGCTGCTGGCCGAGGCACTCTCCAACGACGGCTACGCCGCCACCGCGGGCCGGGCGCCCGCACCCGGGGGCGGCGACCAGCTGTGCCAACACCACTGCCCGGTCGCCCACGTGGCCGCGGAGTTCCCGCAGCTCTGCGAAGCCGAGGTCGAGGCCTTCTCACGACTTCTGGGCACCCCGGTGCGCAGGTTGGCCACCATCGCCCACGGCGACGGTGTGTGCACCACGCACGTCACCCCTCGGGGCGACGTGGCGGGCGGGGACAGCCAAACCCCCGCGTCAGAGGCCATCCGCCAGGGGGCGGGCGGCTCAGTTCACCACAAGGACGCCTGAGTCCTGGAGGAGTCCGCGCATGACGTCTATCGCGCATCCCGAGCTCGAAGGGATCGGAAACTATGAGTTCGGCTGGGCCGACTCCGACACGGCCGGTGCAACCGCCCGCCGTGGCCTGAACGAGGAGGTCGTCCGCGACATCTCCTCGAAGAAGGACGAGTCGGAGTGGATGACCAAGCTCCGGCTCAAGTCCCTCAAGCTCTTCGACAAGAAGCCCATGCCCAACTGGGGCGCGGACCTGTCCAAGATCGACTTCGACAACATCAAGTACTTCGTGCGGTCCACGGAGAAGCAGGCCACCTCCTGGGAGGACCTGCCCGAGGACATCAAGAACACCTACGACCGGCTCGGCATCCCCGAGGCGGAGAAGCAGCGCCTGGTCGCCGGTGTCGCCGCGCAGTACGAGTCCGAGGTCGTCTACCACCAGATCCGCGAGGACCTGGAGGAGCAGGGTGTCATCTTCCTCGACACCGACACCGCCCTCAAGGAGCACCCGGAGATCTTCGAGGAGTACTTCGGCACGGTGATCCCGCCCGGCGACAACAAGTTCGCCGCGCTCAACACCGCGGTGTGGAGCGGCGGGTCCTTCATCTACGTGCCCAAGAACGTGCACGTCGAGATCCCGCTCCAGGCCTACTTCCGGATCAACACCGAGAACATGGGCCAGTTCGAGCGGACGCTGATCATCGTCGACGAGGGCGCCTACGTCCACTACGTCGAGGGCTGCACCGCGCCGATCTACAAGTCGGACTCGCTGCACTCCGCGGTCGTCGAGATCATCGTCAAGAAGAACGCCCGCTGCCGGTACACGACCATCCAGAACTGGTCGAACAACGTCTTCAACCTGGTCACCAAGCGCGCCATCGCCGAAGAGGGCGCGACCATGGAGTGGATCGACGGCAACATCGGCTCCCAGGTGACCATGAAGTACCCGGCCGTGTACCTCATGGGCGAGCACGCCAAGGGCGAGACCCTGTCCATCGCCTTCGCGGGCGAGGGCCAGCACCAGGACACCGGTTCCAAGATGGTGCACTGCGCCCCCAACACCTCGTCCACCATCGTCTCGAAGTCGGTGGCACGCGGCGGGGGCCGCGCCTCCTACCGGGGCCTGGTGCAGGTGCAGGAGGGCGCGCACAACGCCAAGTCCTCCGTCAAGTGCGACGCGCTGCTGATCGACACCGTCAGCCGCTCGGACACCTACCCCTACAACGACCTGCGCGAGGACGACGCCGAGCTCGCGCACGAGGCGACCGTCTCCAAGGTCAGCGAGGACCAGCTCTTCTACCTGATGAGCCGGGGCATGAACGAGGACGAGGCCATGGCCATGATCGTGCGCGGGTTCGTCGAGCCCATCGCGCGCGAGCTGCCCATGGAGTACGCGCTGGAACTGAACCGGCTGATCGAGCTTCAGATGGAAGGAGCGGTTGGTTAAGTTGACCGGCCCCAGCATCGAACCCAAGGCCCACAGCCACGGCCTCGGGGACATCCCGTTCTCCAAGTTGGCGACCCACGGGTCCTTCGACGTGAACGACTTCCCCGTCCCCAACGGCCGCGAGGAGGAGTGGCGCTTCACGCCGGTCCGCCGCCTCAAGGGCCTGCACGACGGCACCGCCGTCGCCGACGGCGCCGACAAGCTCGACATCGACGCCCCCGAGGGCGTCACCGTCGAGACGGTCGGCCGCGGCGACGCCCGGCTCGGCACCGCGGGCTTCCCCGCCGACCGTGTGACCGCCCAGGCCTACACCTCCTTCGAGGAGGCCACGGTCGTCACGGTCACCCGGGGCAAGGCCCTGGAGCGGCCGGTCGTCATCTCCCGGGAGGCCCAGGGCGGCACCCGCTTCGACCAGTACGTCATCGACGTCGAGCCGCTGGCCGAGGCGATCGTCGTCCTCAACCAGACCGGTACGGGCGTCCGTGCGGGCAGCGTGGACATCCACGTCGCCGAGGGCGCGCGCCTGACCCTGATCAGCGTGCAGGACTGGGACCGCGACGCCGTCGACGTGTCCCAGCACAACGCCCAGGTCGCCAAGGACGCCACGTTCAAGTCGATCGTGGTCACCCTCGGCGGCGACGTGGTCCGGCTCTCCCCGAAGGTGGCCTACAAGGGGCGCGGCGCCAACGCCGAGCTCCACGGCCTCTACTTCACCGGCGACGGCCAGCACCACGAGCACCGCTCACTCATCGACCACAACATGTCCAACACCCGCTCCCGGGTGGAGTACAAGGGTGCGCTGAGCGGCAAGGGCGCGCACGCCGTGTGGATCGGCGACGTGATCATCGGCGAGGGCACCACCGGCACCGACTCGTACGAGCACAACCGCAACCTCCAGCTCACCGACGAGACCCGCGTCGACTCGGTGCCCAACCTGGAGATCTTCACCGGCGAGGTGGAGGGCGCCGGGCACGCCGCCGCCAGCGGCCGCCTCGACGACATCCACCTGTTCTACCTCCGCTCGCGCGGTATCCCGGAGGACGAGGCCCGCCGCCTGGTCATCCGCGGCTACTTCCTCGAGCTGATCAACCGCATCCCGGTCGATGAGCTGCGCGAGGGCATCATGGCCAAGGTCGAGCGCAAGCTGGCCGAGCATGAGTGAGGGCGGTCGCTGGGTGAAGGTCGCCGAGCTCGCCGAGATCCCCGAGGAGGGGGTCCTCGGCATCGAGACCGACGACGAGACGCCCATCGCGCTGGTCCGCTCCGAGGGCGAGGTGTTCGCCGTGCGGGACGTGTGCTCGCACGCCGAGGTCCGCCTGTCGGAGGGCGAGGTCGAGGACGGCACCATCGAGTGCTGGCTCCACGGCTCCTGCTTCGACCTGCGTTCGGGGGCGCCGATCAACCCGCCCGCGACCCAGCCGGTTCCCACCTACGACGTGAAGATCGACGGCGACGACGTGCTCGTGTCGTTGGACGAGAAGAATTCCTGAGGCTTTGACATGACGAAGTTCGAAATCCGCGGTCTGCGCGCCGACGTCCTCATCGGTGAGGACGAGAGGCAGGAGATCCTCAAGGGCGTCGACCTCACCATCAACTCCGGTGAGACCCACGCCATCATGGGGCCGAACGGCTCCGGCAAGTCCACCCTGGCCTACGCGATCGCCGGCCACCCGCGCTACGAGATCACCGAGGGCGAGGTGCTCATCGACGGGGAGAACATCCTCGACATGAGCGTGGACGAGCGCGCCCGCGCCGGCGTCTTCCTGGCCATGCAGTACCCGGTCGAGGTCCCCGGCGTGTCCATGTCCAACTTCCTGCGCAGCTCCGTCACGGCGGTGCGCGGCGAGGCCCCCAAGCTCCGGCAGTTCTCCAAGGAGCTCCAGGGCGCGATGAAGGACCTGTCCATCGACTCGGCCTTCGCCGCCCGCGGCGTCAACGAGGGCTTCTCCGGCGGTGAGAAGAAGCGCCACGAGATCCTCCAGCTGGAGCTCCTCAAGCCCAAGGTCGCGATCCTGGACGAGACCGACTCCGGCCTGGACGTCGACGCGCTCAAGGTGGTCTCCGAGGGCGTCAACCGCGCCAAGGCCGGCGGTGAGATGGGCGTCATGCTCATCACGCACTACACCCGGATCCTCAACTACGTGAAGCCCGACTTCGTCCACGTCTTCGCCCAGGGCCGCATCGCCGAGTCCGGCGGTCCGGAGCTGGCCGACGTCCTGGAGTCCGAGGGCTACGAGCGCTTCGTGAAGGTGGGCGCGTAACCCATGACGACAGTCCGCGAGTTCGGTCGGGCCGGCGCGGGCCGGCTTGACGTCGCGGCGCTCCGGGAGGACTTCCCGATCCTCTCCCGGACCGTCCGCGACGGGCGCCCGCTGGTGTACCTCGACTCCGGGGCCACCTCGCAGAAGCCCCGCCAGGTGCTCGACGCCGAACGTGAGTTCTACGAACGCCACAACGCGGCGGTGCACCGTGGTGCGCACCAGCTCGCGGAGGAGGCGACCGACGCCTACGAGTCGGCCCGGGAGACCATCGCCCGGTTCATCGGCGGCGACGTCGGCGAGGTGGTGTTCACCAAGAACGCCACCGAGGCGATCAACCTGGTGGCGTACGCCATGGGCAACGCCGCCACCGCCGACGAGGGGCTGCGCAGCCTCCGGGTGGGCCCCGGCGACGAGGTCGTCGTCACCGAGATGGAGCACCACGCCAACCTGGTGCCCTGGCAGCAGCTCTGCCAGCGCACCGGGGCGACGCTGCGCTGGTTCCCGGTGACCGGGGACGGCCGCCTCGACCTGTCCGGCCTCGACGAACTGGTCAACGAGCGCACCCGCGTGGTCGCGTTCACGCACCAGTCCAACGTGCTGGGCACCGTCAACCCGGTGGCCCCCCTGGTCGCCCGTGCCCGCGAGGTCGGAGCGCTGACGGTCCTGGACGCCTGCCAGTCGGTCCCGCACATGCCGGTGGACGTCACCGAGCTGGGCGTCGACTTCCTGGCGTTCTCCGGGCACAAGATGCTCGGCCCCAACGGCATCGGCGTCCTGTGGGGGCGCCGGGAGCTGCTGGAGGCGATGCCGCCGTTCATCTCCGGCGGCTCGATGATCGGCGTCGTCCACATGGAGTACTCCACGTGGGCGGAACCGCCGCAGCGGTTCGAGGCCGGGGTGCCGATGGCCCCCCAGGCCGTCGCCCTGGCCGCGGCCTGCGACTACCTGTCGAAGGTGGGCATGGAGCGGGTCGCCGAGCACGAGCACGCGCTCACCGGGTACGCGCTCGAGCGGGTGGGGGCCCTGGAGGGCGTGCGCATCGTCGGTCCCACCGAGGCGGTGGACCGCGGCGGCGCGGTGTCGTTCGTCGTGGACGACATCCACCCGCACGACCTGGGCCAGGTGCTCGACGACCGGGGCGTGGAGGTCCGGGTGGGCCACCACTGCGCGTGGCCGCTGCACCGCAAGCTGGGCATCACCGCGAGCACGCGCGCGTCCTTCTACCTCTACAACACGCTGGAGGACGTGGACGCGCTGGTGGAGGCCATCAGGGCCGCGCAGAAGTTCTTCGGAACCCGGCCCTAGAGCGAGGAACAGCCTGACCATGCAGTTGGACGCGATGTACCAGGAGATCATCCTGGACCACTACCGGAACCCGCACCACAAGGGGCTGCGGGATCCGCACGACGCGGAGGCCCACCACATCAACCCCACCTGTGGGGACGAGGTGACGCTCCGCGTGGCGCTGACCCCGGCCGAGGGCACGGCCGGGCTCGACGAGAAGGCCGTCGTCAGCGACGTCTCCTACGAGGGGATGGGCTGTTCGATCAGCCAGGCCAGCACCTCGGTGCTGACCGACCTGCTGATCGGGCGGACGGTCGCCGAGGGCATGACCACCCTGGAGGCCTTCACGGAGCTGATGCAGTCCCGGGGCAAGGGTGAGCCCGACGAGGACGTCCTGGAGGACGCCGTGGCGTTCGCCGGGGTGTCCAAGTACCCCGCGCGCGTCAAGTGCGCGCTGCTGGGCTGGATGGCATGGAAGGACGCGGTGTCGCAGTCCTTGGAGAAGGAAGGCGTCTGATGAGCGAGAACGAGACGACGACGGCGGCCGAGGCCGCGGAGGCGTCCGAGGCCCCCGGAACCGCGCCCCTCTCCCCGGAGGCGGAGGCGCTGGCCGAGGAGATCGGCGAGGCGCTCAAGGACGTGATCGACCCCGAGCTGGGCGTGAACGTCGTCGACCTGGGCCTGCTGTACGGGGTGAACGCCGACGACCAGGTCATCACCCTGGACATGACGCTGACCAGCGCGGCGTGCCCCCTGACGGACGTGATCGAGGACCAGGCCAACAGCGCCCTCGACGAGTTCGAGCGCGAGGTCAGGATCAACTGGGTCTGGATGCCGCCGTGGGGTCCGGACAAGATCACCGACGACGGGCGGGACCAGCTGCGCATGCTGGGCTTCAACGTCTGAGGCGCGACGACCGACAGCGCGGCGGGCCGGGACCACGGGTCCCGGCCCGCCGCGTTCGCGTGTGGGGGCCGGGGACCTCTCGCGGGACCACGGGTCACGCTGGGGCCGCGTCCGCTTCCCCCGGGGCCGTGGAGGCGGTGCGGCCGCCCCTCAGGGCCCGCAGCGGTGGGGGAGGCCCGCCATGCCGTGGACCTCGGCCGCGACGTCGTGGGGGGTGTCCGCGGGTTTGCTGAAGGGGAGCCGGGCGTCGATGTCGCCCTCGGGCCCCTCGAAGCGGAGCGTGATCCCGTACCGGTCCACGCCCAGCGGCCGCGGTCGCCCGGGCGGCAGCGGCTCGGGGGAGCGCACGGCCATCGCGTGCAGGAGGTCGGGGTGGTCCTCCTCCAGGTGGCGCAGCCACTCGCCCTCCCGGCGTCCGAAGGGGCCGCCGCGCGCGCGGACGAACTCGTCCGTGCGCAGGAGGTGGCAGCCCTCGGTGTCGGAGTGGACCACCAGGTAGGGCTCCAGGGCCACCATCGTCCGTCCGTGGCCGATGTCGAGCAGCCGTTCGTCGGGATCGTCGCGCAGGACGCGGAGGGCGCGCAGGCGGGCCGTCGGGTGGTCCAGCCGGGTGAGGGTGCCGCTGATCCACAGGAGGGAGCGTGTGCGGTCGCGCAGGGGCACCGGGGCCGTGTCGGTGAACTCGACCGTGGCGGCGGTGGTGTGGCGGCCGACCCTCTCCAGGAGGAGGTGGCGGTCGGGGACCAGCAGGCTCACCGAACCGTTGGGGTGGATGTGACAGGCGGGTTCGTCGAGGTGGACGGTGTGGTCCCGGGTCGTCACGGTCACGGGGTTGGGACGGCCCAGGACCGACCGCGCGCGTTCGGCGGGCGGGGGAGCCAGGTGCTGGTACGTGGACAGGGGAACCACCTCGATTCATACTTAGGTGAGGCTAACCTATATGGTCTGACCCCTGGTGGGACACCCCCCCGGGCGCGCTTTTTCACGGGGCGGGGAGAACGGGCGCACGACGGGAGCCGCCCCGGGACGGAGGTCCCGGGGCGGCGAGGGCCGAAGGGGGCGGCGTGCGCCCCCGGCAGGGGTCAGTGCGCGGCGAACAGTCCCGAGCGCAGCTCCCCGGCGATGTCGTTGTCACCGCGCAGGTTCAGCAGGTCGATGAGGGACTGCGGGTCGGCGAGCGCGTCGTCGTCGTGGTCGGTGATGCGGCGCGACAGGATCTTGAGGGCCTCATCGGTGGAGGCGGGCGCCGTGTACCCGCTCAGGTGCAGGGCCCGGGCCGCGGGCGTGTACCCGCTCAGGTCCGTGGCGGGCAGCTTGCGCGCGTCCAGGCGGTCGCCGGCCACGGTGATGAACATGCGGTCGCCGGGCTGGGCGGCCTGGCGGCGCAGCAGCGGCCGCAGCGAGTCGAACGCGGGCTGGTCCCTCCAGACGAGGACCAGCAGGTCCGCGCCGGGCGCGGTCAGGCACAGCAGGCGGCCCGGCTGGAGCCCCAGGTGCGTGGCGTAGCCGTTGGGGACGGCCACGGGGGCGCCGTTGAGGTGGTCGGCGGTGATGTCGATGCGGTGCCACCAGCGCCCGTCCGGGGCGCGGAAGCACCGGGCGGCCATCGCCGGGTCGCTCGCGCCGGGGCGCGCCGCGGGGGCGTGCGAGGCGAGGACCGGCTGGAGGGCGGGGGCCGGGCCCCCGTGCGGGTGTCCGAGGAGCACGGGTCGGTGGGGTTCGAGGCCGGGGGGGACGAACACCGCGCCCGCCTGGTCGTGGGCGGCCCTCTGCCCGTGCTCCGGAAGGGCGGCGACGGGCTCGGGCTGCGCCGGGGCCGCGGGCCCGTCGACGCGTCGCCGGATCGGCAGCCCGTTCTCGGTGGTGGCGCCCGAGTCCTCCGGGGCGATGTGCCCCGGATGGCTGGTGGGAGCCTCCATCGGGACCGAGGCGTCGACGAACACGTGCCCGTCCCTCAGGCTCACCCCGGGGGTGCTCAGCAGCCAGGCGCGGAGCTCCTGCTGGCGGATGCCGATACGGCCGAGCCGCAGGCCGGCCTCGGTCATGTCGGGGGCGTCGCCCAGGAGTTCGCGGGTCTGCCAGCGCAGGCGGTTGGGGTCGTCGGCGATGAGCCAGCCGTTGTGCATGCGGCGGTCGGTGAACAGGGTGATGATGACCCGCCACAGGGGCGTGTTGAGGGTGGGCACGTCCACCGGGTGGTCGGGGTGCGCGTTGATCAGCCGGTCGATGGTGGTCGCGGACCCCAGCTGGTCGGACAGCTCGCGCATGTGCTTGGTGACCGCCGCGCCCTCGGGCGAGTTGAGCCAGCGCAGCAGGCGCTCCTCGACCTTGCGCTGGGCGCCGCGGATCTCGGTGACGTCCACCGCGATCTGCTCGGACAGCACGCGGATGCTGATGGGGTCGGTGGCGAAGAGGCGCTCGGCGGCGACCGTCCGCTCCAGGTCCGGCCAGGAGCGGAACATCTCCTCGACCAGGTCCACCAGGGGGTGCTGGCCCAGGGCCGGGGCCGGGGGGCGCTCCTCGACGTGGTCGGGCCGCATGGCCTTGGGCGGGCCGAAGCTGGGCCGGCGCAACGTGCGGCCGGGCCCCACCAGCGAACTGCGGAACTGGGAGCGCAGGTCGCCCGGGACCCCCGCGCGCCCGGCGCCGGCGGCCTCGGCGCCCTGCGCGGCGCCGGGGAGCATCGCGGCGGAGCTCACCATGCCGCTGGGCGCGGCGCCGCCGTGCCCGTTGACGGGCGCCTCCTCGGGGAAGGGCGCGTCGGCCCCCTCGCGCTCCTCGCGCTGGGCCCGCAGGGCGCGCAGGGTCCGGATGGCGCGGGTGGCGGGTGTCTGCGGCGGCGTCGAGCCGTGGCCGGCGGCCTCCGACACGTCGGCCGCGCCGTCGGCGCCCGTGGCCGCGCTCAGGTACTCCAGGGCGCTGCGCACGTGGTCCGGCACCGTGTCGGGGATCCAGTGCGCGATGGTGCGCACGGCCTCCAGCATCAGGGCGGGTGAGGGGGTCGGGCCGCCGGGCAGCTCGCAGCAGGGCTGGAGCGCCCGCCAGGCGACGGTGCTCACGACGTCGAGGACCCCGCATCCGGAGAGCGGCCACTCGCCGATCTCCTGGGGCGGGGTGGAGATGAGGCGTTCCCAGTCGCCCGCGGCGGCGGTGACGGCGCCGCGTACCGGCTCGGACAGGTCCGCGCAGCTCACCTGCTGGGTCCGCAGGCTCGGCAGGAACTCGGAGAGGGGCACGTGCCCCCACTGCTCGACCGCCAGGCGCGCGATGCCGTGGGCCAGCCACGGGGGGCCCGCGATGTCCAGGACGCGCGCGACCGGGAGCGAGTGCCACCAGCCGTCGATCAGCCGGTCATGGTGGAGAAGGGGTGCCACGTCCGGCGACCGCGACCACCGCAGGGCGGGAGCGAGGTCGACGAGGCAGATCGGAGAGACGGCGTTCATCCGCTGGGGACCTCGACCTCCTGGTGTCTGCACGTGAATTGGGGAGGAACCGCACGGGCCTTCGGTTCGATGCACCACAGTACGCGCCCTTCACCCGGACGGGGGCCGGACCGCGAACCGGTCCGGCGCCTCTCGGGTGGGCACGGCGAGCCGGGGGACAGGGGTGCCGTGAGCACTTCCCCGAGATCGTACGTGCCCCGGAGCCGCATGGGTACCCCCAGGTCGGCCCGGTCTGTGGCGACCCCGCCGTGACCGCGCCGTGTGACGACCGTGACAAGGGGGATCGGCGACGGCGGGACTCGCTACCGTGTGAGCTAGCTCATATGGGGCATGCGGCTCATATCGAACCGAGCAGTCGTTGTTATTCACTGTGCCGTCATACGCGCGCCCCCTCCGCGAAACAGGGGCGCGCGGCCGCCCGGGGAGAGGGGACGACCCGGAGCAGGCCGGAGGTCCCCAGGGTCAGGCGTTCCGACGCCGGTCGTGGGTATGCTGGTCGGGCACTGTCCTCGCCCGAACGACCTTCGGCCGGGTGGCCGCGCTCCGCGGCCGACCAGGGGTCGACGGTGTTCGGACCCGGGTCGGCGGTACACCGCGGCCCGTACCAGGATTCCGTTCCCGCGCACCCTCGGCGCTTCGTAGGCGTGGGACGGTCGAGCCGGATGATTGGTTGACGTGACAGACCTTGAGACGAATCCCCCAGCGGCCGCTCGCGCGAGCAGACCGGACGTCATCCGGTCGTTCGTGGCGATCGGCGACAGCATCACCGAGGGGATGGAAGACGACAGCGGCCCCAACGGCGAGTACCGCGGATTCGCGGACCGTCTCGCGGAGCACCTCGGCGCGATCTCCCCGGACTTCCGGTACGCCAACCTGGGTGTGCGGGGCCGTCGTATGCGCCACATCTTCGGCGAGCAGCTCGACCAGACGCTGGAGTGGAAGCCCGACCTGGTGACCGTCCTCGCGGGCGGCAACGACGTCCTGCGCCCCGGCGGCGACCTCGACCAGCTGGCCGAGCACTTCGAGTGGGGCATCCGCCGCCTGCGCGACGCCGGGATCCGCGTGGTGATCCTGTCGGGGCACGACACCGGCTGGATCCCCGTCCTGCGCTACTACCGCGGGCGCATCGCGGTCTTCAGCATGCACATGCGTGCCGTCGCCGAGCGCACCGGCACCGAGATCGTCGACCTGTGGGCGCTCAACGCCCTCACCGACTCCCGCGCGTGGAGCGACGACCGCCTGCACCTCAACGGGGCCGGCCACCAGATCGTCGCCGCCCGCATCGCCGACCTCCTCGGCTTCCCCATGGGGCCGCGCGAGTCGTGGACCGACCCGTGGAGCACGCCGCCCCAGCAGCTGCCCCGCATCCTGCGCCGCCGCGAGAACCGCCGCTGGGCCCGCCAGTACGGGGTGCCGTGGCTGCGGCGCCGCCTCATGGGCCGCTCCTCCGGGGACGGCCGTCTGCCCAAGCGTCCGGAGCTGGAGTACCTGCACGACGAGGCCACCCGAGCCCGGATCGCCAGGGAGATGGAGGAGGGCGGGATCCTGGAGTCGGACTACGACGCGTACGCCGCGGGCGAGGGCGCCGCCCCCACCAGCAGCCCCTCGGGAACCAAGGGCCCGGACCCCGTGGACTGAGCCGTGGCACGGCCCCGGCGGGCCCCGCACCCGGACGGTGCGGGCCCGCCGTTCCCCGGGGCCGGCGCCCGGGCGCGCCGCGGGCCCGGGACCGCGGCGGGGGAGGGCCCCGCGTCAGCTCCGCGAGAGGGACTGGATGAGGTCGCTGATGTGCACCACGCCCAGGCACTGCCCGTAGGAGTTGGTCGCGACCAGGTCGTCGTAGACCCGCTCGGTGTCCTGGCCCGCCACGCGCAGCGCCGCCAGCGCGGTCATCCACGCGGGGATCGTGCGCGGCGACTCCGCCAGCCGCAGGGCCGGGCGCTTGGCGTGCAGCGCGTGCCCGTACCGGCCCGTCACCGACAGCAGGAACCGGGTCCGGTCGATCACCCCGACGGGCCGCTCCCGGTGGTCGATGAGGATGACGCTGTTCAGCGCCGGGTCGCCCGTGAACGCCTCCAGCACCTGCTCGGTGGTGGTGTCGGAGTCGAAGCCCACCGGGGGGACCATGAACTCGGTGACCCGCGGCCCCGCGTCCTCCTCCCGCCCCTGGGACGCCGCCGGCTCGGGCACGGGGGTCACGCGCTCCCCGGGCCGCCACGTCCGGTCGGCGAAGAACTCACCCGTCCCCACCCGTATCCCGCACGCGCGCAGCCGCAGCACGTCCTCGGCCGTCCCCACGCCCGAGGCCATCGCGTACACGCCGCTGCCCCGGCCGATCCGTGCGAGCCCCTCGACGACCGTCGCGTGCCTCTGGTCGGTCGCCACCCCCGAGACGACCTCCGGGTCGATCCGCATGAGGAAGGGGGCGGCCTCGACCACGAGGTCGGGCCGCACCATCGACGTGCCGAAGCCGCACCGGAACCCCGCCGCCCTCAGGCGCGACACCCCCGGGGAGACCACCGACCGCGGCAGGTCGGCCAGGTCCGTGCCGAGCAGGAAGGTGATGTCCCGCGGGCGCCGGCCCGCGCGCCGCATCCGGCTCTCCACCAGCGCCACGAACCCCTCCCCGGCGGTCAGGATCCTCGCGGGCAGGGGGAGGACGAGCGGCAGCAGGCTCTCGGTCCCGGCCGCCTCCGCGACCAGGCCCAGCACCCAGTCGGCCACGGCCGCCCCCTCGTGGACGCCCATCTCCGCGTGCGGAGGGCCCCCGGGGACGGCGGGGTGCGGTGCGGGCGGCGCGGCGACGACCTCCACCGCGACGACCGCGCCCGAGTCCAGGTCCACGACGGGCCGGTAGCCGGGGGAGCGGGACGGGCGGGGCGCGGCGGGGGGACCGTCGACGCCTCGGGATCGCCGGGGGCCCGCACCTGGTCCCGACGGGTGCGCCTCCGGCGTGTGGTGGGGATGCAGGGCAGACACATACTCATGGTGACCCCGATCGGGGCGCACATGAAGACCTGTTCGCGGCTGTTCAGCTCAGCTTCACGACCTGTTCGGCGCGGCGCGCGCACGGTCGCCGAGGCGCGACCGACCGTGGCCGCGACAAGCCCCTGACCTGGTCCGGGGCTCCGGACCGGAGGGGGACGACGTGCCCCGGACAGCGCTCGGCCGGGGCCCCCCGGGGGGGCGGGGGCCCGGGGGGGGGGGGGGGGGGGGGGGCGCGGGGGGCCCCCACCCGGGGGGGGGGGGGGCCCGCACCCCCGCGCTCTGGGGGGGGGGCGGCCGGGGGGGGGGGGGCCCCCGCCCCCCCCCCCGCCGGGGGGCGGGGGGGGGGGGCCCCCCCCCCCCCGCCCGGGTCGTGCGCGGGGGTCAGGCGCGGCGGAACACCAGGGCGATGTTGTGGCCGCCGAACCCGAAGGACTCGTTGACGGCCGCGACGTCGCCGCCGGGCATGTCCCGGGGCTTGTCGCGGACGATGTCCACGACCACGTCCGGGTCGAGTTCCTCGATGTTGATGGTCGGCGGGATGCGGCCGTCGTGCAGCGCGAGGATGGTCGCGATCGACTCCACCGCGCCCGCGCCGCCCAGCAGGTGGCCGGTCATGGACTTGGTGGAGGTCACCGAGACCCGGTCGGCGGCGGAGTCGCCCAGGGCCGAGCGGATCGCGCGCGTCTCGCCGACGTCTCCGGCGGGGGTGGACGTGGCGTGGGCGTTGACGTGCACGACGTCGTCGGGCACGAGGCCGGCGTCGTCCAGGGCCTGGGTGATGGCGCGGGCCTGGCCGGCGCCCTCCGGGTCGGGCTGGACGATGTCGTAGGCGTCGTTGGTGTAGCCGACGCCGGAGGCGTGCGCGTAGACGCGGGCGCCCCGGCGGGCGGCGTGCTCGGCGGACTCCAGCACCAGGATGCCCGCGCCCTCGCCCATGACGAAGCCGTCGCGGTTCTTGTCCCAGGGGCGGGAGGCCGTCTGGGGGTCGTCGTTGCGCGTGGACAGGGCCCGCATGGACGCGAACGAGGCGATGTTCAGCGGGTGGATCGCGGCCTCGGTGCCGCCGGCGATGACGATGTCGGCGCGGCCGGAGCGGATCATGTCCACACCGTTGGCGATGGCCTCGGCGCTGGAGGCGCAGGCGCTCACCGGCACGTGCGAGCCGGCCCGCGCGGTGTACTCCAGGCTGATCGCGGCGGCGGGGCTGTTGGGCATGAGCATGGGCACGGTGAACGGGGAGACCCGCTTCCAGCCCTTCTCACGGAAGATGTCGTACTGCTCGAGGATGGTGAGGATGCCGCCGATGCCGCTGGAGACGACGACGCCGAGACGGATCGGGTCGACCTCGGGCGACCCGGCGTCCTCCCAGGCCTCCTTCGCGGCGATCAGCGCGAACTGCTGGGTGCGGTCCAGGCGCCGCATGCGCGGCCTGGGGAGCTTCTCGGAGGGCTCCTGCGCGATCTGCCCGGCGAAGTGCACCGGGAGCTTCTCGTGCCACTCCTCGGGAAGGGTGGAGATTCCGGAGCGGCCGTCGAGGAGCGCGGACCATGTGGTCGCGACGTCACCCCCGAGGGGGGTGGTGGCGCCGAGGCCGGTGACGACGACATCGGTCTTTGACATGATCCGTTCGCCCTTCTCGTGGGACTTTCCCGGCTGCGGGGCCGGGAGGCGTTGGCGGATGTACCTGGGGGAGGAACCACGGGTGGTGGCCTGTGGGGGCGCCGGGGTCAGGGGTGGGACCCGGCGCCCCGAGCACGCTACTTCTGGATGAAGGTGATGACGTCCTGGACCGTCTTGAGGTCCTTGAGCTGGTCGTCCGGGATCTCCACGCCGAACTTGTCCTGGGCGGCGATGGCGATCTCCACCATGGACAGCGAGTCGATGTCGAGGTCGTCCACGAAGCTCTTCTCCGGGGTGACCTCGGCGGGCTCGGTGCCGACGATCTCCTCGACGATCTCGCCGAGGCCGGTCAGGATCTCCTGCTCGCTGTACTCCGCCATGTCGTTGTCTCCTTGGTTGGTGTATCGGTGTCGGTTCATGGACACCGCACGTGCCGGGGTTCTGCGAACCCGGATCGCGCGGTGGTGCCGCGGGCTCGGGCGGTGCTCAGGGGATGCGGATCACCTGTGCGGCGTACACCAGCCCCGCGCCGAAGCCCAGGGTGAGGACGACGCTCCCCGACGGCAGCTCCCCGCGCCCGATCATGCGCGAGAGCGCGAGAGGGATGGACGCGGAGGAGGTGTTGCCAGCGGTGACGATATCGCGCGCCACGAGTGCCTGGGGAGCGCCCAGCTTCTTGGCGATGGACTCCACGATCCTCAGGTTGGCCTGGTGCGGGACGAACGCGGTCAGCTCCGAGGGCTCCACACCGGCCCGTTCCAGGGCCTCCAGGGCGACCTGGTACAGCTCGGTGGTCGTCCAGCGGAAGACCGCCTGGCCCTCCTGGTAGAGGTACTTGCCGTCGCGCAGGTGGATCTTGTCGGCGCGCTCGCCGGAGGAGCCCCAGACCACGGGTCCCACGCCCTGCTCCTCGGACGCCGAGACGATCGCCGCGCCCGCGCCGTCGGCGAAGATCACACAGGTGGAGCGGTCCTCCCAGTCGACCCAGTCGCTGAGCTTCTCGGAGCCGATCACCAGGACGTTGCGCGAGCTGCCGCCGCGGACCATGTCCGCGGCGACGCCCAGCGCGTAGCAGAAGCCCGCGCAGGCCGCGTTGAGGTCGAAGGCGCCCGGGGCGGTGATGCCCAGCTTCGCGGCGACGGTGGCCGCGGTGTTGGGGATCTGGTCCTGCACGGTGCAGGTCGCCACGATGACGAGGTCGATGTCCTCGGGGGAGAGCCCGCTGGCGGCGAGGGCCTTGCCGCCGGCCGCCACGGCCATGCTCGCCACGGTGTCCTCGGGACCGGCGATGCGCCGCTCCCTGATGCCCACGCGGCTCCGGATCCACTCGTCGGTCGTGTCGACGCGGGACTCGAGGTCGGCGTTGGTGAGGACCTGGGACGGCTGGTACTCGCCGAGGGCGACGACGGACGCGCCTCCGGGGGACTTCGGGGAGCTGAACATGGTTAGCCTTCCTGGTCGGTGCCCGCGGGGGAGAGGACCCCCGCGTGCTCCTTGATGAGGGCACCGGCGCGGTCGAGGTCGTCGGGGGTCTTCACCGCGAGGAGCTCCACGCCGCGCAGCGCGCGCTTGGCCAGACCGGTCAGCGTGCCCGCGGGGGTGAGCTCGATCAGGGCGGTCACCCCGAGGTCGGCCAGGGTCCGGGTGCAGGAGTCCCAGCGCACCGGCGAGGAGATCTGCGAGACGAGGCGTTCGAGGTACTCCGCGCCGCTGTCCACGACGGCGCCGTCGGCGTTGGACAGGAGGCGGACCGTGGGGTCGGACGGGGACAGCGCCGCGGCCTTCGCGCGGACCCTCTCCACCGCCGGGGCCATGTGCTCGGTGTGGAAGGCGCCCGCGACGGCCAGGGGCCGGAGCCGGGCCCGCGCGGGCGGGTTCTCGGCGAGGGCCGCGAGCTGCTCCGTGGTCCCGGCGGCCACGATCTGCCCGGAGCCGTTGTCGTTGGCCGGGGTCAGGCCCGCGGCGGCCAGGGCCGCGAGGACCTCGTCGCGGTCCCCGCCGAGCACGGCGGTCATCCCCGTCCCGGTGCGGGCGGCGGCGTCGGCCATGCCCCGGCCGCGCTCGGCGACCAGCGCCATGGCGTCCTTGGGGGACAGCACGCCGGCGATCGCGGCGGCGGTGAACTCGCCGACGCTGTGGCCCGCGACGGCGTCCACGAGGGAGGCCTCCGCGGGCAGCGCGGGCGAGGGGGCGGCGAGCGGGGAGAGCAGGGCGGAGGCCGCGACGAGGCCGGCGCCGACCAGCAGGGGCTGGGCGACGGCGGTGTCGCGGATCTCCTCCGCGTCCGCTGTGGTGCCGTAGCGGGCCAGGTCGAGTCCGGACACCTCGGACCACGCGGCGAACTGCTCGGCGACGCCGGGGAGTTCGAGCCACGGGGAGAGGAAACCGGGAACCTGGGCGCCTTGGCCGGGAGCAACGATTACGAGCACGACATCAACCTTGCCCTGTAGGAGATCACCAGTCGGATGGGGAGGAACACGAACTTCGGCCGGGGCGTTTGTAGGTACTCCACAAAAGGAGGCCTGACGTGGAGCCGCCCGGCCGAAACCAGTGTGGGGGATCACCCCCGACGGTACGCGCTGTTCCGCACCGAACACGGAGCGGGTGCGCGGAGCGGGCGGAGGCGCCCCGGCGCGGGGCGGCCCTCCGGTCGGGTCCCCCGGGGGTGCGAACCTAGAGGTGTGAACACCGAACCCCACCCGCCCCGGGACGACGAGGGCAGCACCGGTCCGACGGGCGCCGCCGGCGTCGACGGCGACACCGATCCGCTCGCGGAGGAACAGGAGCGCGTGCGCGCCGAGACCGTGCGGCGACTGGAGCGCTCCATGGGAGCCCTCGGAACGGCCGCCGTCTCCCGCATGGAGCAGCGGCTCGGCTGGTTCCGCCGCATGTCCGCCCAGGACCGCTCCTGGATCGGGCTCGTCGCCCAGTCCGGCGTGGCCGCCTTCGTGGACTGGTTCCGCAACCCCGTCCGGGGGCGCCCCGCCATCACCGTCGAGGTCTTCGGGACCGCTCCGCGCGAGCTCACCCGCTCGGTCTCCCTGCAGCAGACCGTCGACATGATCCGCGTGGTCATCGACGTGGTCGAGGGGCAGGTCGACGAACTGGCCGCCCCCGGCGGCGCCCAGCAGCTGCGCGAGGCGGTGCTCCGGTACACCAGGGAGGTGGCCTTCAGCTCCGCGAAGGTGTACGCGCGTGCCGCCGAGGCACGCGGGGCGTGGGACGCCCGCCTGGAGGCGCTGATCGTCGACGCGCTCCTGCACGGCGACCACGAGGACGGCCTCCAGACCTGGGGGTCGGCGCTGAGCTGGTCGCACACCCCCGTGATCGCGGTGGCCGGGGAGACCGGCGGGGAGGACCCCGGCAAGATCCTGGACGACCTGCGCGCGGCCGCGCGCCGCCTCGGGCACGACGTGCTGGCGGGCACCCAGGGGAGGCGCGTCGTGATGGTGGTCGGCGTGGGCGACCGCTACCCGGAGGAGGACCTCCCCGCGGCCGCGGCCGAGCCCCTGGCCGGGCTCTTCGGACCCGGTCCCGTGGTGGTCGGACCCGCCGTCGCGGACCTGCGCGCGGCGGGGGCGTCGGCGCGCGCGGCGGTCAGCGGGCTGCGCGCCGCCGTGGCCTGGCCGGACGCGCCGCGCCCCGTGCTCGCCGACGACCTTCTGCCCGAGCGGGCCCTCCAGGGGGACGCCGAGGCCCGCGGCCAGCTGGTGGAGGAGGTCTACGTCCCCCTCCTGGGGGCCGGTTCGCCGCTGCTGGACACCCTGTCGGTCTACCTGGAGCACGCCTCCTCGCTGGAGGCCACCGCGCGGATGCTCTTCGTCCACCCCAACACCGTCCGCTACCGGCTCAGCAGGATCGCCGAGCTCACCGGCCGCACCCCCTCCGACGGCCGCGGGTCGTTCGTCCTGCGGGTGGCGGTCGCCCTGGGGCGGCTGGCGCAGACGCACGAGGGGTGAGGCGGGTGAGGAGTGGCCGACACCACACCGAGGAGATTGTCCGGAACCAGCCACGGAGGTGACCGGAAGGCCGGGGGGACGTAATCTGATCGTTGCCTGTCATATCTACCGACTTATGGAAGTTTCACCTGGCTCGGGTATGTCTGTGACTGCCCGTGTGCGCCCGGGGACTACATGAAAAGGGATAGCTTTGTGATGGGCAGGCTGCTGGTGGGACCCATGAGGTTAAGGACACCCTCGGGCGATGGTCCCCGCACCGCTCCGTCGCGACGTTCTTGGGGGGTCAACGCTGTGGTCGAGCGACCGAGGAAAAGGTCCCGGTTCTTCCGTTCGGTGATCGATTTCGTTCTCCAGCCCACGCAGGAGGGCGAGCTGCGCAGACGGGTGCTGTTCTGGCTCCCCGCGCCGCTGCCGGTCCTGGGCGTGGTCCACCTCCTGGTGGGCGGTGCGCTCTCCGCCGCGGGCTGGACGATACTGCTGGCCGCGAGCGTCGGCGTGGGCACACTGCTGCTGGCGCTCATCGTCCAGCCCACGCCCCTGCCCGAGGGGCTGGTACCACAGGTCTCCGCGCGCCGCTCCCTGCACCGCTTCCGCCAGTTCACCGGTCTGCGGATCGCCCTGGCGCTGGTGCCCGTCGCGATCGGCGCCGCCGCGTCCGTCGTGGGCGGGGGCATGTACCCGCTCCTGGCCTCGCTCCTGCTGGCCTGGCCCCAGCTCCTGCTGGCCATGCCGACCTTCTTCACGATCACCAGGGCCCGCAGGGCCATGGAGGCGTGGGGCACCACCGCCTACCTGTGGCACGCGCTGTCGCGCCCGGCCAAGGTGACCTGGCCGATCGTCACCCCGCTGGTCAACTCCTGGAAGGCGGCGCGGGTCGAGCGCTCCCGGGAGTCGATGCGCCAGAAGCTGGAGGAGAGGGCCTGGAAGAAGGCCGTGCGCGAGGAGAGCTCCGAGGCGCCCGACGGCGCCGCGCCCGCCGCTGCCTCCGCCGCCGAGCGCACCCGGCCGATCCGTCCGCTGGACACCCCGTCCGACGAGCGCACCGACGTCCTTCCGCACCTGGGCTCCCCCGCGCACGGGAGCGAGGAGCCCACGGACGTCCTTCCCCACCTGGAGGCGGAGCGCACCGGCAGGGAGAAGCCGACCGACGTCCTCCCCCACCTCCCCTCCGGGCAGGAGGTGCGGCCGACGCGGCAGCTCCCGCACCTGGGCGGCGCCGCAACGGGTGAGGAGGGCTCCGAGCCGGGACCGGGCGGCGGCGCCGCGGCCGACGGCGACCCCGACCCCGACGCGCCGTCGGGCCCGCGCTCCGGCGTGCACCGGGCCGCCCGGCAGTTCTTCGAGCAGAGCGGCGGGGCCCTCGGGATCGCGGTCCGCCGCTCCCGCCGCGCGGCCCCCTCCACCCGCCGCCCGCACTCGAACAAGCCCTGACGGCCCGGGGGCGCGGGCACGGAGACCGCCCGCGCCCCCGGCGCCGGCCGGGGCCGCGGGCCGGCGGCCCCGGGACGGCCTCAGACCCTCATGCGCCGGTGCACGCCGGGCGGCGCGTCGATGCCCCCCTCGGCGGCGTGGTACCAGAGGGCCTCGGCCTCACGGCCCTCGAAGACCACCTCGCCGATGGTGTTGCCCGCGTAGGTCGTGCCGTCCAGCTTCCAGGACAGGTCGATGCCCGGGACCCGGGCCAGCCGCGTCAGGACCCTGCCGACCACGTGGACGGCGCGGCTCGCCGTCAGGCGCACGATCCGGCGGGTCCCGGCGGAGAGCTGGTTGCACAGGGGCGAGGACACGAGCTGCGCGACCCTGGTCCCGCCCTCGGCGACGGCCCGGTGGCGGACGGGGGCCGCGTAGGAGAAGTGCACGTCGCCGCTCAGGAACAGCACGGTCGCGGGGGCGGGACCCCGCTCGCCCCGGGCCGCCGCGCCGACGGCGTCGCCCAGGCGGCGCATCGAGTACTGGAAGGCGCCCCAGTGCTCCAGGTCCATCGCCTGCCGCAGCCGCTCGCCGAGGGGGCGCGGCCACTCGCCCCAGGCGCCGGCGCACACCGCCTCGTTCCACGCCTCCAGGTGGTGCACGGCGGAGGGCAGCATGACCGGGACGGTCGAGGCGACCACCACGTGGTCGGGGCCCCCGGCCAGGTTCTCGTCCAGCCAGTCGTGCCCCTCCGCGCCGAGGATCGACCGCGACCCCTCGTGGACGGCGTCCTCCCCGAGCGCGCGGGAGCAGCGGGTGTCCGCCATCAGCACCCGCACGGAGCCCACGTCGTAGCGGTGGCTCCACCGGTAGGAGGACGGTTCGTCGTGCGCCTGCCGGGCGAACCCGTCGACCGCGTCGGCGGCGTCCCCGCGCGCGTCGCGGACCCGGACCCAGAGCGGGTCCTTGGACCGGGCCTCCGCGGACAGGTTGCCCAGGTGCTGGTAGACCCAGTAGGCCCCCAGCCCGCTGGTGATCCGCCGGCGCCACCACGGGCGGCCGTCCATGGCGCTGCGCCACGCCTGCGAGGTGTTCCAGTCGTCGCGGATGTCGTGGTCGTCGAAGATCATCAGCGTCGGCACGGTGGACAGCAGCCACCGCACGGGGGGATCGGTCCACGCCTGCCGGTACAGCTCGGCGTACTCGCCGTAGTGGACGACCTCGTCCCCCGGCGCCCCGTCGGGGGCGTCCGGCCCGCGCGCCGACGCCAGGAAGGAGCGCATCGGCTCCTCCAGCTCGTCGGCGTACACCTGGTCGCCGATGAGGAGGAGGACGAGGTTGCCGTCGACCTCCTCGCGGGACAGCCGCCGGGCGGTGGCGCGGAGCATGTCCGGGCCGTACCGCACGACCCCCTCGGGGGTGTCGCCCGTCGGCCTGCGGCACGAGCCGTACAGCAGCCGCGTGGGCGCGTCCGGGGCCGTCGTGCGCAGGACGCTGGGCGGGAAGGGGCTGTCCGGCTCGGGCCACACCCGGTCCTCGCCCAGGAAGACCTCGTAGGGCAGGGCCGCGCCTTCGGGGAGCCCGGTGATTTCGCACACGGCGTAGTGGTGCCCGTGCACGGTGAAGGTGTCCGAGGCGGCCGTCACGGCTCCGTCGACCCGGATCCGCACGGTGCAGGGGGTGTCGGTCTCCACCCACACCGTCGCCGTGGTCGGCCCCGCGTGACGCAGCAGTGGGCCCAAACGTAAAGAAGCAGTCACCGTTTGCCCTCCTTTCGACCAGGTTCGCACATGTGGCGGACGAGTATGACGTGTGCCGACCTGCGCAGTTGAGCACGGGGCCACCGGGATGGTTGCACGAGGGCCGCACCTGCGCGAAGGTGGCGCTATGCGGACACAGATCCTTGAGCTGCACACCGGTGGATCGGAGAGCATCACCGACATCACGCGGGAGTGCGGTGACTTCGTCGCCGAGACCGGAGGCGACGGACTGCTCAACGTGTTCGTCCCGCACGCGACGGCGGGCGTGGCGATCATCGAACTCGGGGCGGGGTCCGACGACGACCTCCTCGCCTCCCTGGACGACCTGCTGCCGGCCGACGACCGGTGGCGGCACAAGCACGGCTCCCGGGGCCACGGGAGATCACACGTGATGCCCGCGTTCATCGCGCCCCAGACCACCGTTCCGGTGCTCTCGGGCCGCCTCGAACTGGGAACATGGCAGTCGATCGCCGTCGTCGACCTGAACGTGGACAACCCGGACCGCCTGGTCCGGCTGTCCTACCTCTCGTCCTCATGAGCCCCGCCGCGGGTGACCGGGACCGGGACGGGGTTTGGGAGCGCGTTGACGGAACATGCCACTAGCGTGTGAACTAGGCCATCAGCGATGGTTACGGACCCACGTGACGGGCCGCGAATTGGCCCGGCATCGTTGTGACAACTGCCCAGTGCAGGCAAGATTGAGAAAAACCATCTGTGGAGGAGAACTTTCGTGAGCGCGACCGCGGGCCAGGCACAGAGCGAACGTGGCTTGGCTGACCGACTCGGATTCAAGCCGGGTCAGGTGGTGCAGGAATTCGGCTTCGACGACGACGTCGACGAGGGCCTGCGCGCATCCATCACCGAACTCACCGGTGAGGAGCTGGTCGACGAGGACTTCGACGGAGACGTCGACGCGGCACTGCTGTGGTGGCGGTCCGACGAGGAGGAGGACCTCACCGACGCGCTGATGGACACGGTGACCACCATCGCCGACGGCGGGACCATCCTGGTGCTGACCCCGAAGGCGGGGCGTGAGCTCCACGTGTCCCCGAACGACGTCGCGGAGGCCGCTTCGACGTCGGGCCTGTCCCAGACGAGCGCGGTCAGCATCGGCGCCGACTGGTCGGGTACGCGCCTGGTCGTTCCCAAGCGGTGACGTCCACCACCCGTACCGGGTGAGGCATCCGGTGCCGCGCGTCCCAGAGGCGGGCGCGCGGCGCTGAGGGGCGTCCGCCGCCGGGCGGCCGCCGTCCCCGACCCGAGCGCCGCCGAACACGAACGCGACCATGAGCGAACCCATCACCGCGGGCGCGGTCGCGCCCGACTTCACCCTCCAGGACCAGTACGGGCGCGACACGGCCCTGGCCGACCTGCGCGGACGACCCGTGCTCGTGGTCTTCTACCCGCTGGCGTTCTCCGGCGTGTGCTCGGGGGAGCTCGCCGACCTGCGCGAACGCCACTCCGAGTTCGCTGAGCTGGGCGCCGAGGTCCTGGCGGTGTCGGTGGACTCGGTGTTCGCCCTGCGCACCTGGTCCGACCGCGAGGGGTTCCCGTTCGCGCTGCTGTCGGACTTCTGGCCGCACGGCGGTGTCGCCGAGTCCTACGGGGTCCTCGACCCCCGGCGGGGGGTCGCCCGACGGGGCACCTTCCTGGTCGGCGCCGACGGCCTCGTCCGCTGGTCGACGGTCTCCCCGGCCTCCCGGCCGCGCGACACCGGCGAGTACCTGGCGCGGTTGCGGGAGCACGCCGGAGCCTGAGGCGCGGCGGACACCGCGAACCGGTATGATCTCGTGCGACGCACGGGCGCGTAGCTCAGTTGGTTAGAGCAATTGCCTTACAAGCAATAGGTCAGGGGTTCGAGTCCCTTCGCGCCCACTCCACTCCGGAACGACCCTGCTCGGGGGCTCGAGGCCGCCTCGCCGGGTCGTTCCGTCGTTCCTTCCGGGGGACGACCCCCGGACCCCCGGTGTGGGGCTTCGCCCCCCGGGTTGTAGTTGGCTTGCCCAGGGTCCACGGACTCAGGACGACCTCGCTCGGGGGCTCGAGGCCGCCTCGCCGGGTCGTCCTTCGTGTTCCCCGGGGGGAGACCCCCGAGCCCCCCGAGGTGCCCCCTGCGGCCGGGGCCGGGCAGACCGGTGGGGCGGGTGAGGTCCTTCCCCGCGACGCGGGGCCGCGCCTCGTGGATCGTCGTCGGTCGGCCCGAAGCCCGCTCCGCTCGGGAGCGGGCCTGCTCCCGCGTGAACGGGACGCCCCGCGGCGGAGGCCGTGAGGGCGTCGTGCGACGGCTAACGGGTGTTGGCCTCGCGGACCCGGCGGAGCGTCAGGAGCCGGTCCCGGTGGCGGCGCTTGCGGTTGCCGGCCTTGTTGTAGGCCTGCCACGAGGCGGTACAGGCGCGCTTGTGGCACCCGGCGCAGCATCCGTGCCTGAAGAGCATGGCGTCGGGGTGCTCCCAGCGGCAACGCGTCCCCGGCTCCTCGCGGGTCGGGGCAGGCGGCAGGTCGCAGTCACCACGGGTGTGGTCGTGAACCGCTACCGGACCGTGTTCGCGCTGGCGCACCCACAGCGGTTTGGTCTTGTCCGTACGGGACATCTCGTTCCTTTCGGAACCCGCCGCCCGTGCCCCCGGAACCTCCGGGCGGGCGGCCGGGGCGAGAGACCCATCACCGACACCTCCTCGAACCGTCTTCGGCCGTACGCCCGCCATCCTACGTAACCGGTGCTCCGCCCTCGTGCCCCGGGCCGCGTCCGCCCCGCCAGGTCCTCGCCGGGGAGCTGCAACCGGTTGCATCGATTGAGGTACCCGGTCCCGATTTTCGATGTGAAATTCCTGTAAAGCCGCAGTGCAGCGGGCATGTGGAGCAGGGGGAGCGCTTCCTCTCCTTGCAAACGTTTGCACCAACACCTCTTGACATGGAAAGCGCTTTCTCTACTCTCGAGTGAAGCAGGTCACATGCTTGTGCTCCAGAAGAAGGGTGAGCAGTGAGACGATCAATCACGCGTGGACTCGTGTCGACGCTGGCCGCCGCGGCCGTGGTGGCGGGCGGTCTGGCCCTGCCGATGGCCTCGGCATCGGCGCAGACCGGCAGCGCCACGGGTTACGCGACGCAGAACGGCGGGACCACCGGCGGCGCGGGCGGCCAGACGGTACGGGCCACGACCGGGACCCAGATCCACGAGGCCCTGTGCAGCCGGCCCAGCACCAGCACCCCGATCGTCATCGAGGTGCAGGGAACCATCAACCACGGCAACACCTCGAAGGTGTCGGGGACCGGTTGCGAGACCGCCGACGACGTGATCGAGCTCAAGAGGATCAGCAACGTCACCATCGTCGGCACCGGCAGCGGAGCCGTGTTCGACCAGCTGGGCATCCACATCCGGGAGTCCAGCAACATCATCATCCAGAACGTGACCGTCCGGAACGTCAAGAAGTCCGGCTCGCCCACGTCCAACGGCGGTGACGCC
Source organism: Nocardiopsis sp. NPDC101807 (assembly GCF_044766605.1). NCBI lineage: Bacteria > Bacillati > Actinomycetota > Actinomycetes > Streptosporangiales > Nocardiopsidaceae > Nocardiopsis > Nocardiopsis sp. NPDC101807. Next base: position 176,390 of record NZ_JBIWMK010000010.1, on the reverse strand, counting down.
ATCGGGATGGAGAGCGGCGTCCGCAACGTCTGGGTCGACCACGTCACCCTGGAGGCGTCGGGCGGGGAGTCGGAGGGCTACGACGGCCTCTTCGACATGAAGAACAACACCCAGTACGTCACCCTCTCCTACAGCATCCTGCGCAACTCCGGCCGCGGCGGCCTGGTCGGGTCCAGCGAGAGCGACCGCTCGAACGGCTACGTCACGTACCACCACAACCGGTTCGAGAACCTCGACTCCCGCGCGCCCCTGCTCCGCGGCGGCGTCGGGCACATGTACAGCAACCACTACACGGACATCCACGAGTCCGGCATCAACTCCCGGGCCGGGGCCAGGGCGAAGGTGGAGAACAACTACTTCGAGGACTCCAAGGACGTCCTGGGAACCTTCTACACCGACGAGAGGGGGACCTGGGAGGTCGCCGGCAACGTCTTCGACAACGTGACCTGGTCCAGCCCGGGCGACTCGAACTACCCCGCCGGTCCCAACCCGCAGTCCACCACGTCGGTGAGCATCCCGTACTCCTACGACCTCGACGACGCCGGCTGCGTGCCGACCGTGCTGAACCAGACCGCGGGCGCGGGCCAGGGCAACCGGGTCTCGGACGGCAACTGCGAGGCGGAGGAGCCGACCGACCCGGACCCGACGGACCCGGACCCGACCGACCCCGACCCGACGGACCCCGATCCCGACCCGACCGACCCGCCCGAGGGGACCAACCTCAGCATCGGGGCCGGAGCCGACGGCTCCGGCAAGGCCGGCGGGACCGGCTACGGGAACGTCGTCGACGGCGACATGGGCACCTACTGGTCGCCGAGCGGCTCGACCGGCCGCGTCTCGGTCAAGTGGGGCTCCGCCACCACGGTGTCCTCGGTCAACATCCGTGAGGCGGCCGGGGCCCAGGGCAACATCGGTTCCTGGCGGATCGTGAACCACGACACCGGCGCCGTCCTGGCCACCGGGAGCGGAGCGGGCGTCATCACCTTCGCCCCGACGTCGCTGCGGAAGATCAACTTCGAGATCACCGGCTCGAACGGCACGCCGCGCGTCGCCGAGTTCGAGACCTACGGCGGCTAGCCGCCGGGCGGCGGGGGACACCCGCCGCCCCGCGGTGACGGTCGGCGGCAGAGGGCCGACCCGTGACCGGTCCGGCCGGGAACCCCCCGACCGGCCGGACCCCGGCCGGCCCCCCCCGGCCCCCCCGGGGGGGGGGGCGCGGGGGGGGGGGGCGCCCGGGGCGGGGGGGGCGGCCCCCCGGGGGGGGCGCCCGGGGCGGCGGCCCCCCGGGCCGCCCGGGCC
>NZ_JBIWMK010000010.1:100122-175081 GCF_044766605.1 Nocardiopsis sp. NPDC101807 | reverse complement strand
GTGCGGGGCGGGGTGTCTGCGCCGCCCCGGGGCGGGGGCCGCCGGCCCCCCCCCCCCCGGCCCCCCCCCGCCCCCCCCCCCCGGCCCCCGGGGGGGGGGGCGGCCGTTCCGCGTGTCGCCGCCGGGGCCTGCGGCGCCGGCCCGCGGGAGGGTCCGCCGGGCCGGCGGACCGCCGGTCCTGCCGGTCCCCGGGGAGGAGGGCCGCGCGGTCAGTGCGCCGCGTCGAGGCGCGAGCGCTGGTCCGCGGTCAGCTCCAGGTCGACGGCGGCCAGGCTCTCCTCCAGCTGGGCGACGGACGACGCGCCGACCAGGGGGATGATCGGCAGTTCGCCGCCCATCTGCCAGGCCAGCACCACCTGGTTCACCGTCGCGTCCGCCTCGCGCGCCACCGCGCGCAGGACCTCCAGGCGCGCCCTGGTGCCGGGGTGGTCGTAGTCGCGGGGCAGCGGCTTGTCGTCCCGGGTGTAGGCGCCGCCGAGCAGGGGAGAGTACGCGACCAGGGCCAGGCCGGGCTCCGCGCGCAGGTAGCCGAGCAGGTCGGGGCCGGCCGCGGCGATGCTGCCGTCCCGGGACAGGGCGTCGGGGATGTCCGTGCGCGGGCGCAGGTGGCTGTGCTGGTACTGGAGCACCTCGTAGCCGGGCAGCCCGGAGGCCGCCGCCAGGGCGCGGGCGCGCTCGACCCGCCACGCCGCGTGGTTGCTGACCCCCAGCAGACCCACCGAGCCCTCGGCCACGAGCTCGGCGAACGCCCCGACGGTCTCGGCCACGGGCACGGTGCGGTCCTCGATGTGCGCGTAGAGCAGGTCGAGGGTGTCCATGCCGAGCCGCTCCCTGCTGCGCTCGGCCGACTCCCGGATGATCTTGGCGGACAGCCCCTCGGGGTTGTCGGTGAAGCTCGTCCCCGGGGCGAGCGGGCGCGCCCCGAGCTTGGTGGCGACGACGACCTCGGAGCCGATGCCCCGGCTGCTCCGCCAGCGGCCGAGCAGTTCCTCGCTCTGCCCGCCCTGGCCGCCGTCCGTCCAGAAGGCGTAGTTGCCGGAGGTGTCGACGAACGTGCCGCCGGCCTCGACGTAGCGGTCCAGGACGGCGAACGACGTCCTCTCGTCGGTCACCGAGCCCATGAGCATCGCGCCCAGGGCGAGCACGCTCACCTCGCGCCGGGTTCGCGGGTCACTGCCGATGGTGCGGTACCGCATGGTGGTCCCCTCGGTTCCGGGCCCGTCCGTCGACCGGGCCTCCGAAGGAGAGTCTGGGTCCTGGAGCGCGCTCCAGGTCAAGTCCCGGCGGAGGTCCTTCCGCGGCCGGGACCGGCCTCCGCAGGGCCGCCTGGGCGTCCGCGCAGGCGGGGAGGCGTCCGACGCGGCGGCCCGGGGCCGGTCGTGGCGCGTGTCGGCAGATGAAGCTTAACGAGTGTTAAGAAAAGGGCGGAAGTCCCCTCCCCGGCGGAGGGACGCGCCTGTAGAAAGGCGTGTGAGCAGACGACGGAAAGAGTCCCCCTCCCCGGCGCGCGCCGCCTCCGCGGCGGCCCCCCGCACCTGGACGCCCCTCCTCGCCCTGGCCCTCGGCGCTTTCGCCATCGGCTGCACCGAGTTCGTGGTCGTGGGCCTGCTGCCCCAGATCTCCGTGGACCTCGGTGTGCCCGAGGGCGCGGTCGGCCAGCTCGTCACGCTCAACGCGGTCGCCGTCGCGCTGGGCGCCCCCCTCCTCGGCGCCGCCACGGCCCGGTACGCCGGCCGGCCGGTGCTCGTGGCCTCCCTCCTGGTGTTCGGCGCCGCGCACGCGGTGGCGGCGGCCGCGCCTGCCTTTGCGGTCCTGCTGGCCACCCGCCTCGTGACCGGGGCCTGTTTCGGCCTCTACCTCGCGGTGGGGTTCGGCGCCGTCGCGCGCCTGGCGGCGCCGGGCGCCCGTGCGCGGGCGCTGGCCGTGTTCCAGGGCGGGATCACCACGGCCACGGCGCTGGGGAGCCCGCTCGGCATGCTGCTGGAGCACGGCTCCGACGGCGCCGGGGGCTGGCGGCTCCCGTTCCTGGCCATCGCGGTCCTCTCCGGGCTTGCCGCCCTGGCCGTGCTCCTCGCCGTGCCCGGGCTCGCCCCGGTGCGCGACCAGTCGCTCCGGGAGCGGTTCGCCGTCCTGGCGAGGACGCCGGTGGCGCTCGGCGTCACCGCGGTCGCCGTGTTCTGGGCGGGGACGTTCTGCGCCTTCACCTACCTGCTGCCCCTGCTGCGCGAGCGGGCCGGCCTGGAGGGCCTGTCGGTGGTCGGCGTGCTGCTGCTCGCCGGGGTGCTCGGCGTCGCGGGCAACGCGGTCGGCGGACGGGGCGCGGACCGGGCCCCGGGCGCCACCCTGGTGGCGGCCGTCGCCGCCGCCCTGGCCGGGCTCGTCGTGCTCTTCGCCACCGCCTCGTCCGCCGTCGCCGCGGTCGCCGTGGTCGGGATCTGGCAGCTCGCCGCGTGGAGCTTCGTGCCCGCGGTCCAGGCGAGGATCTACGAACTGGGCGGGGAGGCGGCGGTGTCGTTCTCCGTCGCCGCCTTCAACGCGGGCATCGTCCTCGGAGCCGGGGTGGGCGGGATCGCCCTGGAGAGCACGGGCCTGGCCGGGGTCGGGCTGTCCGCGTCCGTCCTCACGGGGCTCGCGCTGGTCCTCACCGTCCTCCTCGTCCGGCTCCGGCCGGGGGAGGGGCCGCGCGTGTAGGCGCCCCGGCCGACCCGCGCCGCCCCCGGGGCCGACGCGGGTCGCGGCCGGCTCAGCCCAGGACGACGGGGAGGCGGGACCTGCCGCTGGCCACGATGGAGGGGGACTCGGGCACGTCCTCCCCCTCGGCCAGGCGGATCCGCGGGAAGCGGGTGAACAGGGCCTCCAGGGCCGTGGTCCCCTCCAGCCGGGCCAGCCCCGCACCCAGGCAGAAGTGCGGTCCGTGCGAGAAGGCCAGGTGGCCGCGCTGCTCGCGGCGGAGGTCGAAGACGTGCGCGTCGTCGCCGTGCTGCCCCGGGTCCCGGCCCGCGGCGCCGAAGCCCATCAGCAGGGCCTCGCCCCGGGGCACGTGCACCCCGGCCAGGGTGACGTCCTCGGCCGTGTACCTCAGGGGCAGGTACTGGATGCTGGCGTCCCAGCGCAGCGTCTCCTCGACCGCGTCGGCCCAGGAGGCCCCGCCGGAGCGCACCAGCGCCAGCTGCTCCGGATGGGTGAGGAGGGCGTGCACGGAGTTGGTGATGAGGTTCATCGTGGTCTCGTAGCCCGCGCCGATCATGAGGATCAGCGTCCACACCAGTTCGCTCTGCGAGAGCTTCTCGTCCCCCTCGGCGCGGGCCTCCAGCAGCGCGCTGGTGAGGTCGTCGCCGGGGGTCCCGGCCTTCTCCTCGGCCAGTTCGGTGAGGAAGGCCAGCATGTCCGCGTTGGTCCGGGCGGCCTGCTCCGGGGTGACGGTCGCGTCGAAGACCCAGTGCATCAGCCCGTGGAGGGTGTCCCGGTGCTCGGGGGCGACCCCGAACAGCTCCGAGATCACCGTCATGGGCAGGGGCAGCGCCAGCGCGGCCCGCAGGTCCACCGGGCCGGGGCCGGAGGCCTCGGCGGCGTCGAGGAGGTCGGCGGTGATCTCGGCGACGCGCGGTCGCAGGACCTCCACGCGGCGGGGGGTGAACGCCTGCGAGACCAGCGTGCGCAGGCGGCGGTGGCGGTCGCCGTCCGCGGTGAGCATGTTGTCGGGGGCGACCCAGGAGATCAGCGGCCAGTCCATGGGGATCTCGCCCCGGGCCCAGGGGCCCCAGTGGCGCGCCTCCTTGCGCACGCCGGGGTGGGCCAGCGCCTCCATGACGACGTCGTGTCCGGTCAGCGCCCGAACAACCACGCCACCAGGGATCTCAACCTCGACGACGGGGCCTCGCCCGCGGAGTCCGGCTGTCTGGCGGTGGAGGTCGTAGGGGTGGAGGACGGGGATGTCTGCTGCCATGGGGGGGTCGTGCCCTTCGGGGTGTCGGGGGTGAAGGCGACGGGGAGGCGGGCCAGGGCCCGCGCGAACGGGGAGGGGCGCCACTGGGCCTCGTCCTCCGTCGTCCGCAGATCGGGCAACCGCTTGGTCAGGGTCTCCACCCCGACCTGGGCGATGGCGTAGGCGAACCCCTGTGCGGGGCAGCGGTGCGGGCCCACGCCGAAGGCGAGGTGGGCGCGGTTGCCCTGTTCGATGTCGGGTCCGCTGCCGGCCAGCCCGGCGTGCGCGGCGGAGTACCCGAGCAGGACCGGTTCGCCCGCCCGGACCACCGTGTCCGCGCTGACCCGCACATCGGTCACCGGGTAGAGGACGGGGTAGTTGTTGATGGGGGGCTCGCGCCAGAGCACCTGGTCGATGGCCTCGCCGATCCCCACCCGGGCGCCGCGGACGGCCTGGCCGACCTCGGCGTCGACCAGGATGGTGCGCGTGGTCCCGGTGATGAGGTTGGCGGTCGGCTCCGCCCCCGCCCCGATGGTCACGACGAGCTGGTGGAGGAGTTCGTCGTCGGTGAGGCCGGCGCGGTGCTGGAGCAGCCAGGAGGTGATGTCCTCGCCGGGCTCGGCGTGCTTGGCCGAGATGGCGTCGGACAGCGCGCGCTCGTACTCGCCGTTGGCCCTGGCCGCGTCCACGCCGTCCCACAGGTCGCCGAGGGAGGTCAGGACCCGGCGGCCGATGTCGGGCGAGAAGCCGAAGAGGTCGGACATGACCAGCAGCGGCAGCAGCCGGGCGTACTCGGAGACGAGTTCGGCGCTGCCCCGCGCGCAGAAGGCGTCGATGAGGGTGTCGGCGTGCAGGCGGGTGATGTCGCCGACCCTGCTCTCGGGGACGCGCCCCAGGGAGTCGGTGATCGAGCGTTTGAGGCGGGCGTGCTCGTCCCCGTCGGCGAAGAGCAGGTTGGGCCGGTGGGCCATCATCGCCACGACCGGTGCGTCGTCGGGGACGCGCCCCTCCCGCCAGTCGAGCCAGAGCCGCGAGTCGCGGACGAAGGTACGGGTGTCCCGGCACCAGGCGGTGATCATCGCGTAGTCCGCGACGACCCAGGCGCGGACGCCGGGGGAGATCTCGACGGGGAAGACCGGTCCGTGTTCCTCGGTCATGCGTCGGTTGACCTTGTGCGGGTCCGCGTGGAAGTCAGGGGAGTGGAGTTCGGCGTAGGGGCAGCGGGAAGCCACAGGTGTCCTGTCCTCTGGGGTGGGGAGGCCGCAGAGTCTAGTAGGACACAGCGAACTCCGGCCACATTGGATCACACGCGAAATCCCCGTACCACAGGGGGTTCCGGTTCCGGACGGTACCGGTCCCCGCGTCCCGGCCCTCCGACGGGGCGGCGCCGCGTCCCCCGCGCGGGAACGGCCGGGGCGGGCGGGGGCTTTCCCCAGGGTGGAGGGGCGCCACGCCCGGGCGCGGCCGGCCGGACCGCCCCGGCCGCGGTTCCGCCGCCGGGCGGGATCGCCCGGAGCCGTGCCCGCCCCGTCCGCCCCCCCGTCGCCATGGTGATCTTCCCCACTGGCCGGGGGTGTGGCGCGCGCCGTCCGGGAGGCGCGGCGCGGCCGCGGCGGGCGGGGTCCGGAGCCCCCGGCCGACGCCCGCCGCCGGGCGGTCGGCCGACGGTTCCGTGCCGTCGGCGCCGGAGCGCCGGATCGCGCGAAAATCATGGGATGACAGGGCCTATGGAGCCCCGCGGTGCCGGGAAAGACGCGGACCGGCGGCATCCGGAAGGGGACGGCCGGAGCCGTCCGGGGCCGCGCACCGCGCCGTCCGCGGCGGCGCCGGGGCGCTCCCGGCCCGGGCCCCGCCGGGCGGTGCCCGGTGGCCCGGCGAGGTCCTCACCTGCGCCTGTGCCCCGCGCCTCCTGCTAAGACTAGGTCCGTGCCCACCACCGCGTGGGTCGGAACTGTTGAGAGGTGGTTCATGCATCTACTTCCATCGGACACCGAGAAGCTGTTGCTCGCCGTCGCCGGGATGATCGCCCGCGACCGGCGCGAGCGGGGCGTCAAGCTCAACCATCCCGAGTCGGTCGCCCTGCTGTCCTGCTGGGTGATCGAGCGGGCCCGCGAGGGGGCCCGCGTCGCCGACCTCATGAACGACGGGCGCGGCGTCCTGCGCCGGGACGAGGTCATGGACGGTGTGGCGGAGATGATCCCCAACGTCCAGGTCGAGGCCACCTTCCCCGACGGCCGCAAGCTCGTGACGATCACGGAGCCGATCCAGTGATCCCCGGCGAGATCCGCACCCGTCCCACCCCCCTGGTCCTCAACGGGGACCGCGAACGCCTCTCCCTCGTGGTGGTCAACACGGGGGACCGTCCCATCCAGGTGGGCTCCCACCTCCACTTCCCCGACGCCAACCCGGCCCTGCGGTTCGACCGCGAGGCGGCCGGCGGCTTCCGGCTGGACATCCCCGCCGGCACCTCGGTGCGACTGGAGCCGGGGGTGAGCCGCACCGTGGAGCTCGTGGCCCTCGGCGGCCGCCGCCACGTGCCCGGCCTCCAGATCCGCGACCTGGCCCGGGAACCCGGCGCCGAAGAGCGCGTTCCGCGACCGGTCGTCCCCTTCGGCACCCCGGGCGTGGACGTGCCCGAACCCGCGCGCGCCTCCGGCGCCGCCATGCGGGTCGGCGACGCGGACGCCCACGACGGCGACCCCGCCGAGGTGGTCCCCGTCCAGACACCCCGCCCCGACACCGCCGGCCCGGACACCGCCGCCGGCCAGGACGTGGCCCCTGCCGACACCGAGGAGCGCGACCAGTGAGCCGCATCGACCGCCGCGAGTACGCCCAGCTGTACGGTCCCACCGTCGGCGACCAGATCCGCCTGGCCGACACCGACCTGTGGATCGAGGTCGAGGAGGACCGCACGGCGGGAGGCGACGAGGCCGTCTTCGGCGGAGGCAAGACCATCCGCGAGTCGATGGGGCAGGGGCTGACCACGCGGGCCCAGGGGGCGCTGGACGTGGTCGTCACCAACGTCGTGGTCATGGACCACTGGGGCATCGTCCGCGGCGACGTGGGCATCCGCGACGGGCGCATCGTGGCCGTCGGCAAGGCGGGCAACCCGGACGTGATGGACGGGGTGCACCCGGATCTGCTGATCGGTCCGGGCACCGACGTGATCGCGGGCGAGGGCAAGATCCTCACCGCGGGCGCCGTGGACACCCACGTGCACTTCCTCAGCGAGATCGAGATGCACGAGGCGCTCGCCACCGGCACCACCACCGTGATCGGCGGCGGCACCGGGCCCACCGAGGGGTCGAAGGCCACCACGGTGACCGCGGGCGCGCACTCGCTGCGGACGATGCACCGGGCCCTGGACCGGTTCCCGCTCAACGTCATGCTGTTCGGCAAGGGCAGCACCGTCTCCGCCGAGGCCCTCGCCGAGGACGCCCTGGCCGGGGCGGGCGGCTACAAGGTCCACGAGGACTGGGGCGCCACCCCGGCGGCGATCGACGCCGCGCTGCGGGCCGCCGACGAGTTCGGCCTCCAGGTGGCGCTGCACGCCGACTCGCTCAACGAGACCGGGTACGTCCAGCACACGCTGGAGGCCATCGCCGGGCGCGGCATCCACGTGTTCCACGCCGAGGGCGCGGGCGGCGGCCACGCACCCGACATCATCGTCACCGCCGGCGAGGCGAACGTGCTCCCGGCCTCCACCAACCCGACCCTGCCGTTCACGGTGAACACGGTCGACGAGCACCTGGACATGCTGCTCGTCGTGCACCACCTCAACCCCCGGGTCCCGGAGGACCTGGCCTTCGCCGAGTCCCGCATCCGGGCCTCCACGATGGCCGCCGAGGACGTCCTCCAGGACATGGGCGCCCTCTCCATCACCTCCACCGACGCGCAGGCGATGGGGCGGATCGGGGAGCTGGTCTGCCGCACCTGGCAGGTGGCGCACGTGATGAAGAACCAGTTCGGGCCGCTGTCCTCGGACCTGCCGGCCGACAACGCCCGCGCCCGCAGGTACGTGGCCAAGTACACGATCTGCCCGGCGGTGGCGCACGGGATCGACCACGTGGTCGGTTCCGTGGAGCCCGGCAAGATGGCCGACCTCGTGCTCTGGGACCCGGCGTTCTTCGGGATCCGCCCGTCCGCGGTGATCAAGTCCGGTGCGATCGTCGCCGCGCCGCTGGGCGACCCGAACGGGGCCGTGCCCGCGCCGCAGCCGGTGCTGCTGCGCCCCGCGCTGGCGGCCCGGGCGTCCTCCGCCGCCGACCTGGCGGTGACCTTCGTGTCCCCGCTGGCGATCGAGGACGGCCTGGCCGACAGGCTGGGGCTGCGCCGGGAGCTGGTGGCGGTACGCCCCACCCGCGGCGTCACCAAGGCGGACATGCCCAACAACACCGCCCTGCCCGACATCGACGTGGACCCCGAGACGTTCGCGATCAGCATCGACGGCGAGTTCGTGCGCCCCCGGCCCGTGGACGAGGTACCGCTCGCGCAGCGGTACACGTTGTTCTAGGCGGCCGGGTGACTTCGGGACTGGGCGCCCTGCTGCTGGCCGACGCCCGCCTCCCCGTGGGCGGGCACACCTACTCGGCCGGACTGGAGCCCGCACTGATCGCCGGCATGCCCGCGGAGCTGATCCCGGTCTACATGACCGCGCGGCTGCGCACGGCGGGCCTGGTGGAGGCGGCCGCCTCGGTGCTCGCGCACCGGGCGGCCGGCGGAGGCGACGGGGCCCTCGTCGACGCGCGGGCGCTGGAGGCCGTGCACGAGGAGCTGCTGGCCCGCTCGCCGAGCGACCCCCTGCGGGAGATCTCGGGGATGCTCGGGCGCGGCCTCGTGCGCCTGGCCGCCCGGCTCCGGCCGGACCACCCGGCCGTCGCCGCGCTGCGCGCCCTGGGCCGCGCGCCGCAGCGGCCGGTCGCGCTCGGGGTGGTCGCCGCCGTCCTCGGGGCGGGAGAGGCCGAGACCGCCCGGGTGAGTCTGTACGACGACGCCCAGACGGTGGCCTCCGCCGCCCTCAAGCTCGCCCCCGTGGACCCGGTGGACGCCGCCGGGTGGGTGCTCTCCGCGGAGGGCGTGATGACCTCGGTGGCCGCCGAGGCGCTCGCGGTGCGTGACGCCGCGGACCTGCCCGCGTCCACCGCACCACAGATCGAGGGATGGTCCCTCGAACACCGGAACAAGACCAGGAGGATCTTCATTGCCTGACGAGACACGGCGAACCCCGTCCACGGAGCCCGCCGCCGGCGCCGCCGACACGTCCCCCGCACCCCGGCGCGCGATGCGCCTGGGCGTGGCCGGGCCCGTCGGCACCGGCAAGAGCACCCTGATCGCGTCCCTGTGCCGCGAACTCGCCGCCGAGCTGAGCATGGCGGTGGTCACCAACGACATCTACACGGACGAGGACGCCAGGCTGCTGCGGGCCGCCGGCGTCCTGCCCGTGGAGCGGATCCACGCCGTGGAGACCGGGGCGTGCCCCCACACCGCGATCCGCGACGACGTCACGCCCAACCTGATCGCCGTCGAGGACCTGGAGGCGGAGTTCGCCCCCCTGGACCTGGTCGTCGTGGAGAGCGGCGGGGACAACCTGACCGCCACGTTCAGCCCCGCGCTGGCCGACGCGCAGATCTTCTGCCTCGACGTGGCCGGGGGCGGGGACGTGGCCCGCAAGGGCGGGCCGGGGATCGAACGCGCCGACCTGCTCGTCGTCAACAAGACCGACCTCGCCCCGCACGTGGGGGTCGACGCCGGGCAGATGGTGGCCGACGCCACCCGTGCCAGGGACGGGCTGCCCGTGCTGGCCCTGAGCCAGCACGACAGGGCCTCGCTCGAAGCGCTGGCCGGGTGGGTGCGCCAGGTCCTGGCCGACCACCGGTCCGGCGTCCACGTGCCGCGGGACCCGGGGCCGATGGCCCCGCACACGCACGCCGACGGCACCACCCACGCCCACGGGGGCGCCGGGGACGTCCACGAGCACGGGCACGCGTGAGTGAGCGCCCGTGAGTGAGACGGTACCGGCCAGGGTGACCGCCGAACGGGTCGGCGGGCGGGTGCGCCTGAGCGACCTGTCCGGCGGCACGTACCTGAGCCCCCGGCCCCTGGGCGTGCGCGGGGCCGCCGCGCGGGTGGCGCTCGTCGGCGCCTACGCGCTGCTGCTGGCCGGGGACGACCTGCGCATGGAGGTCACCGTGGGCCCCGGGGTGTGGCTGGAGCTGGTGGAGCCGTCCGGGATCGTCGCCTACGACGCCCGCGGCGGCGCCGCGAGCTGGCAGGCGGACGTCCGGGTCGCCGACGGCGGGTGCCTGGTGTGGCGGGGGGCGCCGTTCGTGGTGACGGCGGGCGCGGACGTCACCCGCCGCACGCGGATCGAGCTGTCCGGCGGCGCCCGGGCGCTGGTGCACGAGACCCTGGTGCTGGGCCGCAGCTACGAGACCGGCGGAGGCCCCCTGCGGTCGACGACGAGGGTCGCGGCCGACGGCCGCCCCCTGCTGGTGGAGGACCTGGACCTGCGCGATCCGGCCCTGGCCGGGGCCCCGGGGGTCCTGGGCAGACACCGGGTGCTGACCAGCGCGTTCCTGCTCGGGGTCCGCCCCGGACAGGCGGTGGGCGTCCAGGAGACACTGCTCCACGGGCCGGGGGCCCTGGCGCGCTCGGCGGCCGCCCACGCCCACGAGGCGGAGGCCGCCGTCGCCGGCTCCTGGGAGCGCTGGAGGGCGGGGTTCGCCGATCCGGCGGCCTACGAGGACGCCGTCTGACACGGCGAGGGGCCGGACGGGGATGCGCTCCCCGCCCGGCCCCTCGCCGCGCGGTCGCCGCCGACCGGCCGCGCCCCTCTTCCGCCGCCGCGCCCCCGCGCGCCTCCGGTCCCGCGCGGGACCGGAGGCGCGCGGGCCCTACGGGGAGGCGTCCCGGCCGGCCGGGTGGCCGGCGCGTGGGACCTCCAGCTGCGACAGGTCCGCCACGTCGTGGGCCCAGGCGTCCAGGAGCGCGTGGTCGTGGCTGATCGCGAGGATCCCCACGCCGTCCTCGGCGAGCGAGGTCAGCAGGTGCGCGACGGCGGCGGTGGAGGCGGCGTCGAGCATGGCGGTCGGCTCGTCGCAGACCAGGTAGCGGGGCGCGGCGGCGAGCGCCCTGGCCACGCACGCCCGCTGGAGCTGTCCGGCGGAGACCTGGTCGGGGCGGCGGTCGAGCAGGTCCCCGGTCAGGCCCACCCGCCGGGCCAGTTCCGCCACGCGACGGGCATCGTCCGCCCCCCGCCCGGCCCCCCGGATCCCGGGGCCGGTCCCCCGCCTCCGCACGGTGAGCGGCTGGGCGATGATCCCGCGCAGCCGCATCCGGGGGTCGGTGGCCGCCCGCGGGGACTGGTGCAGCAGCCCCAGGTCCCCGCTCATCCTGCCCCGGCGTGCGGACACCGGCCGGCCGTCGGCCAGCACCGTTCCGGAGTCGGGGGCGCGCAGCCCCGTGAGGATCCGGGCGAGGGAGGACTTCCCGCTCCCCGAGGGCCCGGTCAGCCCCAGGACGCGGCCCGGTTCGACGGTGACGTCCACCCCGTCCAGGACCGTCTGCGGCCCGTAGCGGCACGTGACTCCCTCAGCGACCAGCGACATCGGTTCCTCCCCGCCGTTCGGTGAACGACCCCGCCCCGGGCGGGTCGGTCAGTTCGGGCGGCAGCCCCGGCAGCGGCCGCAGGCCCCGGCCGGGGAGCGCCGCCAGGAGCGCCGCGGTGTAGGGGTGCTCCGGGCCGGTCAGCACGCGCTCCGCCGGCCCGTGCTCGACGATCCGCCCGGCGTACATCACCGCCACCGTGTCGGCGACCCCCGCGGTGTCGAGGGCCTGGAGGTCGTGGGTGACGACGAGCACCGCGGCGCCCCGGTCGGCCGCGCCGCGCAGCAGGCGCAGGACCTGCCCGGCGAGGTCCGGGTCGAGCCCCGCGGTGGGTTCGTCGGCCACGAGCACCGCCGGCTCACCGGCGAGCGCGGCGGCCAGCACCGCTCTCGCGGCCATCCCGCCGGAGAGCTCGTGGGGGTACTTGTCCGCCGCGGACTCCTCCAGTCCCACGCGCGCCAGCAGTTCCGGCACCGGTGTCCGGGCGCCGAGCGCGGCCGCGACCTCCGCGAGCTGCGGGCCGAGCCTGCGGACCGGTGTGAACGTCGCGGCCCCGGCCTGCCCGGCGAGGCCGACCACCCGTCCCCGCAGGCCCCGCCAGGCCCGCTCGTCGTCGGCGGCGACCTCCCGGCCGGCGAACCGCACGCTGCCGGACGACCGCGTTCCCGGCGGGAGGAGTCCGCACAGGGCCGAGACGAGCGTGGACTTCCCGCACCCGGACTCCCCCACCAGGGCGGTCAACCGCCCCGCGCGCAGGTCGAGGTCGACGCCGGTGGCGGCGTGCACCAGCCGGCCGTCGTCCGTCGGGAGCCGCAGCGTCAGGCCGCGCACGCGCACCTCGGGCCCGGAGGGCTCCGCGGCGGGCACGTCCCGCGCGGTCGCGCCGGGCGACGCCGCCCCGGACACGGCCGGGGCGGCGGTACCGCCCCCGGCCCCCGGCCCCCGCGCCCGGCGGGGGTCCGGGCGCAGGACACCGCTCAGCCCGGCCGTGGCGAGCGTGGCGGCCACGAGCACCCCGGCCGGGGCCGCCAGGGTCCACCAGGCCCCGGTGAACACGTCACCCCGGGCCACTTCGAGCAGCGTGCCCAGGCTGGCCTCGTCCGGGGGCAGCCCGAGGCCGAGGAAGCTGAGGGTGGACTCGTGCCAGACGGCGTGCGGAAGGAGCATCACCAGGCCCACGGCCGCCTGCGGCAGCGCCGCAGGAAGCAGGTGTCGGAGCAGGACCGCGCGTCGGGTGGAACCCCACAGGTAGGCCGCCTCCACGTACTCGGCCGAGCGCACGGAGAGCATCTCCGCGCGCACGATGCGCGCGATCTGGGGCCAGTGGGTGAGGGAGATCGAGGCGACGACCGCCCACGGCGACCCCGGGTACAGGGCCACGACCACCACGCCGAGCAGCAGGTGCGGCAGGGCGTTGACGCCGTCGGTGACGCGCATGAGCAGCATGTCGGTCCGGCCGCCCGCGGACGCCGCGGCGGCCCCCACGGCGACGCCGAGGACCGTGGCGGTGACGGCGCAGGCCAGGGCGATCACCAGGGAGACGCGCAGCCCCTCGGCGGCCCGGACGAACAGGTCGTGCCCGGAGTGGTCGGTGCCGAACCAGTGGGCCGGGCCGGGCGCCCGGAGGGCCAGGGAGAAGTCCGCGGTCTGGGGCCCCGCCCACCACGGGACGGCGACGGCGTAGACCGCCAGCGCGGCCAGTGCCGCCACGGGCAGGACCCGACCGGACATCGCCCGCCTGATCCGCGTGGGACGTGTCGTCGGTTCAGGCATCGGTCCCCACCCTCGGGTCCAGGAGCAGGTAGGCGGCATCGGCGAGGAGGGAGCCGACCAGCACGACGGCTGTGGTGGCCACGGTGAGCGCGGCCAGCAGCGGGAAGTCGAGCGCCTGCGCCGAGCCCACCACGGCCCCCGCGATCCCGGGCCAGGCGAAGACCTCCTCGATCAGCACCGCGCCCACCACCAGCTCGGGGAGCCGGGCGCCCACGATGGTGGCCAGGGGTGCGAGGGAGACCGGGAGGACGTGCGCGGCGACCACCCGCCTCGGGGACAGCCCGCGTGCCCGTGCGGCCCGCACGGCTTCGGAACCCGTGGCCCGCGCCACGGCGGTGCGCACCGCCAGCAGGGCCCAGGGCAGCTGGGTGAGGGCCAGGGTCACCGCCGGGAGCACCAGGTGGCGCGCCACACCGGCGGCGGTGTGGGGCTCGCCCGGCTCGGCCGCGCCGGCCACGGGGGCCCAGCGCAGGAGCACCGCGAACACGGTGACCGAGCCCAGGGCGAGCACGAACGGGGGCACCGACTGCACCAGGACGCCGGTGCGGGTGACCGCGCGGTCCAGTGCGCCGCCCGGGGCGAGCCCCGCCGCCGTGCCCAGCAGCAGCGCGGCGAGGACGGCCCCCGCCAGTGCCGTGCCGGACAGCAGCAGCGTCCAGGGAAGGCGTTCGGCGAACACCTCGGACACCGGCATGGCGTACACGCGGGACCAGCCGAGGTCCCCGCGGAGCAGGCCGCCGGCCCAGGCCCACCACGCCTGCCACCACGGGGCGTCGAACCCCAGGGCGCCGCTCAGCGACTCCCGCTGTTCGGCGGAGACCTGCTGGTAGCGCGCGCCCAGGTGGGCGGCGAGCGGGTCGAAGGGGGACCGGTCCGCGAGGAGGAACACCAGGCCGCTCAGCCCCGCCAGCATCGGAACGCCGACGACGGCGCGGTGCAGCGCCAGGCCGCCCAGGGCGCGGCGGCGGTCCCGCCACAGGGTCCGGCGAGGGCGGGCGGCCCCGCGGGCGGCGGGTCCGGCGGTCACCGCCGCCATCCGGCGAGGTTCCACCACGGGCCCCAGGAGACGCCGTGGGCATGGGGTTCGAGCACCAGCGGCCCGCTGTCCCAGTCGTTCTCGGCGGAGACGTAGGTGTGGTCCGCGAAGGCGAGGAACACGTAGGTGGGGTGCTCGACGTAGGCCCTCTGCACCTCGCGGTAGAGCTCGGCGCGCTCGGCGGCGTCCGGGCTGCGCCGGGCGTCCTCCAGGGCCTCGTCCACCCCCGGGACGGCGAGGTCGCCGGGGTTCTCGAACGTGGGCGTGCCCTCCTCGCGCGTGTGCAGGGTGGCGTAGACCTGGGTGTCCAGGTCGTAGGGCTTGTCCCCGCCGCCCAGCAGGATCGCGGCGTCGGCGGTGTGCGAGCCCATGTCGTCCCAGGTGCCGCCGCGGACGTCGACCTCGATCCCCAGGGGCAGCATCTCGGCGGCGAACGCCGTGGCCAGGTCGCGGCGCAGGCTGTCGGAGGCGAGGTAGTACAGGGTGAACGCGGCCCGGTCGCCGTCGCGCTCGCGGACGCCGTCCGGCCCCTCGCGCCAACCGGCCTCGTCCAGCAGGCGGGCGGCCTCGTCGGGGTCGTGGTCGAAGACGGCGCCGGGCTCGTGGGCCTCGCCGTAGACCTCGGCCACGGGGGTGTGCGCGGGGCGTCCGTGGCCGGCGAGGACGTGCTCGATGATCCCGTCGCGGTCCACGGCCAGGTTCATGGCGAGCCGGGCGGCCCCGTCGGAGGCGAAGGGGTTCTCCGCCGGGAGGGACAGCCCCCGCCAGTCCGCGGTGCGCACCGCCAGGACGTCGACGCCGTCGGCGCCGGCGAAGGTCGCGGCCGTGGTCGGGGGCAGGACGGTCCCGTCGATGCCCCCGGCGCGCATCCGCTGGGCGCGGGTGTTGTCGTCGGGGAGGTACAGGGTGACCAGTTCGGTGACCTGCGGCGCGGTGCCGTGGTAGTGCGGGTTGGCCTCGAACACGGCCTGTTCGGCGTCGAGTTCGGCCAGGACGTAGGGTCCCGTTCCGACGGGGCGGCGGTTGCGCCCGGAGTCCGCGGCCGGACCGGGGGTGATCTCCTCCTCCGGCGTGATGCCCAGCGACATCCGCGCGGGGAAGGCGTAGTAGGGGTAGCGCAGGGTGAAGCGCACGCTGTGGTCGCCGGTCGCGGTGACCGACTCGATCATCGAGTAGGAGGCGGCGACCTCGGAGGCCGTGGCGGGGTCGAGCACGGCGGAGTAGGTGGCCACGACGTCGTCCGCGTCGAGGGCGGACCCGTCGGAGAAGACGACGTCGGTGCGCAGCTCCACGTCCCAGACCGTGGAGTCCGCGTTGGGTTCGGGAGGGGCGGCGGCGAGGGCCGGTACGAGGTCGGGCAGTCGGTCGTCCCCGGTGGACCCGGGCCGCAGCAGGCCCTCGAAGACGGGGGAGACGCCGAGTTCGCCGTAGCCGTCGACCGGGTCGTAGCCGCCCAGCGGCTGGGCGTCGGCGAGGACGATGCGGGTGGGGGCGCCGGACGATCCGGCCGTCGGCGGTCCCGCGCAGGAGGTGAGCGCGAGCGCGGCGACGAGCGCGGTGCCGGTGAGGAGGATGCGTGTGGGGACGGGTCGTGTCATTCAGAGCTTCCTGTGGGGCGGTTCTCACGAACGACGGTCAATACCTGACCATCTGATCAGATGATAAGGTCCCGTTTCCGTGCGCGCCGCCCGGACCGGGCGCCCCGAAGCGCCCCGGGTGGCTCCTTCCCCTGTCACCACGGCGATGCGGGGCCGGAACGCGGACGTGGAGACGATCGTCACCAGTGCCCCGGCTCTGCGATGATGGCCCCGATGACTTCTTCCGGTGACCGGCTCGACCCGAACTCCCAGCTCGACATCGGCGCCTGGGCGGACCGGTTCCGCCTGCTCGGCGACCCGACCCGCCTGCGGCTGCTGACCGCGATGCACCAGGCCGGCCCCGGGACGGCCTCGGTGGGGGAGCTCGCCGCCGCGGCCGGGATCAGCGACGCCACCGCCTCCCAGGCGCTGCGGACGCTGAGGCTCCAGGGATGGGTGCGCGACGAGCGGGAGGGGCGCACCGTGCGCTACACGCTCACCGACCGCACCGTGCACGACCTGCTCCACCTCATCGGCGCCGGGCACGGAACCGCTCCGGCGCAGGGGGAGGGCGGTGCGCCCGGCCCCGGGCCCGCGGACGGCGCACCCGGGGAGCGCTCCCGCGCGACGTAGCGCCCCGGTCCCCGCCGCGGCCCTCCGGTGCGTGCGGGCCCTCCGTCGCGGACGCCGCCGGGCGGCCTACCAGCCGGTCGCCGCGGTGAGGCGCTCGTCCAGCGCCGGTGCGAGGGTACGCATGAACGTCGCACCGATGTGGCTGCCGTCCCAGTACACGAGCACGTTGCCGACGACCGGACGGCACACCGCGGGTTCGCAGATCAGGTCGTTGAGGTCGAGCACGGTCACGTTGTCCGGGAGCCGCATCCCCTCCAGGGGCGAGGTCGCGGCCATCGACGTCCCCGGCTCCACCGAGCACTCCTCCGGCGTGGAGGAGGCGAGGCACTCGGGGACGTCGAAGCCGAACCGGGGGGTGTCCCGCACGGCGACCACCTCCACGCCCATCTCCTCCAGCTCCCGCCACCGCTCCACGTAGCCGTCCACGACCTGCTCCTCCCCGAACCCGGCGGAGGCGTCCAGGCTGGTCGTGGTGCCGGTGGTGAACACCGCGTCGGGCTCCAGCGCGGCGAGTTCGGCCATCACGCCGCGGTTCCACTCCGCGCAGGAGGTGTAGGGGGCTCCCTTGTAGGTCTGCGGGGCGTCGGTGAACAGGCACGAGCCCTTGACGATGTTGACCAGCCGCCAGTCGTGGTCGAGCGCCACGCGCTCCAGCGCCGGGAACCAGTGCGCGGCGTGGGAGCCGCCGACCAGCGCCACCGTGCGCTCCGGGGTCCGGGAACCGTAGACGCAGGTGATGACCTCGGCGTCCGCGATGGTCTGGTTGCAGCCGTCCTCGTAGGTGGCGGGCACGTCCTCCGAGGCCGACGCGGGGCTCGGGTAGACCGGGAGGTCCGCGGCCCGGCCGGCGCCTTCCCCGTCCGCCAGCACCGCCGCGCCGGGGTAGCTGCGGCCGTCCGCCAACAGCTCCTCCCACCGGCGCTGGTCCGCGTCCAGCCGGGCGGACCAGGCCCCGGCCGCGAGCAGGACCGGGAGCAGGCAGGCCAGGCCCACCGCGGCTCCGCGCAGGGCCGGCCCCCGCAGGGCGGTCCGCGCGGCCCCGGCCCGGCCGGGGGCCGCCGCGGGGCCGGGGGCGCCCGGCCGCCTTCCGAGCGCGGCCAGCCGGTCGGCGACCGGGGTGGTCGCCGCGGCCAGCACCAGTGACGCGGCCAGCACCGCCGCCCCGCCCAGCGGGCTCGCCAGGGTGCGGTCGGTGGCGGCCAGGTAGAACACCAGCAGCGGCCAGTGCCACAGGTACAGCGCGTACGACACCGATCCGAGGTAGCGCACGGGGCGGAGGGTCAGCAGCCGGTCGGCGCCCGGCCCGGCGCCGGTCGCGCCCGCCGCCACGACCGCCGCGGCGGCCAGCGTCGGCCACAGGGCCGCGAGGCCGGGGAAGACCGTGGACACCTGGAGCAGGACACCGCACAGGACCAGCGCGACCAGCCCGGCCCACCCCAGCACGACCCGCACGGCGAGGGGCAGGCGGAGGTGGGGGAGCGCCAGGGCGAGGAGGCCGCCGAGGGCGAACTCCCACAGCCGCGCACCGGTGTCGAAGTAGGCCCAGGGCTGGTCGGTGCGGGTGGCGTACACCGAATAGGCCAGGGAGAGCGCGAACACGGTGGCCAGCGCGACGGTGGCGCCCGCGCGCGGGCCGCGCCCGGAGCGCCCCGCCGCCCACACCGCCGCGGCGACGAGCAGCGGCCACAGCACGTAGAACTGCCCCTGGACCGACAGCGACCAGAAGTGCTGGAGGGGGCTGGTCCCGTCGCCCCGCGACAGGTAGTTCACCGAGTCCAGCGCCAGGGACCAGTTGAGGTGGTGGAACGCGGAGGCGAACGCCTCGGCCAGGACGTCCCGCCAGCGGGGCTCGGGCAGCAGGAGCCGCGTGCACAGCAGCACGGCCGCGATGACCAGGGCCGCCGTGGGCAGCAGCCGCGCGGCCAGCCGTCCGAGGAAGGCCCCGAACCGGATCCCGCCGCGGTCGGCCGCCCGCAGCAGGGACCCCGTGACGAGGAACCCGCTGAGCATCAGGAAGACGTCGACGCCGCCGGAGACCCGGCCCAGCCAGATGTGGTAGACGGCGACCAGCAGCACGGCGACGGCCCGCAGCCCGTCGATCTCGGGGCGGTGGCCGCCGTCGGCGCGCGGGGCGGTCCCGGCCCCGGTCCCGGTGCGGGAGACGAGTGGGGACACGGGAACGGTGCTCGCTTTCGCGGGAGGGGAGGGCGCGGTTCCGGCGGGCGCGGCCCGGCCGGTGGTCGGCCATGCTGCCCCGTTCCCGTGACCGTGCGGGGTACGCGGGCTGAACCACGTGCCATGTTCCGCTGCACACTTCGCGTCACCGCCCCGCCGCCCGGCGTGCGGGCTCGGGGGCCGGCCCATCCCGCCCTTCTCCCCCGGGGCGCGGGTGTGTGTGGACCGCGCGTGGAGGCCGCTCCCCGGCGCGCACGGTCCCCTGTTCACATGCCCGAGGCATGCGGGTGTTCGCGGAATCCGAGTGCTGCGGGCATCCCAACATAGGATGGGGGAACGCCGAAGCAAGGAGAACGATGGCCCGGCTCAACAGGGCGGAACAGCAGGCCCGCAACCGCGCACGCGTACTGGCCGCAGCGAGGGACGAGTTCGCCGAACACGGGTTCCGCGACGCCAAGGTCGACCGCATCGCCGACCGCGCCGAACTCACCAGGGGGGCGGTCTACTCCAACTTCCCCGGCAAGCGGGCCCTGTACTTCTCGGTCCTGGCCGAGACCGCCGAGACCGCCGAGACCGCCGCGCGGACGCCCCGGACCGAGCCCGGGACCACGGCCGCCACGGCCCTGGGCGCGCTCGCCCGTGCCTGGGTCTCCCGGTTCCCCCTCTCCGACTCCGACGAGTCCCTGCGGAGCGCGGCCGGGCTCACCCCCGAGGTCCTGTCCGACGAGCCGACCCGGCGCGCGTTCGCCCAGTTGATGCGGTTGGACGCGATCCTGCTCGGCCTGTCCCTGGAGGCCCTGGAGCCACCGGCGGAGCCCGGGGGGCGTCGGGTGCGCGTCGCCGAGACCGTGCTCACGACCCTCTACGGCGCCGGGCAGACGGCGGCCGCCGCCCCCGGTTTCGTCGACCCGTTCAACGTCGTCCGCGCCTGTGAGCGGCTCGCCGGCCTGAACCCGGACGACGCCTGGCCGCTCCCGCACGTCGCGCACATCCCGCCCGCCGCCCCCGTGGACGAGGACTGGGCGCCGCCGGAGGGGTTCGACGCCGTCCGGCGCCGGACCGTCTCCCTCGCCGGCGACGGAGTGGTGGCCGTCCTGGGACTGCACCGGCTCGAAGCCGTCGAGGAGGCGCTGCGCGCGGCCCCCGGCGACGAGGCGGTCACGGCCGTGGTGGTCACCGCCGAGCCCGCCGAGCGGGGGCCCCTGGCCAGGCTCGCCGTCGCCGACCTGTGCGGGTGCCTGCGCCAGGCCTTCCCCGAGGCGGCCTGGCCCCGCCTGAGGGTGGTGTTCGACGACGACGGCGCGATCGCCGAGGCGGCCGGGGCCGCCTCGGTGGAGGACACCACCGAGATCGCGGTCCGCGTGGTGGGCGGCCGCGTGGTGGCACGCTCCGACGGCCGCGGCGCCGGCCACGCCGTCGGCTCCTTCGCCCCCGCCCGCGGAGGAGACAGGTCCCGGCGGTGACCTGACGCCGTGGCGCGTCGGACCGGCGGCGTCCCGGTCCGGCGGGGGAGCGTCAGGGCTCGCCGTCCGGTCGTCCGCCGCCGGTCCCGCGCGGGGCGGCGCCCGAGGCGCGGGCCCGGGCGGCCCCGGCCGCGTCGAACCCGGCCGCCGCCCAGGCGGCGACCTCGGCCAGGGGCACACCCGCGCCCCACCACTCGGCCATGAGCGCCACGGCGTCGTGCCCGTCGGACTCCAGCGCCGCGCCCTCGGAGGGGGAGAACCCGAGCGCCCGGTACACCAGGGCCCGGGCCGCGTTGACCCCGGCCACGGCCCAGGGCACCCCGTCCGCGCCCTCCCACCCCGCGTCCAGGTAGGCCCGTGCGGCGGCGGCCGGGACGCCGGACGACAGCAGGGCGTTCAGGGACTCGGCCTCGCCGTCGCTGAGGCCGAGTCCCTCCCCGGCCCGGAGCGCCCCGCCCCGCCGCCCGTGGAGAACCGGGCCGAGCAGGCGGCGGGGCCGGGGCCGTTCGCCCGCCAGGTGCCGCTCGGTCGCGTCGGCGGGGGACCGTCCCATCTCGTTCCAGCGCACCGCGTCCCGTGGGGCCATCCCGGCCCGCAGGGCGGTCCGCACCGTGTACGGGGTCAGTCCCGCCGCGCGCCACTCCTCGGCCGGGCCGGGCCGGTACACGCCGCTGGCCCGCCAGCGCTCGGCCGCGTCCAGCCGGAAGCCGGCGTCGATCCAGTGGAGCGCGTCGGCCACGGCGAACCCGCGGGCGGTCCACGCGTGCAGGTCCTCGGGCTCGGGGCTGTGGTCGTCGAAGGCGACGGTCATGGTCGGTTCTCCTCTCCCGGGGCCGGGGGCCCCGGTGGTCGTTCGCCGCGGTTCCGGGGCGCCCGCCCCCGGCGCCGTCCGCCGGGGGGCGGGTCCGGGGGTCGGGCCGCGGCGGGGCACGCGGTCGGCGCCCACGGTCGTCCGCCGGCGCCCACGGACGGCGCTCCCCCGAAAGTCAACTTAGGTTGACTCGCAGGAAAAGTCAACTGTGGTTGACCAAAGCGGGGTTGTGGAGAACGGGTACGGGGCGCGGCCGGGGGTACGCTCGGCAGCACCGGGGCGTACCCTCCCCGCCCTCCGCGGCGCGCCGCCGGTCGTGTCCCCGTCGCGCCGACCGCTGCGGGGGACCGGCCGGGGGACGGGGGCGCCCGCCGGTCGGGCCCTCCCCCTCGGGCGGCGGGCGCGGCTTTGCGACCTGTACCAGCAGGGGTTACCGTGAGAATCCGGATGCTGCGGTCATCTGGCTCAGGGGGGACTCCCCGCCGATCCACCCGGGCACGGCCCGCGTGAGGAGAACGTTTCTAGTGACACGCACCGGCGCCAGCGCACCCCTTCTCAAGTGCTCGTTCTGCGGCAAGGACCAGAGCCAGGTCCGCAGACTCATCGCGGGGCCCGGCCACATCTGCATCTGCGACGAGTGCGTCGGACTGTGCAACGAGATCATGGAGGAGGAGGACACCGTCCTCCACGCCGACGCCCCGTGGGACTCGTTGCCGAAGCCGCGGGAGATCTACGAGTTCCTGGACTCGTATGTGATCGGTCAGGACCAGGCGAAGAAGGCCTTGTCGGTGGCGGTGTACAACCACTACAAGCGTGTGCGGTCGGAGGGTGAGCGTCCGGGGTCGGAGGGCGTGGAGATCGCGAAGTCCAACATCTTGTTGTTGGGGCCGACGGGGTCGGGCAAGACGTTGTTGGCGCAGACGTTGGCGCGGATCCTGAACGTGCCGTTCGCGATCGCGGACGCGACGGCGCTGACGGAGGCGGGGTATGTGGGGGAGGATGTGGAGAACATCCTGCTCAAGTTGATCCAGGCGGCCGATTACGACGTGAAGAAGGCCGAGACGGGGATCATCTACATCGATGAGGTCGACAAGGTCGCGCGTAAGAGTGAGAATCCCTCGATCACGCGTGATGTGTCGGGTGAGGGTGTGCAGCAGGCGTTGTTGAAGATCTTGGAGGGGACGACGGCGAGTGTGCCGCCCCAGGGTGGGCGCAAGCATCCGCACCAGGAGTTCATCCAGATCGATACGACGAATGTGTTGTTCATCTGTGGTGGGGCGTTCGCGGGTCTGGAGAAGATCATCGAGTCGCGGACGGGTCAGCAGGGGATGGGGTTCAATGCGGTTCTGCGGCCTCGGGGTGAGGTGGCGGAGTCGGCGTTGTTCGGTGAGGTGATGCCGGAGGACCTGTTGAAGTTCGGGATGATTCCGGAGTTCATCGGTCGGTTGCCGGTGATCACGAGTGTGGATGATCTGGATCGTGGGGCGTTGATCCGGATTTTGACGGAGCCGCGTAATGCGTTGGTGAAGCAGTATCAGCGGTTGTTCGAGTTGGACGGTGTGGGGTTGGAGTTCACGCCGGAGGCTTTGGAGGCGATCGCGGAGCAGGGGATTATTCGGGGGACGGGTGCGCGTGGGTTGCGGGCGATCATCGAGGAGGTGTTGTTGTCGGTGATGTACGAGGTGCCTTCGCGTGAGGATGTGGGGCAGGTGATCATCAGTCGGGAGACGGTGATCGACAACGTGAACCCCACGATCGTGCCGCGCATCCGCACCGAGCAGAGCAGGCGGCGCCGCGACCGCTCGGCCTGACCCCGGCGGCCCCGCCCCGCGGGGCGGACGGCAGGAGCGGGTCCCCGGGGACACGCGGCCTTCGTGCCGCCCCGAGCGCGCCCCCCGGTGTGAGACTTGCGGGGGAGGTGGGCGCATGGTCGGCGGGACCCCGATCGGTGAGGGCGAGCTCTTGTTCGAGGAGCTGGTCAGGTCCGTGCACGGCTGCGGGCCGATCGAGGTCCTGGAGGCGGCCGAGCGCTACGGCCAGGCCATCGGCCTCACGGCGGTCACCGTCCACGTCGTCGACATCCAGCAGAACCTCCTCTTCCCCCTCACCGGCGGCCCCCCGCTCGGTGTCGACTCCACCGAGGCGGGGGAGGCCTACCGCTCCGACACGCTGCGGCTCGACGAGGGGGGCGACGGCGAGCTGAGCCTGTGGCTCCCCCTGCGCGACGGCGCCGACCGCATGGGCGTCCTGCACGTCAGGACGGAGTCCCTGGACGAGCCCACCCTGCGCCGCTGCCAGACGCTGGCCTCCCTCCTGGCCCTGGTGGTCACCTCCAAACGCGCCTACAGCGACACCTACGTCCGCCACACCCGCACGCGGCCGGTGCGGCTGCGCACCGAGATGCTGCGCGCCTTCCTGCCGCCGCGCACGCTCGGCACCACACGGGGGGTGTCCACCGCCGTCCTCGAACCCGCCTACGAACTCGGCGGCGACGCCTTCGACCACTCGATCACGAAGGACACCCTGCACGCCGTCATCCTCGACGCGATGGGCCACGACCTGGCCTCCGGCCTGACCGCGTCGGTGGCCATGGCCGGGGCCCGCAGCGCCAGGCGCAACGGGGCCGACCTCGCCGAGCTGACCGCGGGTGTGGAGCAGGCCCTGTTCCAGTGGCTTCCCGAACGCTTCTGCACGGGTGTCTTCGCCACCCTGGAGCTGGCCGACGGGATGTTCTCCTGGGCCAACTGCGCCCACCCCACACCCCTGCTCATCCGGGACCGCAGACTGGTGCCCGGGGCCCTGGACCGGGAGCCGGAGGTCCCCCTCGGCCTCGGCGGCGTCCTGGGCGGGACCGAGGCGCGCGCCGTCCACCGCCTCCAGCTCGAACCCGGAGACCAGGTACTGCTCTACACCGACGGCGTGACCGAGGCCCACGACAGCGAGGGGCGGATGTTCGGCCTCGAACAGTTCGCGGACTTCGTCATCCGTGCGGCCTCCGCCGACGAGCCCGCCCCCGAGACCCTGCGGCGCCTCATCCACGCCATCCACGAGCACCAGCGCGGCAGCTTCACCGACGACGCCACCATCATGCTGCTGGAGTGGCACCCGGACGGCGGCAGGGCGCCGCACCCCCGGGGGTGCTGAGGAACCGCCCGCGGCTCCCGGCCGCGCCGCCGCGCCGGGGTCACCACAGGGCCAGCACCCTGCTCGGTCCGCCGGAGGCGTCCAGCCCCGGCATGACCCCGATGCTGAGCAGCGCCCCGCTCGGCGGCAGCCGGTCCAGGCCGGTCAGCGACTCCAGCCCCCACCGGTCGGCGCGGCCGAGCACCTCGTGCGCGGCGAAGTCCGTGGAGCAACCCGGGTCGGTGCTCAGCGTGTCGACCCCCACCCCGGCGACCCGCCTCCGGGCGACCAGGAACTCGCACGCCTCGGCGCCGAAGCCGGGGAAGTGCCACGAGCCGTCGGCCGCCACCCCGCGCACCGCCTCGTCCCCCCGCGCCCAGCGGGCGCTCCACCCCGAGTTCATCAGCACCGCCGCCCCGGCCGGGATCTCCCCGTGCGCCCGCTCGAACGCCAGGACGTCGTCCACCGTGACCGTGGTGTCCGGATCCTCCGCGGCGCGGGCCCTGACGTCGATGACGGCGGCGGGCGCGACCAGCTCCTCCGGACGGATGTCGGGGACCAGGCGGCCGCCGCCGATCACGTGCCCGGGGGCGTCCAGGTGCGTGCCCGTGTGCTCACCGAACGTCCACTGCTGCAGGTAGAGGCCGAACTCCCCCTCGGGGGCGGCCTCGGAGACCGTCTCCCGCACGGGTTTCACGTCGTCCCACCCGGCCATCGTCGGCGAGATCACGTGGCTCAGGTCGGCCACCCGGTGGAAGGCCCGGGGCCACGGCAGGGGGCCGGGCGGCGGGTGCGGGGCGTCTGCCGGGGCGGAGTCGGACCGGCCGTTCCGCGCGCGGACGGTCTCACCGGTTCCGTGGAGGCACATGGGCACCCCTTCGTGTCGTGGTTCCTCTGCCGTATGCCCGGCCGGGGACCGGGACAACCCGTGCGCGGCCCCCTGTGGACGGGTTCCGACACGCTACCGGGCGCGGAGGCCGGCGGGCGCCGGATCCGCGCGGAGCCCCCCGCGCGGGTCCGGCGCCGGGAACCGTGTCAGCTGCCGTCCTCGTCGGCGACGGTGTCGAACACCAGGTCGCCCCAGCTCTCCGGGGCGGCGCCGATGGCGCCGATCTCGGCCATGAACGAGCCGATCCTCTCCAGGCCCTGCGGCGCGGTCGTGTACTCGATGCCGTCCCGGCCCAGGTGCTCCAGGTACTCCTCCGCCGTGACCGCCCCGTTCTCGGCCTCGGACAGGATGCGGGCGGCCTCCTCGGGGTCTCCGGTGATCAGCTCGTTGGCGCGTTCCACGCAGGCGTGCAGGGCCTCGACGACGTCGGGGTTCTCCTCCGCGTAGTCCTCCAGGGCGGTGACCACGTTGAAGCCGTGCGCACCGCCGAGGACCTCGTAGCTGTCGAGGAGCACCCGCGCGCCCTCGGCCTCGGCCTGGTACTGGAACGGCGGGGCGGTGACCGCCGCCGCGATCTGCCCGCTGAGCAGGGCCTGGAGAGCGTCGGGGTGGGGCATGGCCACCAGGTTGCCGGTGAACCGGTCCGGGTCGCCGAACTCCTCCCGGGCGGCGTGCGCCAGCACGATCGACTGGATCGAGCCCGGTTGGGGCGAGGAGATGCGGTCGTCGCCGGTGACGTCGGACAGGCTCCGGATGCGGTCGTCCATGGTGACCATCCACAGCGGCATGTTGTTCAGGCCGGTGACGACCTTCCACGGAACGCCGCTGTCGCGCGCCTGGAGGAAGGGCGCCAGGCCGCCGGTGCCCGCTTGGAGGCTGCCGGCCAGCATGCCGTCCCGGCTCGCCGAGCCCCCGCTCAGCACCTGCCATTCGACGGTGCGGTCGGGAAGCGCCTCCGCCAGCCACCCCCTGGCCTCGACGACGGTCAGCGACGCGTAGCTGAGCCCGTATCCGGTGGCGATCGCCACCGTGCCGGATCCGTCCCCGGAGGACCCGGAGCGGTCGGAGCACCCCGCAGCGCCCACGACGGCGGCGCCCGCGAGCAGGCCGAGGCCTCCGCGGAGCACGTCGCGGCGTCCGGGGGACCGTGGTGTTCTGACGGCGGTCACAGGGCGGCTCCCTCTTTCATCCCCCAGCGGACGACGGTCCGCCGCTCCAGCAGTGTGAACAGCAGGTCCAGCGCTATCCCGATCAGCGCGATGGTCACCAGGCCCGCGAAGACGTCCGGGATGTCCAGGTGGAAACGGGCCTCGTTGATGAAGAACCCGAGTCCTCCCTGCGCGCCCGCGACCCCGAAGACCAGCTCGGCGGCGATGACGGTGCGCCAGCCGAACGCCCAGCCCGTCCTGACCCCGGCGACGGTGTGCGGCAGGGCCGCGGGCAGGTGCACGTCCCGGATCAGCCGCCACGAGCGCAGGCCGAGGCTGCGGCCGACCATGAGCGTGGTGGCCGGGACGGTGCGGAAGCCCATGCCGATGTTGACCGCCATCGGCCACAGGACGGCGTTGGCCACCACGAACACCAGGGCGGTCTCGTCGAGGCCGAACCACAGCATGGCCAGGGGCAGGATCGCCACCGACGGCAGCGGGTTGACCATCGCGGTGAGCAGCGTCAGCAGGTCGTCGCCGAAGCGCGTGGCGACCGCGAGGGCGGTGAGCACGACGGCCAGCGCCGTGCCGATGAGCATTCCCAGACCGAGGATCCGCAGGGTGGTGAGCGTGGGCCCCACCAGGGCGCCGCCGGTCCAGCCCTCCGCGAACGCGGCGGCCACGTCCCAGGGCCCCGCGAAGACGAGCGGACTGACGCCGGCGGCGACCACGTACAGCTGCCACACCCCGAGCAGCGCCACCAGGAGGACGCTCCTGCGCAGGCCGACGGGGAGCCGCGACCAGGGGTCGGCCGACCGCCTGCGCCCTGCGTCGGCGGGCGGCACGGTCTCAGTCGAGGACGGCACGGCCGGCCTCCTCCCTCTCGTCGGAGAGCAGCGCGCGCAGGCGGCGGCGCGCCGCGGTGAACTCCTCGGTGTCCGGACGGTCCAGGCCCGCGACGTCGAGGGTCTCCACCACGGACGAGGGGCGCCCGCCCAGCACCACCACCCGGTCGCCGAGCAGCACGGCCTCGTCGATGCTGTGGGTGACGAAGAGGATGCTCACGCGGGTGCGCCGGGCCAGTCCGGCCAGCTCCGTCTGGAGGCGGCCGCGGGTCTGGGCGTCGAGGGCCCCGAAGGGTTCGTCCATCAGCAGCATGCGGGGTTCCAGGGCGAACGCGCGGGCGATCGCGACACGCTGCTTCATGCCTCCCGAGAGCTGGTGGGGGTGGCGGTCCAGGGCGTGTCCGAGCCCCATCAGCTCCAGCTGGACGGTGGCGCGTGCGCGCGCCTCGTCGCGCGGCGTGCCGGTCGCGCGCAGCGCGTAGGCGACGTTGCCGAGGACGGTGCGCCAGGGGAAGAGCTGGTCCAGCTCCTGGAAGACCACGGCCCGGTCCGGGCCGGGACCCTCCACCTCCGCGCCGTGGAAGGAGATCCGCCCGGCGGAGGGGGCGAGGAAGCCGGCGACGGCCTTGAGGACGGTGGACTTCCCGCAGCCGGAACGGCCGATCAGCATCACGGTCTCGCCGTGGCCGACGGTGAAGCCGACGCCGGCGACCGCCGGTACGCGGCCGCGCGGGCCCGGGTACCCGATCGCGACCCCGTCGACGGACAGGAGCGGTTCTGCGCCCATCGGGACTCCTTTCTCGTTGCGCGGTGTCGTGGCCGGCGGGTGCGCGGCGCCATCTCCCGACTAAAGCAGTAGGAAATATAGACTATTTGGGCGCGTCCGGCCACCGCGCCGGTGCGCGAGAGGGCGGGGCGGCGGCCGATCAGGGCCTGTGCGGGTCGGACGCGGTGTGAGGATGTTTCGGCGCGGTCGGCGCCGGCTCGGCCGCGGGCGGCGTCAGCGCCGCGCCGGGACGGCGCGGAGGTTCCGGACGGGGCGCACCAGGAGCAGCACCAGGCCCACCACGAGGGTGGCCGCCCCGCCGACGAGCAGGAGGGGCCGCGCCCCGAAGAGCTCCGCGGCCGGTCCCGCCAGGGCCTGGCCCACCGGCATCATCGCCAGGGAGCCCGCCATCTCGTAGGAGTGGATCCGGCCGAGCACCCGGCGGGGGGTGTGGGTCTGCACGCTGGTGCTCCACATGACGCCCCAGAAGCCCATCATCGCGCCGCTGACCGCCGCCCCCAGGGCCAGCGCGGGCGCAGGGAGGCCCAGCCCCACGCTGACGGAGAACGCTCCGGCGCCGAACAGCGCGAGCGTGCCCGCCCTGAGGGGGAACCGCGGCCGCACCTGCATCGCCACCAGGCCGCCCAGGGCCGTGCCGCCGCCCAGGGCGGAACTGACGAGGCCGAACGCCTGGGCGCCGTGGCCGGTGATGATCTCACTCGCGGTCAGGGGGACCTGAGGTCCCCACATGCTCACCATCAGCACCATCCACAACAGGATCACCGACCACATCCAGGTGCGGCTGCGGAACTCGCGCCACCCCTCCGCCAGGTCCGCGGCGTAGCCGGGCCCCCGGCCCCGCCGCCCGGCCGTCCCGGGCAGCCGGACGAGCCCCAGCAGGACCGCTCCCAGCGCGTAGGCGCCCGCGTGGACGGCCAGGACGCCGGCGGCGGAGAACAGGGCCACCAGCAGCCCGGCCACGGCCGGTCCCAGCAGCATGGCGAGTGCCTCGGCGGTGCGGATGACCGCGTTCGCCCCGTGCACGTCCCCGGCCACCCTCGGGATCACAGAGCCCGCACCCGGCTGGAACGCGCCGGCGGCGATCCCGTTCACGGCGCCGATCACGCAGATCTGCCACAGCACCACGTGTCCTGTCAGGAAGAGGACCGCCACCGTTCCCTGGGTCACCACGCGCACCAGGTCGGCCGCGATCATCAGCCGGCGCGCCCCCCAGCGGTCGGACAGCACCCCGCCGAAGACCACGAAGGCCACGAAGCACGCCGAGAAGGACGCCATCGCGAGGCCGATCCCGCCCGCCCCGTGGCCGTGCGCGATCAGCCCGGCGGACAGGGCGACGGGCAGCATCCCGTCGCCGAGCTTGGCCACGACGCGGGCGGAGAAGAACAGGGAGAAGTTCCGCGACCACAGCTTCCGTTCGCCGCCCGCACGCCACGCGCCTTCGGCCTGCTCCGACAGTGCGCCGCGCCCCATATTTCCCGCTTTCCTTCAATCGGACACGGTTCGTCCGAGCGGTTCGCCACCCTACCGGTCCAGACCAGTTGGCGGGGATCTTGCGGGAATCGGGAAGGGGGGTCGAGGAAAACTGTCCCGCCCCGGGGCGCTCCAGTAACTTGGCTCACACGCGGCCGCGGAGGAGAGGACCCCTATGCCCCTGGAGCAGAGCGCCGACTGGTGGAAGTCCAGCGTCGTCTACCAGATCTATCCGAGCAGCTTCAACGACAGCGACGGCGACGGGGTCGGCGACCTGCCCGGCGTCATCGCCAGGCTCGACTACCTGAAACTCCTGGGCGTCGACGTCGTGTGGCTCTCGCCCGTCTACCCCTCGCCCTGGGACGACAACGGGTACGACATCAGCGACTACCGGGACATCCACCCCCGGTTCGGCACCCTGGAGGACTGGGACCGGCTGCGCGACGGGCTGCACGAGCGCGGGATGCGCCTGGTGATGGACCTGGTCGTCAACCACACCAGCGACGAGCACCCGTGGTTCACCGCCTCCCGCGCGGGGGACCCCGACAAGCGCGACTTCTACTTCTGGAGGCCCGGGCGCGACGGCGGGCCGCCCAACAACTGGGGCTCGGTGTTCTCCGGCCCCGCCTGGACCCCGGACGAGGCCACCGGCGAGTACTACCTGCACCTGTTCACCCGGCGCCAGCCCGACCTGAACTGGGAGAACCCACGGGTGCGCGAGGCCGTCCACGACGTGGCGCGCTGGTGGCTGGACCGGGGCGCCGACGGGTTCCGCATGGACGTGATCAACTTCGTCTCCAAGACGCGGCAGATGCCCGACGGCCCGGTCTCGGGGGAACACGGGCACGGGTCCTTCGCCGAGTACGCCGTGAACGGCCCCCGCCTGCACGAGTTCCTGCACGAGATGCACAGGGAGGTCTTCGCGGGCAGGGACGTGCTCACCGTCGGCGAGATGCCCGGGGTGGGAGTGGCGCAGGCCCGCGTGCACACCGACCCCGCCAACCGCGAGCTCGACATGGTGTTCCAGTTCGAGCACGTGGACCTCGACCACGGCCCCGGCGGCAAGTTCGACCCGCGCCCCTTGGAGCTGCGCGAGCTCAAGCGCTCCCTCAACCGCTGGCAGGAGGGCCTGGGCGGGACCGGCTGGAACAGCCTGTACTGGAACAACCACGACCAGCCCCGGGCGGTGTCGCGCTTCGGGGACGAGCGGTACCGGGTCGAGTCGGCGACCGCCCTGGCCACGACCCTGCACATGATGAAGGGGACGCCGTACGTCTACCAGGGCGAGGAGCTGGGGATGACCAACGCCCACCTCGCCGACATCGGCGACTACCGGGACGTGGAGACCCTCAACTACCACCGCGCCGCGGTGGAGGGCGGCAGGGTGGACGCGGACACCGCCATGGCGGGCATCGCCCGGATGAGCCGGGACAACGCGCGCACGCCCATGCAGTGGGACGCCTCGCCCAACGCCGGGTTCACCACCGGCACGCCGTGGATCGGGGTCAACCCCAACCACGTCGAGATCAACGCGGAGGCGGCCGTCGCCGACCAGGGCTCGGTCTTCCACTACTACCGCCGCCTGATCGCGCTGCGCAAGGAGCACCCGGTGATCGTGCACGGCCGGTTCGAGCCCCTGGCGGAGGAGGACCCCGCGGTGTACGCCTACACCCGGACCCTGGACGACCGGGTGCTGACGGTGCTGGTGAACTGGAGCGCCGACACGGTTCCGCTGGACCTGGACCCCAAGGTCGCCGGGCGCGATCCCGAGAGGCTGATCGGCAACTACCCCGAGGAGGACGGGCTGTTCGCGCCCCTGCGCCCGTGGGAGGCCCGCGTCCACCTGGCGAGGTCCTGACACCCTCCCCGCCGGTCCGGGGCCGGGTCCCCGGACCGGGGTGCGCCCCTGTCGCACCTGACCTGGGGCGGAGCCCGTCCGCCGGGTTCAGAATTTTTGAAATCCATGGGAAGTGAGGTTAGACTAACCTTCGTTCTGTCGGGGTTCTCCCGTTTCGTCCTCCGTGTTTCCCCTCGGGGCCGATAGCCCCTGCGCGGAACGGGCCCGCCGGGTACGACGCGGCCACCCTCATGACGAAGAAAGCAGTGTGAGCATGGCCTCCACCTTCCACCGCGCCAGCGGCATCGGACTCACCGCCCTCCTCGCCCTCGGCCTCGCGGCCTGCGGCGGCGCCGAGGAGGACTCCGGCGGGAGCGGCGGCGAGAGCGGCGGCACGGCGGGCGGCGCGTTCCCGGTCAGTATCGAGAGCGCCCTCGGCACCGCCGAGATCCCCGAGCAGCCCGAGCGCGTCGTCACCCTCGGACAGGGCTCGGCCGAGACCGCCATCGCCCTGGGCGTCGTGCCGGTCGGCGTCGAGAGCTACGAGTGGGGCAGCGACGACACCGGGTACCTCCCCTGGATCCACGAGGCCGTCACCGAGTCGGGCGGGGAGCTGCCCGAGCAGTTCGCCGGCGCCGACGACATCGACTTCGAGGCGATCATCGAGCTGGCCCCCGACGTCATCCTCGCCCCCTGGTCCGGCGTCACCCAGGAGCAGTACGACATCCTGAGCGACATCGCCCCCACGGTCGCCTACCCCGAGCTCCCCTGGAGCACCGACTGGGACCAGCAGATCGAGATCATCGGCGAGGCGCTGGGCCAGCCCGAGGAGGCACAGGGCCTCATCGGGGACATCGAGACGCAGTTCGACGAGGCGGCGGCGGCCAACGAGCAGTTCGCCGACCTCACCTTCTCCTACGTCTACACCGACGGCCCCGGCACGCTCGGCGTCTTCCTCCCCGACGAGCAGCGCGTCGCCATGGTGCGCGGCCTGGGCCTGACCGTCGACCCCGTCGTCGAGACCTTCCCCGAGACCGAGGGCACCGACTCCGCCATCATCGGCCTGGAGAACGCCGACCAGCTCGCCGACAGCGACCTGCTCTTCACGTTCTACACCGACGAGGAGACGCGCGCCGAGATCGAGGCGCAGGACCTCTACGCGGCGATCCCCGCCGTCGAGAGCGGGGCCGTGGTCGCCGCCGACGACACCTCCTTCGTCACCGCGTCCTCCATCATCAACCCGCTCACCGTCCCCTGGGTCATCGAGCGCTACGTGCCCATGATCGAAGAGGCCGCGGCCAACGCCGACAGCTGATCCCCACCGACAGGGCGAACGTGAAGACACTCACGGCTCCGTCCCGCCCGGGTCCCGCCCGCGCCGTGCTCATGCTCGGCGCGGGCGCCGCGGCCCTCGCCGGGGCGGTCCTCCTCAGCCTCGTCATGGGCAGCAAGCCCACCTCCCCCCTGGAGGTGTGGCAGGTGCTGACGGGCGGGGCGGACCCCTTCACCACCACCGTGGTGGAGAGCCGCTACCCCCGTACCCTCCTCGGCGTCGTCGCCGGGGCGGCCCTCGCCCTGGCGGGCACCCTCATGCAGGGCATCACGCGCAACCCCCTCGCCGACCCGGGCCTCCTCGGCGTCAACGCGGGCGCCGCCGCCGCGGTGGTCACCGCCACCGCGCTGCTCGGCCCGACCTCCGTGGCCGGAACGGTCTGGTGGGCGCTGCCCGGCGCCCTCGCCGCCGGGCTGGCCGCCTACACCGTGGGCAGCCGGGGCGGCGACGGCGGGCTGGTCCGCCTGGTCCTGGCCGGAGCGGTGGTCTCCGCCGTGCTCAACGCCTACGTCCAGGCGGTGGCGCTGAGCATGCCCGAGACCTTCGACAGCTACCGCTACTGGGTCGTCGGCTCCCTGGGCGGACGCGGCTACGACGTCGTCCTGTCCGTGCTGCCCGTCATCGGCGCCGGCGTCCTGCTGGCGTTCCTCGTGGCGGGGGGCCTCAACGCCCTGGCCCTGGGGGAGGAGGCGGCGATCGCCACCGGGGCGAACACCGTGTGGATCCGCTCGGCGGGACTGGTCGCGGGCGCCGTGCTCGCCGCGGGGGCCACCGCGGCGGCGGGCCCCATCGCCTTCGTCGGCCTCGCCGTCCCCCACGTGGTGCGGGCCCTGGTCGGCGTGGACTTCCGCGTCCAGGTGCCCTTCGCCCTGCTGGTCGGGCCCACCCTGCTGCTGGCCGCCGACGTCGTCGGCCGCACGATCGTCCGCCCCACGGAGCTGATGGTCGGCGTGGTCACCGCGTTCGTCGGCGCCCCCGTCCTGCTGTACGCGGTCAGGAAGATGCGGAGCGCCTCATGACCCGGTCCACCACCCGGACGCGGCGGCCGCGGCCGCCGCGCGGGGCCGCCCCGCCCGTGCTCGCGCTCGGGCCGGTCGCCCTGCCCGTCCACCCGCGCTCCGTGCTGTGGGCGGTCCTCCTCCTGGTGCTCGTGGCCGCCGCCGCGGCGGCCACCCTCGCCATGGGCAGGCTCGGCATCCCCCTCACCCGCCTGCCCGCCGTGCTCGCGGGCGCGGGCGAGGCCACCGAGGCGTTCGTCCTCGGACGGCTGCGCGGCCCCCGCCTGGCCGTCGCCGTGGGCACCGGGGCCGCGCTCGGCCTGGCCGGCGCGCTCTTCCAGTCCGTCACCCGCAACCCGCTGGGCAGCCCGGACGTCATCGGCCTCGGGGCGGGGGCCGGGGCGGGGGCCGCCTTCGCCGCCCTCGTCCTGCCCGGCGTCGTCCCCGTGCCGATGGGCGCCCTCGCGGGAGCGGCCCTGGCCATGGCCGTGGTGGCCGCGGCCACCGGAACCGGGCTGCGCCACCCGGGGCGCCTCATCGTCGCCGGGATCGGCGTGGCCGCCATGGCCCAGGCGTTCACGCACTTCGTGGTGTCCGTGATGGCCCGCGACCAGGCCGGGGTCCTCTCCGCCTACGTCAACGGCAGCCTGGGCGCCAGGGCGTGGGAGCACGCCTGGACCATCTGGGCGGTCCTGCTCCTGGCACTGCCCTTCGCGGCGTTGCTGGCGGGACCCGTCACCGTCAACGAGATGGGCGACGAGCTGGCCGACGCCCTCGGCGCGCGCGCCTCCGCGACCCGGACCGGGGCGGTCGTCCTGTCGGTGGTGCTCTCGGCCGCCGCCGTGAGCGTCGCCGGCCCGATCGCGTTCGTGTCCCTGACGGCCCCGCAGATCGCCCGCCGGCTCAGCGGGGCCCCCGGCCCGAACCTGGCGCTGTCGGCCCTGGTCGGCGCGTTCCTGCTGGTGGTGGCCGACCTGGCCGTCCAGCAGTCGCCGGTGGGCGACGGGCTGCCGGTCGGGATCTTCACCATGGGGTTCGGGGGCGTCTACCTGGGCTACCTGCTGGTTCGTGAATGGCGAAAGGGTGTGCTGTGAGTCCGGTACTGTCCGCGGAGGGCCTCACACTGGGGTACGGGGCCGATCCGGTCGTGCGCGACCTGGACCTCGGTGTG
Organism: Nocardiopsis sp. NPDC101807; assembly: GCF_044766605.1. Taxonomy (NCBI): domain Bacteria; kingdom Bacillati; phylum Actinomycetota; class Actinomycetes; order Streptosporangiales; family Nocardiopsidaceae; genus Nocardiopsis; species Nocardiopsis sp. NPDC101807. Next base: position 140,482 of record NZ_JBIWMK010000010.1, on the reverse strand, counting down.
GCCGAGGGGGAGTTCACCGTCATCGTCGGCCCCAACGGGTGCGGCAAGTCGACGCTGCTCAAGGCGCTGGGCCGGGTGAACAAGCCGATGTCGGGCCGGGTGCTCCTCCACGGCCAGGACATCCGGGGGCTGCGCGCCAAGGCGGTCGCCCGCCGGATGGCGCTCCTGCCGCAGAGCCCCGTCGCGCCGGAGGGCATCACCGTGCGGGCCCTCGCCGCCCGCGGGCGGTTCCCCCACCACACGCTGGTGCGGCAGTGGAGCCCCCGGGACGAGACGGCGATCTCCCGGGCCCTGGAGCTCACAGGGCTGGCCGACCTGGCCGACACCCACGTCGGGTCGCTCTCCGGCGGCCAGCGGCAGCGCGCGTGGGTGGCGATGGTCCTGGCGCAGGACACCGGCGTCCTGCTGCTGGACGAGCCGACCACGTTCCTGGACATCGCCCACCAGTACGACCTGCTGGAGCTGTTCGCCGACCTGCACCGCCAGGGGCGCACGATCGTCGCGGTCCTGCACGACCTGGCCCAGGCCGCCCGGTTCGCGACCCGCCTGGTCCTCATGGACGGGGGGAGGGTGGTCGCGGACGGCCCGCCCGGCCAGGTCGTGACCGCGGCACTGGTGGAGGAGGTGTTCGGGCTGCCCTGCGACGTGGTGCCCGACCCGCGCACCCGCACGCCGCTGGTCATCCCGCACGAGCGCTCCTGAGGCGGCGCCCTCAGGCGCCGCCCCCGTCCGCCGCCCCCCGGTCCCGCTCGGCCTTGAACTCCTCCCAGTGGGACAGGAGGGTGTCGTGGTAGTCGTCCAGCCAGCTCATGTAGTCGTGCATGTTGCGCAGGCGGTTGCGCGCGGGCGGGCTCAGGGAGGGCAGCCGCTCCAGCGCGGACGCGGCGAGCTCCCTCTGCCGGCGCAGGTAGGAGCGCTCGTTGCGCAGGAACCCGCCCCACACGTCCTCGTCCATGGCGACCAGCCGTGAGCGGCGGTCCGGCACGCCGACCACCTCGACGAAGCCCATCTCGCGCAGGCGGCGCACGGACTGGGAGACCGAGCCCCGGCTGACCCGGGCGCCCTCGGCGATCTCCTCGGCGCTCACCGCCTCGCGGTCGGCGAGGAGCAGGTAGCCCACGATGCGCCCCTCGGTCCTGGGGCGGCCCTGCGACTGCCAGTACTCCGAGAACCTGCGGACGAAGTCGTCCCGGAACCCCTCGTCCCCGTCGGTGTCCGCCGCCCCGGTACTCTCCGCCATGGCAGCCACGATAGCGCCCGGACGTGCCCGGGCGTCCTCGGAAGCGGCCCGGGTCACGGCGAGCGCAGGGACTCCAGCATCCCCGAGAGCGCGGTCCAGACGTCGTCCAGGTCGCCGGGGTCCCCGCTTTCGGCCAGCCACAGCGCGGCCTCGTTCATGGCCCCGGAGAGCAGATGGGCCAGGGGCGGCACCGGCTGGGGGCGCAGGGCCCCCGTCCGGACGAGGCCGGTGAGCGCCTCCCGGAGGTGCCGCGCGGACCCGGCCTCGTCCAGGGAGCGCCAGGCGCTCCACCCGAGCACGGCCGGCCCGTCCACCAGCATGACCTGCCGCACGTCCGGGGCCGTGCTCGCGGTGAGGAAGGCCCGACAGCCCGCGGTCAGCTGGTCCCACGGGTCCCGCCGGGCGTCCGCGGCGGCCGCCACGGCGTCGGCGACCTCGCCCTGGACCTCCTCCAGGACGGCGCGGAAGAGGTCCGGCTTGCCCTCGAAGTGGTGGTACAGGGCGCCCTTGGTGACGTCGGCCGCCGCCACGATCCCGCTCAGGCCCACGCCTGCGTACCCGTGCTCGGCGAACAGTCGGCGCCCCTCGCGCAGCAGGGCCCTCCTGGTGCGCTCGCGCTGCCTGGCCCGGCTTCCGGTCTCCGCGGTCATGTTCCCCCACCTGTTGACATACCGAAGGTACGCGAATAGCGTACTCCACATACCGAAAGTATGTGAAAGGCGGAGGCATGGAGCTCAGCGGTTTCTACCCGGTCATCGGCACCACCCGGATCCAGGAGGCCCGGGACTTCTACGTGGAGCTGTTCGGCTTCGAGGAGACCTTCGCGGCCGACTGGTACGTCAGCCTGCGCCGTCCCGGGCCGCCCGACCACGAGCTGGCACTGCTCGACCACCGCCACCCCACCGTCCCGGAGGGCTACCGCCGGCCGGCGCAGGGCGTGCTGCTCAACTTCGAGGTGGCGGACGTCGACGCGGAGTGGGAGCGACTCGTCGTGCGCGGCGGGCTCCGCCCCGAGCTGGGGATCCGCACCGAGGACTTCGGGCAGCGGCACTTCATCGTGGCCGACCCCTCCGGGGTGCTCGTCGACGTCATCACGCCCGTCCCTCCCACGGGCGGCTACGAGGAGAACTACACCGCCTCCTGAGGGGAGCCCCGCCCCGCCGTGCGGGAGGGGCCCGGACGGGTCTGGTCGGGCGCCCCTCGCGGGGGTACGGTCGGATCGGCGGCAATGCCGACGGGACAGGGGGCGCACACCGTGGAGATGACACTGGACCAGGCCTCGCGACTGGCGTGGTCCGTCCACGCCGGGCAGGTGGACCGCGCCGGGCGCCCCTACAGCGAGCACGTGTTCGCGGTCCGCGACCTGCTGGCCCCCCACGGGGTGCACGCCCAGATGGCCGGGGTCCTGCACGACGTCCTGGAGGACACCCCCGTCACCGCCGACGACCTGCGCGGACGCGGCTGTCCCGAGGTGGTCGTCCGGGCGGTCGAGGCGGTGAGCCGGAGGCCGGGGGAGTCCTACGGGGACCTGGTCCGGCGGGCCGCGGCCGATCCCCTGGGGCGCCTGGTCAAGCTCGCCGACAACCGCCACAACTCCGACGAGGGCCGTCTGGCCGCGCTGCCCGCGGAGCAGGCGGACCGGCTGCGCGCCAAGTACGCCCGCGCGCGGGAGATCCTGGAGGGCGGGCTGGCGGCGGTGCCGCCCCTGGGCGGTGCGGCGGGTCCGGGCCAGGGTCCGGGGCCGGACCACAGGCGTCCCGCGGGGCCGGTGGCCACCCCCAGGTCCACCCTCGTGGTCATCTACACCGACCGCGCGGAGGAGTGCCGGTCCTTCTACACCGCTCTCGGTCTGGGCTTCCTCCGCGAACAGCACGGCCGGGGGGCCGTGCACCACGCGGCCGTGCTGGCCGACGGGGTGGTGTTCGAGATCTACCCGGCGACGGCCGAACGCTCCACGGGCGCCGTCCGCCTGGGGTTCACCGTGAACGGCCGCCTCGCGACGCCTCCCCTGGAGCCCGGCCGCCACACGCTCACCGACCCCGACGGCCGCGCGGTGGACGTGGTCGCGGTGTGAGGTCCCGGGCCGCGCGGGGAGCCCCGGCGTGTGCGCGAGGTACCAGCCGGTCGGTATGCTTTCCCGACGGGCGTCCTCAGGACGGCGGGGGCACGAGGTGAGGCAGGACATGGCGCGAGTACAGCAGGCGACCGACCCGGGAACGGGCGCCGGATCCGTCCCCGAGAGGCTGCTGGGGGCGGCGACCAGGCTGTTCGCCGAGCGGGGCTACGAGGGGACCTCCGTCCAGGAGGTGGTCCTCGCCGCGGGCGTCACCAAGGGGGCGATGTACCACTACTTCGGGTCCAAGGACGACCTCCTCTACGAGGTCTACGCCCGGGTCCTGCGCATGCAGACCGAGCACCTGGTCCGGATCGCCGGGCGGGAGGCGCCGGTGGCCGAACGCGTCCACGCGGCCGCGGCCGACGTCATCGTCACCAGCGTCGCCAACCTGGACGACACCGTCATCTTCTTCCGCTCCATGCACCAGCTCAGCGAGGAGAAGCAGCGCGCCGTGCGCGCCGAACGGCGCCGCTACCACGAGGTCTTCCGCGACATGGTGGCCCAGGGGCAGCGCGAGGGCGTCTTCCGCGACGACGTCTCCGCGGACCTGGTGGTCAACTACTTCTTCGGGTCGGTCCACCACCTGAGCACCTGGTACCACCCGGGCGGTCCGCTGACCGGCGAGGACGTCGGCCGCCACTTCGCCGACCTGCTCGTCGCGGGGCTGCGCCCGGCGTCCTGAGGACGCCGGGGCAGGAGTCCGACGGCGGGGGAGCCCGCGGCGCCTCCGGGACCCCGCCGGCGCCCGGGCCGTGCCTGTCGAGGGCCTCGGCTCCGCCTCGGCCCGCGGTCCCCCCGGAACCCGGGGGCGCCGGGAGCCCGCGGCGGGTCGGCCCGTTCCCCGCGAACCCGGCCGCGGCGCCCCGGGCGACCCCGCGGGCGCCCGGGACGTGTCGTCCCGGGCGCCGGTCGCGCTAGCGGTACTTGCGCAGCTCGGCCCGGCCCAGCGAGCGCAGGTGCACCTCGTCGGGGCCGTCGGCCAGCCGCAGGGAGCGCACGCCCGCCATCCAGCCGGCCAGCGGCAGGTCCTGGCTCACCCCGGCGGCCCCGTGCGCCTGGATCGCCTTGTCCATGATCCACTCCACCGTGCGCGGGGTGGCGATCTTGATCGCCTGGATCTCGGTGTGCGCGCCGCGGTTGCCGACCGTGTCCATCAGGTAGGCGGTCTTGAGCACCAGCAGCCGCAGCTGCTCGATCGACACGCGCGCCTCGGCGATCCACTCGCGGACCACGCCCTGCTCCGCCAGGGGCCGCCCGAACGCCACCCGGTCCAGCACGCGCCGGCAGGTGAGCTCCAGGGCCCGCTCGGCCATGCCGATGAGCCGCATGCAGTGGTGGATGCGGCCGGGGCCCAGCCGGGCCTGGGCGATGGCGAACCCCTCGCCCTCCCCGCCGACGAGGTTCTCCACGGGCACCCGCACGTCCTCGAACAGGACCTCCGCGTGGCCTCCGTGGTCGCCGTCGTCGAAGCCGTACACGGACATGCCGCGCCGCACCGTCAGCCCGGGGGTGTCGCGCGGCACCAGCACCATGCTCTGCTGGCGGTGCCGGTCGGCGTCGGGGTCGGTCTTGCCCATCACGATGAAGACCGCGCACTCGGGGTTGAGCGCGCCGGTGATGAACCACTTGCGCCCGTTGACCACGTACTCGTCACCGTCACGGACGATGCCGGTGGTGATGTTGGTGGCGTCGGAGGAGGCCACCTCCGGCTCGGTCATCGCGAACGCCGAGCGGATGTCCGCGGCCAGCAGGGGCTCCAGCCAGCGCTTCTTCTGCTCGGGGGTGCCGAACATCGTCAGCACCTCCATGTTCCCGGTGTCGGGCGCCGCGCAGTTGAGCGCCGCGGGCGCCAGCCTCGGGCTGCGGCCGGTGATCTCGGCCAGCGGGGCGTACCGCAGGTTGTCCAGCCCGCCGTGCTCCGGGTGCCCGGCCAGGAACAGGTTCCACAGCCCCTGTTCGCGCGCCCGCGCCTGGAGCTCGCGCACCACCGGAGCGGTCGACCACCGGTCCTCCCGCGCGGCGAGCTGTTCCTCCAGCACCGCCTCGGCCGGGTAGACGTGTTCGTCCATGAAGGCCAGCAGCCTCTGGCGAAGCTCCTCGGTCGCCTCGTCGTAGGCGAAGTCCATCAGTCCTCCTCGAGCATCGTGTGGGCGCGCTCGACCAGGGGGGCGACCACGTCGCCGATCCGGTCGAAGCCCGCGCCGACGGTCAGTCCCTTGCCGTGCCGGAAGTGGATGCCCTCGGCGATGACCGCCAGCTTGAAGCAGCCCAGGGCCACGTACCACGCGAGCCGGGACACGTCCCGGCCGGTGGTGGCCGCGTACATCGCCACCAGCTCCTCCGGCGGGGGGAACCCCTCGGCGGACGTCGCCGGGGCCCCGCCGATCCCGACGGGCTGCCGCTGGTAGACGAGCATCAGGCCCAGGTCCACGAGCGGGTCGCCGAGCGTGGCCATCTCCCAGTCCAGCACCGCGGTGATGCGCCCCTCCGGGGTCGCCAGCACGTTGTCGAGCCGGTAGTCGCCGTGCACGACGGCGGGGGCCGACTGCTCGGGGAGGGACGCGGCGAGCCTCGCGCGCAGTTCGTCGATCCCCGGGACGTCCCGGCTGCGTGAGGCGTCCAACTGCTTGCCCCACCTGCGCACCTGGCGTTCCAGGAACCCCTCCGGGCGGCCGAAGGCGCCCAGCCCGACCTCCTCGGGCACCACCGCGTGCAGCGCGCCGAGGGTGGCGATGAGCTCCTCGGCGACCCTTCGGGCCGCGCCCGGCCCGAGCGGGGCGATCTCGTCCCGGGTCCGGAAGGGCGTGCCCCCCACGTACTCCATGACGTAGAAGGGCGCGCCCAGCACCTCGGGGTCCTCGCACAGGAGGTGGGTGCGGGGGACCGGTACCGCGGTGTCCCGCAGCGCGGTCATCACCCGGTACTCACGGGACATGTCGTGGGCGGTCGCCAGCACGTGCCCGAGCGGGGGCCGGCGCACGACCCACTCGCCGGTCCCGTCGCCGACCACGTAGGTCAGGTTGGACTTGCCCCCCGCGACCACCCTTCCGCGCAGCGGCCCGGCGACCAGTCCCGGCCGCGCGGCGTCCAGGTGGGCGTGCAGGCGGTCCAGGTCCAGCCCCGGCAGGTCGGTTCGCTCGTCGCTCATGCGTTCCCCTCGAAGACCTTGGCCTGGAGGCGGCGCATCCCCGCGAGCCAGCGGTCGGTGTCGTTCGCCCTGGCGGCGTAGTGGTCGGCGACCCGGGGGTGGGGCAGGATCAGGAACCGCCCGTCGGCCAGGCCGGCCATCACGGCGTCCGCGACCTCCTCCGGGGTGATGGCCTCCGCCGCCAGGATGGCCTTGCCGGTGTCCCCGGAGGCCTCCAGCAGGTTGGTGCGCACCCCGAGCGGGCAGACGCACTGGACGGTGATCCCGCGGTCCCCGTAGGTGGCCGACAGCCATTCGCCGAAGGACAGGGCGGCGTGCTTGGTCACCGAGTACGGCGCGCTTCCCAGCATCGTGAGCAGGCCCGCCGCCGAGACGGTGGACAGGAACCGTCCGCTGCCCCGCTCCAGCCAGCCGGGCAGCAGCTCCCGTGCGGCGCGCACGTGCGCCATGACGTTGACCTGCCAGGCCAGGTCCCAGTCCTGCTCGGGGGCCTCGGGGCCGCCGGCCGCCCCCACCCCCGCGTTGGCGGCGTACAGGTCGATGGCGCCCAGGTGGGCCCCGGCCTCGGCGATGAGCGCGGTCACGCCCGCCTCGCTCGCGGCGTCGCCCGGGACGGCGACCCCGCCGATCTCCGCGGCCACGGCCTCGGCCGCGCCCGCGTCGAGGTCGTTGACCACCACGCGCGCCCCGGCCCCGGCCAGCCTGCGCGCGAGGGCGGCGCCGATGCCGTTGCCCGCGCCGGTGACGACCGCCCCGCTGTCGGTCAGGTCCATGTCACACGCCCCCGGTCAGGGTGACGCCGCCGTCGAGGACGAGCGTGCGGCCGGTGACCCAGGAGGCGTCGTCCGAGAGCAGGAACGCGACCGCGCCCGCGACGTCCTCGGGCACGCCGAGGCGGCCCAGGGGGTACTCGGCGGCGAGCTTCTCCTCGCGTCCCTCGTACAGGGCGGCGGCGAATCTGGTCTTGACCACCGCCGGGGCGACCCCGTTCACACGGACGCCGGGGCCGAGTTCGACGGCGAGCTCCTCGGTGATGTGCAGGAGCATCGCCTTGGTGGCCCCGTAGAAGCCGATGCCGGGGGCCGGTTTGAGTCCGGCGACCGAGGAGACGTTGACGATCGCCCCTCCGTGCTCGGACATCCAGGCCTTGTACGCCTTCTGCACCCACGAGATCGCGGACAGGGCGTTGACCTCGAAGATCTTGCGGGCGGCGTCCAGGTCCAGATCCACCATCCGCCCGTACACCGGGTTGATGCCGGTGTTGTTGACGAACATGTCGACACTGCCGAAGGCCTCCAGGGTCGCGGCGACGGCCTCGTCCTGGTTGCGAGGGTCGTCCGCCCGCCCGGGGACGCCGATGGCGTGCCCGGGCCCGCCCAGGGACTCGACGGCCTCCTGGAGGGGTTGGGGCTTGCGCGCGGTGACGCACACGCGCGCGCCCTCGTCGACGAGCCGCCGGGCGATGGCCAGGCCGATGCCGCGGCTCGCGCCGGTGACGATGGCGGTCCGGCCGCTGAACCGGGAAGTCATCACGTTCTCCTTAAACCGACTGGTCGGTATGCAACGGAGACTCTATGTCCCCGGAGGTGCGTGCCGCAAGGGGCGCGAGCGGCGCGGAAGCGGGACAATGGCGGTGCGGGCCACCGTCCCCCGCCTCCGAGCCGCGAACAGAGGACTCCCCATGACAACCGACGTCGTCGACAGACCGGACCGGCGCCGATACGAGATCACCGCCGACGGCGAGGCCGCCGGGTACGCCGAGTACATCCTCACCGGCGAGCTGGTCACCTTCACGCACACCGAGATCGACCCCGCCTTCGAGGGGCGGGGCCTGGGCGGCGCCCTGGTCCGCGGCGCGCTGGACGACGTGCGGTCCCGGGGCCTGGCCGTCCTGCCGCTGTGCCCCTTCGTCAAGGGCTGGATCCAGCGGCACCGCGAGTACGCAGACCTGGTCTACCGGTCCCCGTCCGAGTAGCCCGGCCGGGGGCGCGGGCGCCGGCCCCGCGGGGCCGGCGGCCCCCCGGGGTCCGCCGCGGCGGCGGCCGAACGCGCAGGGTCCGACCGAACGGATGAATCTACACCGTAAAGGCGCTGTCCTGCCTCCGTCGGGCCGGGGGATCACACGAGGGGATCGAGGGTGAGCTTGCCGATCGTGCCCCTGGACCGCAGCGCCTCGTGCGCTTGGCGGGCCTCCGCGAGCGGATAGGTCCCGCCGAGCACCGGCTTCAGGCTCCCGGCGGCCACCAGGGAGAAGAGCTCCGCCATCGCCGTTCCCATGACCTCGCCGGGCAGCCGCCACACGTGGGGCAGCCACATGCCGCCCACCGTGGTGGAGTACTTCATCAGGTTGGCCGGCTGGACCGGGCTGGGCAGCTCGCGGGAGGCCATCCCGTAGAACGCCAGGCGGCCGAACGGGGCGAGGGCCCGCACGCTCTCGTCCGTCACCCGGCCGCCGACCATGTCCAGTACGACGTCCACCCGGCGTCCGCCGTTGGCCTCGATCAGGGCCTCGGTCATGTCCGGCGCGGAGGAGTCCACGACGGCGTCCGCGCCCAGCTGCAGTGCCAGATCGCGCTTCTCCCCGCTGCTCGCCACCGCGACGACCCGCCCGGCGCCGAACCGCTTGGCGAGCTGGACGGCGAGCGTGCCCACGCCCCCGCCCGCCGCGTGCACCACGACCGACTCGCCGGGGTCCAGCCGTGCCGTCTTGCTCAACAGGACCCACGCGGTGGCGCCCTGGACGACCAGGGCGAGGGCGTCGTCGTCGGTCACCTCGTCGGGGATCTCGAAGCTCATGCCCGGGGCCGCGGTGGCCCGCTCGGCGTAGCCGCCGCTGGAGGACAGGGCGACGACCCTGTGGCCGTCCGGGGTGAGGCCGGCGATCTCCATGCCGGGCACGAGGGGGAGGGCCGCGGGCGACAGGTAGCTGTTCTCCGCCTGGTGGGTGTCGGCGTAGTTGACGCCCGAGCGGGTGACGTCGACGAGCACCTCGCCGGGGCCGGGCTCGGGGTCGGGCAGTTCCGCGAGTTCGAGGACCTCGGGGCCGCCGAACTCGGTGATCTGGATGGCGCGCATGGGGACCCTTCCTTCGTGCGTTCGTACCGACCGGATGGTATGTTACCGGCCGCCGTGCGCGCGGCGCGTCCGGCCCGCCGGGGTCGCGGGGGCGCCGCGTTCCGGGCCGGTGCGGCGCGCGTGCCCGGTGCGCCCCGGTGCGGAGGGGCCGGGGGGCTTGCGCGCCTATACCTAACGTTGTTAGGTGGGGGTGTCGTGAACCGAGGGAAGGACGCACGTGGACGCCGAGCACACAGTGAGGACGAGGGCCGGACGGGTCCGGGGCGCAGTCTCCCAGCGATCCGAGAACGGCGGGGTCACCGTCCACCGCGGCATCCCCTACGCCGCGGCGCCGTTCGGCGACCTCCGGTTCTCGGCGCCCGCCCCCGCACCCGGCTGGGACGGCGTACGCGACTGCACCGCCTTCGGCCCGCCGCCCCCGCAGGGCGCCCAGCTCCTCGGCGCCGCGCCCTGGAACGCGGGGACGTCCCTGGACTGCCTCTCGCTCACCGTGTGGTCCGCCGCGCGCGAGGGCGACCGCGCGCCCGTCCTCGTGTGGATCCACGGCGGCGCTTACATCGTCGGGGCCTCCTCCGAGGCCGCCTACGACGGCACACGGCTGGCGGAGAGCGGCCTCGTGGTCGTCGGCGTCAACTACCGGGTCGGCTTCGAGGGCTTCGGCCACGTGCCGGGCCGCCCCGACAACCGGGGCCTGCTCGACCAGGCGGCCGCGCTGCGCTGGGTGCGCGACAACGTCGCGGCCTTCGGCGGCGACCCGGGCAACGTCACGGTCGCGGGGGAGTCGGCCGGAGCCGGGTCCGTGGTGTGCCTCATGGCCTCCCCCGCCGCCGAGGGGCTCTTCCGCCGGGCGATCGCGCACAGCGTCCCCGGCGACATGGTCACCGCGGACACCGCCCGTTCCGTCTCCGAGCGCGTGGCCGGGGCCGCCGGGGTGCCCCTGGACGCCGACGCCCTCGCCGCGCTTGCGCCGGAGGCGGTGCTGGAGGCCGTCGACGCCGTGCTGTCCGGCCTGCCCGCCCCCTCCGACGGCGTGCGCGCCAAGCCCTTCACCTGCTTCGCGCCCGTCGTCGGAGGTCCCGAGCTGCCCCTGCCCCCGCTGGAGGCGGTCGCCGCCGGGGCGGCGGCCGGGGTGGACCTGCTCACCGGCCACAACGCCCACGAGTACCGGCTCTTCACCGAACTGGGGCAGAGCGTGGAGATCGACGGCGAGTCGGCCCTCGAGCTGACGGCGGACCGCCTGGGGCTCGGGGAGGGCGCGGTCGCCGCCTACCGGGCGGCGGACCCAGGGGCCTCCCTGCGCCTGCTGTACGCCGCCATCCAGGGCGACGCCGTGTTCGGCGAGTACACGGTGCGCCTCGCCGAGGCGCACGCCGCCGCCGGGGGCCGCGCGCACCTCTTCCGCCTGGCCTTCGAGAGCCCCGCGCTGGACGGGCGCCTGGGAGCCTGCCACGTGCTGGACCTGCCGTTCGCGTTCGGCAACCTGGACACGGACCTCGCGCTGTTCCTCCTCGACGGCAAGCCCACCGACGCCCACACGGCCCTGTCCGCGCGCATGGTGGCGGCCTGGCGCGACTTCGCCGCCACGGGGGACCCGGGGTGGCCCGCCGTGACCGCCGGAGCCACCGCCGTGAAGGTGTGGGACGTCGAGGACGCGCTCCGCTCCGCGGACGCGGAGCCCCTGCGCGCGCTCTGGGCGGAGGTCCCCCTCACACCCAGGTAGGAGGGTCCGGCCGCCCCGTGCCCACTGTGACCCTGGCGCTAGCATGAGGCTACGGGGACACGGGGGGTGGCCGATGGTGGGGGACGACGTGTCCGAGGCGTTGTCGGAGGCGCGCGACGACGTGGCCCGCTTCCTGATGTCGTACAAGTTCGCCATCGACACCACGATGGCCAAGGTGAACATCCTCAACGAGGAGTTCCGCTACGTCCACGACCACAACCCGATCGAGCACGTCAGCTCGCGGCTGAAGTCGCCCGCCAGCATCATGGAGAAGGCGCGCCGCCGGAACTGCTCGCTGGACCTGGGGGACATCCGGGCCACCGTCCTGGACATCGCCGGCATCCGCATCACCTGCAGCTTCGTCTCCGACGTGTACACGATCCGGGACATGCTGGCCGGGCACGAGGACATCCGGGTGACGGAGGTCAAGGACTACGTCGAGGCGCCCAAGCCCAACGGGTACCGCAGCCTGCACCTGCTGGTCGAGACGCCGGTGCGGATGTCCGACCGCACCGAGCAGGTCCCGGTGGAGATCCAGATCCGGACGATCGCGATGGACTTCTGGGCGAGCCTGGAGCACAAGATCTACTACAAGTACGCCAAGGACGTGCCCCGGGACCTGCTCGACGAGCTGCGGGAGGCGGCGGAGACCGCCAACCGGCTCGACGTCACCATGGAGCGCCTGCACAACGAGGTCCGCGAGCTCGGGGACGGGACCGACGACCGCCTTCCCGGCCCGGAGGAGCTGCGGGCGCTCCCGGTGGCCGAGGACCTGCTCCGCGCCCTGAGCGACCGGGTCCGCGGCGCGAGCGGCTGAGCGACCCCGCCCCGTCCCGGCACCGCGTCGGGGCCCGCGTACCGCCCGCCCGAGGGCACGCCCGGTTCGGAGCCGGACGGGTCGCCCGGCCCCCGGGCCGGGCGGCGGGCGCGGACCGGGGCGGTACGGAAAGCGCGGGGGAGGGGCCCGTGCGGGTCCCTCCCCCGAACGACCGGCCGGGGCGCCGCCCCCGCGGCGCCGGGGCCTTGCGCTACTTGCCCAGGCCGGCGCGGCGCAGCGCGTCGGCCATCGCCCCCTGGGGCGCGGGGGCGTTGCGGTCGTCCTGGCCGCGGCCCCCTCCGCCGTTCCGCCGGCCGCCGCCGGCCTTCGGGGCTCCGCCGCGGTTGCCGTTCCCGCCGCCACGGCGGTCCCCGCCCCGGCCGCCCCGCTCCTCGCGCCGGCCCGGGGCCGGAGCCTGGTCGTCCAGGCGCATGGTCAGCGAGATGCGCTTGCGCGGGATGTCGACGTCCTGCACCTTGACCTTCACGATGTCACCCGGCTTGACCACCTCGCGCGGGTCCTCGACGAACTTGTTCGAGAGCGCCGACACGTGGACCAGGCCGTCCTGGTGCACGCCCACGTCCACGAACGCGCCGAAGGCGGCGACGTTGGTGACCACGCCCTCCAGGACCATGCCCTGCTCCAGGTCCGACAGCTTCTCCACGCCCTCCTTGAAGGCGGCGGTGGTGAAGGCCGGGCGCGGGTCGCGGCCCGGCTTCTCCAGCTCGGCGAGGATGTCGGTGACCGTCGGCAGGCCGAAGGTGTCGTCCACGAACTCCTCGGGGCGCACCCCGGACAGGACCGCCTTGTTGCCGATCAGCGTCGGCAGGTCCGTCCCCACGCGGTCCAGGATGCGCCGCACCACCGGGTAGGCCTCGGGGTGCACGGCCGAGGTGTCCAGGGGGTCGTCGCCCCCGGGCACGCGCAGGAAGCCCGCGCACTGCTCGAACGCCTTGGGGCCCAGACGCGGCACGGACCGCAGGGCGTCCCGGCTCCGGAACGGGCCGTTGGCGTCCCTGTGGGAGACGATGTTGCGCGCCAGGGTCGAGGTCACGCCGGAGACGCGGGTGAGCAGGGGCACGGACGCGGTGTTGACGTCCACGCCCACGCCGTTGACGCAGTTCTCGACCACGGCGTCCAGGGAGCGCGACAGCTTGGCCTCGGCCAGGTCGTGCTGGTACTGGCCCACCCCGATCGACTTGGGGTCGATCTTGACCAGCTCCGCCAGCGGGTCCTGGAGGCGGCGGGCGATGGAGGCGGCGCCGCGCAGCGACACGTCCAGGTCGGGCAGCTCCTCGGAGGCGTAGGCCGAGGCCGAGTACACGGACGCCCCGGCCTCCGACACCATCACCTTGGTGAGCCCGAGCTCGGGGTGGAGGCGGAGCAGGTCGGCGGCGAGCTTGTCGGTCTCGCGCGAGGCGGTGCCGTTGCCGATGGCGATCAGCTCGACGCCGTGCGCCGCGCACAGCCTGGCCAGGGCGGCGAGGGAGGCGTCCCAGTCGCGGCGGGGCGCGTGCGGGAAGATCGTGTCGGTGGCGACCACCTTGCCGGTGGCGTCGGTGACCGCGACCTTCACACCGGTGCGCAGGCCGGGGTCCAGGCCCAGGGTGGAGCGGCTGCCGGCCGGGGCGGCGAGCAGGAGGTCGCGCAGGTTGGCGGCGAACACGTTGACGCCGTCGTCCTCGGCCTGCTGCCACAGCCGCATCCGCACGTCGATGTCCAGGCGTACCAGGATGCGCGTGCGCCACGCCCAGCGGACGGTGTCCTGGAGCCACCGGTCGGCGGGGCGGCCCCGGTCCACGATCCCGAAGTGGTGGGCGATGGCGTTCTCGTAGGTGCTGCGGGGCGTCGTGCCGTCGGCGTTCGCGGCCGGGGGCTCCTCGGGCTCCAGGGTGAGGGTGAGCACCTCCTCCTTCTCGCCCCGGTACATGGCCAGGACCCGGTGGGAGGGCAGCTTGGTGAGCGGCTCGGAGAAGTCGAAGTAGTCGGCGAACTTGGCGCCGGCCTCCTCCTTGCCCTCGCGCACGGCCGATCCCAGGCGCCCCTTCTCCCACAGCCGCTCGCGCAGGACCCCGGTGAGGTCGGCGTCCTCGGCGAAGCGCTCGACCAGGATGGCGCGGGCGCCGTCCAGCGCGGCCTTGGCGTCGGCCACCTCGCGGTCCGGGTCGACGAAGGCGGCGGCGGCCTCCTGGGGGTCCTGCCCGGGGTCGCCCAGCAGCCCCTCGGCCAGGGGTTCGAGCCCCGCCTCGCGTGCGATCTGCGCCTTGGTCCGGCGCTTGGGCTTGTAGGGGAGGTAGATGTCCTCCAGACGGGCCTTGGAGTCGGCCGCGTTGATGCGCGCCTCCAGCTCGTCGTCCAGTTTGCCCTGGCTGCGGATCGACTCCAGGATCGCGGTCCGTCGCTCGGCCAGCTCCCGCAGGTAGCGCAGGCGCTCCTCGAGGGCGCGCAGCTGGGCGTCGTCCAGCGCGCCGGTGACCTCCTTGCGGTAACGCGCGATGAAGGGCACGGTCGATCCGCTGTCGAGGAGTTCGACGGCGGCGGTGACCTGGTGTGCGCCCACGCCGAGTTCTTCGGCGATGCGCTGGTCGATCGTGGGTGTCACAGGGGTCGTCACTGTCTTAACGTCCACTCTCTGGCTGTTCGGTGCGGGGACATTCTCGTGGTGGGGGAGGACATTGTCATCCCGGTGCGTTCCCACGTCCCAGGTTCCCGCACTGCGGCGGTGGTCGTGTCCCGCGGCGACGGGGCGCGGGCACGGGCGGTGGCCGGTTTCCCGCCGGGGCGTTCCCGCTGCGGGCCCCGGGCGGCGGGGTGGCGGGGGCCGGGCCCTCCGGCGGGGGCCCGGCGCGGGCGGCCGCGGGCGCGTCGCGGGCCGGAGCCGGGGGCGGTCGCCCGAAGGGGAGGGCACGGAGGCCGCGGCGCGGGCGGCGTCTTTGCGGTCGGGGACGCGTGCGCTCACGGAGGGTGGCGGTGGACCGGCTCCGCCGGGGAGGCGGTGGCCGGCGGGCCGCGAGGGGACGCCGCCGCAGGGCGGCCCGGCCCCGCCGCGGGGGCGGGGCCGGGCGGGTCAGCCGTCGGTCCCGTTGAGGTAGTCGGGGGCGTAGTACTCGTCGAGGGGGAGGGGGCCGCGGTACCCCTGGCACATGCACTGCCGATAGGTCGAGCTGGCCTGCCCCGTCCAGCGGCCGGGGATGACCACCTGGGTCTGGCACCTCTTGGTCTCCTGGTCGTGGAAGACCAGGTGGTGGCCGCAGCCGCAGAGGGGCTGCGGGTTCTGCGGGCCGCTCATGACGCGGGCCTGCTCCTGCCTGCGCCGCTGTTCCAGGGCGGTCCTCGACTGCCTTTGGGTCATCAGGCGGCCGAAGAGGAAACCGCCGAGCGCGATCGTCGCTCCGATGACCATGGAGACCGGTTCCATCCGGCGACATCTCCTCTCCTCGACCCGCCCGTGTACGGGGCACGCGTCCATTGTCGCCCATGGGCGCCGAGCGGGCGAGGAACGGTGGGGGATCGTTCGTCCGCGGGGACGGATGCGCTCCGTATCTACAAAGTTTCCTTTGCATGTAGCTCTTTGCAAAGAAAACTTTGGCTTACGGTGGAGGCACCCCGACCCACAGGAGCCCCCATGGCCACCACGCCCTCCCCGCCCGCCACGGCCCCGGGCCCCCGCTTCGGCGCGGCCTTCCACCGGCTCTGGGCCGCCGGCGCCCTCACCAACCTCGGCGACGGGATGCTCGCCACCGCCCTCCCCCTCGTCGCCGCGACCCTCACCCACGACCCCCTTGCCGTCGCGGGGCTGGCAGCCGCCCGCTTCCTGCCCTGGCTGCTGGTCGCGCCCCTCGCCGGTGTGCTGCTGGACAGGGTCGACCGGGTCCGGGCCATGGCCGTGGCCAACGGGACCGCCGCCGCGGCGGTCGCCCTGCTCGCCCTGGTGATCGCCTCGGGCAACGCCTCGGTCGGGTTCCTGTACGCGGCCCTGTTCCTGGTGGTCTGCTGCGAGACCGTCACCGACCCGGCCACCCGGATCACGGTGGCCGGGGTCGTGCCGGGGAAGCTCCTCGACCGGGCCAACGGCCGCCTGGAGGGTTCCCGGCTGGTCGCGCAGGACTGCGTGGCCAAACCGGTGGCGGGTGTGCTCTTCGCGGTCGCCGCCGTGCTGCCGGTGGCGGGCGCCGCCCTGTCCTACGCCCTGTGCGGTGTCCTCGCCGCGACCGTCGCGGTCCTGCTGCGCCGCGCCCCGACCCCCGTCGCCGCGCACGGAGCGGGCGCGGGGGCCGGCGGGGACGGCCAGGGCGTCCGGGGTGTCCTGCGCTCGCTCGGGGAGGGGTTCGGCCACGTCCTCGGACACCGTGTGATGCGCGGCCTGATGTTCAACAACGCCGCGACGATGATCGGCATGCAGACGGGCTCCGCCGTGATGGTGCTCTACGTCCAGCGCGAGCTGGGGGTGGTCCCCGCGCTCTACGGGGTCTTCCTGGCCGCCGTCGCGGTCGGAGGTGTGGCCGGCTCGCTGGCGGTGGCGCGGCTCACCGCCGCGGCCGGCCGCCGCGCCGTCATGGTGGGCGGGTACGCCGGAATGGGCGTGTGCCTGGTGCTGATGGGCCTGTTTCCCCAGGTGTGGATCGCCGGGGCGGCCTGGGGGCTGCTGGGGTTCTGCATGACGGCCTCGAACGTCGCCGGTTCGCTCTTCTTCCAGACCGTGGTCCCCGACCGGCTGCGGGGCCGGGTCTCGGCGGTCTTCCGTACCGTCGGCTGGGGGCTGGCCCCGCTCGGCGCGCTCCTGGGCGGGTTCCTCGGCCGGATCGACCTCGTCCTGCCGTGCCTCGTCGGCGGCGTGGTCATGGTGGGCGGGGTCGTCGCCTTCCGCAAGGCGATCGCGGAGGGCGCACGCCTGTGCGACGAGGCCGTCGCGGGTCTGGCCGCCGAGGACGGGCCGGAGCGCTCGGGCGGCCGTGCGGACGGTCGGTCCCGCCCCTGAGGACCGCTGCCAAGAAGGCTTTGCAGAATGACGTTTGCAAAGGTGCTTTTGCCTTAGGGTGGGGGGATGAACGACAGCGACGACCACGAGCGACCGCGGACCCCCGGGGCCCCGCCGTCGATGCAGATCGACGCGCAGGCCCTGCGCGGCCTGGCCCACCCGCTGCGCGCGCGCCTCCTCGACGAGCTCACGTCCGACGGCCCGGCCACCGCCACCATCCTCGGCCGACGGCTGGGGGAGAGCAGCGGATCGACCAGCTACCACCTGCGGCAGCTGTCCCGGTACGGGTTCATCGAGGCCGAGCCCGGCCGGTCCGGGGGCCGCGAACGGTGGTGGCGGATCCGGCCCGGCGGCTGGAGGATGCGCGGCCACGAGTTCCTCGGCGACCCCGAGACCCGCACGGTCGCGGAGACGGTCCTGGGCCGCTACTACCAGGAGAGGGAGGCGCGGTTCAGGGAGTGGACCGCGAACGTCTGGCGAACCGAGCAGTCGGCCGACGTGCGCCGCTGGAAGGACGCGGCCTTCGACTCGGTCACCACCGTGCGGATGACCCCGGAGGAGAGCCGCGAGTTCGGCCGGGCCCTCACGGACTTCCTCGGGGCCTTCGCGGCGCGGTACCAGGGGCGCACGTCCGAGAGCCATCCGGACACCGAGAACGTCGAGCTCCAGACGAGCCTCTTCCCCCGCCTCCCGGGCGGCGGGCGCCAGGCGCCCCCCGCGGGCCCCGCCGGGCCCCGGGACCGGGGGGAGGACGCCGCCGGGGGGTCCTGACCCGGGACCCGCCCCGCGCCCTCCGTACCCCCCGAACTGGAGGAACCCCGTGAGCACGCCGCCCGAACCCCGGTACGGGGAGACCGCCCCCGCCGGGAATCCCGCCCCCGCGGCGCCCGGGGCCCCCGGCGGGCCCCCCGGGCCCGCCGACTCCGTTTCTCCCAGCGGGGGAGCGGCCCCCTCCCCCCGCCGCCCCGCCCCCCTGGGCGGGCCCTTCCACCGCTTCTGGGCCGCCACCGTCGCCACCAACCTCGGCGACGGCGTGCTGGCCACCGTCCTGCCGCTCATCGCCGCCACCCTCACCCACGACCCGCTCGCCGTGTCGGGGCTCCTCGTCGCCCGCTACCTGCCCTGGCTGCTCCTGGGCCCCTTCGCCGGGGTGCTGCTCGACCGGGTCGACCGGCTGCGCGCCATGGCCGTGTCCACCGCCGTCTCGGCCGTGACCGTCGCCGGCCTCGCCGTCGCGGTCGCGGCGGGACAGGCCGACCTCCGGGTGCTGTACGCGGCGATGTTCCTGGTCATGAGCTGCGAGACGGTGACCGACCCCGCGAGCCGACTGCTGGTCACCCGTGTGGTCGCCAGGGACCGGCTCGACCGCGCCAACGGCAGGATGGAGGGCGGCCGCCTCGTCGTCCAGGACTGCCTGGGGTCCCCCGTGGGCGGCCTGCTGTTCGCCGTCGCCGCCGTGGCCCCGGTGGCCGGGGCGGCGGGGGCCTACGTGCTGTGCGCCGTCCTCGTGCTGGGCCTGGCGCTGCTCCTGCGCAGGAGCGGACCTGTGCCCGGGGCGGAGGACGCCGCCGGAGCCGGACCGGGGGGCGGGGCCCCGCCGCGGAGCGCGGTGGAGGACCTCGCCGACGGGTTCCGCTACGTCTTCGGCCACTACGTGCTGCGCAGGCTCATGGTCGCCAACGCCGGGATGATGATCGGCATCCAGATGGGCATGGCCGTCCTGGTCCTGTTCGCGCGGGACGAACTCGGCGTCCCGGCGGCGCTGTACGGCCTGTTCGTCGGCGGGATCGCCGTCGGCGGGCTCCTCGGGTCCGCCCTGGCCGCGCGTCTGGTCACCGCCCTGGGACGCCGGGCCGTGATGACGGCGGGCTACCTGGGGGTGGCGGCCGCCGCGATCGCCATGGGCCTGTCGCCGCACGCCCTCGTGGCCCTGCCCGCCTGGGCGTTCCTGGGGTTCTGCCTGGCCGCGAGCAACATCGCGGGGTCCCCCTACTTCCAGGTGGTCGTCCCCGCCCACGTGCGCGGTCGCGCGTCCACGGTCTTTCGCACCGTGGGCTGGGGCCTGTCCCCGGTGGGCGCGTTCCTGGGCGGGCTCCTGGGACGGACCGACCTGGCGCTGCCGTTCGTGGCCGGAGGCCTGGTGATGGCCGTCGCGGTCCTCCACGCGCGCCGCGCCGTCGCCGACGCCGCACGCGCGTGCGACGAGGCGGAGGCCGACGGCTCCGGGCACGGCGGGACGCACCCGAGCGCCGGGGCGCCCGGGGGAGCCGGTCCGGAACCGGGGGCCGGCGCCGGGAGGGGCCTCAGGCGCCCTCGCGCAGCCTCTTCAGCGTGGCCACGTCGGCGGCGTGCGGGTCGGCGGGGCCGGGGGTCTCCAGGATGAGCGGGACGCCCGCCGTGACCGGGTGCCGGAACAGCTCCCCGAACGGCTCGGCGCCGATGTGCCCGGCGCCGATGTTCTCGTGCCGGTCCTTGTTGCTCCCGCAGGGCGCCTTGGAGTCGTTGCAGTGCACGACCTTCAGGCGGTCGGCGCCGACGACCTCGCCGAAGCGGTCCAGCGCCGCGCGCATGCCCTCCACCGTCGAGATGTCGTGCCCGGCCGCGAACAGGTGCGCCGTGTCCAGGCACACGCCCACGCGCGGGTGCCACTCCAGGGCCTCGAAGTAGGCCGTGAGGTCGTCGACGGTGGCGCACAGGACCTGGCCCTGGCCGGCCATCGGCTCCAGCAGGACCGGGGGGACGTCCTCGCCGACCCTCTCCAGCAGCGGCATGAGCCGTTCCCGGGTGCGGGCCAGACCCGCCTCGCGTCCGCCGGACACCGCCGAGCCGGTGTGCACCACCACGCCCAGGGCGCCGATCTGCGAGGAGCGCCGCAGCGCGTGCTCCAGGGAGGCGACCGACTTCCCGGCCGTCTCGTCCCCGGGGGTGCCCAGGTTGATCAGGTAGGGGGCGTGCACGAACTTCGGCAGGTCGGTGCGCTCGCGCATCCGGGCGTCCTGTCCGGGGTCGCCGCCGTTGGTCGCCCACCCGCGCGGGTTGGACACGAACACCTGGACCGTCTCGGCGCCGATCTGCTCGGCGTAGGCCAGCCCCTTGTCGGCCATGCCGCCGGCCACCGGGACGTGGGCTCCGACCGGGGACGCGGGTCGCCGCTGCTCACTGTTGCTCATCGACGGACAAGCCTACGGGGCTCCGGGCGCGGACCGTCCGTGCCGGTGCTCACACCGGGCCCCGGGGCCGGCCGGGTTTCCGGGCCCGCGGCACCGCCCCGCGGTGGTCCTGATGCCTGCGGCGGGCCCGGCGCCGCGACCGGCCGTGGGTGCGCGTTCATCGCGGGCCGGGGCCCGCGCGTCGTGCCGGCGCCGCCCCCGGAGGGCCCGTCAGCCGCGCGGCGGGATCGGGCGGTTGGAGTGGAACACCCCGTCCGGATCGAACTCGGCCTTCACCCCGGTCAGCCTCGCGTAGGCCCCGGGATCGAACACCTCGCGCACCGCCGCCCCGTCCATCGGTCCGAAGCCCAGGGTGGACGAGCGCCCCACCGCCCGGTCGGAGACCAGCCCCGCCGCCCGCTCGCGCAGGGCCTCCGACTCCCCGGTGTCCTCCCCGTCGGCGAACGTCAGCACCGTCAGGGCGTAGGCGGCGTCCCTGTGCCCCACCGCGTTCGCGCTCCCCGGCTCGCGGGCCAGGGCGCCGCCCAGGTGCCGCAGCCAGACCACGCACATCGACGGAGCGGTCGCGGCCAGCCGGGTCAGGGCGCCCAGCGACTCCGCGTCCAGCCCGTCGACCAGGACGCTGCGGCCCCGATACCCGGCCTGGTCGTCGTGCTCGTCGAAGACGGCGCCCGAATCGGCGTACGGGAGCTCCCCCAGGGTGTCGGCCAGCACCGGGCCGGCCGAGCGCAGGGGCTCCACCAGGTCGGGCCCCTCCTCGGGCGGGCCCGACCAGGCCACCGACACCTGGACGACCAGGCGGCCCCGCATCGCCCCCGGGACGCCCGGGAAGTCGGGGTACGCCAGCATCGAGGCCCCCGACGTCAGCTCCTCCGGGGTCGTCTCCGCCCACCGCCGCCACGCGTCCAGGACACCCGGCTCGGCGGTCGCGTCGAAGTACAGGCTGCCCCCGTAGAGCCGCGCGACCGGGAACAGGCCGATCTCCATCCCGGTGACCACGCCGAACGCGCCGCCTCCGCCGCGCACGGCCCAGAACAGCTCGGGTTCGGCCTCCTCCGTCACCTCGCGCAGCCGCCCGTCGGCCGTCACCATGTCGAGCCGCTTCACGTGGTCGGCGGCGAACCCGTACCGGCGGGCCAGCAGTCCCACGCCCCCGCCCAGCGTGTACGACACCGCGCCCACGCCCGGGGAACTGCCCGACAGGGGCGCCAGCCCGTACGGCGCGGCGGCGTCGATGACGTCCTGCCACGTGGATCCCGCGCCGACCCATGCCGTCGCCCGGCCGGGGTCCACCCGCACACCGCGCAGGCGGCCGGTGGCGACGAGGACGCCGGCCGGCGGCCGGTCGCCCCCCGACCCGGCGGTGCGCTCCTCCCGCTCCGCCCCGCCGCAGGCCGCGGTTTCCCCGCCGCCGAGACCCGAGCCGAGACCGTGCCCGGTCAGCTGGGCCGCGACCCGCAGGCCCCGCCCGGCGGCCCAGGCCACGGCCGCCCGCACGTCCCCGGCGTCCCGCGCCTCCACCACGGCGACCGGGAGGTGGCGGTCCAGCAGCTGCATCCCCGTGCGGGCCGCCTCGTAGCCCTCCGACCCGGGCGCGTGCACCGGCCCGGCGACGAGGGCCGCCAGGGACTCCGCCGCCCGTGCGGCGGACGCGTCCGCCGGGCGGGGCGGGTTGCCCCCGGCGCCCGCCCGGTCCCGGTCCTTCCCCGTGTTCTCGATCTCCGGCATGCCCGCACTCCTCTTCGTCTCGTCCACAGGGCCACCGTAGGAACCGATGCGGTCACAACGTGACCGCGATGTCCGGCAGACTGGATCCATGAGCGAGTCGGTCCGCAAGGGGATGCCCCAACGGCTGCTGCGCCTGCTGTCCCTGCTGCAGGCCAGGCGGGAGTGGAGCGGCGCGGAACTCACCGAGCGCCTCGGCGTCAGCGCGCGCACCCTGCGCCGGGACGTCGAGCGCCTCCGCGACCTCGACTACCAGGTGGAGGGGACCCCGGGCGTCGCGGGGGGCTACCGCCTGGCCTCGGGGAACGACCTCCCGCCCCTGCTCCTGGACGACGACGAGGCCGTCGCCATCGCCCTCGGCCTGGTCACCGTCACCGGGGTGCAGGAGAGCGCGCTGCGTGCCCTGGCCAAGCTCGAACGCGTCCTGCCGGCCCGGCTGCGCCCGCGCCTGGCCGCCGTCAGGGACACCACGTCCGCGGTGGCCCACCCCGCGGCGCCCGCGAGCGCGGACCCGTCGGTGCTCGGCATGCTCGCCGCCCACCGCCGCGACCGCGTGGTCACCGACTTCGACTACCGGGACCGGGCGGGCGCCGTCCGCGCCCGCCGGGTCGAGCCCCACCACCTGGTCTCCCACGGCGGGCACTGGTACCTCATCGCGTACGACACCGACCGCGACGACTGGCGCACCTTCCGGACCGACCGCATCATCGGGCCCCGGGCCACCCACGGGCGGTTCACCCCGCGGGAGCTGCCCGCGCCCGACCCGGCCGCCCACCTGCTGCGGACGTTCGCCGCGGCGACGTACCTGCACACCACCCGGATCACCGTCCGGATGCCGGCCGCCGACCTGCGCGCCCGCGTCCACGGCCCCTTCCCCGGCTGGATCGAACCCCTGGGGCCGGACACGTGCCTGGTCAGGATCAGCACCGACTCCGCCGACCTGGCCTGCCAGTACGCGCTGGCCGTGCTGGCTCTCGGCGCCGAGTTCGACCTCGACGCCCCTCCCGGGGTGGCCGACCGGCTGCGCGCGCTCGGCGCCCGCCTCGGACACGGCGGCGACCGCGTCGCCGGGCGGCCGGGAGAGCGCTAGTCTCATGGCCGTGAGCTCCTCGACCCCGCACCCCAGCCTGTCCGACGTGATCTCCGCCTTCGAGGAGGTCTATCCGCCCCACTGGGCGGCCTCCTGGGACGCGGTCGGACTCGTGGCCGGCGACCCGGCGCAGGACGTCGCGAAGGTCCTGTTCGCCGTCGACCCGGTCGAGGCGGTCGTCGACGAGGCCCTCACCTGGGGTGCGGACCTGATCATCACCCACCACCCGCTGATGCTGCGCGGTGTCACCAGCGTGGCGGCCGACACCCCCAAGGGACGGGTCGTCCACCGCCTGATCCGCTCCGGAACGGCCCTGTACACGGCGCACACCAACGCGGACACCGCCTCGCCCGGCGTCTCCGACGCGCTCGCACGCGCCGTCGGCGTCACCGGGCCGCTGCGCCCCCTCGACCCCGACACCACCGACCCCGAGGGCCACCGGGGCATCGGCAGGATCGGCGCTCTGGACCGCCCGGCCGTCCTGCGCGACTTCGCCGCCCAGGTGGCCCGGGCCCTGCCCGCCACGGCCGCCGGGGTCCGCGTCGCCGGCGACCTGGACCGCATCGTGAGCACCGTCGCCGTGTCCGGGGGAGCGGGGGACTCCCTGCTCGGCGCCGCCCGCGCCGCCGGGGTCGACGTGTTCGTCACCTCCGACCTGCGCCACCACCCCGCCTCGGAGTTCGTGGAGAACCCGGGCGGCCCGGCCCTGGTCGACACCGCCCACTTCGCCAGTGAGTGGCCCTGGCTCGCGGACGGGGCGGCCCGCCTCGTGGAGGCACTCGGGCGCGCGGGGCACCCCGGGGGGACTAACGTGGAGACACGCGTCTCGACGACGGTGACGGACGCCTGGTCACAGGCCTTGCCACACGTCTGAGAGCACACCGCCCCGCGAGGGGCGGCCCCGACACCAATTGCACAGAGCCGCACAGAGTAGGGCGCGGGCGGCGTTCTCGCCTTCCCCAGCCACCCCAGGAGACGTGTACAAGTGAAAGCCGAACCCGCCGCACAGGCCAGACTGCTCAACCTCCAGGAACTGGACTCCGAGCTCCAGGTCCTGGCCCACCGGGCCCGCACCCTGCCGGAGATCGCCGAGGCGGCCGGGCTCAAGGAACGCGCCGACCGGCTCGAGACCGAGCTGATCGCCGCGCAGACGAAGGTCTCCGACGTCGAACGCCAGCAGCGCAAGGCCGAGAGCGACGTGGACCAGGTGCGCAGCCGCGCCGACCGGGACGCCAAGCGCCTGGAGTCGGGCCAGACCACCAACGCCAAGGAACTGCAGAACCTCCAGTCCGAGATCGCCTCGCTGGGCCGCCGCCAGGCCGAGCTGGAGGAGGTCGTCCTGGAGGTGATGGAGCGGGCGGAGGCGCTGAACGCCACGGTGGCCCGCCTGACCGCCGAGCGCGAGGAGGCCGTCGCCGAGCACACCGCGGTGGTCGCCCGCCGCGACACCGCCGCCGCCGAGATCCAGTGGGACCGTACCCGCGTCGCCCAGGACCGCGAGCGCGTGGCGGGGGAGATCCCCGCCGACCTGCTGGCCCTCTACGACAAGCTGCGCGCCCAGTACGACGGGATCGGCGCGGCGCCGCTGCGCTACGGCCGCTGCGGCGGCTGCAAGCTCGCCCTGAGCACGGTCGAGCTCAACGAGATCCGCGCCCACGCCGCCGACGAGGTCGTGCGCTGTGAGGACTGCCGCCGCATCCTGGTGCGGACCGAGGAATCCGGGCTGGGCGGCCAGGCCGAGCAGTGAGCACCGGCTGGGGAGCCCCCGACACCGCCCCGACCCGGCTCGTCCTGCTCCGGCACGGGCAGACGCCCCTGTCGGTGGAGGGGCGTTTCGCGGGCCGGGGCGACATCCCCCTCACCGAGGAGGGCCGCGCGCAGGCCGGGGCGGCCGCGCGCCGACTGGCCGAACGGCCGATCGACGCCGTGGTGTCCTCGCCCCTGCTGCGCGCCAGGGACACGGCGGCCCTCGCCGCGCGGGAGCTCGGGCTGCCGGTCGAGGTGGACGAGGGGTTCGTGGAGACCGACTTCGGCGCGTGGGAGGGGCTGACGTTCGCGGAGGCCCGTGAGCGCGCGCCCGAGGCCGTCGACCGCTGGCTGGCCGACCCCGAGGTCGGGCCGCCGGGCGGGGAGAGCTTCGCGGCGGTCGCCCGTCGGGTCGAGAAGGCCCGCGACGCGCTGGTCGGACGCCACCGGGGACGCACCGTCCTCGTGGTCACGCACGTGACCCCCATCAAGCTGACGGTGCAGCAGGCCGTCCTGGCGCCGTTGGCGGCGCTGTACCGGATGCACCTGGACACGGCCTGCCTGACCGAGGTGGACGTCTTCTCGGACGGGCCGATGGTCGTGCGCTCCCTCAACGACACCGCCCACCTGGACCGGGTCCGGGACCGGGCGGGCCGGGGAGGCCCGGAACGGGCGTAGAATGCGGGGCGAGGGGAGTCGGCCAGACGGTCGCGGACCGCGCCGGGTGCGCGGGTTCGAGGAAAGTCCGGACTCCACAGGGCAGGGTGGTCGGTAACACCGACCCGGGGCGACCCGCGGGACAGTGCCACAGAAAACAGACCGCCACCGCTCGCGGTGGTAAGGGTGAAACGGTGGTGTAAGAGACCACCAGCGGCCGGAGTGATCCGGGCGGCTTGGTAAACCCCACCCGGAGCAAGGTCAAAAAGGGAGCCTCCGGGCTCCCGCGCGGATGTTCGAGGGCGGCCCGCCCGAGTTCGCGGGTAGACCGCACCGAGGTCGTCGGCAACGGCGGCCCCAGATGGATGACCGTCCGGTCCCTCCGGGGACCGACAGAATCCGGCTTACCGGCCGACTCCCCTCCTTTCGGCCTTCTGGCCTGCGGTGCAGGTTGGGGGAGCCGACCGTGTTCCGGCCCTGTTCCGGATTACCGGGTGAGTCGCTTCATCCTCGCCTTGTCGAGGAGTTTGCGGCCGTGAGGCCAGACTTTCATATCTTTCTCTTGGTCCAGAATCTTTGCGAAATCTTCTGCCTTCGGTTCGATCATCCTGAAGGAAGACTGCCATAGATCAATGACGCTGGATTCCTTGATGTACTTCATTTTGCAGTAGTATCCGAGGACGTCGATCTGAGCCAAGGCGTGGTTCACTGCCTCTCGCTCTTCCTCGTTTAGTTCCGTCACCTCCCGATTCTCTTTTGCTAACCTAACGAGAATTCCTCGGCCTCTCTGATTTTCAGTGCTTATCATCTCTTGATGCATGCTCAGGAGTAGGTCTCTCTTTTTGAGGCTTCTGTTGTAGAAGAAGTTAAATAGAAAAGAGGCAACGGAGATGCTGAGAGCTAGAATGCTGATCCCAATTCCCATAGATCCGCCCCGGAGTGTGTGGGTGTTTGCTGGTATCGATTTTGATGTATTGTTTCAGGGGATGATGCTTTTCGTCTAGTCAATCTGAGGGACGATAGACCTTCAAGGTTGATTTCTTTGCAAGGAGTTGTGGCTCTGGCTCAGCCGGGGGAGCGCAGGAGCAGGTCGATCGCCCCCCGCCCGAGTTCCTCGTGGTCGGGGAACAGGTGCCCGTAGGTGTCGAAGGTCTCCGTGATGGAGGCGTGGCCCATCCGGCGCTGAATGGCCTTGGGGTTCACCCCGGCGGCGATGAGAGCCGAGGCGTAGAAGTGCCGCAGGTCGTGGAAGCGGGTGCCCTCGGGCAGGCCGACCTTCTTGACCGCCCGGGACCACGCCGAGTTGAACGCCGAGGGCTTGGCCACGGTCTTCCACGTGTTGCTGATCAGCACGTCCCCGGGGGCCGGTTCGTACAGCTTCATGTGCCGTTCGATCTCTTCGAGCACCAGGTCGTCCACGGGCACGATGCGCCGGGAGTACTTCGTCTTCAGCTCGACGAGCTTGCCCTTCTGCGCCTGCATGCGGATGTCGAGGTGCCGCTTGGCGAAGGCCACCCGGGGAATCGTGAGTCCCAGTGCCTCTCCGCGGCGAAGGCCGGCACCCGCACCGAGGAAGACCGCTATGCGGTAGCGCGGCGTGATCGCGTCGGCCATGTCCCCAACCGCTTCCACGGGAAGGGGGTCGATCACCCGGTCACCGAGACGGGGCAGCTTGACCCGGGAGCACGGGTTGGCGGTGATGATCTCGTCATCGACGGCGGCCTGCATGACGATGCGCAGTGTCGCGAAGGCGATGTGCACCGTACTGGCTGACAAGCCGGGGTCACCGTTCAGCTTGGCCACGAAGGACTTGGCGTCGGCCCGGGTAACACTCCCGACCTCGCGGCCCCCGAAGGCCGGGTAGACGCGGTGCCTCAGGTGCCGTTCGTAGGTCTCCCGGGTGCTCTCGGCCACGTGGACGAGCTGGGGCAGCCATCGAGTCTCGGCGTACTCCCGCAAAGACACCTTTCCCGCCCGGGGATCCACGTAGGACCCGCGCAAGCGGTCGGCCTCCATCAGCGCCACGTGGTTCTCGGCGTCGATCTTGCGAGGGAACGCCCGGGACACCTCATCCCCGCTGGGGTCCATCCACACGGCCAGGTAGCGTTTGCCTTTGCCGTAGCGGGTGGACTTTTCCTTGGCCATCGTTCCGTCGGGCTGCTTGGCCTTGCGCCACCACAGGTCGCGTACGCGTCCCATCAAGTCACCTCAGTCCTGATCCAGGACCCAGGCGCGAACCTCGGTCGGGTCGTAGCGAACATGGCGGCCCACCCGGTGTGATGGGGGACCGGTGCGCAGGTAGCGCCATTGGTAGAGGGTCTTGGGAGGCACCCCGAGATAGACCGCGGCTTCGCCCAGGGTCCAGAGGCGTTCGAGGGTCTTCACGGGGACGTCTCCTTACCGGTGGAGCGGCCCATTCCGGCGACCATCGACGCCAACGCCAGCTCCCCGAGGGTGAGCCCCTGTCCGAGGTAGTGCCAGGTCTTCAGGGTCAGCGTGGACTCCTCCTCCTGGACCACGGGGGGAGTGAAGGTCTCGTCATCCCACGGGCGCCCGGCGGCGTAGTCGGTACGGACCTGGCGGAGCTTGCCCAACGTGGTGGAGTAGCGCCGGGACTTGGTCGAGAAGTGACCCCGGAAGCCCAGCATGTGCGCCCAGGTCCTCAGCTTGAGGTCTTCCAGCTGGGGGTACAGACGCGCGTTGCCCAGTCGCCAGCACGTGTAGATCAGCCGTCCCGCGTGGGGGCGCACCTGCGACATGTCCACGTGGTCGATGTCGTGGATGCGCTGGTCGATGGTGCCGGTGTCCTCAGCGGCCTTGGTGGCGTACTTGGCGATGTAGCCCGCCACCGCAGTGTCGGTGAGGGCCTGGTCGGGGCCGAAGGACTCGATCGGACGCACGTCCACCTGCCTGCCCCACACCAGATCCCAGGTTCGTCCGTTGACCTCGGGAGAGGTGACCGAGACGGCCCGAGCGGCGGAGTCCACAGCCGCGGCGAGCATGTCCACGCTCGCCCAGACCGGAGGAGGGGGCCACCCGGAAGGGTCCTTGGTGTAGCCGTCCAGGCGCACGACCGCGTGGAAGTGGACTGCTCCCCGAGCTTGGAACTCGGCGACCTTGGCGTAGGACACCCGGACCCTCTTGGAGAACTCCGTGCGGGAAAGGCCGGCGGCCGAGGCGAGGTGGTTGCGCAGGTACAGGGTGAACCGGCGCCACAGTTCCCCGGTGTGGGCGTGCCACAGGACGTGGCCGATGTAGTCGTAGACGCTGGGATCGAGCGGCTGACCGATCAGGGGGTCTTCGGCACGGTGGTGCTTGAAGCAGGACGAGTCGTTCCTACGGGGGTGGCAGACGCGCGTGCGACCGTCTTTCCCCGGACCCCGGTGGACCGCCCCGAAGGAGGGAGCGGTGAGGGTGACGAACGCCCGGGGGTGCACGCCCACCGAAGTCGGGACGCCCTTGTCTCCGCCG
Source organism: Nocardiopsis sp. NPDC101807 (assembly GCF_044766605.1). NCBI lineage: Bacteria > Bacillati > Actinomycetota > Actinomycetes > Streptosporangiales > Nocardiopsidaceae > Nocardiopsis > Nocardiopsis sp. NPDC101807. Next base: position 111,529 of record NZ_JBIWMK010000010.1, on the reverse strand, counting down.
ACGACACCGGCCTTGACGAGGTGGTAGGTGTCGGCCCGGTACTCCTCCGAGCAGGAGGGGCAACGGGAGGCACGCCGGTTCTTGCAGCGCACCAGCAGTTCGTTCGCCGGTTCGGAGGCGGTGGAGTACTGCGAGATCAGTTCGCCCGTGGTGGCGTCCACACGGGTGGTTTCTCCGGTCAGCCGGACGGGGCAGGAGCAGCCGCGGAGCGAGCGGGCACGGTCGATCCAACGGTCCAGGTGGTTCTCGTCCCTCGCGGTGATCCGCGCCAGGACGGGACCGATCAGACCGCCGAGGTGTTCGGGTTCGGGCATGACGAAGCAGGGCCTTTCATGGATAGGTGAGGCCCCGGCGAGGCGGGTGTGTGGAAGCAGCGCCGTCGCCGGGGCGGTCGAGCAGGTCAGGTCACCAGGTGGTTTCGCAGTCCCGGCACTCGTAACCGGTGACGGTCTTGCCGCCGTCGTAGCTGTATTCGGTGATGTCGTCGCCACCGCAACTCGGGCAGGTCACGAGCGGTCACCGCCCGAGGTGGCGATGAGCGCGGCGGCGAACAGGGCAGTGTGGTGCATGGCCTGATCGACATGGGGAGCCCCACCGGCCTCGTAGAAGGCGGAGGCACGGGTGTGGGTCATCCACCAGCGCACCGGCCACCTACGGTCGATGATGCTGTGGGACACCCAGGACACGGCCACACCTGCGGCCAGGCGGCGGGGGGAGAGCCGCAGTCCGAGGGTCCGGGAGACGATGCCGACCGCGGCGAGTTGGGCCAGGTGGTAACTGGCTACGTGCGCCTGGTTCGCGGTCCAGGACTCGGCCTTGTTCTGCGCCTGGTGATCGGTCTGCGTGAGGTAGTCGCCCACGTGGTGCGCAGCGGTCATCGCGGCGAGCACCGTGGGGAAGGCGTTCGATGCCATAGGCTGGTCGGGCCCCTTTCGTTCCTTGCATTCGCGTGTTGGGTTCGTTGGGTAGGTGAACCGGGGTGCGGTAGGTGTGTGGAAGCAGCGCCGCACCCCGGGCTTGGATCAGGCTTTGGGGCAATTGTTCGGGTGATAGTCAGACCTCCCGTCGCTGTAGATCAGGTCACCGCAGTTGCTACAGATTTCCAGTCGTCCCATGAAGAGCCTCCTGCTCCTTTCAGACGGACCCGGTTGGTCCCCACACCGCCCCGTAGGGCGGCATGGCCATCGACCGGATGGCCGTTCTCTTCTACTTGGGGCAGCCGAAGCAGCGTTCGGGGACGGTGCCGAGCGGGCCGCTGTAGCTGACCGTCTCTCCGCAGTTGCGGCAGGTCTCGTTGCGCCTCATCGGTCCTTCCTCCCCCCGAGTGTCGTAGCGGTGGTCTTGGTGGGGTTCTCCCAGCAGTTCACGAGGCCCTCTCCTTCGTTCGTTTTCGCGTGTTGGGTTGGTTGGTCAGGCGGTTCTGCGGCGGACGGCCGGTGTGTGGAAGCAGGACCGGTCCTCTGCGGTCAGGTAGCGGTGATGCCGTAACCGGAGCAGTCTCGACAGGTGTCTCCCTCGCTGAGGACCCCGTGGCCGTTGCAGGTCGAGCACAGGTGGCTGGTCACGGTCGGCACAGCACCGTCACCTTCCCGGTGCCCCCGCAGGTGGAGCAGGCCGTGTAGCGGCGGGCGAAGAGGCCGAGCTTCTCGGACACCACGCGGCCGGTACCAGCGCAGTCCAGGCACTTCACGGTCTTGGTTGGCATGTTCAGACCTTTCTGTTTCAGTGGGTGATCTGCTCGCGCAGGGATGCGGCGACCGTTTCGGAGACACCGAGCCGGGAGCGCAGCGCGGTCACGGTGATCTCATGGCCGTGGGTGATGCGGTAGTCCTGTGCCAGCTGCGCGGCGAACGGCGCCAACGGATGGCCCTGTTCCACGGCGGCCGGAGCGGGTTCGGGCGGTGAGGACACCGGGACCGGCGGAGGTTCCGGAGCGGGCACGGTCTCGGTCTGCTGCCAGCGGACCTCGGTCACCCGGAACTCGTCTCGCTCCTCCGAGGACTCCGAGGATTCGACCGTGTCCGGGTTCTGGTCGGGGGCCGGCACCCGGTGCGCCGCACGGCGTTCGAGCATCGACATCGCGACCAGGAACGCAGCTGCGGGAACCGCCGCCATGATCCAACCCCACACGGTCGGTTGCGCTGTGGCCAGGTTCGCGGCCAGGGTCAGGATCACTGCCCCGAACAGGACCACGGTCGGCCAGGTCAGCACCCCCTCAGCGGTCTTGCGAGTCGCGTCCCTCTGCCGTTCCCGAGCAGCCATCACACAGGTCAGGTCGATCGATACCGCGATGGCCCACGCCATCCACCCGTGCTGCCCCGACTTCTCCGCCAGATCCCGGATATGGGTGAAGCTTCCCGCGGCAGCGATTCCGGCCAGGACCAGGATCGGTCCCCAGTCAGCGGAGGCCGACAGTGCGCGTCGCATCTCACGCCCCCTCGATCTTCCGGTAGTGCTCCTCACAGACCCACTCGTCCGTGCTCGTGGTCTTGGTCCATGCGGGCTTTGTGCAGTAGGTGCACCAGTACGAGAGAGTCATCAGGACATCTCCTTCTCCAGGAGCTCCCAGTCCAGGTCTCCGGGAACCGGGGCCGTCGAGTTCGCGTTACCGGCAACCAGGTCGTCCCAGTCCGGAGCCATGTGGGCGTACTCCTGCGAGGCGTCTTCGGCCATCTCCTCCGTGGTCAGGTCCGAGCGGACCCGGTACCAGCGCCCGTCTGCCCCCACCGTCACGGCCACGCCCGGCATCTCCGCGGGGATCTGCATCGCGGCCGACAGCGAGTCGGGGGCCAGATCGCCGAGCGCCATCTTGGCCGTCTCCCCGTCGTTGACCCGGTGGCAGATCCGACCCGTGATCTGGGCACGCAAGGCCGTCACCCCGGGACCGAGGTCGGACCCCACTCGTTGGCCAGCGATCACCAGGTGGATACCGAACGCCCGCCCGAGCTGGGCGTTGCGCAGCAGCAGAGTCGAGGTCCGAGCGATCTCGTCCTTCTCGGCCTTGTCCGTCATCAGGTACAGCTCAGCGACCTCATCGACCACGATCACCACCGGTGTCGGACGGGTTGCCTCAGGGAGCTGCCAGATGTTGCGGACACCGGCTTCCCTGCACTGACTCATCCGATCGGTCAGCATCACCATCACGTCATCGAGCAGGCCCATGCACTCGGACCGAGTCGTGGCCAGCTTCGACATTCGCTTGGTGTAAGGGGTCAGCTCCACCCCGCCCTTGAGATCTAGCCCCGCCAGAGCCACCGGCTGAGGAGCCAGCTGGTACACCAGGGCGTTGAGGTCGGTGGACTTGCCCGACTGCGTCGCGCCCATGATCAGCCAGTGGGGGACCGCCCGGAAGTCGATTACCCACGGGTCACCGGTCTCCAGCGTGCCCATTCGGACCTTGAGCAGGTCCCAGTTCTCACCCAGTGGAGCCGCTTCGGTGACGGTGCCCAGGGGGTCACGTCGCGATGCCGCCAACTCCACCCAGCCAGGACCCGAGGTGCGCAGCCGGACCGAGTCCACCCGCCAGGCGTGCGCCAACCGGGCCAGGGCGTCCTTGTAGTCGTCGGGGGTCTGCCCGTCGTGGAGCCGAGCACGGACCCGGAACCCGAACGGGGTCGGCCGGAAGCGGCGGAGCTTCGGCTTCTTCTCCACGCTGACCTGCCGGACACCGCCCTTGACCTTCATCTTGCGGCGAGTCACAGAGAGCCCGCACCCCTGGGAGACGTGCTCCCAGGTCAGGTGGACCCGCAACGCGGAGCCGACCAGGCCGGGTCCGTAGGACCAGGTGTTCGGGGACCAATGGTGCCAGGCGGCAGCCGAGAGCGGCACCGCAGCGGCGGCCGGGGGAACCGCCCACAGAATCTCGGGGAACATCGTCATCCCTTCCTTAAGAGGTTTCGCCCTTGCCCTTGCAGGTCGGGCACAGGGTGAGTCGGTAGTCGGGCATGTGCCGGACTTCGCCGGTGCCCGTGCAGGTCAAGCAGCTGGGCATTACTCCGTGGCCTTGCGCAGGTCCATGGGGGCGACCGTGGCGGCACCGAAGGCCACGCCGTGACGGCCGTTGGTCTCCCACGGGATCGCGACCAGGCCCTGAACGGTGAGCGGGGTCCCCAGTCGAGCGGTGATGGCGTGCGTCGCAGGGAAGCTGACCAGCAGCGTCTCCGCGTCGTTGTCCTCGACCTGCGCCAGCACCTTGAGCTGCCACATCGGAGAGCCGTCGGCGTTGTACTTGATCTCGCCGGTGGTGCGGTCCTTGACCTTGGGACGCGGGGATCCGGCCGCGATGAAGACCATCTGGGACGTGTCCACGGGAATACTGCGCATCTCGAACTCTTTCTAGTAGCTAGAACCTAGTTGCTAGGAACAAGGCCAACAGTACAGTCCTAGTAACTAGGAGGCAAGCAGGAGATGTGGATCTAACCGAAAGGTAAGGTCCGACGCCCGGTAAGTCCGTTTTTCGCTTCGTTACCACTAGGGGTAACGTGAACCTCCGAGCTAGGGGGAAGGAGCTAGGTATGAGCCTTGAGTCGCCACGACACCGGTACCAGCAGGTCGCAGACCACATCCGGGCAGCTATCGCGAGCGGGGAGTACAGCCCGGGATCGAAGCTGCCGAGTCAGCCGAAGCTTGCGGAAGAGTTCGGGATCACTCAGCGGACCGTGGGCAACGCGATCGCTGTGCTTCGTCGGGAGGGGTTGGTGCGAGTGGTGGACAACGTAGGCGCGTACGTCCGTGACGTTCCGCCGATTCCCCGGTTCGCCAACAAGCGCTACGCGAAGTCCAACCGGGAGGCCGGCAGCGCTCGGGGTGCCTTCGACAGCGAGCTGAGGGAACGGGGTCACGAGACCACGACCACCCTGGTTCAGCATGGACAGACCGAAGCTCCGAAGCATGCGGCTCAGGCCCTAGGGATCGAGGAGGGTGCGCCCGTCGCGATTCGCAAGCGCCACATGCTCGCGGACGAGACTCCTGTCCAGGTTGCGACGTCGTATGTCCCTTGGGACTTGGCCGAAGGCACCGCCATCGTCGAGGAGGACACCGGGCCCGGTGGGACCTACTCCCGGTTGGCCGAGAAGGGGTTCGGTCCTGCGCGCTTCACTGAGGCCGTCAGGATTCGTACCGTCACCCCGGAGGAGGCGGACTTCCTGAAGTCCGACCCGGAGCAGCAGGTGTTCGAGATCCTTCACACGGCGTGGGACGAGAACGACCGGGCGGTAGAGATCTGTGTGCATGTCATGCCCACCTACCAGTGGGAGCTCCACTACGAGTGGCCCGCCAACTAGACGACGCCAGGAGATGCCCGGCCACCGTGAGGTGAGCCGGGTTTCTTCATGCCCGGAGCCGGGTGATGAGAAGTTTCCTTACGTCTTCAAGCCCGCACCTGCGGTGCGGGGCAGCCTGCGGCTGGGCTGGGCGGTCGGGTGCCGGACGCGGCCGGAGGGCGGGTGGCCGGGCGCGTTGCTGGCGGCTGCAGCCCCGCGGTTCCCCTGGTGAGAACACAGCCTCCGGCGGGGACTCGGGGATCCAGGAAGCGGGGGCAGCCGCGCACGGCCGGGGTCTGCTGTGGCGGTGCGCCCCTCTCCCCCTCACCCTTCGTCCAGTCAGGGACCTACCACACCGCCCAGGGGCCACAAGGTCGTTCGGACAGTGGGGCGCTCCACCTTGTGGCCCCTGAACGGCGCGGTCGCGCGGTGCGTGGACGAAGGGTGACGGGAAGAGGGACGGGGTCGGAGCGTGGTGGGGAAGGGGGAGGCGGGGGTGGGCCTGGTTCCTTTGCTGGTTCGACCAGGGGGGTCGAGGCGTGGAACGGGAGAGGCGGGCCGGGTCGGGTGTGGGAGGACCAAGCCGCGGGCGGGGTACGCGGAAAAGGCCGGCGGGGTGCGGGAGATGGAGAGCGCGCGGGACCAGGGCGCCGAGGGTGTCGCGGGCACATCTCTACCCGGGGGGCATCCTCCGAAGAGGGCGAGTGCGAAGCGTGTTGATGTACGCGGCAACCAGGAGTGCGCAAGCGCGGTTGCGGTCACCCGGGGGTGTCCGGCGGTAGGCGCGCCGCGTCCGCTGCCGCCTGCGTCCCGCGCGGCGCGTCCTCGCGCGCCCCGCCGAGCCCAGTGGGCACGGCGATTCTTCACAGGGTGGGCGAACCAGGGGCAGCAACAGTCCAGGGACACAGGGGGTGTGGTGGACCGACAGCGGGCGGGGCGGGCGGCGGGTCTGCCAGACAACCAGGGCCAGACAGCAACCGTGGAGCGGGACAGCACACGGAAGGCAGGACCTCAGAGGAGCAGGTGAGGCAGAGAAAGAGGTGAAGGATTATTTATGGCAGAGGCGATAGTTTCTTGATACTCTCCAGTGGTTGCATATTATTTGCCGACTTGAATGGAGGAACTAATAAAGTGGATGTTGCTTTAATTGGGTCGATTATTGCAGCGGTTTCAGTGCTGGCTGTTGGTGGTGTGACGTGGTGGACGCAGACTCGAATCGCTGAGAATCGAGTCAGGTGGGAGGCGTCTCTGGAGACTGCCAAGTGGGAGACTTCGAGGATCGATAGCCTGCTGTCGAGCTTCTTGGATGTCGGTGATGCTGCAAATGTCTACATGCTTGTCTCGGCAGACATCGATGTAACCAGTTGGAGCCAGAGGGAAAAATACGTAATGGCAATTGTAGACTCTCTTGGCAGGGCTCGTGCTGAGTACTATGCCACTCGGGATTTTGAAGGAAAGGATGAAGTTTGGGCATCATTTGAGTCGATTGAGAAATTTTCTGGTGTGCATCGAAGCCAAAAAAGCCTGATGGATGCATGGGATCCGGATTTGCTGGCTCGTGCAGTCGAAAGCATCAGTCAAGCGCGAAGGGCTTCTATGATTATCCCACTGAAATTGCACAACGATAAATCCAAAAGATTTATTGGAAGAAAAAAGCGCACGGAGCTTGGGGATGGTCCCTCGAAGTAAACATCTCCTTCAGTCTTGGTTCACTTATCGAGCCCAGTCTTGTTCCGTCTGTGTTCCGGAACAGGTCGGGGAGTACCGAGGAACAGCGAGAAGCCGCGAGACCTGTCATCGCAGGTGACGCGGCTTCTGTGGGTATCGGTCGAGGTCAGCGGAACGGGCGTGGTGGAATCCGGCTTACCGGCCGACTCCCCCCTCTCTCAGCTTCTGACCTGCGCCGTAGCGCGGGGGAGCCGACCGTGTTCGCTCTCTGTTTGCTCCGGTCGATCAGCGGGTCCGCAGGAGCAGGTCCATCGCCCCGCGTCCCAGCTCCTCTGCGGATGTCCCGCCCTGTCCGGGCCCGGCCCGGGACGGATCGCGGGGCCCGCGGCGCGCCCTCCCCACTGCGGGCCCGGTCAGGTGTGATCCCCGGGGACCGGCGCCCGCCCCGGCCCCTTTCCCCGCCACGTGCGACGGCATCGGCTCCGGTGGCCGGGTTCGCGCCCGCGGGGCCGGGACCGCAGCCGGTGGGCGCCTGCGCCCCGGTGGGCCGGGTGCCGCCCGGACGGGGCCGCGGACGGCGGGGCGGCGGCCGGGATCGGCTCGCCGCCACCGCCGCCCGAGTTCCGGATCGCGGCGCTCGCGGGCCTTCCGTCCGGCGCTGAGCCGTACCGGCCCCGCGCCGCCCGGAGCCCCGCCGAACCCCGGCCGGCCCCGGTCGGGGAGCGACGCGCGCGGCGCGTGGGAACTCCGGGGCGCGGGAAGTCCTATGGATACAGGCATACAGCCTGCCGGTGATGGCCTGCCGCCCATGCGCACCGATAGATTGGCCCTTGCGCTCCATACCCCGGGCCGAGTGCCGGAGCGCGTGCGCCCGTGGGCCGACGTCCGGGGTCGACGGCCCAGCGGGCATCCGCGTTCACGGGAATGGGTGACTCTTGTTCGACTCCACCGTCTTCTGGGTGGTCCTCTTCGGTTTGCCGGTCCTGGCCATCGTGGCGATCGTCATGCTCGCCACCTATCAGGCCTCAGGCGTTCAGCAGGACGAGCGTGACGACGCGCCCGGCGACGACTCCTCCAGAAGCTGACCCCCGTCCGCTCCCGGTCGGGGGTGCGGAACGGGATCGCCCACGTCCTGCACTCCCTGCACGGGACGGAACTCCCCGGTCGCGGTGTCCAGCAGGTGGACCCTCGCCGTCTCCAGGTCGTAGTACATCCCCGACAGCTCCAGGTCGCCCGACTCCACGCGTTCGCGCACCACCGGGTAGCCCATGAGGTTGCCGAGCTGCTCCTCCACGTTGGCCTGGGCGAGCCGCCGCAGTGCCTCCGCGGCGGGCAGGCCGGCCAGGGCCCCGGACTCCTCCCCGGCCCGCACCAGGCTCTCGTGCCCGTTCGCCAGCCAGCGGCACATGTTCGAGGTCCGCTCGTCCCCGGGTTCCTGGTGGGCCTTCTCCAGGAGCGCCTTCATGGCGCCGCAGTGCGAGTGGCCGCACACCACGATCGACGGCACCCGCAGGACGTTCACCGCGTACTCGACCGCCGCACCCACCGACACGTCGCCGGGGGTGCCCCGCCTGGGCACCAGGTTGCCGACGTTGCGGACGGTGAACAGGTCGCCGGGTCCGCTCGAGGTGATCAGGTTCGGCACCACCCGTGAGTCGGCGCAGGTGATGAACAGCGCGGTCGGGTGCTGTCCGTGGGACAGCCGGCCCATCAGCGACCGCATCCGGTCGGCGGTGCTGGCGTGGTACTCGCGGGCGCCGGCCGTGAGCAGGCCCAGGGGGTTGACCTCCCGCGGGGTCTCCTCGGGGGCACGGCGCATGCCCCACGGCGCCCACCAGCGCGCCAGGCCGCCGGGCGCGGTCTTGGAGGCGGGGGCGGAACTGGTGGAGCTGCGCGCGTACCACCTCTCGTGCACCTCGTCGATGTCGACGGCGCCCCCGGTGCGCTCGTGGTCCACGCGCCAGGCGTGGATGGCCTCGAACGCGGCGTGGTCCATGAAGTCCACGTGCAGGTCCAGGTCGACCTGGGAGCCCTCGGGGACGGTGCGCAGCACGTGGGCGAGCCGGGGCACCCCGAGGAAGGTGAGCGAGCCGTGCACCGTGACGTGGACGCGGTTGTGGCGCTCCTCCGTGGTCACGGTCAGCTTGGTGAGCCTGCGCAGGGACACGATCATGGCCAGGGCGAAACCGATGAACACCCCCTCCATGAGGCCCAGGAGCACCACGCCGAACAGGGTCACCAGGTAGACGCTGGCCTCGTGGTGGCGCCGCAGGTCGCGCAGGTGGGCGATCGAGACCATCTGGACGCCGATGAACACCAGCAGCGCGGCCAGTGCGGCCATCGGGATCAGCTCGACCACGTGCGCGAAGAGTGCGACGAACAGCAGGATCCACACACCGTGCAGGATGGTCGACCGGGGCGTGTGCGCCCCGGCGCGCACGTTGGCGGTGCTGCGCACGATCACGCCCGCCACGGGCAGGCCGCCCAGGGCACCGCTCACGGTGTTGGCCGCGCCCTGGCCGAAGAGCTCGCGGTTGAGCATGATCCGGCGGCCGTTGTGCAGGCGGTCCACGGCGATCCCGGCGAGGAGGGACTCGACGCTGGCGACCAGGGCGACCGTGGCCACGGCGACGGCGATGCCGTGCCACTGCCCGGCCGCGGGGAGCATCGGTCCGTTCCAGGCGTCCGCGAGGGAGTCCGGGAGGACGACGGTCTCGACCCTCCAGTCCCCGACGGTCGCGATGACGGTCGCGGTGCCGACCGCGACCAGCGCGGCCGGGACCACCGCCGGGCGCAGCCGCCCGAAGGAGGGCAGCTTGTTCCAGGTGAACATGATCGCGATGGTGATGACGCCGACGGCGACGGCGGCGGAGTGGTTGTGCGCGATCTGGTGGGGCAGGTCGGCGATGTTGGCCACCGCCGAGCTCTGCGGGGCCCCGCCCAGGACCACGTGGAGCTGGGCGAGGGCGATGGTGACGCCGACCCCGGCCAGCATGCCGTGCACGACGGCGGGGGAGACGGCCAGGGCCGCGCGGGCGATGCGGACGGCCCCGAGGACGAGCTGGACCAGACCGGCGAGCAGGGTGATGAGGCAGGTCACCCGCCAGCCGTAGGTCGCGACGAGGTCGGCGACGATGATCGTCAGCCCGGCGGCCGGTCCGCTGACCTGCACCATGGAGCCGCCGACGAGTCCTGCGACGATGCCGCCGACGACGGCGGCGATGATTCCTGCGATGAGAGGGGCGCCTGAGGCGACGGCGATCCCGAGTGACAGTGGGACGGCGACCAGGAAGACCACCAGGGAGGCGCCGACGTCGGCGGCGACCCCCTTGCGGTCCTTGTGGCTGCCCGGTGGCGCCGCGGTTGCGGGCGGCGCGTCGGGCTGTACTCCCTGGGCGTCGTTGCGCATGGTTGCTCCGTTCGGGTTGGACCAGGCAAGTGAGGCGTAGGCGCACGGGGACGACGGTGTCCGGATCGGGGGGTGTGCGGATGAACGCGGGGACACGACGAAACCCCGAAGGGTCGCCTGTCAATCACCAACTGTAGTCAACTTTCGTCGCTCAGGGTTACCATCTGTTGTGGTTTCAGTGGCTGTTTTCCCGGCTTCACAACACGTGGGGACAAATCAGGACAGAAAAAACACCGAGGTGACGGGGCTGTCCCGTGCACCTCGGTGATGTGAAGCGGTGGGGCCGGACGGAGTCCGGCGGCGCGGGGGGATCACGGCGCGTCAGGGCCGCCCGGACCGCGCCGGTTCAGCGGAAGCGGCCGTCCTCGTACCCGCCCTCGTACCGCTCCTGGCCGTAGCCCCGCTGGTCGTGGGGCTGCTCGGGCGGGTAGGGCCCCGGCGCCCCGGGGCCGTCCGGCCGTCCCTCGTCACCGTGCTGTTGCCATCCCTCCAGCGGCGGGTAGCCGCCGTAGTCGGGCTGCTGCGGCGGCTGCTGGGCCGGGTAGGAGCCGCCCAGCATCTCGGAGTAGCCGCTGCCCGGGCCGCCGGGGCCGGGCGGTCGCCCGAACCGGTCGCCCTGCTCCTGGTAGCCGCCGTAGCCCGGCGCGACCTCGCCGCGCAGCTGCTCGGCGGGGTAGCCCCCAGTGGGCGGAAGGGGAGGGTAGCCCTGCGGGCCGCCCGGGTACGGGGCGCCGTCCTGACCGCCCGGGTAGACGGGGTGGCCGACGGGCCCGCCGTTGAAGGGGGAGGGCGCGCCGGGCGCCGGAGCCTCCCGCTCGGGTCCGGCGTGGGAGCCGGGCGCCGCCGGTCCGCCGACGGATCCGGGGCCTCCCGGAAGCCCGGGGCCGCCGCCCTGCACGCCGGGAACGGTGGGTGCGCCCGGGGAGCCGAATGTGCCGCTGCTCTCGCCCCACAGGGGGGTGTTGCCGTCGGGGTAGGAGGGGCGTGTGTGGTTGCCGGTGTCGAACTCGGGGAGTCCGGTGCCGGTGTGGTCTCCCCGTGTGTGGCTGCCGGTGTCGTAGGAGGGGCG
>NZ_JBIWMK010000010.1:85718-100026 GCF_044766605.1 Nocardiopsis sp. NPDC101807 | reverse complement strand
GTCGTAGGAGGGGCGTGTGTGGTTGCCGGTGTCGAACTCGGGGAGTCCGGTGCCGGTGTGGTCTCCCCGTGTGTGGCTGCCGGTGTCGTAGGAGGGGCGCGTGTGGGTGCCCGTGTCGTAGCCGGAGCGGCTGAAGGAGTCGGTGTCGTAGCCGCCCTCGGACCGGGGGGCCGCCGGGTAGCCGCCGCCGAGGGGGTCCGCGGAGCCGCTCCCGCCGAACGGCGGCGTCGTCGCGCCGGGTCCGGGGGAGGAGGGACCGCCGTAGCCGAAGTCGGAGCGCTGGTGGGCGCCGGTGTCCATGCTGGACCATATCGGCGATTCGACGTCGGAACCGTGCGCCGGGGTCGTGGCCCGGAACCCCGGGGAGAGCGGGTCGTTCGCGGCAGGGCTCTCCGGGCGGCCCGAGCCCTGGTGGTCCGACCGGCCCGGCGACGCGCTGCCGTAGGGCGGGCGGTCACCGAGCGGGGAGTCGGTCCCCGGCGCCGTGCCCGAACCGCCGAGCGGGTCGCGCGAATCCGGGGCCCCCAGGGGGGAGGGGCCCGCCAGGGGGTCGGTCCGGGGCTGGGAGTAGGAGGCGCCGGGCGTCCATGAGCCCGGGCCGAGCGGGTCGTCGTCCCGGGGGGCCGCGGGTGCGGCGTGCTGCGTCGGGGGCAGGCCCTGCGTGGGCGCGGCCCCCTGGGGCGAGGGGAGGGCGGAGCGCTCCGGGCGCGGCGGGAGCGCGCGCTCACCCGGACCGAGCGGGTCCGGCGCGGCGGACCGCCCGTGCCTGCCCGACCGCCCCGCCGGCTCGTCCGGCTGGGGGGCGGCCTGCTCCTGCCCCAGGCTCGCCAGCATCGCCAGGTCCGCGGAGGGCCCGCCGCCGGCCCCGGTCGCCGCGGGCAGGATCGTGGTCGCCCCGGGGGGACCGGACTCCTCCTCGAAGTCCTCGTACCCGTCGTCGTACTCGTCTTCCTCGTACTCGTACGCGGTGACGCTGGGGGCCTGGTCCTCGCGGTCGCCGCGGCGGCCGCGGGGCTCCGGGGAGCGCTGGGCCGGGCCGTCCTCGCTCAGGCTCGACCAGAAGTCGTTGTCGGACAGGCCGTCCGCGTCGTCATCGTCGTCCCAGTCGGCCTCGCGCTTGCGCCGGCCCTTGGAGCGTCTCTCCGACCGGCCGCCGCCGTCCTGGTGCGCGCGGCGGGACCGCCCGCGCGGGGCCGGCTCCTCGTCGTCGCGGTCCTCGTCGTCGCGATCCTGCGCGCGGTCGGGGCCGCGACCGGGGTCCTCGGTGTCGTCGTACTCGTATTCGTCGTCGTAGTCGTCCTCGCGGGAACCGACGCTCAGAGCGCGCATGCCCAGCAGGAGCAGGACGAGCACGGCGAGCACGACGATGACGGCGATGATGATGATGACGGTGACGGTCATGGTCTACGCACTACCTTGGGGAGGTCGGCCGCGCCCGGATCGCACCGGGGACCGGAGTGTCTGGAACCGGCCGGGGATGTGCGGCGGCCGACTGGTTCCGTGATGGCCCGGTCTGTCCGACCTGCGTGGTGCGAGGGGTGCAGGTGGTCCGGTGCGGTTCCAGATCGGTGCGCCGCGCGGCGAGTGGACGGGAATCGGTCATCTGAAATGGGGCGAGGGGCACTGCCCCACTGTATGCGCTGTCGCGCCCCGTGTGCAGAGGGCGATGGATGCTTCCTGGGCGGATCCCCGGGGCCCCGGTTTCCCGGAGCCGCGGGGCCCCGGCGCACCGGCGGGGACTCCTATGACCTATTTCACTCGGTGTTGGTCGTGACCAGGGACCCGCGGGCGACGGCCTGGTCGGCGATGGCGTCCAGGGCCGCGTCCAGTGACGCGCCCTCCGGCAGGTCCAGCGGGTTCGCCAGCGCGTACACGGTGAACCTGTACTCGTACGACGCCTCCGGTTCCGGGCACGGCGCCCCGTACTCCGCGAGGCCCTGGGAGTTCTGTCCCTGCTTGGCGTCGGCCGGAACGCTGTTCTGCCGCAGCTCCACCAGCTGCGGGTCCAGGTCGTAGACCACCCAGAACACCTGGGCCACCTGGGGGTCGTCGACCACCAGGGCGATCGAGCCCGCCTCGTCGGGCAGCCCCGACCAGCTCAGCGGCGGAGAGGACGCCTCCTGCACCTCCTGCTCCTCCCCGTCCGCCGAAGCGCCGTCGGAGGCTCCCTCGCAGGTGTAGGCCGCCGGAAGCGGCTGCCCCTCCTGCATGAGGGGGCTGGTGACGTTGATGTCGTCGGGCATGTCACCGTTCTGCCCCGGGGCGAGGATGCCGCAACCCGTGGTCAGGACCAGTGCGGCCCCCGCCGCCACCGCGCCCGCGAGCGCTGCGGGGGACGTGCGGGCCGTGCGCGCACCGGTGGACCGGGGGGAGGGGAGGGCCGGGAACAATGGGAACTCCTGCTGGACTTTCGGGCCGTGGAGGCGGGACTCGCTGTGAACCGGCACGGCGTCGGGAAGGCGCCCGGCGCCGGGCTCGGGGAGGGAACGCGGGGGAGCCGCCACAGGGCTCCGGCGACACGTTCCTGAGCGAACCCTACTGTGGTCAGGCGGGCGTTCGGGCGACCGTCCCGGCCCGCGGGCCCCGCCGCGGCCCGCCCGCGGGCCCGCCGGAGCACGGCTCCGCGCACTCCCCGGGCGGATCGGTGATCATGGGTCGGTGCGGTTCTCCATCCTTGGGCCCCTCCTGGTGCACGACGCGACCGGAAGGCCCGTCACCATCGGCGGCGCGCGGCTGCGCGTCCTCCTCTGCCTCCTGCTGCTCCGCGCCGGGCGGCGCGTGCCCGTCGAACAGCTCATCGACGGCATCTGGGCGGGAAACCCCCCGGCCTCGGCGGGCAACGCCCTCCAGGCGCTCGTCTCCCGCCTGCGCCGGGCCCTGGGCACAGGCGCCGCCGTCGACGGCGACGGCACGGGCTACCGGCTGGACGCCGACCCCGGAGAGGTCGACCTCGACCGCTTCGAGGACCTGGTCGCGAAGGGCCGTGCCCACCTCGTCGCCGGCCGGCCCGCCGACGCCGAGCGGGATCTGGGCGGGGCGCTCGCCCTGTGGCGGGGGCCGGCGCTGCCCGACCTGACCGCGCACGGCATCGCCGAGGACGTCGCGCTGGGCCTGGCCGAGACCCACCGGTCCGCCGTCGAGGACCACCTGGCGGCCCGCGCCGACCTCGGCCACCACGCCGAGATCCTGCCCCGCGTCGAGGCGCTCGCCCGGCGGGAGCCGGACCGCGAGCGCCCCGTCGGGCTGCTCATGCGCGTGCTCGCCGCGACCGGCCGCACGGCGGACGCCCTGGCCGCCTACGAGCGCTTCCGCGGACGCCTCGCCGACAACCTGGGCCTGGACCCCTCGCCCCAGCTGCGCGACACCCACCTGCGGCTGCTGCGCGGCGAGTTCGACGCGCCCTCCCCGGGGCCCGCCGCCCCGCCGAACCTGCACCTGCCCGCCACCCTGACCGGTTTCGTGCCGCGCGACACCGAGGTCGCAACCGCCGTGGGCCTCCTCACCACGGAGCGCCTGGTCACCCTGACCGGGCCCGGCGGGGCGGGGAAGACGCGCCTGGCGATCGAGACCGCCGCCGCCCTGGCCGCACGCGCCCCGCACCTGCTCGCCCGGGGAGGCTGGTTCGTCGAACTCGCGTCCAGGTCGGGCGCCGACGTCCCGGACGCCCTGGCCGGCGCCCTGGGGCTGCGCGAGTACGCCATGCTCCGGACGGCGTCCGCCCCGGCGTCGGCCTCCCCGCTGGAACGGGTCGCCTCCCACATCGGCGACCACCCCGCGCTCCTCGTGCTCGACAACTGCGAGCACCTCGTCGAGGACGTCGCCAAGGCCGTGGAGCCCCTTCTCGCCCGCTGCCCCCGCCTGCGCCTCCTGGCCACCTCCCGCGAACCCCTCGGCGTCCCCGGCGAACAGCTCATGCCCGTGCCCTCCCTGGCGCTGCCGCCCGAGGGCGCCGACGCCGCGAAGGCCGCCGCCTATCCCTCCGTCGCCCTGTTCACCGAGCGGGCCGCCTCGGTGCGCCCCGGCTTCGCCGTCACGCCCGGCAACGCCGCCCACGTCGTCCGCGTGGTACGGGAGCTGGACGGCATGCCCCTGGCCCTGGAGCTGGCCGCCGCCAGGCTGCGCTCCATGACCGCCGCCCAGCTCGCCGAGAGGCTGTCCGACCGTTTCCGGCTGCTCACCGGGGGCAGCCGGGGCGCGCTGCCGCGCCACCGCACGCTGAGGGCCGTCGTCGACTGGAGCTGGGAACTCCTCGACGAACCGGAGCGGCGCCTGCTGCGGCGCCTGTCGATCTTCGCCGGCGGCGCGCCCCTGGAGGCCGTCGAGCGGATCTGCGCCGACCCCGGACCGGACCCCGGCGCGGAGGGCCGGGTGGCCGGCCGGGACGTGTGGACCGTCCTGTTCTCCCTGGTGGACAAGTCGCTCGTGATCGCCGAGAACCCCGTCGGCGACGACGCGCCGCCCCGCTACAGGCAGCTGGAGACCGTTCGCGCCTACGCCGCCGAGAGGCTGGCCCTCAGCGGTGAGGAGGTGCGCGTGCGCGACACCCACGCCCGCCACGTCCGCGACCTGTGGCGGACGGCGGACCCGCTCCTGCGCGGGCGGCGCCAGGGCGAGCTGCTCGCGCGCCTGGCCCCCGAGGCCGCGGACCACGGCGCGGCGGTGCGGTGGGCGGTGGAGCGCGGGGACGCCGGGCTCGCCCTGGACCTGGTCGAGTACACCCAGTGGTACTGGACCCTGGGGGGGTCCTGGCGGCGGCTCGTCCGGTGGTCGGAGGCCGTCCTGGACATGATCGACGGCCGCGTCCCCGAGGGCAGGGCCGTCGCCTACGCCAGCTGCCTGTTCCACCGGGCCGGCGACGGTTCGACGGACCCCGCCACGGTGGAGGCGGCCATCAGGGAGGTCGAGGAGGTCGTCGCGGCGTCGGGCGGGCGGGTCGAGCGCCATCCCGTGCTCGTCCACTGCCTGCTGTACAGGGCGATGCTCCAGGGGCGGTCCGGCGACGCCTACGAGCGCCTGGCCGCCGCCCTGGACCAGCCCGATCCCTGGATGCGCGCGATGGTGCGCGTCCTGCTGTCCCTGCTCGACGCCGTCACCGGCCACACCGGGGAGGCCGCGGGCAAGGCGGAGGCCGCGCTGGAGGAGTTCCGTGCCCGGGGCGACGCCTGGGGCGCGTGCCAGGCGCTCGCCCAGCTGGTGGACGTGTACCGCTTCGAGGACCTCGAACGCTGCCGCGAGCTGCTGACCGACGGGATGCGGCTGGCCTCGGGGGCGGGCCTGACGGGGATGGCGGCGGTGTTCCGGGTCCGACGGGCCCAGACCCTCACCGACCTCGGGGAGCTGGACGCGGCCCGTCGTGACCTGGGGGCGCTGTCCGACTTCGAGGGCCCGGTCCAGGACGAGCACAGGGTGCTGCTGTCGCTGGCGGAGGCGCAATGGCTCGGCGAGGCCGGGGAGCTGGAGCGCGCCCGCGCGGCCGTTGACCGGATGCGGGAGGAGCTGAGCGGCCTGGGCGGGTTCTCACCGGTCTACCTGGAGGGGGGCCTGGGGGCCATGTCCGCGCTCCTGCACTGGAGGTCCGGGGAGCGGGAGGCGGCCTGGCGCGACATCGGCCGCGCGTGGTGGGCGGCCTCCCACGGGCTGCGCCCCGTCCGCGCGGAGATCCTGGACGTCTTCGCGATGATGCTGGCGCAGGAGGACCCGCGCCGGGCGGTTCGCATGCTCGGGTACTCCGAGGGGCTGCGGGGCGTTCCCGACCGCACCACGCCGTTCGTGGTGCGGGCGCGGGAGCGGGTGCGCGCGGCGCTGGGCGGGCCCGAGTACGAGCGGCTGGCAGCGGAGGCGCGGGGCACGGACAAGGAGGAGATCCTGGCGGGTGTGGACGAGTGGCTGGCCCCGCTCGTGCCCGACCACCGGCCGGGGAACCGGCGCTCCGGCCGGTGACCGGGCGCGGGGGTGTGCCGGAGGGGCCGCGCCGCCCCCGGGGGCGGCGCGGCGGGCGCCGCTCAGGTGCGGCGGCGGTACGCCCACACGGCGAGCGGGAAGAAGACCGCGGTGAAGATCGCGGACCACGCCACCGTCCACAGGACCGGGCCCGTGGCGTCGCCCGTGCCGAGCATCAGGGCCCGCATGGCGTCGACGACGTGGGTGACCGGGTTGTTCGCGGCGACCGCCTGCAGCCAGCCGGGCATGTCCGCCGGGGCGACGAACGCCGAGCTGCTGAAGGTCAGCGGGAACATGAGGATCATCCCGAAGGCCTGCACGGCCATCGGCGTGCGCACGATCATGCCGACGAAGGCCGACATCCAGCACAGCGCGAACGCGAACAGCAGCACCAGGCCGGCCGCCACGGCCACGCCGACCGCGCCGCCCTCGGGGCGGAAACCGATGAGCATGCCGACCAGGAGCACCATCACCACGGTGATCGTGTACCGGACCAGGTCGCCGAGGATCGCGCCGGTGAGCGGCGCCGATCGGGCGATGGGCAGCGACCGGAACCGGTCGAAGATGCCCTTCTCCACGTCCTGGCTCAGCGAGAAGCCCGTGCCCAGCGTCGCGAAGATGACCGACTGGGCGATGATGCCGGGCATCAGGAAGTCGCGGTAGGCCTGCCAGTCGCCCATCATCGCCTGCCCGAAGACGAAGACGAACAGGGTCACGAACATGACCGGCTGCAGGATCAGCCCCAGGACCTCCTCGGGGTTGGCCTTGATCTTCAGGACACTGCGCCAGGCCAGCTGGAGGCCGTTCCGGATCGTGCCCAGCGGCGTGATCCTCGCCGGGATGGCCGGGGCGCCCGCGGACTCCGCGGTCCGGGTCCGGGTCGTCACGGTACTCATGCTCTGGCCCCCTCGTCCGCGGACGCGTCCGCGGTCTCCTCTTCGGCGGTACGACCGGTCAGGGCGAGGAACACCTCGTCCAGGCTCGGCTTGCGCAGCGACAGCTCGGCGACCGCCACGCCCTGCTCGTCCAGGCGGCGCACCACCTCGGGCAGGACGCCCGAACTGGTGACCGGGACACTGGCGAGCAGGCCGTCGGAGACGACGGGCGTGCTGGTGACCGCCTCGATGATCCTCGTCGCCAGGGAGATCTGCCCGGGGTCCACCGTGCGCAGTTCGAGCACCTGGTTCCCGGCCCGGCTCTTGAGCTCCTCCGGGGTGCCCCTGCTGATCGTCCGCCCGTGGTCGAGCACCATGAGGTCGTCGGCCAGCTGGTCGGCCTCCTCCAGGTACTGGGTGGTGAGCAGGACGGTCACGCCGTCGTCCACCAGCCCGCGCACGACGTCCCACAGGCCGTTGCGGCTGTGCGGGTCCAGCCCTGTCGTGGGCTCGTCCAGGTAGAGCAGGGCCGGGCGGCCGACCAGGCTCGCGGCCAGGTCGAGCCGTCGCCGCATGCCGCCCGAGTAGGTCTTGGCGGGGCGGTCCGCGGCGTCGGTGAGCTCGAAGCGCTCGAGCAGCTCCGTGGCGCGGGCCCGGGCGTCGGCCCCGCCGAAGCCCAGCAGGCGGGCGATGAGGAGCAGGTTCTGGGTGCCGGTCAGATCGGCGTCCACGGCCGCGTACTGGCCCGTCAGGCCGATGAGCCGGCGGACCTCGTGCGGTTGGCGGACCACGTCGAAGCCGCCGACCTCGGCGTGCCCGGCGTCGGGCCTGAGCAGGGTCGCCAGGATGCGCACCATCGTGGTCTTGCCGGACCCGTTGGGTCCCAGAACGCCGAGCACGGCCCCCGTCCTGGCCGTCAGGTCCACACCGTCCAGGGCGCGTTTGCCCTTGAACTGCTTGACCAGGCCCTCCGCGCGGATGGCGTCAGTCATCGTTCCTCCGTTTCAACGTTCGTCCACCAGTGTGACGAGCCGGGCTGACAGAACGCTGACAGAGTTCCCGCGCCCCGGAGCGGCCGTGCGGGGAGGCCCGCGGGTAGGGGCCTTCGGACACGGAGGGCCTAAACTCGTGCAGGTGATGAACACCCCGCCGTACGACGCCATTCCCGACCCGGACCGGCCCCGGGTCGGTCCCGAACCAGGGGACGGGGAGTCCGCGCGGCTGCGGCCCCCGCAGAGCCGCGTGAGCAGCAGGGCGATCGGGGTGTGGACCCTGAGGATCCTGTTCGGGTCGGTGTTCACCCTCGTCCTGCTCAGCGCGGTCGCCTGGGGCGCCTCGTCGCTCGGTTGGGCCTGGATCCCGTTCTGGGCGCAGGACAACGCGTGGCTGCTCCCGCTCGCCTACGGGGTGTACGCGCTGCTCAAGGTGGCGATCGTGCCGTCCTGGCGGTACAGGGTGCACCGCTGGGAGGTGGCCGGGGACATCATCTACACGCGGGTGGGCTGGATCAGCCGCACCTGGCAGCTGGTGCCCGTCAACAGGCTGCAGACCGTCGACCACACGCAGGGGTGGCTGGAGCGCGTGTTCGACGTGGCCACGCTGGAGGTGCAGACCGCCTCCTACGCGGGTTCGTCCACGATCGAGGGGCTGGACGCCGGGCAGGCGCGCCGCCTGAGCGAGGACCTCGCGGTGCGCGCCGGGGCGCTGAGGGACGACGCGACCTGATGGGCACGGAGCAGGAGGACGGCGGCCGCGCCGAACGGCACGGACACGGGGAACACTGCGGTTCCGGGGCTCCCGGCGCCCCGGACGGGGGCGGCCACGGCGCGCGGCCCGCGGCAGGGGACGGCGCGGCACGCGTCGGGCCCGGGGAGGGCGCACCCGCCCACGGCCGTCCCGGGGCGGAGCCGTACCCGGCGCCCCCGCACGGCGGACCGGCCCCGGCCGGGGGCTGGGTCGCGCCGGGGAGCACGCCCGCGCCCCGGGACCCGGGGCGCACGGCGGGAGGCGCGGATCCCACCGGACCGCCGGCGGTGTACGGCCCCGGCCCCGCCCAGGGCACGGGGGGTCCGCCGCCGGGGTGGGGCGACCGGTCCCGGACCGGCCCCCGAGCCGAGCCGGGGTACGGGCAGCCGGTCCCCGGGCCTCCCCGCGAGGCCACCCCGTACGGCGCCCCGTTCCAGGGGCCTCCGTCCCACAGGGCAGCGCCCCAGGACCCTCCGCCGTACGGCGCTCCTCCCGGGGGCGCCCCGTGGCACGGCCCCGCGCCCCACCCGGGCGCGTCCGGCGGCGTGCCCCCGCACGGCGCCCCCCCGCACACCGAACCCCCGCACGGGTCGCCTCCGCGCGCCTGGTGGGGGCCCGCGCCCACGGAGGGACACCCGGCCGGGGCCGGGGGCGCGCCCGACGGATGGGCCCGGGAGGCGGCGCCCTTCCTCGCACCGGAGCGGGCGCGCCGGATCAGCCCCCGGAGCATGGTCGTGGGCCCCATCAACCAGCTCAAGGGCCTCCTGGTGCCGATCGCCGCGGGACTGGTGCTGGGCGGGTTCAACGCCTGGGTGCTGGGCGCCACGGGCGCCACCGTCGTGGCGCTGCTCGTCGGCGGGTTCGTCACCTGGAGGACCACCCGCTACGAGGTCGGCGAGGACCGGCTGGAGATCCGCAAGGGGCTGATCAGGCGCTCCCGGCGCACGATCCCCCTCGAACGCGTCCGCGGCGTCGACGTCACCAGCACACTGCTGCACCGTCTCCTCGGTGTCGCCGTGGTGCGCATCGAGGCCGCTGCGGGCTCGGCGGCCGCGACCGAGGACGGCAAGCTGGACGCGGTGGCGGCGGCCGAGGCCGAGCGCCTGCGCCGCGTCCTGCTGCACCGCAAGGCCGTCCTCACCGGGCAGGAAGCCGGGTCCCGGGCAGCTCCGGGCGGCGCGGCCCCGGGAACGGAGGAGGCGGCCCGGGGGGAGGCACCGGCCCAACCGCTCCCGGAGGACGACACCGTCACGTACTTCGCCATGCCGCGCTCCTGGTACCTGTACGGGGCGCTCAGCCTGGGGTACCTGCTCACCCCGTTCGCGGTCCTGGCCACCCTCTTCGGCACGGTCCAGCAGACGGCGGGAGAGCTGGCCAACGACTTCGTCGTGGACTGGGTCACCTCGTCGGACCGGGGCTTCCTCCTGGTGGCGGCCCTGGTCTTCGCGGGTGTGCTGGTGCTGCTGATGCCGGTGTTCGCCGTGGTCTCCTACGCCCTCACGCACTGGGGCTTCTCGCTCCGCGGACGCGACGGCTCCCTGGTCGCCGAGCGCGGGCTGTTCACCCGGCGCAGCGTCACGCTGGAGAGGCGCCGCATCCGCGGCCACGAGCTCCTGGACACCCCCCTCGAACGCACGCGCGGCGCCGTCCGCCTGCGCGCCATCGTCACCGGCCTGGGCGACACCGCCAACCGCGCCGTGCTGCTCCCGACCGGGCCCCGACCCGTGGTCGAGGACGTCGTCGGCCGGGCGCTGGCCCTCTTCGGGGGCACCCTGAAGCGCCACCCGCGCGCGGCCCTGTTCCGGCGGCTCACACGGGCCGTCGGGCCGTTCGCCCTGGTCGCGGTGGTCGCCGCGGCCCTGGGAGCGGAGTGGCTCGCGGTGGCGGGCGCGGTGCTCGCCGTCCTGGGGATCCCCCTGGGCGTGGACCGCTACCGGGCCCTCGGCCACGGGTACGACGGCGAGCGGGTGAGCGTCCGCTCCGGTTCGCTGAGCCGGAGCCAGGCGACGGTGGAGCGCTCGGCGGTGATCGGTTGGACCTGGAGGCAGACCCTCTTCCAGCGGGGCCCCTCCCTGGCCGACCTCCAGGTCACCGTGGGGGCGGGTGCGGGGGGCTACACCGTCCAGGACGCCTCGATCGGCGAGTCGGTGGCCTTCGCGGCGCGGGTCACCCCGGAGATGGTGCGACCGTTCCTGGAGGATCCCGGCGGGCCGGGGCGCGAGGGCTGAACCCGCCCCGCGCCGGGGCGGTCCGGCCGCCCGGACCGGGTGCGCGAACGCCGGAGGGCGACCGTGCCGTGCGGCTCCGGTCGCCCTCCGCCGAGGCGGGCCGGGGGGCGTGGCCGCCCCCCGGCGCCGGCCACGCGCCTACTCGTCCTTCTTGGACCCGAACATGATCTCGTCCCACGAGGGGACCGACGCGCGTCGGCCGCGGCCCTTGCGCTTGGCCGCGGCGCGGTCGTTGCTCCCGTTGGCGACCGCCGGGACGGCCGCGGGGCTCGCGGGCGCCTGGTCGGCGGCGCGGCGGGGGGTCCCGGTGTCGTTGAGGTCCATGGTGGCCCTGCGGCGCCGCGCGGCGGGCCGCGGCTGGGCCGGGGGATCGGCCGCGGGCGGCGCGGTGTCGGGTTCGGCGGCGCGTGCCGGACGGCCCTCCGGCGGCCACTCGGGGGCCGTGCGGCGCTCGGGGTACGGGGGGCGCTCCTCCGCGCCGTGGTCCGCGTACGCCGCGGGCGCCGACGGCTCGGGCGCGGGGCGCCGGTCGGGCTCGGGCGACCGGGGCACGGGTTCGGCGCCCGGCCCCCTGAAGGGGTGCTCGGGGCGCGCTCCGCCCGGTCGTTCCGCCCGGTCGTCCCACTCGCGGACGCGTTCGGTGGGCAGGCGGCCCGTGGGGCGGCGCTCGCCGGGGACGCGGTACTCCGAAGGCCGGCGCTCCTCCTCGCGGCGCCTGTCGGCGGGGTGTGCGTCGGCCGGGCGGAACCCGGCGGGCCGCTGCTCCTCCGACCCGTACCCCGGCTCGCGGCGGGGGTCGCGGTCCGGGTCGGCGTTCCCGTCGCGGCCGTCCGCGCGGTGGCCGGGACGGCGGTGGCCGGCCTGCTCCGAGCCGGGCACCTCGAACCGGCGCCGGCGCTCGTCGCGGACGGGGTCGCCGAACCGGTCGGTCTCCGGCCGGGCCGCCCGGGCGGGGGGCAGCGGATCGTCGAGGGGGTCCTCCTGGTGCGTCCGGCGGGCCGGGGCGTGGTCGGGGCGCCGCTCCGCCGCCGACTGGGCGTCCATCCGGGGCAGGTGCGCGGGGGCGTCGCCCCGGCGCGGAGCGAAGGGCGTCACGTTCGCGCCGGGGGCGGACGGCGTGTCCGGCTCCGGCGAGGAGAACCGCGCGGCCTCCTCGTCCGCGGGCACCACGCTGTTGTGTCTGGGCTCGTACAGCCAGTGGGCGACGCGCTCCTCGCTGCCGTGCAGGAAGACGAGCTTGAGCTGCCACGAGCGGTCCTCGCGCTTCCACGAGTCCCACACGGCGTCGCCGGTTTCCAGCTGGTGCGCGCCGATCCGCTTGGCGACCAGGTCCTCCAGGGAGGGGCCCGGTCCGGTGTCGCCGTGCGCCCGCACGGCCGCGCGCTGGGCCTGCTGGGCGATGTACTCGCGTTCCTGGAGGACGGGGCCCTCGAACCAGCGGACCCGTTCGATCGGTATGCCGGAGATCTCGGAGATGGCCTCCGCGGTCTCGCCGGACCGGATGCGGGCCTGGATTTCCTTGGGGCGCAACGGATTCTCCACTTCGATCTCGTACTGGCCGAGCCGGGAGAACTGGCCGCGGACTGCGGCGCGGAGACGGTCGTCGACGGGCAGCATGAAACGGGTTCCACGGCCGGCGCTGGCGAGCACCAGGTAGGTGCCGTCCTCGCTCACGGCCACGAGGCGAAGCTCGTGCATCGCCCTCCCTTTCGCGTCCCGTCGAGGGTAGGTCCCGCGACCCGGTCCCCGCGTTCTCCAAGTCTGGTCGGCCGACAGCGGTTCGGCCAGTACCGCGCCCGGCATGTCCGAACTGTGCCCGCCTCCCGTTCCGTGGCACTGACCACGGTGGGAGCCGCCCCGGATGCCCGGGGCGCTCACGGTCGCTTCCGCTGCCAATCTTGGCACGCTGAGCCTGCGGCGACCGGGAGCGATCGGGGGGAATGTCGTCGATCCCGTGCGAAGGCTCCGCGGTGATGGTATCCCGGGGCCCCTGAATCACCCCAGGTATGGGAAAAACTCCGATCTCGGTCCGGGGCATGATCGGACGGTGGTCCTCTTCGGCAAACCGACACGCCGACCTATGCCGGAGAGTGATGCTTCTTATGTCTTGGCGTTATCGGAACCCGGGGCCCCTTAGGGTGAGTTATCCATCTATGAGCGAAATGTGATGTTTGGTGACTTTGGGGCTCTATGCCCCACCACACGCGCATCCCGCCAGTACGAGTTCCCGTCGCGCCCCGCGCGGCCGACGAAGGAGGGGCGACCGGATGGGTCGGACCGGACACGATGACGACAACGAGGCGGAGGAGGACGCCGGGAAGAAGAAGCGGATCGAACTGAGCGTCTCCCAGGTCGCGGGCGCCGGCGCCGCCACGCTCGCCGCCGCGACCGCGGCCTCCTACCTCAACGTGTACGGCACGGTCGTCGGCGCGGCCGTCATGGCCACGCTCAGCACCCTGGTCAGCCCCCTCCTCCAGCACTGGTTCTCCCGCAGCGGCGAACAGGCCAGGCAGCTGGCGGGGAAGGCGGTCGGCCACGCCGAGGCCGGTCCCGTGGCGCCCGGGGCGCCCGTGGCGCCCTTCCCGGAGGAGATCTCCGAGTCGGGCCTGCTCAGGGAGGTCTCCGAGGCGGGCCCGCCCGACGGGGCGCCCCGCGACTTCGACGCCACCCGCACGATGGCCATGCCCTCGCTGGGGGCGGTCGACGACAGGACCGCCGCCCTCGGCGGACCCGGGGACCCCGCGAACCGGGCCGGCGTCCCGGACGGGACCGCCCTGCTGCCCGCGGTGGACACCGGGGCCCCGGTCCCCGGCGCTTCCGGGGACCGGGAGGGGGGCGGCTTCCTGCCGCGGCTCGGCCGGCGCTCCGTGGTGATCCCGGCCGCCGCGGTGTTCGCCCTGGTGATGCTCGTGATCCTGGTGTTCGAGCTGTTCACGGGACGG
The DNA here is from genome assembly GCF_044766605.1 of Nocardiopsis sp. NPDC101807. Taxonomy (NCBI): domain Bacteria; kingdom Bacillati; phylum Actinomycetota; class Actinomycetes; order Streptosporangiales; family Nocardiopsidaceae; genus Nocardiopsis; species Nocardiopsis sp. NPDC101807. Next base: position 86,295 of record NZ_JBIWMK010000010.1, on the reverse strand, counting down.
TCGCTGACCGCCTGGACGCAGGGTGGGGAAGAGGCCACCTCGCCCACCCTGTTCGGCGGTTCGAGCTCGGGCGCCCCGGCACAGGAGGACGACCCCGGGGCCGGGGAGACCACCGAGGACGAGCCCTGGACCACCGACCAGGAGCCTGGGACGGGAACGCCCGGGACGACGCCCGAGCCGGACGCCCCCGCGACCGGGGAGCCCGAGGACGGCACCGGCGGCGGTGGGACCGGCGGCGACGGCGGCACCGGCGGGACCACCGAGCCCACGGACCCGCCGGTCGAGGAGGAGGAGCCCCAGGACCCGGGCACGCAGCAGCCCGATCCCGGGACCGGCGACGGCGGAGGGCAGGGGGGCGGGACCCCCGCCCCGGCGCCCGTCCCGGCGCCCCCGGCGAACTGACGTCCTCCGGCGACCGGACGCCGGTGACCGGACGCCGGTGACCGGACGCCGGCGGGGGGGGGCCCGGCCCGGGCCCCCCCCCCCGGGGGGGCCGCCCCCCCCCCCCCAAGGGGTGCGGGCCCCCAGGGACCGCCCCCCCGCCCCCCCCCCACCCACCAGCGACCCCCCCCAGGCG
>NZ_JBIWMK010000010.1:0-85708 GCF_044766605.1 Nocardiopsis sp. NPDC101807 | reverse complement strand
GCCCCGGCCCCCCGGGCTACGTGCGGCCCCCGGCCCCCGGGCGCCGGGGCCCCGCCCCCGGGGGCCCGCCCGCGGGGGGGGGGCCCCGGGCGGGGCCCCCGCCGCCCGTGCGCTGCGACGCCGGACCCCGGACGGGGGCGGCCCCGGAGGGGCCCGCACCCCCGCCCCGGCGCCTCAGCCGAGGACCCGCTCCAGGTAGTCGTTGCCGAACCGGCGCCGCGGGTCCACGCGGTCGCGCACCGCCAGGGCCTCGCCCAGGCGCGGATAGACCTTCTCCAGGTAGGACCGGTCGCGCGTGTGCATCTTGCCCCAGTGCGGGCGCCCGCCCACCGACGTGAACACGGCCTCCATGTCGGCGAAGTACGCCTCGTAGGGGGTGCCCTTGTACATGTGCACCGCGACGTACGCCGTGTCGCGCCCGTAGGCGGTCGACAGCCACACGTCGTCGGCCGGCGCGAACCTCACCTCCACCGGGAAGCTCACCCGGTGGTCGCCCCGGTCCACGATCCCGCGGGCCTCGCGCAGCACGTCCACCAGGTGCTCGGCGGGGATCGCGTACTCCATCTCGACGAACCGCACGTCGCGCACGGACGCGAACACCTTGTGCGACGTGTCGGTGTACCTGCGGGCCGACAGCGCCCGCGAGCTGACCCGGTTCACGGCGGGCACGATCCGGGGGTGGCGGCGGCACACGCGGTTGACGCCCTCGAAGACCGTGTTGGACAGGAAGTCGTCGTCCAGCCACGCCCGGAAGCCGGACAGCGGCCGTGCCGGCCCGTCCGCGGTGTTGTTGCGCTTGGTGTTGGTGTTGCCGGTGTGCGGGAACCAGAAGAACTCGAAGTGCTCGTTGCCCGCACGCAGCTCGGGAAGCCTCTCCAGTACCTCGTCCAACGGCATCGGCTCCTCCCTCGCGTACAGCAGGAAGGCCGGACGCACCGCCATCGTCAGCGCGGTGACCACGCCGAACGCGCCCAGCCCCACCCGGGCGGCGTGGAACAGCCCGGGGTCGCGGTCCGGGGAGCACTCGACCACGGAGCCGTCGGCGAGCACCATCTCCAGCCCGACCACCTGTGAGGCCAGGCCGCCCGAGTCCCGGCCGGTCCCGTGGGTACCGGTCTGCACCGCCCCGGCCATGGTCTGCACGGCGATGTCGCCCATGTTGGCCAGGGCGACGCCGTGCTCGGCCAGCACGTCGTTGAAGTCGCACAGGGGCAGGCCCGCCTCGACCGTGGCGGTGCCCGCCTCCGGGTCGACCGAGCGCACCGCGGCCAGGGAGGAGGGGGAGAGGAGGAGGCCGTCGGTCACCGCGACGTCGGTGAAGGAGTGGCCCGAACCGACCATGCGGACCCTCAGGCCCTCGTCGGCGGCCGAGAGGACCGCGGCGGCCACCGCCGCGGTGTCCCCGGGAGCCGCCGTGCGCCTCGGGTGAGCCTGGTAGGTGTCCGCCCATGTGCGCCACATCACATCTGTCATGCGGCGACATTACCCATCGGTCACTTCCGCCGCCAGGGGTCCTGAGACGGGAGCCCCGTCCTCCGCCGGAGGGGAGGCCAAGACCACAGGGCGCCGATCCGGGGGGTCGCGCGAGGAGGTCCCGGAGAGCTGGTTTCATAAGGTCCATGAGGCCTTACGACGCGTTTCTGCTGATCTCCTTCGGTGGCCCGGAGGGCGAGGACGAGGTCATCCCCTTCCTGGAGAACGTCACCCGCGGACGCAACATCCCCCGCGAGCGGCTGGCCGAGGTCGGAGAGCACTACTTCCTCTTCGGAGGTGTGAGCCCGATCAACCAGCAGTGCCGGGACCTGATCGCCGCGATCACCGACGACTTCTCCGCCAACGGGATCGACCTGCCCGTCTACTGGGGCAACCGGTTCTGGGCGCCGATGCTCACCGACACCCTCGCCGCGATGCGCGACGACGGCGTGCGCCGGGTGCTGGCCCTGCCCACCTCCGCGTACTGCAACTGGTCGAGCCGCACGGCCTACGAGGAGGACATCGCCCGCGCCCGCGCCGCACTGGGGGAAGACGCCCCCGAGGTCGACCTGATCCGCCCCTTCTACGACCACCCCGGGTTCGTCGAGCCGCTGGTGGAGCACACCCTCGCGTCCCTGGACGCCCTCCCCGAGGACCAGCGCGGGGGCGCGCGCCTGCTCTTCTCCGCGCACTCCATCCCCATGGCGATGGCACAGGAGAGCGGAGGGCCGGGACAGGGGTTCGGCCCCGCGGGAGCCTACGGGGCGCAGCTCGCCGAGGTGGCCCGCCTGGTGGTGGACCGCCTCGACCGCGAGTACCCGTTCGAGGTCGTCTACCAGAGCCGCAGCGGCCCGCCGAGCCAGCCCTGGCTGGAGCCGGACGTCAACGACCGCATGGAGGAACTCGCCGCCGAGGGCGTGCCCGCCGTGGTCGTCGTCCCGCACGGGTTCGTCTCCGACCACATGGAGGTCAAGTTCGACCTCGACGTCGAGGCGCGCGAGACCGCCCAGAAGCTGGGCATCGGCTACGAGCGGGCGCTCAGCCCGGGCACGCACCCCGCGTTCGTGTCCATGGTGACCGACCTGGTCCGCGAGTACGCCGAGGGGAAGGCCCCCCGGAAACTGGGCGCCCTCCCGCGCTGTGCCGGCTGCGACTGCTGAACCGCGCCGGGACGGGGGACGGCGCGCCGTGCCGCCGCCCCCGGACGGCCCGCGGGCCGTACCGCCCCGCGACGGGTCTGCCGGGTGCGGGCCGCCGCCCCCGGACGCGGTCGGGCGGGCCCGCCGCTCCGCCCTCTCCTTCCCGCTCCTCCGCCGCCCCCGGACGCGGCCGGGCGGATCCCTCGCGGTCCCGCCCCCCGACGCGTTCCGGGGCGGGGCCCGCCCCGCGGCCCCGCCCGACGAACGGGGGGAGCGCGGTCGGCGGTGCGCCGGTAGGTTGGGTAAACGCTGCTGACACCGCCCCTCCCCCGAGTCGGCGGCGCCGGTGGCCGCCCAGGACCCGCCAGATAGGGTCTCCCCCGGATCACGAGTCGACGTTCAGGAGTATGTGTCTTGGTTCGTTCCTGGTATGAGCTGCCGGAGTACGTCCGACTTCGCCGCGTCAACGGCCTGCGCCTCTCGCCGGACGGAACCCGTCTGGTCGCACCCGTCAGCGGCATCGCCCCCGACGCCAAGTCCTTCCGCAGCGCCCTGTGGGAGATCGACGTCAGCCCCGAGGCCGAGGGCGGGAGCGCCCCCCGGCGCCTCACCCGCTCCGCCGAGGGCGAGAGCGGCGTCGGCTTCCTGCCGGACGGCTCGGTGCTCTTCACCACCGGCAGACCCGACCCCGAGGCCGGGGCCGGGGACAAGGCGTCCTCCGCCCTGTGGCTCCTGCCCGCCGGTGGCGGCGAGGCCCGCCAGGTCGCCTCCCGGCCCGGAGGCGTGGGCCCCTTCACCGTCGCCCGCGACTCCGGCCTGGTCGCCTTCACCTCCGACGTGTTCCCGCGCAGCGAGGACGCGGAGGGCGACAAGGAGGCCCGCAAGGCCCGTGAGGAGGCCGGCGTCAGCGCCATCCTGCACGAGGAGCTCCCCGTCCGCCACTGGGACAGTGACGTCGGCCCCGACCACCCCCGCTACTTCGTCGCCGCGCCGCCGGCCGACGACGACGCCCGGCTCGGCGAGCCCCGGGACCTCACACCGGACGCGGGCACGGCGCTCCTGGGCGCGGGCGGCTCCCTCACGCCCGACGGCACGGTCCTCGTCACCGAGTGGCGGGTCCCCGCCGCGGGCGGCGCCCACCGCACCGAGGTCGTCGCCGTCGACACCGCCACCGGCGAGCGGCGCGCGATCGCCACCGCCCCCGAGTTCGACTTCGGCCGCCCGCAGGTCTCCCCGGACGGGCGCAGCGTCCTCCTCGTCCGCAGCCACGAGGGCGAGTACGACGGCGAGCCGCGCGACGAGACCGCGTGGCTGGTCGACCTCGCCACCGGGGAGGGCCGCGACCTGCTCCCCGGACACGAGATGTGGCCGCGCGAGCTCGCCTGGTCCGCCGACTCCGGCGCCGTGTTCGTCGTCGCCGACGAGAACGGCCGCCGCCCGGTCTTCCGCGTCGACACGGCCACCGGCGCGGTCACCCGGATCACCGGGGACCACGGCGCCTACAGCGGCCTCAACCCGTCCCCCGACGGCCGGTACGTGTACGCGCTGCGCGACGCCTGGGACGCCCCGCCGGCCCCCGTGCGCCTGGCCTCGGACACCGAGGACGGGGAGCCCGCGTACCTGCGCACGCCCGGCTCCGCGCTGACCATGCCCGGCGCCCTGACCGAGGTCGAGACCACGGCGGACGACGGCACCCGGATCCGGTCCTGGCTCGTCCTGCCGGAGGAGGCGTCCGCGGAGTCGCCCGCACCGCTCATGCTGTGGGTGCACGGCGGCCCCTACATGAGCTTCAACGGCTGGTCCTGGCGCTGGAACCCGTGGCTGCTCGCCGCCCGCGGCTACGCGGTCCTGCTGCCCGACCCGGCGCTGTCCACCGGCTACGGGCAGGACATGCTCCGCCGGGCCTGGGGCGCGTGGGGCCCGCGCACGTACGCCGACGTCATGGCCGCCACGGACGCGGCCGTGGCCCGCGACGACATCGACGCCGAGCGGACCGCCATGATGGGCGGCTCCTTCGGCGGCTACATGGCCAACTGGATCGCCGGGCATACCGACAGGTTCAAGGCGATCGTCTCGCACGCCTCCCTCTGGGGCCTGGACGGCTTCAGCGGGACCACCGACTACCCGCCGGTGTGGGAGCGGGAGTTCGGCACCCCGCTGGACCGGCCGGAGCGCTACACCCTGAACTCGCCGCACCTGCACGCGGCGGACATCCGCACCCCGATGCTCGTCATCCACGGCGACAAGGACTACCGGGTGCCCATCTCCGAGGGGCTGCGCCTGTGGCGCGACCTGCTGCTGCACGAGGTGGACGCCAAGTTCCTGTACTTCCCGGACGAGAACCACTGGATCCTCACGCCGGGGAACGCCCAGATCTGGTACAAGACCGTCTTCGCCTTCCTCGACCACCACGTCCACGGCAAGGAGTGGGCCAGGCCCGACCTGCTGTAGGCAGAGGTCCTCCGCGCCCCCGCGGGCCCCGTCGCGCCCCCGCGCCCGTGGCGCACGGCCGGACCCCGGCCCGCGCGCGGTCGCCCGCCGGCCGGGGAGCCCTCCGGAGAACGGCTCCCCGGCCGAGGCGCGGTGGAACGCGGAGCCGCCGCCCCGCGTCCCGCCGCGTCCCACCGCGCGCCCGGGAACCCTCCGGGGACGGGGCGGGACGCCGTCAGGCGACCGTCGCGAGGAGCGCGGCCCACTCGCGGTTGGGGAACTCCAGGTACCCCCTGTCCCGGTTCCGTGTGTCGCGTACGGCCGCGGTCGCGCCCTCGGACACCTCGACGCAGTTCGTGGCGCCCTGGCTGTGACCGGCCTTGTGCCAGGTCCGCGGGGTCTGCTGCTGGTGATGCATGAGGCTGCCTCTTTCTCCTCGACGTGTCCAGAGGTCCGGAGGAAGGGCGCCCGCGGACTTCCGGAGGGTGGGCCACGCCGCCGGAGGCGTCCGGAGCGGTTCCGGACGCCCGCCGTGCGGCGAGGGGGCGCGGACCGGGGCCCGCGCCGGCGTCGTCGCCGTGCGTCCGTGACCGTTCACGGCCCGCTCGCGGTGCACCCGGGAGGGCGGTGCCGGGGCCGGGCACCGGGTGGGCTCCTCCCGCGTTCGCTCTCACGCCTCCCCGGAACGGACAGTGCCCGATCCGGGCGGGGTGATGCGCTCCGGGGGCGGAACGGGGCCGGACGCGCCGCACGGTACGCGGTACCGGCGCTCCGCGCCGACCGCCCGGTCGTCGGGGGAGGACCGTTCCCCGGGGACCGCCGAGGAGGTCCCGCCGATCCGGGCCGCGGCCCCGGCCGGCGGGCATAGGGTGCGGTTGCGGGGCCCTCACGGGCGTCGGTAGCGCTCCCGGCCCCGCGCACCAGCATGCGTACCGGGCACCCGGCGGCCTCGCGTCCGGGCGGGGCCGGCACGGGGCCATGCCACGACGGGGAGAACCACCAGTGAGTACCACCCACGCCGCGCCCGACCGCGGGAGCCTGCGCGACCTCGCCGTGAGAGTGGCGGCGGAGGCGGGCGACCTCGCCGCCGGGGGCCAGGCGGGCATCACCGTGCTCGACACCAAGTCCAGCCCCACCGACGTCGTCACCAGGATGGACCGCGCCACCGAGGACCTCATCCGGGCACGCCTGCTGGCCGCCCGCCCGGACGACGCCGTCCTGGGGGAGGAGGGCGGCGGCGAGGAGGGCACCAGCGGGGTGCGCTGGATCGTCGACCCCATCGACGGCACGGTCAACTACCTGTACGGGAGCCCCGACTGGGGTGTGGCCGTGGCCGCCGAGGTCGACGGCGTGGTGGTCGCCTCCGCGGTCAACGTGCCCGCGCGGGGGGAGATGTTCGAGGCGGTCCTGGGCGGCGGCTCCCGCCGCAACGGCGAGCCCCTCCAGGCCCCGCCCGCGGTCCCCCTGGAGCTCGCGCTGGTCGCCACCGGTTTCGGCTACTTCGCCGAGCGGCGGATCCAGCAGGCGAAGGTCCTCCTGGAGGTCGTGCCGCACATCCGCGACATCCGGCGCGGAGGCTCGGCCGCGGTGGACCTGACCGGCCTCGCCACCGGCCGCTGCAACGCCTACTACGAGCGCGGGCTCCACCCCTGGGACTGGGCCGCGCCGGGCCTGGTTGCCAGTGAGGCGGGGATCCGCGTGGGCGGACCGGGCGGCGGGCCGCCCGGCAACGACCTCGTCATCGCCGGGCGCCCGGAGCTCTACGACGCCCTCGACGCGCTCCTGGCGCCGCTGGGCGCCGACACCGACGGCTGACCCCGGGCGCGCGAAGGGCGCGGTGGGAACGCGTCGTCCCACCGCGCCGCGACGCCGTCACCCGTCCCGGGCGCCCTAGGCGCGGGTGTCGATGCCGTTGCGGGCCGCGATGCGGTGCAGGTCCTCCAGCTCCGACGCATGCGTGTCGGCGAGGAAGTGGTCTCCGGCGGCCTGTGCGGCCTTGAACGAACTGCTGGTCTCGTTGATGCGAACCGTGATCTCCGCGAGGAACTCGCCCATTGCACCTCTTCCAGGGGTAGGCACCGGGGCACGCTGGTGCGCCGGTGCGGATCCGTTCGCGCACGCCGGGGGGCGTCCGCACGATCGAAGTGGTCACGACCCTGTGACACGCCTGCGCGTCGCGGTCCGGCCCTCGGGCCGGTGTCCGCGCGCATCCCTTACGTGTACCGCACTGTGGTCCGGGCCAAACCACCGCCCCCCGGGCGTGATCCTTCCGTGATCCGCCCCCCCCGCGGCGGGAGCGTGCTGCGCGGGAGGGGCGGGGCCGGCCGAGGGGTGCGGGGCCGGGACCGCGCGGCGCCCGCCCGGCCCCGGTCAAGTCCGGGCCAAGGGTGTCCCACGACACATTTCCCTCCGGGGTCTTGTGCTTACTCGTTCCTTATTCTTCATCTGACACATTCGAGATGTGCGGGGTTGGGTCGCTGCCGACGGTTGGGGGATTCGTCGGCGGCGGCTCCCCGTGCGCCAAGGGGAGTGGTGAAGCTCCCGGCCCAGCGCCCGTGGTCGCACGGGGGTGAGGTGGGCGGCCGGTTCGCGAAACCGCCGCGACGGGTTTACCGTCTCCTTACCCCGGTTGTGAAAGAACGGTTGACGCGGCCGGGACCAAGAACGCCGCTGCCGGTGTGTTGGGGGATGCGCCGGCAGCGGCCCCTTTTCTTCCAGGTACCGATGCTTCAGAGGGACAACGTGCGCGTACTCGTGGTCGAAGACGAACGAGTCCTGGCCGACGCCGTCGCGGTCGGGCTGCGCCGCGAGGCCATGGCCGTCGACGTGGTCTACGACGGCGACACCGCCCTGGAGCACACGGCCGTCAACGACTACGACGTGGTCGTCCTGGACAGGGACCTCCCGGGCACCCACGGGGACGACGTCGCCCGCACCCTGGTCAACGAGAGCTACAACGGCCGCATCCTGATGCTCACCGCCTCCGGTGGCGTCCAGGACAAGGTCGAGGGCCTCACCATCGGGGCCGACGACTACCTGGCCAAGCCCTTCGCCTTCGCCGAGCTCATCGCCCGCGTGCGCGCGCTCAGCCGCCGTTCCGCGCCGCCGCTCCCGCCGGTCCTGGAGCGCCACGGCATCACCCTCGACCCGGCCAACCACCGCGTGTACCGCGACGACCGGGAGATCCCCCTCACCCCCAAGGAGTTCGCCGTCCTCCAGGTGCTCATGCGCGCCCAGGGGACCGTGGTCAGCGCCGAGGGGCTGCTGGAGAAGGCCTGGGACGAGAACGCCGACCCCTTCACGAACGTCGTCCGCGTCACCGTCATGACGCTGCGCAAGAAGCTCGGCGACCCGCCCGTCATCCAGACGGTGCCGGGGGCGGGGTACCGGTTGTGAGACCGGGGGAGCGTCCCGAGCCCGGGCAGGTGGAACCCACCGGCCCCGGCGACACCGGGACGTGGCGCCGACTGCACTCCGCCTCTCCCCGGGGCGGGGCCGCGGAGCGCTCCACGGCCTCCGAGCGGGTCCACCGCTTCACCGACAACATCAGCCTGCGCGCACGGCTCACCCTCATCTACGGGATGCTGTTCTTCGCCGCGGGCTCCGTGCTCGTCCTGGTCAACTACCTGGTCGTGGCGGTCCTGCTCAACGCGCTCCTGGCGGAGGAGTCCGCCTCGGAGCTGCTCGCCCACAGCTACCTCATCGAGGAGGTCCTCACCCACGTCACGCGGTTCTCGCTGTTGGCGCTGTTCCTGGTGGGGCTCCTCGCGGTGGCCCTGGGGTACGCGGTGGCGGGGCGGGCCCTGTCGCCGCTGCAGAAGATCACCCGCATCGCGCGCCGGCTGTCGGAGCGGTCCCTGCACGAGCGGATCGCCCTGTCCGGCCCCGACGACGAGATCCGCGAGCTGGCGGACACCTTCGACGGCATGCTGGAGCGCCTGGACCGGGCCTTCGACGGGCAGCGGCGCTTCGTCGCCAACGCCTCCCACGAGCTGCGCACGCCCCTGGCGATCAACCGCACCCTCCTGGAGGTGGCGCTCAGCGCGCCGGACGTCTCGTCCGACCTGAAGAGCGTGGGGCAGACCCTCCTGGAGACCAACGCCCGCCACGAACGGCTCATCGACGGCCTGCTCTTCCTCGCCAAGAGCGACAGGGAGCTGGAGGTCCGGGCCAGGGTCGACCTCGGAGAGGTCGCCGGGACGGTGCTGAGCCAGCTCGACGGCGACCTGGCCGGCTCCGGCCTGTCGCTGCGCCAGGACCTGCGCCCCGCCCCGGTGCTGGGCGACCCGGTCCTGCTGGAGCGGCTCGTCGGCAACCTGGTGGAGAACGCCCTCAAGTACAACGTCCCCGAGGGCGAGATCACCGTCCGCAGCGGCATGTACGAGGGGATGCCCGCCGTCCAGGTGGAGAACTCCGGCAAGGTGATCCCCGCCTACGAGATCGAGGGGCTGTTCGAGCCGTTCCGCCGGGGCTCCGGCGACCGGGTCGGCTCCAGCCGCAGCGCCGGCCTGGGCCTGTCCATCGTCCGGTCCGTGGTGCGCGCCCACGAAGGGGTGGTGACCGCCTGGCCCCGGGCGGGCGGCGGCCTGGTCGTCACCGTGTGCCTCCCCGTGGCCTCCGGGGACCCGGGCGACCGGCGCTGATCCGGGCCCGCGGCCGGCCCGGACCCCCGCGGCGCCGCTCCTCCCGGCCCGCCCCGGGCGCCGTCCGCCGGCGCGGGGACGCCCCCGGCGGGGCCGCGGTCCGGGACCGAGCTGCGTTCGGCCGGACTTCGTGGTATCTATACGTGTCCGAAGACACGCCCACCCGTGTCACGAGCGTCGCGCTCGGGTGGGTATGCTTCCCCGGGCGTGGACACGGAGGGAATCCCTCCTGACGTGGGCATGTCTTGGCTTTCGCCCGCCCCTGGGGGAGTGTTTTGCGCTTTGTCCGGAATGGGCGGAAGCGGATTTTCCTGGTCTACGAGGCGCTCGACGTTGGGTAGTACACAGGGAGCCGATCCTTGGCGCAGCCGCCACACATGGCCGCCATCGGTCACGATCCCGTGAAATTACTGCTCACCTGTGGACAGTGGCCCGGGAGGGGACACGGTTCACCGACATCGGGAAAACTCATCGGCAGATCCGGGCACAACGAAGGTCTCTCAAGCGTTACACCCGCGCGACGAGGCACTGAACGAGGGGGATGGAGTTAGCAGAGATGGCCACCGACTACGACAGCCCGCGCAAGACTGACGAGGACATCAACGAGGACAGCCTCCAGGAGCTGCAGGCGCGGCGCGTGGACAAGGGCACCGGCACGATCGACGTCGACCCCGACGAGGTCGCGGAGGGCATGGAACTGCCCGGTGCCGACCTGTCGGGCGAGGAGCTCGCGGTGCGCGTGCTCCCGCGCCAGGCCGACGAGTTCACCTGCTCGCGTTGCTTCCTGGTGCACCACCGCAGCCAGCTCGCCGAACAGCGCGCCGGTCAGCTGGTCTGCAAGGAGTGCACCTGAGCGGACGGGACGGGCGCTGAACCGCGCCGTTCCGTGCGACCTCCGGTCCGCCGGGAGCGGACCCCACCGCGACTCGACGCGTCCCTGACCGGGGGCGCGTCGCGCGTACCACCCGGACGTTCCCCGCCCGTCCGGACGCGAGGGGGCCGGGGGGACGGCGACGGACGGCCGACCGCACGCATGGGTGGTGCGGTCGGCCGCCCGCCGCCGTCACGGGGCGCCGGGCGCCCGGGCCTCAGGGCTCCAGCTCCTTGGGGCCGGCGCCGACCAGCTTCGCCCTGGCGGCCCGCACGGCCAGCACCCGGGCCACCTCCACGCCCACGCCGGCCATCACGGCCCAGCTGAGGGCGCGGCCGAGGCTGACGTCGGGGGACTCCAGGTCCGTGGGCGGTTCCTCGCCGGTCACGCGGGTCCAGGCGAAGTTCAGGGCCTTGCGCATCACGAACTCCGCCGCGATCCCGGCCGCGAACCCGGCGAGAGCGGGACCGACGTCACCGCCGTCCTTTTTAGCCATGTGAATCGTCCACCGTTTCCGTTGGGTGTACGAGGGGGCGCGACGGGCGCACCGCCCTCCTGTGCGTACGGGGAGATCCTTTCATGCCGACCTCCTGCGGGCAGGATACCCCGGGGGGGTGTTTTCGGCCTTCTGTGGCGCCCGGAAACCCGGAGCGATCACGGTCGGTGGAGCACTACCATTGCCCCATGACCAACCGCTCTCATTCCTTCCGCATGCCCGACAAGCCTTCGCTGGACGGTATCGAGGCGAAGTGGGTCGACGTATGGGATGAGTCCGGCGTCTACCACTTCGACCGCACCCGCAGCCGCGAGGACGTCTACTCCATCGACACCCCGCCCCCCACGGTCTCGGGGTCGCTGCACATCGGCCACGTGTTCTCGTACACGCACACCGACACCGTCGCGCGCTTCCAGCGGATGAACGGCAAGGCCGTCTTCTACCCGATGGGCTGGGACGACAACGGCCTGCCCACCGAGCGCCGCGTCCAGAACTACTACGGCGTCCGCTGCGACCCGTCGGTCCCCTACGACCCGGAGTTCGAGCCGCCGGCCAAGCCCGACCCCAAGCGGCAGATCCCCGTCTCCCGGCGCAACTTCATCGAGCTGTGCGACACGCTCACCGCCGAGGACGAGAAGGTCTTCGAGTCCATCTGGCGCCGGCTCGGGCTGAGCGTCGACTGGCGCCACACCTACGCCACCATCGACGCCAACTCCCGCGCCGCCGCCCAGCGCGCCTTCCTGCGCAACCTGGCCCGGGGCGAGGCCTACATGTCCGAGGCGCCCACCCTGTGGGACGTCACCTTCCGGACCGCCGTCGCCCAGGCCGAGCTGGAGGACCGCGAGCGCCCCAGCGCCTACCACGAGGTCGCCTTCCACAAGCCCGACGGCACGAAGGTCCACATCGAGACCACCCGCCCCGAGCTCCTGGCCGCCTGCGTCGCCCTGGTCGCCCACCCCGACGACGAGCGCTACCAGGACCTGTTCGGCACCACCGTGCGCACGCCGGTCTTCGGCGTCGAGGTCCCGGTCCGCGCACACCGCCTCGCCGACCCCGAGAAGGGGTCCGGCATCGCGATGATCTGCACCTTCGGCGACACCACCGACGTCACCTGGTGGCGCGAGCTCCAGCTGGAGACCCGCCCCGTCATCGGCTGGGACGGCCGCTTCATCGCCGACCCGCCCCGGGGGCTGGAGACCGGCGCCGCCCGCGAGGCCTACGACGCGCTCGTCGGCGCCACCGTCCACACGGCCCGCGAGCGCACCGTCGAGATGCTCCGCGCGAGCGGCGACCTGGTCGGCGAGCCCAAGCCCATCACCCACCCGGTGAAGTTCTACGAGAAGGGCGACAAGCCCCTCGAGATCGTCACCACGCGCCAGTGGTACATCCGCAACGGCGGCCGGGACGAGGACCTGCGCGAGCAGCTGATCGCGCGCGGGCGCGAACTCACCTGGCACCCCGAGCACATGCGCGCCCGCTACGAGAACTGGGTCGGCGGCCTCAACGGCGACTGGCTGGTCAGCCGCCAGCGCTTCTTCGGCGTCCCCTTCCCCGTCTGGTATCCGCTGGACGCCGACGGCAACCCGCGCTACGACGAGCCGATCCTCCCCTCGGAGGAGCAGCTCCCGGTCGACCCCAGCTCCGAGGTCCCCGCGGGCTACACCGAGGACCAGCGCGGCCTGGCCGGCGGCTTCATGGGCGACCCCGACGTCATGGACACCTGGGCCACCTCCTCGCTGTCCCCCCAGATCGCCTCCGGGTGGGAACGCGACCAGGACCTGTTCGAGCGCGTCTTCCCGATGGACTACCGGCCGCAGGGCCAGGACATCATCCGCACCTGGCTGTTCGCCACGGTGGTCCGCGCCAACTTCGAGAACGGCACCCTGCCCTGGAGCACGGCCGGCATCTCCGGTTGGATCCTGGACCCGGACCGCAAGAAGATGTCCAAGTCCAAGGGCAACGTCGTCACCCCGCTGGCGCTGCTGGAGAAGTACAGCTCCGACGCGGTCCGGTACTGGGCGGCGAGCGGCCGCCTGGGCACCGACACCGCCATGGACGAGGGCCAGATGAAGGTCGGCCGGCGGCTGTCCATCAAGATCCTCAACGCCAGCAAGTTCGTCATGTCCGTCGCGGGCGAGGGCGCCACGGCCGACCCGGAGCAGGTCACCGAGCCGCTGGACCGGGCGATGCTGGCCGCGCTCGCCGACGTCGTGGAGGACGCCACCGCCGCGTTCGCCGCCTACGACCACACACGGGCCCTGGAGCGCACCGAGCGCTTCTTCTGGGACTTCTGCGACGACTACCTGGAGCTCGTCAAGACCCGCGCCTACGACACCTCGTCCGCCGAGGGGGCTTCCGCGCGCGCCGCGCTCCTCGTCGCGCTGGGCGCCCTGCACAAGCTGTTCGCGCCCTTCGTCCCCTTCGTCGCCGAAGAGGTCTGGAGCTGGTGGCAGGAGGGCTCGGTGCACTCCCAGACGTGGCCGGACGCCGCCTCCTACCGCGCCGCGGCCGCCGACGGCGACCCGGTGGTCCTCGCCGCCACGGCCGAGGTCCTGCGCGCCATCCGCAAGGCCAAGTCCGAGGCCAAGCTGTCGATGCGCGCCGAGGTCGAGCACGTGCGGGTCTCCGGCAAGCGTGTCGGCGCCGCCCGCGCGGCCACCGGTGACATCGCCGCCGCGGGCCGCGCCGCCGGGATCGACTTCCAGGACACCGACGACACCGACCTCACCGTCGAGGTGACCCTCCCCGAGGACGCCGGGGAGTAGGGCCGCGGCCGCGGGAGGGGCTCCGGCGGCCGGGAGCACAGCCGCCAGGGCGTACGGGGCGGGACCGGGGGATCCGGTCCCGCCCCGCCGTCGCGGCCCCGCGCCCGGCCCCCGGCGCGAACCGGCGGCGCCGGACACCGGGGCAGAGCCCGGAGGACGATAGGCTCGGCCGATGTGAGTACCACAGCCCCGGAAGGCGGCCGGATCCCGATCACGGTCCACCGCCTGGACCCCGGCCTCCCCCTGCCCGCGTACGCGCATCCCGGCGACGGAGGGGCCGACCTGCACACCGCGGTCGACATCGTCCTCGCCCCCGGCGAACGCGCGACCGTTCCCACCGGCCTGGCGATCGCCCTCCCCGACGGGTACGCGGCCTTCGTGCACCCGCGCTCCGGTCTCGCGGCGCGCAGCGGCGTCACCATGGTCAACGCGCCGGGCACGATCGACGCCGGATACCGCGGTGAGATCAAGGTGATCCTGCTCAACACGGACCGGGAGGCCCCCGTGAAGCTGACCCGGGGCGACCGGATCGCGCAGCTGGTCGTCCAGCGGGTGGAGCACGCGGTGTTCGTCGAGGCCGACTCCCTGCCGGAGTCGGACCGGGGGACGGGCGGTTTCGGTTCGACGGGGGGCCACGCCGCACAGCGGTGACGGCTCCCACCAACCCCGGTGCGATCCCGGGACCAACGGAATCGGAGAGGTGAAGGCGTGTTTGGACGCCGCCGCAAGAAGCGGGACAATGAGACCGGCAGAACGGGATCGGAGGCCGGCCCCACCACGGGCGGGGCCGCCGGCGACGTCTCCTTCGGCAACGAGGTCGAGCCTGAGGCGTCCCGGGGCCAGCCCGCCAAGGACGCGGACCGCTACCGCACCACCGGTCCGTGGGACTCCACCGAGGACGCGCCCGAGGCCGGACGCATGGACCTGGGCAGCATCCGGCTGCCCATGGAACAGGGCACCGAGATCCAGGTGAACGTCGCCCAGGACAGCGCGGGCAAGCAGAAGATCATCGGGGTGACCCTGGTGCGCGGCAAGAGCGCGCTCCAGGTGCAGCCCTTCGCCGCCCCCAAGTCCTCGGGGCTGTGGGACGAGATGCGCGAGGAGCTGCGCGAGCAGGTCGTCAAGCAGGGCGGGAAGGTCGAGGACCACGAGGGCACCTTCGGCCCCGAGCTCAAGGCGCTCGTCCCCGTCAAGGGACGCACGACCGAGGACGGCAAGCAGCTCGCCCAGCGGGTGCGCTTCATCGGCGTGGACGGTCCGCGCTGGGTGCTGCGCGGCGTGATTCGCGGCGAGGGGGCCTCCAAACCCGAGGTGATGGCGGAGATCGAACAGCTCTTCGCCGGCATCGTCGTGGTGCGCGGCGACCAGCCGGTGCCGCCGAACGAGCTGCTCCAGATCACCGTGCCCAAGCAGATCCAGGAGCAGATGGCGCAGGCGGCCAAGACGCGCGCCGCCCAGCAGACCGCCCAGCACGGCAACGCCGGGCGCTCGCCCAACGGCGCCGCGCCGAACGGGGCCGGGCCCGCCGCGCCCGGCGGCGCCCCGAACGGTTCCGGCGACTCCTGAGCCGGTCCACGTGGAGAGGTGCCGGGGGCGCCGCCCTTCCGTAGTCTGTGCCCCATGACAGAGACGACGGAGAAGAGCGCTCCCCGGCCGCTCCCCGAGGACTGGGACCGGGTCCTCGCGGTGGTCGCCCACCCCGACGACCTGGAGTTCGGCAGTTCGTCCGCGCTCGCCCGCTGGACCGGCCAGGGCAAGGACGTCGTGGAGCTCCTGGTGACCAAGGGCGAGGCGGGCATCGACGGCCTCGCCCCCGAGGAGTGCGCGCCGGTGCGCATGGCGGAGCAGCGCGCCTCCGCCGCCGCGGTGGGGGCCGCCACGGTCGAGTTCCTGGACTTCCCCGACGGCACCCTGGAGTACGGGCTGCCCCTGAGGCGGGCCGTCGCCGCGGCGATCCGGCGCCACCGTCCGGAGGCGATCGTCTCCATCAACTTCCGCGAGCGGTTCGCGGGGGGCGGGGGCTTCAACCACGCCGACCACCGGGTCCTCGGCCCGGCCCTGCTGGACGCCGTCCGCGACGCCGCCAACCGGTGGGTGTTCCCCGACCTGGAGCAGGAGGGGCTCACCCCCTGGTCGGGGGTGCGCTTCGTGGCCTTCGGCGCGTCGCCGCGGGCCACGCACTACGTGGAGCTGAGCGAGGCCGACCTGGCCGCCGGGGTGGCGTCGCTGGACGCGCACGCCGTCTACCTGGCCGCCCTCGACGGGTTCGACCAGAAGTCGTTCCTGCCCGAGGCCGCCGCCCGGGCCGGCGCGTGGGCGGGGGTGCCGCTGGCCACGGCCTTCGAGGTGTTCGAGGTCTAGGCGTGCCGGCCGCGGTGGCCGCCGCCCCGCCCGACACGGCTCCGGTACCGGTGCGGGCGGCGTCCGCCACCGGGCCGGAAGGCCCCCGACGCCCCGCCGGCGCCGCCCCCGCACCCGCCGGACGCCCGGCGCCGGCCCCCGCGCCGTCGACCGGGGCCCGGCCCCCGCGCCGTGCCGTCAGCGCCCCTCCGGCCGGTCCCGGGGCGCGGACGCGCCGTGGGCACCCGGCCGGGGCCGACACGGTACGCCCCGAACCGGCCCCGCCCACGGCGCCGCGGAAGCCACCGGTAGAAAGGGCTGAGCGTGTCCGCCGGACACGCGGCGCCCGGCCCGCCGGGCGCCGGACGGGAAGAGGGGCCGTGACATGACCGAGGACGTACGGGGCGGACGCCGGCGGCGACGCCGCTGGTGGGGGGTGGCCGCGGGGCTCCTGGTCGTGCTCCTGGCGGCCTGTGCCGCCTTCCTGGGGTGGACCCTCTCCCCGTACCGGGCCGAACCCGTGCCGCTGGCCGAGGCGGTCGAGAACCCCGCCGTGCAGGTGCGCAACACCGGGGACGCGGTGGTCGTCGCTCCGGCCCGGGACGGCACGGGCACCGGCGTCGTGTTCTACCCCGGCGCCAGGGTCGAGGCGGAGGCCTACGTCGCCTCGTGGGCCCCGGTGGTCGCCGACACGGGAACCACCGTCGTCATCCCCCGGATGCGCCTCAACATGGCCGTGTTCGACGTGAACCGGGCCGACTCCGCCGTGTCGGCCGCCCCGGACGTGGACACCTGGTACGTGGGCGGCCACTCCCTGGGCGGGGCGATGGCCGCGTCCTACGCGGGCGGCGACCCCGCGCCCGGGGTGGAGGGGCTGATCCTGTGGGCGTCCTACGCCACCGAGTCGGCGGGGCTGGCCGACCGCGACGACCTGAGGGTCCTGGCCGTCGCGGGCGGCAGGGACGCCCTCACGAGCCCCGAGGAGTTCGAGGACAACGCCCGCCACCTGCCCGGTTCCGCGGAAACGGTGTCGGTGGAGGGGATGAACCACGCCCAGTTCGGCTCCTACGGCCCCCAGGACGGGGACGGCGAGGCCGTGCTGTCGGACGGGCGGGCACGCGCGGAGCTGGCCGGGATCACCGGCGCGTTCCTGGCGCCCGGCGCGGCCCCGGAGGCCTGACGCGGGGCCGCCCGGCCCCCGGACGGCGGGCGCCGGCGCCGCGCCCCGTGTCCCGCCGGCGGGCGCCGGGGAGGGCGGGGGCGGTCCTCCCGGGGGCGGTCCGCCGAGCCGACCTCAGGAGCCGGGACCCGGGTCCACCGGGTCCGCGATCCGTCCCAGGAACAGGATCGACTCGCCCCGGCGCAGCACGAACACGAACGGCCGGTCGACGGTGAACCTGACCGGCCGCAGGGGAGCGGCCGCCGCGCGGAGCATCATCACGGCGGTGGCCGCCGCGCCCTCGGCGCCCTTCTCGTCCACCTTCAGCACCGACTGGTGGAGGATCTCGTCCACCCGGAGCGGCTCCTCGCTGATCCCGTCGAAACGCGCCTCGTCCGTGACCATGTGACGCACCCCCACGGACGCGAGGGGCTCCAGCAGGGAGGTGTCGGTCTCCACGGTGAACCGGGGCAGGGCGAGGTCGACCTGCTGGGACGAGCGGACCCGGTAGAGCTCCGACAGGGCGGACGCCGTCAGCGGGGGAGGGGAGCCGGCGTCCCCGTCGTGGAGCAGCACGTCCAGGGTGAGGCCGTGGTCGCCCTCCAGGCCGACCATGCTCCACCCCTGCGCCCGAGCGTGGGGCAGGCGCGCCGACCGGTGCATGGTGGGGACCTTCCGCTTCCCGCCCGGTGCGTGGAACGGCCGGTCCCGGGTCAGGCCCGCCTCGAACGGGTCGGACCAGACGACCTTCACCCACAGGGCGTTGACCAGCAGCAGGCGGACGTCGGGGCTGATGCTGCCGGCCGGGAGGAGCTCGTCGATCAGGCCCCGGGTCACGTCGGCCACCTTGCCGTTGACCCTGGCGCGCACGCCCTCGGAGTCCTTCTCGAAGTCGGCGGCCTCCACCTCCGCGCCCGGGCGCTCGCGCACGCGTGCCGCGAACTCCGCCCGCACCGGGAGGTCGGCGGGCACGTACAGCCCGTTCAGGGCGCCCAGGTCCGGCCCCTCGTCCGGGGCCACCGCGGCGTCCAGGGCGTCGAGCAGCCCCTCGGTGTCGTCGCCGAGGAGGGCGGCCAGTTCTGCCAGGGTGCGGTCGGCGGCCCCGCTCGCGAGCAGCGCGAGCACGGTCCCCACCGAGTGCGGTGACCAGACGTGCGAGGCCCCGGGGCGGACCAGCGCGCGGTCCAGGGCGACGGCGAACTCCAGGTGGTCCGGCCGAGGGGGCGTGCTCTGCTGCATGGTGCTCCTCGCGTAGTCGCTCCTGCTGTTCCGGCTGCCAGCGTACGGAGTCGCGCGGACGCCCGCCAGGACCCGCGTTCCCGGCGGCCGAACGCCGGGCCCCGTCCTCGGTCGCCGGGGGCCGGTCCGCGGCCCGGGTGAGAAGCCGCACGCGACAAGACCGGGCCAAGCATGACAAAGACGGGCGGGACGGCGGGAGGGAGTACGGCGAGCGCCCCCTCGGTCCGTGACGGGTCTAATAGTGTGGGGCATCATGGCCTGTGCGCCCGCGCGGGAGAGGTCCGGCGGGGCGACGGCCACCGAGGACCGACCGGACCGGGAGCAGGATGACTGAGCAGCAGAGGGCAGCCGGGGAGGCCGCCCCGGCGGCCGGGGCGGACGACACGGCCAAGGCGGCGCCGGACGGCGCCCCGGCGGGCGGGCCGGCGCCGGGCGCGGCCGGGGGGCCCGCGCTGGCGGGGACCCCCGCCGTCACCGAAGACACGGTCGAGGCGCTCGTCCGCTCCCAGCTGTCCAAGGCCCTGGGCGGCAAGCGCGGCATGGTCGAGGCGGCGATGCCCACGCTGGCCTTCACCCTGTCCTACGTCATCGCCTCGGACCTGAGGCTGTCGATCGGCCTCGGGGTGGTCGCGGCGCTGGTCCTGGGCGCGGTCAGGCTCGTGCAGCGCTCCTCGGTCCAGTACGTGGTCACCAGCCTGTTCGGCATCGGCATCGCCGCGGTCTTCGCCATGCGCAGCGGCAACGCCGCGGACGCCTTCCTGCCCGGGATCATCTACAACGCCGTCTACGCGGTGGTCCTCAGCCTGTCGGTCCTGGTCCGCTGGCCCGCCATCGGGCTGATGATCGGCCCGTTCATCGGGCACAAGGAGGACTTCACCTCCTGGCGCTCCAACCCGGCGGTGGTCCGGCTGGCCTCCCGCCTCACCTGGCTGCTGGTGCTGCCCTGCGTGGTCCGCGTGGTCGTGCAGTACCCGCTGTGGATGGCCGACACCAACGGCTGGGCCGACACGTTCGGCCTCCTGGGCCTCTCCAAGATCGCCATGGGCTGGCCGCTCCAGGTCGCCGCGTTCGCGGGCATGGTGTGGGTCCTGGCGCGCGGCCGGACGCCGCTGGAGGAGGCGGGTGCGGCGGGCGCCGGGGACGGCGCTCGCGAGGACCGCGACTAGGGCGTGTTCCGCGGGCACCCGTCCTGCTGCGCGTCTCCCCGGCACGGCCCTCGCGGCGTTCCCCTCCGTCGACAGGACCCCGCCCCGACCCCTTCTGCGGCCTTGCGGTGAACGCACCGGATGCGCCGCTCACGACGGACGGCATCCACGGAACACGCCCTGGGCCGTCGACGGGACGTGCGCGCCCGGTCGGTGGCGGTGGGCCGCCGGCCTCGGCCGGGGCGCCCGCCGGCCGGTCGTGCCGGAGCGCGGCGTCCGGCGCGCTGGCGCCCCCCGGCGTGGCGCTCCGGGCCGAGCCGGCTCCCCGGCGTCCGATCCACCGCCCCGATCCGCCGGCGTGACCGGGGCGGGAGCCGTCGGGCCGGGGGTCAGGCGTCCGCGGCGTCGTCCACGGGGCCCAGCAGGACCTCCAGCGGGCCCAGGGCCTCGGGGTCGGCCAGGAACACCACCGTGTCGCCCACCGACAGGTTCCGCCCGGGGTCGGGCGGGCGCACCCCGCCGTGCCCGAGCACGGCGACCAGCGCCACGCCCTCCGGCAGCGCCGCGCTCAGCTCGGCCTCCGCGGCCCCCGCGAACGGGCTGGCGGCGTGCAGCACCGACTCGGCGATCTCCGCCCCCGGCAGCGGGGGCAGCGTCCCCTCCTCGTCCTGGTCGTCCTCGGGGACCTCCTCGACCAGGTCGGCGATCAGCCTCGGCGGCGAGACCGCCAGGTCCACGCCCCACGTCTCGTTGAACAGCCACTCGTTGTCGGGCTCGTTGATCCTGGCGATCACCCGGCCCACGCCGAACTCGGTCTTGGCCAGCAGGGACACCACCAGGTTGACCTTGTCGTCGCTGCTGGCGGCGACGACCACGTCGAAGTCGCCCAGACGGGCGTCCTCCAGGGTCGCCAGCTCGCACGCGTCGGCCAGCAGCCACTCCACCTCGGGCAGGTCGTCCACCCCGATGGCCCGCGTGTCCCGGTCGATCAGCAGCACGTCGTGGCCGCTGCCCGCCAGCTCCTCGGCGATGGAGCGCCCCACGCTCCCCGCCCCCGCGATGGCGATCCGCATCTCACCCACGTCCCGTCTCGTCGCCCCGCTCCCGCGGCGGCCCGTCCGGCCGCTCGGGGAGGGGGTCCGGTTCGCGCCCGTGACCGACCACGTGCAGGACGTCGTCCTCCTCCAGGAGCACGCCGGACCCGGCGAGGACGATCCGTCCCCGCCGTACCAGGTACACCACCCGCAGCGCGGCGGCCTCCTCGAGTTCTCCGACGCGGGCGCCCGCCCACCCCTTCGGCAGCGGCGCCTCGTTCATCGCCAGCGTCCCGGACGCGTCCTGCCATTCCGGGCCCGCGGTGAGCCGGTCGTCGCCCGGCACCATCCGGCGCAGGAAGGCGTCGGCCGTCCACCGCACCGTCGCGACGGTGGGGATGCCCAGACGCTGGTAGACCTCCGCGCGGCGCGGGTCGTAGATCCGCGCCACCACGTTCTCGACCCCGAACGCCTCGCGCGCCACCCGGGCGGCGATGATGTTGGAGTTGTCGCCGTTGCTGACCGCGGCGAACGCGCCCGCGCGGTCGATCCCGGCGGACATCAGGACCTCGCGGTCGTGCCCCACGCCGCGGACCGCGTGCTTGGAGACGGAGCCGCGCAGCCGCCGGAACGCCTCGGGGTCCTGGTCGATCACCGCCACGGTGTGGCCCAGGTCCACCAGTGTGTGCGCCAGCGTGGATCCCACGCGACCGCACCCCATGATCACGATGTGCACCTCGCCCGCACTCCCGTCGAGACAGCCGCACGCTGTGGTCCCGCGTGCCCTCACCGTCACACCATGGCACACATCGGTCCGGCGCGCGCGACGGCCCCCGGCCCTCGCGTACACGGCTGAACAGCGCGGGCGGTACCCGGGGACGGGTAGATTGGGGACGCTTGGTGGCTGTGCGCGCAGGGTCACCCGGAACGTGACCCGACCCGACCACCCAA
Source organism: Nocardiopsis sp. NPDC101807 (assembly GCF_044766605.1). Lineage (NCBI taxonomy): Bacteria > Bacillati > Actinomycetota > Actinomycetes > Streptosporangiales > Nocardiopsidaceae > Nocardiopsis > Nocardiopsis sp. NPDC101807. The sequence continues at coordinate 64,023 of NZ_JBIWMK010000010.1, read as the reverse complement.
GGACGAAGCGATGACCCGTGTGGGCAATGAGTTCGAGCTGACAGTAGACGACGTGGCGCACGGGGGCTGGTGCGTGGGCCGCCACAACGACCAGGTCGTCTTCGTCCGCCACGCCCTCCCGGGCGAGCGGGTCCGCGTCCGCGTCACCGAGGAGACCACGCGGTTCCTGCGCGGCGAGGCCGTCGACGTCCTGTCCGCCTCCCCCGACCGGGTCGAGGCCCCCTGCGAGTTCGCCGGCCCCGGCAAGTGCGGGGGGTGCGACTGGCAGCACGCCTCCCTGGAGGCCCAGCGCCGGCTCAAGGGCGAGGTCGTCGCCGAGCAGCTGCGCCACATCGCCGGCATCGAGCGCGCCGTCGTCGTCGAGGAGCTGCCCGGCACGCCCGACGGCCTGGGCTGGCGCACGCGGGTCCGCTTCTCCGTGGACACCGACGGCCACGCGGGTCTGCGGCGCCACCGCTCCCACGACATCGAGCCGGTCGACCGCTGCCTGATCGCCCACCCCGGTGTGGCCGAACTGGGCGTCACCGACGTGACGTGGGAGGACACCAAGGACGTGGAGGCCGTCGCCTCCTCGACCTGCGCCGACCGCGCCGTCGTCATCACCCCCACCAAGGCCAGGCTGAGCACGCTCCCCGACCTCAAGGCGTCCAGCGCGGTGCTCCGCCGTTTCAAGGGCGGGCGCGTGCAGCAGGTGAAGGGCCGCCGCGGGGTGCGCGAGACCGTCAACGGCCGCGAGTTCCGTGTCAGCGCGGGCGGCTTCTGGCAGGTCCACCCGGCGGCGGGCGTGACCCTCACCGACGCGGTGCTGGCGGCGCTGGAGCCCAAGCCCGGCGAGACCGCCATGGACCTGTACTGCGGCGCAGGGCTGTTCACCGGCGCCCTGGGCGACGCCGTGGGCCCTGAGGGCCGCGTCATGGGCGTGGAGAGCGGCGCCGAGGCCGTGCGCGACGCCCGCTACAACCTCAAGGACCTGGAGCAGGTCCGCGTCGAGCAGAACGACGTGGCCGCGCAGCTGCGCGAGTGGGCCGACGTGCGGGCCGACGTCGTCGCCCTGGACCCGCCCCGCGCGGGAGCCGGGACCAAGGTCGTCCGCTCCATCGCCGGGACGCGTCCGCGCAAGGTCGCCTACGTCTCCTGCGACCCCGCCACGCTCGCCCGCGACATCGCGGAGTTCGAGCGTTCCGGGTACAAGCTGGTGGACCTGAGGGCGTTCGACGCCTTCCCGATGACGCACCACGTGGAGTGCCTGGCGGTGCTGGAGCCCGTGAACCCGGCCCGCCGCCACCGCGAGGACCAGGACTAGCGGGGCCCGGGGCCGCGGACGCGGCCCCGTCGGACCCTCCGCGCCCCGGGGGCGCGTTCCGGCGCCGGCCGCCGTACAGTGGCCGGGTACACGGGAGACCGGAGGGGACGCCATGGCACACGACAAGAGGGTCCCGGGGCCCGACCACCCCATCACCGTCGAGCCCGCGCCCGGGCGGGTCGTGGTGCGCGTGGGCGGACTGGTCCTCGCCGACACCACCGCGGCGCTGACCCTGCGCGAGGCGGACTACCGGCCGGTCCAGTACGTTCCGCTCCGGGACGCCGACCGCTCGCTCCTGCGGCGCACGGAGACCTCCACCTACTGCCCCTTCAAGGGGACCGCCGCCTACTACACGGTCGCGATGCCGGACGGCGAGGAGCTCAAGGACGCCGTGTGGACGTACGAGGAGCCGTACCCGGCCGTCGCGGCCATCGGCTCCCACCTCGCCTTCTACCCCGGCCGGGTCGAGATCGCGGTCGACGGCCCGGTCTGAGGGCGGCCGGGCGCCCGGGGAGCCCATGCGAAGAGCCCGGCGCGGGGCCGGGCCCTGTGCGAGGGCTGCCGGGCGCCCGGGGCGCACCGCCCCGGGCGCCGCCGTGTCCGCGCCCCCCGGCCCGTAGGGGCGCACCGCGGTGCGCCCCGGGCGCTCTCCGGCCCCGGCCCGGCCTCCCCGGCGGGCAGGGGAGGCCGGAGGCCCCGGCGGGTCAGCCGCGCCGGCGGGCGGGCGCGCGCAGGACGGCCAGGCCGAGGGCGAGTACGGCGAGCCCGGTCCAGGACACCGCGGACAGCCGCTCACCGACCACGGCCACCCCCAGCAGGGCGGCCACGGCGGGCTCGGCGAGGGTCAGCGTGGTCGCCACGGACGCGGAGGTGTGCCGCAGGCCGTGCCCGAACAGGCGGTAGGCCAGGAACACCGTGAACAGCGCCAGGTACAGGGCGACCAGGGCACCGTCCACCGTGGCCAGCCAGGCCGCTCCGGTGGCCGCCACCACGGGCAGGACGGCGATCCCGCCGCCCGCGAACATGGTGCCCATCACGGCGGGGGAGGGGTGGCCCCGCCGGATCAGGCGTTCGGCGACGAGCGCGTAGGCGGAGTAGGAGAACCCGGCGGCCAGCGCCAGGAGCACCCCGGCGGGGCGTACCGGTGTCCCGCCCGCGCCGAGCTCCGAGCCCAGCACGAGGACCGCGCAGCCCAGGACGGCGGAGGCGGTCGCGACCGTCCACCGTGCGGTGGGCCGGGCCTGCCCGGTGAGCCAGGCCAGCAGGCCGGAGAAGACCGGTGCGCTGCCGAGGGTGATCACCGTGGCGACCGCGACCCCCGCGTGCGCCACGGCGGGGTAGAAGGACAGCGGGTACCCGGCGACGGCGAGGGCCCCCAGGGCGAGGGCCCCGCGGGTGGGCTGGTCGCTCCGCGCCAGGAGGGCGGCGGAGCCCCTCCCGGTCAGGAACAGGAGCAGGCCGCCCAGGACCAGGCCGGCCGCGCCGATCGCGGCGGCGGGCGCCTCGGCCGGCGCGAAGGAGGCGGCGGTTCCGGTGGTGCCCCACAGGACCGCCGCGGCGAGGATCGGCAGGGGCCCCTGGAACGGGGGAGCGGCGGCGGGGGCGCGGGTCGCTGCGCCGGACCGGGAAAGGGAGTGTTCTGGCACGGTGGTTCCTTCGTCGTCGTGTGTTTCGGCGGCGGCGAAACGGGCGCACGACGGGGGACGACCCGGGTGTGGTCACCGGGGATCGCCGTTCAAGCCCTCCGACGGGGTCGGGAAAGGGGGTGCGTGCGCCCGCTCAGGCGCACAGCGGCGGAAGCACGACGTGCCAGTAGTGGTTCTTCACGCCGCCATGGTAGGACGTCCTCCGCACCGGGCCGCGGGCGGGGTGCCCGCCCGCGGCCCGGCGCCGTGCCCCCGGCGGGCGCCCCGGGCCGTTCCGTGCCCGCGGCACGTCCTCAGCGCCGCGCCGCCCCGTCCCCCGCGTCGTCCCCGGAGCCGTCGCCGTGCTCGCCCCGGCGGGCGAGGTACAGGGCCGCGCCGCCCCCGCCCAGGGCGATGACCCCGGCGGTCACCAGGCCGGCCAGGGCGCCGCCGGTCAGGGGAAGGTCCGCGGGACCGTCGGCGGCGCCGACGGGTTCCGGGCTCTCCGGGGCCGCGGGCGGCTCCTCACCGGTGTCCCGGCCCTCCTCCGCGGGGGCGTCCCCCTCGGCCCGGGCCCCGCCGTCCGCGGCGCCCCCGTCCGATTCGGCTCCGCCGTCCGCGCCGTCGGAGGGTTCCCCGGTCTCCGGGGAGGCGGGGTCCTCCCGGGCGGCGGCGGTGTCGTCCCCGCCGGACCGGTCCCCGTGGTCGGCGTCCTCTCCGCCGTCGGTCCCGGGGGTTTCTCCGTCGCCGAGGCAGTCCACGGCGACGGCGCCGAGCTCCAGGTCGAACAGCTCGACCCCGCCCGCGGAGGCCGTGACGGAGGTGGACACCTCGCCGCGCCCGGCGGAGGGGTCCTCCGGCACGCGGGTCAGGACGGTGACGTCGGCCGTCGTGCCGAGGCCGGGGAGGTCCACGGCGGCGTTCACCTCGGGGGCGTCGGCCGTGACCGGCGTCCCGAAGACGGAGAGGACGCGGTCGTCCTCCGCGGAGCTCCCGAGCGTGTTCTCCCAGGCGAGGTCGCCCGAGAAGTCGCACCTGACGGAGTTGCGCAGCGAGGTCAGGCTGACGGCGGGCTCGCCGTAACCCGGAAGGTCCAGCGTGAAACCGCCGCTGAGGGCCGAGACCGCCTCCGCGCGGCCGTCCCCGGCGGCGGTGGTGTTGACGCGGGACTCGACCGGCCCGCCGGTCCCCACGAGCGCGCCGACGCCGCCGTGGTCGGCGGAGAAGTCGGCGGACGGGTAGTCGTCCCCCACGTCCGACCCGACGTAGACCCTGCCCCAGGACCCCTCCGTCACGGAGGCGACCCCGTGGTGGGACAGGCTGACGAGGGTGCTGCCGGCCGTCGCCGGGAAGTGCTCGTCGGCGTGGGCCGGCGCGGTCGCGCCGAGGGCCAGGACGGCCGCGCCGGCGACGGCGGCGGGGCGCACGATACGCGTGAGAGTACGGGGAACAGACAAGGAACGCCCCTTGCTCGTGGGAGGGAACAACTCCAGAAGGGATGGAAGCCCATAAAAGCTGACAATGATCAACAATTCGGACATTCGCGAGTGTAGTTGACCCGGACCACCGGGGAAGGGACGGTGCGGTTGATCATCCCTGGTCAGGTCGGGTCCGTCGGCGGTGCTCGCGCCCGTCGGGCACCGGTCAGGCGCACACGGGCCCGGAGGCCGGACTCGCGTGGTAGGCCATGTCCGTCCCGGAGAACAGCCTGTCCCAGTCGCGCTGCGCCGGGGCCTCGTGCGGGGACCCGCGCAGCGGGACGCCCAGGAGGCCCGCCAGCTCCTCCGTGCGGCCGCGGGGCGAGGAGAGCTCCTCCCAGTGGTCCCGGAGGACCTCGAACACCCGCTCCTCGGGCAGCTCCAGGAGGACCTGCAGCACTTCGAGGTCCTGCTGGGAGGGGGAGTACTCCCCCAGGAACACCCCGCTCCTGCTCCGCCGGTCGGTGTCAGCGGACCGCGGGTCCAGCCCCGCCATCCACGCGGCCAGGAGCAGGCGCGACTGCCCGTCGGCCCGGCACAGCGACTCCCAGAGGGGGGCGAGGCCGAAGACGGCGCGGGCGGTCCCGTCCAGGAGGTCCAGGCGCCACCACGGCCCGTCGGTGAAGCGCATGTCGTAGACCACCACCCTGGACGGGGGGAGGCCGGCCGGGTCGCGGTCGAAGCGCGTGCTGTCCTGCCACACCACCGGTATGTCGTCGGCCGCGGCCTCCGGCAGGGCCGACAGCACGGGGCCGAGGACCTCGTGCCACTGCTCCACCCACGGCTCGTAACCGGGCATGGGGCAGTACGTGACCCCCTCCCGGGTCCGGCAGGAGACGGTGTCGGCGCCGTACAGGAGGCGGTCCGACACGGGGACCCCCCAGGTGTAGGTGGTGGCCCCGTGGGCGGCGGTGCCTCCGGCGCCGGCCAGCAGCACGAGGGCCGTGCCCAGGGCCGCCGCCCGGGACGCCCCCCGCCCCGTCGCGGCCAGGCCCAGCGCCACCAGCCCCAGGACGGTCAGCCCCAGGTAGGCCGCGTACAGCTGGACCAGGACGGGGACGCCGGGGGAGTGCACCGGGAACGGGTCGACGGCCATGAGGGCCACGGACTGCACCCGGGCGACGACCCTGTCCACGCTCTGGGCCGTGTCGAAGGCCGTGATCGTGTACAGGCCGTAGGTGGGCACGGCCAGTGCGACCAGCAGGAGCGGGGTGTAGGACCGGCTCCAGGCCACGAGCGACATCGCCCCCGCCGGGCCGACCAGCACCACGACGAACGGCGTCAGGTGGGACAGCGGGTGCACCAGGCCCGGCACCGGGTCCGGGTACTGCCACGCGTCCAGGGCCAGGAGGGCCGCCACGCACGCCCAGCCGACCAGCGCGGCGCCCGCGCCCACCGCCAGGAAGCGGCCCGCCCGGCCCAGCGGGCCGACCGGGCTCCGTCCGTAGCGGACCTCGCGGACGGCGGGGAAGGTCACGGCGGCGAACAGGCCCAGGGTCACGATCAGCGCCGACGCCACAGCGCTCTCGTACAGGTCGGACCTGGTGTGCGCGAGGGGCTGGTGCGCGGTCGAGAGGGCCATGAGCACCGCCAGGACCCCCGCGACGAGGAGGAACGGGTTGACGAGCAGCCGCAGCGCCGTGAACCACGCCAGCCGCCCGAAGGTGAGGGCGCGTCCGGCGAGGTTCCCGGCGCCCCGGGACCCCGCGGCCGCGGTCCGGGGCCTCCCGGGCCCCGCGCCGGGGGGACCGCCGCCGGGCCCCTCCCCGCCGCGGCCGGTGACGGCTGCGCTCATCGGTCGCACTGCTCCAGCCCGAGGCCCCGGTCCACGCCGGTCAGCAGCAGGTAGGCGTCCTCCAGGGTGGGCTCGACGGGGACGAGCCCTCCGTCGCCGGACCCTCCGGGCGCACCCGGGGGCGAAGGGGCGCGACCGGATCCCGCCACGGTGAGCACCCGGTACCGGCCGTCGGCCAGGCGCCAGGCCGTGTGCCCCTCGCCCGGGTGCCCGGTCCTCTCCCAGACGTGGCCGCGGGCGCGGTCCACCAGCTGCCCCGGGGTGCCGTCGAAGATGATCCTCCCCCCGTCCAGGCAGAGCACGCGCTGGCACAGGGCCGCCACGTCCTCGATCTGGTGGGTGGACAGCACCACGGTGCTGTGCACCGCGAGCTCCGACACCAGGCCGCGGAACCGGATGCGCTGCTCGGGGTCCAGGCCGATGGTCGGCTCGTCCAACAGGAGGAGCTCCGGGTCGCCGAGCAGGGCCGAGGCCAGGCCGAGCCGCTGGCGCATCCCGCCCGAGAGGCGCCGGACGCGGCTGTGGCGGCGGTCGTAGAGGTCGACCCGCCGCAGGCCGCGCCGCACCTCCTCGTGGCGTGCCCGGCGCCCGCCGAGCTCCTTGAGGACCGCCATGTAGTCCAGCAGTCCGAACGCGGTGAAGTAGGGGTAGAACTCGGGGTTCTGCGGCAGGTAGCCGAGGCGGCGCCGGATCTCGGTGCGCTCGGCGGCCCGCTCGGGGTTGCGCCCGAGCACGCTGACCTCGCCCCGGGTGGCCTCCAGGTCCGTGGCCAGGCACCTCAGCAGCGTGGTCTTGCCGGCGCCGTTGCGGCCGAGCAGGCCGGTCACCCCGGGACCCAGGTCCAGGTCCACGCCGTCCAGGGCGGTGCGGGCGCCGTACCGGCGGACCAGCCCCCGGATCCGGACGGAGGGCGCGCGGGAGGAGGGGGCGGCGCCCCCGGCCCCGGTCCCCGCGGTGTCCGCGCTCATGCCGTCCTCACGCGCACCAGGATCGCACCCAGCAGGGCCGCCAGCGCCGTCGCCCACCACGCCTGGGCCTGGGGGGCGAGCAGCTGGAGCGGCGTCGCGTGCTCGGAGACGACCATGGCGGCCAGCGCGGCCAGCCAGGCCAGCCCGACGACCGCGCTGGCGGCGCTCAGGTGCAGCCAGTGGCTGAGCACGAGGGATCCCGCGACGAGTGTCAGGGACGGCAGGAGCCAGAACGCCGCGGTCCACGGTGTGGAGGCCGAGGGCAGCATCAGCGCGGCCGCGGCGCACAGGGCCAGGGAGGGCACGAGCACCGCGCAGGTGCGCAGGAAGAGGAGCCGCTGGCCCGCCATCGGGGTGACGGAGGTCAGGGCGTGGGCGGGGTCCACACCGCGTCCGTACGCCAGGGCGACGCCCACCAGGGGCACGATCGGGGCGGTGAAGGTGAAGACCAGCGAGCCGCGCGGAAGGTGGTGCGCGGCGAAGAGGGCGGCGATCAGGACCACGACCGACGCCAGGAGCCAGGCCCGGTACAGGCCGGGCGTCGCCGCCAGCAGCTTGGCGGTGCCCTCCCGCAGCCCCAGGGCGGCCAGCAGCGTCTCGACCACGCCCCGCCGGGGGCGGTCCACGACGTCGCGCAGCCCCGCCCAGCTGTCGGCGAGCCATTCCTCGTCGCCCGGGAGCAGGTTCCGGCAGGGCGCGCAGTGCGTGATGTGGGCCTCCACGGACATGGCCGTGACGTCGTCGGCCCGGTGGCTCGCGTACTCGTGTGCTTGGGCAGGGGTCAGGTGCCAGCTCATGTCAGTGCCTCCCGTAGGCGCGCCTTGGCGCGCATGACCCGTGTCTTGACGGTTCCCTCGGGGATCTGGAGGATCTGCGCGGCCTCACGGACGGTGAGCCCGTCGAGCACGGTGGCCTGGATGGCCGAGCGCAGCTCGGGTGAGAGGGAGTGCAGGGCGGCGCCCAGCGGACCGTGCTCGATGTTGAGCAGCACGGTGTCCTCGGCGGAGGCGTCGCCGATGGTCTCGTAGGGCTCGGTGTCGCTGTCCGAGATCCAGCGGTTGGCCCGTTTGCGCAGCTGGGAGATGAGCTGTCGGATCGCGATGGTCCACAGCCAGGCCCCGGCGTCGGTGTCGCCGGGACGGGGCGTGAACGAGCCCGCGTTCCTCCACACGGCGAGGAAGGTCTCCTGGAGCGCGGCGTCGAGCTGGTCGGTGTCGGAGCAGCGGTAGCGCAACCGCGCGCGCAGCCAGGGCGCGTGTCTGCGGTGCAGGATCTCCAGGGCCTCGGTCTCGCCGACGGCGATGGCCGCCAGGAGCACCGGGTCGGTGCTCTCCGGGCCGTAGGAGGGGGCGCGGCGGCGCGCGCGGCGGAGCAGCTTCACATCGAGGGCTATCGCGTCGGGTGGGCGGATCGGTTCGGCGGTGCGGGGGCGGGCCCGGGGCGCCTTTTCGACGGTACCCGCGCGGCGGCTTCGGTCTGGTCCCCGCAGTGGGAGAAAATGGGGCGTATGCGCCTGAGGATCTTCCTTGAGCCCCAACAGGGGGCCACCTACGAGGATCAGCTCGCCGTCGCCAAGGCAGCCGAGGACCTTGGCTTCGACGCTCTGTTCCGTTCCGACCACTATCTGCACATGGGTGACCACGTCAGCGGCCTCCCCGGGCCCACCGACGCCTGGATCACCCTGGCGGGACTGGCCCGCGACACCTCCCGCATCCGCCTCGGCACCCTCATGACCGCGGCGACCTTCCGCTACCCCGGCCCCCTCGCCATCACCGTCGCCCAGGTCGACCGGATGAGCGGCGGCCGCGTGGAGTTCGGCTTCGGCGCGGGCTGGTTCGAGGAGGAGCACGCCGTCTACGGGATCCCCTTCCCCGCCTCCGGCCGCGAGCGCTTCGACCGCTACGAGGAGCAGCTGGACATCATCACCGGCCTGTGGTCGACGCCTGCGGGCGAGTCCTTCCGCTACGAGGGCAAGCACTACCGGCTGGCGGAGGGCCCCGCCCTGCCCAAGCCGCAGCAGGGGCCGCGGCCCCCGGTGCTGATCGGCGGGACCGGTCCCAAGCGCACGCCGCGCCTGGCGGCCAAGTACGCCGACGAGTACAACGTGCCGTTCTCGTCGCTGGAGGACACGGACGCGGCCTTCGGGCGGACCCGTGCGGCGGTGCGCGACTCCGGGAGGACCGCCCCGCTGGTGTACTCGGCCGCGCAGGTGCTGTGCGCGGGCCGCGACGAGGCGGAGGTGGCGCGCCGCGCGGAGCGGATCGGCCGCGCGGTCCCCGAACTCCGGGAGAACGGCCTGGCGGGCTCGCCGGACGAGCTGGTGGACCGGATCGGCCGCTTCGGCGAGGCCGGCGCCGAGCGGATGTACCTCCAGGTGCTCGACATGTCCGACCTGGACCACCTGGAGCTGGTCGCGTCGCAGGTGGTGCCCCAGCTGGACTGAGAGGATGGGGCTTGCCGGGGGGCGGCTGCCCGCTCCGGGCCCGCACCCGATAACTTGATATCGAGATACAAGTTGGATACCTTGACATCAAGATAACAGCGGGGGTCCCCCCGACCCGCACCAGGTTTCGGACGCGAGCGCCGGCGTGTGATGTAGGCCGCTCGGCGGCGTCCGGTCCAGAACATCGTGGGCGCCCGTGGCCAGTGGGCCGCCTGGCCGGTGGCGAGTGGTGTCGTCACAGGTCACAGCGGTCATGATGGAGGCCGGGGACTACGGAGGTCACCCCCGCGGTCCTCCGCTCCCGGCCATCCGGCCAGGGCGGCCTCAACAGGTCCCGCACCCGTCTGATGAGGCAGGATGCTGGGGACAAAGTGGCGAGATCAGGAGGCAGACACCGTGTCCACGAACAGCTTCGGCGCCCGTGACACGTTGCGCGTTGGCGACGAGTCGTACGAGATCTTCCGTCTGGAGGCCGTGGAGGGCTCCAAGCGGCTTCCCTACAGCCTGAAGGTGCTGCTGGAGAACCTCCTGCGCACCGAGGACGGTGCCAACGTCACCGCCGAGCACATCCGGGCCCTCGGCGGCTGGGACGCCAAGGCGCAGCCCAGCCAGGAGATCCAGTTCACCCCCGCGCGGGTGATCATGCAGGACTTCACCGGCGTCCCCTGCGTCGTCGACCTCGCCACCATGCGCGAGGCCGTCCGCGACCTGGGCGGCGACCCGGACAAGATCAACCCGCTCGCTCCCGCCGAGCTCGTGATCGACCACTCCGTCGTCGTCGACCTCTTCGGCCGCCCCGACGCCTTCGAGCGCAACGTCGAGATCGAGTACGAGCGCAACTACGAGCGCTACAAGTTCCTGCGCTGGGGCCAGACCGCCTTCGACGAGTTCAAGGTCGTCCCGCCCGGCACCGGCATCGTGCACCAGGCCAACATCGAGCACCTGGCCCGCGTCACGATGAGCCGGAACGGCCAGGCCTACCCCGACACCTGTGTGGGCACGGACTCCCACACCACCATGCAGAACGGCCTGGGCATCCTGGGCTGGGGCGTGGGCGGCATCGAGGCCGAGGCCGCCATGCTCGGCCAGCCGATCTCCATGCTCATCCCGCGCGTGGTCGGCTTCAAGCTCACGGGCCAGCTCAAGCCCGGCACCACCGCCACCGACCTCGTGCTCACCATCACCGAGCAGCTGCGCCGGCACGGCGTGGTCGGCAAGTTCGTCGAGTTCTACGGCGACGGCGTCGCGTCGGTGCCGCTGGCCAACCGCGCCACCATCGGCAACATGAGCCCGGAGTTCGGCTCCACCGCCGCGATCTTCCCGGTCGACGACGAGACCATCCGCTACATGCGCCTGACGGGCCGCTCCGAGCAGCAGGTCGCCCTGACCGAGGCCTACGCCAAGGCCAACGGCTTCTGGCACGACCCGTCCGTCGAGCCCGAGTTCTCCGAGTACCTGGAGCTCGACCTCGGCGACGTCGTCCCGTCCATCGCCGGCCCCAAGCGCCCGCAGGACCGCATCGCGCTCTCCGACGCCAAGACCACCTGGCGCCACGACATCCGCGACTACGTCCAGGACGACGCCGACGAGGCCGGCGAGGAGTCCTTCCCGGCCTCCGACGCCCCGGCCCAGACCGCCAACGGCGCCCGCCCGCACAAGTCCGTCAAGGTCACCATGGCCGACGGCACCGAGACCGAGATCGACCACGGCGCCGTCGTGATCGCCGCGATCACCTCGTGCACCAACACCTCCAACCCCTCGGTCATGCTGGGCGCCGCCCTGCTGGCCAAGAAGGCGGTGGAGAAGGGCCTGTCCCGCAAGCCGTGGGTCAAGACCTCCATGGCCCCGGGCTCCAAGGTCGTCACCGACTACTACGAGCGCTCCGGCCTGACCCCGTACCTGGACAAGCTGGGCTTCAACCTGGTCGGCTACGGCTGCACCACCTGCATCGGCAACTCCGGCCCGCTGCCGGAGGAGATCTCCCAGGCGGTCCAGGACAACGACCTCGCGGTCTCCGCGGTCCTGTCGGGCAACCGCAACTTCGAGGGCCGGATCAACCCGGACGTCAAGATGAACTACCTGGCGTCGCCGCCGCTGGTGGTCGCCTACGCCCTGGCCGGCTCGCTCGACGTGGACATCACCACCGAGCCCCTGGGCATCGGCAAGGACGGCGAGCCGGTCTACCTGGCCGACGTGTGGCCGACCGCCGAGGAGATCCAGGAGGTCATGGACTCCGCGATCGCCTCCGACATGTACGAGTCCGCGTACTCGGACGTGTTCGCCGGCGACGACCGCTGGCGCTCGCTGCCCACGCCGACCGGCAACACCTTCGAGTGGGAGGCCGAGTCGACGTACGTGCGCAAGCCCCCGTACTTCGACGGCATGGACACCGACCCGTCCCCGGTCACCGACATCTCCGGCGCCCGCGTGCTGGCCAAGCTGGGGGACTCGGTCACCACCGACCACATCTCCCCGGCCGGCGCCATCAAGCCGGGCACCCCGGCGGCCGAGTACCTGAAGTCCAACGGCGTGGAGCGCCGCGACTTCAACTCCTACGGCTCCCGCCGCGGCAACCACGAGGTGATGATCCGCGGCACGTTCGCCAACATCCGCCTGCGCAACCAGATCGCGCCGGGCACGGAGGGCGGCTACACCCGCGACTTCACCCAGCCCGACGGCCCGGTGTCGTTCATCTACGACGCCGCGCAGAACTACGCGGCGCAGGGCACCCCGCTGGTCGTCCTGGGCGGCAAGGAGTACGGCTCCGGCTCGTCCCGCGACTGGGCGGCCAAGGGCACCAGCCTGCTGGGCGTCCGCGCGGTCATCACCGAGTCCTACGAGCGCATCCACCGCTCCAACCTGATCGGCATGGGCGTCCTCCCCCTCCAGTTCCCGGAGGGGCAGTCCGCGGACTCCCTCGGCCTGACCGGTGAGGAGACCTTCTCGGTCACCGGCGTGACCGAGCTGAACGAGGGGCGCGTGCCGAGCACGGTCAGGGTCAGCACCGACACCGGGGTGGAGTTCGACGCCGTCCTGCGGATCGACACCCCCGGCGAGGCCGACTACTACCGCAACGGCGGCATCCTGCAGTACGTGCTCCGCCAGCTGATCGCCCAGTAGGGAACGGCACGCGGGGCTCCGCCGGCGCCCACCAGGCGCGCAGCGCGGTTCCACGGGGCCGCCACCGTCCGACCGACGGTGGCGGCCCCGTCCGCGTGCGGCGGGGCCTTCGCCCGGAGCGCGGTGACCCGTTTCACGAATTCCTTCCGGGGCGTCGGACCGGCGCGCGTCCTCCCAGGTCACGCCGGTCCCCACGGTTCCCCCGGGGGGTGTCGGGAGCGTCGCCCGGCGGCGCTGGAGGGGCGCAACCCCTGATTGCGACGCCGGGAGCCGGGTAGCGGCCCCGGTGAGGACGAAACGCAATCTATTGCGAAGGAGTCGATCAATGTCGGACATCGTGGAGACGGTAGAGGTCGACGTCCCGGTGACTGCGGCCTACGCCCAGTGGATGAGGTTCGAGGAGTTCCCCTCCTTCATGGAGGGCGTGACCCAGGTCGTGCGCACCGGTGAGACCACCATGCGCTGGACCATCGAGATCGCCGGCCAGCGGCGCGACTTCGACGCCGTGGTCACCGAGCAGATCCCGGGGGAGCGGATCGCCTGGAAGACCGTCGACGGCGCGACCCACGCGGGCGTGGTGACCTTCCACCACCTCTCGGACACGAGCACCCGGATCACCCTCCAGCTGAAGACCGTCCCCGAGGGCGCGGTGGAGCAGCTCGGCGACAAGCTGGGGCTCGTCAAGGCCCGCGCCAAGGGGGACATGAAGCGCTTCAAGGCCTTCGTGGAGCCCACCCGGTCCACGGCCTGACCGCGAGCCCGGGCCCCGGTCCGGGAAGCGGGACCTCCGAGGCCCCCGCGCCGCCCACGGGCGGCGCGGGGGCCTCGCCGCGTCGGCTCCTGTCCGGCCGGAGGGCCGACCGAAACCTCCGGGTATGCTCCCCGCATGCCCGCCCTTCCCCGGCTCCTCCACCCCCGCCTCCTCCTCGTCCCGGCCGTGCTCGCCGCCCTCGCCGTCACGGGCGCCCCCGCCCTCGCCGCGCCGGAGCCCGGGTCGTACGAGGCCCACGTGACCCCCGCCGAGCACTACGCCTCCCTGATGGCGGAGCTGCCCGAGGGGGCGGCGGTGGTCGTCGACGACGCGCTGGCGGGCGAGTACGACCTCGCCGAGCTGGAGGCCGGGCTCCACCGCTCCTTCGGCGCGGTGGGCGTGCCCTACCACGTCGTCGCGAGCCCCTTCCCCGAGTCCCTCGCGTCCCTGTGGGAGCCGGACATGCTGGCCGCCCTGCACGACCGGGTCGGCGCCGACGGGCTCTACGTCCACCTGCGCCCCGACGGCGGGATCGCCGGGGCACGGGCCCACGGCGTGGACCTGCCGGTGGACCTGGCGGACCAGGTGACCGGCGGGGAGCTGGAGTACGGGGCCCCGCTCGGGGAGGTGGCGGCCGCCTTCACCGAGGCGCTCACCGCCTCCGAGGCCGACCTCCTGCGCAGGAGCGACGCGGTGGTCGCCGCCCGGGAGGCGGGGGAGGACACGCCCTCGGGCTGGGAGGAGTTCGTGGAGGACCTGGACCCGTCGAGGTCGGTCGGTCCGGAGAACCTGGGCCTGATCGCCGGAGCCCCCGTCGGGGCGCTGGTCACGATGGGCGCGGTGTGGGCGGTCGTACGGGTGCGGCGGGGCGCGGGCGCGCGGTCGACGGTGCTGGTGGCGGCGGTCGCGACGCTCGTGCCGTCCGCCGCTGCGGTGGCCTGGTCCCTGGCGCACCTGACCGGGGCGCCCCCGGGCCCCCAGGAGCTGCCCGACCCCCTGGAGGAGGTCCGCGCCGAGCCGCCGTACGTGGCCTCCACCGCGCGGGTCGAGCGCGTGGTGGGGGAGATGGGGGAGGAGCGCCTCTACGTCGACCCGCTCACGCCCCTCCCGCGCGAGGGCCTGGCGGAGGTCGCGGCGCGGCTGGAGGAGGCGCCCACGCCCGTGCGCGCGGTCGTGCTGCCGATGGCCGACAGCGACGAGTCCGCCGGCGACCCGCACGTGTTCCTGCACGCCTGGCACCACGTGCTGGGCGAGGACGGCGTCTACGCCGTGGTCACCCACGACCTCGAGGCGGTGTCCGTGGACCTGCTGGCCTTCGGCGCGCCCGTCGACGGCTACTCCCTCCTCCGTGAGGTCCGGGAAGAGGAGGCCGCCGACCCGGCCGCGGCCCTGGACGCGGTCCTGCGGGAGGTCGGGCGCCACCCCGCCGACGCCGACGCGTCGCCGGCCCCTCCCACGATCGACTCCACGCCCCTGGAACCACGCCTTCCGCGCTTCACCGAGAGCTTCCTCCTCGCCCTCCTGCTCGTGGGACCTGTGGTCGGCGCGCTCCTCTCGGGGGCCGTCTGGGGCGCGGTCGCACTGGTGAGGCGCCCCGGAGCCTCCGCGGGGGGCAGGGTCGGCGCCGCGACCCTGCGTTCGCTCGCGGAACGGGAGACGGCGGCCCTGGTCGGGGAGCTCGCCGCGGGCCGCGCCCTGCCGGACGGGCTGATGCCCCAGGCCGAGGCGGCGCTCATGGTGATGGAGGGGACCCCGGACGCCCTCGACCTCGTCGGGGTGCTGGTCCTGGTGCGCCGTGCCCGCGCGGCCCTGGCCGACCCCGCGGCCCCCGTCCACGGGGCCCCGTGCAGGAACAACCCCCTGCACGGCCCGGGCACCGCCAGTGCCCCCGCCCCGCCGGGGCGCAAGCGGCGGGAACCCGGGGCGCGGGCCGAGCGGACGTCGCTCTGCGGGGGGTGCGCCGCCCTCCCCGACGACCGCCGGGTGCTCGCGCGACTGGAACTGCGGGGACCGGACGGGGTGTGGCGCTCGTACCTGGACCAGAGCGAACGGGCGTGGATCCGCCACCGGTTCGGCGCGCACAGCCCCGACCGCATGGTCGAGGCCCTCCTGAGCGGGGCGGAAAGGGGTCGGGCGGGGTAGAGGGCTGACCGAAACTCCCCGATATGATCACCTCCATGCCCGGTCCCTCCTTCCCCCGTGCCTGGTTCCCGGCCGCCCTGGCCGTCCTCCCGGCCCTGGCGCTCCCGTTCACGGCGTCCCCCGCCGCGGCCGAGCCCGAGCCGCCGGGGGCCCCGTCCGCGTACGAGACGCGCGTGACCCCCGCCGAGTACTACGCGGACCTGATGGCCGACGAGCCCGAGGGCGCCGCCGTCGTGGTGGACGGGGCCGTGTCCGGGCTCCACGACCCGGAGGAGCTCGAGGCCGACCTGCGCGAGACCTTCGACGCCCTGGGCGAGCCCTACCACGTCGTCGTCAGCCCCTTCCCCGGCTCCGGGACGGAGTGGGGAGGCGCGATGCTGCCCGCCCTGCACGACCGGCTCGGCTCCGACGGCGTCTACGTCCACCTGCGCCCCGGCTCCTCCCTGTTCGACGTGGCGGCGTACGGCGTCCCCCTGCCGGTGGACGACGCGCGCAGCGCCGTGATGTCGGACCCGGACATCGCCTACGACGCCCCCGTGGACCAGGTCGCCGAGGGGTTCGCCCGGGCACTGACCGACCCCGGGCCCGGAGGAGCCGCGGCCCCGGCCCCGTACGGGGCGCCCTCGGCCGGGGACCGGCTCGCCGCGGGGTGGCGGGACTTCCTCGACGACCTCGACCCCACCAGCCACAACGGCCCCGGGAACACGGGCTTCCTCGCCGGGACGCTCGGCGGCTTCGTGCTCAGCGCGGGCGGCTGCCTCGTCTGGCTCCGCCTGCGCCGGGGCTCGCTCGGCGCAGGCGGCGTCGCGGTCGTCACCGTCACCGCCGCGGCGACCGTCGTCCTGGCGGCGGCGGTGGCCCTCGCCCCGCTCGCCCATGTCGTCAGCGTCCCGGAGGGCGGCGCCGAGGTCCTCTCCCCCCGGGAGGAGGCGTTCGCCTCCCCGCCCTACGTGGCGTCCACGGCCAGGGTGGAGCAGATCGCCCGGGAACTGGAGGAGACCACCGCGCCCCTCTACGTCGACCCCCGCACCCCGCTCCCCCTGGACGGCCTGGCGGCGACGGCCGAGCGCCTCGCCGACGCCCCCGTCCCGGTGCGCGCGCTGGTCCTGCCCATGGACCCCGCCGACGAGTTCAGCGGCGACCCCGAGGTCCTGGCCCACGCCCTGGCCTCGGTCAGCGGCGAGGACGCCGTCTACCTCGTCGTCGGACACCGGTACGCGGAGGCGGGGGTGCGCGTCTCGGCGTCCCCCGTCGGCCTCGGGACCGTGGACTCCTACGAGCTGTGGACCGCCACCAGCGAGATCGAGGAGCCGAGCCCGGCCCTGGCGCTGGACGCCGCCCTCGACGCGCTGGAGGGCGTCGAGGTGGGCGAGGGCGCGTACGTCGGGACGCCGTACTTCATGGACTCCGGCACCGAGCCCCCCGGGCCGCGCGTGCCGCGCTACTTCGGCGAGGGCTTCCCCACGGGGGTGGTGCTCCTCGGCCCGCTGGCCTTCCTGGCCCTGGTCGGCGCGGCGGCCCTCGTCCGGCTGCTCGTCCGCCGGGACGGTGCGGCCGGTCCGCGGGCCCTGCGCCGGATGGCGCTGCGGGAGAGCGGAAGGCTCCGTAAGGCGTTGGCCTCGGACCGGGCCGGCGAGATCCCCGGCGAGCTGATGCCGCCGGCGGAGGCGGTGCTCATCGCCATGGAGCACGGCCCGGACGACCTCGACCACGTCGGCGCCGTCGTCGTCTCGCGACGGGTCATGGCCGCTCTGGAGGACCCCGAGGGGAACGTCGGCCGTGCCCCGTGCCGGGTCAACCCGCTGCACGGGCCCTCCACCACCTCCCGGCGGTCGCGCGTGGCCGGGGGGAGCGTGCCCATGTGCGCGTCCTGCGCGCAGGCGACCGAGGCCGTGCGCGCCGCCAGGGTCCTGCACGTCCGGGACCGCCTGGGCGGGAGACTGTCCTACCTGTCGCTGGACGACCGCGCGTGGGTCCGACACCACTTCGGGGCGGAGCGCCCCGCACGCATGGCCGAGAGACTCCTGGAGGAGATCGATGCCCGCTGAGTTCCCGACCGCGCGGCACGCGGCACGGCTCCTGGCCGCCCTGGTCTGCGCGGGGCTGGTCACGGCCCCCCTGTCCGGGGCCCTCGCCCGGACCGGGAGCGACGCCCCGGTGGACGGGGCCCCCGCGGAGAACCCCTCCCAGGAGATCGCCGACGCCCTGGACGAGTTCCCCGTGTACGTCGACCCGGTCTACGCCAACGCCATCCCCGAGGCCGAGCAGGAGCGGATCGCCGGGCTCATCGCGGAGTCCGACCTGGACCTGTACGTGATCGCGGTCCCCCTGGTGGAGGCCGACCCCTGGAACGGCGACGTGGAGGCCCTGGTCTCGGTGGTCCACGACCGCAGGGGCGAGCCGGCGGGCTCCTACCTCGCGGTGGACGACGACGTCTTCGGCACGGACTTCGGCGGCGGCACCACCGCCCACTACGCCGCGCTCACCTCCTCCTACGCCACCGACTTCGACGGAACCGCGCTCGCCCAGCTGGACGTGGCGGTGGAGACCGCCCTGTCGGGCGACGCGGAGGGCGCCTACGACAGGGCCGTGGCCGACTACGAGGAACGCAGCGGGACGGACCGGGGGGCGGGCCCCGTCTTCTCCGGAGGGGCCGGGACGGCCGGATCCGCGGGCGGCTGGCTGGTGGCGGGCACCCTGCTCCTCGGCGGGATCCTGGTCGTGGTGATCGCCTACCCCCTGTACCGCCGCACGTCCCGGAGTCTGGGGAGGCGGCGCTCCCGCGCGATCGCCCAGCACGCCGCGTTCGCCAACGCCGAGCGCGCGCAGCTGGAGGCCCTGGTGGAGCAGGGCGAGCAGGATCTCATCGAGGTCGGCGAGCGCCTGAGCCGCCTGGAGTCGGGCAGCGCCCCGGGGGAGAGGGCGCAGCAGCACCTGCGCGCCGCCCTGGACGCCCGCTCCGCCGCGGCCGCGGTCCACGACCGGATGGCGGACGGTGACGCGTCCCTGCCCGACGCCGTGGGCGTGCTCGTCCTCCTGGACATGGCGGAGGACGCCATCGACAACGCCGCCAGGGGTTCTCGGGCGTCCGCCGTCCGGCGCCTGCACTGCTACGCCAACCCCCTGCACGGGACCGTCACCAAGGTGACCGCCTGGCGCGAGTTCGGCGGCACCCGCACCATCCGCGTCCCCCTGTGCGAGGAGTGCGCCAAGGCCGTCCGCGGACGCGTGCGCCCCGTCGTCCTGCCGGACGAGCACGAGGGACGGACGGTCCCGTACTACGAGGTGCCCGCGAGCGACAGCGTGTGGGCGGCCACCGGGTACGGAACCCTCACCGACGACCTGGTCGAACGCATCCAGAGGGGTGACCACACGCGCAACGTCAGGTCCCGCTGACCCCACCCGTCCCACCGCGCGGAAGCCGTCCGGGCGCTCCCGACGCCCCGGGCCGACGCGCCGGAGCAGGGCGGCGACCGGATTCGGGACAGCCGGAACCTGGCTATAGTTCCCACGGGCCCGTCTGGGGCCCTCCAGGGGGAAGCACGACGACGAATCGAGGGCCGGACGGTGGACGACCTCCAGAACCAGGCCGGGGGCGCCGGGGCGGGAAGGTCCCCGGTCCGGACCGCCGGCCACTACCGACTCGTGCGCTCCTTGGGGCGCGGGGGCTTCGGCGAGGTGTTCCTGGGGGAGGCGCCCGACGGGAGCCGTGCCGCCGTCAAGGTGCTGCACGCCACGTGGGCGGGGGACCCGGAGATGCGGCGCCGCTTCACCGCCGAGGTGGAACAGGCCCGCAGGGTGAGCGGTTTCTGCATCGCGGCGATCCTGGACGCCGATCCGGAGGCGGCGGAGCCGTGGATCGCCACCGAGTTCATCGACGGCCCCACCCTCCAGGCCGCCGTCGCCCACGACGGCCCCCGCGCCGGGGTCGAACTGCACCGGCTGGCGATCTCCACCGCGACCGCGCTGGCCGCCATCCACGCGGCCGGTGTCGTGCACCGCGACCTGAAGCCGGACAACATCATGCTGGCCGCGGACGGCCCGCGGGTGATCGACTTCGGTATCGCCCGCGCCGTCGAGACCACCTCCGTGACCGCCAGCGGCGTGGTCGGGACGATCGGCTACATGGCGCCCGAGCAGCTGGAGGGGGTCCGGCTCACCTCGGCCGTGGACATCTTCTCGTGGGGGTCGGTGATGGTCTACGCCGCGACGGGCACGGAGGCCTTCCACGGCCCCACCCAGGCCTCGCGCATCGCCCGCATCCTGGGCGGCGAGCCCGACCTGGGGCCCCTGGGCGAACCGCTGGCCGGAATCGTCCGCTCCTGCCTGGACAAGGATCCCGACCGGCGCCCCGACGCCGCGACCCTCCTCAACCGGCTGATCTCCGCTCCGGCGCCCGCGTCCGGGGCCCACGGGGCGTTCCCCGCCACCGGGCGCCCGGAGGCCGCGCCCGACGACGGCACCCGCGTCGGCGTGGAGCGCACCAGGATCGCCGGCGACGCGCCCCCGCAGGCCGACCCCACCAGGGTGGCCCCGCAGGCCCCCGTCGACCCGACCCGGGCCTACACCCGGTCGGCGCCGGACGCGGCGCGTGCGCACGCCGCCGGCCACGCGCCGTCCGCACCGGGGCGGGTCTCCGGCTCCCACGGCGGTCCGCCCTCCTACACGGCGCCGGGCACGCCCACGCCGCCGCCGTACCCCCCGCCGTTCCACCCGGGGCCGGGGACCGGTGCGACCGGCCTCCCCGCCCCCTCGGCGTACCTCGAGGGCGGGGTGCCCCCGTACCACTTCCGCGGCGTCCGCTTCACCGATCCCCGCGACCTCGCGGAGGCCATGCAGCAGAACTGGGGCTCCGCCGTCCAGGTCTTCCAGGACCCCGCACAGCGCGCCGCGCTGGGCGCCTGGCTCGTCGACGACCTCGGCGACACCGTCCTGGACCGGTCGCTCTTCCGCGGCCACGTCAACAACGACGCCAACCTGGCGCTCGCCTCGTTCATCGCACAGCTGCGCCCCGACCTGCCGCCGGTCTTCCGGGGCCGGGGCGCCACCGTGGCCGAGCTCGGGGAGCTGTTCGACGACCCGCGACCGCTCCTCACCGGCGCGCCCCTGGCCAACGAGATGGTGCTTCTGGCCCGGCCCGACGTGCTCAGGATCCTGGGCGCCCACCACGGGGACGACCCCGGGGCGCTGACGCGGCTGGCGGACCGCCTCGACGAGGCCGAACGCGCCGGCAACGCCTTCCACGGGCGGCTCACCTCCGAGCTCGAGGGGTGGCGCACGACGCGCGTGAGCGTCAGCGCCGCCCTGATCCTCGCGTTCCTGCTGCACCCGGAGCGGCTGGTGCCGCCCGGCGACGGCGGCGACAGGGGCGTGGGCGAGTGGATCGACATCCTCTGGGGCCGTGTCCGGAACTCCCCCGCGCCGGCCGACGCCGGTTGCGCGGCCGTGGTCTACGGCGCGCTGCCCACCCTGCGGGCGCTCGCCGAGCAGCGCAGGCACTGGGAGGACCGCCACGGCACGGTCGGCGCCCGGCACGAGGCGCTGCGGCGCAAGGTCGACCTCCAGGAGAAGCTGCTCCTCGCGCTGAGGATCTGCCGGTTCGCGGTGCTCGGCCTCCCGGCGGGGATCGTCATGGGGCTCGCGTCGGCGGACGGCGCCCTGACCGGCCTCCTGCTGGTCGTCGGGGTCATGGGCGCGGCCGGGGTGATCGGCGCGGGGACCGCCGTCCGCGTCGTCTCGGGCGGTCCCGCCCGGCGCCACCAGCGCTACCAGGAACTGAACGGGGTGGCGGCACAGCTGCCCCAGCTGACCACGGGGGTCACCCGCATCAACGGCGATCTGCGGAAGGCGCGCGCGATCTGCGGGGTCTGACCCGGTCCGCCCAGGCGGACACAACAGGAGAGGGAGAACCGTGGACGACCCTGGTCGTACCGCAGGGGACTACCGACTCGTGCGCTCCTTGGGGCGCGGGGGCTTCGGCGAGGTGTTCCTGGGGGAGGCTCCGGACGGGAGCCGTGCCGCCGTCAAGGTGCTGCACGCCACGTGGGCGGGGGACCCGGAGATGCGGCGCCGCTTCACCGCCGAGGTGGAGCAGGCGCGGCGGGTGGACGGTTTCTGCATCGCGGCGATCCTGGACGCCGATCCGGAGGCGGCGGAGCCGTGGATCGCCACCGAGTTCATCGACGGCCCCACCCTCCAGGCCGCGGTGAAGGGCGACGGGCCGCGCGCCGGCGTCGAGCTCCAGCGCCTCGCCGTCGGCACGGCCACCGCCCTCGCCGCGATCCACGGGGCCGGTGTCGTGCACCGCGACCTGAAGCCGGACAACATCATGCTGGCCGCGGACGGCCCGCGGGTGATCGACTTCGGCATCGCCCGGGCCCTGGAGACCACCTCCGTGACCGCCAGCGGGATCATCGGCACGGTGGGCTACATGGCGCCCGAGCAGCTGGAGGGGGAGCGCCTCACCTCGGCGGTCGACGTCTTCTCGTGGGGGTCGGTGATGGTCTACGCCGCGACGGGCAAGGAGGCCTTCCCCGGGCCCACCCAGGCCGCCCGCATCGCGCGCGTCCTCTCCGGGGAACCCGACCTCGACGGCGTGCCCGAGCCGTTCCGGGAGACCCTCCGGACCTGCCTGCTCAGGAGGCCGCAGGACAGGCCCGACGCCAAGGACCTGCTCCACCACCTCATCACGGGCGACCCCCTGGCCGTCCTCCCCGCCCCCCGGGCCGCGTCCGTCGGACCGGCCGGCGACGCCGTGCCCTCCGGGCCCACGGGCGGGGAGACGCCGTCGCGGTCCCTCGGCGTCGAGGACCTGCGCGAGCTCTTCGACGACCCCGGGCCCCTGCTCGCCGGCGACGCCGCGGCCGCCGGGTCCCGACCGCCGGCCCGGCCCGCGGAGCTGCGGAGGATGGCGAAACTCTCCGGGGACGGAGCGCTGTTCGTCCTCGCCCGTGACCTGGAGGAGGGCGAGCACGTGGGCAACGGCTTCGTCCACGAGCTGACCGGAAGCCTCGGCGGATGGGAGGGCGGCCGCCACCGTGTGGACCCCGCCCTGGTCCTGACCTTCCTGCTCAACCCCGGGCTGACGGTCCCGCCGGACCCGGGCGGCCCGCCGGAGGCGGGGGAGTGGACGCGGATCCTGTGGAGCCGGGTGGAGCACGCCTCGGGCCCTTCGCGGGCCGGGCACGCGGCCGCGGTCCACGCTGTGGTCCCCACGGTGCTCAGGGTCGCCCGCCGGCAGCAGCAGTGGCGCGAGCACACCGCGGTGGTGCGGGGCGAGGCCGACGGCCTGCGCGCGACGGTGCGCAGACAGGAGGGCTACGCGTTCGGCAAGGGCGTGCTGGGCGTCCTCGGGACGGTGCTGCTCCTCGCGGCCTTCGCCCTCGTGGCCTGGGGGGAGGGTGTGGACCCGGGTCTCCTGTTCGTGGCGGCCACCGCCTGCGGCGCGGGCTGGCTGCTGCTGGCGCGCCTCGACTCCCGCGCGCACGGGGGGAGGGAGGAGCGCAGGGAGAGGCTGCGCCGTTTCGAGGGCCTGCCGCTCTCCGCCCTGGGGGCCGGGCTGCGGGCGATGGAGGAGGACCTGCGAAGGGCCAGGGAGATCTGCGCGCCCCGGCCGGGGGCGCCCGGCCGGTGAGTCCGGCCTCCGCCGGAGCGGCGCCGGGGCGGGCGCGGCACACCGTGCCATAGTGGGCCGGTGCGCAGACGCGGTCCGTCGCAGGGGCGATCCGTGAACCTCGGATCGTTCCTGGTGTTCGTCGTCCTCCTCCAGTTCGGGTACCCGATCACCTTCCACGGCACCGGTTGGACGGCCCTCTACCTGGTCGCCTACGTGGGGGTCGTCCTCTTCGGGGTGCTCCTGGTGCGCGGGGAGAGCGACCGGGTGGCCCCCGCCGCGGCAGCCGGTGCGGCCCTGCTCCTCAGCGCGTCGTGGGCGGGGGCGGGCGGGGGCGAGGCCGTCGCGATGGTGTGCGTCTTCGTCTCGGCCGGGGCCTTCCAGGTGGCGATCGTCTCCTCGCTGCTGAGGTTCGTCTACCGCCGCAGCGGGACGCACGAGATGGAGCTCGTTCTGGCGGCCGTGTGCGTCTACCTGCTCCTCGGCGGGTTCTTCACCGCGGTGTTCGGCGCGCTGGAGAGCGTCGCCCCGGGCAGTTTCACCGACCAGGCCCGGCCGGGGGACGGGGTCGCCTGGCAGGAGCTGACGTACTTCTCCTACGTGACCCTCGCGACGCTGGGGTACGGCGACGTCGTCCCCGTCTCGGGGTGGGCGCGCGCGGCGGCCTCGGCGGAGGCCGTCGCCGGGACGCTGTTCCTGGTCACGATCGTCGGCCGCCTGGTCGGCGCCTACATGGGACTGCACGCCGCCCGGGGGCACGGCGGGGGCCCGGGGCGGGGCTGAGGGGTCACCCGGCCCCGGCGGGCGGCTCCGGCGCCCAGGGCCTCGGGGTGTCCGGGGAGGCCAGGGCGTCCAGCCGGACGGTGACGGCGGTGCGCGCCATCGCGTAGGGGGCGTCCCTGTCGTCCTCCAGCAGGGAGACCGCGTTGGCGGTGTCCAGGAACGCGCGCAGCTCGAAGGCGAGCAGCGCCGGGTCGGCCCCGGAGACGAGCTCGCCCAGCTGGCGGGCGTCCTCGGCGGTCCGGGTGAGCAGGTCGCGCCACTCGCGGTGGGCCTCCACGAGGGCGTCGCGGACCCGGCCCGGGCGGGACTCGAACTCGGCGGTGACGGTGTAGAAGAAGCACCCGCCGGAGAAGACCCGGTCCCGGGAGTAGGCGAGCCAGTCCTCGCACAGCCGCCACAGGCGTTCGACGCCCGGCCGGGTGCGCAGCGCCTCGCGCACGACGTGGCGGACGAAGACCGCCCTGCCGGCCTCGACGGCCGCGAGCTGGAGCTCCTCCTTGGACCCGAAGTGCGCGAACACCCCGCTCTTGCTGATCCGCAGCTCCTTGGACAGCCGGCCCAGGGAGAGCCCCTCCAGGCCCTCCACCGAGGCGATGTCCACAGCGCGGTCCAGGACCGCCCGCCGGGTCTGGTCGCCTCGCTGCAGGCGGCCGTCGGTCCGGGTCGTCATGCTCCTCCTCGGTTGGACTCGTCCTACGGGGGAGGTGAACGGTCGGTCGGGTACAAGGTGATCCTACTTGCCCCTTGACGGAAGCGACATGCAAAACAAATAATACGATCGTTCGTAAAGTTTTCTGGATGCGGGCGTCCCGCGGAAAAGAGTCCACAGTGAACACAGCCCGTCTCGTGGGCGCGGCCGTCAACGCCCTCGCCCTCCCCGCCCCCGGCCTCGCGGGAGCCCTGGCGCGACGCCTGTGGGCCGACCCCCGCGGCCCGCGCCCGGTCGCCGCCGGGGACCTCGAACTCCACCGGAGCGCCCGGACGGAGTCCTTCGACGTCGGGAGGTGGAAGGTCGCCGCCTACGCCTGGGGCGACGGCGCCCGCCCCGTCCTGCTCGTCCACGGCTGGCGCTCCCGCGCCTCCCGCTTCGCGCCGGTGGTCCGGCGACTGCTCGAACTCGGCTACAGCCCCGTCTCGTGGGACGCACCGGGCCACGGCTCCACGGACGGCCCGGTGGGCAGCGTCCTGGACGCCCGGGAGATCATGCGCGTCCTCCAGGACCGGCACGGACACTTCACGGCCGTGATCGGCCACTCCCTGGGCGCGCTCTTCGCCGTCCACGCCCTGCGGGAGGGCCTGCGGGCCGACCGGGCGGTCCTGGTCTCGGGGGTGTCGGACTTCGGGTTCCTCGTCAGCTCCTTCTCGGGCGTCCTCGGGCTGCGGCCCCGGGCCGTGGCGGCGCTGCGCGAGGCCGTCGAGCGCCACTACTTCGACGGGGACCCGACCGTGTGGACCCGCTTCTCGGCCACGCACGCGCCGGAGTCGTTCGACCTGCCCGTGCTGCTCCTGCACGGCGAGGACGACGCCCACGTCCCGATCGGGGAGTCCCTGAGCACCGCCGCCGCGCTCGGGGAGCGGGCCCGTCTGGTGCGGACCAGCGGAGCGGGCCACAGCGGCATCCTCGCCGACGAGGCCGTCCTCGGCCTGGTCACCGGGTTCGTCGGAGGCGCCGCCGACCCCGCCCCCGCCCAGGGGGGCTGAGGCGGGGCGCCGACCGCCCCGGCCCCTCCGTCCGGTCGCGTCCCCGCGGGGCGGGCCCCGGCGGCGGGCGCCCGTCCCGCGCACGGTCACCGGGCGGGGTTGTCGACCACCAGGTCGGCGTGCTCCCGGGTGTGGTCCTCCGCGTAGAAGGACTCCTCCTGCTCCGCCCACACACGCCTGTAGGGCGCGTACACCGACGCGTCACCGCGGGCGTCCAGCCGGCGGGCGCGCTCGTCGCCGGGCGCGGCCACCCAGACCAGCAGGTCCAGGAGGCCGCGTCCGGCGGCGGCGCCCGAGCCGGTCCCCTCGACCACCAGGACCCCGCCCGCGGCGACCTCCCCCGGCGGCGACGCCCACCCCCGCGCGAAGCCCCCCCGCTCCCAGTCGTAGCGCCGCCAGGCCGCCCGCTCCCCCCGCGAGAGCGGTTCGAGGACCCATTCCCGCAACAGCGCGGGCGCCTCGGCCAGCCCCTCCCACCCCGGGTAGAGGTCCTCCATCGACAGCACGGCCGCCGGCCGCCCCCGGAGCGCGAGCGCCGCGCGCAGCCGTGCGGCCACCGTGCTCTTGCCCGAGCCGGAGCGGCCCTCGACCGCGACGATCCGCGGCCCGCCCGGGGGGCCGCCGGAGGGGACCGCTCCGGCCAGGGCCTGGTCCCAGCCGTCGTCGGCGGTGCTGATGCGTGGTGCGTTCACGCTCGGACCCTAACCCGCGCGGGAGCCGAGTTCCGGCCTGCGTTCAATGCTTGTAGCATTCCTCGCAGCAGCGCCGAAGCGCTGGGGAGTGCCGACCGAAAAGGGGCCACTGGTGACCGACGCCGCGGCGACGCCGGGATCTCAGTCCGCCCTGCGCCGGGCCAACGAACGCCGGGTCGTGGACGTGCTGCGGCGCGACGGTACGCGCACCCAGGCCGAGCTGGCCCGGACCACCGGGCTGTCGGCCGCGAGCGTGTCCAACATCGTGCGCGGCCTGCGCGCCTCCGGGACCGTGTCGGTGCGCGACACCTCCTCCAACGGCCGGCGCGCGCGGGCCGTCACGCTCCTGCGCCCGCCCGGCACCGTCGTGGCCGTCGACTTCACCGCCGACAGCGTCCGCGTCGCGGTCGGCGACAGCGAGGGCAACATGCTGGCCCGCGAGGAGATCGACTACGACGTGGGGTCCGACGCCGACCGGGCGGTGCGCCGCGCGGCCTGGCTGGCCGAGACCACCCTCCAGCGCGCCAGGATCGACCTGGGCACGGTCTCGTCCGTGGTCGCCTCGGTGCCGGGGCCCATCGACCCGGGCACCGGCGCGGTGGGGCACATCTCCTGCGTGCCCCGGTGGGCGGGGTTCCACCCCGCCAGGGCGCTGACCGAGCGCCTGGGCCTGGAGGTCCTGGCCGAGAACGACGCCAACCTCTCCGTCCTGGCCGAGCAGCACCGCGGGGCGGGCACGGGGGCCGAACACGTCATCCACCTGGTCATCGGCGACGGGGTGGGGGCGGGCATCATGATGTCCGGCCGGCTCTTCCGCGGCGCGGGCGGCACGGCGGGGGAGATCGGGCACATCGCGCTGGACCCGCGCGGCCAGGTCTGCCGGTGCGGCAACCGGGGCTGCCTGGAGACCTTCGTCGGCGCGAACTACCTGCTGGACATGCTGCCGCACAACACCGACGTCGCCCGGGGGCCGGGTCCGGCACGGGTGGGCGACCTGGTCGAGGCGGCCACGGGGGGCGACCCCGGGAGCCGCCGGATCATCGCGGAGGCGGGCACCGCGCTGGGCCAGGGGATCGCGATCATGGCCAACCTGTTCAACCCGGACAGGGTGATCGTCGGCGGCGACCTGGCGGAGGCCGGGGAGCTCCTGCTGGACCCGATGCGGCGGGCGATGGAGCTGGGGTCGCTGGGCAGCGCTCTGGAGCGGCTCTCGCTGGTGCGCGGCGAACTGGGGCGGGACGCGGCCCTGTACGGGGCGCTGCGCATGGCCTCGCAGCACGCGAACTGACCCTCCCCGTCCGGCCGTGGTCCGCCCGCCGCCCGCGCGCGTGGCCCCGGCCTCCGGCGGGGCGGCACGGGTACCGGCGCCGGCCGATCCAGGTCCCGGCCGGGGGGTGGAGGGCCGGTGAACCGCGAGGTCACCGCCTGCGCCGGACCGGTCACGGGTAAAACCTGAGACTTCCTCACACGGACGCCCACGTTCGGGTTTCCGCTCTGGCCTGGGTTTTTGATCCCTTCAGCTCCTGAACTCAAGTCCCGTGATGTTTCGGTTATGTGTTCAGGAGTTGACGCCAAGGTGGCGGCGGGGTTTGACTGCACACCACCACTCGCGAGTTCTCCACCGTGAACCCCCCGTCATGAGAGGCACCAGCGTTGAGTACACGACGCTTCGCACCGCACCGCAGGGCCACCGCAGGCCTGGCGGCCACCGCCGCACTCGCCCTCCTCGTCTCCGGCTGCGCCGGCCTCACCACCACCGGTGGCGAGGGCGAGCAGGAGACCCAGAGCGTGGAGGAGGGCTTCCACGTCGGACTCCTCCTCCCCGAGCTCCAGACCGCCCGCTACGAGGCCTTCGACAAGCCCTACTTCGAAGAGGCCCTCAACGAGCTCTGCCCGGAGTGCGAGCTCTCCTACGCCAACGCCGACCAGGACGTCGACGAGCAGCAGACCCAGGCCCAGGCCATGCTGACCGACGGGGTGGACGTCCTGGTCCTCGACGCCGTCGACTCCGCCGCGGCGGCCGGAACCGTCAACGAGGCCCGGTCCCAGGGCGTGCCGGTCGTGGCCTACGACCGCCTCGCCGAGGGCGGCGTCGACATGTACGTCTCCTTCGACAACTTCCGGGTCGGACAGGTCCAGGGCGAGGCCCTGCTCGCGGCCCTGGAGGAGGACGGCAACGAGGACGGCCAGATCGTCATGATCAACGGCTCGCCCACCGACCCCAACGCGGCGGACTTCAAGGCGGGCGCCCACGACGTCCTCGACGGCGCCGTCGAGATCGGCCAGGAGTTCGACACCCCGGACTGGTCGCCCGACCAGGCCAACAGCCAGATGGAGGGCGCGATCACCTCCCTGGGCGTCGACGAGATCGCCGGCGTCTACTCCGCCAACGACGGCATGGCCTCGGGCGTCATCTCGGCCCTGCGCAGCGCCGGGGTCGCGGTCGAGGACCTTCCGCCCGTCACCGGCCAGGACGCCGAGCTCGCCGGGATCCAGCGCGTCGTCGCCGGTGAGCAGCACATGACCGTCTACAAGGAGATCCGCCCCGAGGCCGAGGTCGCCGCCGCCATGGCGGTCGCCCTGGGCACGGGCGAGGACCTCCAGCTCGACGGCTACGAGATCACCGAGGTCGAGGACGCCAACGGGGAGGCCGTCACCGCGGTCCTGCTCGACGTCATCGTCGTGACGGAGGACAACGTCCTGGACACCGTCGTGGCCGACGAGGTCTACAGCGTCGAGGAGATCTGCACCGACGACTACGCCGACACCGACTTCTGCCAGGAAAACCTCTAGAAGCGGCGCGAAGTCCCCGGTGCGCGGGGGCGGGCGGGCGAGCCCGTACCGCCCCCGGCCGGGACGAGGAGAGAGAAACGAGCGCATGAGCACACCCGTCCTGGAACTGTCCGGGATCTCCAAGACCTTCGGCGCCGTCAGGGCCCTGAGCGAGGTCGACTTCCAGGTCCGCCCCGGCGAGGTCGTCGCCCTGCTCGGCGACAACGGCGCGGGAAAGTCCACACTGGTCAAGGTCATCGCCGGCGTCCACCCCGCGGACAGCGGCGGGAGCATCGCGTGGGACGGAAAGCCGGTCGGCATCTCCGCCCCCTCCGACGCCCAGCGGCTCGGGATCGCGACGATCTACCAGGACCTCGCCCTGTGCGACAACCTGGACATCGTCGGCAACCTGTTCCTGGGCAACGAGAAGCTGCACTTCCCCGGAACCCTCGACGAGGTCGAGATGGAGAGCCGGGCCAGGGAGCTCCTCGACTCCCTGTCGGTGAGCATCCCCGACCTGCGCGTCCCCGTGGCCTCGCTCTCGGGGGGCCAGAGGCAGATCATCGCCATCGCCCGCTCCCTGCTGGGGCAGCCCCGCGTGGTCATGCTCGACGAGCCGACCGCAGCCCTGGGCGTCGCCCAGACCGCCCAGGTCCTCGACCTGATCGAACGCCTGCGGGACCAGGGGCTCGGCGTGGTCCTGATCAGCCACAACATGGCCGACGTCCGCGCTGTCGCCGACCGCGCCGTGGTGCTGCGGCTGGGCCGCAATGCGGGGGACTTCCCCATCGCGGAGACCAGCTACGAGGAGATCGTGGCCGCCATCACCGGGGCGGCCGACAACCCGGTCAGCCGCCGCTCCGACCGCACCGGCTCCTCGGCCCTGGCCACGGAGGACAACCGATGACACAGCAGACCCACCTGTCCCACGAGTCCGGGGACGGGACACCCGAAGCGGGCGAGGCCAGGCGCGACCCCCGCCTCCTCGCCACCGCGGCCTCGCCCAAGGGCTGGCTCCAGGCGCTGCGGCGCAACCTGAGGGGCGGGGAGCTCGGTCCCCTCCCCGTCGTGGTCGGACTGCTGCTGATCGGCATCGTCTTCCAGTCGATGAACGACCGGTTCCTGTCCCCGCAGAACCTGTCCAACCTGACCGTGCAGATCGCCGCCGTCGGCCTGATGACCACCGGCGTCATCATGGTGCTGCTCCTCGGCGAGATCGACCTGTCGATCGGATCGGTCTCCGGCCTGTCCGCGGCCGTCCTGGCCGTCCTCGCGGTGAAGACGGGCCTGCCCGAGTGGGGCGCCATCGCCGCGGCCGTCGGGGTCGGGCTCCTGATCGGCCTGCTCCACGGCGTCATCTTCGCCAAACTGGGGGTGCCGGCCTTCGTGGTCACCCTCGCGGGCCTCCTCGGCTGGCAGGGCGTGCACCTCTACCTGATGGGCGCCGACGGCACCATCAACACCAGCCCCAGCGGCGCCATCGCGATGCTCACGCAGACGTACTTCGTCCCCTTCATGGGGTGGGCCATCGCCGGCATCGTCATCGTGCTCTACCTGATCGCCGTCTTCTCGGTCGAACGGCGCCGGCGCCTGGCGGGCCTGCCCTACAAGCCCCTGGAGGAGGTCCTCTTCCGCGCGGCGCTGCTCACGGTGCCGATCGTCGGCGGCGTCTGGGTGCTCAACCAGTACAAGGGCGTGCCGCTGGCGTTCCTCATCTTCGTGGGCTTCGTGGTCGTCCTCGACCTCGTGCTGCGCAAGACCCGCTACGGGCGGATGGTCTACGCCGTCGGCGGCAACTCCGAGGCCGCCCGCCGGGCGGGCATCAACGTCGACCTGATCCGCATCTCGGTGTTCGGCATCGCGTCGACCCTGGCCGCCCTCGGCGGCATCATGCTGGTGTCCCGCAACTTCGCCGCCAGCGTCTCCACCGGCAGCGGGGCGGAGCTGATGATGGCCATCGCCGCGGCCGTCATCGGCGGGACGAGCCTCTTCGGCGGCCGGGGCAACGCCTACTCCGCCCTCCTGGGCGGCCTGGTCCTGGGCGCGATCACCTCCGGTCTCCTGCTGCTCCAGATGGACACCTCGGTGCGCTTCATGATCACCGCGGCCGTCCTCCTGATCGCGGTCATCCTCGACGCGGTCTCGCGGCGGGGGCGCAAGACGCACGCACGGGGCGGCGCCTAGGCGTACCGGCCACGGAGGCCGGTGACACCCGCCCCGCCCGACGCCCGGCGCCGGCCCGCTGCGTGGTCCGGGCAGGCCCGGGTCCCGGTTCGGACGGGTCCTCCCGGGGCGGCGGGGGCGGCGGGGGCGGCGCTCCCCACCCCCGTCGGGCCCGGTCCGGCGCCCCGTGCGCCGGGCCGGGCCCCGCCGTTTCCGGGGCGGAGCCCCTGCGGCCCTGTGACATGCGTCGCTCCCCCTTCCCGCGGGCCGAGGGGCGCACTCCGGGGGAGGGGCGGCGGGAGCGGCCGGGGCCGAGGCGGGAGCCCCGCCTCCGCCGCGTGGGCGCCCCGACCGGCCCCGCCGTCCCAACCGACCGCCATGAGCTGCGCGAACGTCGGCCGAGGCCGCCGGAAACGCCGGCGCGACGCCCCGGGGCGCCGCCGACTCCGGCGGCCGGGCGGCGCAGAGTCGCAGGTCCCGGCCCCGCCGGGCCGAAGGTCCCACTCCCCGGGGGCGGGGGAGGGGCCCTGCGGGGCGCTGCTAGTTTCGCCGCGCAAGCAACCGGCCGTCGCGGGGAAGGCGCACCACGTGTGCGCCGCGCCCCGGCTCCGCCGTGCCCGGACCACGCCGGGACGGGACAGGGACCGCGACGGCCCGACCACCCCGCGCCCGCCGCCCGCCCCGGAGCCCTCTCCGGCCTCCGGGCCGCGGGCGCGTACCCGGGAGAGACATGCGCACGATCCTCGTCGTCGGAGGCGGACAGTCAGGTCTGCAACTCGCCCTCGGCCTGTTGGCCGAGGGCTACGGCGTGACACTGGTCAGCCCGGCCGGGGCGGAGGAGGTCCGCTCCGGCGGCGTGACCTCCACCCAGTGCCTCTTCGGCCCGGCCCTGCGCCGCGAACGGCGCCACGGACTCGCCTTCTGGGACGACCGGGCGCCCCTCGTCCGGGGCGTGGGGGTCCACGTCGCCGACCCCGGAGGGGGGACCGCGGGAGCCCCTGCCCGCGGGCCGGCCGCGCGGTCGGGCGGACGCGGGACCGCCCCGGCCGCATCGTGGGTCGGCAGGCTGGACGAACCCGCCCAGTCGGTGGACCAGAGGCTCAAGCTGTCGGCCTGGCTCGACCTGTTCGTCCGGCGCGGGGGCCGCCACGTCCGCCGCAGGGTCGGCGCCGCGGAGCTGGAGCGGCTCGCGGCCGACCGGGACCACGACCTCGTGGTCGTCGCCGCCGGACGGGGAGAGCTCGCCGACGTCTTCCCCCGCGACACCCGGCGCTCGGCCTTCGCCGCACCGCAGCGCACCCTCGCCCTCGCCTACGTCACCGGCGCCGCTCCCCACCCGTCCGGCCCGATCCTCAGCCGCAGCGCCGTGCCGGGGGAGGGGGAGGTGTTCACGCTCCCCACCTACTCGCTCGCGGGTGCGTGCGACGCCGTCATGGTGGAGGCCGTGCCGGGCGGCCCCATGGACCGCGCACTGCCGGCCGGAGCCCCGGGCGAGGAGGTCCTCGACTCCCTGCTCGACGTGCTGCGCCGCTCCGCGCCGTGGGAGTACGAGCGCTTCTCCCGGGCCCGCCTCGCCGATCCGCGGGCCGCCCTGCGGGGCGCCTGCACGCCCGTGGTGAGGGAACCCGTCGCCCGGCTCTCCAACGGGGCCCTGGTCCTGGGCATGGCCGACGCCGTGGTCGCCAACGACCCCATCACCGCGCAGGGGGCCAACATGGCGTCCCTGTGCGCCGACGTCTACCGGCGCGCGATCGTGGACCACGGCACGCGCCCCTTCGACGAGGCGTTCATGCGGTCGGCGTTCGCCTCCTACTGGCGCCGGGCCCGCCAGGTCACCGCCTGGAGCAGGGTCATGCTGTCCGGCCCGCCGCACGTGTGGGAGCTGTTCGGCCTCGCGTCCCGCCACCAGGCGACGGCCGACCGCTTCGCCAACTCCTTCAGCGATCCGAGCGGTCTGATCGACTGGTTCCTGCACCCCGAGCGGGCGATGGAGTACGCCGACGCGGTCCGTGGCGCCGCCTCCGTCCGGCGGCCCCCCTCCGGGCCGTTCCGGACGCCGGCGGCGTACCGCCGCGGACCCGACCCCCGCCCGGTTCGGTCATCCCATGCTCCTATCTCCTAATCCCGGTAGGGATGAGTGAGATGTAACGTCCGGCGGCGTGCCCGTAGACATCTCCGCAGTCCCGTCCCCGCCCGCCCTCCCGACCCACCGGGCCGCCGCCCCGGCACTCGCGGAGTACTTCTCCCCGACCGGCCACGGCCTCCTCGGGGAGTCGGACCTGTGGGCGTTCGTCCTCGTGTGCGTCGTCGCGGTCGTGCTCGGGGCGGCGGTCCAGAGCGCCGTCGGCCTCGGCCTCGGCCTGGTCGCCGCCCCCGTCATCTCCTTCCTCGACCCCACGCTGATGCCGGGGAGCCTGCTGGTGACGGTCATCGTCCTGCCCGTTCTGACCCTCCTGCAGGAGTGGCGGCACGTGGACTGGCGGGGCCTCGCGTGGGGCCTTCCCGCGCGCGTGCCCGGGACCGTTCTGGGGGTGTGGGTGGTCGCCGTCCTGGAACCCCGCGCCCTCGCCGGCGCCGTCGGCCTCATGGTGCTCGTCGCCGTCGCCCTCTCGGTCCTGTCCCTGCGCGTGCGCATCACCCCGGGGTCGCTCGTGGCCGCGGGGGCCCTGTCCGGCTTCGCCGGCACCGCCACCTCGGTGGGCGGACCGCCGATGGCCCTGCTCTACCAGCACGAGGCGCCCTCGCGGGTGCGGGCGACCCTCGCGGCGTTCTTCCTGTGCGGCGGCGCGTTCTCCCTGGCGGCGCTGACGGCGGGCGGCCAGATGGACGTCCGCACCGCCGTGGTCGGTGCGGCCGCCGTCCCCTTCGTCGTCCTCGGGTTCCTGCTCGGCGGCGTCCTGCGCCGCCGCGTCGACGCGGGGCGGCTGCGCGTGGCGATGCTGAGCGTGGTGGGCGCCTCCGCCGCCGGCCTGCTCGCGCAGGCCGTCCTCGGGTGACCCCGGACACGTCCGGGGCCGCCGGAGCGCACGGGGCCGGACCGGGGAGTCCGGGCCGCCCGGGAGCGCCCCCGGACGCCCTCGGGCCGGGCAACTGGGACAACACCGTTCCCGAAACCGAGTAATGTACGCCGAAACCCGCGATACTCGGGGCGTTCCGCGCGGCTCCGGCCGTCTGGCGGGGGACCCGCCGCGCGCGGGCCGCCTCCGGGGTCGTAGCCGTCGCAGGGCTGGGTAGGACCCGTGGACGCACACCCATAAACTCGGGTATGTATACCTGCCGGTAGCCGGAACCGGCCCACGTCAGGGGCCCGGGTCGGCACACTCAACGGACACGCTGGACGAGGGGACTGACGAGACAGTGGCACTGTTCGAGTCGATACACAATCCGGAAGCTCTCAAGAAGCTTCCGGCCGACCAGCTCCCGACGCTGGCACAGGAGATCCGGGACTTCCTGGTCGACTCCTGCTCCCAGACCGGCGGGCACCTCGGTCCCAGCCTCGGGGTGGTCGAGCTGACCATCGCCCTGCACAGGGTCTTCGACTCGCCGAAGGACCCCATCCTCTTCGACACCGGCCACCAGGCCTACGCGCACAAGATCCTCACCGGCAGGCACGACTTCTCCGACCTCAAGTCGGAGGGCGGGCTCTCCGGCTACCCCTCCCGTGCGGAGTCCGAGCACGACTTCGTCGAGAACTCGCACGCGTCCACCGCGCTCTCCTACGCCGACGGCATGGCCAAGGCCAACGAGGTGCGGGGCCGCAGGGACCGCACCGTGGTCGCGGTCATCGGCGACGGCGCCCTCACCGGCGGCATGGCCTGGGAGGCGCTCAACAACATCGCCGAGCGCAAGGACCGCCGCCTCGTCGTCGTCGTCAACGACAACGGCCGCTCCTACTCGCCGACCAGGGGCGGGCTCGCCGACCACCTCGCCTCGCTGCGCATGGCCCCCGGCTACGAGCAGGCCCTGGACCTGGCCAAGACCACCCTCAACCGCACCCCGGTCGTGGGCCAGCCCATCTACGAGGCCCTGCACGGCCTCAAGAAGGGCATCAAGGACGCCATCCAGCCGCAGATGATGTTCGAGGACCTGGGGCTCAAGTACCTCGGCCCCATCGACGGCCACGACGAGCAGGGCCTGGAGAAGGCGCTGCGCCGCGCCCGCGACTTCGGCGGCCCGGTCATCGTGCACTGCATCACCCAGAAGGGCAAGGGCTACGCCCCGGCGGAGAACCACGACGAGGACCAGTTCCACGCCCCGGGCCCCTTCGACGTCGCCACCGGCCTGGCCAAGCCGGGGTCGAAGGCCGTCAAGTGGACCTCGGTCTTCGCCGACGCCATGGTGGAGATCGGCGCGGAGCGCGAGGACGTGGTGGCCATCACCGCCGCCATGCTCCACCCCACCGGCCTCAACAAGTTCGCGGACGCCTACCCGGACCGCATCTTCGACGTCGGCATCGCAGAGCAGCACGCCGCCACCGCGGCCACGGGCATGGCCATGAACGGCCTGCACCCGGTGGTCGCGGTCTACGCGACCTTCCTCAACCGCTGCTTCGACCAGGTGCTCATGGACGCCGCCCTGCACCGCCAGGGCGTCACCTTCTGCCTGGACCGCGCCGGGGTCACCGGCAACGACGGGGCCAGCCACAACGGCATGTGGGACATGTCCATCCTCCAGGTGGTCCCCGGACTCCGCCTGGCCGCCCCCCGCGACGCCGAGCGCCTGCGCCTCCTGCTCAACGAGGCGGTCGCCGTCGACGACGCCCCCACCGTGGTGCGCTACCCCAAGGGCGCCGTGGCCGAACAGGTGGACGCGGTCGGCCGGATCGGCTCCATGGACCTGCTCCGCCGCGCCGCCGACGGCGGCCACGCCAAGGACCTGCTCATCGTCGGCGTGGGCACCATGGCCCAGGTCGCCTGCGAGGTCGCCGACCGGATGGCCGTCCAGGGCATCGGCGTCACCGTCGTCGACCCTCTGTGGGTCAAGCCGCTCGACGAGGCCCTGGTCGGCGAGGCCGCCGAGCACAGCGTCGTGGCCGTGATCGAGGACAACGGCCGCACGGGCGCCGTGGGCGACGCGGTGGCGCGCCTGCTGCGCGACCACGACGTGGACGTGCCGGTGCGCACGTTCGGCATCGCCCAGGAGTTCCTGGACCACGCCAAGCGCGACGACATCCTCCGGGCCCAGGGGCTGACGCCCCAGGAACTGTCCCGCAAGCTCACCGGGACGGTCTCCCGGCACACGGAGGCGCGCAAGGGCGCCGAGGAGCTGGCCGACGAGAAGGCCTGACCGCCGCGCGGACCGACCCGGACGGGACCCCCGTCCGGGCCGGTCCGCGTCCGGGACACGGCGCGCCGCGACCGCCCCCGCGATCCGTCCCCGGGCTGTCAGAATGGGACCATGACCTCTCAGCCCGACCCGAGGGACGCCGGGGCCGGCGACGCGCTCCGTGTGGCCGTGATCGGCTCCGGTCCGGCCGGCGTCTACACCGCCGACGCCCTCACACGGCAGCGGCGCGTCCCCGTCCGGGTGGACGTGATGGACCGCCTGCCCACCCCCTACGGCCTCGTGCGCTACGGGGTCGCGCCCGACCACACCAAGATCAAGGGTGTGGCCGGGGCCCTGAGGAGCGTGCTGGAGCACCCCGACGTGCGCTTCGTCGGCGGGGTCGAGTTCGGCTCCGACCTCACCCGCGCGGACCTGGCCCGCTCCTACCACGCGGTCGTCTACGCCACCGGGGCCCCGGTGGACCGCCGCATGGGCGTGCCGGGGGAGGACCTCCCCGGCAGCGTCGCCGCGACCGACTTCGTCAACTGGTACTGCGGGCACCCCGACAGCGAGCTCGCGGGGTTCGTGCTCGACGCCGAGGAGGCCGTCGTGGTGGGGGCGGGCAACGTCGCCCTGGACGTCGCCCGCATCCTGGCCAAGACCGCCGACGAACTGCGGCACACCGACATACCGGAGCCGGTCCTGGAGGTGCTCGCCGCCAGCCGGGTGCGCACGGTCCACATCCTGTCGCGGAGGGGGCCCCTCCAGGCCCGGTTCACCGCGCCCGAGCTGCGCGACCTGCTCGCCCTGCCCGGCGCCGACGTGGTCGTGCCCGCCGAGCAGGTCGACGTCGACCCCGCGGAGGTGGGCACGGGCACGCACGAGACGCGCATGGTCGCCCGCGCCGCGCGCACCAACATCAAGCTCCTCCGGGAGCACGCGGGGCGCGCCCCCCAGGGGCGTCCCCGCACCGTGCGCCTGCACTTCTGGGCCCGGCCGAAGGAGGTCCTCGGCGGGAGCCGTGCCACGGGGGTGCGGGTGGAGCACACGCGCCTGGACGACGAGGGGCGCCTGGTCGGCACGGGGCGGACCACCGACCTGGACGCCGGGCTGGTGCTGCGCTCGGTCGGCTACGCGGGGGCCCCGCTGCCGGGCGTGCCGTTCGACGCCGAGGGGCGCACGGTCCCGCACGACGAGGGCCGGGTCCTGGACGAGGGGGGCCGGGTGGTCCGCGGGGACTACGTCGCCGGGTGGGTCAAGCGGGGCGCGACCGGGGTCATCGGCACCAACAAGTCCGACGCGGCGGCCACGGTGAGGTCCCTGCTGCGGGACGCCCCGGGGCTGCGCGCGGAGGCTCCGGACCCGGTGCCGCTGGAACGGGTCCTGGAGGAGCGGGGGATCGCGCACAGCTGGTACGACGACTGGCTGCGCATCGACGCGGCCGAGGCCCGCCAGGCGGCGGAGCTGGAACGCGGGGAGCGGGTCAAGCTCCACGGGTGGGAGGCCTACCGGAAGGTCGTCGAGGGCTGATCAGGTGACCTCGCCCGCCGCGGCGCCGTAGGTGTTGCAGGCGCTCACGGTCTCCTCGGACCAGCCCTGCTCCAGCCAGAACGCCCGGTTGCTCGCGCTGCCGTGGGTGTCGAGGTCCCCGCCCGAGTTGAAGTTGGCGTTGACCGCCTCCAGGACGTCCCCGTCGCCGCCGGTGACGCCGCGCAGCCCGATCCCGGCCATGCACTCGGCCTGGAGCTCGGTGCGCCGGAGGGTGTCGAGCTCGTCGTCCTCGCTCCCGGCGTTCCAGCGCATGTCGTGCGAGACGTCGAGGATGCCGGTGGCGAACTGCACGTGGTGGCCGTACTCGTGTCCCATCAGGGCGATCCAGACGTCCTCGCGCTCGTCCACGGGGATCTGGGCACTGAGCTGGCGGACGTTGGGCAGGACGACGGTGATGCGGTTCCAGTCGCTCTCGTAGTACGCGAGCGTGTACCCCTCCTCCTCGCCGGTGTCGGGGGACTCGCGGGTGACGGTGATCTCCGGGGTGCTGGAGGACAGGCCCAGGTCGTCCATGACCGGGGCCCAGAGCAGGTCCAGGCAGTCGCCGGTGATGGTCGCGAAGTCCTGCCACGACTCGTCCGAGCCGATGTCCAGCGAGGGGGTGTCGCAGTCGACGGGCTCCGGCATCGGAGCGTCGTAGAGGGGGTGGTCGGCGATGTCGATCTCGACGGAGTTGGGCCGGGCCGCCAGGCCCTCGTCGTAGAGGGCGGACAGGTCGGTGCCGGTCGGCTGCGGCTCCGGCTGCGGCGTCGTCGAGACCATGACGATGCTGACGACCAGGGCGGCGACGGCGATCGTGCCCGCCACGGAGGAGCCGACCAGGACGCCGAGGCCGCGGCGGCGCCGCCGCGGCAGGGGCTGCCCCCACGGCTGCCGGGGCGGCGGCCACGGGCCGTGTCCGCCGGGAGGCCCGTAGTAGGGGGCGGCCGGGTGCTGGGCCATCGCGGGGTGCGGGGGGAGGGGCGGGTACGGCCCCCTCCGCGGGAACGGCTGCCCGGGCGCCGCCGGGCGGTCGGGGGCGTGGAACGGGTGGAGGGTGTGGGCCGTCGTCCCCGGGGACCGCGGGCCGGGGGCGGGGAACCCCTGCGGCCCCGGGAGGGGGCCCTGCCACGAGGGGGCCGGAGGGCCCTGGGGCTGTCGAGCTCCCGGCAGGGGAGGCTGTGCGTACCGTCCCGTGGAGCCGGGGTCCGGGGCGGGCGGTCCGTCCTGGGAGGAGGGCGCGGGGGTGTGGCCGGCCTCCCCGTCGGAGGCGCCGTCGGGGGCGGCGGGCCCCCGCTCGGAGGAGGGGGCCGGGTCCGCGGCCCCGGCCCTCCCGGACTCCCCCTCCGGCGCGGGGTCGGACGGCAGGGGGGACCCCCGCCCGTCGCGCGCCTCGGAGGGGACGGGCGAGTCTGCGGGGCCGGGCTGGTCGGGGCGGGGGGCGTCGCCCCGTTCACCGCCGGGTCGGTTCTCCACGGGGTCCGTCCTCGCTAGGGTGCCAGAGCCCACCGGGCTGGGGCCGGAGACGCCCCGGGGCGAATCCGGCAAGGTGCACAGAGCTTCAGTATGGGGCCTAAGGGGGCGTACCGATGGTAACCGGCGTGCTGTTCTCCGGCGGCCGGTACCGGACGCCGAGTCCCGCCAACAGGTTCTGAAGCTCGGACTCGAAGAGCGGTTCCATGTCCTGCATCACGAAATCGAGGTGCTGGAACACCTCCATGCACACGACCCCGTACAGGCGCACCCAGCAGCTGCTGAGCACCATGATCGCCTCCACCGGGATGTGCGGCGCGGAGAAGCCGCAGCTGTCGGCGAAGGCGCGCAGCTCGCGGGCGAGTTCGGGGGTGATGCGGTCCCCGTCCGGCAGGGGGAAGCGCTCCTCGGACAGCAGGCGGTCGAAGAGAGTGTAGAAGGTGGCGCCGAACCTGCGCCCGGCCTCCATCGCCGGGGCGGGGTCGGCCTCCGGGTCCAGGCGGGCGCGCGGGCCGAACATGGTGGCGAACTCGGCCGGGTGCGCAACGGCCCAGGAGCGGAAGGCCCGCAGGGAGGTGAGGATGCGCAGGTCCGTCTCCCGGTCGGGCACGCTGGCGTCGGCCTCGGCCACCGCGTCGGCCAGCTCCGTGAACATGTCCGCCGTGATCAGTATCAGCAGCGAGTCGATGCCGGAGACGTAGCGGTACAGCCCGGGGGCGGTCATGCCCATCTCGCGGGCGATGGCCCGCAGGGAGACGCCCGCGGCCCCGTGGTCCACCAGGTGCCGTCGGGCGATGGCCTTGATCTCGGACAGTGTGGCCTCGCGCACACGTTCGCGGCGGCTCGGCCGCCCGTCCCCCCGGGCGAGCTGGGATTTCGTCATGTGCTGCGGTACACCCCGTCTCCGGCGCCCCGGTCGGGGCGCTGTGGTCCTCGTTGGCGACGTTGACAGCGTAACGCCCGCACGCTTTAGTGAACACCGTTAGCAAACACCGTTGACGGACATGAGGGCCGTTCGCTGAGAGGGCGGCGTATGCCGACACACACCGGACTTTTCGGGCGCCTCGGTCTGGGGGCCCACCGCTGGCGCTGGGCCGTCCTGACCGCCACCGCGCTCTTCGCCGTCTTCGCCGCGGTGTGGGGGTCGGGGGTCTTCTCCGACGTGAGCGAGAGCGGGTTCGAGGACCCGGGGTCGGAGTCCTCCGAGGCCACGCGCCTCCTGGAGGAGGGCCTGGGCCACGACGGCGTCGACGTCGTCGCGGTCTACCGCAGCGACGAGATCCAGGTGGACAACCCCACCTTCGCCGCGGCCGTGCAGCGCATCGCCGACGGCATGCCCGACGCCGTCGCCGACTTCGACGTCTACCTCGACGAGGAGCTCCCCGAGACCGAGCGCGGCATGCTCGTGGCCGAGGACATGCACGCGACCTACATCCCCGTGACCCTCACCGGGGAGAGCCACGCCGAACGCCTCCACCAGTACGAGGAGGTCGCCGAGCACCTGGAGTCCAGCACGCTGGAGGTCCACCTGGGCGGCCCCGTCGCGGTCGAGCACGAGCTGTCCGAGACGGCCGAGACCGACATCGTCCGCGCCGAGCTCCTCACCCTGCCGGTCCTGCTGCTCCTCCTCGTCGTGATCTTCGGCGGCCTCGTCGCGGGCCTGGTCCCGCTCGCCGTCGGCGGACTGGCCATCCTCGGCTCCCTGACCGTCCTGCGCGCCCTGACCTACGTGACCGACGTGTCGGTGTTCGCGGTCAACGTCGCCACCATCCTCGGCCTGGGACTGGCCATCGACTACGGCCTGTTCATGGTCAGCCGGTTCCGCGAGGAGCTGGGGCGGGGACGGGCGATCGGCGACGCCGTGCGCCGCACCGTCGACACCGCCGGCCGCACCGTGGCCTTCTCCGGCATCACCGTCGGCATCGCCTTCGCCGGCCTGCTGTTCTTCCCCCAGCCCATCCTCAAGTCGATCGGCTGGGGCGGCATCGCCGTCGTGCTGTTCGACCTGCTGGCCGCCCTGGTCTTCCTGCCGGCCCTGCTCGCCGTGGTCGGCCGGAGGATCAACAGCCTCAGGATCCCCCTGCCCCGGCGCACCGTCACCGGCGCCGTCCACGAGAACGCCGGCGCCTGGGCGCGCCTGGCCCGGACCGTGATGCGCGGCCCCGCCGTGTCCCTGGTCGCGGTCGGCGCCGTCCTGCTGGTCTTCAGCTCCGGTCTGGCCTCGACCCAGCTCGGCTCCACCGACCAGCGCTACCTGCCCGGCGACGCGGGCAGCCGGATCGCCACCGAGGCGGTGGCGGAGGACTTCCCGGCGGGCGGCCTGGGCCGCCTCGACGTGGCGGTGGTCGGGGACGCGGGCGAGGAGGCGCTGGAGGGGTACGGCGAGCGCCTGGCGGAGCTGCCCGGGGCCTCGCTCTCCCGCGTCGAGCGCACCGGCGACGGCATCGCCCACGTCTTCGTCGCCTACGAGGGGGAGTCGGACTCCCCGGAGGTGGCGCAGCTGGTGCGCGACGTGCGGGCCGAGCCCGCCCCGGAGGGGGCCGAGCGGACCCTGGTCGGCGGCGTGGCGGCCATGCAGCAGGACAACGTGTCCGCGATCGTCGACTCGGTGCCGACGACGGTGGGCTTCGTCGCCGCCGCGACCCTGTTCCTGCTGTTCCTCGCCTTCGGGTCGATCGTCCTGCCCGTCAAGGCCGTGCTGATGGGCGCGCTGTCGCTGGGCGCCTCCCTGGGCATCGCGGTCTGGGGCTTCCAGGAGGGCGGCTTCGCCGGCCTGCTCGGCTTCGACGCCGTCGGCACGATCGACCCCACCTACCTGGTGCTGATCACGATCGTCTCCTTCGGCCTGGCGATGGACTACGAGCTGTTCCTGCTCAGCCGGGTCCGCGAGGAGTACCTGCGCACGGGGGACAACACCCGGTCGGTGGCGGCCGGCCTCCAGCACACCGGCCAGATCATCACCAGCGCCGCGATCCTGCTCATGGTGGTGCTGCTGGCGATGGGCACCTCGGGCCTGCTGTTCCTGAAGATCATCGGCATCGGCCTGGCCATCGCGGTGCTCGTGGACGCGACCCTGGTCCGCGCGGTCATGGTGCCCGCCTCGATGCGCCTGCTCGGCGGCGCCAACTGGTGGCTGCCGCGCCCCCTCCGCCTGCTCCACGACCGCATCGGGATCTCCGAGGGCGGGGACGACGAGGACGCCGCCGTGCCCGGCGACCGGGCACGGGACGGGGACCGGGAACCCGCCGGGGTCTGACGGGCAAGGGGCGCTCCCCGGCGGCATGCCGCCGGGGAGCGCTGTGCTCGGCGCCGCGGGGCCGAGCCGGCCGGGCCCGGCGGGCCGGCCGTCACAAGCGGGTGGGTGCGTCGGCGCCGGGACGGTGCGCGCGGCCGTCGGGCGGTGGTCGCAGCTCGGGGTCAGGCGTGCGGGGCGGGGATCGGCGCGTGGCGCCGGATGGCGTGGTACAGGTCGTTCAGCTCGGGGCGGGGCGGCATGTTCAGCTCTCCCAGCATCCGTGAGGACAGCCGCTGGTACACCCGTATCGCCTCGGCGGTGCGCCCGGCCTTGTACAGGGCCAGGATCAGCAGCCTGGCCAGGTTCTCCTCCAGGGGGTGGTGGCGCAGGGTGGTGCGCAGGATCCCCACCACGTCGTTGTGGCGGCCGACCTGGATGCTCAGGGCCGCGTACTCCTCCAGCACCACCAGACGGACGGTCTCCATGAAGTCGCGTTCGTCGTCGAAGGCGATTCCGGGCAGCTCGCCGAGGAGGGGGCCCCGCCACAGGGCGAGGGCCTCCCCGAACATCTCCGCGGCGCGTCCCGGCTCCCCGTGCTCACGGAGGTCGCGCGCGGCTTCGACATGGATGTGGAACAGGGTCAGGTCCAGCTGGTCCAGCCTGGCGACGAGCCGGTAGCCCTCGGACCCGCTCTCTATGCGGACCTGGCGGTGGGCCGGGAGGCCGGCCAGGGCCCGGCGCAGGCCGGAGACGTACTTGTGCACCAGGTTGTTGGCGTAGGCCGGATAGGTCGAACCCCAGACCATGCCGATGATGCGCTGCGTGGTCAGTGACTGGTTGGCGTTGATGGCCAGGGCGGCGAGCACCGCGCGCTGCCTGGGGGCTCCCAGGGGGAGGAAAACGGTGCCGTCGGTGACCGCCAGCTCGCCCAGTACGGCCAGGGTGGTGGTCTCAGGCTGTGTTCTGTGCATTCAGGAGCCTTTCCAGCTGACTCTTCCTCGCGTTGACGTGCTCCTGCTTCTTTCGGTTCTCCGGTCCTTCTTCCGTGTTCCGGCGCCGAGAGAATTTCAGGGACTTGCGGGGTGGAACAGCGCTCCCAGCCGCTTCCGTGCCGCCGGGGGCGCGGCGAGTCGATCATAAACACGCAGGCCATGCCTGTAAGTAATGGATAAGCTCCGCTCCGACGCCGCCCGCGGCGGCTTCCCAGCCCCGGGGGTTGGGGACAAGCCCGAGGCCATCTCTTGTGTTGATAGTCACAATCCAGTGACGATCATGGTCCTTGATCAATTGCGCGTGCATTTTCGCAGGTGGATGTGGTGTGCGCCGAAAAATGCGAACTTCTTTCGCGATTCGCCTTCAGGTCTTGTTCAGGGCTCCT
This sequence comes from Nocardiopsis sp. NPDC101807, assembly GCF_044766605.1. Classification (NCBI taxonomy): domain Bacteria; kingdom Bacillati; phylum Actinomycetota; class Actinomycetes; order Streptosporangiales; family Nocardiopsidaceae; genus Nocardiopsis; species Nocardiopsis sp. NPDC101807. Next base: position 19,794 of record NZ_JBIWMK010000010.1, on the reverse strand, counting down.
TCAGGGCTCCTCCGGATACTCGGTCCTTGTGCGGAGGCGGCCCGTGGCCCGCCCGCCCCGACACGGGAACCACCCTTCTTTGCCGTTCCGAACCTCGTGTCCCGACCGGGAGACGCCTCCCGTCCGGGGAACGCGAACGAAAGGGAAGCACATGAACCACGCAACGACCAGCGCGCAGCCGGCCGCCACCGCGGCCGGCGACCGCGTCACCCTCGTCGGGCTCGACCCCGAGCACGCCGAGGTCCGCGAACTCGACTACGACTCGACGGTGCCCCGGGGGCTCGTCCACCGCAACGCCGTCTCTGAGGTCTTCGTCACCGACTCCCAGCAGACGGGGGAGAGCGCCTTCGACGTGGCCGCCCAGCTCCCCCGCGGCCACGTCATGCTGGAGTCGCCCGCCTACGACCTGCCCCTGATCCTGGAGGCGTGCCGCCAGACCGGCGTGCTCATCTCCCACCGGCACCTGAACGTCCCCATGGACCGGGCGTTCATCATGCAGCGCATGTCGCTGGACATCACCGACCTCGACGGTCTGCGCCAGGGCTCCGAGCCCGGCCGGATGCTGGTCCGGACCGAGGCGGACCTCTACCGCAACCAGGCCGGGAAGCTGCGCGGATACGACTTCCGGGGCGACGTCCTGCTGAACGGCGCCGAGGTCGCCAAGGCCACCGGCGCGCTCATCTTCGTCAGCAAGCTCACCTACCAGGCGCTGCGCAGCAAGGGGCGCGACGCCCTGGACTGGAGCGCGGGACCCGCGCCCCGCGCGGTCCCCGCCCGTCCCTCGGTCGTCGGCCGGCGCGACCCGCGCAACGTCGTCATCACCGAACCGGTCCAGCGCGGCGAGGAGGGCTGGAGGGCCACCGTGGTCCCCGACCACAGCCACCCCCACCTGTTCGACCACCCGCTGGACCACCTGCCGGGCAACCTGCTCATCGAGGCCGCCCGCCAGCTGGCGGTGGCGGCCGTGGCGCGCTCCAGCGGACTGGACCCGGCCACCCTGGCGCCCGTCTCGGTGGAGGCGTCGTTCTCCTCGTTCTCCGAGAACGACCTCGCCTCCGTCGTGGAGGCCGACCTGGTCCCCTTCCGCAGCGACGAGCGGTTCGGCCCGGTCATGGGCGCGGACGTCCGCGTCATCCAGCAGGGCGTCACGGGCAGCACCTTCCGGATCGAGGTGGCGCAGTGGTCCTGAAGCGCATCGAGGCCGTCGTCTGCGACTACGGCGGCGTGCTCACCAACCCGCTCATCGAGACCCTGGAGCACTTCGCCGGGGCCGCCGGGCTGACCCCCGACGCCGTCCTCACCGCGATGGGGGCCGCCGCCGAGCGCAACGGCGCCGACCCCATGGCACTGCTGGAGGTCGGCGCCATCACGGAGGCGGACCTCGTCTCGCAGGTCACCGCCGAGCTCCCCGAGGGGGGTTGGGCGCTGCCCGAGGGCCGGACCTTCGGCGAGACCTGGTTCGCCGGGCGCACCGGGAACCGGGAGTTCGCCGATTTCCTGGGCCGGCTGGGCGGGGACGGCTACCGCGTCGCCCTGCTCACCAACAACGTCATCGAGTGGGAAGAGCTGTGGCGGGCCACCGTGCCCGCCGACGAGCTCTTCGAGGTCGTCGTGAACTCCGCGCACGAGGGCGTGCGCAAGCCCGACGCCGAGATCTACGAGCGCCTCCTCGCGCGGCTGGACCTGCCGCCCGAGCGCTGCCTCTTCGTGGACGACCTGGAGGCGAACCTGGAGCCCGCGGCCAGGATGGGCATGGCCACGGTCCGCTTCCGCGACAACGCCCAGGCGATCGCCGACGTGACCGCGCTCCTGGACGCGGCGGGCGAGCCGCGGCGAGCGGCGGAGGGGGTCCTGTGAGCGCCTCCGGTCAGCGCCCGCAGGTGCTGGTGGTCGGCGCCGGTCCCACCGGGCTCGCCGCCGCGTGCACCCTGCTCCAGAACGGCGTGCCCTGCCGCGTGGTCGAACGCCGCGCGGGCGTCGCCGAGGAGCCCAAGGCGCTCATCCTGTGGAGCGGGGCCCTGGAGGTCCTGCGCAGGCTCGGCGTCCACGAGAGGGTGATCGGCCAATCCCTCCCGCTGGCGTCGGCGTCCTACTTCTCCGGAGGCCGCAGGATCGGCGGGGTGCGCTTCGGGGCTCTGGAGGGGACCGCCTTCCCCGGCCCGGTCTGCCTGCCCCAGCCCGGCACCGAGCAGGCGCTCCACGACCGCCTCCTCGAACTCGGCGGGTCCGTCGAGTGGTCCACCCAGGTCCACTCGGCGACCCCGGAGGGGGAGGGGGTGCGGGTCGTCCTCGGCCCCTCCGGGGACCCGGACGGCCGGGAGGAGGTCTCCGCGGCCTGGGTGGTGGCCGCGGACGGCAGCCGCAGCGCGGTCCGCGAGTCGCTCGGCGTGGCCTTCGAGGGCGACACCTACGACCGCGTGTTCCTGCTCAGCGACGGGGTGGTGAGCGGCCCCGTTCCCGAGAAGGAGGCCCAGTACCACCTCACCCCCGACGGGGTGCTGGTCATCGTGCCGCTGCCGGGCGGCGGGCACCGGGTGTTTTTCGACATCGCCCCGGACGGGGACGCCGAGCCGCCCGGCGACGAACTGCTCGCCCGGCTGCTCGCCGAGCGGGGGCCCGCGGGGATGCGCATCGAGAGCGTGTGGTGGCGCAGCCGTTTCCGGGTCCACGCCCGGGTGGCGCGCGAGTTCCGGCGCGGGCGCGTGCTCATCGCCGGGGACGCGGCCCACCTGCACAGTCCGGCGGGGGGCCAGGGCCTCAACACCGGCATCCAGGACGGTTTCGACCTGGGCTGGAAACTGGCCTCCGTGCTCCGGGGCGCCCCGGAGGGGCTGCTGGACAGCTACCCGCTCGAACGCCGGCCCACCGCCCGGGCGGTGGTGCGCAGCGCGGACCAGCAGACCCGCACGTGGATGGTGCGGGCGCCCCTGGCGCGCCTGTTCCGCGACACGCTCATGCGCACGCTCTCGGCGTCGGGCCTGCTGGAGAAGCGGCTGGTGCCGCAGTTGGCCCAGATCTCCCCGGACCTGCGGGAGAGCCCCGCCGTCACCGCGCCCCCGCCCGGCTGGCGGGAGCGCGAGGCGGTGGGGAACGCGGTCCCGGGCCGGCGGATCGGCGACGCGCCGCTCGTCCCCGCGGCCGGGACCAAGGCCGAGAGCCTGCACGACTACCTCGCCTCCGGGCGGCAGGCGCTGCTGGTCGGCGGTTCCTCCCGGAGGGCCGCCGACGCGGCGGCCGAGCTGAGGCGCGCGGTCCCCGAGGACGTGGACGTGCTCCTGCTGACCGGCCGCGACGGAGCGGCGCCCGACCCCGCGGCCCACGACGTGGCGCGGTGGGACGGGCCCCCGAGGGGCGGGGCCGGGGGCGAGTGGGTGGTGCACGTGCGCCCGGACGCGGTGGTCGCGTCGGTCTCCGTCCTGGACCCCGGCTGGCGGGCGGGGGACTTCCTCGACGCCGCGCCGCTGCCGCAGGTTCAGCGCTCCCCCGAGTAAACGATATGTGAACCCTATTGTTTAGGTGAATGATCGTCGCATGCTTATACGATACTGTGGCGACGACGGTACGCGCCGTGGCGGTCGGAGCCTTCCGACCGCCGCCGGCCGTCCCGCGCGCACAAGACGAACGGGGGTGGCACGATGCTCGACGCGTTGACCGGGCTGACCACGCGCAGACCCTGGTGGGTGCTGTTCGCCGCCCTGCTGGCCGTGGCCGGGGCCGTGGTCCTGGGCTCGGGGGTCGCGGACCGGCTCCGTGCGGGACAGGGCACCGAGGACCCCCTCTCCGAGTCCGCCCTGGCGGGCGACGTCCTGGAAGAGCACTTCCCCGACAGCCGGCCCAACCTGATCCTCCTGGTCGAGGCCGAGGCGGGGGTGGACGACCGCGAGGTCGCCAGCCGGGCGCTCGGACTGGCCGAGGGGCTGGCCTACGAGGACGCCGTCGCCGGCGTCACCTCCTACTGGCAGACCGGCTCCGAGGAGCTCAAGTCCGACGACGGCTCCCGCGCCCTCATCGCCGCCCACGTGAGCGGCACGGAGGACGAGGCGGGCCCCGCCGTCGCCGCGATCGCGGAGGCCTACGGAGGGGAGCACGGCCCCCTCACCGTCGGTGTCGGCGGGCAGACCGCCGTACTGAACGACATCGAGTCGACCATCGCCGAGGACCTCCTGCGCTCGGAGCTGATCGCCCTCCCCCTGACCCTGCTCATCCTGGTGTGGGTCTACGGCAGCGTCGTCTCGGCGGTCCTCCCCCTGCTGGTCGGCGTGGTCGCCGTCATCGGGACCAACGCCGCCCTCTACGTGATCGCCGGGTTCACCGACGTGTCGGTCTTCGCCCAGAGCCTCACCATCGCCCTCGGGCTGGGCCTGTCGATCGACTACGCCCTGCTCATGGTGCGCCGGTTCCGGGCCGAGCTGGCCGCCGGGGCCGACCCGCCCACGGCCACCGCCGTCACCGTCCGCACGGCCGGGCGCACGGTGGTCTTCTCCGCGCTGGCGATCTCCGCCGCCCTGGCCGCGATGCTGCTCTTCCCGCTCTACTTCCTGCGCTCCTTCGCCTACGCGGGCGTGACGGTGGTGGCGCTGGCGGCCCTCGCCTCACTGGTGGTGCTCCCGGCCCTGCTCACCCTCCTCGGCCACCGCGTCAACTCCCTGGACCCGCGCCGACTGCTCCGCCGCCGCACCGGCGCGGCCGAACCCCTCTCCCCGGAGGACGCCGCCGACCGGCGCTGGCGGCGGCTCACCCGCCTCGTCATGCACCGCGCCCCCGTCTTCGCCTCCGTGGCGCTCGTCGTCCTGGTCGCCGCCGGGCTGCCCTTCCTCCGGGTGGAGTTCGGCATGGCCGACGACCGCCAGCTGCCGGCCGGAACCGAGTCGCGCCAGGTCATGGACGTCATCCGCGACGATTTCAGCTCGACCGCGACCGGAGCGGTCGACGTGCTCGTCCACAGCCCCCCGCAGGACACCGACGCCGACGCCCTCGACGCCTACGCCTCCGCCCTGTCGTCCCTGGACGACGTCGACGAGGTCCGCTCGCCCCTGGGCGTGTACTCCGACGGCGCCAACACCCGGGCCCGCACCCCCGTGGACGCCCTGCGCGAGTCCGACGACCTCGCCTACCTCCAGGTGATGCCCGACCCCGGGGTGGAGGACATCTCCCCCCAGAGCCAGGACCTGGTCCGCGCCATCCGCGCGGTCGAAACTCCGCTGGAGACGTCCGTCTCCGGCCAGGCCGCCGCCGTCGTGGACGCGCAGGCCGCGATCGCCGAGCAGATCCCGCTCGCGCTGACGGCCGTCGTCGCGAGCATGCTCGTCCTCGTCTACCTGCTCACCGGCAGCCTGGTCCTGCCGCTGCTGTCCGTGCTCTTCAACGCGCTCAGCCTCACCGCCATGTTCGGCGCGGTGGTCTGGATCTTCCAGGACGGCAACCTGAGCGGGCCGCTGGGCTTCACCCCCACCGGGTTCATCGACACCGCCCTGCCCGTCCTCATGTTCTGCATCGCCTTCGGCCTGTCCATGGACTACGGCGTGTTCCTGATGTCCAGGATGCGCGAGGAGTACGACCGGGTGGGCGACCACCGCGCCGCCGTCGAACTCGGCCTCCGGCGCACCGGCGGCATCATCACCGCGGCGGCCGTCACCCTGGCCGTCGTCCTGTTCGCCATCGGCGCCTCCCGCGTCACCAACACGATGATGCTCGGCTGGGGCGTGGCCCTGGCGGTGGTCGTCGACGCCACCGTCGTGCGCTGCTTCCTGGTGCCCTCGGTGCTGCGCATGACCGGGCGGGCCACCTGGTGGGCCCCCGAGCCGCTGCGCCGCTTCCACCGGGCCTTCGACGCGACCCTCGGCGAGGGCGCGGCCGAGCCCGTCCGCCCGCACGGGCCCGGCGGGGAGGACCCGGACGCCGGGGCCGCCCGCCCCGACACCACGACCGGCCGCCCCGGGACCCCGGAGGAGGGCCCCGCGCCCGCCCCGGTCGCGGAGCCCGACAGGAAGAACACCGAGGTGGCCCATGTCCGGGACTAGGAAGGCCCTGATCGCCGGGGCCGGCGCCGCCGCCGTGGCCGCCGCCGTGCTCGTGCTGCTGCCCGCGGGCGGCTCCGGGCCCTCGGCGGCGCCCGTGCCCACGGCGGAGGAGCGGGCCGAGGCCACCGCGCGGCGGATGGCCGACGCCGGCATCGTCGACGTCTCCGTCTCCTTCACCGTCACCAACGGCAACGACTCCCGGCTGCCGTGCAACAGCGACGGCGGCGAGTACACCCTCCGGGGGCACCTGACCGCACCGGCGGCGGTGCTCGCGCAGGAGGAACCCGCCGTCACCGTCTACCAGCACGGACAGGCCGCGGGGGAGTGGTTCTGGCGCATGGACGGGCCCGGACTCCACCACGCGGAGGAGATGGCCCTGCTGGGCCAGGCCTCCCTCACACTGGACCGGCTCGGCTACGGCGCCAGCGACCGCCCCGACGGCATGGCCCTGTGCCTGGGGAGCCAGGCCGACATGGCGTCGCAGGTCATCGCCCAGGTCCGCGAGGGCGACTACACGGTCGGGGACCCCTCGGCGCTGGACGGCGGCGTCCCGGCCTTCGACCGGGTCACCCTGGCCGGGCACCACAGCGGCGCCCAGATCGCTCAGATCACCGCCTACTCCTTCGACGGGGCCGGGGCGCCCGACGCCCTGGTCCTGATGGCCTGGAGCGGGACCGGCGTCACCGACCGCGCCAACGCCCGCTTCTTCGGCGGCCTGGCCTCCTGCATGCAGGGAGGGGTCCCCGCCGACGCCGGCGCGGGTCCGCCCGACCCGGACGGGGACGACCCCGCCGGATACACCTACGTCGACGTCGGCGACACGTCCTTCACCAGGGCCAACTTCCACGACACCTCCACGCCGGCCGCCGCGCTCGCCGCGACCCTCCAGGACCGCACCCCCTGCGGGGACCTCGGCACCCAGGTCGAGGCGCTGTCCACCGACATGCGCCGGGTGGACCGCATCGACGTCCCCGTCCTCTTCGCCTTCGCCGAGGACGACACCCGGGTCGGCGAGGGGGCCTCGCACGCCGCGCTCTTCACCGGGGCTCCGGAGAGCGAGACCGTCACGGTCGCCGGCGCCGGCCACTACCTCGTCCTCGAACCGGGCGCCGCCGCCCTGCGCGAGGACCTCGCCGCATGGCTGGAGGACCGGTGAACCCCACGGGACCCCGCCGCCCGACCGGCGCCCACGCACGCCAAGGAGCGCACATGACCCGCACCCTCGGGCGCGCCGCCCGCCTGGCGGCCGCCGTCGCCGCGGCCCTCACCGTCGCGGCCACCACGGCAGCGGCCCCCGGGGGCCACGGTCCCCTCCCCGGGGCCGCGTCCGCGGCCCCGCACGCGGGGGCTCCCGGTGCGGCGGGCGCCGCCGTGCCCGCCGCCCCCGCCGAACTCCCCGAGGGGGTGGTGGACCTCCCCGTGGAGTTCACGGTCGACAACGTCAACCGCACCCGCGGCCAGTGCTCCGCCGATGGTGAGGAGTACACCGTGCGCGGCCACCTCACCGCGCCGGCCGAGGTCCTGGAGGCCGAGGCCCCGGCCGTGACCCTGCTGGTCCACGGCACCAACACGGGCGAGTGGATCTGGCGGCTGGACGTCGAGGGGCGCAACTACGTCAACGAGCTGGCCGCCCGCGGCCACGCCTCGGTCACCATCGACCGCCTCGGCTACGGGTCCAGCGACATCCCCGACGGCTTCGCCAGCTGCAGCGGGGCCCACGCCGACATCGCGAACCAGGTGGTCGGGCAGCTCCGCGAGGGCGAGTACGGGGTGGAGGGGGGCGAGCCCGCCGCCTTCGACACCGTGGTCATGGGCGGCCACTCCAGCGGCGCCCTGGTCGCCGAGACCGCCTCCGTCTCCTTCGGCGACGTGGACGGCCTGCTCCTGACCGGGTGGGCGGCCGTGGGCATCACCGACGACACCAACCGGCGCTTCCTCACCGCCTACCAGACCTGCCTGGAGGGCGGCGAGGAGCACGCCGAACCGGGCGACCCCCGCGGCTACGTCCACTTCGACCCCACCCTGGAGGACTTCCGCGAAGGGGGGCTCGGATCCGGCGCCGACCCCGCCGTGGTCGCCGAGGTGGAGGAGCACTGGAGCCGCAACCCCTGCGGCGTCATGATCTCCGAGCCCATGGCGATCCTCTACGACCTGGACCTGGTCGGGGGGATCGACGTCCCCGTCCACCTGGTCTTCGGCGCCCACGACGTCCTCCGCCAGGGGGTCGAGGGCTATCCCGGGCTGTTCACCTCCAGCCCCGACGTCACCGCCACGACCCTGGACGACGCCGGCCACTTCGTGACGGTCGACGCCGGATCCGAGCACCTGTACGAGACGGCTGCCGCGTGGTTGGAGCGGCACGCCCCCACCTCCTGACCCTGGAAGGCGAACACACACGATGGCCTCGTCACCGACGACAACCTCACCGCCGAGCACAGAAGGGGCCCCGCCGGGGCGCCCCCCGTTCCTGACCCGGCTCGGGGAGGGACTGGCCCGGCGCCCCGGCCGGGTGATCCTGGCCTGCATCGCGCTGGCCCTGGTCAGCCTGGTCCTGGCGGCCGGGACCATGGACCGCCTGCTCCTCAGCCGCTTCGAGAGCCCGGGCTCGGAGTCGGAGCGGGTCGAGCAGCTGCTGGAGGACGGCTTCGGCACCGGCAAGCACCACTTCCTGCTCCTGGTCACCGCCCAGGGCGGCGACGTGGACGCCCCGGAGGTCGTGCAGGCGGCGACCGCGCTGGAGCGGGACCTGGCCTCCCGCGAGGAGGTCGCCGAGACCGCGTCCTACTGGGGCCGGGGCGACTCCCCGGCGATGCGCTCCGAGGACGGGTCCCAGGCGCTGATCACCGTCCGCATGGAGGGGACCGTCACCGAGGCGCGCACGGCGCTCGGTGAGATCTCCCCGGAGTTCACCCGCGACGACGAGGTCCTGCGCGTGGAGGTGGGCGGCGGCGACGAGATCTTCCGCCAGGCCGCCCAGCAGGCGCAGGCCGACTTCATCCGCGCCGAGGTGATCATCTTCCCGCTGGTGTTCGTCCTGCTGCTCCTGATCTACCGCCGGGTCTCCGTCGCCGCGCTGACCCTGGGCATGGGCCTCTTCTCGGTGATCGCCACGCTCGCGCTGCTGCGCGGCGTCACCTACTTCACCGACGTGTCCACCTTCGCCGCCAACCTCACGCTGGTCATGGGCGTGGGGCTCGGCGTCGACTACAGCCTGTTCGTCATCAACCGCTTCCGCGAGGAGCTCGCCAGGGGGCGGGAGGTCCCCGAGGCGGTCACGCTGGCGGTGGCCAAGGCCGGGCGCACCGTCTTCTTCAGCGGACTGACCGTCGCGGTCGCGCTCTCCTGCCTCATGCTCTTCCCGTTCCCCTTCCTCCAGTCCTTCGCCTACTCGGGCGTGGGGGCCGTGGTGACCTCGGTCTTCGCGGCGCTGGTCATCCTGCCCGCCGCGCTCGCCAAGGTCGGGCACCGCGTGCGCCCCAAGCGCGAGCCGGACCCCGACAGCGGGTGGTGGCACTCCACCGCCCTGAGGATGATGCGCCGGCCGATCCTGTGGGGCCTGCCCGCGCTGGGCCTGGTGCTCCTCCTGGCGGCCCCGGCCACGGGGCTCGACTTCGGTCTGCCCGACGCCCGCGTGCTGCCCCAGGGCAACTCCAGCCGCGACGTCCAGGACCAGATCGAGACCAACTTCGTCCAGGAGGAGATGGACGCGGTGCAGGTCCTGGTGGACACGCCCGGAGGGGCCGACACGGCCGCCCTCGGCGAGTACGCGCAGGCCCTGTCGCAGGTGGAGGGCGTCTACCAGGTGGACGCGCTCACGGGCCGCTACGCGGGCGGCCAAGCGGCCGCGGGGCCCGAGCCCGGGGCCGACGAGAGGTTCGGCTCGGCCGAGGCCACCTGGTTCTCCGTGGTGCCCAGCTCCGACGCCCTCACCGACGTCGAGGACCTGATCGAGCGGATCCGGGACGTGCCCGCCCCCGGGGACACGCAGATCGGCGGCTACCCGGCCGACCTGACCGACTTCCGCGAGGCCCTGCTGGGCCAGGTCCCGCTGGTGTTCGGGCTCATCCTCGCGATCACCTTCGTCATCCTCTTCCTGATGACCGGGAGCATCCTGCTGCCCGCCAAGGCGATCGTGCTCAACGTGCTCAGCCTCGCGGTGATGTTCGGGGTCCTGGTGTGGATCTTCCAGGAGGGGAATCTGTCCGGGGTCCTGGGCTTCACCGCCAACGGCACGCTGGAGACGACGTTCCCGATCCTGATGTTCTGCATCGCGTTCGGATTGTCGATGGACTACGAGGTGTTCATGATGTCCCGGATCAAGGAGGAGTACGACCTGACCGGCGACAACACCAGGGCGGTCGCGGCCGGGCTCCAGCGCAGCGGCCCGCTGGTCACGGCGGCGGCGGTCATCCTCGCCGCGTCCTTCGCCACCTACGCCGTCTCCGACGTCCTCTACCTGATGATGCTCGGCATCGGCATGGCGGTGGTGATCCTGGTGGACGCCACCCTCATCCGCGGCGTGCTGGTACCGGTGTTCATGCGGCTGGCCGGCCGCGCCAACTGGTGGGCGCCGGCCCCGCTGAAGCGCGTGCACGCGCGCTTCGGGATCTCCGAGTAGGACGCCCGGTGTGTCGGGGGGGGCGCGCGGGCCCCCCCCCCCCCCCCCCCCCCCCCCGGGGGCGGGGGGGGGCCCGGGGGGGGGGGGGCGCCCCGCGGGGGGCGGCGGGGGGGGGGGGGGGCCGCGGGGGCCCCCCGACACACGAACCCTCCCGGCTACTCCTGCTTGGTCACCCGGGGATGGGTGGCGAGCAGGCGCCCCGCCAGCTCGTGCAGGGTCCTGACCTCCTGTTCCGACAGCGTGGCGAAGAACTCCGACTCCGCCTCGGCGACGGTCTCGCGGGCCTCCTCCAGGAGGCGTGCCGCCTTCTCCGTCGTCGTCACGATGTAGCGCCGCCGGTCCCGGGGGTTGCGCTCCCGCACGGCGAGCCCCTGCTCCTCCAACCTGTCGACGAGCCCCACCATCACGTTGGGATCCACGCCCAGGACCCGGCTCAGCTCCTTCTGGGAGGGGTTGGACATCGACGCCGCCGCGGACAGGACGTGGAACTCGCGCGAGGAGATCTGCTGGGGTCCGAAGATCGACGCGGTGGTCGCCTGGACCAGTTCGCCCAGCTTGATCAGCCGGAAACCGGTCGTGTGCCACAGGGGGGTGTCCCACTCGGCCGCGTTCTCCATAACTCGGTCACCCTCACTCCATAAATAATCACGAGTAATGATTATAGATCAACTATATAATATTTGGGATGTGAAACCATGGCGGACACCCACACCACACCGCTCCCCACCAGGGAGAGGGCCCTGGTCACCGGCGCGACCGGGCTCCTGGGCAGCAACATCGTGCGACTTCTGCTGAAGCAGGGACAGGAGGTCGTCGCCCTGGTCCGCGACCCGGACCGCGCCCGTACGCTACTCCCCGCCGATCCCCGCCTGCGCCTGGCCCCGGGCGATGTCACCGACCCCGACTCCTACCGGGCCCTCTTCGCGGGGGTGGACGAGGTCTTCCACACCGCCGCCTACTTCCGCGAGTACTTCCAGGACCCCTCCCTCACCGAGCCCCTGGAGCGGGTCAACGTCACCGGGACCCGCCAGGTCCTGGCCGCGGCGGCCGAGGCGGGGGTGCCGGTGTTCGTCCACACCAGCTCCATCAACACGCTGGCGCTGCGCGGGCCCGAACAGCCCGCCGACGAGTCGACCCCGCCCCCGGAGAAGTACGCGGGGCTGCGGGTCTCGGAGTGCTACCCCTCCAGCAAGGTCCGCGCCGAGCGGGCCGTGGACGAGATGATCCGATCGGGGCGGACGGGCTCCACCCGCGTCTCGGTGGTCCTGCCGGGGTGGATGTGGGGGCCCGGCGACGCCGGCCCCACCTCCTCGGGGCGCCTCTTCCTCGGCGTGGCCAGGGGGGCGGTCAAGGCGGTGCCCAGGCTGTCCAACTACGTGGTGGACGCCCGCGATGTGGCCTTCGCCTGCGTGGCAGCCGCCCGCGTGGGCCGGCACGACCGCTACGTGGTGGCCGGGGTCAAGCGGTCCGTGCCGGGGCTGACCGGGGCGGTCGCCACCGAGACGGGCGTGCGCCCGCCCCGGGCGGTCCCGGCCGGGCTGGCGCTGGCCGCGGCGTCGCTCATGGAGCTCCAGGCCCGCCTAGGCGGCGGCGAGCCGACGGCGACCCGCGCCGGGGTGCGGGTCCTGCGCGAGGGCGAGGACCGGCACATCACCTCGGGCCTGGCCGAGCGGGACCTGGGCGTGGAGTTCCGCTCCGTCGCCGAGACCGTCGCCGCGACGGGCGCCTGGTACCGGCAGCAGGGGACGCTGCCCGCGGGGCCGCTCCGGGCGGCCACCGTCCGCTGAACGGCCGCGGGCCCGGGCGCCGCGGCGCCCGGGCCCGCCCCGGGCTCAGGTCACTCGTCGAACAGCTCGTCGATGTGGGTGATGGCGGCGGCCCGGTCGAGCCAGGTGCCGAGTTCCTCGTGGTCGCGGCAGGCGCTGATGCGTTCGCGCGCCGACTCCGGAACCTCGATCCCGCGCGTGGCCAGGAAGCGGAGGATGGCCTTGGCCTCCCCCCTGGCCTCGCCCTCGGCCCTGAGGCTCTCGGTCCAGGCGCTGGTGTATTCGAAGGTGTCCGCCATCATGAGCGACTCCAGAGTCTTCTGTCCATCGGTGTCGGTGAGCAGGTGCAGCGCGAATCCAATGTACTTCGCGGCCCTGTCCTGGTCGATCGATTCCAGGCCGGTGTGCAGCGCGTCCAGGACGTCCTTCTTGAGATGCCCGTGAGCCGCCGCCGACAGCACTCCCAGGGTCGGTGAGAGGGCGACCGTCCCGGGGTCGGTGACGACGGGGATGTCGCCCGGACCCACCACGAGGGGGTGGAGGGCGAAGCCGGGATGGCCCAGGTGGATCGGTTCGGCGTACCAGTCGGCCACGGACTGCCGGGGGCAGACCACCAGGAGCATGACCGGGCACTCGTGCCTGGACCGCAGGCTGGCCACGTATTCGGGCCAGGTGAAGCGTTTGCGCTCCTTCTGATCGCGCTGGACCTCCACGACGATGCCCATCAGGTGGTCGTGGGGGTCGTCCGGGCCGGGGCCGCGCAGCATGATCGCGACGTCGGAACGGCGCTCCACGGGATCGACGTGGCCGAGGTCGCACGAGGTGACCTCGCTCCGTTCGTAGTCGGGGACGTTCACGCCGAGGTCGCGCAGGAAGCCGACGGCCATGTCGGGCGCGTCGGCGAACAACTCGGCGTATATCTGGTGCTCAGGGGAGATTGCCACGAGGCAGACATTACACAGGGCTACCGGTCGGTATGTTCGAGTAGTCGAAATGTCTGTGAAGTGCGATTTCGCGGCCCCGGGAACGCGAAAGGGCCCGGCCGCCCCCGCTGTTCCCGCAGGGGTGGCCGGGCCCGTCCGCGCCCGGCGGCGCTCCTCGGTCAGAACGCCTTGGGGGCGCCCTCGTGGAACCGCTTGCCGTTCACGGCCTCGGACACGCCGACCTTGTCCAGGTACGGCGTGATGCCGCCGGTGTGGAACGGCCAGCCCGCGCCGGTGATCAGGCACAGGTCGATGTCGGCGGCCTCGGCCACGACACCCTCGTCCAGCATCAGCCGGACCTCCCGGGCCATCGCGCGCAGCGCCCGGTCCAGGATCTCGCTCTCCTCGGACGGCTTGTCGCCGCCGGTGAACAGCTCCCTCACCTCGGGGTCGATGGTGAAGTCCGGTGCGAAGATCGCCGTCTTGCCCGCCTTGACGATCTCGGCCAGTTCGGCGGAGACCGCGAAGCGCTCGGGGAACGCCTCGTGCAGGGTCTCGGACACGTGCAGGGCGACCGCGGGGCCGACCAGCTGGAGCAGCAGGAGCGGCGACATCGGCAGGCCCAGGGGCGCGACCGCGCGGTCGGCGACCTCGGGCTCGGTGCCCTCGCCCACGGCCCTCAGGACCTCGCCCATGAACAGGGTGAGCAGGCGGTTGACCACGAACGCCGGGGCGTCCTTGCACAGGACGGCGGTCTTCTTCAGCTTCCGGGCCGTGGCGAACGCCGTGGCCAGGGAGGCGTCGTCGGTCTTCTCGCCGCGGACGATCTCCAGCAGCGGCAGGACGGCGACCGGGTTGAAGAAGTGGAAGCCCACGACCCGCTCGGGGTGGCGCAGCCCGGAGGCCATCTCGGTGATCGACAGCGAGGAGGTGTTGGTCGCGAGGATCGCCTCGGGGGAGACCACCGCCTCCACCTCGGCGAACACCTGCTGCTTGACCTCCATGTTCTCGAACACGGCCTCGATGACGAAGTCGGCGTCCGCGAACGCGTCCTTGGTCAGCGAGCCGCTGACCAGGGCCTTGAGGTGGTTGGCCTTGTCGTTGCCGATCCGGCCCTTCTTCAGGAGCTTGTCGACCTCGCCGTGGACGTAGGCGACGCCCTTGTCCAGGCGCGACTGGTCCAGGTCGGTCATGACGATGGGGACGTCGAGGCGGCGGGCGAACAGCAGCGCCAGCTGTCCGGCCATCAGCCCGGCGCCGACGACGCCGACCTTGGTGACCTTGCGGGCGAGCGACTTGTCCGGTGCGCCGGCGGGGCGCTTGGCGCGCTTCTGCACCAGGTCGAACGCGTACAGGCCGGCCTTGAGCTCGTCACTCATGATGAGGTCGGCGAGCGCCTCGTCCTCGGCGGCGAAGCCCTCGTCACGCGTGCGGTTCCTGGCCTCGGCGACGAGCTCGACGGCGCGGGCCGGGGCCGGGGCGGCGCCGTGCAGCTTGCCCTCGACGGTGAAGCGGGACATGTTGACCGCGTTGTCCCAGGCCTCGCCCTCGTCGACCTCGGGGCGCTCCACGACGACGTCGCCCTTGACGACCTTCGCGGCCCAGCGCAGGGACTCCTCGACGAAGTCGGCGGGGTCGAACATCGCGTCGGCGATGCCCATCTCGAAGGCCTGCGTGCCCTTGAGCATCTTGTTCTGGGCGAGCGGGTTGTCGATGATGACCTTGAGGGCCTTCTCGGCGCCGATCAGGCGGGGCAGCAGGTACGTGCCGCCCCAGCCGGGCACCAGGCCGAGGAAGGTCTCGGGCAGCGAGAGCGCCGGCACGCCGGAGGAGATGGTGCGGTAGGTGCAGTGCAGCGCCACCTCGACGCCGCCGCCCATGGCAGCGCCGTTGACCAGGGCGAAGGTGGGCACGTCCAGCTCGCCGAGCTTGCGGAACACGTCGTGTCCCAGCTTGCCGATGGCCAGGGCCTGTTCGCGGGTCCGGATCGCCGGGACGCCGGTCAGGTCCGCGCCGACGGCGAAGATGAACGGCTTGCCCGTGACGGCCACGGCCGCGATGTCGGTGCGCGCACGGGCGGCCTCGATCGCGGCGTCCAGGCCGAGGAGCCCGCCGGGGCCGAAGGTGTTGGGCTTGGTGTGGTCGTGCCCGTTGTCCAGGGTGATCAGGACGGCCGTGCCCGCGCCGTAGGGGAGCTCGACGTCGCGGGAGATCGCGTTGGTGACGACCTCGTCCTTGAACAGTTCCCTCGCCTGCTCGATCGCGTTGCTCACTTGCCCCCCTCGTAGTTGGTGTTCTCCCACAGGATGGTCCCGCCCATGCCGAGGCCGACGCACATGGTGGTGAGGCCGTACCGGACGTCGGGGCGCTCGGCGAACTGGCGCGCGAGCTGCATCATCAGGCGCACGCCGGACGAGGCGAGCGGGTGCCCGACGGCGATGGCGCCGCCCCACGGGTTGACGCGGGCGTCGTCGTCGGCGAGGCCGAAGTGCTCCAGGAAGGCGAGCACCTGGACGGCGAAGGCCTCGTTGATCTCGATGAGGCCGATGTCGTCGATCGAGATGCCCTGGCGGGCGAACAGCTTCTCGGTCGCGGGGACGGGGCCCACGCCCATGACCTCGGGCTCGACACCGGTGAAGGAGAAGTCGACCAGGCGCATGCGGGAGTCCAGCCCCAGCTCCTCGGCGACGTCCTCCGCGGCCAGCAGGGCTCCGGTGGCGCCGTCGTTGAGGCCTGCGGCGTTGCCGGGGGTCACGTTGCCGTGCGAGCGGAACGGGGTCTTGAGGCCGGCGAGCGACTCCATGGTCGTGCCGGGGCGCGGGGGCTCGTCCCGGGTGGCCAGGCCGTAGCCCTTCTCCAGGGAGCGGACCAGCATCTCGACCAGGTCGGGCTGGATCTTGCCGTCGGCGTAGGCCTTGGCGACCTTCTCCTGGCTGCGCACCGCGTAGGCGTCGGCGCGCTCCTTGGTGATGCTCGGGAACCGGTCGTGCAGGTTCTCGGCCGTGTTGCCCATGACCAGCGCGGACGGGTCGACCAGCTTCTCGGAGACGATCCGCGGGTTGGGGTCGACCCCCTCACCCATGGGGTGGCGGCCCATGTGCTCCACGCCGCCCGCGATCACCACGTCGTAGGCGCCGAAGGCGATGCCCGCGCCCGAGGTGGTGACGGCGGTGAGCGCTCCCGCGCACATGCGGTCGACGGAGTAGCCGGGGACGCTGCGCGGCAGCCCGGCGAGGATCGCGGCGGTGCGCCCGATCGTGAGGCCCTGGTCGCCGATCTGGGTGGTGGCGGCGATGGCGACCTCGTCGACGCGCTCCGGCGGGAGGCCGGGGTTGCGGCGCATCAGTTCGCGGATGACGCGGACGACCATGTCGTCGGCGCGCGTCTCGGCGTAGAGGCCCTTGCCTGACTTGCCGAACGGGGTGCGGACCCCGTCGACAAACACGACATCGCGGGCAGTTCGCGGCACGATGGGCCCTCCTTCTCCAAGGGTGAGTGGACTTGTCGCGCCCATGCTACTCGCCAGTAACAAATTGTGCGAGCGGCGGGGCCGACGTCTTCGCGACATCCTGGGACCGGGTCCGGCCCGCGACCGGCCGCTCGGCGCGACGCGGCTCCCGCGCGCGCCGGAGCCGCGGGGACGGGCCGCGGCGGGTCCCGGCGGAGGGGCCCGCGGGGTGGGCGCCGAGGCTCCGCGCCGCCCCGGATCCTCCGGCGGCCGCGGCCGGGACGGGGCGCGGACACGCGTCGGGGCCGGGGTGGTCCACCCCGGCCCCGATCGGACCCCTTCGCGTTCCGCCGCGCCCGCGCCGTCAGAGCAGCGCGTTGGCCTCGCGGTGCCGCCCGGCCGCGTTGTAGGCGCCGGCCAGGTCGCGGCGCAACCGCAGGGTCAGGCGCCGCACCTCCGGGTCGCCGGAGGAGTTCAGCGCCACCCGGTAGGCCTCGCGCAGGCTCTCCACGGCCTCGTCGGTGCGGCCCGCCTGCGTGTAGGCGCGGCCCAGCCGGTGGTGCACCGCCAGGGTGTCCAGGTGGCCCTTGCCCAGGCGGCGGCGCCGCGCGGCCAGGACCATGCGGAGCTGGTTGATCGCCTCGTCGTAGCGCCCGGACATGTTGTGCGCCGCGCTCAGCCCCAGCCGCAGCTCCTCGCGCCGCTCGGTCGAGGCCACGTCCTCGATCGCCCGCTGGTAGTGCGCGACCGCCGCGTCCAGGCGGCCGCTGCGCCGGTAGCAGACGGCCAGGCGCATGCGCGCCTCCACGGTGTCCTCGTCGGAGGCGCCGAACTGGCGCTCGCGCTCACGCAGCAGCAGCTCCCACTGGCCGGAGGCGTCCGCCGGGCGTCCGGCGTCCTCGAAGGCCCAGGCCAGGTTCTCCCGGATGATCTCGGTGCGCGGGTGCTCGTCGCCGAAGACCGCGACCGCCTCGGACAGCGCCAGCTCGAACTGCTGCACCGCCGCCTGGCGGCGCCCCATCTGCGCGTACTTGGTCGCCAGGTTGTTGCGCGCGGTGATGGTGTCGGGGTGCTCGGTGCCCAGCCGCTCCACGAGGGAGCGCAGGGTGCGCTCCAGGGACGCGGCCCGCATGCCCGACGTGGGCGCGGGGGCGCCGTCCGGGGCGGTCTCGGACCGCTCCTCGGCCAGGGAGAGCGTCTCGAACCCCCCGCCGCCCACGGGGGCCGGGCTCGGCACGGGGGTCTCGGCCGGACGGGTCACGGATTGTTCCTCGCGAGCGGGTACGGCGCTGGCGGAATCGGCGGACCGTGTCCTGGTCGCACCCGTCAACCCGGTCTCGCGCAGCAACGCACGCCAGAACGACAGCAGACTCACCACATTTCCCTGATCGCGCAGCCGCGGCCTCGCAGCCGACGGCCGTCACACCCGTAAGAGGTCAAGAAGCCCTGATATTCCAAGGCACGTTTCTATAACTTAATCGGACACGGGGCTACGGAACAGGCGTCAGACACCCTTATGGGTCGGTGACTTCCATCACGTTTGGATTGATTGGGTGAGAAGCGGGTAAACGCTAGCTTTTCTCCGCGTCCCGCAAGGCCGTGGCCAGGGGTTCCGCGGTCAGTCCCACCTGCCACTCGCGTGCCCCGCGCTCGCGCAGGAAAGCCCCCACGGCGTCGGGGTCCACGGTCTCCGGCGGCGCCCAGGCGAGCCGGCGGACCGTGTCCGGCAGCAGCAGGTTCTCCGTCGGCATCACGATGTCCTCGGCGATGCCCGTGACCGTGGTCCGCGCGGCCTCCAGCCTGCGCGCGGCCTCGGGGGCCCGGTCCGCCCAGCGGTTCACCGGCGGCGGGCCGTCGCCGGGCGCGTTGGGCCGGGGCAGGTCGGCCTGCGCCATGTCGCGCGCGCGGTTGACCGCCTTGATCCACGTCGTCAGGTAGCGGCGGGCGAGCTTGATCCCGAACTGCCGGATCTTGGCCAGGTCCGTCGTGGAACGGGGCATCGTCGTCGCCGCCTCCACGATCGCCGCGTCCGGGAGCACCCGTCCGGGCGAGATGTCCCGCTCCTGGGCGATGCGGTCGCGTTCGTACCAGAGCTCGCGCACGGCGGCCAGGGCGCGCTGGTTGCGCACCCGGTGGATGCCCGAGGTGCGGCGCCAGGGGTCGGTCCGCGGCTCCTTGGGCGGAGCCGCCAGGACCGCGGCGAACTCCTCGCGGGCCCAGCCGATCTTGCCGGTCTCCTCCAGCTCGACCTCCAGGGAGTCGCGGAGCTCGATGAGGATCTCCACGTCCAGGGCCGCGTACCGCAGCCAGTCCTCGGGGAGGGGGCGCTGCGACCAGTCCACCGCGGAGTGCTCCTTGGCGAGCCGGATGTCGAGCATCCGCTCCACCATGAAGCCCAGGCCCACCCTGGGGTGGCCCAGGAGCCGTCCGGCCAGTTCGGTGTCGAACAGCCGCTTGGGGCGGAGGTTGACCTCGGACAGGCACGGCAGGTCCTGGTGGGCGGCGTGCAGCACCACCTCGGCCTCGCCGACCGCCGCGTCGAGCCCGCTCAGGTCCGGACACGCGATGGGGTCGATCAGCGCCGACCCCGCGCCGTTGCGGCGCAACTGGACGAGGTAGGCCCGCTGCCCGTACCGGTAGCCGGAGGCGCGCTCGGCGTCCACCGCCACGGGGCCCGTGCCGGCGGAGAGCGCCGCGACCACACCGGCCAGGGTCTCGGCGTCGGCGGTGACCTCGGGCAGGCCCTCACGGGGTTCCCGCAGCAGGGGCGCCCTCTCAGCGTCGTCGTCGCCTGGTTCGCGGGGGTCTGTCTTGGAGTTCAACGCGTTCGCCACACCACTACGGTATGCGCTGTCACCACCGGACGTGGAAATCGGGTGGTCTCCGCGCAGCCGCGAACCCCTCCGCGGGCCCCGCCCCCCCCCCCCCGGCCGGGGGGGGGGGGCCGGGGGCCCGCCGGGGGGGGCCCCCCCCCCCCCCCCCCGCCCCCCCCCCCCCCGGGCGGGGGGGGCCCCCGGGG